>CAVSIM010000024.1:0-179695 GCA_963728055.1 uncultured delta proteobacterium | reverse complement strand
CGCGGCGACAGCCGCGCCGTCGGCAATATCCCTCTCCAGTCGATGCTCGGCAGAGAATCCTCAGGCGGAAAAGATTTTCGCGGCGATCAAGGGCCGCAGGATCGCGCTTTTGATTGTTCCCGGACTATTGGTTTGGCAATTCGACCTACAAGTTTCAATCCCGCAAGAAATCGCTGGCGGAGGCCTATGTCACCCGCAAGCTGCAGGAGCAGTTTCCCGACCAGCCCGAGATCGGAGATTTTTTCGAGCTGACATTTTACCTGCGCGAAAAAAGCGAGAAGTGGGTATACGCTTTCTTCCTGCAGGATCCGCATTTCTTCCAATTATACCGAAAACTGGCGCTGTTGAACCTGCAGCCGCACCATATCACCTGCCCCGCCCTTATCTGGCAGGAGAAGATAAGACAGTCGATACCCGATTTCGATAAGGGGGGGAAAGGGTTCGTTCAGCTGCTGGCCGGCATCGGCCTGTTGTATTTCTACTCGGAAGGCCTCTTTTTGTTTTCGCGCAGCATACCCTTGCCGGAAGGGCCATCGGTCGTTGATGAAAAATATGCTTCCATCGTCCACGAGGTCAATCAGTCGCTGTACCTCTTTTCGCAAAAAACCAAGAGCGAAATCGACAAGCTATACCTGGTGGCGGGCGAAAACGACAGCAGATCCGCCTTATCCGCGGCCTTCGACCGTGACGTTCAGGACTTGAATCACATCCTGGCGGACGCGAGCGCGCCGGCAACACTCGGGCGCCGCGCAGGGAACGATTGGATTTCTGGGGCCGAGGGACATCGTCTCCGCCGGCGACTTTCGCGTCTATCTGCCACCGGACGTTGAAAAAAGAGCTGGAATGGAAACCGGTTCAAACCGCCGCGACGGTCCTTGGCGTGATCCTATTGGTTCTCTTGGGCCTCGAAGCGATGTGGCTCGACAAATGGTCGAACCAGGTGCGGCTGACGGGATCAAATGGCCGCCAGGGCGTCACCATCGAAGAAAGTCAGAACATCCAACACTACAACCAGGCGCTCGATGTTCTTTTAGGCGAAGCCGGAAGATCCTCGCCGCAGGAAGTTCTGCACAAACTGGCCCGATCGCTGCCGCCGAATGTCCGCCTCCAGGAAGTGGTCCTGGAGGTCGAAGAAACCCCCGGCGTGACCCTCAAAGCCTTCGTGCGATCGGTGATCAGGAGCAGTTCAAAGCCTGTCTTTCGGCCCTGACGGACGGTTTAAACGCCAATTTCAAAGGCAATCGCCCGCTGACCGTGGCGGATATCGATTTCGAGGTCAAGCAGAACCAGCCGCTCGAAGCCCTCCAGGATTATATCATCAAATTTCGATTGGATTTGTGATGCGCAGTAACGTCAAGAAGCGCTGGTTCATGGTCGCCGTGGTCTGGGCCGGTGTTCTCGTGCTCAACTTCTGGACGATGGAAAAGATCGACCGAATCCAGGATCTGCGCACGCAAAAGGAGATATTGGAAAGGGATCACCGGTTCTGGAAGGATAACGCCGCGCAGATTTCAGATGTGCTGCACCGGAATTCGTCGCTGACCCAAAACTGTCGCCTCCCTGAAACTAGGCCTCTTGCAGCTGGAAAACTCTTTGAGGGTCAATGCTCTGCGTCACCATCTCGCGGACGTGACTTTTGCCAGTCAGCCAAAGGTGGCCGGTGAGGAGAGCCTGCCGGTCAAGCTCTCTTTCGTCGGCTCCTTCAACGATGCCGTCCGGTGGCTCGGGTCACTGCGTGAAAACCACGCCTGTCTTAAAATTCGACACCTTCACATCGCGCTGGAGCCGCTCGCGGACGTGGCCAGATTCCAGGTAACCTGCGACTACCGGTTCAGCGTTTCGACCGCCGAAAGCGCCACCTGACCACAAGGAATGCCTGGCACCGGTTTATGACTATGTCGCTCACTGAAAATATCGGGCAGCCGCCCGCGTCTGGTATTCGGCTGCTGGCTGCTGGCCGCATTGCTGCTGGCGGGAGCCAACGGGTCAAAATTGATGGGTCTCTTGAGCATGCCCGTTTCGGGACAATCCGTGCAGGTCAGGCTGGCCAGTGAAAAATGGCGGCAACTGCAGGATATTTTGTCGCTGACCGCCAAGGAATTGGCGGAGGATGTCGACCTGGACCAGGCCTTTACGAAATTGTCGGCCCAATTCGAGGCTCGGCCGGCCGGCGCACCGGATGCCGGGACCGGCCCGGTGAGCGAGACAAAGACGCCCGGGGAACAGCTGCCGAAATTGGCCGGTGTCATTCGTTGCCGGGGCATCCGCGGCAATGTCGAGGCCATGGCGGTTATAGAAAACCGAAGATACAAGAAAGGTGATCGAGTGCGCGAGTTTCGGATCGAAACAATTGAAGAAAAGGGAATTGTCCTGACCAAGGAGGGGCAAAGATGGTTTCTCAAAACCCCCGATGTTTTCTTTTCTTTCAATCGCCAGGCGGGGACCGCGGCTGGCGATCAGTAAACCCCATAGTTGCCTAAACAACACAGCAACGTATGGCTAATAGAACGCAATTACAACAAATATCGTTTCGATACGACTAGTTCCAGGATATTCACCACCGGTGAAATCGAAGGATGGGATCAATTTTGCTGTGTTGTTTACCCTGCGGGAAAGCCGGAGGACTTCAGATCCCGCGTTGTCAAGGGATTGCGGTAGGAATTTACAGCTGCACCCTTGACGCCTTGACTCTGAAGCCCTCCGACTTTTGCAACGTTGGGGTAAAACCTGACGTCACGAATGACCATTGAGGTTGTGAGGGAAGCTATGCATCACCTGTCGCTGAAAATGTGCAGTGACCGCCGGATCTATCCGGCGTTGATTTTTATCGCCTTGATCGTGGCCGCCGCTGCCGGCGGTTGTGCGGGCCCTGAACCGCGGCCGGTAGTATTGACCGAGTTAAACGAGATTAATCCGGGAGAAATGCTGCGGCGGGAAAAATTTATCGAACCGCCCGGCCCGCCGCCGTTTGCAGAGAAAATGGAACCGATTGCCCGCGACCTGGTCGAAGAGACGCGGCTTTATTCGCTGTTGTTTGAAAATGTGCCGTTAGGGGCTGTTTTGAACGCGATCGTGACCGATACCAATCTTAACCTGTCGATCGAATCGGGAGTCGATCTGACAAGGCCGGTAACCGTGCGCCTGAAGAACGCCACCCTGCCGGAGACGCTCAATACGGTGGTGGTCAAGGGATCCGGTTATGCCTGGAAAATCGACAACGGGTCTCTGGATGTCAAGCGGTTCGAGGAGAAAATCTATCACCTGGACTATCTGGACATGGGCGGTATGACCGAGATCGACATCGGGGGAGACATGCTGTCCACCAGTTTGGAAGGCGCCGGCGTGGCCGGGAAATTTCAGGTCAAAGCCCAGCGCTCGGCGGAGAGAAACGATGTCTGGACCGGGGTCGAAGAGGCTCTGAAAGTGCTCAAATCGCCTGAAGGCGTGCTGCGAATCGATCGCAATGCCGGCATTATCTACATGGCCGATACCCCCACGCGGATAAGCACCATGGTGAGCTTTCTGGATTCCCTGGTGGAATCGCTGCACCGGCAGGTGTTTATCGAGGCGAAAATCATGGAGGTCAAGCTCAACGACGCCAACAAATACGGAATCGACTGGACCAATCTCCAGGCTCTTTTTACATCCAACTCGGGTCTTTTGCCCGATGAATTCAGTCTCTTTTTAAACGGCGGCAGCACGATCGCCCTGGCGGAAAAATCCGCTTTCAGTGCGGTGATCGATTTTCTGAGGACGCAAGGGGAGGTGTCGGTGCTGTCCAATCCGCATCTGACCGTCATGAACGGCCAGTCGGCCGTGTTGACGGTGGGGTTTCAGTTTCCCTTCGGCGATATCAGCGGGGTGGATCAGGACCTGGAAACCAACACCATCACCTATCGCTCCTCCATCAAGCGCGTGATTTTGGGGCTGCAGCTCGGCCTGGCGCCCCAGATTTCCCAGGACGGCATCGTGTCGCTGCTGATCGTACCGACCATCACCCGCATCAAGGATGAAGTCGAGGTCGAATTGCCCCTGACGGCGACCCTCACCCAGTCGATAACCAACCCCATCATCGATCTTCAGGAGCTGGCCACGACGGTTCGCGTCCGGGAAGGGCGCTCGGTGGTGCTGGCCGGGTTGATCAGCCAGATAAAGGCCCTCGACAAACAAGGCCTGCCATGGTTCGGCCGACTGCCGGTTCTCAAATACCTTTTCGGTCGCGGCGAGGAGTCGTACGAAAACAGCGAGCTGGTGATCTTTCTGACGCCCTACATCAAAAAGGTCAGTTAACCGATGCGAAAGCGGTGGTTGACTTCCTCTCATGCAACCCGGACACAGGTTTGGTTCGTAGGTTGGGGTGAGTGCAACGAACCCCAACAAAGATAACGAAATGCGGCATTGGCATCAAGTTTGCTTATAATTTTTTTCTTTACAAAGACCGTTTTTTAACTCCAGTCGAAAGGGAATAAAGAAAAATGCTGAACCTGAAGAAAGTAAAAAGAAGCCAGGCTGGTTTCACTTTGGTGGAGATTGCCATCGTCATGGTCATTATCGGTCTTCTGATCGGCGGTGTGCTCAAGGCGCAGGGCATGATCAACAATGCCAAGGTTAAGCGCGTTGTCAAACAAGCCGATGAACTCAGGGCCGCGGTAATGGGCTTTTACGACAAATACGGCGTGTATCCCGGCGATGAGAATCAGGCCGCCATTCCGCCGGGAGCCGACGCTGAAGGCAACGGCAATGGAATCATCGAGACCAACGCCGAAATCTATGAAGTTTTCAGGGACCTGGTGCGCTCCGAGTTGATTGCCGGTGACTACAACGGCACCACCGAACTCCCGAGTCACGCCTTCGGGGGCACGGTCCGTCTGCAGTGGGTCGATCCGGGTCCGGGCACGGCCCGACACTACTTCATGTTTTCCAATATACCCGCCGAGGTGTGTCTGGAGATCGATCAGAAATTTGATAACGGCACCTGGAATTCGGGGTCGATCGTTGGCAACGTGGCCTACACGGCAGGAACAACGGTCGGCACTCTGTATATGGCGTTTTAGGCCTTACCCCTTTGTTGTAGATAGCGGCCGACAAGGCTGCTACCGGCGACGTTGGGGTTTATGGGCCCTGTCGCCATCATTGCCTTAAAGCCCGTTGGACCATGGAATCCTTAAGCCGTGACCACAATAGAACTGAAACCGCCGATCCGGCAGCGATTCTTTTATGGCCTGCTCACGCAGCAGCGCGGATTCTCGCTGATCGAGATTGCCATCGTGATGGTCATCATCGGATTGCTGGCCGGCGGCGGGATCTCGGTGATGGGCATCCTGACTCAGCGCAAGGCGCGCAACGAGACCATCGACTACCTGAAACAGGCCGAAGCCGCCCTGGTCAGCTTTGCCGGCATCAACGGCCGGCTGCCCTGGGCCGACACCAGCGCGAACGGAAATGAAAACAGCGGCGCGTCCGCCGGCACCCTGCCATACCAAACCCTCAAACTGCTTCCCACCGATCCGAACAAGCGCAGCCTGAAGTATGCACTGAACGGCAATCTGGGCACCGACCGGGCGACGAGTTGCACCGCCCTGCGCGCGGGCCTCGCGGGCGGTCCCGCCGTCGTGGACGGCGATGGTGCGGCCATTCCGGTTCAGGTTGCCGCTGTTCTTGTCAGCGCCGGTGTCAGAGATGCCGACGGCGACGGAAACACCTTCGATCGCATCGGCACCGGCACCCACCAGGGCGACAACACCGACGGGTCCCCCAACTATTTGAGACATCCGCCGATCGACGTCTTCGACGACCTCGTTGTCTACCTGGGCGAAAACCTGCTCTACGGTGAAATCTGCGAATACCTTGCGCTGGCGGTCAACAACAACTCCGCAGGGACCATTTATGTCCACAACCGGACGCAGGGCAGCGACCTGGGGCTTCTCGGCAGCGGCACCGCCGGCACCTACAGCATTCTATCGGGCACTCAAATCGACATCCGCAGCGGCGCCGGCGGCGGCGGCGCCATTGTCCCTTCCAGTCCGCCCACCCCGCTCGCCCTCGCCGGTCGCGGGTTTACCATAAATCTGCCGTAAACAACACCTGCCCGTCTGGGATGGCAGAATCGGTTTTGAACCAATCATCAGAGCTACACAGACTTTAATGAACATAATGCAGGTGACCGATAACAAATCCGCCCGCTTCTGTCCCCAAATCCGCGCCAACGCCATCGTCTGGCAGAAACCGGATACTGTTTACGCCACCAGGTGGCAAGAGGAAGGAGCGCCTGCGGCCTAAATGTCTTCTTTGTCCTGACAGGGTGGGGAAGGTTTTTGACGGGGCGAAGCGCTCCGCAGGTTTGCCACGTGTGCCCCAGCCGGCTTTTGATCGGCCGGCTGGGGCACAATTATATCATATGCTTGAAATGACTCCTTGTTGGGGTTCGTTAAACTCACCCCAACCTACGAAGCTTTTTTACTTAGTCACGATTTGGTTCGTCAGCAAAATCGGTGGATAGCATTCGACTCGGGTGGATTTCCAAGAATTGTAGGTTGGGGTGAGCGGAGTGAACCCCAACAGTGCGTCTTAGTAAAGATTTGGTTCGTCAGCAAAATCGGTGGATAGCATTCGACTCGGGTGGATTTCCAAGAATTGTAGGTTGGGGTGAGCGGAGTGAACCCCAACAGTGCGTCAGGTTTGGATCATGCATCGGCGTTCATTACACTCGACCCGACGTTTCCCTGCTTCGTCTCGAGTAAGGTAAGTCTCTCGCTCCGACCGCCGTCAAAGCGGATGAGCCAAAAACTAAGGTCTCCTGATCCCGAGTTTCAAGTATCAGGTTTCACGTATCGAGTTTCTACTTCTCACCCCGGTTCAGTAGGCCTTGCCCAGGTCGCTGAAGACATCGTAAAGCGGCAGAAGTATCGAAAGGATGATCAGGCCGAACACGCTTCCTAAGAGAATAATCGTCAGGGGTTCGATACTGCCGAGCAGCGCCTGCACCGTTCTTTTGACTTCCTTGTCGTAAAAATCACCCAGGCGCGCGAACGTGTCGTCGAGAGTGCCGGTCGTTTCCCCGTTTTTGATCCCGCCGACCAGGAGCAGCGGAAACCCGCCCGTTTTTTCGAAGCTCTCCGCAATTCCGCGGCCGAGCTGAATTTCCCGGTAGGCCGCAGACAAGCGGGACTCCAGGTATTTGTTGCCCAGCACCCCATCGGCGAGAATCTCGAAAATGACGCCGATCGACATGCCGGCCTTGTACATGGTTGCAAAATAGTGGCACATGCGGGCCAGGGCGATGTTTTGAACGACCGGTCCCAGCAGGGGGATCCGCAGCAAATACTTGTGAACGACCACCGCCGCCGTGCGATTTCTCTGAACGAGGATGGAAAGCACGACCGCCGCGGCGGTCCCGCCGATCATAAAGGCCCAGTAGGCCCTGATGAAATTGCTGACCGTCAGCACGACCTGGGTGGCGGACGGGATGACGACCCCCATTTCCTTCAGAAGAACGGCCATCTGAGGCAGCACGTATCCGACCCAGACCCCGATGACCGCCCCCAGGGCCAGCAGAACGAAGGCGGGATAGATCGCCGCTTTCTTGATCGTCGAGCGGATATCTTCCTTCCATTCGTGAAAATCGGCCATCTCGTTCAAACACCTGGGCATGACACCGGTCTGTTCGCCCATGTGGATGATGCCCAGATCGAGCTTGCTGAAGATCTTCGGAAAATGCGACATGGATTCGTGCAGGCTGTGGCCGTTTTCGATGAACAGCCGGATTTCGCTGAGCGCCTTCTTGAGCGTCCTGGAGGGCAGCACCTTGGCATTTTCTTCCAGGGCCGTGAGGATGGGAAGCCCCATTTCAAGAGTCTGCGAAAGCCGTCGATACAATTCGATCAGAAGCCGCGGCTTGACCGCCAGACCGCTGAATGCATTATCCAGGAGGCGGTCCTTCAGCTTGCGGATGGCGATCAGCGTCAGGCCCTCCTGCGCGATTCGCAGTTCCGCATCTTTTTCGCCGAGCGCGATGACGCTGCCCCGCAAAATCTTTCCGGCGTCATCGATGGCCTTGTAGCCGTAACTAGGCATTGGCGACCACCCGCTGGATTTCTTCGATCGAGGTGACCTGGCCGGCCACTTTTTTAAGGGCCTGCTTGAACATCAGGCTGGTTCCGGCCTTGACCGCAATTTCCTGGATCCGGCTGTGAATGGCGCCGGCGGAAATCAGCTCTTCCATGGCCCGGTCCACCTCGAGCACCTCGAAGATGCCGATACGCCCGTTGTATCCGTTGTGATCACAGCTCGGGCACCCCACGGCCTGGGGGATTTCGGCCGGCGGTTGGAGGTCGTGGCGGCGGAAAAATTCTTCTTCCGCCGGCGTGCAGGGCTTCATCGTCCGGCAGTGCGGGCAGATTTTGCGCACCAGCCGCTGGGCCGCCACCATCACCAGTGAAGATGCCAGGATGCTGGTATTGATTCCCAGGTCCAGCATGCGGTTGATGGCCGAAGCGGCGTCGTTGGTGTGCAGGGTGGACAACACCAGGTGGCCCGTAATCGAGGCGCGCAGCGCCAGCTCCGCCGTTTCCTGATCCCGGATTTCGCCGACGAGAATGACATCCGGGTCCTGGCGCATCGCCGATCGCAAGGCGTTGCCGAAGGTCAGGCCGGCCTTGGGGTTGACGGCCGTCTGGCGGACGGTCGGAATGACGTGTTCGATGGGGTCTTCTATGGTCATGACATTGATGTTGGGAGTGTTGATTTTCATCAATGCCGAGTAAAGGGTCGTGGTCTTACCGGACCCGGTCGGGCCGGTGGAGAGAATCAGGCCGTAAGGGCGCTTCAGGTTTTTCATGAACCGGTCGAGGTCATCCTTCTCGAAGCCGTGCCGGGAAAGGTCGCCCACGACATCGGTATACTTCAACAGCCGCAAGACAATCGTTTCCCCTAAATGGGTGGGGAAGGTCGACACCCGCAGGTTGATTTCACCGATACCGCCCTGGTATTTGAACCGGCCGTCATGGGGGATGTTGACATTGGAGATATCGATATCGGCCATGATTTTGAAGCGGGTCGAAAGGCTTTGGTGAAAGCTTTTGGGGAAAATATGCTTCTGCTGCAGAACGCCGTCGATGCGGTAGTAGATCCGGACGAGATTGTTGTCCGGTTCGACGTGAATGTCGCTGGCCCTGAGCACGTCGCCTTTTTCGATCAGCATGTCGGCGAGCCTGACGATCTGATTGTCGGCCGCCTCCGCCGCGCCGGCATTGATCAGGGTCAGCTTCTCGATTTCTTCGTCGATGCTGCGGGCGCGCTTGTAGTGCAGTTCAACCGCCTTGGAAATCCACTCCTTGGAAGCCAGGTAGGTCGCCACCCGGCACCCGGTCATGCGGGCGAGTTCGTCCTTGGTCAACACATCGAAAGGGTTGGCGGTGGCGACCTTGAGGATGTTGTCTTCCCAGGCAAAAGGAAACACGTTGTGTTTGGTGACAAATTCCACTGGAATCTTGTCGACCAGGCCGTGATCGATGACCACCGCGGCGGTGTCCAGTATTTCAGCGCCGCTCTGCACGGCGATGGCCATCTGGAGTTTTTCATCTGTGATCCAGTCGAGCCGGATCAGCACATCGCCCAGCATGGATCCGGTTTTCTTGGACTCCATCAAGGCCATCTCCAACTGGCCCTGGTCGATGAAGCCCATTTGAATCAGTATGTCGCCAATGCGTTTCTTCATGTCGTCAACCTTATTGAACGAACCCCGCATAAGCCTGCAAGGACCTGATGCGGTCTTCGATCTTTTTTTGCTCATCCGCCGGCAACGGACCTTTTTGTCGCAGGAATTTCTCGTAGTATTGAACGGCTTCGTCATATCGGTGCAATTTGTCGGAAAGAACCGCCAGGTTAAAGAGCAGAAGGGCATGGCCGCCATTGAGATCCTCGGCCTTTTTGTAGGAGATGCGCGCTTCTTCCAGCTTGCCGAGCCGGCTCAGGGCGACCGCCCGATGAAAATAGATCCCGAACCGAGATTCCGCCCCCTGGCAGGCGGCCGTATCCAGTATCTGAATCGCCTCCGCCGGTCTTCCCAGACCAATTTCGACGATGGCACAATTCACCAGAACATCGGGGTTCAGGTGATCGGCGGCCCGCAGCCGTTTCATCAGGGGATATGCTTCCGAATACGCCGCCAGTTGAACATAGGCCGCGCCGAGGTTGAACCGCGCATCCCGATGACCGGGATCTGCCCGGATGACCTGTTTGTACATCTGGACGGCTTGCGGTAACCTGCCATCGCGGTGATAGCGCAGCGCCTTCTGATAGAAAAGGTCGACGTCACGGGCGGGCACCGATGCGCCCGATGACGTATCCCTTATGATAATTTGACGGTTTTCATTTGCCGGCCTTTTCTTAGACGAGGTTTTCCTCTTGGGGGTGGAAGGTATCTCCAGGCGGCGGTTGGCAACGTCGTCACTGTTTTTGACCGGCTGGCTTCGAGCGGATTGAAGCAAGGGCGATTTTTCCGATTCCGGTGCCGTTATATCCGAATCGGGTTCGACCTTTTCTCCACGTGCCGCCGCGGATGCTGACGTCGGTTTGATGTCGTTTTGCTCGAATTCCTGCGCGGCGCCCTCACCGGCAACCGGCGTGTTTTCCCGGGCCGACAGGGGTTGCGAGTAATACCAGGTGCCGAAAACCAGGGTTCCGGCAAGGAGCGCCATGCCGCCGATGCACGAGATGGCGGTTCGCTTCAGGTGATGCCGCGCGGCGTGCTTTCGATGATGGGGATCGTTATCCGGATGCGCCATATCGGTGCTTTCCCCGTGCGCTTCATTCGGGAAACTCATAGACGGTTCCAATGCCGTTTATAAAACAGTTAAGGGCTCACGAAGAGATGCGCTCGCCAGTTCGGGCAGACGACAAGATTTTGACATCCGGTAACACCCGGCCGGCCCTGCGGCCGATGATGAGAATGCCACCCTTATTCAATCATATGGGGGAACCCACCAGGCGACATCCGCAAATTCAATTCTGACCTCCAGCTGTCGGCCTTTGCTGCGAACAGCCTTTATCTTTCCCGGAACCTCCTGCCGGTCGATAATCCCCGGAAAGGAGAAGCTCATCGTAATCTTATCGTCGCTCTGCAGCGCATGGTCTCCGTTCGCAGCCGCATCGAAGATGCAGCAACAGCCGCTTTTGCTGATATTCGTGATGACCCCGGCTTTCGTTTCGTCGTTGATGTCGATTTCAGCCGAGATAAAGCAGGTGATCCGTTTATGGGATCGGGATTCGAGTCTCACCACTGCGGCGGGGTATGCCAGCAAGAGCAGTTTTAAAGGCTCGCGGGTAACTTCGATCAACCTGGAGGAGAATTTCAGGACATTTCCTTTAGATGAAAACTTGACTGTCAGGCGGCCGCTCCGAAGCAGTTTTTTTTCGATGCCGCTTTGGCGTGACGGAGGGGCGACGACGATATAGCGATTTTTTTTTTGACCGACATACGTGCTTTTCAGCGCACCGTCGAGGCCCTCTGCAACAAGGCTCAGCTCGGTTCCGGGCTCAAGGTCGAGATGCTCCGTCTTGTCGATTACAGCGGTGTCTTTACCTGGCATGAGAATTCCTTATTGTGGTCACGGCGTAAGATCGGCGATCGGAAGAAAAAGGCCTCGTGCGGTTATGGCCCATCGGCAAAAGCAAAGATGGACGACGTGGCGCACGTCGCGCAACGCTTCAGCACCTGCAAGATTGGCGCCAAATTGTAAAAATTAATTGATAAATTGCAGAAAATCATTGCATGGCACGTGAGTGCTCGGCAGACATGCGGCGCGGGGGTCGAAACGGGAGGGGTGAAAATGACGGGGATGTGCTATTTAGTTTCCGTTCAGAAATGGCCCTTTTCCGCAATTTAGGCGTCAATCACGCCAAGGCGTGACCAAAGAAGTGACAAAATACCCAATCGTTTCCAAAACAGGATCACACAATAATAACCGTAGGGGCAGACCTTTGTGTCTGCCCTTTAACAGGCACAAATACCTCGGGCGCTTCCCACATGAAGGGCACACACACAGGTGCGCCCCTACTGAAAAATTGCCCATTTCTGAATCGGAAACTGAGCAGTATCAAAAATGAAAACCCGGATGGACACCATTTAATGTCCATCCCCTATGACTGACTTTTTCGTCTGAAGCGGACTTCTCGGGTTGCTGCGGGTCAGCCATCCAGTGCATCGCGCATCTTCTGTGACAAATCTTCAAGGGTGAATGGTTTCTGAATGAAACCGCTGCAGCCTCGTTTCAATAGGTCACCGGCCTTGCCCTCGACGCTATATCCGCTCGCAAGGATCACTTTTATATCCGGGCGGATAGCTACCAGCCGATCGAATGCCTCGTCGCCACCCATTTCGGGCATGATCATGTCCAGAATAATCAAGGAAACACGATCTTTGTTCTCCTCAAATACCGCGATGGCGTCTTTTGCACTGCCGGCGGTCAATACAGTGTACCCAAGCAGTTGAAGCATTTGCGTTCCCACATCGCGGAGCTTCTCTTCGTCATCCACAAGCAGGACGGTTTCTTTTCCTTTGAGAATGGCTTTGACGATCGGCTTTTTCTCTGCGTCGGACGATTTGCGAACGGCGGGAAGATATATTGTGAACGTCGATCCTTGGCCTCTGACGCTGGACACGGTGATGACGCCGCCGTGATTCCCGATGATCCCATAAGAGGAAGCAAGGCCCAATCCCGTGCCCCTTTTAATGTCCTTGGTCGTGAAAAAGGGCTCGAATACCCGCTGCCGCGTTTCCTCATCCATGCCCGCTCCGGTGTCGGTGACCAAGATCTTTACATGAAGGCCCGGATCGATGCCGTTGGCTTCGGCAAATTTCCGATCGAGCATGACATTTCGTGTTTCGAGCGTCAGCACGCCGCCGCTTGGCATGGCCTGCCACGCGTTGACGAAAAGGTTCAGCAAAACCTGCTCCATCTGGCTTCTGTCCACGTCAACCGGCCAGACATTTGGTTGAAGTTTTCTGACGATGCCGAGTTCCTTTCTCGTGCGGCCGAACATTTCCGAAATTCTTTCTATCAGGCGGTTGATATCCGTTGCCTTGAGTTCGTATTTACCACTGCGGGCAAAGCCAAGCAGATGGCGGGTCAGCTCCGTTGCGCTGTTGACGCATTCCTCTATGCCCTTTATGTGCTCGAAGAAGGAGTGTCCGGGATTCAGTTTCATACTCATGATCGACGTGTGTCCCATGACCCCCATGAGAAGATTGTTGAAATCGTGGGCGATGCCGCCCGCGAGGGTCCCCAGTGATTCAAGCCGCCGGGCTTCGGTGAGCATCGCTTCCAGCTGCGCTTTCTCGTGCTCGGCCCGCTTGCGCTTGTTTATGTCGCGGGTTGCCCCCAACACACCGACCGGTTTCCCTTCCTTATTGCGGATGAAGGTCACGGTCGCCTCGGACCAGGCAAACGAGCCATCTTTGCAAATCTGCTCGAGTTCCATGGTCCGGGATCGATCGGGGTCGACGCCTTCACTTCCATCCCGGGCAAGCTCCTCGGCCAGGACCTTGCGCACGAGTTTAAAGGACTGCGGGGACAATGTGGTTTCCAGGCTGATTTCCATGGCTTCTTCAGGGCTGAAACCTCTCACGCGCAAGACCGACGGGCTGATGTAGTCAAAGCGCATGGTTGCCAGATCGAAGGTCCAGATGATATCCGACGCATTCTCCGCCAGGAGCCGGTACCTGCCCTCAGAGGCCATGTATTCCGCCCTGCTTTTCTCCAACTGACGTTTGGATGACAAAAGGTCCCTGTTGGCGGTTTCCAAATCGGCGGCGAGTCGTCTGGCCTCGTCGTATTTTTCCTGAATCCGCGAATTGGCTTCCTGAAGATCTTCAATGGCCCGTTCATAGACGTGCCGCTTCGTAATGAAGCGTTTCCAGCCGGACGCCGCTTTGCTTTTCTGCCACTGGACCCGGTACAGGCAACCCGGTCGACCATGGACGGGATGGTCGGACCATATCCTTTCGCCGTAGACATCGGGATGAACCTGGCATTCCACTTCTTCGATTTCAGCCAGGGGCATGCCGAACAAGGTGGGAATGCCGGCCAATATTCCGCGGGTATAGTCGCAGTCGTACCGGGTCTTCTGGGCGCTGTCGTGGTAGCGATCTTCCAAAACCACCCGCGAATTTCCCAGTTCGTGGATATAGACGTCTCCATTCAGTTTCAGCAACCGGTTGTATTTCGGGGCCTGGCCGTAGATGAGCTTAGGACTGCCCAACAGTCGGACGATACGATCGAGCAGACCCAGGGACTGAAAACGTTCGGAGGCAATGGTCATGTGGTAGACCGCGTTTTTGTCATCCAGAATCCGGATCATCCGATGATACAGGACCTGGAGAAACGCGTGGGAAACCCAGTTGTCGGGGTCCAGCAGATATCGTTCATCGCGTTCCAGATCGTCCAGGAGATTCCCGAGGGAGCCGCCGTTGCATTCGCGCACGTACATCAGCAGGGTCCGGGTGACCCGGCAGCTGATATCCTTATGGTCGGAGGTTCCCATGCAAAAGACGATTCCGGTAAACGATAACGTGACGTCGCAAGCCCGAAAAAGCGCGCAGTGACGTGATACTATTATTTTTTAATTATTTTCAAGCCTTGGAGCACGGCGAATTTCGGGTTGACAACCGTATTGTCGCAGCCGCAGGCGCCCCGGTTCAGGTCGGCGCCGCAGCGGGGGCAGAGGCCCTTGCAGTCGGGCCGGCACTGGGGTGTCATCGGCAAGGCCATCAGCACCTCCTCCTGGACGGCTGCGCCAAGATCGATCTCGTCGCCCCGAAAAAAGATCTGGCCGATTTCCTCGGGGTCGAGTTCGATCTCCGTGCGGCGGGACAATTCGGGGGTTTCCGCGGGCTGCCGGGTGAAGGTAAGGGCGAAGTCGGCGGCGAGCGGGGCCTCGAAATCCGCCAGGCAGCGGCTGCACGACTGGCGAATGCGGGTGGCGAAGCGGCCGTCCGCCGCGAACAAGTCGCCGATGCGCCGGATATGAAGCTCGATGGCCAGGGGCATCGTAAAATCGCATTCCCGTCTGCGGCCAAGTTCGGCCAGCGACGGAAACGATGCGGGGTCTTCCCTGAAGGCCAGTTCAGTGCCGTTCTCGTTGATATCATCCACATTAACGCGCATCCCACCCTCCTTTTGTTCCAAGCCCGGTTGCGCAATTTAATTGCGATCGCCTTTAAATTATTATAAATGTAACTTTTATCGGGTAAAATGGCAATCCGGCTTTCATCCTCCAATTTAATCGTATTCCGGGGAATCACATGCAGAATTCGGAAGATCCGCACGCGACCACCACAGGCGAAAAGCGTCCCGACGGCGAAGGGGCCCCGGCCGCGCCCCCCAATTTCATCAGGGCCATCATCAACGAAGACATGCAGACCGGCCGCTGGGACGGCCGGTTCATGACCCGCTTTCCGCCCGAACCGAACGGCTACCTGCACATCGGCCATGCCAAATCGATCTGCCTGAATTTCGGGCTGGCGGCCGACTACGGCGGCCTGTGCAACCTCAGGTTCGACGACACCGACCCGGCCAAGGAAAGCATCGAATACGTGGAGTCGATCAAGACCGATGTCCGCTGGCTGGGCTTCGACTGGGGCGAGCGGCAGTACGCGGCCTCGGATTACTTCGAGCGGCTTTACGAGTTTGCGGTGCGGCTGATCCGCAACGGGCAGGCCTACGTCGACAGCCTCGGCGCCGAGGAGATCCGCCAGTACCGCGGCACCCTGACCGAAGCGGGTCGCAACAGCCCTTTTCGCGACCGGCCGGTAACCGAAAACCTCGATCTTTTCGCCCGCATGCGCGCCGGAGAATTTGGGGATGGAACGCATGTGCTGCGCGCGAAAATCGACATGGCTTCGCCCAACCTGCTGATGCGCGACCCGGTGCTCTACCGCATCAAGCACGTGCACCACTACCGGACCGGCGACAAATGGTGTATCTACCCTCTATACGATTTCACCCACTGCCTCTCGGATTCCCTCGAAGGCGTCACCCACTCGCTGTGCACCCTGGAGTTCGAAAACAACCGCGAGCTTTACGACTGGGTGCTGGATCGGCTCGAGGTCTACCATCCGCGCCAGATTGAATTTGCGCGCCTGAACCTGACGTACACCGTGCTCAGCAAACGCAAGCTGATCACCCTGGTCGAGGGCGGATACGTCGAGGGCTGGGACGATCCGCGCATGCCGACCTTGTCGGGGCTGCGCCGCCGCGGCTGCCCGCCGGCCGCCATCCGCAACTTCTGCGACCGCATCGGCGTCGCCAAAAGCAACAGCACGGTCGATATGGCCCTGCTCGATTACAGCGTCCGGGAGGAGCTGAACAAGACCGCTCCGCGGGTCATGGCGGTCCTTAACCCCCTGAAGGTGGTGATCACCAATTATCCCGAAGGGCAGGTCGAGGAACTGACGGCGGAGAACAACCCGGAAGATCCTGCCATGGGGTCACGTAAAGTGCCGTTCTCAAATGTTATTTTTATCGAAAACGAGGATTTCCGTGAAGATGCGCCGCGCAAGTGGTTTCGCCTGGCGCCGGGGCGCGAGGTCAGGCTGAAGCACGCCTATTACATCACCTGCACCGAGGTCGTGAAAGACGAAGCGACCGGCGAGGTTGTCGAACTGCGCTGCACCTACGACCCGCATACCCGCGGCGGCTGGTCGCAGGACGGCCGCAAGGTCAAGGGCACGCTGCACTGGGTTTCGGCCGCGCACGCCGCCGAGGCCGAAGTCCGGCTCTACGGGAATCTGTTCACGCGCGAGAATCCCAACGACGTCGAGGAGGGCCGTGATTTCACCGATTATGTCAATCCCGCCTCCCTGGAGGTGTTGACCGGCTGCCGCGTGGAACCGGGCCTGGCCACGGCGGCGCCCGGGAGCCGCTACCAATTTTTACGCCTGGGGTACTTCTGCGTCGATGCGGGCTGCGCGACACCCGGCAAGCGGGTTTTCAACCGTACGGTGACCCTCAAGGACACCTGGGCGAAAATCGACAAAGCCCAAGAACGGCAGAAATCGGCCGGTCGGGCGTAAACACCGTAATCAAAAGACGTTTTCAGCCGAACACGATCCCGACGTATCCCACGAAACTTTCGGCGGGACTCTTGTCGTAGCTCGTGGTGTAGGCCAGCGATTGGGCCTGCCGGGCGCCGAGGCGGTCGGCGGCGGCGATGGTCGTGGCGGCCGCGCCGGCACAACAGGCGTTCTGGTGGGTCAAGGCTTCCTCGATGACCCGCTCGGGGTCCATGGCGATAATGGTGTCGATAATGCGGCTGTCATTGCTGTTTTTGACCCAATCCAGTGCCGCCGCACCGCTGCCGTGTGAAGTAAAGTCATAATTAGCCCCATAGTGGGTCAGGTCGGTCGACCCGATCACTTTGACGCGCAGGCCCAGCTCGCCGGCGATATCGACCGCGCTCCGGCCGACGTCAAGCGATCGGGCCTCCGGCGGCGCACCGATGGGAAGGATCGTCACGTCCGGGAAAAAATATTTGATGAACGGCAGTTGCAGCTCGATGGTGTTGTCCGGGTGGTGGTGCCGCCCGGTTTCCACCTGAAACTCGAAGAGTTCCAGGAGCCGGTGCGCCAGTGCCGAATGGATCCCGATTTCTCCCAGGGGCGTTTCCCAGGCCCCATCGGCCATCAGGTAGAGATCCGAATTCGGGTGCAGGTGCATGCCAAAAATAATGATGACCTCCGGCACCGGTTTCGTCGCGAGGGCACGGATGACGTTGCAGGCGATGCTCCCGGAGTAGAACCAGCCGGCATGAGGCACAATCCCGCCGACGAACCCGGCTCCGGAGAGGGCGGCGCGCTGCCCGTCGTCTATAAATCTTCTGATTTCCCGCTCACAGGCCGACGCCTCGGCCGGGTACCAGTTTCCCGCAAAGTCCGCTCTGCGCACATCCATGACGCTCTCCTTTATAAAGTTTGCCCGTTGGGCCCGTTGGCCCGTTAGCCCGTTGGCCGGTTAACCGGTCACGGCAGCACATAATTCGACAACGATTGCGCCGGATTTGGGTTCGTCTGCACGGTGCATCCAGCGGCGCATATCGAGTTGCATGCCGGTGGATGTAACACGGTTAGACGAGCCGAAAGACAAGCAAGATGTGGAATTATTTTTTGCCGTGACCCTTTTGGATGTCGTCGTATTTTTCTATTTTCTCACTAAAAATAGCGCCGCACAGGGTAAATGACAACCGGATGGTCACCCTGCTGTACAGCGCTTTGTTTTTCCGGAAATCGTGGCTATTTTTAAGGTCGATTCACAAACCGGTTGGTAAGTATGATTTTGCACCGGCCATATGAGAAACCTGTTTCATGAGCCGATCGGAGGAAACCATGTGGGAATATACCGAGAAGGTCAAGGATCACTTCTTGAATCCGCGCAATGTCGGTGTGATCGAGGACGCCGACGGGGTGGGCGAGGTCGGTTCGCTTGCCTGCGGGGATGCCCTCAAACTGATGTTCAAGCTCGATGATTCGGGTCACATCGCGGACGTCAAGTTCCAGACGTTCGGCTGCGCCAGCGCCATCGCTTCATCTTCGGCGCTGACCGAGATGATCAAGGGCCTCACGCTGGAAGAGGCGGCCAAAATCACCAACGAGGATATCGCCCGGTATCTCGGCGATCTGCCCAAGGAAAAAATGCACTGTTCGGTCATGGGCCGCGATGCGCTCGAGAAGGCCATCGCCTATTACCGCGGCGAAGCGGCGAAGAAGGTCGATGGTGAAATCGTTTGCGAATGTTTCGGTGTGACCGACCGCGAGATCGAAAGGGCCGTGCGGGAAAACAACCTGCGAACCATCGAGGATGTGACCTCTTACGTCAAGGCCGGCGGCGGCTGCGGCAATTGCCACGACCGGATCCAGGCCATCATCGATTCGATCCTCGGCACCGTGCGCCCGGCTGCCAAAAAACCGGGAAAGATGAGCAACATTCAAAAAATCAAACTGATCGAGGAGACCCTGGAGCGGGAAATCAAGCCGAGCCTGCAGAAGGACGGCGGCGGGATCGAATTGGTCGACGTGGACGGCAACACCGTGATGGTGCGCTTGTGCGGCAACTGTTCCGCTTGCAGCGCTTCGCAGATCACACTGAAAAACTACGTGGAAACCAAGCTTCGGGAACTCGTAACCCCTGAGCTGGTGGTTGAGGAGGTGGCCTGATGAAAACCGTATATGTCGACAACAACGCCACGACCCGTATCGCCCCGGAGGTGCTCGAGTCGATGATGCCGTTTCTGACGGAACGCTACGGAAATCCCTCCAGCATGCACAGTTTCGGCGGCACGGTGGGACTGGACATCAAGGCGGCGCGGGCCCAGGTGGCCGGCCTGATCGGCGCCGCGCCCGATGAGATCGTGTTTACCAGCTGCGGCACCGAAAGCGACAGCACCGCCATCTGGGCCGCTCTCAATTCGAATCCCGCCAAAAAACACATCGTCACCACCCGGGTGGAGCACCCGGCCGTCAAGAATCTGGCGGAGACCCTGACGAAAAGGGGCTGCCGGGTGACCTTCGTACCGGTGGACGGCGAGGGGCGCCTCGATCTGGACCATCTGAAAAGGCACCTCACCGATGACACGGCTCTTGTCAGCGTGATGTGGGCCAACAATGAAACCGGGGTTATTTTTCCCATCCGGGAGATCGCGGAAATGGTGCGGGAAAGAGGCATCGTTTTTCATACCGACGCGGTCCAGGCGGCCGGCAAGATACCGATTGACGTCAAGGCCGACGGCGTGGACATGCTCTCGCTGTCGGGCCACAAGATCCACGCCCCCAAAGGGGTCGGTGTTTTGTACGTCCGCAAGGGAACCCGGTATTCCCCGTTTCTCATCGGCGGCCACCAGGAACACGGGCGCCGGGGCGGCACCGAAAACGCGGCCTCGATCATCGGCCTCGGCAAGGCCTGCGAACTGGCCCGCAACCACCTTGAAAAGGACATGGCGCGCGTGGGAAAGCTGCGGGACAGGCTGGAAGCCGGGCTCCTGGAAACAATCCCGAATGCCATCGTCAACGGCGACCGCGAAAATCGCCTGCCGAACACTACCAGCATCGCCTTCGAGTACGTCGAGGGCGAATCGATCCTGCTGATGCTGAACGAGCACGGCATCTGCGCCTCCTCCGGCTCGGCCTGCACCTCCGGGTCCCTGGAGCCTTCGCACGTCCTGCGGGCCATGGGCGTGCCGTTCACGGCCGCCCACGGTTCCATCCGCTTCAGCCTGAGCACTTACAACAGCGAGGAAGACGTCGATTTCATCATCGAAAAGATGCCGCCGATCATCACGCGGCTGCGGAGCATGTCGCCCTACTGGAAGCAGGCCGTAGCGGAGGCATAGGTCTTGAGCGGCCGGTGACCGTTCCCGAAGCGGCACGGTTTTGACCGGTTCGACTTAAATGACCGAGTCGGTGCCCTTTCGATAGTAACCGACAAAGAATGCCTTTCCCATCTTCAGGGAAATTGTGTCCGTATTCAACTCTCGAAGGCCGACGCCGGCAGAGTTGTCCGAGAATTCGGCAGGAGAAACAAGCCGCATGAGCGGCGCCAGGAGCGCGAGGCTTTTGTACCGTGTAGCTGTTACGGGTGCCGATTGCGCGCTCGGCAATTTTTTCGATCAATTTATATTTTTCTAATTCTGATTCTGCACAGAGTGTCCATCATCACGCAAACGTTCCACAATCTGTCTATCAACACTTTCATCAGTTACACAATTCATGCGGATGCCCCTTCAACAGGGTATACCACATCAGCTTTCAAAGCTTTAGCGGCAAATGCGCATGAAGCTTGTATCGCCTCCAGCGTTAAGCGTGGGTGCTCATTCAAAATTTGTTCTACAGATTCACCAGCCGCTAGCTTTTCCAAAATTAATTCAACTGTAATCTAGAAAATTTATCTTCATTTTTCCTTTACCTGTATTTTTGAAGAACCTTTTCTAAAGATATCGTCTTGATTTTGCCTTGTTCATAGGCATTGATTCTATCCTCAGCCTCTTTCGCCCACAGTTCGTCAATTTCCTTATCGGGCTTATCGAGACTAGAAAGCAACTTATCAATGAGTTGTGCCTTTTCAGAGGGTTTAAGCGTTAATGCCTCTCTAAGAATATTATCTGTAATAGTCATTTTCCTCTCCTTACGGTTTCGTATTATTTTCGATCATTATTCTAAAAATCATCATGCCGAACGCTAAAGTCAGTAGCAGCCAGGGCTTTCACTGACTTCGAAAAAGATGATGATTTTCAATTTTACAATACTCTGTCAAAACGGCTCGGCCTTGGCTGTCAACTGAACTGACTGGTTCGGCATTTCCTTCTCTGGCAGCATCGTAATCCCTATGGATGTAGCTCAATAGCTTGCTTCGTGAGCGTCCTCAAGCCAACAAGGTGGTGCGTCATCTCTACCTTGGCATACGGATTTTCTGTGATGAACGTGACGCCCCTACGAACCTCGGCTACGAACCTGAGTCCGACCCCGGGTGCCTCTTTTTCGTAATACCGGACCGCCTCGCGGAACTCCTCATCAGCTTCGGGAAGAAACTCAGAATTCATGAGATGTCAGCGATAGCTCGGTTGAACACTTCTTCCGCCGGAATGCCCTTGACCTTGCCTTCTCGGAACTCCTGAAGGCGACGTTCAGCCTCCTGTAGCCAGAGGCGTTCCACCTCCGATTCGGCTGGTTCATCCAGACTATCCAGGAGCGTCCCCGCCAACTGCGCTCGCTCTTCTAAGCTAAGCTCCATGGCCACATTGATGATTTCTTCCAACTGCTTTGACATTTTTTTCCTTTGTTCCTTGAGGCCGAACGCGATGATAAGGGCCGGGAAATGATCACCTGAGAACCCCATGAAAATTACAGAAGGTCAATTCCCGAGATATTTCAAAAAATGTACGGCTTTGCCAG
Organism: uncultured delta proteobacterium; assembly: GCA_963728055.1. Taxonomy (GTDB): domain Bacteria; phylum Desulfobacterota; class Desulfobacteria; order Desulfobacterales; family SG8-13; genus JARFQH01. The sequence goes on along the minus strand of CAVSIM010000024.1, from coordinate 157,758 downwards.
GTCCCACTTAAGCTACTGGTTCTCCGGCACAAGTTAAACTGCAACTGGTGTAAGGGTGTAAACGTGGGCGAGTCGACTGGCTGCCTTTACGTCCCCTCTACGCAGAGCGTCACGCACATCATCAAGTTTTAGTGCTTCATCAAGGGATAAATAAGGTGACCAACCTTCATCAGTATCGATAAGCTCAATTTCAACTTTGGCCACATATTGCCCCTCTTGCACGAGTTTTGTATAATGTCTCTTCCTCATGGTTTTCTCCTCATACAATCATTGCCTAAATTTTGAACTTTAACTTGCAGAACATAGTCATGGCGCTCGGATTCCATACGAATTTTCAAATAAGAAACCTCAATCGATCGTACTCCCCTTAAAGTAGCTCTTGCGCCGACCCATTAAAAAATGTGATTGCGGTTGGATATCAGAGCTGCTGCTTATACTGCTAAAGTCCTCACCGCACTTCCACGGTCAAGGCTTACCCAGGCCGATGTCTTTACGGGGATACGCGGTGAAGGTGTTCGTGTGGCGCTGCACCTTCTGCATCACTTGCGGAATGCCCCACTCGAAGCGGGAGTGGCCGATACTTTCCTGCTCCTTGGGGTCCATGTAAAGGTTGTAGACCCACGGGCTCATGCCGACCTCGGCAATCGTCGATTCGTCCAGGTTGCGGCGGGGGGCGTGGACATCGAACACCCGGAAGTGAATCTTGTATTCCATCCAGCGCACGGCCATGAAGTTGTTTTCGGAATACATGAAAACCGCTTCGCGCTTCGACTCCCCCTCATCGGACAGCAGAAAAGAGGCCTGGTCGATGCCGTCGATGTAGCGCTTGTCGGAAATCTGGTCGGTGACGCCGGCGATGCTCAGGGCGGTGTTGAAAAGGTCGCAGAGATCGAACAAGCCGTCACTCTGGCGGCCCTTGGCGATCGTGCCCGGCCAGTAGACGATTCCGGGCACGCGCACGCCGCCTTCCCAGGTCGTGCCCTTGCCGCCGCGCCACGGTTGATACCCGGCGTCGGGCCACAGGTCTTCGTTGGCCCCGTTGTCCGAGGTGAAAAACACCAGCGTGTTTTCTAATTGGCCGGTTTCCTCCAGGACCTTTACCAAGCGGGCGACGAGGTCGTCGATTTCGACGACCGCGTCCTTGTAGGGAAAGCCGGCCGGGCTCTTTCCGGCGTAGCCTTTCGCGGGGTAGTTGTCGTTGTGCACACGGCTGAATGCGTGCACCAGGTAAAACGGCTTTCCCTCCTCAACCGTGCGCCGGATGAAGTCTTCGGAGAAGTTGGCGAACTCCTGGTCGAGCTGGGCGAGGTCGTCGATGCTCGTGAGTTCCTTGGCGACCTCTAACTTGCCATTCTTTGCGCCCCGGGTAATCGCCGGTTTGCTCACCTGACGCAGTTCCGCGAGCCGTTTGGGTCGCAGCACCATGTCGGGATAGAGACGCACGTCGAAGTGTTGAGCGAACTCGCTCACCACGGACAGGATCCCGAAATATTCATCGTATCCGACCTCGTGGGGCAACATGCCCTCCTGTTCCCCCAGATGCCACTTGCCGGACAGCGCGGTGCGATACCCCGCGTTGGAAAGAATCGCCGCCGCCGTCACCTCGTCCGCCCACGGATTCACCGCGACTTTCTCACCGGTAAGAATCGGGCGTGTCAGGCCGCTGCGGGTCGGGAGGCGGCCGGTCATGAGCGCGGCGCGGGTGGGCGTGCATGTCGGCTGGGCGTAGGTCGACGTGAGTTTCAGCCCCTCGGCCGCGAGGCGGTCGATAGCCGGGGTCGGTGCGCCGATCGCAACGCCGCCGCCATAGGCGCCCGGATCACCCCAGCCCATGTCGTCGGTCAGAAGGATCAGGATGTTGGGACTGTGTCCGAATTTTTTTTTAAGGGCATCCAGCTTGTTCGAGGCCTCGGCCTCCTGGTCCGGATGCGGGATGAACTGCTCGAGATACGGCACGGGCTGAGCCGTCCGGTCGAACGGTTTAGCGGCCGCTTCCCGAGTGACCGGCTGTCCGAGAAGTGCGGCCAGAAACACGGCGGTGGCCAGGCCCAGTGTGGTTGTCATCTCTTGTCGCATAGCATCATCTCCTGAGGGTGGTTTGTGGCCGATCGGAAACTCTTTCCTTTCTTGCCCTTTACCGGGAGGGACGGGGTGGGGATGACTGAACTCTTCCCGCCAGGGGAGGGGAGTTTTCGGTCAGGCACTGTTTTGCCATAATGCTTTTCGGCTTGGTTGGTTTATCCAAGTTCTTCACCGCAAAAATATCGTTTTGCATTCGATGCTTCTTGGCCGTTTAACATTTTAATTTCGTTATTGATTTCGCGGGCTGGGACCATATTCAAACTTGCTCGTCGACGGCTGTAACTGCCGGATATATCATAAAAATAATATCCCATCTGGATACATCAGCCTTATCGCCGCAGCGGCGAAATGTCAAACCTCCATCTCAGGTTTCAACGCAATGATTTTGGCAAGGCCATTAAAAGCAAGGTCAGTTGTGAACGCATCCTGAGCGGCGGCCATGCGGTGTCGCATTGTAACAAAATACACTCGAAAAATATATCGTTCGCGCTAGATGTGTGATGACTCTGCAGCCGCCACTCCCTGGCCTTGCTAAAACCTCTGTTGTGAAGCCTATATATTTTGAAGATGGTGGGAAAATGCCGGGAGTTGCCGGCCGTAACGTTGAAAACGGATTTCACGAATTATTCTTTTTGTGCTTGCCCCAAGCGGAGGTTCGGGTGTAATGAACCGCCTATCAATTTAAATAAAAATTGGAGCGTGACGCATGTACAAAGTGATGATTCGGGACGGCATGTCCCCGTTGGCGACGGAAATTCTGGAGGCAACCGGCCAAATCGAGGTGGTGGTCGACAACGACAAGGCCACGGGCAGCCCGGAGGCGCTGGCCGAAATCATAGACGGGTTCGACGCCCTGGCCATCCGCAGCGGAACAAAGGTGACCGATCAGGTGCTGCAGAAAGCCGGCCGCCTGAAAGTCATCGGCCGCGCCGGCGTCGGCGTGGACAACGTGGATGTGGCCGCCGCCACCGAACACGGCATCGTCGTCATGAACGCCCCGGGCGGCAACACCGTCACCACGGCCGAGCACGCGATCTCGCTCATGCTCTCGCTGGCCCGCAACATCCCCCAGGCCACCGCGTCGATGCGCGAGGGCAAATGGGAGAAAAAACTGCTCACCGGCGTGGAAATCACCAGCAAGACTCTGGGCATCATCGGGCTGGGCCACATCGGGCGTGTGGTGGCCGAAAGGGCCCTGGGCCTGAAAATGAAAGTGATCGCCGCGGACCCCTTCGTCAGCCCCGAGGCCGCCAGGCAGCTGCACGTCGAACTGATGCCCCTGGAGGGGCTGCTGGCGGCGGCGGACTTCATCACGCTGCACGTCCCGCGCCTGAAGGAAACGATCGGCATGATCAACGCGGAGACGATCGCCAAAATGAAACCGGGGGTGCGGATCGTCAACTGCTCGCGCGGCGACATCATCAACCTGGAGGATCTGTGGCAGGCGCTCGAAAGCGGTCACGTGAGCGGGGCGGCCCTGGACGTTCTGCCGAAAGAACCCCCCGAGCCGTCTCTGGCCATCTTGAAACACCCCCACGTGATTTTCACGCCGCACCTGGGGGCCAGCACCGACGAGGCCCAGAACAAGGTCGCCGAGATGATCGCCCGGCAGATAGCCGACTATCTCATCGAAGGGATCATCACCAATGCGGTCAACTTCCCCTCGGTCTCCCACGAGGTCATGGAGCAGATCCGGCCCCACATCGACCTGGCTGAGAAAATGGGATCGCTGATGGGACAGCTGGTGCGCCAGCCGCACGATGTGACCATCACCTACAGCGGCGATGTGACCCGGTTCGATACCCGGCCCCTCACGCACGCGGTGTTGAAAGGCCTGCTGGGCGCGTTCACCGACAAACCCGTCAATTACGTCAGCGCCCCGGCCATCGCGCGCGACAAGGGCATTCACGTCCGGGAGACCACCAGCCAGGCCAAGGCCGATTTCGCGAACCTCATCAAGGTCAAGTTGGAGGGGCTGGATGAGGAAACCGACGAGATATGGGGGACGATCTTCAGTAAAAAGTACGCCCGTATCGTGCGCATGGGCCGCATGTTTCTGGACGCGATCCCCGGTGGTTCGATGATCATCATCCAGAATATCGACCGTCCGGGCGTCATCGGCAATGTGGGCACCACGCTCGGACGCCACAACATCAACATCGGACGCTTTCAGCTGGGCCGTCGCGGCGACCGCGCGCTGTGCATGGTCAACATCGACACGCCGGCCGACGATCGCGTGCTGGAAGACATCAAGGCCCTGCCGAACATTCTGGCCGTCAACCAGGTTCATTTGAGTTAGATAAATCCGGTTGGCGTCAGCATCACGCCTTCACCTCATAGGCGCCGGTTTTATCGGTTTCTATGCCGGCCGGCGACACCAGAATGTCCAGGCCGGTTCTCCTCCAGGTCGCCCGCGCCTGCTCCAGGGTGTCGACCAGGGGTTCCCGGCAGTTGAAGGACGTATTGAGCAGCAGGCTGCAACCGGTTTTAGCGCGCCAGGCCGTCAGCAGCTCCAGGATGAACGGATCGTCTCCCGCCGCGACAATCTGAGGCCGGCTGGTGCCGTCGACGTGGGTGACGGCCGGAACCTGATCGGCATTTGTTGGAACGATGTAGGACATGTATTTGCTCGGCACACCCCAGTCGCCGAGCACCATGGGCGCGAACGGCCGATACCATTCGCGCTGCTTGACATCCCGGTTCAGCCGGTCTCTTCCGTCGGCCAGGCGCGGATCGAGAAAGATGCTGCGGTGGCCCAAGGCCCGCGGACCGGATTCGGCGCGGCCATAGCACAGCCCGACACTTTTTCCCTCCTCCAGAAACTGTACCACATCGGCAATGACGTCACGGCCGATGCTGCCCGCGTCCGTGCCCAGATAAGGCGTCCAGGCGTGGGCGGCCCGGGGCCGGTCCAAAACGTGGTGCCACACGAATAGCGCCTGGCCCAGGCTGATGCCGCCGTCGTGCGGCTGGGCCGGCACCCACGTTTCCGCAAACAACCCGCTCTCGTGAACGGCGGTGTTGGCCGTGCAGTTCATCGAGCATCCGCCGGTCAGGACGAGCCGGTCCACCGGCCGCCATGCCTTCATCCGCCCCGCGGCCTCCAGGTAAAAAGCTGTCGTCAGCTGCTGAAGCGACGCGCAGACATCCTGGGCGAAAGGCTCTTGCGGATCGAGGGTGACGGACCCGAACCGACCGGCGTCATCGCGCAGGAAAGGGGAAAACGGATGGTAGAGCATCTGCTGTTTCAGTGAATCGACAATCTCTTCCCGCGGCGTGCCGTAGCTGGCCAGGCCCATTAATTTCCCGGCGCTTTCCAGGCGCTTCATGTTATAATTGTACTCGCCGATGGACGCCCAGGTGCGGCCGATATTGAGCTGCAGCTTCCCGCGGCCCTCATAGCCCCAGCCGTATTCGATCTCCTCGATCCTGTTGCCCGATCCCCGGGCCAGGGCGCAATTGCGAAAGTCGCCGCCGCCGTCGGCGGTCAGGATTCCGGCCGTCTCGAAGGGCGAGGTGAATAGCGCCCCGGCCGCATGGGCCAGATGATGGTCGACCGCGACGGCGTCGTACCAGCGTCCGAACAACTCGATGCGCTGCCGGCTGTAGCGGGTCTCGACCGGTCCCATCCAGTTATTTTTCTTGAAATCGGGATGCTCCTGATAGGTCTTGCCTTCCAGCCGCCACGGCTCCAGACGGCCGTCGAAGGTGGGCTTGATCCAGGGGCTTATGGCAATGATATCGATGGCGTCTGGATTCCAGCCGTAGGCCTCCAGAATCGACTCGATGTCCATCAGCCCCTTATCGTGCTTGATGCGCGTCAGCCGTTCTTTCTCAAGGACGACGACCGCATGGCCATCCTCCATCAGGGTGCAGTTGGCGTCATGACCGTAAAACAGGGAAAGAATTCGCATTCACCCTCCGGTGTTTACCATGTGGCGACCGCGGGCCGACAAGTTTCTTGACGAAACGGCGCATGGGTGGTTATAATACAAATGATATACAATGCATATATAAGGAGCGCTTGTGGAGATCGCATATAAATTCAAGGGGTATCGCGTCCTTCTGATTCACGGCGAGGAGCCTTGTTGGGATGAGATTCATAGTCGGATCATGAAAACCGATTGCGACCTGTTTGCCGTGAATTCGACCAAAGATGCCCAGAGATTGATGCAACTGATGGAGTTCGATATCATCATCAGCGCTTACGACCGCGACGAGGTGACCGGGCGGGAATGGCTCAGAAATGAAAACGGTTCCAACAGCAATACCATTAAAATTCTGCAGAACAAACGGTCCGGCCGCGCCATGAAATGGCGGTTGCAACTGAGCAGCGTCGACGGGCAGATAAGAAATTCACTTGAACTGGAAAGCATGCTGGCCGTCATTTCCGGCGAAACGGATGAAAATGGCCTCACCGGGCGCATGCCCCTCTATTCCGTAAAACCTTCCAGCGCCGCGATACACGGCCGGGCCACTTCGAGCACGGTCCCGCGGCCGGCGTGATTTCCAGCTATAATTTCGGTCGACGCCGAGCGAAGCAGACGGATCGCGGCCTGCGGCATCAACACCCGGCCGGCAGGGCGGATCTCAGGCCTCTTCACCGGCCAGCATGATGCGGGCATCGGCCACGACACAGTTCCGGCCGGTGCACTTCACGGGGTTGAGATCGACGGTGTCGATGACGGCGGCCAGGTCCATGACCAGGGCTGAAAAATCGGTGACGAGGCCGCACAGGGCCGCCATGTCGATCGGCTCCGCGCCGCGGTAGCCTTTTAACAGTCGAACACCTACCAGACTCTCCACCATCGAAAAGACATCGCCGTCCGACAGCGGGGCCATTCTCAACGCGATGTCCTGATAGATTTCAACGGCGGTGCCGCCGATGCCCAGCAGGATGACCGGACCGAACTGGTGGTCGATCTTGGCCCCGACGATCAGCTCGATCCCGGCGATGAGCGGTTCTATCAGGACGCCGGCAAAGCCCTGCATCCGGCTGAAACTCTCGAAAACCGCCGTCAGCGCCGCATCGTTTTTTATGCCGACCGCCACGGCATTGTGCTCTGATTTGTGCACGATCGCCGGAGAAACCACCTTGGCCACCACCGGGTAACCGATCTCCGCGGCCGCCGCGAGAAGCGCGGGCAGGGTTGGCACCCAGCGGAAATCCGGTACCGGGATCCCCGCCAGAGACAGCAGGCGTTTGGCTTCCGGCTCCAGGACCCAGCCGTGTTTTTTCGCACCGACGAGAATATCTTCCATATCCCGCTTCAGCATGTCCGGCACCTCCGCAAGGCATCGACCATCAACACCGCCCCCTCGATGGAAGAGGAGACCGGAACGTCGTTCAGTTCGAACCCCTCGATCAACATCCGGTATTTTTCCTGGTGGGGCACGTACGCGACCAGCGGTTTGTTTTCGCTGCGAAAGACATGGCTCAGCCGCGCACCCAGATCGGAGGTGATGCCGGGTGAGTACGGCAGCAGCAGCAGGATCACGCAATCGATCTCCGGCGCCTGGCTCAGGCCGTTGGCAGCCGCGACAAAATCGTCATCGCGGGCGCTGCCGGTCAAATCGACCGGGTTTTCAAGCGACGCGATCCCCTGAACGCTGGCGGACAGGTTTTCTTTAATCTTGCGGCGGACCGGCTCCGAGAGCTGGGGAACCGCCAATCCCGTTGCGGCGCAGATATCGGTCACGAGAACGCCGTGACCGCCGCTGACGGTGATGATGCCGACCCGGCCGCGGATTTTCTTGCGGTAACAGCTCAGGGCTTCGCAGAATGACACCATCTCGAACTCGTTGTCGGCCTCCACGATGCCGTGCTGGGCCAGGACGGAAGCAAAAACCTTGTGGTCGCCGGCCAGAGAGGCGGTGTGACTGGAGGCGGCCCGCCGGCCCTCGGTGCTTTTTCCGGACTTGAGCACGATGATCGGCTTGGGGACTTTCGCGGCGGCCTGGACGAAACGCCGGCCCTCGTTTTTATCGAAACCCTCCACGTAAAAGGCGATGACGCGGGTCTCGGGATCGTCGGACAGATAATCCAGCATGTCCACTTCCCGGATCAGGGCCTTGTTGCCGATGCTCACCGCCAGGGACAACCCGACGCCCTGCTCGGCGAACTTGACCATCTGGTCCACCAGCACCCCGCCGCTCTGGCTGACGATGGCGACCGGACCCGGATCGGGACGTATCAGGCGCTCTCCGGGCAGAAAGAACGTATCGAAGCGGGCCGGAGCGTAGATGCCCAGGCAGTTGGGGCCGATGAAGGGAAATTCGGCCGCGCGGGCCAGGTCGACCAGCTGCGACTGAAGGTCGGCGCGCCCGCTTTCGGCGAATCCGCCCGAAATGATCACGGCCGCGCCGACCCCGCTCTCGATGCAGCGCGCGATGATCGCGGGCACGAATTCGGCGCGTGCCGCCACGACCGCAAGATCGACGCGGGCGGAAATATCGGCGATGTCGGCATAGACCCGGTCTCTCTGGTAATGCCCGCCACGGGGATTGACGGGATAGACGTCGACCGGGTAGCGCAGGTGAATTTTATTGTAGATGACATTGGCCGGATGGCGGTCGTTGGTCAGGGACACGCCGATAACGGCGATGGTTCTGGGGTGAAAGAGCGGGGTGAAATCCAAGACGGCCTCCGGTCGAAACAGGATCAGATTTTTTTGCCGATATCGAACGCCCGTCCCAGGTAACGGCCGATGCCATGGTAAGAGCGGATCTCGGGGCCGAAAACGATCGGCGCCACTTTTTCGATATCCGGCAGGCCGCTTTCGTCCAGGACCGCTTCGTCGGCCTTGACGTCCAGGACCTCCCCGATAAATTGGGTGTGCAGGCCGAGATCGATGGTCTGAACGAGCTTGCATTCCAGGACCAACGGGAATTCGGCGATATAGGGCGCATCCACCACCTCGCTTTTGACGGGCGTCAGGCCCGTGGCCGCGAACTTGTCGGTCGTGCGTCCGCTGACAATGCCGAAGTAATCGGCCTCCCGCGCATATTTTTCCGACGGCACGCTCAGCGTGTACGCCTGCCGCGCCATGATGTTGGCGTAGCTGTAGCGCGGCTTCTGAAGCGATACGTACACGCAGGGCGGCTTGGAGCAGCAGATGCCGCCCCAGGCGGCCGTCATCCCGTTGGGACGGCCGTCCGTGTCGTAGGATCCCACGATCCAGACCGGCGTGGGAAATATCAGCGTCTTGGGACCTATGGATTTTTTCATGGATATTTCCTTTAACACGAAAATAGAACCGAAAGTAGGTTCCGGGTTCAGGGTTAAGCTTTCAGAGTTAGGAACATAGAATCGTAGGTTGGGGTGACCAAAGCGAACCCCAACATCGGCAAGGATTCATTATCTTTGTTGGGGTTCGTTACACTCACCCCAACCTACGAGACCATCCGGGCTCCGGCGCGTCATTCTCATTCATCATGGTGGGACGCAGAGCCATGCGTGTTTAACATTTTTTACATCACCTTAACCGCTACTATTCGACCCACCGGAATTTGTCAATTCGGTGATGATGAACGAGATTTTCCCGATGACCGGGACCGCTGCCGCAGCAACCGCTACATATCTTGATGCCGTGGCGACGGTTCAAGTGTAACATCCGCTTGCCCCAATTCTCGATGGCATCGACCTGAAGCCGCCGGCTGCCGTCCAGCGCCCCCTGATCACGCGAGGAGGCATTGGCCTGAAAGCCGATCAAGCATGAAATCAGTTGTTGCCAGTGTTTCGACAAGCTCCATGAGCCAAATAATCCTTTGCTGGTTCTTGTCCGTCGGTTGACACGCTTTTCCCGACAGCCATTGCAAATATACCTGGAATAGCCTATTTGACAATAGGCGCGAGGCGCGCAGATGCACTCCGGATAACAAAACAGCTGCCGGCTTTTCCCTGGCAAGGACCGGCGAAAAATATCATTAAATGAAGAGGAACGCCCATGAGTGATCAACCCAACAAAATTATTTATTCCATGATCGGTGTCGCCAAGTTTCACGACAAGCGGCCCGTGCTGCAGGACATCTCCCTGTCCTATTTTTACGGGGCCAAAATAGGGGTGCTGGGACTCAACGGGTCCGGAAAGAGTTCCCTGCTGCGCATCATGGCCGGGGTCGACAAGGACTTCGTCGGCCAGACCATCGTTTCCCCCGGTTTCACGATCGGTTTTCTCGAACAGGAACCGGCCCTGGACGATGAGAAAACCGTGCGCGAGGTGGTCCAGGAGGGCGTGCAGGAAACCGTGGACCTGCTGGAGGCCTACAACCGCATCAACGAGCAGCTGGCCGAGCCGATGTCCGAAGAGGAAATGAACCGCGTGCTCGAGCGCCAGGGGGAAATCCAGGAACAGCTGGACAATCGCGACGCCTGGGACCTCGACGCGCGGCTCGAGATGGCCATGGACGCCCTGCGCTGCCCCGCGGGGGAGACGCCGGTCAAGATCCTGTCCGGCGGCGAGCGGCGGCGGGTGGCGCTGTGTCGGCTGCTGCTTCAAAAACCCGACATCCTGCTGCTCGACGAACCGACGAATCATCTGGATGCCGAGACCGTCGCCTGGCTCGAGCACCATTTGCAGCAATATGCGGGCACGGTTATCGCCGTGACCCACGACCGCTATTTTCTGGACAATGTCGCCGGGTGGATCCTGGAACTCGACCGCGGCCGGGGCATCCCCTGGAAAGGAAACTACTCCTCGTGGCTGGACCAGAAGCAAAACCGTCTGCAGCAGGAAGAAAAGGGCGAAAGCAAGCGCCAGAGGACCCTGCAGCGTGAGCTGGAGTGGATCCGCATGTCCCCCAAGGCACGGCGAAGCAAGTCCAAAGCGCGCATCCAGGCCTATGAAAAGATGCTCGCGCAGGAAAGTGAAAAGCGGGTCGAGGACATGGAAATCTATATTCCGCCCGGTCCGCGGCTGGGGAATCAGGTCGTGGAAGCCCGCAACCTGGCCAAGTCATACGGCGACCGGCTGCTGCTGGACGATCTGACCTTCACCCTGACACCGGGCGCCATCGTCGGGGTCATCGGTCCCAACGGGGCCGGAAAGACCACCTTGTTCCGGATGATCACCGGGCAGGAACCGCCGGATGCCGGCAGCATCCGAACGGGCGAGACGGTTCGCCTGGCCTACGTCGACCAGAGCCGCGATGTACTCGATCCGCAAAAGACGGTCTGGGAAATGATCGCGGACGCCGAGGATGTCATCGACCTGGGCGGCCTGAGCGTCAAGTCGCGCGCGTACGTCGCGCGGTTTAATTTTTCGGGCTCCGACCAGCAGAAACGAATCGGCATGCTTTCGGGCGGCGAGCGCAACCGGGTTCATCTGGCGCGGATGCTGAAGCAAGGCGCCAATGTCCTGCTGCTCGACGAGCCGACCAACGATCTGGACGTCAACACCTTGCGCGCGCTCGAAGAAGCGCTCGAGAATTTTGCCGGCTGCGCGGTGGTGATCAGCCACGACCGCTGGTTTCTGGACCGTATCGCGACCCACATCCTGGCGTTCGAGGGCAACAGCAAAGCGATGTGGTTCGAGGGCAATTATTCGGACTACGAAGCCGACCGGCGCAGCCGGCTGGGGACCGCCGCCGACCAGCCTCACCGGATCAAGTACCGGCAGTTGACCAGGGGGTAGGGGATGAGCAAAAAAATAAGGTGAACGGTTCAGCCCCGCCGCTGGCCTGGAAAGCGGCCGGTTTGATCGAGAAAGAAACTGTGCCATTTTGGCGTAGTTTTATACGAGGGTTTCAATTGCTATTATCGGATCGGTAATTCCTATTTGCGAGTTTCTAGTTTCGAGTTTCAAGTTTCCATTCATGGCCCAGGGTTAAAGAAGGATTGGCCGCTTTTATTTATGGGGTGAAACAGGAACTCGACTCGATAGGCCGACACCATCGTCAAGGAAATCGTCGTAGTTCCAAAAAGGTGCCGGATCTTCCTCGGGCGCCGCCGGCCACGGCCAGCCGCGTGGCAGCGGGCAGACCAGCCGGACGGGTGTGTGACGGGTGGGATGCATGATGGTGATCTCCCGGGCCAGCAGGGCGATTTGCCGGTCTTCGAAGGGGCTGCCGGCGCCATAGCGCACGTCTCCGGCTATGGGGTGACCGGCGTGTGCCAGCTGCAGCCGAATCTGATGCCGCCGGCCGGTTTCCGGTGTCACCTGCAGCAGGCTGCGATACCCGTCACTGTCGATCAGGCGGTACCGCAGGCGGGCCGCGCGGCTGTTCCCGGTGGGGTCGGAAACGATCCGGCACGCGACCCCCTGCCGCTCGATGTGATCGGAAAGGGTTCCGGAGGGCGCCGTGGGCGTGCCTTCGACAATGGCCAGATAGGTCTTGCGGACCGTTGCCGAACGAAACTGCGCGCTCAACCGCGCAGCCGCCTTTGACGTGCGGGCGAAAATCATCACGCCGGCCACCGGCCGGTCCAGGCGGTGAACCAGGCCGAGAAAAACCTTACCGGGCTTGGCATAGCGCTGCCGCAGCCACTCCTTGGCCAAATCGAGCAGGGACGCCGCGTCGGAGCGGTCCTTCTGCGCCAGCAGGCCGGCCGGCTTGAAGAGCGCCAGCAGATGGTTGTCCTCGAAAAAAACCGGCCAACGCGGATAATTAAAACTCGTCCCAGAGGGCATCGACAATTTCCGGATAACAGGCAGCCCTGCCGCAGCCGCAAGCGATGTCATGACGCACACCAGAAAAGAAATATCTTTCGATTCTGCCGAGCGGCCCGGGCCCGGGAAGATGGCGGCCATGGTAGAGAAATGCGGCATTCATTTGTCGGGTCCGCAAGTTCAGCAGCTGTGGGCTTACCACGTGATGCTGCGCCAGGGCAACCCGGAACTCAATCTGACGCGGGTGCACAATTTCGACAACATGGTCGTCAAGCTCTATGTCGACTCGATCCTGCCCGCCGACCTGCTGCCACTGCCCTCACCCTTGCTCGACCTGGGGACCGGCCCCGGTATGCCGGGCATTCCCCTCAAGATCTATCAGCCCCGCCTGGAAATTCTTCTGGCCGAAAGCCGCCGCAAGCGGGTCGAGTTTCTGGCGCTGGTTGTCGATCGGCTGCGGCTGGAGGGCGTGCGCCTCATCGAAAGAAAAATCGACGCCGATTTCGAAGAACCGGTGGCGGGCGTGATAACCCGCGCCGTGGAAACGATGGCCCGGACCCTGGAGCGCGTGCGCGGATGCCTGGCACCCGGCGGCAGGGTGATCTTCATGAAAGGCCCCAACTGCGAGGCGGAACTGGACGAGATCCGGGATCGGTGGCCCGCGGCCTACAAGCTGCTCGAAGATCGGGCGTACACCATTCCCCACACCAGCCATCGGCGTCGCCTCGTGGTCGTGGAGCGCCTGGACGAACCGGCCTACACCCGGCGGGCCGCGGCCACGGCCCGTCACGCGGTCATAAAAATCGACAGCGAGAAAAACGCCTTTTTCAAGGACATGAAAAAGCTGCTCGGCGGCCGGGGAATAAAAAAGGCGGGCCGGGCCCTGCTGGCCGGAACGAAGTCGATCGGCGACGTGCTGGCGAGTTTTCCCGGGCGGTGTGCCGGTTGGATCAGCTCTGGTGACGGGCGGCCGCCGCCGGTAGATGCGCCGGACCGGCTCACCTGGTTTCAACTGGCCCCGCGGCTGTTCGAGATGCTCGACGTTTTCGGGACCCATGCCCCGCTGCTTCTTTTGACCGTTCCACCCGTCGACCCCTGGCAGGCGGGTGACGGCTTCCAGGCCGGCTGCAATCTTCTGGTTCCTTTTCAGGACCCGGAAAACGTCGGGGCCGTCATCCGCTCGGCGGCGGCCTTCGGTGTCGGCCAGGTCATCCTTCTGGCCGAAAGCGCCCACCCGTTTCATCCCAAGGCCCTGCGCGCTTCCGGAGGGGCGGTCTTGTCCGTCAGGATCAGGCAGGGGCCGTCCCTGAAGGAGTTGCCGGCCGAGTTGCCCATCATAGCGCTGTCGGCCGAGGGCGCCGACATTCGCCGCACGTCTTTTCCGTCATCCTTCGGATTGCTGATCGGCCTCGAAGGGACCGGTTTGCCGGCAATCTGGCGCCGGACGGCCCGCCGCATCCCGATCCTTGCGGCCATCGAATCATTGAACGCGGCGGCGGCGGCAGCCATAGCGCTTTACGAGTGGTCGCGTCAGACACATGGCTGCTGCTGCAACCAGACACCTCCATCTTCTTTCACCCGAGATTGAAAAGATGATCACCATCGGCAGCTACCTGCACCGCGATTCCCTGCGGGACCTGATCCGACGCTGGACGTACGGCAACCCCCACCCCACGGATGTAGAAGAACTCGCGCGGGTGGTGTACTTCAACATTGCGTCGGTGGAGGTCCTGGAATGATCGGAAAAGGAAACCCGCCCATGGCGACAACGGACAGCACGGATCTCGAAAAAAAGTATCACGACCTGGAGGTCGAGGCGGCGGCCTGCCGGGAGGAAAACGAAGCGCTGCCGTTTTATCGTTCCTTGATCGAAAATGCGGGCGAAGCCATCCTGGTGGTGCACGGTGACAGGATTATTTTTGCCAATCCCAGAGCGGAAGAACTGCTGGGGTGGGCACAGCCGGAACTGGCCGTGCGGCCGATCGCGGAATTTATCCACCCGGACGACAGGGATGCGGTGATGCGTCAATACCAAAAGTTGCGCGGCAGCGAAAAGGCCGTCCGGCTGCCGCCGTTCCGGATTCTCGATCGATCGGGCGCGGTTAAATGGGTCCGGCTCAGGGCGGCGCTTCTTGCGGCGGACCCCGATCCGGCGACCTTCATTTATTTGACCGACATGACCCGTCGGAAAATGGCTGAGGAAGAACTCCGCCGCAGCGAGGAGAAGTACCGCCGCGTCATCGATACGACCTCGGGCGGTTACATCCTGATGGATCCCGGCTTTCTGATCACCGACGTGAACCGGTCCCTGTTACAGATGCTCGGATGCGAGCGCGGGGAACTGATCGGCAAACTGCCCGATACGCTTTACGACAAAGAATCGGTCATGTTTTATTTCGCCAACCAGGACCACATCAGCTTCGAGGCGCAGTTTGCCGTAAAGGACGGCGGCCGGATATCCCTCTTGTACAATCGAAGCACGCTGCGTGATGAAAAGGGCGTGATAGCCGGTTATGTGGCATTCCTGTCCAATTTAACGGAGTTAAAGCTCGTGCAGCAGCGGCTGCAGCGCGCCGAAGAACGCTACCGGCGCATGTACGAAAACGCCGTCCAGGGGATGTTCCAGAGTACGCTTTCCGGCCGGCTCCTGCGCGCCAACCCGGCCTATGCCCGCATCCTGGGCTACGATTCCCTCGAAGATCTGCTGGCCACGGTGCAGGACAAATCGACGCTTTATTTTCACCCCGAAGTACGGCAGCCAATGCTTGCCGATCTTCGAAGCAAGGGCCGATTGACGGACTACGAAGTTAAACTCAAACGCAAGGACGGCCAGCCGGTTTGGCTGCTTTACAACGTTCGGCTGACCGAAGACGACGACGGGGAGCCGGTCATGGAGGGGATTATCGTCGACAACACGGCCAGGAAACTGGCGGAGGAAGAACTTCGAAAGAGTGAAGAAAAATTCCGCCGTCTGTCGATCCTCGACAACCTGACCGGGCTCTACAACACCCGCTACATGTACAAAGCCCTGGCGGATTTGATTGCAGAGAGCGAAGCATCCGGGATGCCTTTCTCGCTGATCTTCCTGGACATGGACAATTTCAAGCTGGTGGTCGACACCTACGGCCATCTAAACGGCAGCCGGGCGCTGCAGGAAGTGGCCGCCACCATCCAAAGTGCGCTGGTCGAGCCGGCTTTCGGCGTGGCCTACGGCGGCGACGAATTCGTCGTTGCGCTGCCCGGCTACACGAAAAAACAGGCTGCCGAAAAAGCCCGTGAGATTCAGGCCCTGATGCGCGAAACACTCTATCTGACCAGCCAGGGCTTCAAGGTGCGCCTCGGGGCGAGTTTCGGGATCGCCACTTTCCCCGAAGATGCCGCCGACCGCACGGCCCTGCTGGCCCTGGCCGACAAGGCTATGTTCGCCATAAAAAAACGGGGCAAGAACGCGATCGGCATCACGCCGTCGGCCGGGGCCGAAGAGAAACCGGCGACTGAATCAAAAACAGGTCGTGCGGCTGAAAACCGACCGCAGGGCAAGAGTTGACCGTCATCGCTCACGACTTGTACCTATAGGCTTCAAGATAATGATTTTGGCGAGGCTAGAGGGAGGAGGCTGTATAGTCATACGCCGACGACCGATAACACAGCCAAAACCTTTATCTTAAAGACGATATAGACCACCAGCGGCGCAAGTGCCACAGCCAGCAGCACGAGCGTCCAGAGCCTGCCCGCGAAAAGGTTGTAGTCATTCAGGAGCCTGCTCCACGGGTGATGGGCGACGTAATGCCCGAAGAGAAATTCGAAGGCCACCGTCAAACACAGCCAGATGCCGCCGACGGCCAGGGCCTGGCGCGATGACTCGAGCGGCCATTTTTCGCTTAGAATCCAGGTGTAGAAGTAGAAAAGGATGATTGCCGTAAGGGAAGACAGCTGGTGAGCCGTTAGCTCTTTCATCCATCTGCCGTAAGTATATTGACGTAGGACACCATTGACGATGGCGATTAGAACCATGGAAATCCATGCGATTGAGTATTTCAGGAGCATTTGGCTGTCTCAGCGGCGGATTTTGCGTTTGCGTTTCCTGACCGAATAGCCGAACCGGCCGATAACGCGCCCGAGCGTATGATACTGCCCGTGCGCGAAAGCCAGCAGAACGGCCCTTTCCAGGCAAAGACGCCCTTTGGTATTTATAAGCGAAGCGGTGACCTGGACGGCCACCACCTCGGCCGCAAACAGCGTGTGCGAGCCCAGTTCCAAGGTTTCCCGAACCCGGCACTCGATGTTGAGCGGGCACTCCAGCACGATCGGGCACCCAACTTTCAAGGCCGGTGCCGGCGTGAGCCCGGCAGCGCTGAATTTATCCACGTCGCGTCCCGAAACCATGCCGCACCAATCGGTTGCCTTCGCCTGCCGCAGGGACGGTACATTCACCACGAACTCCCCCAAAGTCTGAATGATGTCGTAGGAATACCGTTCGGGACGGACCGAGATCGACAGCATGGGCGGGTCACTGCAAATGCTCCCGGTCCAGGCGATGGTGATCAGATTGGGCGTCCACGCCGCAGTCCCGCCGCAGCTCACGAGCACCGCGGGAATGGGCGCGAGCACATTTCCGGGCTTCCAGTTCAGCTTTTCAATGCGCGGTCGCGGTGTTTTCATGAAACTTCTGCAAGTAGGCTTTCATGCGAATTCTGAAATAAAACCCTGGTATGCGTTCACAGGGCACCGCATCTGCTGTGTTGTCGGGCGCTTGAAGTACGAATAATTGCGTTTACCGGGTTGACTCCGCGTCCATCATCAATTCTAGGGCATCTTCGGCAGCGGATTCGAGCACGCCGGCATGTGCGGCCAGGTCGAGAATTGTGATTCGCTCCCGGATCGTCCGGGACCAGCGGGCGGAAAGCAGGAACTCGTCCGGGGTCAAATTCAGCGCAGAAAGTGTCATCGGGTATCCGGTTCGCCGAATCCGTTCGAGAAAAACGCCGGCCGGTGGCACGGAAGCCAGCAGCGGCGCGAGAGCCGGCCAGTTTCGTGGCAGAAGTTCATCGAATTGGAGCAGCAGCCGTTTCTTCATGTCGAAGCGTTTGCGCACTTCGGGCGCGAATTGCTGCCAGATGCCTTGAAGCCCTTCATTGTCGGCCTTGAAGCGCTTTTCGGCTACGGGTCGCAGTGCAGTGACAGCAGTTTCCCGAAGCTTTTCGTAGCAGACGGCGGACATGACGATGCCCGCCCCCACTTGCAGGCCGTGATGCTCAGGCACCCGCCCGGTCAACTCTTCGCGCATATCCCAGAAATGTGACAGGAGATGCTCTCCGCCGGAGGCCGGGGCACTGGATCCGGCCAGGCTCATGGCAATGCCCGATATCAGCAGGCCGTGAGACAGGGCATCCACGGTCTCCTTTTCGCCGGCGGCGATTTTCTCCGGTTGCTCGATGTATAAAGCCTCTGATTCGGCGACGATGGCAGACGGCAGGGCGCAGTACGAGCCGCCGAAAAGGAGGGATTCGATTTGCCAGTCGACATCCGATACCGACTTGGCCATCACGTCGCAGTAACCGGATTGGCGCAGCTTCAGGGGCGCGTTTCGCAGGATTTGCGGCTGAATGTAGATCGCCTTCGGAGGCGCGCAAGGCAGGGTCCTTTTGACACCGCCCGCCTTTACGGCCGCAATCGATGAGGTGTACCCGTTCATGGACGGCGCGGTGGGAACGCACCAGTAAGGAATCCGCAGCTGGTGGGCCGTGTATTTTCCGAGGTCGTTGATCGTGCCGGACCCCACGGCAATGATCAAAGGGCTGCCGTGAGCCCGTCGTTTGACATCGGCGGCAAGATCGTCGGTCAGGTGGATGTCTCCCGGCAGGGTGACGATCCGGCAGTCGACCGCGGCGGCGCCCAGGGCTTCGGCCACCGATTCGCCGGCGGCCTTATGGGTGTTTGCATCGTCAATGACGAGGGCCTGCCCTCCGTGCAGGAAACGTCTTCCATCGGCAGCCAGAACCTCGAAGACATCCGCGCCGGTGTAAACGAGTAAATCGGGAACGGTGTGCGAGCCCCCGCAGGTGCAGCGCTGGGCGCATGTAACCTGATCGACAAGCGCCGTCTTTTCGGGATGGGTCATCACTTTTCTCTTTCCACGAGCCCTTTCACGAACCAGCGCTGCATCAGCAGCACGACCAGAATGGGCGGCATCATGACCAGCAGGGCGCCGGCCATGGCGACATTCCAGTAGGGGATGTCGTCGATCTGGGGAATCAGGTGCCGTAATCCGATGACGGCGGTGGTCATGTCCGGATTGGTGGTGATGAGCAGGGGCCAGAGATATTGGTTCCAGCCGTAGACGAACTCGATCACGACCAAAGCGGCGATGTTGGTTATAGAGAGCGGCAGCAGGACCCGGAGAAAGAACTTCATGGGCGTGGCGCCGTCCAACTTGGCCGCCTCGCACAGTTCTTCGGGTACGGTGAGAAAGAACTGCCGGAAAAGGAAGGTGCAGGTGGCCGAAGCCACCAGGGGCAGGATCAGACCGGTGTAGCTGTCCAGCAGGCTCCACTGCAGATTTATTTCGAAATCGTTGCCCATCCACCACTGCACGATGCGGCCGAGGTGCAGGGTGTCGATCAACCACTGCAGGGGCCCGAAAAGGTTGGCGGCAATCTCGTATGTGGGCAGAATGCGGACTTCCACCGGCAGCATCAGGGTGCAAAAAACAGTTGCAAAGGCGACTTTCCGGAAGCGGTAGTCGAAGTAAACGATGGAGAAGGCCCCCAGCATGGAAACCACGATCTTACCGATCGTGATTCCCGAGGCCATCACGAAGGAGTTCAGGAGCTGTCGGCCGAGGTTGCCCCGTTCCCATGCCGCCTGGATGTTGACCCAGAACTGATCACCCGGCGCAAGGGGCATCGGGACCTTGGAAACTTCCGCTATGGGGAGCGATGCCGCCACCAAGGTGTAGAAGATGGGAAAACAGACGATGCAGATTCCCAGCATCAGGAAAACGTAGGTCAGCGTGTCGAGAATGGGCGTTCGTTCAACCATGGATCATATCGTGTACTGGACTTTGCGTTCCACGAAACGGAACTGCAGCACGGTGATGGTGACGATCAAGACCATCAAAACCACGGACTGGGCCGCTGAAGACCCCAGGTTCAGCCCGATAAAACCGTCTTGGTAGACCTTATAGACCAGCGTGGTGGTGGCGCCGCCCGGCCCGCCCTGGGTCACCGTGTGGATGACGCCAAAAGTTTCGAAAAAGGCATAAATGACATTCATAACCATGAGAAAGAACAAGGTCGGCGAGAGCAGCGGCAGGGTGATCGCCCAGAAGCGCCGGAAAGGTCCGGCGCCGTCCATGGCCGCGGCCTCGATCAGGGAGTGGGGAACGGCCTGCAGGCCGGCCATGAAGAAGACGAAGTTGTAGCTGATTTGCTTCCAGGCACTGGCCAGCACCACCATCACGAAGGCATCCGTTCCGTTGAGCACCGGGTTCCAGTCGATACCGAGGCGGCGCTTCAGAAAGAGGGCAACCACGCCGAAGGAAGGGTGCAGCAGAAAGAGCCACAGGATGCCGGAAATGGCCGGAGCGACGGCATACGGCCAGATCAGCAGCGTGCGGATCGGCGCCTTGGCGATCAGCGCCCGGTTGGCCATGGTGGCGGTCAGCAGACCGGCCAGGATGGCGAGCACGGCGACGGCGAAGCTGAAGACCAGCGTGATGCCGACGGACTTCAGGTAGAGCGGATCGGAAAAAATGTCGATGAAATTATCCAGCCAGACGAACCGGCTGCGCTGGCCGAAAGGGTCGCTGAGCATCACCGATTGGAGAAGGCCCTGGGCGGCCGGCCAGTAAAAAAAAGTCAGTGTCACCAGGATCTGGGGAGTGATCAGCAGGTAGGCCAGGAGCTTGGATTTGAAATGGGATCGCTTGATCATGGGATCCTGGAAACGGGGTGAAGCTCGCTCATCGATTCGTCAAATCGAGGACGAATTTATCTGCTCAGGCTCAACACGAAAATTGAACCGGACAGTCTCCGACACGGGCCTTGAAGGCAACCCGTGCCGGAAACCCCCATGGGCTCTTGCTACTTTTTATAGGTTTTCTCGAACTTGCGCAATTCGTCGTTGCCGCGCTGAACGGCCGAGTCCAGGGCCTGCTGGGGCGTCTTGCCGCCGTTCCAGACCAGTTCCAGCTCCTCGTTGATGATGTTGCGGATCTGGATGAAATACCCCAGGCGCAGCCCGCGCGAGTTCTTGGTGGGTTCGCGGCGCATCAGCTGCTGGATGCCCACCTCCTGATAGGGGAATTCCTTGTAGAAGCCCTTGGCCTTGAGGGACTCGTAGGCCGAAACGGTGATGGGCAGGTAGCCGGTTTCGATGTGCCACAGCTCCTGCATATCGTTTTGGGCCAGGAAATCGAGAAATGCGGCAACGCCCTTGTAGTCCTTCTTCGGCAACCCGTTCATCACCCACAGCGATGCGCCGCCGATGATGCTGTTCTGCGGGGTTTTCATGGAGGCCTCCACCGGCAGCGGCGCCGCATCCCAGTCAAACTTGGCGTTTTGCTTGATGGCGCCGATGGCGCTGATGGAATCCATCAGGATGGCGGCATCCTGGGAAAAGAAAGCCGCCTCGGGACCCTGGTATTTCTGGCCCTCGTAAGAAAACCGGTTGTCGGCCATCCAGGATTTCAGCAGGGCGATGTGGCCGGTCACTTGCGGATTGTTGATAGTCAATTCGGTGTCGAGACCCTCGTAGCCGTTGGCCCTGGTGGCGAAGGGCAGATCGTGAATGGCGCTGTAGTTTTCGATCTGCACCCAGGATGGCCAGGCGGTGACCATCCCTTTTTTGACGCCGGAAGCGACCAGCTTGGCCGTCAGCTCGCCCAATCGATCCCAGGTGATCGGCTCGGTTCTGGAAAGCGGAGCGATTCCTGCCTGCTTGAACTGCTCCTTGTTGTAGAACATCACCGGCGTGGAGGAGTTGAAGGGCATCGACAGCAGGTTGCCCTTCGCGTCCACGTAATAGGACAGCACCGGCTGAAGGTAGAGACTCCAGTCGACCTTGTACCCCTGATCGGCCATCAGTTTGTAGACCGGGTAGATGGCGCCCGAGAGCATCATGGTCTGGGTGCCGACCTCGAAGGATTGGAGAATGTGAGGCTGTTTTTTCGCGCGGTAGGCCGCGACCCCGGCGTTGACGGTTTCATCGTAGTCGCCCTTGTTGGTCTCGATGATGACGAAATCCTTCTGCGACGCATTGAAGGCCGCGGCAAGCTTCTTGACCGTTTCACCGCGGGCACCGCGCATGGCGTGCCACCAGTGAATCTCGGTGGGTGCGGCCAGGGCGCTGCCGGTCCATGCCAGCGAAGCGGCCACGACTGTAACGAGCCATAATCTGATGCTTCTTCTCATACCTCCTCCTTTATTTATAGCGGTTTAGCACGGCAACGTTACCGTAGCCGAAGTGAAAAAATTACTCAAGCCTTTTAACTTTCGGGAAATTTATCATCGAACGGCAGCCCGGACAGTGCTTGACACGCTGCCGCCGGACCGTTTTTCGACGCTGTCACCGGCCTGAGACCATGAATGAACGCTTGACGCCGGCGGCGAAAACATGGTTTGGATGGAGTTCACGAGAAGCCCGGTTGCCGGGTTGTTCAACGCAGGAAGGATTGATGGCAAACGTCGTACTGAAACATATTGTCAAGCGCTTCGGCAAGACCGAGGTTGTTCATGGAATCGATCTGGACGTCGTCGACAAGGAATTTGTCGTGCTGGTGGGCCCATCGGGTTGCGGCAAATCGACCGTCCTGCGGCTCATTGCCGGTCTGGAAGAGATTACCGAGGGCGAAATATGGATCGATGATCGGCTCGTCAACGATGTGGCCCCCAAGGATCGAAAAACGGCCATGGTGTTCCAGAATTATGCCCTGTATCCCCATATGAACGTTTTTAAAAACATGGCCTTCGGTTTGACGCTGGCCAAGAGACCCCGGGCGGAAATCGAAGAACGGGTCCAGGCGGCCGCAACCATGCTGGAGCTGCAGGACCTGCTGGACCGGAAACCGCACCAACTCTCCGGCGGTCAGCGGCAGAGGGTGGCCATGGGGCGCGCCATTGTCCGAAACCCTTCCGTTTTCCTCTTCGATGAACCGCTCTCGAACCTGGATGCCAAACTGCGGACGCAGATGCGGACCGAGATCAAGCAGCTCCATCACAAGGTGTCCACGACGGTCATCTACGTCACCCACGATCAGGTGGAGGCCATGACGCTGGCCGACCGGATCGTGGTCATGCGCAACGGGCGCATCGAGCAGATCGGAGAGCCGATCGAGATTTTCCAGAGACCGCAGAATACGTTCGTTGCCGGCTTCATCGGATCGCCGCCCATGAACCTGGCAGGTGCCAGAACCAGGCGCTCCGAGCAGGGCTTTTATCTGGTTTTTAACGACAAACTACAGATACCCGTCCCCCCGAAACCGGCGGTTCCATTAGAAGACGGTGCCGAGGTGATTATGGGGCTGCGCACCGAAGACATCGTTCCGGCCGACGGTGCCGAGTCGATTCCGACCCATTGGACGGTGCCCGGCCTCGTGGAAGTCGTCGAACCCCTGGGAAGCGAGACCAACCTTCACATGGACTTGCAGGGCATACGGGTTATCGGCAAGTGTGACGGGCGGCGGCCGGTCCGCGCGGGGGAGTCGATCGACATGGCGCTGAATCTCGCGCATCTTCACATTTTTGATGCGGCAACGACCGAGTCCCTTTATTGAGACGGTTGCGGCTGCACCTGTCTGCGCGGCGGGTATTTTTAGGGCCCGGCCTGAAGATGCCCAACGGGGCCGGATGCAGCGAGGCTTAGCCGAGCCTTGCGGCTTTATCGATAATTCTTTCCGCCAGCAGTCGTCCCAGCCCTGGACGGCGCTGGCGGTGCCTGACGAACAGCCGCTTCATTTCGCCCAATTTTCTACTTTCAAGCGTTTATACCATTTGGTATGTATGTCAACAGGCCTTTCAATTTTTGACATGACCGGGATACAATTTCCTGGCGCACACTGAGCACAGGCCGTGGCTGAAGGAGGCCTCGGAGTGTCTGGTCACATAATCCTCTATTGGTTCGTAGTCGCCCGCGTCGTTTCTGATTCTCTTGCAGGCCGCGCATATCGGAAGAATGCCTTCCAAGACTTTCACTTTCTTTTGCAGCTGCCGGGTCTGGCCCGCCGTCCGGTCAATGAGATAGACGTAGAACATCAAGGCCGATGCGACCAGCAGGGCATTGACGTGCGTGAGGGACAGCGACTGGGTCTCGTGCCATGAAAAATGAAAGACGATTCGCATGAGGGGCAGGAAGACGGCGATCAGGTAGGCCAGCGCTTTTTGATTCCGCCAGGCCGCCAACCCCGCCGGAAGGATATAGAGTATGGGAAAGCGGATCGCTTTTCCCGAAAGGTAGTCGACCAGCAAAACGATCACCGCTGCCACGACACAGCACGCGGTGGTCCTTTTGGCATACACCTCTTCCATGAACTTCAAAGCCTTGTTCAAATTTTCTGCTTCCTTTTAAAAAAGATATGAGCAATTCTTGGGCTTTCCAACCCGCAACGTTGAACCCTGAACGGCTCACCCTGGGGTAAATAATACACATTTTGACGCACCGTGTCATCCGTGTTCCACGGTCCGGTACGGTGAGCGCGGCTTGACGCCCGAAACGGGCGCACTATATTAAGCCTTTGAAATAGCGGGTCAATTCAGCGTGTTGGCGATATAACCGTTTGGGTCGTGAGAGCGGTCGGAACCCGCCGACCAGGCGCCGTTCCGGGACATTTTGAACCGGAAAAAAACGGGAGATCGTCAATATCGACACTTATTTTATCGGCAACGTCTGCGACAAGGAGACTTTATCGTGACCAAGGTCGAACGCATCGAGGCGGTGTTGAACGGCCGCGAACCGGACCGCCCGCCGCTGTCGCTGTGGTATCACTTCGGGGTCCAGCATGGCGCGGGGGAACAGTTTGCGCGGTTGAGCCTGGAGTTTTTCAATCACTATGATTTTGATTTCCTCAAGGTCATGAACGACTATTTTTATCCGTTGCCGCCG
The DNA here is from genome assembly GCA_963728055.1 of uncultured delta proteobacterium. GTDB lineage: Bacteria > Desulfobacterota > Desulfobacteria > Desulfobacterales > SG8-13 > JARFQH01. The sequence goes on along the minus strand of CAVSIM010000024.1, from coordinate 132,970 downwards.
GGACTGGCCGGCATCGCGTCGGCCCGGGACCTGCAGCGCCTGGGGCCGCTGACGGTGGCAGAAACGGCCTGGGGCCGCCAGTTCAGGGCCCTGGAAATAATCGCCCGGGAGCTGCAGGGCCGCGCCTTTTTTATCGACACCGTCTTCGACCCCTGGCAGACCATCCGGCGCATGGCCGGCGAGAACATGCCGGCGCTGATGAGCGAATCGCCGGCGGCACTTCTGGATGCGCTCGAGGCGGTGGCCGACAACCTGATCGCCTACTGCAAGAAATCACTCGCCCTGGGCTCGGCCGGCATGTTCATGTCGGTGCCGGCGGCATCTGAAATCGTCTCGCGCGACGAGTTCATGAAATTCGTCAAGCCGCCGGCGCAAAAGGTCTTCGCGGCCATCGGCGGCATGGGACGCCTGAACACGGCCCACATTCACGGGCAGGACCTCTTTTTCGACGACTGCCTCGATTTTCCGGTGCCGGTTTTCAACTGGTGGGACCGCGGACCGGGCGGGCCATCCCTGGCGGAAGTCAAGCTGAAGACCGGCGCCTGCGTCATGGGCGGCATCGATCAGACGATCGTGGCGCGCACCAGCCCGGCCTTTTTGGCGGACCATGTGCGCGAAGGGCTCCGTCTGGGGGGTAAAGACCGGTTTTTCATCGCCAACGGGTGCAGTATCGACACCTGGACCAACCCGGCCGCAATCCGGAGCATCGTGGCGGCCGTGCGTTCCGAACAGGGTTCACCGGCATAAACCCCGTCGTTGACTAAACAACTCGGCCATTGAAGGCGGTTAGTTTGGAACTATAACCCACACCGTGTCAAAATCAACTGGTTTAAGACGTATCCACTGGTGTATGCGAAGGATGGGAGGGAAATTCGGAGGACGTCAGATCCTGAAATCTGACATGGCCGTTAAAAAAACCCTTCCGGCTATCGAAATGATCACCAATCAAATACCAACAGGAAAGAGGCCTCATGGACTCGACACTCAAACATCTCGAGACGGCCACCTTCGCCGGCGGCTGTTTCTGGTGCTCCGAATCGGATTTCACCACCGTGGACGGTGTTCACAAGGTGGTTTCCGGGTACACCGGCGGCTCCACCGCCAACCCGTCCTACCAGGAGGTGTGCTCCGGCACGACCGGGCACTTCGAAGCGGTCCAGGTTAGTTACGATCCTCAAAAGGTGACCTACCGGCAACTGCTGCACGCCTTCTGGCGCCATGTGGACCCCACCGACGGCGGCGGGCAGTTCGTCGATCGCGGGCCGCAATACCGCACGGCCATTTTTTATCACAACGAGGAGCAGAAGCGGCAGGCCGAGGCCTCCAAAGCCGAGCTGTCCGGTTCGGGGCGGTTTGGCCGGGCGGTCGTCACGCCCATCTTGCCGCTGACCACTTTTTACAAGGCTGAAGACTACCACCAGGAGTATCACACGAAGAGTCCGGTGCGCTACAAGGCCTACCGTTCGGCTTCCGGACGGGATCGATTTATCGAAAAAATGTGGGGCGGCGATGCCGTCACAGGCGCAAAAGCGGAAAACAAGAAGGCCTATGCCAAACCCGACGATGCAGAGCTGCAACGGACCTTGACGCCGCTGCAGTACGACGTGGCCCGCAAAGACGGCACCGAACCGCCGTTTAGAAACGAATTCTGGGACACCCACGAGCCGGGAATCTACGTCGATATCGTCTCCGGCGAACCCTTGTTCAGCTCCACCGACAAGTTCGATTCCGGCACCGGTTGGCCGAGCTTCTTAAAGCCCCTCGAGCCGGCGCACATCGTCGAGAAAAAGGACCGCCGCCTGTTCGTGACGCGGACCGAGGTCCGCAGCCGGCACGGCGATTCGCATCTCGGGCACGTGTTTCCAGACGGCCCGCAGCCGACGGGCCTGCGCTACTGCATCAATTCGGCCGCCCTGCGGTTCATTCCCAAGGAAGATCTGAAGAAAGAAGGATATGGTGACTATCTAAAGCTGTTCGGATAGTGTCGTATCATCTTTGACGTGTCGTGACGGCTTTGAATTATTGACAAGCACATGAGGTACCCCGTTCACCGCTCACGGTTCAGCCCAGTGGTCTGAAAAGAGGCCAGGTTGATCGTTAAAGAAACTGTGCCATTTTGGCCTGGTTTCATACGAGAGGTTCAATTGCCAGTATCGGATCGGTTCGAATTCCACTTTGCGAGTATCCAGTTTCGAGTTTCAAATTTCCATCAACGTTTGACAAGGCACTCCTATCCGCCGGAAGAAGGCGTTTGCGGCCGCGGGTAAACTTTTTCGCACCCGACGGCGTCTAAAGAATCAACCTGACGGACGGAAAGGAGATCACCCCATGAAAGCAATCAGAATTCACGTGATTTTGGCCGCAACCGTTTTTTTGTTTTTGTCGGCGACCGTCGTCTCGGCCGGCGAACGGTTTCAGCAGCGGCAGGGTAATCAAAAGCAGAAAATTCACCAGGGCCTCAGAAATGGCCAGTTGACCAAGCGGGAGTTCGCCCACCAGTCGCATCAGCAGCGAAACGTGGAGCGGTACCGGAATTACGCCCTGCGAGACGGCCGTCTGGACCGTGAGGAGCGCCGCTCCCTGAACCATTTTCAGGATCGGGCCGGCCGGTCTATTTATGGCGACCGGCACAATTACGCCAACCGGTACCGGCACCCGGGCTACGCCGGCCATACCTATTTCGGTCCGGTCTACGCGTACGGGAACAAACCCCACCGCACCTACCGGCCCTTCGGCAGACCCCCCTCTTACAGCGCCTGGGCAACGCCAGGTTGGGGCTTCGTGTTTTCCGCACCCGTCCGCTAAACGATCTGCGCGTGCGGGGGCAACGGGAGATGTTCACCGGCCGGCCGGTCGAAACGTCGCCGTTAACCGCAACCGGGAGAGGGCGCCGCTCAGAGAACGTCATGGCATCGAGAAAAGGAGCCGAGCCGGCCAATCGCGAACGACCATCGGGAACAAGCGCCTCGACGCCCTCGCCATTTTCTGCCGCGGCGGAATCGGATGCCCTGCTGGTCGATCGGTTGAAAGGCGGGGACCGGCAGGCCTCCGAAGAGCTGATCCGGCGCTATCAGGAAAAAGCGTTCGCGGTGGCGTTCCGCATGCTTTCAGGGGACCGGGAGGAAGCCCTGGACCTGACCCAGGAGGCGTTTCTGACCGCTTTGCGCCGCATCGACACGTTTGAGGGCAAGTCCTCCTTTTATACATGGTTTTACCGGATTCTGATCAACACCTGTTTGGATGGCCTCAGACGGCGCAAGCGCCGGCGGCGGCTGTTCTTCTTCCGGAGGCCGGATCCCGATGACGCGAGCAGGAACTCCGATGTCCTGGATGAGGCGGTCAGCACGGCACCGGCTGCCAACCCCGGCGCGACCATTGCGGCCCGTGAACTGCAGCGCGACCTGCGCGGCGCCCTGGCGCTGCTGTCCGACCGGCAGCAAGTGATATTCAAACTGAAGGTTTTCGAAGAAATGCGGATAGCCGAAATTGCCCGAACGATGGGATTGGCCGAGGGCACCGTGAAAAGTCACCTGTTTCGGGCGACGCGGATCATGAGAGACGCACTGGCCGATTGGTCCGGGCCCTGAAGGAGGCAGCATGCCGAAGTGTACCGATCGAGAGGAACGGGTATTGCTCGATGTCTACGGCGAGCTGGACACCGGCGCGCGGTCAGCCTGGGAAGACCACCTGAAAGAGTGTGCGGACTGCCGCCGGGAAAAAGACCGGTTGACGATGGTGCTCGCCCGAGCCAGGCAGGTGATGGAGCCGCCGCCGCTGACGATGCGCGATTCGGCGGCAGTGGTTCGACAGGTGCAGAGCCGGTTGGCCGCAGAGCGGCAGGCGTGGTGGCGGCGGGGTTTCGGCAACCGGCAGCGAAGATTTTGGCTCCCGGCCATCGCGGCGGCGGCCATGGTTTTTATCGTGGCGATTTTTGTCGGCTACGAAAGGACCGGCACCGTCGATCGGCAGCCGGCCGGAAGAATTGACATTTCGCAGAAACTGCCCCAAAATGACGAAGAAATCATCAAGAATATGGACCTGCTGAAAAACTTCACCACCCTGGAAAAACTCAGCCAGGTGGTCGACGATTCCACCGGCCGGAGCCCTTCCGAATCAAATGACCAGGGGACGCAGGGAGATATCCGGTATGGCCGCGACGAGCGTTCGGCTTAGATTCACGCGAGGCGTGATCCGCCTTTGCGGCGTTTTCTCGCTCGGCGTTTGCCTTTTTTTCTTATCGGCACCAGTGGCCCGGCCCATGGTTACATCCGGATGCGGAGCGGATGCCGGCGGCCTCAATTTCGGGTTGCGGAGCGCCGCCACCGACCGGCCGCGGATACTTTGGGCAGGCAACAACGGAAGTTTGCAGAGAAACTATCAGGAATGGCAGTCGCTGACGCCGCAGGAACAAGAAAACCTGCGACGGCGGATGCAGCAGTTGAACCGGATGCCGCCCCAGGACCGCCAGCACCTTCAGCAGCTCAACGACCGGTTTCAGCGGCTCTCGCCGGCCGAACGCAACCAGCTTCAGCGCAGCCTGGATAATTGGAACACCCTGTCACCGTCTGAAAGAGAGGCCGTCCGCCGCCGATTCGGAAACTGACATCTTTCCCGCTTTTAATACGGTTTCCCTTTCCCATTATCGTCCGACAATTTGCTGCGACATGTTTATGGCATTCACTTGTACACATCTCCCCTGGCCCCGATGTAATCTACATAGACCAGATCCGCTTTATCATCATACCAGTAAATGATCCGATACTTTCCTGACCGTATCCGACGATAGCCGGACCATTCCCCAGACATGCGTTTTACACCCGGCGAATTCAGAGGATTCTGTTCCAATTCGTAAAAGGTTTTTGAGGCCTGTCGCACAGGAAATTTCAGCAGGAAATACGTTTTTTTGTTGTATTTGATGAAAAAATCAGGGACCAATACCTGTTTCCGGTCGGCATGACGCGATGCTGCTGTCCTTGCAACCGGGGAGCGTCGGGCGTTTTGCCGTGGGGCGGGACATCGCGTTGCTATGTTGGTTCATCCGGGCAGTGTTCGGGGACAGCGGCTCGGTTTTAAGTCATGCGCATTATAGTCCCGTGGTTTTACGGGATTTATCGGTATACCGTGCAGGCGAGTAGCGGTGAATGAGCACCGGGACGAAGCGCCGTCGGTGCCCGCGCGGCGCGGTTAACCGGCAGGCGGTCAGGGGACTGAATGAGGAAGAAAGTGATTGGGCTGGCGGTCGTCGGCTTACTCCTTGCGGCAGCGGCCGCCGGGCTCTGGTTCTTTTTGTTTCGGAACCAGGAGGAAAACAAGAACGAACTGGTGCTTTACGGCAACGTGGATATCCGTCAGGTGGAGCTGGCCTTCAATGCCAGCGAACGCATTGCCGAGATCCTGGTCAGGGAAGGCCAAATGGTGAAAAAGGGGCAGCTTTTGGCCGTTTTGGATACCCTCCGCCTCCAGCACGAAGTGGACCGGGCTACAGCCCAGGTGGCCGCTCAAAAGGACCAGATCTCAAAGTTGGAGGCCGGCACCCGGGCCGAGGAGATCGGCCGGGCCAGGGCTCAGGTCGAGGCCGCCAGAACCCAGGCCGACGATCTCGATCGGACGTATCGGCGCCTGCGGCCCCTGGCGCAGAAAAACCTGATCGCCCCGGAGCAGCTGGATCAGGCCAAATCCAAGGCCGATGCCGCCCGGGCCCAGCTGCGGGCGACCCGGCAGGAACTGGAGCTGGCGCTGGCCGGCCCCAGAGAAGAAGACATCGCCGCCGCCAAGTCGCAGCTGAGGGCTTACGAGGCCGAGCGGGCTCTGGCGGCTCAGAAGCTGGCCGACACGTCGCTCTACGCCCCCTCCGACGGCGTTATCCAGAACCGCATCCTGGAACCCGGCGATATGGCTTCCCCCCAGAAAACGGTTCTGACCCTGGCCCTGATCGACCCGGTCTGGATCCGCGCCTACGTCCAGGAAACCGACATCGGCAAATTGTTTCCGGGAATGGCCGCCCGCGTCACCACCGACAGTTTTCCGGATAAAGCCTACCCGGCCTGGATCGGCTATATTTCGCCGGCGGCCGAATTCACCCCCAAATCGGTGGAAACCCCGGAATTGAGAACGCGGCTGGTCTACCAGGTGCGCGTTTACGCCTGCAATCCCCGAAACGAGTTGCGGCTCGGCATGCCCGCCACCGTGGTTATTCCCTTAGGCCAGTCCCGCCCGCCGGACGGCGCCGACAGCCTGCCCCCGTGTAAGGACAAATGACGCCGGCGGCCCGCCAGAATGACGGCGTGGCGCCGGTTCCAAACGCCGACCGCGGCCGGCCGGCCCTGGAACTCGAAGGGGTGTCCAAGTTTTTCTTTCAGGGCAAACGCCGCATCGCAGCATTGCAGGACGTCAGTGTCCGCATCGCCCGCGGGCGCATCACCGGCCTGATCGGGCCGGACGGGGCCGGCAAGACCTCCCTGATGCGCCTGTCGGCCTGTTTGCTGAAACCGGCCGCCGGCGCGGTCACCGTCCTGGACATCGATGCACTGGCCGAGCCTCTCAAGGTGCAGGCCAGCATCGGGTACATGCCGCAGCGGTTCGGGCTCTACGAAGACCTCAGCGTTCAGGAGAATCTCGACCTGTATGCGGACCTGCAGGGGGTGGTCGCGGCCGAGCGTCCCGGACGCTATGCCGAACTCACCCGGTTGACCAACCTGGGCGCCTTCACCACGCGGCTGGCCGGGCGGCTGTCGGGCGGCATGAAGCAGAAACTCGGGCTGGCCTGCACACTTGTGCGTCCGCCGCGCCTGCTGCTGCTGGACGAACCCACCGTCGGCGTCGATCCGGTCTCGCGCCGCGAACTCTGGAGCATCGTCGGCCGCCTGGTGGAAACCGAAAACATGAGCGTGCTCTTGAGCACCGCCTACCTGGACGAAGCCGAGCGCTGTGACGAGGTGGTGATCCTGCACGAGGGCCGGGTCCTCGGCCAGGGCCCGCCGGCCGATTTCAGGGCGCGGCAAAAAGGGCGGACGTACAGCGTGAAGGCCGGGAGCCTGAAGAAGCGCGAGCTGCAGGAGCAACTGGCAGACGCCGCAGGCGTGGTGGATGCCGTGATTCAAGGCGATGCCGTTCGCCTGCTGATGGCCGATGAAAAAGCGCCCGAAACCGAGCGCCTGCTGCCCCGCGTGCCGCAGGCCGACATCGTGGCGGTGCCGCCGCGCTTCGAAGACCAGTACGTGGCCATGCTCAAAGCCCGCCGCCGCGATGATGCCGCCGGCCCCAAGCCTTCGGCGGAAAATGATTTCAACGTGTCGCCGGCGGCGGAAAACGAGGCCGTCATCAGGGTCGATCGTGTCCGGCGCCGGTTCGGCGATTTTTACGCCGTCAAAAACGTTTCCTTCGAGGTGTTCCAGGGCGAGGTTTTCGGCCTGCTGGGCGCCAACGGTGCCGGCAAGACCACGACTTTCCGCATGCTGTGCGGGCTGCTGCCGGTCAGCGACGGGCAGCTGAGCGTGGCCGGACGCGATCTGCGGCGGGCGGCGGCCAAGGCCCGCGCCCGCATCGGGTACATGTCGCAGAAATTTTCACTTTACGGCAATCTGAGCGTCCGTCAGAACCTGCAGTTCTTCAGCAGCGCATACGGATTGAGCGGAAAGCGGCGCCGCGACCGGATCGACTGGGTCCTGAACCGTTTCGACCTCTCGGAGTTGGCCGATGCCGTCAGCGGGGACCTGTCGCTCGGTTTCAAACAGCGGCTGGCGCTGGCGGCCGCCCTGATGCACGCGCCGGACATCCTGTTTTTGGACGAGCCCACCTCCGGGGTGGACCCCATGGCGCGCCGGGAATTCTGGCGCCACATCAATTCGCTGGCAGCCTCGGGCGTCACCGTGCTGGTCACCACGCACTTCATGGAGGAGGCCGAGTACTGTGACCGGCTGGCCATCATGGCGGCCGGAGAAATTCTGGCCATCGGCAGCCCGCTCGACATCAAGCAAAAGGCCGCCGACAGAAACGGGAGGTCGGTGCAGACCATGGAGGAGGCGTTTATCGCTCTGATCGAACGGCAGGCGCGGCCGGAGGCGGCGACATGAGGCGTGCGGGAGACGAACACCGCGGCAGGACCGCGGAACCTGAAACCGCCCGCGGCGGCGGGCTGATGCGGCTGCGCGGGCTGGTGCGCAAGGAATTTCTGCAGGTGATCCGCGACCCCAGCAGCATCGGCATCGCCTTTCTCATGCCGGTGGTTCTGCTGCTGCTGTTCGGCTACGGCGTTTCGCTCGATGCCGAACACGTGCCGGTCGCCATCGTGATCGAGCAGGCCGACGGCGACACGGCCGGCTTTTTGTCGGCTTTCAGGAACAACATCTATTTCGCCCCGGTGGTGATGCAGGACATGCGGCAGGCCGAAGCCGCGATGATGGAACACCGCGTGGACGGCATCGTTCACCTGCGCGCCGATTTCGCCCGAAACCTGCGGCGGCCGGACGGCGCGACGGTGCAGGTCGTTTTAAACGGCGTCGACGCCAACACCGCGCGGCTGGTGTCCGGCTATGTGGAGGGAGCCTGGCTCAACTGGATGGAGCAGCGCTCGCTCGGCCTCCGAAACCCGCTTAGCCTTCCCGTCCGGGTGGAGCAGCGGGTGTGGTTCAACAGCGCCGTGCGCAGCCGCAATTTTCTGGTTCCGGGCCTGATCGCGGTGATCATGACCCTGATCGGGGCCCTTCTGACGGCGCTGGTGGTGGCCCGCGAGTGGGAGCGCGGCACCATGGAGGCCCTGATGGTGACCCCCGTGGCCGTGCACGAGATCCTGCTGGGCAAGCTGGTGCCCTACTTCATCATGGGCATGGGCGGCCTGGGGCTGTCGGTCGCCATGGCGGTCTGGCTTTTCGAGATTCCGTTGACCGGCTCCCTGTGGGTGCTGACGGCGACCTCGGCCCTGTTCCTGCTGGTGGCCCTGGGCATGGGACTGCTTCTGTCAACGGCGGCCAAGAATCAGTTCGTGGCCGGGCAGGCCGCCATCATCGTCACCTTTCTGCCCGCCTTCCTGCTGTCGGGCTTTATTTTCGACATCAACAGCATGCCGCGGATCGTACAGGGCATCACGCATATCATTGCCGCGCGCTATTTCGTTGCCATCCTGCAGACCGTATTCCTGGCCGGCAACGTCTGGTCGGTGATCCTGCCCAATGCAGCGGCTCTGGTGGCCTTCGCCGTGATCTTTCTCGGCCTGAGCCGTAAAAAATCACGCAAGCGGCTGGATTAAGGGAAAAGCATGTTCCTGCGAATCGTCGCCCTGGTGCGCAAAGAATTCCTGGCGCTGATGAAGGACAAGAAGAGCCGCTTCACCATCATCATCCCGCCCATCGTGCAGCTGCTGGTTTTCGGCTATGCGGCCACCTTCGACCTGAACAACGTTCCCTACGCGGTCTATGACGAAGATAACGGAACCGCGGCCCGCGACCTGCTGAACCGTTTCGGGGGCTCCCCCGCCTTTCAGGAGGTCGCGCGGCTGAACCGCAGCGCCGACATCGCGCCCCTGATCGACCGCAAGGGCGCCCTGATGGTGATCCACGTCGGCCCGCAATTCAGCCGCGACCTGTTGACCGGCGGCAGCGCCACGCTGCAGGTGATCGTGGACGGCCGCAACTCGAACACGGCCATGATCGCCCTCAATTACGTGCGGGCCATCGTCACCCGCTTCAACCTGGAATGGATCCAGCACGCCGGCGGCCCCTCGCCGCCGGCGCGCCTGGAGATCCGGGCCTGGTTCAACGCCAACCTGGAGAGCCGCTGGTTTATCGTTCCCGGCATCATCGGCCTGCTGACGCTGGTGGTCACCCTGCTGGTGACCGCCTTGAGCGTGGCCCGCGAGCGGGAGCAGGGCACCTTCGACCAGCTGCTGGTGACGCCCCTCAGGCCGGTCGAAATTCTGATCGGCAAGGCCCTGCCGGGTTTGATCATCGGAACCGCCGAGGCGACCGTGATCATCCTGATCACCGTCTTCTGGTTCGGCGTACCGTTGCGCGGCCACGTCATCACCCTTTACACCGGTTTGTTTCTCTTCATTCTTTCGGCGATCGGCATCGGGCTGATGATCTCCTCCCTGGCGGTCACCCAGCAGCAGGGGCTGATGGGGGCCTTTCTGTTCATGGTGCCGGCTATCATCCTTTCCGGGTTCACCACCCCGATCGCCAACATGCCGGCGGTGGTGCAGAACATCACCCTGCTCAATCCGCTGCGATATTTCATGGTGGTGATCCGCGGGGTGTTCCTGGAAAACACGCCCTTTCATCTGCTGGTGTCCCAATTCTGGCCGATGGCCGTCATCGGTTTTATCAACCTGATTGCCGCCGGGTGGCTCTTTCGCCACCGCATCAATTAGTATGAAACGGGCTGCTCCAGAGTGCGAAGGGCCTCACCCTGGAGCAGCCCGTTTCATATTCAGATTGAAGATTAAAGCAATACGCCGCCGGCGGCGGTCACCGCCGCTGCGGTGATCAGATGAAACAAATAGGGGGGCAGGACGCTTTGGGACCGTTCCCTTACCAGGCCGGCGGCGATACCGAAGGCGAAAGCGCTCAAGATGCCGGCAGCGGTCCAGCCGGTTAACGCGGCGGTCAGGGAATCGGAGGAGAGCACCAGGCGGTAGGCGATGTAAACGGCGTAGAAAAAAGCGGAGCCGACCGTCGGCCACGACAGGAACCAGCGGCTGCTGTCGTGCTGGACACGGATGGAGCGGGCCAGCTGTCCGTGCACCAGGCCGCGGAACAGCAGTTCGACCGCCAGCGGTAAAACGACGACCAGGAAAAGAATTTTGTGAAAACGCGTCACGTTCCAGCGCGCGAGGTCGGGTTGCCATATGCCGCCCAGGAAACCGAACAGGACGGCGGCGGGAAGGATCAGCCACCAGGACGAGCCCACGGGCAGCGTCAAGCCGTATTGCCACGACTTTTTGGAGGACAGGAGTATGAGAAACACGGCGGTCAGAGCTATCACGGTGAGCGCCGCGGCAAAAGCGGAGTAAGGCGCCAGGTCGAAGGGAACCTTGGCAAGCCAGGCGCCCGGTTGCCAGAAAAACCGCAAAATTTCAGCCGGGGCCAGGACCATCGCCGCGAGCAGGGTGGTGTTCAGCAAGCCGGAGGCCTGCCGCCGGACGCTCGGCTTGTGCAGCGCGTCGCGGCAGGCCTGGGCGATTTCCCCGGGATTCAGGCTCGTGCCGGTCGCGCGCGGCGAACCGCCGATGTCGGCCGAGCCGCCCCAGCGGTTGTTTTCGGAGCGCGCCTTGACGGCCGGGTCGATGAAGTTCAATCTTTCGTAAACCGGCTGGAGGTCGCCCGGCATGAACAAATCCATGCGCCGCAGGGTGTAGGCACCCGGGCTCCGCTGCAGCACCACCAGGCCGAGCCGGCTGCCGTAGAGATTGTTCAGGTGGGGTTCGAGTTCGTAAATGCCGGTGTCCGATTCCACCACCACCACGAGCCGGTCGTCGGAGAGATCGAGGCGTGCCAGTTCCTTGATGCCTTTGAAATCGGTGAACTCGTTCGATTTGTAGATGATGCGGTCGATCTTGTGCAGAATCGATGCGGTGTATTCAAGGAAATCGACGTCGTTCCAAACCCCGTCCTTTTTCAGCCGAATTTCGTCCTTGCGCAGAAAATCGATGACCCGCTGGGTCCGGCGAAGATGCTCCGGCGGCAGGGCGCTGAATTCCTTCAATTCCAATCCCAGAGCGTCGATGACGCCCTCGAGCCGGACCAGGGCATACAGGAAACGCAGGTGCATCGGTTCCTTGCGGCTGATGCGCTGGTGATTGAAGATCAGCCAGATTGCCAGGATCGTGTCCAGATCGGGCTCGTTGGCGTGGACCTGCCATTCACGGTCGCGCAGGTCCAGGCCTTTCAGGATCATGACCAGCGCCTGTTCGCACGTGGCCAGGGTAAAGGCCCGCACGCAGCCCTCGTGATGGTCGAGATTGTAGATTTTTTTTTCGTGGTCGAGAAACGGCTCGCCCTGGGCGAATCCATCCAGGTAGATGGTCCCGGCCGGCGCCTTGCGCGCCGTGGCGGCCGAGACCGTCAGGCCGGCCTGGATCGAAACGGTCAGGTTCGGCGCTTCGAGGCAGGTCAGCACCTTCTTGTCCCCGATGTCCTTGACCACGTACCGCTGCGGCAGCTCGGACGAGGGGGCCGATGCTTCCGCCGGCTGGCCGCCGGCTGGCGTGGCAGTTTTTTCGGCCGTGGGAGTCGGACTGGCCGAGGGCGGGTCTTTGACTTCTTTTGCGTCGTCTTCCATGAACCGAATACCGGCTCGCCCTGTTTTCGGGCGCTGATTTGTCCGCCGTCAGGGACATATTTTTAGGGTGGCGGCCATATTCATAACAGTCAACCCACGGGCGGTCAAGCGGGCCACCGGCCCGTTCCTGCGGCATAGCGGTTGACAATTCGGAGGGGCATCACCTAATCTTCCACAAAACGCCCGTGGCCCTGAGGGCAGTTTAGGTGTGTAATAACTTATATATACTGCGTTAGAAATCTATTATGAGGAGGAAGACATGAAAACAGCGGTTTACAAACTCTTGATCTTGCTGATTGCGGCCCAGTCGGCGGCGGCGGCGGACCAAACGGCGGCCAATCCCCGGGTGGCTCTGGAGACATCCAAGGGCCGCATCGTGATCGAGCTTTTCCCGCGCGAGGCGCCCGCCGCCGTGAAGAACTTTTTATCTTACGTGGACGCCGGTTTCTACGACGGCACGGTTTTTCACCGCGTGATTCCGGGCTTCATGATCCAGGGCGGCGGCCTGACGGCGGACCTGCAGCAAAAACCGACCGCAAAGCCGGTGCCCAATGAAGCCGACAATGGGCTGAAAAACACGCGCGGCACGGTCGCCATGGCGCGGACCGCGGATCCCCACAGCGCCACGAGCCAGTTTTTCATCAACACCGCCGACAACGATTTCCTGAACCACCGCGGAAAAACCTCTCAGGGATGGGGCTACACCGTCTTCGGGCGGATTGCGGAGGGAATGGCGGCCGTCGATGCGATTTCGGGCGTCAAGACCGGCACCTCCGGGATGTTCCAGGACGTGCCGGTCGAACCCGTGGTGATCCAGACGGTGCGGCGGGTGAAATAGGGGCTTCAAGCGTCCGTTCCGGGCGGGGCGAGGACTTTTTGCAGTTCGAGGGCCAGATCGACGGCTTCCATGTGTTCTTCCATGACGGCAGGCGAAAAAGGCAATTTTGCAAAAATCCTTTTTTCCTGGAGATTCGATATGTCCCACAGCCAGCGCAGGCGGGCGTGGTATTCGGGGGTGGACCCGTAGCGTTCCAGTATGTAAGCCATTCTTTCGTCCAGGCTGACGATGCGGTCGTGCAGGACGCGCTTGTCGGCATAATTGACGATTTCGGCTTCCGTGGGCGTGTCGCTCTCGAAGTAGGTGTCCAGCTTGACATGCTGCCGGATAATGTCCCCCACTTCCGCGAAGCCGTAGTCGACCAGCAGGTCACAGCCGCTTTCGGAATGCTTTTCCCCGGTCGTCAGGCTGCGGGTCTTGGTGATGTCGTGCAGCAGCGCCGCCGCCTCGACCAGACCGCGATTGAGCGCACGGTCCTGCCGGGCGAGCTGGCGCACCAGCCAGTCGGCCACGCGGCAGACCTGCAGCGAATGCCGCACGATGTTGTCCAGCATGGCCGTTTCGCGCATGAGCCGGTAACAGGTTGCTCGAGACGGGATCCTCATCCGGACTCCTCAAAAGACGGCGTCACAAAAAATAGCGTGGTTGCACGGTGCCCACTTACGGCGTATACCCGTAAATGAGCGAAATATCAACCGGAGGTGAAGTCGATGAAAACCTATCCCATACCCATGGTACCCGGACCGGTGAGTGTCCCGCGGGCCGTGCTCGACGCATTTGCGGCCAACTACGGCTCGGCCGACATGGAGGCCGAGTTTTTCGACCTGTATGATCGCACGGCGGCCGGGCTGCAACAGATCATGGCGACCGCCAACACGGTGGTTCTCCAGTCCGGAGAGGGCATGGTGGTCCTCTGGAGCGCTCTTAAAAACTGCCTGCTGCCCGGAGACCGGGTGCTCTCGATCGCCACCGGCCTGTTCGGCCACGGCATTGCCGAAATGGCGGGCATGCTCGGGGCCGAGGTTCGCAAGGTCAGCCTGCCCGATGACCGGACGATATCCGACAGCGCTGAAATCGAAGAGGCGATTGCGGCTTTCGAGCCCAAGATGATAACGGCGGTGCACTGCGAAACGCCTTCGGGCACCCTCAATCCGCTGGCGGACCTCGGCCGCCTCAAAACGGCGCACCGGGTGCCGCTGCTTTACGTCGATGCGGTTTCCAGCATCGGGGGCACGCCGGTACTGACCGATGACTGGCATGTCGACCTCTGCCTGGGCGGCGCGCAGAAGTGCCTGAGCGCACCGCCGGACATGGCGTTTCTCTCGGTCAGCGAAGAGGCGTGGGACGTGGTCGAGCAGGTCAACTATAGCGGATACGACGCCCTGCTGCCCTTTCGTGAGGTTCAAAAAACCCACGCCTTCCCGTACACACCGAACTGGCACGGCCTGGCGGCGCTGCAGGCCGGTGTCGCATCGATTCTGGCCGAAGGGCCGGCGGCCGTCTTCGAGCGCCACGACCGTGTGGCCGACACCTGCCGCCGCGGGCTCGAGGACATGGGCCTGACGCTTTTTCCCGCGCCCGGCGCCGTCTCCTCGCCCACCGTGACGGCCGTCTACCTGCCGGCCTCAACCGCCTGGGCCGATTTCGACGGTAAATTGCGGCGCCGGGGCCTCGTGGTGGGCGGCAGTTACGGCAAACTGGCCGGTAAAATTTTCCGGCTCGGCCACATGGGATCTCAGGCGGACGAGACGTTGGTGCGTCAGGCGTTGGCTGCGATTGCGGCGGTGCTCTAACCGTTGCCTGAGGCCCGCGAGAGGCGTCACCCGGTGAAAATGACCGGCACGGCGAAATTTCCCGCATATTGTCATCCTCAGCAATCCGGTTATATTCAATTGTTATCTTGTAAACAGCCGCAGGAAAAAGGGCATGAGCGATGAGATTTTGACCAAGGCGTCTTCGGAGAGATTCCATTCGGAAAAAGCGCCATACGGCCGGCCGGTCACCATTTTCGATCCGTTCGGTCGCATCGCCATCCGTCTGAACAACAACCTGGGCGCCATTGCCATATTTTTCGCCCGGGCCTTCGTGCGGATCTTCAAATGGAAGCAGCTGCCGGAAATTTCGCACCAGATCTACTTCATCGGGGCGCGTTCGGCCACCATCGTCATGCTGGTCGGTCTGTTCACCGGGATGGTGATGGGGCTGCAGCTGTATTACGTGCTCATCGGTTTCGGTTCGGTGGGCGCCCTGGGCACGGCCGTCAGCCTGTCGTTGATCCGGGAACTGGGCCCGGTGCTGACCGCCATCATGATCACGGCCCGGGCCGGTTCGGCCATGACGGCCGAGATCGGCATTCAGCGGATATCCGAGCAGATCGATGCCCTGCAGACCATGCGCATCGACCCGCTCGAATATCTGATCAGCCCCCGGATTGCGGCCGGTTTGATCAGCTTCCCGATCCTGACGGCATTTTTCGACCTGGTCGGCATTGCCGGCGGCTGGTTCAGCGGATGTGTGCTGCTGGGCGTCAATTCCGGTTCCTATTTCTACCGGGTGGTTTCGAGCACTCAGCTGGCGGACATCCGCGGCGGGTTTATCAAGGCGATCGTTTTCGCGGTGCTGGTGATCACCATCTGCTGCTTTCAGGGCTACTTTACGCACCTGCGCTCCGACGGCCACGGCGCCAAGGGCGTGAGCCTGTCCACCACCTCGGCCGTCGTTCTCTCGTGCGTGATGATCCTGGTGGCCGATTACGTCGTGACCTCCTTCATCTTATAGGAAACCTGCCTATGAAGCAGCAGCCCCTGATCGAGTTCGTGGATGTCAGCAAGGGCTTTAACGGGAAAAAGGTTCTCGACCGGGTGAGTTTCAAAATTTTCGCAGGCGAGGTCAGCACCCTGATCGGGTTGAGCGGCAGCGGCAAAAGCGTCACCTTGAAGCACATCGTCGGTCTGCTGAAGCCCGATACCGGCCGGATTCTCTACCGCGGAACCCCCATCGACCGGATGAGCAAAAAAGATTGGGACACGACGCTGTCGCGGATCAGCTACATGTTTCAAAACAACGCCCTCTTCGATTCGATGACGGTCTTTGACAATATCGCCCTGCCGCTGCGCCGGACCACGGCCCTCAACCGCAAGGAGATCCGTGAAAAAGTCATGGCCCGCATCGAGCAGACCGAACTGACCGACGTGGCCCACCGGTACCCGGCCGAATTATCGGGCGGCATGCAGAAACGTACGGCCTTGGCGCGGGCCCTGGTCACCGATCCCCAGATAGTCCTGTTCGACGAGCCGACCACCGGGCAGGACCCGATCCGCAGAAACGCCATCCTGGGCATGGTGGCCCAGTATCAGAAGAAATTCGGTTTTACGGCGGTGCTGATAAGCCATGACATTCCGGACGTGTTTTTCATCTCCAACCGTGTTCTGGCGCTGCATGACAAAAAGATCGTGTTCGAAGGCACGCCGGAACAATTCGAGACCTTCGAACACCCCTTCATGACCGAACTCGTTCGCAGCCTCGAACAGCTTCAGGAAGAGCTGACCGGCCTCTACTCCAGGCGCCAGTTCAAGATCCGCTATCAGACCGATCTGGTCAAGCGCAATGCGGAGGGCACCTACGTGGTGGCGCTGTTCAAACTGGCCGACATGGACAAGGTCGTCGAAAAGGTGGGATTTAGAACCGCGCAGCAGATCATCCGCGCCATGGGCCGGTTCATCAACAAGCACTTTGGCCTGGTGGGCGGCTTTTCCACCCGCCAGAGCATCGATGAATTCGCCTCGCTGCTGCCGTTTTCCAACCGCGAGGAAGCCGGGCGCCTCATGCTCGATTTCACGCGCGACCTGCAGGAACACGGCCTTGTCGGCCTGGAGAGCATGATCCGTGGGACGGGTTCGCGACGGCAGTGCGTCGAGTTGACGGTTCTAGGCGGTCTGGCGCGCGGCCAGCCTCAGGTGGAACTCGACTCGATCATCGAATTCGCCCGCTTCGATTTCAAGCCGATTGCGCGGCTTTCTTGCGAAAAAGGGAGGGGCCCGACATGAAAAAATATTCGAAGGAATCGGTGGTGGGCATCTTTGTCGTTGCCGGGCTGGCCGCCATCGCCTACATGACGGTCAAACTCGGCGACGTGGGCCTGCCGGTCGGCGACGACTACCTGCTGAAGGCCCGGTTCAGCCGGGTCACCGGCTTGAAGGAAGGCAATCCGGTCAACATGCTGGGCCTGGAGATCGGCCGGGTCACGAATTTCGAAATGGTTCAGGACGAACAGGCCGTCATCGTGGAAATGAGGATCGGCAAGGGTATAAAAATCTATGACGATGCCCTGGCCGCCATCAAAACCGAAGGCCTGATCGGCGATCGGTATCTGGACATCTCCCCCGGCGGGGCCGGCGAAATCCTGAAGCCCGGCGCCACCATCACCGCGACCCAGTCCCCGACGGATCTGAGCGAACTGATCGGCAAATACGCCTTCGGTGACGTGAAGAAGTGAATCCTTCCAGTCAGAAAGAGGTGACCCATGACCAGGACGACAGCCGCACTGATATCGGCCCTGAGCATCTTTGCCGCGCTGAGCGCTTTCGCCGAGGAGCCGCTGAAGATTATCGAAATTCGCGTCGATCGGATCGTCGAGATTCTGGCGGACAAGAGCCTCGCCGAGGAGGACAAGGTTCGGAAGCTCGAAGCGGCGGCCGATGAAACCTTCGACTACGGTTATCTTTCGAGAATGACCCTCGGCCGCAATTGGCTGAATCTGGACGAGAACCAGCGCGCCGAATTCGTGGGCCTTTACCGCCGGCTGCTCGAAAAAAATTACATGGACCAGTTGTTGAAGTACACCGACGAGAAGGTCGTGTTCGACCGGCAGACCCTGATCGCGGAAAACAAGGCCGAAGTCGAGAGCAATGTTGTTTCCGGTGACAAAAAGATTCCGATCACCTACCGGCTGATTCGAAGAGGCGGAGACTGGAAAGTATATGATCTCGTCATCGAAGGCGTCAGCCTGGTCGGCAACTACCGGACGCAGTTCACCGATATTCTGAGCCGGCAGACACCGGCCGAAATGCTGTCGATACTCAAAAAGAAGGTTGAGGAAAAAAGCGGTTAGATCACCAAATAATTGTTGCAAATTTGTGAGTTTATAATTAAGGAGTCACTTCAACCGATGGGGTGGGTGTGCTTGTGAAAAAAAACTTTTTGAAGGGGAGGAGAAATGGCTGAAACGGCAAAGTTGTTGAAAGACATAGCTGAAGAGCTGAAAAAAATGGGGAAAGAGATCAACGCGATTGCTGCGCAGGTCGGAAAGACGGCCAGGACGCAACCGAAAGCCGCGGCGAAAAACAAGGCCGTAAAAAAAGCCGGCCCGGCCAAGGCGCCGGCAAAATCGGCACCTAAAAAAGCGGCGAAATCTTCGACAGACTCCTCTTCGATCGTGGACACCGTGTTCGATATTATCAGCGGTGCCGACGGCGGGATCGATCAGGCAGCCATTCTCGAAAAGACCGGCCTGGCCCGGCGCCAGGTCTCGAACGCCATCTTCAAGCTGAAAAAGCAGCAAAAGGTCAAGAACCTCGGCCGGGGGACCTATGCGGCAGCGTGATGGTTCACCGCATTCTCTCTTGCGGGGGCCGGGCCTTGCCGGGCCCTGCCCCCGCTTTATTTGAGAAAGTTTTTCAGCAGGCCCTTGGCCGTATCCTCGTATTTTTTCAGCCCCTTCTTCTGGATGTATTCTTGCACGCGCTCGGATTCGAGCAGCTTTTCCTGGATCTGCTGCTTGGCCATCGACTCCAGATCAGGCCTGAATTTCGGGTTTGAGAATGTGCCGCTGACCAGCACCGGCACCGTCACCTTCGAATACTCCTTCTGATCATCCTGCTGCCGCCCGAGCTTTCGGACCACTTTCGGCTCGATGCGAAAATCCAGTTTTTCGCTGACAAGATCGGCTTTTCCGACCACCAGGGCATCCAGAACGTGTGATTGCAGACGGGTCTGATCGGTGCCGACGACCCCATCGGCTATCGCAAAGGGCGCCACGAGTTCGGTGAACTCCGTGCTCGAGCCGCTCAGGTTCAGTTCGCCCTTGCCGAAGGCGGCCTGGATGTTCTGAATCATCGCGATCAGGTCGATGCCCTTGATCGCCCCGTCCGTGAAGCGCAGGTCGCCGCCGCCGCCGAGGGTTTTTTTGATGGTTCCGGCGTCATCGCCGCTGAAGGAAAGGTTGGCGGCGGCATGGGCCACACCTTCCAGAAAATCCTTGTCGACCTGGTCTTTTAGCAGGGGAGCGGCCTGAACGTTTTTGAGCTGGAACTTGACCGTGCCGCGCGGTGTATTCTGACTCACGTTGATCGTGCCGTTCAGATCGAGAGTGCCGCCGTACAAATTGGCCTGCACCGGTTCGGCCCGCAGAACACCGTTTTGGGCGCCAACGTGCAGGACGACATTGCCGAGTTTGGCCTTGTTGACGACGACCTCACCGGCCTTGAGCTTGCCGTCGAGTACCAGCCGGCGCAGGGCGGCATAATCCGGCTTTTGGGCATCGGTGGGTTTTCCCGCCGGCGGCGTGACCGTGGAAGGGCCATTTTCCGGCGGGGTCGCCGCCGGGGAGGATTTTTCCCCGGTTTTGGGCGGCAGGTACCGATCGAGGTCGATGCGGTCCATGGCCACCTCGAAGGCGATATCGGGCCGGGAGAATTGGGCGATGCGGGCGTTAAACTCGATCCGGGTGTCATCTATGGTCAGCACGCCCTTGGAAATCGATATCGTATCGGCACCGCCGGCCACGGCGGCCTGCAGCGACATCCGGCTCAACGCCGCCGGATCGGCGGTTTCAATCATGTCGGCCCGCCCCAACTGCGCCAGCAGTTTGCGGGGGGAAAAGGCGGGAACGGCGACCGTCAGGTCGGCGCGCGGGGTTCGCGTCGCCGATGCGACGCTGCCCTTTACCGCCAGAGTCAGTTCCGAGGCGGCCTTGATCTCCAGGTCCAGCGAAATGGGGTCCTTGCCCGGCTGCCGGCCCACCGGGCCGATGGCGCCGTTTACCGCAAGCGGCTTGTCGTCCATGCGGGCGGACAGCATCAGCTTGATCGGGCGGTCGAAGGACAGGTCCGTCACCTTCACATCGAGGGCTTCGATGGTTTTGCGCGTGTCCGAAGCCTTGTCGATCCACACGACCGACCCGTTGGAAACGGAAAAGTCGCCGACCGTCAGCGAGCGGATCGGCAGTTCCCGTGCGGACTTTTCGGGAGGGGGCCGGTCGGTGGCCGGGGGCGAGGATTTCGCGGAACCTTCGGTGCCAAACTCCCAATTGCCGCGTCCCTGTTTATTTTTGATCAGGGTGATTTGCGGCTCGGTCACGACGAAGCGCTTGACCTGCACGTCCCGCGAGAGCAGGGGCAATACTTTGACCCGCACGTCGAAGGATTTGACGGCGACAAAATCCCGTGCCTCGAATCCGGGCGGATTTCCCAGGTGAAGATCGGAGAAGGAGACCCCCACGAAGGGAAAAAAGGACACCGACACATCTCCGCGGACCGCAAACGGGCGGCCGGTCATTTCGCTCACCCTTTTTTCGAGCAGGGGCTTGTATTTTTGGGCATCGACGAAAAAAGGCAAAACGAGAAGGATCAACACGATCAGGGCCACGACGCCGACCACCGTAATCAGCGTCCATTTCAGCAGGTTCTTCATGCCAGCTCCTTTTAATAAGGGTCAAGCCGCCGTCACCCTGCTTTATCCGTTTTTCAGCGGGGCAGCGGCGGGCGGTGTTTTTTTTTCGGCAGCGATGCAGGCGGCCACATGCGCGGCGAATGCAGGGCCGATCGTCCCGAAAACCGGGTGCGCGACCGATGCGAGCCGCAGGCTGCCGATCGAACCGACCGGCAGCACATCGATGGTCGTGCCGGTGATGAAGGCGGCCTGCACCAGACCGAGATCCCTCTTGTGCAACATCTTTTCGCGCACCTCGATTCCCAGCGTCCGGCAAAGGGCCATGACGTGCTGGCGGGTCACGCCCAGCAGCACGGCGCCGGAAGGCGGCGTGCAAAGCTGGTTGTCGACCAGGTAGAACAGGTTGGACCGGGTGCCTTCGGATATGAATCCTTCCTCGTCCACCAGCAAGGCCTCATACGCGCCGGCGGCTTCCCGAACGGCCCTGACCCGCTCGCGATAGGATGTCTTGACGGCCTTCGCCTGGGGATTCCGACGTTCGCCGTCATAAAGAATCGTATGAACGCCGTCGCGGTAAGCCCCCGCGGGGGGGAAATCCTGCTGAACGAAATAGGTGAGAAACAGCGACTCCCCGCCGTTGGCGTACCACACCAGTTTGACGTTGACCCGGTGGGCGCGACTGTTTTTTTCCACCAGTTCGCCGATCTCGGCCCGCACCCGGACGGCCGGTTTTTCGATGCGGGAGCCCAGCAGCACCGCCGATCGGTGCATGCGCACCATATGGTCGTCGAAAAATAGAGGGACACCTTCGAGCAGCTTGATGACTTCATAGACGCTGTTGCCGTCGATCCGGTCGAAAACGGCCGTCTCGCAAGAAGGGTGCAGCTCTCCATTGACGAATATAAAATCGAATGCGGCATCACAGCGCACGGGTCACCTGTCTGGTCCGGCTGCAGCATTAAAGCGGACGGCCGTAACAAGAACACGTGCCCTCCGGAAGAGATCCCCCGGGGGCAAGCAGTTGGTTTTTTCGAAAACGGGTATGATTTCCGGCAGTTTTCGGGAAGAAACCCTAAACGTCTCGGAATTTCTATAACAAATTTAATTCATGCAGTTTTAGCGGCACAGGTTTTAGGCCGCCTACATGGAATGACGGAATGTTGGAGTTATGGGAAAATGGTCAAAGATGCATAAATTCAGAATTTGGATCAAGGTTGTTGGGATCAATTTTTACTGACCACCCTGTTTATCCCACGAACGGTATTATTTTTCAACCTGCTGGAACACCAATGGTCCCGAAATTCCACCATTCCATTGTTCATCATTTTCCATCATTCCATTATTCCATCATTCCATTATTCCATTGTGAGCGAAGAGAACTAAGTTAAATCCATTTCGAGGAAAGTCAAAACTCCGGTGCGGGGAGGGGGGGTTACCGGCGGGCCCTGATATCGAAGGCCACCGCAAACCCTTTTGAGGTGGAGCGCACGACCCGTCCCGTCAGACGGACCGGCCGCTTGTCTTCCGCCAGGGAAATGGAGAGCCGAATTTTCTGGCCTACGGCCGGGGCCGTGGACGTTTCGATGAACACCCCCATTTTGCTGATGTCGGTGATGACATCCTGGCGCAGGAGATTGTCGACGTCGTAATCGACCCGGATCGTGCGCTTGCGCCGGCGCCCGGCCCGGGCGTGTCGGTAAGGGCCGCCGTCCAGCTGCCGCAGCAGGTCGATCTGCTGGGCGGTGGTCATGTCGCACACCAGGTCGATCAGGCGCGCCGTGATCCTGGTGTCATCGACAATGCGCTCTCTGCCGTTTGGCATCCGTTCACTTCCTTTTACCGGCAGGGCGGCGGCACCTGCAGCAGTTCGATGAATCGCGGCGCCTGTTTCTCCTCTGCGACTTGCAGCGCGGTTTTTCCCTTGGCGTTTTTGAGGGCGAGGTCGGGACAGGCGGCCAAAAGCGAGCGCAGGACGTCTTCATGGCCGCATCTGACAGCCAGCATCACCGTCGTACTGCCTTCCCTGTCGATGACGTTGACATCGGAGCGGCTTTTAATCAGCAGGCGGGCAATGCGGTCGTGGCCGTCAATGGTCGCAAACATCAGCGCGGTCCGGCCCATGTAGTCCCGCGTAGAGACATCGGCACCGGCCTGCAGCAGATCCTCCACGACGTCGACGTGGCCGTTTCCGGCAGCGAACATCAAGGCCGTCGATCCGTTTCTGCTGGCCGCGTTCACGTCGGCCTTTTGCCGCAGCAACGTGCGAACGATGTCTTTGTGGCCGAACTGTGCCGCCAGCATCAAAGCCTGCCATCCGGCATCGCCTTTGGCGTTGACATCGGCGCCCCGGGCGATCAGCAGCTGGACGATCTTCAGGTGACCATTCATGGAGGCCTGCATCAGGGCGGTCCATCCCGAGGCATTGCGGCCGTCGGGATCGGCTCCGGATTCGAGCAGGTGCCGCACGTCATCCACCAAGCCCATTTCGGCGGCAGTGACCAGGGATTCCGGCGGATTGGCCGCCGCCGCGGGGCCGGGTGACAGCACCGCAATCCCTATGAGTAAAAAAACGATGAACAGAACCGGCGGATGCGGATAAAAGTATTTCATGGTGGATCCCCTGTGGCAGAGGCTCGCTTTTCCAGTGTCGCGGCCTGCAGACGGCTTAGGCGGGAAATTCCTGCAATCATTTATTATTGTACCAGATTGACCTGCCAATCTCAAATTTTTCTTCGCGCCGCGCCGGTGCCGGCTGCAACCGGTATTTGTTCTTGCCGCAGGTGAATTCTACTGCTAAAAGGATAAGGAAAATAACGTGCCGCCAAAAACCTAATTTTTAAACGAGTACAACCTGTTCCGGAGCCCGTTCGCATGGAAGAAACCATCCGGTTGACCGAAGATCTGATCCGGTTCAAGTCCACGCACGGCAATCCATCCGAAATTCAGCGCTGCGCCGACTACATCGAAGCTTACTTCACGGCCAACGCCATCGATTACCAGCGATTGAACTTCCAGAATTATCCCTCGCTTCTGGCCGTGCCGCGCGGCGGAAAGTTTTCCGTGCTCCTGATGACCCATGTGGATGTGGTCGAGGGCGCGGACGCATTGTTCGAACCCCGGCGGCAGGACGGAAAGCTTTTCGGCCGCGGCAGCATCGATGACAAGTACGCCGCCGCCCTTTCGCTGGTGCTACTCAAGGAACACCTGCAGCGGTGCCGCGGCCGGGGAGGGACCCAGCAGGACCTGCCCTTCGGCATCCTGATCACGACCGACGAGGAAATCGGCGGGGTCAACGGGGCCAAAAAGGTGCTGCCCCTGGTGAAAACCGACTTTTGCATCGCCCTGGACGGCGGGGCGGTCGCCAAAATCGTCGTCAAGGAAAAAGGAATCCTGCGGCTCAAGCTGATCACCGCCGGCAAATCCGCCCACGGCGCCCGGCCTTGGCTCGGAGAGAACGCCATCGAAAAGCTGATCGAAGACTATCGCGTCATCCGGACTTTTTTCAGGGAGTCCGTGCCGGACCATTGGCACCGGACCATCAATTTCGGCCGGGTGAAGGCCGGGACATCGATCAACCAGGTGCCGGACAACGCCGAGGCGCTGTTCGACATCCGTTATACCGAAAACGACGATATCGATGCCCTGGTGGCCTCCATGCAGGCCGGAATCGGCGGCCGCCTCGTGATCGAGGAAAGGGAGCCGCTGTTCATGGGCGGTGATTCTCCGCACCTGGAGCGGCTGCTGGGAATCGCGGCGGGCACGGCAACCGGTTTCGAGCATGGCGCCAGCGACGCCCGCCACCTGAGCGAGCATGGAATCAAGGGCATCGTCTGGGGTGCGGACGGCGACATGAGCCAGCACACGGCCGACGAGCACGTCGACATCGCCAGCGTCTTTAAGCTCTACGGGTTTCTGGACGCATATTTGGAGAGCCTTTCTGCCGAAACACCGGATTAAATTCGGCGATCATCTTGGCCGCCATGATCGGAAAATGGGTTTCGAATGCTGAAAATCCAATAGGATGGTCGCTTCCCTCCGACAGGCGACCATGCGTAAGGGCAGATTTTTCATCGCCGTTCGCCGTTTGGTGTTCGACGTCTATCTTTTCAGTATTTTTATCTTTCGTGGCAGCCGTAAAGGGCCAGGAGAGGGTGACAACCGGTTCGCGACAGCAGCAGGTTCTGCGCGGGCCGGGGGGGGCGTGCGCCCGTCCGCACGCAACACGAAGATGGCAAAAGGAGGAAGACGATGAAACGATTGACGGTTATAGTCAGTGTGCTCGCACTTTTTTTGGCGGCCACGGCCGTCGCGGCGCCCAAACCGGGGGGAACCCTCGTGTTCGGTCGCGGGGGCGACAGCGTGGGCCTGGATCCGGCCTACGAGACCGACGGCAATTCGTTCATGATCTGCGACAACGTTTTCGAGGCCCTGGTTTTTTACAAGGACGAGTCGACCGCCCTGGAACCCGGCCTGGCCCAGGAGTGGAAAATCGCCCCGGACGGCAAAACCTACACCTTTCACCTGCGCCAAGGGGTCAAGTTTCACGACGGGACGCCTTTCGATGCCAATGCCGTCGTTTTTTCCATCGGCCGCATGATGAAGGACCGCAAGGTGAAATTCGTCGGCAAGGGTTGGGAAATCCCCGCCCAGGAGCGGCCGCCGGAGTACTGGGTCTCGATGGAAATGGATGACATCGTCGATAGCATCGAGGCCGTCGACGACTTCACGGTGGTGTTCAAACTCAAAAAGGTGAATGCGCCGTTTATGGCCAACATGGGCATGGATTTCGCCGACATCATCAGTCCCACGGCCTTTTTGAAGAATCCCAAGGAATTCATCCGGAATCCGGTCGGAACCGGGCCGTTCAAATTCGTCCAGTGGGTCAAAGACGACCGGATCATCCTGGAGAAAAATCCGGACTACTGGAACAAGAGCGGCGGACCCTACCTCGACCAGCTCGTTTTTCGATCGATACCGGAAAACTCGGTCCGGTTCCTCGAACTCAAGACCGGCAACATCCACATCTGCCAGTTTCCCAATCCGGCCGATATCGCTCTGGCCGAAAAGGACAAGAGCCTCAAGCTGGTGTCACAGCCCGGAATGAACATCGGCTACGTCGGATACAATCTCACCAAGGAGCCCTGGAAAAGCAATATCGACCTGCGCAAGGCGGTCGCGCATGCCATCAACCGCACGGCGATCGTCGACAACATCTACCAGGGGCTGGGGCAAGTGGCCAAAAACCCGATTCCCCCGACCATGTGGGGATACAACGACAAGGTGCCCGGCTACGCTTACGATGTCAAGCAGGCCAAGGAATACCTCAAGAAGGCCGGATTTGCCGACGGCGACAAATTGGGCGAGGTCACGCTGTGGTCGATGCCCGTGCCCCGGCCCTACAATCCCGAAGGCCTTAAGATCGGCGAGGCGATGGCCGCCGACCTGGCCAAGGTCGGGATTACGGCCAAGGTCGTCACCTTCGAGTGGGGGACCTATCTCAAACGCCAGCGCGAGCAGCCGGCGGACATGGATATGTTCCAGTTGGGGTGGACCGGCGACAACGGGGACCCGGACAACTTTCTGGCGGTGCTTTTCGACGGCCTGGCGTCGCCGGCCGTGCGAACCCAGTGGCACAACGAAAAGTATCATCAGCTGATGATCAAGGGCCGCGAGACGATCGACCAGGAAAAGCGCGCCGAAATTTACCAGGAAGCCCAGCAGCTGCTCTACGACGAGTGCCCCGTCATTCCGATTGCCCATTCGACCGTCAAATGGCCGGAGCTGAAAAACGTGATGAATTTCAAGCTGCACCCGACCGCATCGGTGCGGATGAAGGACGTCTGGCTGGAATAAGAGCCCTGCGCGCGGCGTCATTTCAGTAAGGGCGCCCCCTCGTGGGCGCCCCGAATCGGGTGGGTGCCCCTCGTGGCGCCCTGGACCGACATGGCGCCCTGACCGACAAAGGGCAGGCACAAGGCCTGCCCCTACATCGTTATAACCGCAACCCGCAACCCGTATCTCGCAACCCGCAGCCCATGCTCGCATACATCATCAGACGGATCCTGATCTTAATCCCCACCCTGATCGGTGTCTCGATCATCGTTTTTCTGATGCTCCAGCTCACGCCGGGCGACCCGGCGGAGCTTCTGCTCGGCGAACGGGCCACGCCCGAAGCCCTGGAACAGCTCCGGGAGCACCTCGGGTTGAACCGCCCGCTTTACGTCCAGTACGGCCTGTTTTTCAAGCGCCTGCTCAAGGGCGACCTGGGGGAGACCATCTGGACCCGGCAGAAAGTGTGGATCGAAGTCAAGCAGCGCTTCCCGGCCACGATCGAACTGTCGATCGTCGCCCTGGCGATCAGTTGCTTCTTCGGGATCGTGCTCGGGATCATTTCGGCCACGAAGCAGTATTCCATCTTCGACTACGCCAGCATGGTCGCGGCCCTGGCCGGAGTCAGCATGCCGATCTTCTGGCTCGGACTGGTGCTGATGCTGATTTTTTCGCTGCACCTGGGCTGGCTTCCGATATCCGGACGTCTGAGCGTGGGGGTCGACCTGGACGTGATCACCAACTTCTACATCCTGGATGCCGTGCTGACCCGCAACTGGACGGCCTTCAAGGATGCGCTGTGGCATATCGTCATGCCGGCGGTGACCTTGAGCACCATCCCGACCGCGATCGTGGCGCGGATGACCCGCTCGGCCATGCTGGATGTGCTGCGGCAGGACTACATCAAGACGGCCAGGGCCAAGGGGCTGTCGAAATTCAGCGTCACGTTCAAACACGCCCTGCGAAACGCGCTCATTCCGGTCGTCACCACGATCGGCCTGCAGTTCGGGGTGCTTTTGGGCGGCGCGATATTGACCGAGACGATTTTCGCCTGGCCCGGCGTGGGCAAGTGGATGTACGATGCGGTCATGCAGCGCGATTACATGGTCATTCAGGGCGGCACGCTTTTTATCGCCGCCATTTTCGTTTTCATCAATTTGGGGGTGGATGTGCTCTATGCCGTCATCAATCCCCGGATCAGCATGCGATAAAATCGCCGGAGGCGATTTTATGAATTGCGGCGTTGCCGCTAAAAAAATATGACGAACGCGCTTAGGGAAAATAGGGATCCGGTGCTGCGGCATCCGCTGGCGGGGCGGCTGAGCCGGTTGTGGCGCAACGAAACCGCCGTACCGGGTCTGGCAGGAGGACGGGTCGCTGAAGAACGTTTTGGGGACCGACGATCATGGCCGCGACACCCTGTCGCGGATCATCTGTGAAAACGCGGCGTTGCCGCTAAAAAAATATGACGAACGCGCTTAGGGAAAATAGGGATCCGGTGCTGCGGCATCCGCTGGCCGAGCAGCTGGGCCAGTTGTGGCGCAACAAGACCGCCGTCGCGGGCCTGGTGGTCATTGTGGTTTTTTTTCTGACGGCCGTTTTCGCCCCGTTGCTCAGCCCTAAAAATCCGTTCGAGACATCTCTCTACGACCAGCTCAAACCGCCGGCCTGGCAGGAGGGCGGGTCGCTGAAGAACGTTTTGGGGACCGACGATCTGGGCCGCGACACCCTGTCGCGGATCATCTACGGCGCGCGGGTTTCCCTGCTGGTGGCGGTTGTCAGCGTGGGGCTGGCTTTTTTCTGCGGCACGCTGCTCGGCTCGATATCGGGCTACTACAGGGGCGCCGTCGACAGCGTCATCATGCGCCTGATGGACATGCTGCTGGCCTTTCCCTACCTGCTGCTGGCGATCGTCGTAGTGGCCTACCTCGGCCCCAGCCTTCAGAATGCCATGATGGCCATCGGCATCACCTACGTGCCCCGGTTTGCCCGGATCGTGCGGGGCAGCGTGCTGGAGGAAAGCGGCAAGGACTACGTCCTGGCGGCCCGCGCCATCGGGGCCGCAAACCCGCGGATCATCTTTTTGGCCATCCTGCCCAACTGCATGGGGCCTTTGATCGTGCAGACGACGCTCAGCATGGCCTCTGCGATCCTGGATGCGGCGGCCCTGAGCTTCCTGGGGTTGGGCGCCCAGCCGCCGACGCCCGAGTGGGGCTCCATGATCGCCAGGAGCCGCGGTCTGATCCTGCGCGCCCCGTGGGTGATGACCTTTCCGGGTATCGCCATTCTGTTGGCCGTTCTCGGCTTCAACCTGCTCGGCGACGGCCTGCGGGACGCCCTGGACCCGCGGTTGAGAGATTGAGCGGGCCGGCCACCTAAACCCGCATCGCCTCGTGGCAGCGGCCCTGACGTTTTGAACCCGGAGTCAAAACCGATGGCATCCATAAACCCAATCAACCAATCATAAACTCAACCAACCCAATAAACTCAATAAACTCAATAAACTCAATAAACCCAACAATCCAACAAACCCAACAACCGACCCAACTGACTCAACTGACTTGACCGACTAAACCGGTCTTAACCGACCCAACTGTCTCAACCGTTCCAAGAATACCCCCGTGGCGACCACACTATTAGACATCCGGAACCTCAAAACCCATTTCGTCGTGCGCGGTCGGGTGGCGCGCGCGGTCGACGATGTCAGCTTGTCGGTGGCTGCCGGCCAAACCCTGGGGCTGGTGGGGGAATCGGGCTGCGGCAAGAGCGTGACCGCCCACTCCATCGTTCAGCTCATCCCGCAGCCGCCCGGCAAGATCGCGAGCGGCAGGATCCTCTTCGAGGGCACCGATCTTCTGGAACTCGGCGAACGGCGCATGCGCCGCATCCGCGGCAATCGGATTTCCATGATTTTCCAGGAGCCGATGACCTCGCTCAATCCGGTGTTCACGGTGGGCGAGCAGGTCGGCGAGGTCATTCGCCTGCATCGGCACCTTTCGCGCCGGGAGACGCGCCGGCGGGTGGTGGACATATTTCAGCTGGTCGGCATTCCGGCCCCGGAAAAACGGCTCGCCGACTACCCGCATCAAATGAGCGGCGGCATGCGCCAGCGGGTCATGATCGCCATGGCCCTGGCCTGCAATCCCCAATTGATGATTGCCGACGAGCCGACGACCGCGCTCGATGTCACCATCCAGGCCCAGATCCTGGACCTGATGAACAAACTCAAAAAAGACACCGGCGCCGCAATCCTTTTCATCACCCACGATCTGGGCGTGATTGCCGAAATGGCCCAGCACGTGGCCGTGATGTATGCCGGTAAAATGATGGAGCACGCCGAGGTGGGAGCGCTCTTCACCGACCCCAAACATCCCTACACCGTGGGGCTGATGCAATCGATACCGGTTCTCGGCCGCAAAACACGGGACGGTCGCCTGAGAACCATCGCGGGCATGGTCCCCTCCCTGTTCAACCTGCCTTCCGGCTGCCTGTTCAGCGACCGCTGCCCGGATGTCTTCGAGGATTGCCGGCGCATCGAACCGGAAATGGTCGCGGTGGGTGACAATCACACCGCGCGGTGTTTGAAATATGTCTGAAAACTGCCGCAACGCCGTCCTGGTGGAAGCCAGAAACCTCGTGAAATACTACCCCATCCGGGGCGGGGTGTTTTTAAAAGAGGTGGCGGCGGTGAAGGCGGTCGACGGCGTGAACCTGACCATCCGGTCCGGAGAGACCCTGGGATTGGTGGGGGAGTCCGGCTGCGGCAAAACCACTCTGGGCCGCGCCATCCTGCGGCTGGAGGAACCGACGGCCGGAGAAGTGATCTTCAAGGGCCGCAATATCCTGACCTGTTCCCCGAAAGAAATGCGGGTCCTGCGCCGGCAGATGCAGATGATTTTTCAGGACCCTTTTTCTTCCCTGAACCCGCGCAAGACGATCGCGCAGATCATCGGCGAACCCTTGCTGGTTCACGGCCTGAAAAGCCGGAAAAAGCGGGAGGAGCGGGTGCTCCACCTGCTGGATGTCGTCGGCATGCGGCCGGAGCAGATGCGGCGTTACCCGCACATGTTTTCGGGCGGTCAGCGGCAGCGGATCGGCGTGGCCAGGGCCCTGGCGCTGAACCCCGAGCTGATCGTCTGCGACGAGGCGGTCTCGGCCCTGGACGTCTCGATCCAGGCCCAGGTGCTGAACCTGCTCCAGGACCTGCAGCAGGAGTTCGGCCTGACCTATCTTTTCATCTCGCACGACCTGCACGTGGTCGAGCACGTCAGCAACCGGGTGGCGGTGATGTACCTGGGCAAGATCGTCGAGCTGGCTCCCGGCCGGGAGTTTTACTTGCGGCCGCTGCACCCCTATTCACAGGCGCTTCTTTCGGCCTCGCCCCTGCCGGACCCGCAGCGCAGGCACCGTCGCATCATCTTGAAGGGCGACGTCCCCAGTCCGATCGATCCGCCTGCGGGGTGCCGGTTTCACACCCGCTGCATCTACGTCCGCGATCTATGCCGTCACAAGGAGCCGGCCCTGCGGGAACTGGACCCCCGTCATTTTGCGGCCTGCCATTTTGCCGGCGAGGTGGGGCTCTGATTTTTGCGGCCGATTGCAGAAGAGTGGTTCTGATTCAAGGGCCGCCCGGATTTCAGCCCTCCGCGGCGGTTAAATATCAAGCAGCCGCCGATTGGCTTCCGAACCCGCCATGACCGTTCCGAGATCGGCCAGCGCCTTTTCGATCGCCCGCAGCGTAACGGTTTCGGTTAGCGGATGCCGGTTGACGCCCCGCTGTTCGAGGGCATCGGTGACAAATCTGATGGTCCAGCGGTGAATGTCGCTGGAGGGCTGGTAGGCCGGATCATGATCCCGGTCCCCGTTCGTGGTTGAGACCAGACCGGCCGCCGCCAGTTCGCCCATGATCTGCTGCGTCAGGCGCAGGGGGATGTGCAGCTGTTCGGAGATCTGGCGGGCGTTCAGGGGCTGTTCACCAGCGGCGAATGTCATTGCCAGCCGGTGCAGGACTTGAAGCGTCAGCACCTTTTTGAAATGAAGGCTGATGGCGGCGAAGTCAGGTTCGTGCTCGTACAAGTCGACAAGTTGACGCGCGTAGGCATACTCTGCGCCGATCAGCAGGCTGAGCCATCCGGTGTTGATCCACATCAGCAGCAGCGGCAGTGCGATCAGACTGCCGTAGATGGGATTGTATTTCGTGACGCCGACCTGAAATTCGACCATAGCCCATTGGATCAGCAGATAGACCGTGCCGGTCAATACGCCGGCGGTGATGACGGGCAGCGGCTTGACGCGGGTGTTGGGGATCAAGACATAGACCAGTGAAAAAAGGACCCACGCCAGCAGGAAGGGAGACAGCTGCAGCAGATCGACGATCAGCGGGCTGATTCTGGCGAGCAGCGACGATGTCGAAGAAAATTCGTCCAGGAGGCTGATGACAAAGGCCGGAATACTGCTGTAGAACAAAATAAACAGCGGCGTCAGCAGCAGAAACGCCAGGTAGCTGCCGATCGTTTTCTTCCAGGAGCGCTTCTGCCTGACCTGCCAGATGACATCGAAGGCCTGTTCGAGCAGGTAGAAAACCTTCACCGCCGACAACAGCAGCACCACGATTCCCATGCCGGCCACGATGCCGCCCTGCGTGTTTTGGAGCAGGGCCTGGGCGTGGGCGAGAATCTGCTGGAGTATTTCTTCCTGGGCGGGGATTTTGGCGAGGATCTCGGCTTCGAGACGCTCCTCGAGTCCATATCCCTTGGCAATCCCCAGGAGCAGGGCGACCAGCGGTCCGATCGAAAAAACGGAGAAAAAGGACAACACGGTGGCGCGCAGGGCCACATCGTCCGTGACGGTCTTGCGGACGGTCAGAACGGCCATGCGCAGCTGCCGGATGAAAAACGCTTTCAGCGGCGGAACCTGCCGCAGCTGCAGGCGCCAAATCTCGGTGGTGAGGTATTTTTTAAGCCGGGTTCCCATTTAAAGGCGACTATAGTACTCTTTCATGCGGTATTGAAAGTTAATTCGAACCGTTTCAAAGGAGTCGATTATGCCCGATCCCACTGCGGCCGACTACGGCTGGGGAAAAAGTGACGGGACCCGCCTGCTCGATAAAATCAGGCAGGACCTCAAGGCGGCCATGCTCAACAAACACCCCGGCGTGCGGGACGCGCTGCGGCAGATCATGGCCGAGTTTCCGGGCCTGACGGTCCCGATCCGGCTGGAGAGCGGCAAGAAGACGACGCGACCGAAGAAGCCCGATGAGATCACCGACGAGGACATCCTCGGCATCATCCGCAAGCTCGTCAAGAGCGAGAAGATCGTCCTGGGGGCCAAAAAAGAAACATCCTCGGACTACCTCGTCACCCTGGAGCGCTATCTGCCGCGCGCGGCCACCCGCGAGGAGATCGCCGCCTGGATCGGAGAAAACATCGATCTGGCGCAGTACAAGAGCCCGCAGCAGGCCGTGGGGCCGGTCATGAAACACTTCGGGAAACTGGCCGACGGGGCGCTTGTCAAAGAGATCCTGCAGGAAATCGACCGCGGCTAGGCGGGTTGCCGTCCCTCAACCGCCCATTTGATCAGGAGCAGCGGATGGTGCCGTCAGGTCATTCCCGCCCGATTGCCGATCACTGCAACATAAGGCGCCTCGCTTACGCCGCCGTTTTGCTGGCGTGTCTTCTGGGCCTTTCCTGGACGACATGGGGCTGCGCCCGGCCGTTGGCGCAGGGCGACGCAGGGCCGGGCACCGATCGGCCGGCCGAAGTCCTTTTTCCCCCCGCCAAGCCGGACTCTTTTCACAACGCGCTTTTCACGCGCCGCGACAGCGGCTGGACCGGCGGGGACGGCACCCGGTCGGTGCCGCTGCCCGGCGGCCGCATTCTGTGGCTGTTCGGCGATACCTTTCTCGGCCGGGTCGGGCCGGACGGCAGCCGGGCCGACACGGCCCCGATGGTTCGCAACACCTTCGTGCTCCAAAGCGGCGATACGCTGGTG
This sequence comes from uncultured delta proteobacterium, assembly GCA_963728055.1. GTDB lineage: Bacteria > Desulfobacterota > Desulfobacteria > Desulfobacterales > SG8-13 > JARFQH01. The sequence goes on along the minus strand of CAVSIM010000024.1, from coordinate 99,372 downwards.
ACGCTGCACGGCGGCACAAAGACCGCTCCGCGGGCCATGGTCACGCCGCGGGAAAAGGGGGCGTGGTACTGGCCTTCGGACGGTGTGGTGGAAGGCGGCCGGCTGCGCGTCTTTTTGCCCCGGTTCACGGCTACCGGACCGGGAATGTGGGACTGGCGCTGGAGCGGCACCGACATCGCGACCTTTTCATTGCCCGAAGTGCACCTGGAGAAGATCACCGCGGCCGAATCGGCAAACGGCGTGACCTACGGCGCGGCCCTGCTGCAAGATGCCGGCGTGACCTATGTCTACGGGGTCGAGGATTTGCAGCTTGCCAACCACGTGCATGTCGCCCGGGCCGTTTCCGGGCACCTCGACGGCGCGTGGGAATACTGGAACGGAGAGAGCTGGCAGGCGGATCCACGGGAGTCGAAACGGCTCCTGGCCGGGGCGGCGCTCCAGTTCAGCGTCATCAAGACCGGCGGCCGCTATGTGCTGATCACCTCCGACAACCGCCACCCCTTCGACAGCGACATCGTCGCTTATGCCGCGCCGTCTCCGGCCGGGCCCTGGTCCGACAGCATCCGGCTCTACCGCCCGCCGGAAGCCACCGGCGACCTGGTGGCCTACAACGCCCTGGCGCATCCGGACCTCTCGCCACCGGGGCGCCTGCTGGTTTCCTACAACCTGAATCACATCAGCGATCCCGCAGCCGTCTACCGCAATGCCGACATTTACCGCCCCAGATTCATCCTGATCGATGTCGGGGGACTTTGGAACACTCCCTGATATAGGCTTCGAGATAAAGATTCTGACTGCTGGTTCCGGTCGTTGGCGTTTACGAATACTGAGGGGTTCAGGGTTCAAAGGTGCAAGGTTCAGGGTTTAGCCCAACCGCTGGCCGACTATCGTGATCGTGTAAGAAACTTTTAAGCTTCCGCAATAATTTTCAATTCGCAAATAACAACTACCAAATAAATCACAATGACCAAAATTCGAAATCACAAACCTGTTTGGGTTCTTTGGATATTGAGACTTGGTTCAGAGGTCGTTGAGGGTGTCGATGAGTTTTCTCAATCCGCCGAAATCGCTGTGTTTGAAATCGATCACCAGACGCGGGAGGTCGGCGATATCCGGTTCATCGGACTCTTCCGGCAGGGCTTGCGAGAGCACCATTTTTCCACCGGGCACCAGAATATCGGCGAATTGATGCATCAGCTCCGCGACGATGCCCGGTTCGATGGGCGAGGCCAGTCGAACGACCAGACGGCCGTTGACGTAGCGCAGGCTGTGATAGCGGCGATAAAAGTGGTTGATCCGCTCGACGGCCTTCGTGACCGAATCGACCCGTTCGAACAGATTGAAGTCGGAGGCGCTGATGAGGTGCCGCTTCAGCAATTCCCGTTCGAAAAACTCCAGACACTGCGACCAGTACCTTCCGTCCGGCTCGTCGATCAGGATCAGCGGCAGCGAGTAGCGTTTTCCGGTCTGCACCAGCGTCACGGTTTCCATGGCCTCGTCCAATGTCCCGAAGCCGCCGGGGAACAGCGCGACGGCATGGGCTTCTTTTAAAAAGGCCACCTTGCGGTTGAAAAAATACTTGTACATGATGTAGCGCGGATTGCCGTCGATGACCGGATTGGGTTTCTGCTCGAAAGGCAGGCGGATGTTGACCCCGAAGGAAAACTCGGGACCCGCGCCCTCGTTGACCGCCTGCATGATCCCCGGGCCGCCGCCAGTGATCACCATGTAATTCGCCGCGACGAGTTCGCGCCCCAGCTCCCTGGCCATCGCATACAGCGTCTCCTCGGGTTTGATCCGCGCCGATCCGAACACGGTCACCTTTTTCTTGTGGCGGTAAGGCCCGAAAACTTTGGACGTGAAGCGCATCTCCTTCAAAGAGGTGTTCATCATTTTAAGATCCGCCTTGCGATCGTCCTCCTGACCGGCCTTGAGCGAGGCGAGGATCATTTCGCGGATAATTTCCCGCTGCTCGATCCCGCCGACAAGGTCGATCAGACCTTCGATGGCGTCATCGACGGGACCGTTTGTGGGCGTAAAGTGAAGATCCTTCATAATTTCTCTTTCAGGTTGAGTGGAATCAATGGACCCTTATTATACCATTGTAAGTTTTGCATTAGCAACGTTTCACATTCAGAAATCGGCAGTCCGCGGCCGGCGATTTCTTCAACAAGGCTTCAAGATAAAGATTTTTGGCTGCTGATATCGGTCGTCGGCGTAAGGCTGCCCAGCCGTTTCCTTCTGGGCTTGCCCAATTCTCTCGAAACCTATAAAACCAGCTGGTGAGACGGTTGCGGCCGGCGAAGAAAAAAAATCGCTTGTCTTGAGAGACGGGAACACGATAATCGTGGAAATCAAAAGAAAGGATACCGAATCATGTGGGAAATAATTGCAGACCCGGAGGAGTACGGCATCGAGGTGCTGCGGGAAGGCATGGGAAGCAACCGGGTCTTGTTCCCGGAGGACGAACGAAAAAAATGGGCCGAGGAGATCGGCGCGTTCGCTTCGAAACTGAACGGATTGGCCGAGCGCGCCACGGGGCTGCGCGGCCTGCTTGCCGGCTCGGAAGAGATCGTGGCCACGCCGGCATCCCTTAAAACCCTCAAGGTGATGCTGTTCAAGGTCAATGACGCCATGAACGCCGCCCTGAACCTGGCCGGTCAGATCGAGGGCCAGATCGTCAAAAAATAAGGTTGCCGGTCAGGGTCCTGCGCTTTGATGGTACAGCTCGACCACGGCCGCCGTCGTGAGGGCGGTTTTTCTGCGGCGGGCCTCCTCCCGAATCCGGTCCCGCAGCCTGGAGGCGTCGGCCGGGGCCAAACTGATGCCCCGGCCCGACAGAAGGTGACGGATCACGGCCATTCCGGAATGGGTGCCGAGAACGAAACGGCAGCCCTTGCGTCCGATGTCTTCAGGAGCAAAGGGCTGATAGGTTGCGGGGTCCCTGATCAGCCCGGCGCAGTGGACGCCGGACTCGTGGCTGAACAGCGCCCGGCCGGTTATCGGCTTGGGACCGGGATGGGCCGGTTGGCGGCTCTGGCCACCAAACGGCACACGTCCGGCAGCTTTTTGAGCCTGACGGCGCAGCGCGCGCCCGGCAGCCGGCTCACGGCGACGGCGACTTCTTCCAACGCCGCGTTGCCCGCCCGCTCTCCCAAACCGTTGACCGTGACGCTCACCGCGCCGGCACCGGCCTCGAGCGCCGTGACGCTGTTGGCGGTGGCCATTCCCAAATCGTTGTGGCCGTGAAATTCCAGGCGGGTTTGCTCCAGCCGAGCGGACAGGTGCCGGACCATGCCGGCCACCTGAAGGGGCTGGGCCAGCCCGACGGTGTCGGCGATCCGCAGCCGGTGGACCCCGTGCGCCGATGCCGCGCATGCGAAGGCGTCGAGAAATTCCGGGTCCGCCCGAAAAGCATCCTGGGCGCCCACGGAAACCAGTTGAAACCGACGCAGGGCCGCCGGCGCCAGGTCGGCGAGCCGGGACAGCACCCATTCCCGCGTTTTTCCCATGGCCCGCAGAAGAATGGGAGATACCGGAAAACTGATGTGCACCCCGGCGGTTCCGCATCCGGCGGCCAGGTCGATGTCCGTTTCGACAGCCCGGCACCAGCTGGTGAGAAGGCAGCCGGGCGCCAGCTCCACCAGTTCACGGATCTCCGCGCACGCGGCGGCCCCCATGGCCGGATGCCGGCCTCCAGTTCATCCACGCCCGCTGTGTCCAGCAGGCGCACGATGGCCATTTTTTCCCGCGTGCTGAATACCACTCCGGGCGCCTGCTCCCCGTCCCGCAAGGTGGTATCGAAACCGGCCAGCGGGATTTTGCGTTCGTGGTTGTGGTCGCAAAACCCGATGCCCATATTGAAGGCGATCGGACGTTCCTTGACACCGCCGATGAAAAGATCGGCCCGCTTTTCGATGATATACTTCGACCGTTCCAGGGCCCCTTTTCTTTTTCAACCTTCCGGCAGACGGCGGCCACATCATCGCCGATGATGCCGACGATGCAGGTGGAGTAAACGAAGGCCGCCTTGGGCCGGTAGGCGTCGATCAGTTTTCCCAGTGCGGCTGCCAGATTTTTCTCGCCGCCGAAGATGACATCCCTTTCACGCAGGTCGGTGGAGAAGCTCATCCGGTGCAGTTCGGGCCCGTAAGAGAGCGCCCCGCGAATGTCCCAGGTGTAGGCCGCGCAGCCGATGGGTCCGTGGATCAGGTGCAGGGCATCGGCGATCGGATACAGCACCACGCGCGAGCCGCAGAAAACGCACGCCCGCTGGCTGACCGAACCGGCCAGGCTGTGCTTGCCGCAGGTCATATCGAAGGGCTCGCCGCCCTTGCGGTGGATCTGCGACCGCCGCGCTTCGAGGATGGAAATTGACGTCATTTTTTTCTCCTGTTTTTCAGACTCATTAAAAGCAGTAGTGGCGATGGTGACGGTCGGTGACGTATGACCATACCGACTTTTTTTCCCTGGTCTTGCCCCCCTCACTCCGGCCCTCTCCCGCCAGGGGAGAGGGAGACATTCACCCAACACTCGTTTGTTAGATGAATACCCGAATGAACGAAAACTGCAGGCACACCGGAGGCGACGAATCAGTGTGGGGATGTTTTCCCCACCCCCGGTAAGGTTTATGAGGCACGGCATTCGGCACGCTCCCCCTCTCCCCACGCGGGAGAGGGCCGGGGTGAGGGGGCTACCCGATTGTACTTCTCATCTTCCGCCGTCCATCGTCCGTCCTCCCTCTCCGCCCTACATCACCAGCTCCATCGTAATATCATCCGCATCGCGGACGATGTAGATTTCCTGGGCCTTGCCTTCCCGTATCGGCATGGCAAAACCGCCGCAGACGACATCGCCGAGCACATCATAGAAAACATAGTCGAGTTTTTCGCTTTCGGCATAGGCCTTCAGCTGTTCGAGCAGGTTGATGGAGGTGATGATGCCGCGGCCGGCACAGCCGACGCCCGGTTCCGGACCGGCCGATTCGGTGCACATGGTGCCGCCGTAACCCTGTTTGCGGACGTCGTCCAGCTCGACGTCTTCGCCTTCTTCCCGGAGGGTGTCCAGCACGGTCCGCTGGGCCAGGCCGTTTAAAAGCAGACGGGTCGAATCCGCCTTGGGGTCGCAGCCGACGACCATGATTTTTTTCCCCATTTCGGCCAGTCCGGCCACGGTGTTCTGCGTGGTGGTTGACTTGCCGATGCCGCCTTTGCCGTAAATGGCTATCTTTCGCATTTTTTTCTCCTGCTCCTCATAGAATGGTTCCTGGTTATGCTGCTGCTGTCAGCGACACACTTATCAACAAGCGTGCCACAAATGAAGTGTTCCCAAAGTTTGACGAACTGGGCGATCAGGGAGGCCATGATGCGCAGCACCCGCAGGAACGTCTTAAAATTTGATACTCGCAGATACGTATGTCCCTAAATTTAATGCAAAATTGTAAAATAAAGACTCATGAATGACAATATTGGAGAATTATAAAAACAGGAGGAATTTTACCGATGCATGCAGTTCTGCTGTGCGCCGGATTCGCGACGCGCCTGTATCCACTCACCCGTGATTTCCCCAAGCCGCTGCTGCCCGTCGGAGGCCGGCCGTTGCTCGACTATCTGATGGACCAGATTGCCCGGTTGCCGGGGATCGACGAAATCCACATCGTCACCAACGCCAAGTATTCGGCCCGATTCAATCTTTGGAGACCTACAAGTAACAATCTTTTTGAGTTAAGATGTAAGTGTGTGTTGACGCGCACCGATTTCCGTAATACTATTACCGGTATTACAATAAAATCAATAATTTATTCGGAAATTTCCCTCGGCTTCAGCCGGATTGAAGATCTGCGGACAGCCATTGACAAAGCCGGGTTCCACATGCTTGATTTTCCCAGAGAGGCCCTTTTCCTGGCCGGCAAGGCCTTCCTTGCGTACAAGAAGAGCAAAGGAGCCGGAAACGCGCCTCTGCCGGATTTTTTCATCGGAACGCACGCCGCAGTACTAATGTTTCCCTAATCGCGAGAGATGGTTCCCGGTATCGTTCCTATTTTCCGACAATAAATTTATCACTCCATAGCCCTTTTTTTGGGAGAGCCGCCATGCAGGAAACGATTTTGGATGATTTTGACGATATTGCGGCCTGGTCGCCCATCACCTCCGGCGAGGCCCGGGTCGACGTCGGCCGGGACCAGGGCAGCGACGGCGGGGCCATGCGGCTGGATATCGATTTCAGGGGCGGCGGCGGTTTTGTGGGCGCCCGCAAGGAATATGCGCTCGACATTCCCGAGAGCTACTCGTTCGGGGTCAACATCCGCGGCACCCTTCCGGCCAACATATTCGAATTCAAGCTGGTGGACGACACCAATCAAAACGTCTGGCGCTACCGGGTCGAAGCCTTCGACTTTCCGGACGACTGGCAGCCGCTGCAGATTCGAAGCAGCCAGGTTGTCTTTGCGTGGGGGCCGCTGGGCGGCGGGCCGCCTGAGAACGTGGCGGCCATCGAACTGGTGATCGCCGCAGGCCAGGGCGGGGCGGGCACGGTGTGGTTCGAGGGCCTTTGGTTTCGCGACGACACCTACCGGCTGACGCCGCGCGTGAGCGCCGCCAGCACGCTTGCGGGTCACGAACCGCAAGACGCCCTCACGTCCTCTGCGGCCACAAGCTGGCAAAGCGAGGTCGGCGAGGACCCGCAGTGGCTTCTCATCGACTTTCAGCAGGAAAGGGAATACGGCGGGCTGGTCGTTGACTGGGTCGAGGGGCTGCAGGCCCGGCGGTTCGATGTCGAGGTCTCGGATGACGGCGCCGCCTGGCAAACCGCCTACGCCACGAGCCAGGCGGATGCCGGCCGCAGCTACCTTTACCTGCCGCAAACCGTTTCGCGCTACCTGCGGCTCAATCTTCATGCCGGTGCCCGCGGCGGCGGTTTCGGCATCCGGCACATTTCGGTCGAGCCTTACGACTTCTCCCGCAGCCTGAATCACTTCTTCCAACACATAGCGGCCGACGAGGCCGCCGGCATGTATCCGAAATACTTCCTGGGCCGGCAGACCTACTGGACGGTTGCCGGAGCCGGCACGGGCGACTCCCAGGCCCTGATGAACGAAGAGGGCCAGGTGGAAGTGGACAAGGGCGCTTTTTCGATCGCGCCTTTTCTCTATGCCGACCAAAGGCTCGTCAGCTGGGCGGATGTGACTCTGGAGCAGGAATTGACGCAGTCTTTTCTGCCCATTCCCTGCGTGAGGTGGCGAACCGGGCGCCTGAGCCTCGAGATCACCGCTTTTGCAACCGGCGAAGCCGGCCGGTCCGTTCTCTATCTTTGCTACCGCGTGGCAAATACCGCCGGCCAACGCCAAGCGCTGCGCCTCTTTACGGTGCTGCGGCCTTTCCAGGTGACCCCGCCCTGGCAAGGCTGGCGGTCTTTCGGCGGCGCCAGCCCGATTCGGGAGCTGTGCTTTCTCGACGGCACGCTCTGGGTCAACGGGAACAAGCCGGTGATTCCCCTGACCGAACCCAGCGCATTCGGTGCGGCCGCCTTCGCCGAGGACGCGGTGATCCGGCACCTGGTCGAGGGCGAGGCGCCTCCGCGGGCCGATGTCCGCGATGAATTCGGCTATGCTTCCGGGGCCATGGGCTTTGACCTGGACCTGGCACCGGGGGCGAACGAGGACGTTTATCTCGCGATCCCCTTCGGCAGCCTGGAAGCGGGCGTCGACGCCCGCTTCCAGGCTGCCTCGTTGCGAGGGGTTTCGGGACCCGAACAGTTCGAGCGCGCGCGCCGCGATTGGCAGGCACGACTCGGCAAGGTCGAGATGGCCCTGCCGGCCCGGGCGACGGCCGTCGCCGATACCTTCAGGACCGCTGCCGCCCATATCCTGATCAACTGCGACGGTCCTGCGCTGCACCCGGGACCGCGACGCTATTCCAGATCCTGGATCCGGGACGGCGCCATCATGGGCGCGGCCCTGCTGCGGGTGGGCCATCCGGCGGCGATTCGGGATTTCATCCGCTGGTATGCCGGGTTCCAGGCCGAGGACGGCGAAATCCCCGATTGTGCGGACCGGGAGGGCACGGAATGGCTGCCGGAATACGACGCCTACGGCCAGTTCATTTACGCCGTCGTGGAGTACTACCGGTTCACGGGCGACAGGGGTTTTCTGGCCGAAATGCAGCCGGTCGTGGCCAAGACTCTGGCGTTTATGGAAAAGTTGCGCGCCCGGCGCCTCACACAGGAGTACCGGAAACCTGATAAACGGGCCTGTTACGGTCTTTTGCCCGAGTCCATGAGCCACGAGGGGTATATGGCTCATCCGGTGCACGCTTACTGGGACGACTTCTGGGCCGTACGGGGGCTGCGGGACGCGGCCGTCATGGCGGAAGTACTGGAAGATCCGGTGGAGGCGGCGCGCCTGGCGTCCGTGGCTACTTCTTTTTCCAAGGATCTGCGCGCGTCCTTGAGAGCCACCATCGACCGGCACCGGATCGCGTTTCTGCCGGGCTCGGTCGAGTTCGGCGATTTCGATCCCGCCGCCACCTCGGTCGCCATTTCGCTGCTGAACGAAGCACCGCTTCTGCCGCGGCAGGAAACCCGGCACACGTTCGACAAGTACCTGGCCGGTTTAAGGCAGCGGGCCGCCGGCGATGCCTGGAACAACTACAGTGCCTATGAAATCCGGATCATCGGCGCCCTGGTGCGCCTCGGCCGGCGCGACGAGGCGATCGAGCTGATGGACTTCATGCTGGCCGACCGGCGCATTTTGCCCTGGAACCAGTGGCCGGAGATTTCCTGGCGCGACCCGTCGAGCCCGAGCTTCATCGGCGACCTGCCGCACTCCTGGATCAGCGCCGAGTACATCCTGGCGATTTGCAGCCTTTTCGCCTACGAGCGCGAAGAGGACCAGGCCCTGGTCATTGCCGCCGGGGTGGCGCCAAAATGGCTCGCCGACGGTTCCCCGGTGGGGGTCGCGAATCTGCCGACTCACTACGGCAGGATTTCCTATTCTCTGCACATGGAAAATGCGGACACGCTGCGCCTGGTGCTCGGCGGAGATCTGCGCGTGCCGCCGGGCGGCATCGTCGCCAGGCCGCCCCTGCCCCGGCCCGTCCGGCAATTCCTGGTCAACGAGCGCCCGCTCGCGGCATCTGCAACCGGAGAATTTGTCTGTAAAGAATGCCCGGCCGAGATCGTGATCCGGTATTAACGAAGCCTCGGCCGCAGCGCCTTTGCAAAACTTTTCGCAAAGCCGGCTTCCGATCAGTCAAGGAACATTCGGACTATCAAAAAAAGGGTAGCCAACCAATGCGCATAGCCATCATCGGTGCGGGGGCGATGGGCTCCATCTTCGGGGCCATGCTTTCCGCTGTGTCGGACGTGGCGCTTGTCGATAACTTCGAGCGGCATGTCCGGGCCATTCGGAACAACGGCCTCGAGATCGAGCTGAACGACGGGACGATTAAAAACCAGGCCGTGTTTGTCACCGCGCGGCCTGAGGAGGTGACGCGGGGGGTGGACCTGGCGATTATCTTCACCAAATCCTACGATACGCGCCAGGCGGCGGAGACGGCCCGCGATCTGTTGGCTGAAAAGGGAATTGTCCTGACCCTTCAAAACGGCATCGGCAATCTGGAGGTGATTGCCGGAGTGGTCGGTGAAAACCGCTGTGCCGCTGGGGTCACCTCGCACGGCGGCACCCTGGTGCATCCCGGAAGGGTCCGGCACGCGGGAGAAGGGCCGACCTATATCGCCGCGCTGTCTCCGGCCGTCGACCTGGCGCCGGTGGCGGAGGTGTTTATGCGTGCCGGCATCGATGTGAGCCTGTCCGGCGACCTCGACACCCTGATCTGGGGCAAGCTGGTAATTAACGTGGGCATCAACGCGCTGGCGGCCATTGTGCGCGTTCCCAACGGCATTTTGGGGATCACCGGGGAATGCCGGGAGATCCTGGCCGAGGCGGTGTCCGAGGCGCTGCAGGTGGCAGGAGCCCTCGGCATTTCTCTGCCCTACGACGACCCGCTGGCGCACGTGCTGGCGGTGTGCGAAAAGACCGCCAAGAACCGGGCCAGCATGCTGCAGGACACCCTGCGGGGCGTTCGCACCGAAATCGGCGTCATCAATCAGGCCATCGTCAATAAAGGCGCGGAACTCGGCATTCCCACCCCCTGCAACCGCTTTCTGACCGCAACGATTTTAGCCCTGGAAGCCACGGCTGCCCATCGCATCTGATCATCGAATCCATCCACCCTACGACTCCAGGAGAGAAGAAAATCATGACACCCAAGAAAATGACGATCCCGGACATCAAGGCCCGGAAAAAAAGCGGACCGCCGATTGCCATGCTGACGGCCTATGACTACCCCTGGGCGCTGCTGGTGGACCGGGCCGGCATCGACATGATCCTTGTCGGCGATTCACTCGGCATGGTCGTGCTCGGCTATGCGGACACGATCTCGGTCACCATGGAGGAGATGCTCCATCACATCAAGGCCGTGACCCGGACCGTCAAACGGGCCGTGGTGCTGGGCGACATGCCCTTCGGGTCGTACAACGTGTCGAAAAAAGAGGCGGTGAGAAATGCCAACCGCATCATGAAGGAAGGCCGGGCGGACGGCATCAAGCTCGAAGGCGGCCGCAGCATGGCCGCTACCGTGCAGGCCATCGTCGAATCCGGGACCCCGGTTCAGGGCCACATCGGCCTGACGCCCCAGACCGCCTCCGCGCTGGGCGGGTTCAAGGTGCAGGGCAAGAGCGCGGCGGCGGCCCAGGCCCTCATCGACGACGCCGGGGCGCTGGAAGATGCCGGGGCCTTTTCCCTGATACTGGAGGCGATTCCCGCCCCCATCGCCAGGCTCGTCACCAAGGCGGTGTCCATTCCCACCATCGGCATCGGGGCCGGGGCGGACTGCGACGGGCAGGTGCTGGTGACCCATGACATGGTGGGCCTGTTCGACCGCTTCACGCCGAAATTCGTCAAGCAATACGCCAAAATCAGCGACATCATCAGCCAGGCCATCCTCGGATACCGCGATGACGTCCAGAACCGGCGTTTTCCGGCCGAAGAGCACAGTTTTTTGATGAAAGCCGAGGAGTTGGATAAGCTCGCCGGCAAATAAGTTTCCGTCCATAAATGGCCCTTTTCCGCAATCTCGGCGTCAATCGGCGGAATCTCTTGTGCGGCATACAGGAGTATGCCTCCGCGCAATTCCGCCGATTTCCTTGACCTTGCGAAAAATTGCACATTTCTGGATCGGAAATTTCCCGAAGGCTTCAGAGCCAAGGCGCCACAGATGAAGCTGTCATGTTTCGCCTTGTTGTTTACGCAACCAGGGGGCTTATTTTGCCGCCAATCCCGCCAGCCACATGGTGATCGGCGGGAAGAAGGTGATGATCATCAGGTCGATGGTCAAAATGGCCAGAAAAGGCAGCACCCGGCGGCTGACGGCGGAAATGGAGTTTCCGGAAATGGCGCCGGCGACGATCAGGCAGATGCCCATGGGCGGGGTCAGCATGCCGATGGCCAGGTTGACCACCACGATGGCGCCCAGCTGCACCAGATCGACGCCCAGGGAGGGCAGCATGGCGGTGATCATGGGCACCAGCAGAATCAGGGCGGCCGTTGTCTCCACGAATGTCCCGGCAATCAACAGCACCAGATTGACCAGCAGCAGCAGCACAACCGGGTTGGTCGTCAGACTCAGCAACGTTCCGGCCATGCGCGCCGGGATATTCTCGATGGCGGCGATCCAGCTGAAGACCGAGGCCGTGGCGATGATGAACATCACGATCGAGGCCGTGATGGAGCCGCCGGTAAAGAGCCGGACCAGGTCGCGCGGGGTCAGCTTGCGGTAGACCGCCATGCTGACGAAAAGGGCGTACACCACCGCCACGGCGGCGGATTCCGTGGCCGTAAACACCCCGAACAGGATCCCGCCCAGGATGATCAGCGGGGCGCCGAGAGCCAGCAGCGCCCGCAAGAAAGTCCGCCGGACTTCGGCCAGCGAGAAGTTGGCTGTTGCCGCATAGCCTTTTTTCCGCGAGATGAAGGTGGACACGCCGATCAGGGAAACCCCGATCAGGATTCCCGGCAGAAGCCCGGCCGCGAAGAGCTGGCCGATGGAGGCACCGGTCAGAAACCCGAAGATGATCATGGGGATGGACGGGGGGATGATCACGCCGATGGACCCGCCCGAGGCCAGGACCGCGGCGGCGAAATCGGATTCGTAGCCGGATTTCTTCATGGCCGGGATCAGAATCGCGCCCACCGCCGCCGCATCCGCGGCCGCCGAGCCGGAGATGCCCGCAAAGAACATGGCCGAGACGATGGTCACGGCCGCCAGTCCGCCGGGCAGCCAGCCCACCAGCGCGTTGGCGAAGTCGATGATCCGGCGGCTGATCCCGCCCTCTTCCATGATAACCCCGGCGTACATGAACAGGGGCACGGCCATGAGATGAAAGGAGTCCGTGCCGCCGAACATGCGCTGGATCACCATCATCATCGAAAAATCACCCTGAATCAGGATCGCCAGAAGCGACGCCGTGCCGATCGCCACCGCAATGGGGGCGTTCACCGCGAAAAGAAAGAGCAGGGCCAGGATCAGGATTTCAGCGGTCATGGCCGGTATCTTTCAGGGCGCCCGCCAGAAACGCCAGTCCGTGAACGGCCAGAATCAAGCCGCTGATCGGAACGATGGCCAGGATGATCCATTTGGGGATTTGAAGGGCGGGGGAGATCTGCATCCGCACGAACCAGGCGAAGCGGCATCCATAGACGATCATGACCGCAAACAGGGTCAGCGATGCCAGGTGGGTGACGACGGTAAATATCCGTTGCAGGGCCGGGGCCACGCGGGCGTACAGAAAATCAACCCCCGGATGGGCCTTTCTGCAGTAGGCGGCCGACGCACCGAGGAAGGTGAGCCATACCAGCAGGAACCGGGCCAGTTCCTCGGACCAGAACAGGGAGTTGTTCAGGACGTAGCGCGAAAATACCTGAGCCGCAACGATGGCCGACATGGACAGACCGAAGACAAACAGGAGATATTCCACGCCCCGGTTGATCGACCGGCTCAAACGATCCAGTAACCTCACCATACCACCGCCGGAAAAGAGGCCGGCGGCGGACTTTATGCCGCTGGCATCTAACCTATCTGGGTTTACTTGGTCGCATCCAAAAATTTTACCAGCAGCGCTTTTACCTTGGCGTCCTGAAAGATGTCCATATCCTTTATGCCGGCCACCTTGGCGCGGAAAGCGGCGACATCCGGATCTTCCACGATCTGCATTCCTTTTTCCCGCAGCATTTTGAGTCGTTCGGCATTGCGCTCGCGGTTGTCCGTGCGCTGAAACAGGGCGGCCGCGATCATGGCCTGCCGGATCGTGGACTGCATGTCGGGCTTGAGCGTGTTCCACCAGGACAGGGACGCCACGTCGATGTGCGGGGAGTAGACATGGCGGGTGAGGGTCATGTATTTCTGGACTTCGTAGAACTTATAGACTTCCATCACCCACAGGGGGTTTTCCTGGCCGTCGATGACCCCCTGCTCCAGCTCCGTGTAGATGGGCCACGGCATGGGGGTGGGGTTGGCGCCCAGGGTCTTCCAGATGGCCTGGTGCATGGCCGAATCCATCACCCGGATTTTGAGGCCGTCGACATCCGCCGGCGTTTTGACGGGGCGCCGGTTGTTGGTCAGGTTGCGGAAACCGTTTTCGGAAAAGCAAAGGCCCTTGAAGGACGAGCTTTCCAGGCTTTTCAAGATCTCCTGCCCCAGCGGGCCATCGAGAATTTTATCCACCTGCTCATAATCCTTGAAGAGGAACGGGTAGTTGATGACCCGGACGATGGGATCGAACGTGTCGAACGGCCCGCCGGTGATGACGCCCATCTGAATGGTGCCCATCTGGATTTGCTGCAGAATCTCGGTTTCGTTGCCGAGCGCGCTGGAATGGAAGATGGTGACCGACACCTCGCCGCCGGATTTTTTTTCGATCAGCTCCTTGAATTTTTCCGCCACGATATTCTGAGCCGACCCCGGCTTGGTGACCACGCCGAGCTTGATCTCCAGGGCTGCGGACGCGGTGTGTGCGGCAAGCAAAGTCAGGCTCAGAGCGAGAAACAGCACCAGATTCTTTTTCATCGAACACGCCTCCTTGACGGCTTCCTTATATTTCAGTGCAACAGGGCAAACCAGTTCCGCCAATCTGCCCCGTCATCAGTCTAAAGTCAATGCCTTATCCGGGGGGAAACAGGTTTGATCATTGCCGGAAGGCCGCCCAAACCTTTATCCTAAAGCCGATTCCCATAGGTTTGGGCTCGGAAGAACGGATCCGCCGCCAGGGGCTGAAACAAGGCGTTTGCCCCGCCGGGTTTCAGCCATTTAAGAGAGCCATTTGACAGATCCGTTGCGGCGATTAAGTTGTGACGGAGATCTTAATCAAGGAGGAATACACCCATGGCAACCGCTGAAAAAAGAACGGCGCTGGTCACCGGTGCAAACAGGGGGCTCGGGCTGGCGATCGCCCGGCAGCTGGGGCGAAAAGGCATCAAAATCCTGTTGGGAATCAGGGATCGGGAGAAGGGCACTGCGGCCCGCGAGCAGCTGCGGTCCGAGGGGCTTGACGCCCATTTCGTTCACCTCGATACGACCCGGGCCACCTCCATCCAAGCGGCCGTCGGCAAAATAAAAGATGAATTCCGGCGGCTGGACATCCTGGTCAACAATGCCGGCATCGTGATCGACGCGCAGTCCGGCATCCTCGAACTCGACCCCGGTGTCCTGTTCAACACCCTGGAAACCAACGCCTTCGGTCCGCTCCTGCTGGCTCAGGCCGGTATTCCGCTCATGAAGGCCAACGGGTATGGCCGCATCGTCAACATGGCCAGCAGCATGGGATCGTTACAGGAGATGTCCGATCCGGACAGTGATTCCGCCGCGGTGAAAGCTCCCGCTTACCGCCTGTCCAAGACCCTTTTGAACGGCATCACGGTCCTTTTGGCCGGAGAGTTGCACGGCACGAACATCCTGGTCAACTCGGCCTGTCCGGGCTGGGTGCGCACCGACATGGGCGGAGACCAGGCCCCGCTGACGCCCGAGCAGGGCGCCGACACCCCGGTCTGGCTGGCCACGCTGCCGGACGGCGGCCCCACCGGCGGCTTTTTTCGGGAACGCCGGCCGATCCCGTGGTGAAGCCGGAGGCAGCCGCAGGGGCAAGCGGGGGTCTCCATGACATGATTCATTCGATAAGTTCATCGAGTATCGGAAGAGCTGCCATAGTTGACCATTATTGTAGCTGATCTTTTCACCGACCATTTTCAGGAAAAATAAATCTTTAAAAAGTCACTTCTTGCAATCTTTGACTGGGTAAGAATTGTTCGTAAAGTTGACCTTTTTAGGGTTGGATGACTCGGAATCGTAAGCGGTGTTCGTGTGCCATCAGGATTTTCCCTCAACATCGCGATATGGTTTCCTTCACGGACCAACCGAAAACCAAGTTGCTCCAAAGTATTTATAACCTTTCGAAGGGGAGCATCTGCTGGAAATTTTGCCATTAAACTGCCACCTTGGCTTCGGCAATGAACGCTTCGAGAATTGACGGATCCGAATCGATTTCTTCCAAGCCGAATGTTTCGATATGGAATTTAATAGCTGATTTCACATCCGCCAAGGCGGATTCATATGAGTCGCCCTGTCCTACGACAACCCCTTTCAAACCCAGCGGATAAGCCAAATATGTATCGGTATGTTTTTCGACAACTATTTTAAATTGCTTCATATTTGCACTTTCAGACTCAAGGTCTTTGAAGACCATTATTACAGCCTTGGCCTATATTCGAATTATTTTTTCCTATTATATAAAAGGGTCAATTACCCAACCGACTCCAAAATCCAGTTTTTATCCCTTACTCTCGCCGGCTCTTTTTCTTGGCCAGAATGTGGGTGGCCGTGCCGGTGAAAATTTCGGCCGCTTCCATTTCGGTTTCGGAAAGGGTCGGGTGGGGGTGAATGCTCAGGCCGACGTCCTGGGCCAGGGCGCCCATCTCAACCGCCAAAACCCCTTCGGCGATGAGGCTTTCCGCGCCTCTGCCGGCGATCCCGACGCCCAGGATGCGCCCGGTGTCCGGATCGACGATCATCTTGGTCAGGCCCGCGCCGGCATCCATGGTCGTGGCGCGGCCCGAAAATTTCCAGGGGAAGCGGTTGGCCGCTATTTTCTTGCCCTGCCGGTGCGCCTCTTCTTCGGTCAGGCCGCAGTAGGCGATCTGCGGGTCGGTGTAGACCACGGCCGGGATCGCCCGCGCATCGAAGGCCGCGGGTTCGCCGGCAATCACTTCGGCGGCTATCTTGCCCTCGTAGCTGGCTTTGTGGGCCAGCATCATGCCCCCGACCACATCGCCCACGGCGTATATCTTTTCATCGCTCGTTTGCTGCCGCTCGTTTACTTTGACGAAACCGCGGTCATCGAGGTCAACCGTCGTTTTGTCCAGACCGAGGCCGGCGGTGTTGGCCCGCCGGCCGATGGCGACAAGGACGCGATCGAATTCTTGCAGCGCCGGATCGGCATCGCCGTCGAAAGTCACCTTGACATGGGCCTCGTCTTCTTCGAGTCCCTTGACTTTGGTCTTCAGCAGGATGGCTGCGAAGAGTTTTTCCAGGCGTCGCCTGAGCGGCTCCACCAGATCCGCATCGACACCCGGCAGCAGGCGCTCGCCCAACTCCACCACGCTGATCCGGCTGCCGAGGGCGGCATAGACCGAGCCCAGCTCCAGGCCGACATATCCGCCGCCGATGACCAGAAGACTTTCCGGGACCTCCGCCAGGTCGAGCGCAGCCGTGGAATTCATGACCCGGCCCCCTTTTTTGAAGGGGACACCGGGAAAAGGGATGGCACGCGAGCCGGTGGCCAGGATCGCGTGGCGGAATTTGATGTGGCTGACGTCGGATTCGTGAATGCGGACGGTATGACTGCTTTCGAAGACCGCGCGGCCGCGAATCCATTGAACGCCGCGGGACTTGCCGAGGCTGACGAGTCCGTCGGCGAGTTTTCCAACCACCCGGTTCTTGTAGTCGCGCACCTTTTGCAAATCGATTTCCGGCGGTCCGTAAGTCAAGCCCATCGTATCGGCGTGGGCGGCATCATGGATCAGTTCCGCCAGGTGCAGGTAGGCTTTCGAGGGAATGCAGCCCCGGAAAAGGCACACCCCGCCTGGTTTTTCGGCCATCTCCACCAAGGTGACATCCATTCCCAGGTCGGCGGCCCGAAATGCGGCGGCATATCCGGCCGGCCCGCCGCCGATGACCAGCAGTTCGGTTTCCTGCGACAATTCACCCATTACCATGGGAGACACCTCTTTCTAGGCCCGTCACGGTCGGACGAGACGTCAGATCGACAGCAGCATTTGCTCGGGGTTTTCGAGCACGGAACGGAAAAACGCGAGGAAATGGGCGGCGTCGACGCCGTCCAGGACCCGGTGATCGATGGCCAGGACCACCGGCAGGATCATGCGCGCCGCGATCTTGCCGGATCCGGGACCGCTATTGACGATCACCGGCTTGAGACGCGCGGCCCCCATTCCCAAGATGGCTGCTTCCGGGTAGTTGATGATCGGCGCAAAGTGCCCCCGGCCCCCGGCGGCTCCGATGTTGGTGATCGTGAAGGTGCCGCCCTGCAGTTCTTCCAGCTCGACCTTGCGCGCGCGCGTCCGCTCGACGAGCTGCCTCAACTCCACCGCCAGTTCGGTGATGCTCTTGCGGTCGGCGTGGCGCACAACGGGCACGACGAGTCCTTCGCCCGTATCGGTCGCAACGCCCACGTGAAGATAACTCTTGCGGACGATGTCGCCTTTCGCCACGTCCAGCGAAACGTTGAATTGCGGAAAGCGCCGCAATGCGGCCGCGGCGGCCTTTACGGCAAACACGGTCAGGGTGAGCCGGCCGCCCTGCTTTTCGACGGCTTGTTTGTGGCGGCGCCGCAGGGCTTCGAGCCGGGTCACATCGATATCGTCCTGGCTGGACACATGCGGAATCTGCGACCAGGCCAGCGCCATCTGCCGGGCGGTGGCTTTTCTGATCGAGCGCAGCGGCTGGCGCTCCACCGGCCCCCACTTTGCAAAATCCGGCAATGCGGGGGCATCGAAAGCGGAGGCGGCAATCGGTTCGGTTCGGGACGGCGGCGCTTCGGCGACGTCCGCTTCGCGCGGGCCTTCGGAAGCAAAAGTCCGCACGTCCTCGGCCGTGACCAGGCCGGCGGGTCCGCTGGGTTTTACGGCGCGCAGGTCGACACCGAGTTCGCGGGCCAGCCGGCGCGTGGCCGGCGAAGCCGGCACCGGTCCCCTGGCCGCTGCGTGCGCTTCCGCGTTTCGATCCTTCTCCGGCTCTCGGGCGGGTTTTTTGGAGGTCTCGGCGGGCCGGGGGCTTTTCTCGGGCGCCGGTTCGTGCTTTTTGCCTCCGGCGGCTTTCCGATCGGGTTCCGGGCGTTCTTTTTGCGTTTCTTCTCCCTTTTCCGCGGCCGCGCCCTCGCTGAAGGTCATCAGCAGATCGCCCACCTTGACGACATCGCCCGCCTTGACCTCGATCGCCTGCACCGTTGCCGTAAAAGGAGACGGGATCTCGACCGACGCCTTGTCGGTCTCGACCTCCAGGATCGGGTCGCCCTCTTTCACATCGTCGCCGATCTTCACCAGAACCGCGATGACTTCACCTTCGTGGATGCCTTCACCCAGATCGGGCAGCTTGAAAGAACGGGCCATGTTTTTCCTCCTCTTTACTTCTAGCTCTGAAGCGACTGTCAGGCAGCGGTTTCAAGCACTTTCCGGGCCGCCCGCACGATCCGGCGGGCGCCGGGAAGGTAGTGGTTCTCGCGGCTGAAAAGAGGGATGACGACATCGAAGCCGGTCACGCGCTCGATCGGGGCTTCGAGGTAGTAAAATGATTTGTCGACCAGCTTGGCGACGATCTCGGCCGCGGGGCCATAGCTGCGCGGGGCCTCGTGAATGACGACGGCCCGCCCGGTCTTGCGCACCGATTCGGTGAAAAGGCTGTCGTCGAGCGGCGAAAGGGTCAGCAGATCGATGACCTCGGCCTCCACGGCCTCTTTTTCCTTGAGGATGTCGGCCGCCTCCAGCGTCGGACGCATCATCGATCCATAAGAAACAAGGGTGATGTCCGACCCTTCTCTGACGATCTGCGATGTGCCGATCGGAAAGGATTCCTCTTCTTCCGGGACTTCTTCCCGAAAAGCCCGGTAGAGCGCCTTGGACTCGTAAAAAACCACCGGGTCCGGGTCCCGAATGGCGCTGACCAGAAGAGCGCGCGCATTGCGCGGGCCGGAGGGAATTACCATCTTGAGCCCCGGCGTGTGCGCGTAATACGCCTCGCGGCTCTCCGAGTGGTGCTCCAGCGCCCGCACGCCGCCGCTGTAAGGCATCCGCAGCACCATTGGCACGCTGAATCGCCCCTGCGACCGCCAGCGCATCCGCGCGGCATGGTTTTCGGTCTGGTGAAACGCCTGGTAACTGAAGCCCGAGAATTGCATTTCACACACCGGGCGCAGGCCGTAAACCGCCATGCCGATCGACATGCCGACGATGCCCGCTTCCGCCAAAGGCGTATCCAGCACCCGCCGCCCGCCGAACCGGTCGATCAGACCTTCGGTGACGCGGAAGACGCCGCCGTCGCGTCCGACGTCTTCCCCCAGCACGATCACGCGGTCGTCTTTTTCCATCTCCTGCTTGAGCGCCAGATTCAGGGCCTGGACCATGGTCATTTTAGCCATCGGTTTACTCCTCGCTGTTCGCGGCCAGTTCGTGCTCCAGAAACTTCTTCTGCTCCGTCAGGTGGGGCGGCATCTCGGCATAGGCGTGATCGAACATGTCGATTGGAGCGCCGAACTCCTTCATCTGCCGTTCGGCGCGGTCGACGGCGGCCTGTATTTTTTCCTTGGCCTCGTTTTCCGCGGCCTCGATCTTTTCATCGGAGAGAAGATCTTTTGTCGTGAGATATTTCTGGAATCTCACCAGCGGGTCCCGCAGCCGCCACTCTTCCACTTCATCGTCGGTGCGGTACCGCTTGGGGTCGTCGGCCGTGGTGTGAACCGACATGCGGTAGGTGACGCATTCGATAAGGGTCGCGCCATCTCCCTTGCGGGCGCGTTCCACCGCTTCGGTGGCGGCGGCATAGACGGCCAGCACATCGTTGCCGTCGACCTGGATCCCCGGCAGTCCATAGGCCAGCGCTTTCTGCGCCAGGGTCTGGGAGCGGGTCTGGTTTTTGCGCGGTATCGAAATGGCCCACTGGTTGTTCTGGCAGACGAAAACCACCGGCGTCCGATAAACGCCGGCAAAATTGAGGGCTTCGTGAAAGTCGCCTTCCGAGGTGGCGCCATCGCCAAAAAAGGTCATGGCGACGTCGTCTTGGTTGCGATAGCGGATGCCGTAGCCGATGCCGACCGCATGGAGCATCTGGGAGCCGACCGGTATCGACACCGGCAGGGTGCGGCTGTCTTCCGGGATCCGTGCCCCCTCGTTGAACCCGTTGCCGGCAATGATCACACTTTCCAGGGTGCGACCGCGCCAGAATTCGGCCGCCATTTCCCTGAAGGACGGAACCATCCAGTCCGAGTCGCGCAACACGGCCACCGCACCCACCTGGGCGGCTTCCTGGCCCGTAATCGGCGGAAACGTCCCGATGCGTCCCTGGCGCTGCAGGTTGAGAAGCCTCTCGTCGAACCGGCGGCCGAGAAGCATGGTCGCGTGAATCTTCAGCAGAACTTCCGCGGGTATGTCCGGTTCCAACGATTCGTCCAGGGTGCCTTCCGCATCCAGGATCGAGAGGAAGTCAATGTGGTAGGGAAGCTCGATTTTGCTTCGCGGCATGGCAAAACTCCTTGGAAACCGACCGCTTGCACGAGTCGGTGCGGAAAAATTAGGTGATTGAATGCACCCCGCGGGGGCGCTGTCGAAGGGTGTCGCGGCAAAGGCCCTTCAAGGCCGACAGACATGGGAAAACACGCCGGCCGCCATCGAAAACCGCCACGCGCTACGTTTGACGCGGCCTGTGAAACATCGCCCGTTCTCGAAGCCGTTGCTTTTTTTGTGCTCGTTTAATATGCATCCGTTCCCTATATAGTCAAGTGGCGGCCGAAGCGCCCTTAACCTTCCGGGATCGTTACCATCACGGGTGCCGCGCAAGTGCGGTTTGCTTGTTTTTGGCGCGTGACTATATTGATCAAGAGCAATTTTTCATACGGACCACTTCTCTTTTTTCTGGAGGCTGCCAAAATGGACTTCACGATCCCGCAGGATATGACCCGCGACATCGAGAGTTTTGCCGGTTTTCTGAGCACCCATCTCAAACCGCACCTTTCGGCCTGGTACAAGAGCGGCGAGTTGCCGGCTGAGTTTCACCGCCGGATGGGCGCCGGCGGCTGGCTCGGCATCCGGTGGCAGGACGGTGGCCTGGTAAAGACATCGGCGCTCAGGGAAGCGTTGATCAGCGAGGAACTTTCGAAGTTGTCGCCGGGGGTGGCGGTGGCCGTTCTGGCGCACGTCAACCTGGGGTTGATCGGGCTCCACCTGTTCGGCTCGGACCCGCTCAAACAACACTACGGCCGGAGGGCGGCCGGTGGTGAGATCGTGATGTGCCTCGGCAACACCGAGAACATGGCCGGCAGCGACGTGGCCGGCATTGCGATGACGGCCGAAAAAACGACCGACGGCTGGCGCCTGAACGGCACCAAGGCTTATGTCACCAACGGGCTGATCGCCGATCTGGCCGTCATCACGGCCGTTTCGGATCCCGCCGCGGACCGCAACCGCCGCCTTTCGATGTTCCTGGTGGACCTGAAGTCGGCGGGCATCAAGCGCACGAAACTGAACAAGCAGGTGTGGATCCCCTCGGACCTGACCCGCTTGCAGTTCGAGGACGTGGTCGTTCCGGAAGACCATCTGTTGGGCGAGCGGCAGCATGGGCTGCGGCAGGTGCTGGCGGTGTTCACCTGGAGCCGTCTTCCGATCAGCGCGCTGACCCTGGGAACGGCCGCCGGTGCTTTTGATTTGGCGCTGGACCGGGCCCGGAAGCGCAAGATTTTCGGACAGAAGATCATCGACTTTCAGGCCAAGGCCTTCGAAACCGCCGATTTTTACGCCCGCATGGAAGCCGCGCGCCTGATGCTCTGGAAGGCTTGCAGCGTGGCCGACGCCGGGGATGATTTTCGCCGGGAATCCTCGCTGGCCAAGTACCTTGCCGTTCAGATCGCACGGGAAATAACGCCCTGGGCGGCCGACATCTTCGGTGCCGCCTCGGTCGTTTTCGAGCACCCGATCCACAAATTCCCGCTGGACGCCTGGGCCTCCTCGCTGGGCGAAGGGACGCAGGATGTGCAGAAACTGGTGATCTTCAGGGAATTGATGAAAAAATACGAGAATGCGCTATAAAATAAGGGCGTCGTGAATTCTTTTTGGGAGGAGTCTGTCAGGGCCGAGACCGGCCGGGCGCTTCTGCCGGTTGCCCGGATCGTCAAAAGGGCAGACACGAGGCCTGCCCCCCTGCGGATTTTTCTTGATTGGGGGAAAAAACCAGAAAAAAACGGCTATGTGAATTTTAAGCCGGACCTGGCCATGATCGGCTTCAGAAAGGCGAGGCTCTCCCGTCCGGCCTCCTCGGGGGTGTCGACGTAAGGATAGAGTTCCAGGCTGATGTCGCCATCATAGCCCAGCCGCTTCATGGTCTCGAAGACATCGTCGAAGCGGATGGCGCCGTGTCCGGCGATCAGGTGGTTGTGCCGGCGACTGGGCGCTATGTCCTCGATGTGAACGTGGCCGATCCACTCGATGAGTTCCTCGAAAGCGGCGGCCGGGTCTTCGCCGGCGCAAAAAAAATGGCCGATGTCGAAATTCAACCCGACGGCTTTGGAGGCCACATCTTTGATGAAGGATTTGAATTCCGCGGTGTTTTCCATCAGCAGGTCCGGCTCCGGTTCGATCAGGATTTTGATTCCCAGCTCCTCTGCCGGCGGGATCACGCGTTCCAGGCCTTTGTGAAACAGCGCGGCGGCCGCCTGCCGGGAAGTTCCATCGGTCAGCGGACCGCCCGGCGGTACCGAAATATTGGCGCAGCCAAGGAAACGGGCGACCTCGAGACTGTCGAGCGTGTGCCGCACCCGGATCTCGCGCCGCTGCGGGTCCGATTCGATCCACGAGGGCAGATAGGTGTCGCCGACCGCAAACAAGGTAAAGCTGTTGATATTGGTGATCGCCAGGCGGTGGCGGTCGAGCAGATCTTTTAACCGGCCCAGCTTTTTTTGGTCGAAGTCGGGCGGGTAGAGATGCGGTCGGTCGCCCATGATCTCGACCCCGCCGAAACCGAGTTCGGCAATTTTTTCGACGGCCTCGAACAGGTCGAATTTTACGAAAGCGTTGGTGCTGTAGCCGAATATCATGGTCTTGCTCCTGCGGCCGATGCGCCGGATGACATTTTTTCCGCGCAGCGGCGTTCCAGCACGTCCAGGCTGTAGAGCTGCTCCTGAAAGGTTTTAGCGGCGTTTGGTCCCACCGGTTTTTTGAAGAAAAACCCCAGCTCGGGCACCGGTCCGCCAAAGCCGGCCAGTTGCAGGGCGGCCATCCAGCGCGCGAGATCGA
This sequence comes from uncultured delta proteobacterium, assembly GCA_963728055.1. Classification (GTDB taxonomy): domain Bacteria; phylum Desulfobacterota; class Desulfobacteria; order Desulfobacterales; family SG8-13; genus JARFQH01. The sequence goes on along the minus strand of CAVSIM010000024.1, from coordinate 75,755 downwards.
GCGCCATGGGGGCCGCCAGAATGGAATCGCGGCCCTGCAGGTTGAGCCTAAGGCTCATCGGCAGGTCGAACAGCCCCCTGAAGTCGATCACATCCCAGGCTTCCTTGGCATCCCCGCGCGGGGCGTAATAATCGATGTGGACCTTGTGCGACGGGCTCTTGTAGCGGCCGCCGACCGGATAGCCCAGGAGCTCGTCGAGCAAATCGGTTTTGTTGGCCACCTTGCCCGCCGCCCGTTCGGGTTCCATCAGGTTCTTTCCATCGGCATTGCCGAGGATATTGAGGCTGTACCAGCCGTCGACCGCCAGGCTGCGGGCCTTGAAGGCCGAGGCCAGCACCACTTTGAAGTAGGTCTGGCCCGTCTTGCCGTCCCGGCCGCACAGCGGGACCCCGCGGCTGAGCGCCTCCTCGACGAGGACCGGTATTTCGACGGCATTGGGCGTGAAATTGACCAGCGGAATGCCGGAGGTCACCGCCGCCACCGCGTAGGCCAGATCCGGCATGACCCGGCTTCCGGCGGTCTCGTAGAGGTCCGGCAGGCTGCGGCAGCGATCGAAATCGTTCAGGGGAGCGGCCGGCAGCAGATTGACAAGGACCGGCAGGCAGCCGGCGTGTGCCCGGCGAAATTCGCGGATGTCGGCCCTCACTTGGTCAACCTGGCCTTGCAAGTCACGATCCGGCGCCGGGGCGGCCTTGACCGCTATGTGCTCCAGCTGTTCGGCATGCAGACGGCAAACGGATTCCGGCACGATGCCCTGGCACAGGGCCGATGACGCCAGGCCTTGCGGATTGCTGTCCCAGCCGGCGATCTGCGTCTCTGCGACCGCTCCCAGGTACGGAAATTTGTCGCGGGTCGTCAGGCTGGGCAGGATGATTTCGGGCGTGCTGCGGCTGGCGGCGACGGCCATCGCCAGCGTCGATGCAATCGCGCCCTTGGCGCCGGCCACCAGCAATAAAAGAGAGTGTTTTTCGGGCAAACCGGAATCTGGCATGAACGTTAGCTCCTGTATCGGTACTAAAAACTCGTCGGGCCGTCATCATAAACAATAACCCGACAAGAAAAATCGGCAACCCGCGTTTTATCTGTTCCGGAACCCTTTGACCGGCAGCCCCGTGCAAAAAAGGTTTTCTACAGGGATATGTTCGTGCCTGTCAAGCCAGTTCTGGAGAACGACGGTGACGAATCGATGATTTCCGCGGCCTCCTATCGGTCACTTTTATTTTGATTGCCGACAGGTGGCAGGCAACAGCGACATCGATCCGGCGCTTGGCGTTGCCGAGAAAGACGGCGGGGAGCCTCGGTCAACTTGTTCCCGCCCATGGTGTGAACCGGTGGTAAAAAGGCCGATTTATCGATGGGCGGCAGGCAGCTTTACAAACCGCCCAGAGACTTTATCTTTCCATGCTTTGTATGTTTCCCATTCTCATTCATTTTTAAAGGCCGACGAAAGGACGGGCACGATGGCATACGATTTTAACGCGGATGAAATCTTCGAAATGGCCGAGCAGATGGAAAGAAACGGTGAGAAATTTTACAAGAACGCCGCCGGCTCCATCGACGATGCGGCGCACAAGACGCTGCTGCTGGAATTGGCGGCGATGGAAGTCGATCATGAAAAAACGTTCAAAGCCATGCGCAGCGATTTGAAGGCGACCGAAAAAAGCGCCACGGTGTTCGATCCCAACGGGGAGGCGGCCCTTTACCTGCGCGCCCTGGCCGACACCCGCGTGTTTTTTGAAAAAAAGATCGACGTCTCATCGATGGAAAAAATTTTGAAAGCCGCGATCGAAGCCGAAAAGGATTCGATCGTTTTTTACCTCGGCATGAAAAACGCCGTGCCGGACAAAATGGGGCAGGATCGGATCGAAGGAATCATCAAGGAGGAAATGGGGCACATCCGGCTGCTGAGCCGCGAGCTGGCGCAGCTGAAAAAGTAAGCGGCGCCTCGTCTGTTGTTCCTTACTCCGGCACCTTGCCCTGCAGCGAGATCTCTTCCAGGCCGGCGCGGTCTATAATACGAATGGTCCGGCCGCTGACCTCAATCAGGCCCTGTCCGGCCATTTTGGCGAAGATGCGCGACAAGGTTTCCGGGATGGTGCCCAGCAGGCTGGCCAATTGGCCCTTTGAAATCGGCAGGGCCGCCAGGGCGGAATCCTCCTGTTCATCGGCCAGCAACAGGAGATAGGCGGCCAGGCGGCCCGGCACTTCCTTGAGCGAAAGGTTCTCGACCTGAACCGCAAACTGGCGCAGCCGCATCGAAAGAACGGCGAGCATTTTCAGCGCCAGCGACGGGTTGCGGGAGATGAGGTTCACGAAGGCCTCGCGGGGGAAAAACAAAAGGCGGCTGTCGGCCAGCGCCTCCGCGTTGGCGGGAAACGATCGCCCGGCAAACACGGCCACCTCGCCGAAAGGTTCCCCCGGACCGATGATGTGCAGGATCTGCTCCTTGCCCTCAGGGGCCAGCTTGTAAATTTTAATCAGCCCGTCGATTACCACATAAAAGCCGCTGCCCCGATCGCCCTCGTAAAAAACCGGTTTCCCTTTTTTGAATCTGCGCTTGACGGCGATTTGACGCACGTCCTCCAGCTGGGCCGGCGACAGGCCGCTGAAGGTCGATATATTTTCGATTATTTCGATCTCTTTTTGCATAAAAACCCTTTACGTGCCGCCCGCCACGGCTCTTCCCCCTGTTTATCCGGCTTCGCGTCCGCGACACCAAAACACCAGATCCGGATTCCCGAAACACCGAACACCGAACACCAAACACCAATGCCAAATACCAAATATAAAATGCAAAATACCAGATAAAAAAATGAAAGACGGCAAACGGCGGACGGCGGACGGCCAACGGCAGAGGGTAGACGACAGAGGAAAGACGGCAGACGGCAAACGGCGGACGGCCAACGGCAGAGGGTAGACGACAGAGGAAAGACGGCAGACGGCAAACGGCGGACGGCCAACGGCAGAGGGGTAGACGACAGAGGAAAGACGAGAGATGGCGGATGGCAGACGACGGAGGACGGACGACAGCCGGCTGATGGCGGACGGGCAACGGCAGACGGTAGATGACGGAAGAGGGATAACGAAAAAGACATTATACAGGGCAGAAAATAAAAATGCGATTTGTTGACTTAAGTCAATGCGGGAGCATTCTTTGGCGAGTATGGTGCCATTAAACGACTCATCCACTGCCATCGACCGGGTTTTTTCAACCCCACAACAAAAGGAGAACGAGCATGTTTTGTTTTCAGTGTGAACAGACGGCAAAAGGCGAAGGGTGCACGAAGGTCGGCGTTTGCGGCAAGCAGCCTGAGGTGGCGGCCCTTCAGGACCTGTTGATCTATGCCATGAAGGGCTTGTCGCAGGTTGCGGTCGAAGGCCGCAAGGTCGGCGTCAGCGATCCGGAGATCAATCGCTTCACGTCCAAGGCCGCTTTTTCGACCCTGACCAACGTCGATTTCGATCCGGCGCGCTTCGTCGAACTGATCAACCAGACCGTCACGCACCGGGAGGCCCTCAAGGAAAAAGTGCGCTCCGCCGGCGGGAAGATCGGTTTTACGGAAGGCCCGGCCGTCTTCAAGCCGGAAGGCTCGCTGGAGGCCATGATCGGACAGGGCGAAAAGGTCGGGGTCAAATCGGACCCCTCTGTCAATCCCGACATCTTGTCCCTCAAGGAGCTTCTGGTTTACGGCCTGAAGGGCGTGGCCGCTTACGCCGATCATGCCGAAATCCTGGGTCAGGAGGACGAGCGCGTGTATGCGTTCATGCACGAAGCGCTGGCGGCCACCCTCGACACGACGCTGGGGGTCGAAGAGCTGGTGGGGCTGGTGTTGAAGTGCGGTGAGATCAACCTGCGCACGATGGAACTGCTGGATGCCGGCAACACCGGGACATACGGCCACCCGGTGCCCACGCCGGTGCCCCTGGGCGCCAAGAAAGGCAAGGCCATCCTCGTCTCCGGGCACGACCTCAAGGACCTGGAGCTGCTGCTGCAGCAGACCGAGGGCAAGGGGATCACCGTGTACACCCATGGGGAGATGCTGCCCTGCCACGGCTATCCCGGCCTCAAGAAATACCCGCATTTCTACGGGCACTACGGCTCGGCCTGGCAGAATCAGGCCAAGGAGTTCGCCAAATTTCCGGGGGCGATTCTGATGACCACCAACTGCATCCAGCGGCCGCAGGAGTCCTACAAGGACAACATCTTCACCACCGGGCTGGTCGGCTGGCCGGGGGTGACCCACGTCTCCAAGGACTTCACCCCGGTGATCCGCAGGGCACTCGATCTGCCCGGTTTTCCGGAAGATGTCGAGGGCAAGAGCGTGCTGGTGGGCTTCGGGCGCAACGCGGTCCTGGGCGTGGCAGACAAGGTGATCGAGGCGGTCAAGAGCAAGGCCATCCGCCATTTCTTTCTGGTGGGCGGCTGCGACGGCGCCAAACCAGGCCGCAGCTACTACACCGAATTCGTCGAAAAAGTCCCCAAGGACTGCGTGGTGCTGACCCTGGCCTGCGGCAAGTTCCGCTTTTTCGACAAGGACCTGGGCGACATCGGCGGCATCCCCCGGCTGCTGGACGTCGGGCAGTGCAACGATGCCTATTCGGCGGTTCAGATTGCCGTGGCCCTGTCGAAGGCGTTCAACGTCGGCGTCAATGACCTGCCGTTGTCGATGATCCTGTCCTGGTACGAGCAGAAGGCCTGCGCCATCCTTTTGACCCTGCTCTACCTCGGCATCAAGGACATCCGGCTCGGGCCGAGCCTGCCGGCCTTCGTGTCACCCAACGTGCTGGACGTGCTGGTTAAAAACTTCAATATCATGCCGATCAAAACGCCGGATGAAGACCTGAAGGCGATTCTCGGCTAAACTTTTCACCGCCCGGGGGGTGTTCCGGCGGTCTTCGGACCGATCCGGCACGCCCCCGTCATTCGGGTTACATCTTCAAAGGGAGTGCCGCCATGAAATGTCCAGGTCAGGATACGCTTTACTGGAAACCGGGGGCCATCTTCGAGGTGACCTGTCCGAAATGCGACCGGCCGGTGGAGTTCTTCAAGGACGACACCACCCGCAAATGCGGCCACTGCGGCCACCGTTTCGTCAATCCCCACATGGACTTCGGGTGTGCGGCCTATTGCCCCTATGCCGAACAGTGCCTGGGCACCTTGCCCGAGGAAGTCCGGGCCCAAAAGGAGGACCTGCTCAAGGACCGGGTGGCGGTCGAGATGAAACGCACGTTCAAGCGTGATTTCAAGCGGATCGGTCGGGCCATGCGACGCGCGCGGCATGCCGAACGCATCGCCGGCGATGCCCGGGCCGCGCTGCCGGTCGTTTTGTGCGCCGCCTACCTGCGGGATATCGGCGCGCCGCAGTCCCTCGCAAAACACAGCGATGCCGCAGACGACCACCTGGCGCAGGAGAGCCCGGCGGTCGCGCGGGAAATTCTGACCGCACTGGGAGCAGGCGCGCCGCTCATCGAGGCCGTTTGCGGCATTGTCGGCCGCCACGGCGCCCCGCCGGCGGATGCGCCGCCGGAACTCCGGATCGTTCACGATGCCGATTGGGTGGCGCGGATGGAAGACCGGCTCAAGACGCAGCCACTGGAAAACGACCGGCTTGCCGACCGGATCGAAGCCGAACTTCTGACCACGGCCGGTAAAGCGGAGGCGCGCGCTGTTTTGCTCAGTGTCTGACCTGGAGAAATCAGAGAAAGGGATACCCCATGAAGGTCAAGCGTAAAATTATTCAGATCGACGAAGAAAAATGCGACGGCTGCGGCCAATGCGTACCGGCCTGCGCCGAAGGCTCGCTCGAACTCATTGACGGCAAGGTGAGGGTGGTGTCCGATAACCTGTGCGACGGTTTGGGCGCCTGTCTGGGGGAATGTCCGAACGGGGCGTTGAAAATCATCGAACGCGAGGCCGAGGAGTTCGACGAAGAGGCGGTTGAGAAATACCTGGCCGGAAAAACGGACCAGGAACACCTGCAAAGCCGCACGATCGGCGGCGGCTGCCCGTCGGCCCGCATTCAGCAGTTCGGTCGCGCGAGGCCGATCGGCCCCGCCCCGACCACCGGCTCGGAGCCCTCCGCCCTGGCGCACTGGCCGGTTCAGATCCGCCTGGTGCCCCCGACCGCACCGTTTCTGAAAGGCGCCGATCTGCTGGTGCTGGCGGACTGCGTCCCGGTGGCCTTTCCGACCCTGCACCGCGATTTTTTAGAAGGCAAGGCCGTCATGATGGGCTGCCCGAAGTTCGATGACGCCCAGAGCTACATCGACAAGTTTACCCAGATTTTCCGAACGGCCGGCATCCGGCGCATCACCATCGTCGTGATGGAGGTCCCCTGCTGTGAGGGACTGCCCATGATCGTCAGAAAAGGCCTGGAGGCCGCCGGTAAATCCATTCCCATCGAGGAAGTCGTGGTCAGCACCAAGGGCGCCATCGTGAAACGGGCTGCGGTCATCGGCTGACCCGGCGGCGGCTTCCGACGACAGGTCGGATGATGCTCCGCGCCCTTTCACCGTATGTGTCTCAACACCGGTAGACAGCGCCCATCCGCGGATTCATCAGGGTACGGATAAGTTTCCGGTCCAGAAGCGAATTGAGAATGATTATCAAAAATAGTCTTTACACTGTCATTGAAATATGACAGTTTGAAATTTGCCGATGGCAGGGCCCGTGCGGATCAATCGCCTGCTTTAAATAGAGGCGCTGTCTTTTACTTCAATCCTTGAGAGGAGGAAAACATGGCGGAAAAATTGCAGGTTTACAAATGTGAGGCTTGTGGAAACATCGTCGAGGTGCTGCATGGCGGCGAAGGTGAACTGGTGTGCTGCGGAAAACCGATGGTCCTGCTGAAGGAGAACACCGTCGATGCGGCCAAGGAAAAACACGTTCCGGTCGTTGAGAAGGTCGACGGCGGGTACAAGGTCAAAGTCGGCAGCGCGGCTCATCCCATGGAAGAAAAACACTATATCGAATGGGTGGAGTTGATCGCGGACGGCAAAGCGTACCGTCAGTTTCTCAAGCCGGGCCAAGCTCCGGAGGCCGTATTCAAGATCGATGCCGCCGGTGTGACGGCCAGGGAATTTTGCAACCTGCACGGCCTCTGGAAATCCTGACCGCCGCGTCTCATCAGGAGGGGCACTTCGCCCCCGATCGATCATTGGCCGGTTCGGGATTGCGTTTTAATTCGGGAACCGCCACCGTTACCGGACACGAAAAGCCGGTGGCGGGAACCTTGACTCCCCGGAAAAGGAGGTGATTTCCATGCCAAGCTGGAAATGCCACAATTGCGGATATACGTTCGATGCCGATGTTCCCCCGGATAAATGCCCGTCCTGCAAGGAAAAATGTGAATTTCTGGACAACACCTGCTACACACCCGACTGCCAGGCGGAAGGCGTCGACGAGCGGATCAAATAGACGGCATCGAGTTAGAAGGAGAGGGCGACCATGGGCAAGGCGCTTATCGTTTACAGCACGCGTACCGGAGAGACCCAGAAAATCGGCGAGCTGATTGCCGAGGGCATACGGATATCCGGGCACGAGGCCACGCTCGCCGGCGACAAGGAAATCAAGAAACCCGCGGATCTCGAGGGCTACGATGCCTATGTTTTCGGCTCGGCCACCTACCACGGAGATCTGATGCAGGGAATGAAGACGCTGTTGTTCCTGGCTGAAAATGCGTCGCTGGCGGGCAAGATCGGTGCGGCTTTCGGCGCTTTCGGCTGGAGCGGCGAGGCGCCGGGGCGCATTTACGGTACCATGGAAAACGTCTTTAAAATGAAGATGGTCAAGGAGCCGCTGATGCTCAAATCGAGCGGTCTCGGCGGCGGACTGCAGATGGCCCAGGAATACGGACGCCAGGTGGCCAAGATGATGGCTTCCTGAGGAAACGAGCCGGATAAATCAGAAAGGAGACCGTTATGCCTACCAATTCCACAACACCGCAGCATTGCCCCGGTTTTACCAGTCTCAAAAACCTGAAATCGTTTTCGTGCAAGTGTCCCGCGTGCGGCACCGAAAAAGAAATCTTTTCCGATGAGTTCGATCGGACCCACAAGTGCGGCAAGTGCGGCAAGGAAATCGATTTCACCCAGTGCTCGCTGGAAGGCGGCGCCGGTACGAAGGATCCCCGGTAACATGCTGGTTTTAGGCTTGCAGGGCAGTCCGCGCAAGAGGGGCAACACCCATTTTCTCCTGTCGACGCTGCTGGAGGAGGCCGAACGGCTGGGGGCACGGACCCGGACAATCGAGATCGCCAGCCGCAATATCATCCCGTGCAAAGAACTGGTCGTGTGCGAGAAAAAAGGGTTCTGTCCCATCGATGACGACATGAAAAGCGATATTTACGCCTGCCTGCGTGAAGCCGACGTCATCCTTCTGGCCAGTCCGGTGTTCTTTTACAACGTGACGGCGCAACTGAAGGCCCTGATCGATCGCTGCCAGATGTTCTGGGCCCGCAAATACCGCTTGAAACTGTCCGATCCGGCGCGCAAGTACCGGCGCGGCTTCCTGCTGGCCGCCGGCGCCACCCGCGGGCGCAATCTGTTCGAGGGCATGAAGCTGACGGCCCAGTATTTCTTCGATGCCGTCGGGGCCGAGTTCGCCGGCAGTTTGACCTATCATGGCATCGAAGGGCCCAAGGACATGCAAAACCACGCCACGGTGCGCGAGGATATCGAAAACGCGGCCCGGAGCCTGCTGGAATCGTTGTCAGCCCGTCAAAAAGTGCTGTTCGCCTGCCGGGAGAACGCCTGCCGCAGCCAGATGGCGGGGGCGTTCGCACAAGTCCTTGCCGGCGACCGCCTCGATGTGGCCACCGGCGGCAGCCGCCCGGCCGCGTCCGTCGATCCGACGATGGTGGCGGCGATGCAGGAGAAGCAGATCGACATGGCCCATCGCCGGCCGCAGTCGATCGATGCCGCATTGGAAAACGGGAGGCCGCAAATCATCGTCACCATGGGCTGCGCGGAATCCTGCCCGCAGGTTCCCGGCGCCCGCATGCTGGAGTGGGACCTGCCGGATCCGGCGGGTCAGGATTTAGACGGCATGCGCCTGGTCCGGGACCGAATCGAAGAAAACGTCAAAAAATTCGTTCAGGAATTTTCTACCCAACCCTCATAGACCACATTCAATCACACCAAGGAGGCACCAAGACATGGACAAATACGTTTGCACGGTTTGCGGTTATGTGTACGATCCGGCCCTCGGTGATCCCGACAATGGCGTGGCCGCCGGCACCAAATTCCAGGACCTCTCCGATGACTGGGTCTGCCCGGTGTGCGGGGCGTCCAAGGAGGATTTTGAAAAAGAGTAGCGACGAGCCCGTCATCGAGTGACGATAGCTTTTCCGTAACACATCATGGGATGCCCTTTTGAGTCATTGCCTTACCGCATATGGCCAGAAGGGCATCATGCGTTCGGGCGGTTGTGATCCGAGGTCGCACCACCGCCGTTAGAGGAAGGTTGAAATGAAAGGCTTGAATCCGGAGAACAAACTCGGAGCGGCCTCCGGGTCCTGCGGCTGGAGCGGCGAAGCCGCCCAAGCTGATCGAAAAGGAGCTATTGGAAATGGAAATCGAGCTGATCGCGCCGGGTCTCAAAGTGCAGTTCGTGCCGGACGAGGTGAAGCTGGATGCATGTTACCAATACGGGCAAAAAATCGGCCAGGCGGTCGCGGCCTGATCGATCGGTACGAACGCGTCGGGATTCCGATCCAAAGAGCCGGAAATGACGGGCGGCGGGTTGTTGCCGGGTCGATCTGATTTTTTTGACAAAGCTCCGGGGCTACGCCGTGGACGGTAAAAAAGAGCCAAACGAAGCAGGATCCCCAGGGGCCTTGCCCTCATTGTCTGTGACGGTCCATGCAACTGCGGCGGTTGAAACTCTAAGGAGCGTAAACCAGTTCGGGATTCAAATCATAAGTCCACGGGACGCATGAATTTTTCCACCCGTTTTTCATTCGCTTGCCGTTGAAAAAGCTTTCCTCGTCCGAGATCTTGTCGCCCTCGAAACCGTCAATGATGTTGTAGACATTGGTGAATCCTGCCTTGGTCAGCCGATTGACCGAGGCCGCGCTGCGCTGCCCGGAGCGGCACATCACCAGTATCGTATCATTTAGGCTGAAGAGCTTTTTGGCGTGAGTCTCGAAAGCCGGGTTGTCCTCCAGGACGTAGTCTTTTTTTTCGGGATCCCATTTCCCGGTCCACGCCTTGGAGGGGATGTTGTAGGCCATCGGGGCGTGCCCCACGAACACGTACTCCTGCGGAAGCCTGCAGTCGACCACTTTGATCTTGTCGGGGTTGGATTTCCACATCGCATAGGCATCGGCGGCGGTCACATACTTACCGGCCTCGGTTTTCTTTTTTTCATCCTTGGGGACCACCGGGCCGGCCGCTGCGATGGAGGTGAAATTCAGCAGGACGCATAATCCGAGCAGCACCACCAGAAATCTTTTCAGCATTTTCTTTCCTCCTTTTTTTATTCAACCGGTTGGGATCAGCGGGGGCGACCACCCTGACGGACTCCGGTAACGACCGCCGGGAGATGGGACCCCGCCGGCCGGGATTTTCGACAAGCTGGCGGGGAATCACAGTCGACACTTCGGCCGCCCGTCCTCGCAGAGCGTGTGCCGGTTGCCGCCGCAAAGATTTCCGGCTGAGTTTTGAATACCTGACCCACCCAAAGCAATAACCGTACCGCGGCTTTAGGGGGAAAAAGGTATGGATTTTAATTGAATAAGGTATGGATTTTAATTGAATATCGATAGCGTTGCGGGTATGGTCCATTGCGTATCGTCCGGAATGTTTACACTGTGTCGAAAGCTTTTACAATGAAAATACCCGTTGTCGAATTAAGCGACTGCATCAAATGCGAGGTCTGCATCGAGGTCTGTCCGGCTGTGTTCCGGATGACCGATGCGGGGTACATCGATGTGGCCGATTTATCGTCCTATCCGGAACCCGAAGTCGAAGAGGCGATCAAGAACTGCCCGGCGGATTGCATTTACTGGGCGGAGAGGTGATCACCCGATCGTCGCCGCCACTCCCGCACGAGGGTGTTCCCCGGAGCGGCAGTTACCGGAATGTGTTTATACGCTAAAAATGTGTTAAAGGAGGATTCAATGGAAAAAGCCGCGCTGTTTGTTTTCAACGGCGACCCGATGTGTTTCGTGCATGTGCTGTTGAACGCCCTGGACCTGCAGTCAAAGGGGCGTGAGGTCCGGATCGTCGTCGAAGGCGCCGCCACAAAGCTCCTGCCGTCCCTGGCCGCAGCCGACAACCCGCTGCACGGGGTGTGGGAGAAGGCCAAGAACGCCGGCCTGGTGGAAGGCGCCTGCAAGGCCTGCTCCCAGAAAATGGGAACCGCCGCGGCGGCCGGATCTCAAGGCCTGACCCTGCTCGATGACATGCACGGACATCCGGGAATGGCCGGCTACCTCGACCGGGGCTTCGAGATCATCACTTTTTGAGCCAAGGGTGCCCGGGAGAGGCATCGGTGACGGCGTGATGGTGCCGGGAGAGGGGCCAAAACCTGCCTCGTATGAAACTAAAAGGTGCTACACTGCGGAGAGTTGGACCAATCGATGCAAGCCTCCAAAGAAAAGCTGACCCACCGCGAGCTTAAAAAGATCGTTCACGAGCTGCTGCAGCTGCCGGACCCGCGGCAGTCGGTCGAGCGGATCTGCGGCTATCCCTTCCGCCAGGTGGTCAACCCTCTTTTCTCGTTTCTTTACAGCCTCGACGAGCCGATCAAGTGGCGGGCCGTGAGTGCGATGGGAGCGGTGATTGCCAGGGCGGCCGAAGTCGAGATGGAATCGGCCCGCGTTGTCATGCGCCGGTTCATCTGGAACCTGAACGACGAGTCCGGGGGCATCGGCTGGGGGTCACCGGAAGCGATGGGCGAGGCAACGGCCCTCAACCAGGCCCTTGCCGATCAATATGGCTCTATTTTGCTGTCGTATATAAACCCGGAGGGGAATTATCTCGAACACGAGGATTTACAGCCGGGGGTGCTGTGGGGCATCGGACGCCTGGTGCATGCCCGGCCCGGCTTTGGCCGGGATGCCCTCCCTTTCCTGCCGCCTTACCTGGCATCGGACCGGGCGGCTCTGCGCGGCATGGCGGTTTGGGTCGCCGGCGCGCTGCCGCCGGGCGACATGATTTCCATCCCGGACACGCTTACCTACGACACTGCCGTCTTTACACTTTATCGGCAGGGCGTCCTGGAAAACGTGCGCATCTGCGAGCTGGCGGCGAAGCTGGTCGAGCGGTCGAAGCACTGATTTTCGCCTCGTCAGGGAACGCTGTAATGGGTGTAGAGTTCGCCGCGGGCGCGGCTGAGGTTTGACACCGCGACCGCGTGATCGTAAAGGGCGGCAACGCTGCGGCTGCGCATGGCGGTCAGGCCCAACTGGGCGGTCAGCAGGTCGGTAAGCCCGGCAACGCCTTCGCGATAGCGCACCTGGGTTATCCGCAGCGATTCGGCGGCGCTTTCAACGCTTTTTCGAACGGTTTCGAGACGCTGCCACGATTCAGAGGCCTTGATTTGCGCATTTTGCAGGTCCTGCTTGATGGCGTTGCGCACCCGTTCCTCTTCCCGCCGCGCCGCCTGCCACTCGGCTTCGGCCTTGCGGGTGGCGCCCGAATTGCGAAACCCGGTGAAGATGTCCCATTCGGCCCTGATCCCGACCATGTAGGAGCCCTCGTAAGTTTCCAGGTTGCCGGTGTCCAGATCATAGGAACCGTAGGCATTGAGAACCGGCAAATTCTGGCGCTTCGCCTGCAGGTAGCCTCCTTTTTTTATCTGCGCCATTTTCCGCACGGCCTGAAGTTCCGGGCGGTTTTCGATGGCTTCCATATCCTGCTCAAGGAGCGGCGCAGCCGGAACATTCTGTGCGGGGGGCGGCAGGTTTTCGCGGGTGACGAAATCGTATCCGATGCCCGTATTCAAGGCGACGATGGCAAGGTCCACGCTGTTGCGGGCACGGATCAGGTCCTCGCGGGCCTGCACCAGGTTGACTTCCAGATTCAAGACGTCGGTTTTAATGGCCGTGCCGGCCTTGTATTTCCCCTGGGCCACCTGCAGGCTTTCCTCGAGGCTGCGAACGGCTTCCTGCTGAACATCGACATAATCCTGCGCCTGCAGTACAACAAAGTACCCGTGGGTGACTTGATAGATCAACTCGTTGCGGACAGCGGCCAGCTGCAGCGCGGCCGCATCCGCGCCGAGCGCGGCGCTTTCGGAGAGAATCCGCCGCTGCCCGAAATCGTAGACCCGGTATTTGACTTCGGCCGACAGGCGCGTGTTATCGGTCCGGTCGGGATTGTTGGGGTCGAAGCCCGGTGCCATGATGTCCAGTTTACGCTGGTTGAGCTGCATCATGAAGGCCTGGGTCGGGTTGTTCGTCAAGGCGTATCCGCCGGTCACCGACAGCTGGGGGAAATAGGCCGAACCGGCCTCCGCGATCATGGCCCGTGCGGCGTCCACCCGGCTGGCGGCGGCATTGGCATCTGGGTTGCGTTGCAGGGCTTCGTGAATGCACTCTTCAAGGGTCACGGCTTGCGATTGTCCGCCGATGAGAATCAGAACCGCCACAAGGACGGTCCGCAGGCAGAAATTGAACCGCACCCGCCGGACCCTCCGCTCGGATGTAAACTCCAGCTTCATACGCTCCCCTTCTGCGCCATAAACATATCCGCGGCACCCGTGTCGAGCGATAGAATCTTTTCGATCGAGCGCCATTAAAAATAAAACGAGAAATGATGTCAACAGAAGTTTCGGCTCCGCCGGTCTGCGTGCCTCCGGTCGGGGCGGATGCCGGCAGGTTTCCCCTTGACAGGGTCTGACACAATGTGGCAGCTTTCGATGTAGCTGTTTTGTAGCTTGTGCCCTGCCGCGGGTTTTTCGGAGGGGACAACACGTTTTCGATCCGTATGGATTTTTTATGGATCCTGGCCGCTTACCCGATCCCGCCAGGCTTTTCACGAGGTTATCCATTGACTGGAAAACAGGCCGAGAGCCGGCGCAAGCCGGCCGAAAGCCCATCCGATGCGTCCGGAAGGCGGCGGCTCATCGGAGACCGGGGCGGTCATTTTCTCAACCGGATGGAAGCCGAGACCGGCGCCAACGTCGCCGCCTGCTACCAGTGCGAGCGCTGCACCAACGCCTGTCCGGTCAGCGCCTACATGGACATCAAGCCCCACCAGGTGATCCGCCACGTTCAACTGGGCTGGCGCGATGAACTGCTGCGCTCCGCCACCGTCTGGGTCTGCCTCTCCTGCGAAATGTGCACCACCTACTGCCCCAACAAGGTCGGTGTCGCCGAAACCATCCTGCACCTGCGCAGCCTGTCGGCCCGCTCGGGTATAACGCCGCGGGAAAGGCAGCTGGCGGTGTTTCACCAGACCTTCCTCGATGAACTTAAGCGTTTCGGCCGCGTCAACGAGGCCTGGCTGATGGCGGCGCTGAACCGCAAGCCCGGCATACTCGGGGAAAAATGGCGCACGGGCCAGCTGAAGACCGAACTCGAATTGGGGTGGACGCTCTGGCGCAAGGGAAAGTTGAAGCTGCTGCCGCAGCGCTGCGCCGCCATTCATGAAATTCGGGCGTTGTACCGCAACAGGCGAGGGGGCTGATGGCGCAGAAGCTGGCATTTTACCCGGGCTGTTCCCTGGAGGGCATGGCCAACGACTACGCCCGCTCCATCGCGGCGGTGTTCGAACGGCTGGACATCACGCTGGTGGAAATCGACGACTGGTCGTGCTGCGGCGCGACCGCGGCGCACAGCCTGGACGAAACGATGGCCGTGCTGCTGCCGGCCCGAAACCTGGCGGCGGCCGAGAAGATGGGGCTCGACATCGTGTCGCCCTGCGCCAACTGTTTCAACCGGCTGCTTTTTTCCAGGGCCATGATCCGCAAGAAGATCTACGATATTCCCTGGCCGGTCTCCGGTGAGATCGAGGTTTACGACATGACGCGCTTTCTGGCCCGACCGGAAGTGGTGGCGCGCATCGAGCAGCTCGTCCTCAAGCCTTTGAAGGGCCTGAAAGTCGTTTGTTACTACGGCTGCCAGATGGTCCGCCCGCCGCGGCTGACCGGCTTTACCGACTTCGAAAACCCGCTGACCCTCGATCGTCTCGCGACCGCCGCGGGAGCCGAGGTGCTGGACTGGTCTTACAAGACCACCTGTTGCGGCGCGAGCATCGGCATCGGCCGCCGGGACATCCAGGAATCGCTCACCGCACGGCTGTTGGAAAAAGCGCGTGAAACCGGCGCCGAAGCCGTCGTGGTTTCCTGCCCACTGTGCCAGGCCAACCTGGATCTCCTCCAGCGCGACGAGGCGCCCCGGCGCCCGAACCTGCCGGTTTTTTACTTCACCGAACTCCTGCGCCTGGCTTTCGAGGCCGACAATGCATCGGCCGACTGGTTCCGGGCGCACATCGCCGATCCGGTGCCGCTGCTCAGAGCAAAGGACCTGCTGCGGTGAACGATTTCAACGAACAGAAAACCGGCGCCGGCCGCGCCATCGGGCGGGTGATCGTCATCGGCGGCGGCATCGGCGGCATTCAGTGCGCGCTCGATCTGGCCGACACCGGATTTTATGTCTACCTGCTCGACCAAACCCCGACCCTGGGCGGGACCATGGCCCGCCTGGACAAGACCTTTCCCACCAACGATTGCTCCACCTGCATGTTCTCCCCCAAGCTGGTCCAGGCGGCCGGAAATCCCAACATCGAGATCGTCGCCCCCGCCCGCCTGCTGAACCTTGTGGGAGAACCGGGACGATTTGCGGCGCGGATCGAAAAAATGCCGCGCTACATCGATGCCGACAAGTGCATCGCCTGCGGCCAGTGCGCCCAAAAATGCCCCCAGAAAGTGCCCGACGAGTTCAACGGGGAGTTGTCCTTTCGCAAGGCGGCGTATCTGACGTTTCCCCAGGCCGTTCCCCTCAAATACGCTCTGGATCCGGAACACTGCCTGTACCTGACCCGCAAGCGCTGCGGGCTGTGCCGGAAAATCTGCCCCACCGCGGCCGTCGATTTCGACCAGAAGCCCGAAATTCTCGATCTCGAAGTCGGGGCCGTCGTCGTGGCGACCGGCTTCGAACCGGCACTCACGGCGCGGGAAGGCGAATACGGCTACGGCCGCTATCGCAACGTCGTCACGTCGCTGCAATACGAGCGCATGCTCTCGGCCACCGGCCCGTATGCCGGACACCTCGAGCGCCCCTCGGACGGCCGGGTGCCGAAGAAGGTGGCCTGGATCCAGTGCGTGCTCTCGCGCGATGCGTCCCGCAACCGGCCGTTCTGTTCGTCGGTCTGCTGCATGCACGCCGCCAAACAGGCCGTGCTGACGCGCAGCCACGACCCGCAGGCGCAAACCGTTATCTACTTCATGGACATCCGCGCCCACGGCAAGGGCTTCGACGAGTACATCGAGCGCGCGCGCCATGTGCACGGCGTGCGCTACCAGCGCTCGATGATATCGCAGGTCTACCTGAACCCGGAAAACGAGAACCTGATCATCGAGACCTTCGATCACCACCGCAACTGCAAGGTGGAAGAGGAATATGATCTCGTGGTGCTGTCGAGCGGCTTCAAGCCCTCGCGCACTTCGGGCGACCTGCTCAAGCAACTGGAATTGACGGCCAATCCCTTCGGTTTTCTAAGCGCCGGCTTCGACGAGCCGGTGTCGACCTCGCGGGCCGGGGTGTTCGTCTGCGGCGGCATCGAAGCCCCGAAGGACATCCCCGAAACGGTCATCCAGGCCGGCGCCGCGGCGGCCGAAGCGGCGGTGCTCCTTCAAACCGGCCGGCATACGGCCACATCCGCCGCCGAGTCCACACCGGAGCGGGCCGGCGCGGGACCGGCCCGGATCGGCGTCTTCGTCTGCCATTGCGGATCGAATATTGCGGGGGTGGTCGACATCCCGCAGCTGGTGCAGCAGGTCGGGCAACTGCCGAATGTGGTGCTGGCCACCGACTTCATGTTCACCTGTTCGGCCGAAACCCAGCCGGCGCTGATCGAGCTGATGCAGCAACACGACCTGAATCGCGTGGTCGTGGCCGCCTGCTCGCCCAAGACCCACGAACCGCTCTTTCAGGCCACCCTCCGAGCGGCCGGCCTGAACCCGTATCTCTTCGAGATGGTCAACATCCGCAACCAGTGCTCGTGGGTTCACAGCCGTCAGCCGCAGCAAGCCACCGAAAAATCTTTCCGGCTGATCCGCGCCGGCGTCTCGCGGGCCATGCGCCTCGAGCCGCTGACCGATCAGAGCTTTCGGGTGGATCCGCGCGCGCTGGTCATCGGCGCCGGGCTCTCGGGCATGAGTGCCGCGCTGACGCTGGCGGACCAGGGGTTTGCGGTCTACCTGGTGGAAAAAGACTCTCAGCTGGGGGGGTTCGCGCGGAATCTCACCGAGACCCTCGAGGGCGATTCGCCGTTGAAGCTCGTGCGCACGCTCGGAGAAAGGGTGCGGCGCCACCCCCTGATATCGGTTTTTCTGGAAAGCCGCCTGACCAACCACCAGGGTCATCCGGGGAATTTTCGCGGGAGTCTCGAAACCAAAAACGACGTGCACGAGATCACCTATGGGGCCGTCATCGTGGCCACCGGCGGCCGTGCCTACGAACCACGGGAATACCTGTATGCCCGCGACGAGCGCGTGCTGACTCAGGTCGATCTGTCGCGCCGGCTCGAGGAGGCGCCCGCCTGGGCCCGCGGCCTGAACCGGGTGGTCATGATCCAGTGCGTCGGTTCCCGCAACGAGGAATTCGGATATTGCAGCCGCGTCTGCTGCAGCGCCGCGGTCAAAAACAGCATTGCGATCAAGGAGATCAACCCCGATGCCCAGGTCGTGATCCTTTATCGCGACCTGCGCACGTTCGGATTCAAGGAACTCTATTATCTAAAAGCCCGCCGGCTGGGCGTGATGTTTTTTCGCTATATTCCCCAGGATCAGCCCCGGGTTTACACCGACGACGCCGGAAAGCTGGTCGTGGACTTCACCGACCGCAGTTCGCACCAGGATTTCCGGGTGGAACCCGATGTGGTGGCGCTCAGCGCCGGGATGCGCCCGCACGCCGGTGCCGACCAGATCGCCGCGGTCCTGAAGCTGCCGCGCGGCAAGGAGGGCTTTTTCCTGGAGGCGCACGTCAAGCTGCAACCCCTGGAGTTCGCCTCGCCCGGCGTGTTTCTGGCCGGTCTCGCCCACAGCCCGCGCTTCATTCCCGAAGCTTTGGCCATGGCCAAAGGGGCGGCCCAGCAGGCCGCCAAAATTCTCTGCAAGCAGGAGATCACCACGCCCGCCACGGTGGCCGAGGTCGACCCCGACCGCTGTGCCGCCTGTCTGGCCTGCGTGCGGTCCTGCCCCTTTGCGGCGCCCTTTATCAATTCCGACGGCGTCTCTGAAATTCCCCCCGCCAACTGCCGCGGCTGCGGCATCTGCGTGGTCGAGTGCCCCGCCCGCGCCATCACCCTCAAGCACAGCACCGACGCGCAGATCGAGGCCAAGATCGACGCCCTGCTCGCGGATTAGGTCCCTTTGCCCTTGAAATGCGGTGAGGCGGTGTTACCCTAGTGTCTACCTACAAACGGCATCCTACGGACCGTCGCGGCCGATCGTGCTCACGACACTCCCCGCGGCAGGCCGTGGCATCTCGTCTGCCAGGCAATCTTTATATAAATGCCCGGCAAATTGGGCTTAGCACCGTTGAGTTTCGTATCATGGTTGAGGGATGTGAGCGATTTTAGCGATTTGAGGTGTCCCCACCCCGGTGATTTTACGTGCAGGAGACGGAAAAGATGAGAAGTTTGCTGGTATCCGCAGCCGAGGCGGCAATTCAATATTTGGAAAAGGTCGACCGGCGAAAGGTCACTCCGGCCGCTGAGGCGGTCGATAATCTGTCCCTGTTCCGCGAATCCCTGCCGGAAACGACGACCGAGCCTGAAGCGGTGCTCAAATTGTTAAACGACCATGGATCACCCGCAACGATGGCCATGGCGGGTCCGCGCTTTTTCGGCTTTGTTATCGGTGGCGCCCTGCCCGTTTCTCTGGCCGCCAACTGGCTGGCAGCCGCCTGGGATCAAAACAGCGCACTGTATCAGGTGACACCTGCGACCGCTGTCCTGGAAGAGGTTGCGCTCGGTTGGCTGGTCGACCTTTTTGATTTGCCCCGTGAAACCGGCGGCGCTTTCGTTACCGGCGCTACGGTGGCCAACTTCACCGCATTGGCCGCGGCCCGTCACGCGGTGCTCGAGAATGCGAACTGGAATGTCGAAGCCGATGGCTTGTTCGGTGCCCCGCCCGTTACCGTGATGGTCAGCGAAGAAAGTCATCCCACGCTCTTCAAGTCACTGGGAATGCTTGGACTCGGGCGCAGCCGGGTCGTCGAGGTCGCGGTCGACAGTCAGGGGCGGATGCGAACCGACGCACTTCTCCCGATCTCGGGGCCGACGATCATCTGTACCCAGGCCGGCAACGTCAACACCGGCTCATTTGATCCGATCGGCGAAATCTGCGATATTGCTCACCGTGAGGGAGCGTGGGTGCATGTCGACGGTGCGTTCGGCCTATGGGCCGCGGCATCGCCGCAGCTTCGTCAGCTTGCGGACGGCATCGATAAAGCCGATTCCTGGGCGACCGATGGGCATAAATGGCTCAATGTGCCCTATGACAGCGGCATCGCTCTCGTGCGCGACCCGCACCCGCTCAAGGCGGCAATGGCCATTACCGCGGAGTATCTGCCGACATCGGCCCCTCACAGGAATCCGTCGGACTTCACACCGGAGCTATCCCGCAGAGCGCGCGGTTTAGAGGTGTGGGCCGCATTGCGGCATCTGGGGCGCAGAGGTGTTGCCGATATGATAGAGCGATGCTGCCGGCATGCGCGGCGTTTTGCAGACGGCTTCCGTTCGTCCGGGTATCGCGTATTGAACGATGTTGTTTTGAACCAGGTCCTGGTTTCTTTCGGCGGAGCGGAAAAGACGAAAAGGGTCATCGCCGGCATCCAGCAAGACGGCACCTGTTACTGCGGCGGCACGGTGTGGCAGGGACATGAGGCGATGCGGATCAGTGTTTCATCCTGGGCGACAACCGAAGAGGATGTGGAGAAAAGTTTGGCGGCGATGCTCGGGATTGCCGGCAGCATCGCATGAATGTCCCGCTCCGTTTTGGTGATTCGGGCTTAAGCGATGAATCGGGTTTTTGGTTACGCAAAAAAAGTTGGACGATAGGGTGCAGGAAACCGCAATGATATCAAAGGCCGCGGACGGCCGGAGGGTCGGATTGTACAAAACGGCCATCCTGTTGTCCCAGATCACCGTCTTCTACAACCTGATCGAAGGGCTCGTGTCCGTTTTTCTCGGCCTCGAGGACGAAACCCTGTCGCTGCTCGGTTTCGGGATCGACTCCTTTGTCGAGGTCATATCGGGCATCGGCATCTGGCACATGGTTCACCGGATGACGCGCGATGTGTCGGGCAATGTCGATCCCTTCGAACGCAGGGCGCTGCGGATCACCGGCGGCGGCTTTTACCTGCTCACCCTGGGGCTCGTCTCGACGGCGGCCATCAACCTCGTTCGCGGCCACCGTCCGGAAACCACCTTCTGGGGGATCGTCATTTCCCTCGTGTCGATTGTCACGATGGGGCTCCTGATCCGCTTCAAGATGCGGGTCGGCCGGCAGCTTCATTCGGATGCCATCATCGCCGATGCCAACTGCACCAAAGCCTGCCTGTATCTGTCTTTCGTGCTCCTGGCGGCCAGCGCCGGCTATGCCGCCACCGGTATCGGCGGCCTCGATTCGCTGGGGGCGATCGCGATTGCCGTCTTTGCCTTCAGGGAGGGAAGGGAAGCCTTCGAAAAGGCGCGCGGCAAATCCTGTTCCTGTCACGAGGCGTAGGGTGTAGGACGGCGATGAACAACCGCAGAAGCCCCAATCACGACCACACCCACAATCACGGGCCGGCCGATTACAACAAGGCCTTTGCCGTAGGGGTCGCCCTGAATTTCGGCTTCGTGATCGCGGAGGTTATTTTCGGCCTCACGGCCGACTCGCTCGCCTTGCTGGCCGATGCCGGACACAACCTGAGCGATGTCGCCGGCCTGCTGCTCGCCTGGGGCGCGAGCCTGCTGAGCCGACTTCAACCGACCGCCCGGCGGACATATGGCTGGCGGAGCACGACGATTCTGGCGGCGCTGATCAATGCCGTCATCTTGCTGGTGGCGGTCGGCGGCATCGCGCTGGAATCGATCCAGCGGTTCAAGAACCCGGCCCCGTCGGCCGGAGAGACGATCATTTTCGTGGCCGCCGTGGGCGTGGCCGTCAACACGGCGACTGCGCTGCTGTTTCTGTCCGGCCGCGACAAAGACCTGAACATCCGCGGCGCTTTTCTGCACATGGCCGCCGACGCGGGGGTGTCCGTCGGGGTGGTGCTGGCGGGCATCGGCATCATGACCAGCGGCTGGCTGTGGATCGATCCGCTGGTCAGCCTCATCATCGTGGCCATCATTTTAGTGAGCACCTGGGGCTTGCTGAAAGAATCGATGAACCTGGCGCTGCAGGCCGTGCCGGCCGATATAGACAGCCAGGCGGTCAACGACTACCTGGCGGGGTTGTCAGGCATCACGGCCGTTCACGACCTTCACATTTGGGCTATCAGCACGACCGAAACCGCCCTGACCGCCCATCTCGTCAAACCCGACCCGGCCGGTGACGACCTGCTGATCGCAACATATCCGCCGCGATCTATTTGAAACTTTCGGCATCGACCACGTGACGGTGCAATGGGAAAGAAATGAATCCTTCGTGCAATGCGGCGCCGCCTGCAATCCCCAAAAGATTTAATGGCCGCACGGCGGCGCCGGCATCGACCCATACATCGTCAAGGAACCGGCCA
This sequence comes from uncultured delta proteobacterium, assembly GCA_963728055.1. Lineage (GTDB taxonomy): Bacteria > Desulfobacterota > Desulfobacteria > Desulfobacterales > SG8-13 > JARFQH01. The sequence continues at coordinate 53,859 of CAVSIM010000024.1, read as the reverse complement.
AGGCCCACTGCGGTGCGGTCAGATTCGAGTTAACCGGCACTCGGGTTCGGATACGGTTCGTGCTCCCGCTGAATCCGCCGAAGTCGAAAAGTCTGTCTGACCACTGATGGACTGTCCGTCGCCGCATCGTGGAACTCCTGACACATTCTCTTGTTTAAAAAAGTTTTTCTGTGTATGCTCAAACGATGACGATTATTCGGAGAATTTTAGTTCCCGATCAATTTCGATATTACATATAGCCCCAATAAGGGTTTTGCAGATTTATACATTTGCGAATTGTATTCATTATTGCTCAACTTCACGTTTCCTACCAAAAAATGAAAAACGGCAAATGGAATTGAGCTCTAAATATTTAATTGGCAGCTTATCATTCTATAACCATGGATTTTGGGTGCGGGTATGACCCCCCTTGGGTCATTTTATTTACGGGGACCGGTTGGGAAGAAAACAGTGCGAACCAATATCATAATGCTGAATATAGAATTTCCACCAGTTGGAGGAGGGGCAGCCACCGCTAACTATAACCTTTTGAAGTCCTTGTCCCACAGCCCGACGCTTAAAATTGACTTGATTACCGCTAGTCCCGATCGTAAGTTTAAAGTCGAAAGATTTTCAGAGACCATAACGATCTACAGAGTTGGCATTAAAAAGAAAAGTTTACACTATTGGACTACATTCGAATTGCTTCAATGGTTCTGTAAGGCATTGTTGTTGGCCCACTCTCTATCGATAAAAAATCATTATGATCTCTGCCATTGCTGGTTCGGGTGGCCGTCAGGAGTCATTGGCTACTTGTTGAAGAGTCACTTCCCATATATCGTTTCCTTGCGAGGATCGGATGTTCCGGGATATAGTACCCGCCTCATCTATATGGATCGCTTTTTTTTCAAATTCATAAGCCGAATTGTCTGGAGACATTCTACGGCAGTGGTGTCTAACAGTCAGTTTCTAAAAAAATTGGCGATACAAACATGTAGTAATATAAATATTGAAGTGATTTACAACGGCGTGGACAGTCACAGGTTCTGCCCACGGCAAAATGGCACACGACCAGGACAGACCATTCTTTTTGTGGGGAGGTTAATTGAACGGAAGGGCCTTATTTACCTGATGGAAGCTTTCAGAGGGCTATCCGCGATATACCCCCAGTCCCGCCTGCAAATCGTCGGTTCAGGCCCTCTAAGAAATACGCTGGAAGAATTCTGTAGGGTCCATAAAATCACCGAACAGGTACACTTTATCGGAGCCGTGCCCAACGCCGAAATGTGTAGGATATATCAACAGGCTGATGTATTGGTTGTCCCATCACTAAGCGAATCCCTCTCTAATGCCGCTCTTGAAGCGATGGCCTGCGGGTTGGGGATTATCACAACGGATACGGGCGTAACGGAAATTCTTCATGAAAACGGGCTAGTGGTTCCTCCAAAAAGTATTCATGATTTAGAGGAAGCGCTTCGCCAGTATCTGGATAAACCCGATATATTGAAGAATCATCAGCGAACTTGTTCCAGTTTTGCCCTCCAAATGACCTGGGGCCGAAACGCCGAGGATTATTGTGCGGTTTACAGCCAGGCTCTTACTCGCCCGTTAAAACATTCTGCAATTGCAGAAATCAAGTCTCGATGATAGCCAGTATTGTTCAGTTACCAGCGCGTTTCCTGCGACTCGAAAAAGAACAGTGGTTGCCGTATAATCGTATCCGGACCTTGCAGTGGAGGCGGTTTAAACGGATCATTCACCACGCTTACGAAAATACTGTTTTTTATAGAAAGCAATTTAGAAACCAAGGCATAACTCCGCATGACATTCGTGATTGGCGAGATGTTAAATTTATTCCTATCATCGGGCGTGAAAACCTCCGAAACCCAGAAGCTATGATCGCTAGCGGATACTCTGCAGAAAATATGTACAGATCTTCCTCCTCGGGTTCTTTAGGCAAGCGCACAACAACTTATTTTGATACTGATGCCTGGTTGATAGGAAAATATCTACTAAAACTTCGCGCCCGTTGGGCTTGTGGTGTAAGGCCGCATGACCGTATGGCTATTTTCAGCGAAGAAAGCTATCTGGAGGCCCGCTGGAAGAATATCATACTGCGAAAAAAAAGGTTTTCCATTTTGGAACCGGCCGAGTCACACGTGAAATCGCTTCTCCAATATGATCCAACCGTCATGTATGGGTTTCCATCATATTTTTCTATGTTGGCTGATACTGACATCTCCTTTAGACGCCGAATACCTATCTTTACTTCCTCGGAAATGCTTGACGGGAGCATCCGAAAAAAGCTGGGGAATCGGTTTGGCGCAATGGTCTATGATATTTACGGTAGCACTGAATTAAAGGAAATATCGTGGGAATGTCCGGAATTTTCCGGATATCATATAAATGCCGACTGGCTGTTAGTGGAATTTTTGCCTTCAGTAGGAAAAGAATCGGCCGATTTTAGTAAAATTGTTGTATCATCTCTTTATAATTTCGGCATGCCTTTGATCCGGTATGAAATTGGGGACACCGGACGGAAACTTAATAAATTGTGCGCATGCGGGAGAGGATTGCCTTTGATGACCCCTTCTCATGGCAGGAGTGCCGATTGTTTCCGGCTTCCAAATAACACGTTAATATCCCCATATAAAATGACTTGTGCAATCGAACATATTGAAGGTATGCAGCAATATCAGATCCGTCAGAAAAACCTGCACTCAGTTACTGTAAAAGTAATTCCCAATGACAAGTTTTCCGAAACGTCAATCCTGCAGATCCGTCAAAAAATGGAAAAGATTCTTCCCGAAACCAGCGTGCAGGTTGAAACCGTGCAGGAAATACCGCGGGAAAAAAGCGGAAAATTTAGAATAGTAGTTTCGGAAATAGCATCTGCAAAGAAAACCGATTACGAAGTGAGTCTTCAATAATGGAACGAATCTACATAACCGACTCAATAGACAACATTAATAAAGATGATTGGGACAAGCTCGTCGTTTCGGAAATATTTTTGAATTTTGGATGGTTGAAAACCCTGGAGGAAACATATCTCCAGGATTTTCGCTACCGTTACATTCTTCTCTTTGATGCTGAAAAGTTAGTCGGTGCAGTTTTCGGATATATTGCCGCTGCAGATAAATCAGTTGCAAACATCGATAATCATTTATTCGGCAGACTAACCCCTTATGCCGGCAAGTTTAGGCTTTCATTTCTGCCGGCCTTGGTGTGTGACACAATATTTTCAACTGGCGTACACTTTCTTATTTGCCAAGCTGCTGATCCTCGAAGAAAGGCACATATAACTGAAAAACTTCTGTACGGTTTGGAGAAGGAAGCAAAGAAACTCGGACTTCCCCTTATTTTTCCGCACGTAGCAACGACCGAACCGGACTTGATTAATCTTCTTCGTCGCAAAAGGTATTGCCATACACGGATAATTTCCGGATATCAACTTGACCTTACTTGGAAATCCTTCGAAGGTTATCTTGAACATATCAAGCTTCGTAGTAAAAATATGGCACGGCATATTCGTCGAGAACTAAAGATCAATGCCTGCAACGAGGTTCAGATTCGTCGCATTAATAATCCAGCTCCTTACTGCAAGCGCTTTTATGAACTGACGAACGCCGTTTACATGAAGCATGGGGGCACTCCATTCTGTTTTAAACGGAATTTTTTCACAAAACTTAAAGAAAATATAGGCCAAGATGTTTGCTTTTACATTGCAGAAAGAAACGGGATGATTACCGGCGTCTCTGTTGTTTTCAAAAAAGGGGAATTCGCTAGTGTTCAAATCGTAGCCGTTGATCAGGTTGCGGCAGCTAATGATTGCACCTATTTCAACTTGGCTTTTTACCGTCCAATCGAAGATGCAACTGACAATTGTTTAAAACGTCTTTATTTTGGTCTCGGTTCGGATCAATTGAAAATTAAACGCGGGTGTCAACGAAACGATCTGTTTCTTTTTTACCGACCCAATGCACCGATAAAGCGATACCTATTAAGGCCATGGTTTGCTTTTGTTTCGTTTTGGTATGAAAATCAGGTTTCGCCTGAAACGAAGCAATCCAAGTCTACGATGTCCAGGGTTTGTAACCTATTGGGGAAGGCATATAAAAAAATTATCGCAGTGCGAGATTAAGTTTCGAGAAGGCTCAATTGCAAGATCCGGCTCAGGCATATTTATGGGATACGCAGACCACCTCAAGATGAAAATCAGGCATAATTCTCCGATTCGTCTGATATTCGACGGCATGATGAAATTTGGCCTGAGGATCACACCGTTTTATCTATTGCACCTGCGACTTGACAGGTTTTTATATAACGATTCCTCGAAAATCAATGAAGGGTTTACCGATTATATTTTCAAGCCGGTCCTGAAAAAGGATGCCACGATTATTGCCGCGGTGCAGGGACGAAATCTATCTTTTAACGAAATAATAAACCGGCTTGAAAAAGGGGACGAAGGTTTTTGTGCCATACACAATGGTTCAGTAGTCTCGCTCCTCTGGTGCAACAAAAGGGAATGCACCTTTAAAGGGTGTCGTTTTCCCCTGAAAATAAATGAAGCTTATTTTTACGATGCCTATACGGCTCCTGCCTATCGGGGCAAAGGTCTGTCATCCGCGCTTTACCTGCTACTTGGTCGGGAGGTCCATTACGCTGAAATCCAAAAAGTTTACAACATAATTGAATATTTTAATACACCGGCTATCCGCCATGCACGGAAAATGGGAATGCAAAAGCTGCACTTTTCAATCATGATCGAACTGTTTTGGAAATGGCGCAGAAATGTGATAATTCGGACTTATGAGTCTTACAACGTCTTGTAGTGCTCATCCCACGCATGAACTTCGGTCGAAATCTCCTAAAAAACACAATTCTCCTGAGTCTCGCAAAACTCTTTGGCGATTTTTTTACCTTTTTATTCCTGGCACTGCTCGGCAGGATTTTCGGTAGCGAGGTTTTAGGCACATACGCTTTCTCCATGTCTCTGGCAGGGTTGTTGGTCATCTGCATTAACTTAGGATTCAATACCCTGACCGTTCGGGAAATAAGTCGCAATCCGGACAATCACGCCAAATTCGTTGGAAACCTGTTGGTTTTCCAAGTGGTAGTTTCCCTCATTGTTATGGGCCTGCTGGTCCTCGTTTCTCTATTCTCCCCTTTCGGAATCCAAAAAAAAATAATATTGTGCTCGATCGGCGGATACCAAGTGTTTTTTTCACTTATCGTATTTATCAGTTCCGCCTTCATGGCATTAGGGCAGATGCGAGTCCCTGCATTTTCTAGAACTTTTTCATAAACTTTTGATTTTGCTTTTGGGCGGTATCGGACTATATTTTACAAACGATCCTGTCCTTGTTCTTTCAGCTTATCCGGTAAGTGCGATTTTGGTGTTTTTCCTTGGTTGCTGGATTTACATTAAACGAAACGGCCGCCTTGATCTGCGTCCGGATTGTAATTTTATCATAAAAGCTGTGAAAACCTCCCTTTCTTTTTTTATTATCGTTATGACAACTCAAATCTATGATCGAGTCGGAGTCGTTTTCCTCGGATACATCCGGGGCGATTTGGAAACAGGACTATATGCCGCCAGTGAACGGTTGATTGTTACGGTTTCCATGGTATTTGTCATGTTCCGAAATGTTTTTTTACCGATTCTCACGCAGATTTCCGGGGGTTCCTCAAAACGGATGTTCCGCTTTTGCGAGGGCACCGCTCTTATTATGGTCTTGGTTCTTGCCCCCGGCGTTATGCTTTTATTTGCGGTAAGCTCGCCTCTGATAACTTTTTTATATGGACCCGCTTTTGCCGAGTCCGCTCCGATCATGCGCATACTCTGCTGGAGCCTTGTTTTTATAGCTCTTACTCATGTTTTCTCTTCCCTCCTCATCGTGACTGAATGTCAAAAAATACTTTCACGGATTAATGCCCTTGTTTGTCTAATCTATCTTATGCTTACTCCCCTCATGATATGGTTTTTCGGATCAGAGGGATTGGCCTGGATGCGCCTAGCATGTTCAGCTTTACTTCTTACTATGGTGCTGGGTTATGTCAATCTAAGAATTCATCACCTATCAGTCAGTAGATGGTTTGCACCTGTGGCGGCATCTGTGATCAATACGGCCATTTTTCTTCTTTTCCCGAGCTGCACACTGTGGATTCGCGTTCCTCTTCTTTTATTTGGTTATTTTTCCATCCTGTTGCTTATGGGCGGCTTATGCCGCCAGGATTACATTTTTCTAAGGGAAATGTTTGGCAGAAATAAGTGAATGTGAGAATTTGGAAATGAAAATTGGAACAGGTTTCCATAAAATTCTTCACAGAGAAAAGCTCGAGCTTTAGACGGATCGTCCGGCGCCGCATCGTGAGTTTTTCCAATTTTACACATTTTTCACCAATTTTCAAAAATCGGTCTTATTATCTGTCTATAGTGAACCCGAGGCATCTGGTGCTCGCCCGTGATGTTGCGGGTGATCAGGCAAGTTGTCTGAACAGCGTATCCGGAGGTATCGCATGAAAAAGCTATATTTTGGGCTTGCCGCCCTGGTGGTTCTTGTTTTGGGGTTTTATCAGATCAACAACAGCACGGGCGCGAAAACAGACGCCCAAAATCAGACCGGTTCGACCCGCAGCGCCGTTTTTGCCGGCGGCTGCTTCTGGTGCACCGAATCCGATTTCGAGAAAATCGACGGGGTCGTCGAGGCCGTTTCGGGCTATACCGGCGGCGCGATGGCCAACCCCACCTACGAGCAGGTGTCGGCCGGCGGCACCGGGCATGTCGAGGCCGTGAAGGTGGTTTACGATCCGGAACGGATCACCTACGCGCAGCTGCTCGATGTGTTCTGGCGTCACGTGGACCCCACCGACGGCGGCGGCCAGTTCGTGGACCGGGGGTCGCAGTACCGCAGTGTCATCTTCTATGCCGATGACGGCGAGCGCCGATTGGCCGAAGCGTCTAAGAAAAAGCTGGCGGAGTCGGGCCGCTTCGACAAACCGATCGTCACCGACATCCTTCCCCTGGGTGAATTTTACCCGGCCGAGGAGTATCACCAGGATTATTACAAGAAAAACCCCATCCGATATCACTGGTATCGCTCCGGCTCGGGCCGGGACCAGTTTCTGGAGAAGGTGTGGGGTCGTGCGAACGCGATGGTGACTCCGCATGAGACGGAACACATGACGAACGCCAAAAAAGAAACGGGACTGCCGGAGGGCACAATAACGGACAAAAAAGAAAACGGTACGGCCGTAATACTGAAAACCGGTATGGAACAGGGTCAGGAGATGGCAGCCGCGGCCGAAAACTACCAAGTACCCGGCGATGAGGAACTGCGTCGTGAGTTAACCCCCTTACAGTACAAAGTCGCCCGGCAAAACGGCACCGAGCCGCCGTTCGAAAACGCTTACTGGAACAATCACGCCGACGGCATTTATGTGGATATCGTTTCGGGCGAGCCGCTGTTCGGTTCGACCGACAAGTTCGAGTCCGGGACGGGCTGGCCGAGCTTCACGCGGCCGCTGGAGGCGCAAAACGTGGTCGAGATATCCGACCGGAGCTTTTTCATGGTACGCACCGAGGTGCGCAGCAGGCACGCCGATTCGCACTTGGGCCATCTCTTCAACGACGGCCCCCAGCCCACCGGTCTGCGCTATTGCATCAATTCTGCCGCCCTGCGGTTTGTTCCCGCGTCCGATTTGGAAAAGGAGGGCTACGGCGAATACCGCCGCCTGTTCCCAATATTAAAATGACAAATAACAAATTCATACGAGCGTTCGATGTTCGAAATCTATTTTCGGGTTAACCCCATGAAAGACAAAGTCCAATGGACAATCTCCTTTTATGCATTAAGTTATGGAGGTTAACTTTCTGAAAGGGGGATTGGTTACATGTGGGGGAAACCGATGGTCACACTCATCTTCTGGGGTGCGGTTTTGTTTGGCGTTATAAAACTTTTTCATGCCGCGACACTCAGCTCTTTCAACAATTATCTGGGTCATCCTTCGGTGATGATGATTCTGGTCGGATGCTCTTTTCTGCTGTCGGCAACGGCGATAAAAAAAATATCTCGATTTTTTTCCCGCAGCCGTTCGAATAGGAATAAATCCGAAAAGATTCTCACCGTCAACACCAGAGGCTATTTACGGTAACTACCGTATACTCCATCGTTTGGAAGGGGAACAGATATCAATTCTGACGATTCGACACGGCAAGCAAATATTACCAGTTAGAGAACTCATGCCATAATCCGCCCTGAGGCGACGTCATAAAGGCCTTGCCGACCACATCATCACTGCGATCATCTGCCGTTTATCCTCCATTTTGAATACTTTGGCTTTGGATAGCGTCTCGACCACGGCCACTCCGATTGACCGAATCACCCCACCACCGATGAGCGGGATCCGCTGTTTCCAAGTTGACGTTTTTATGCGTACGCTTTATGATGTACATATACCGGGGGTAATTCAAATGGAAATAAGCGCGGTAAAATTACGGCAGGATTTGTTTAAAATACTAAATAAAGTGAATGAAGCCCACACAGAGATCACAATTACCAAGCGGGGCAAGCCGGTTGCAAAGATCGTGCATGTAAGCGATCGGAACAACGAGGAAGATTCCTTGATCGGTATCATGAAAGGCTGTGGCAAAACCCTGGGTGATCTGGTGCAGCCCGTAATCGATCCTGCCGACTGGGAATTAGACTGATTGAAGATCTTGCTCGATACGCATGCCTGGTGGTGGGCGATCAGTGAACCCGAAAGATTATCCACAAGAGCGCTGAATACCATTTCGGCAACCAAATCCAGCGATCGTGGTATTGCGTCGATCTCTATTTGGGAATTTGCCATGATGGTGGCCAAGGGAAAAGTAGAAATAAGACTATCGCTTGATCAATGGTTTGAGACTGCAGTTTTAAAGACCGGGATCACTGTCTACCGGCTCAGTCCTCAAATAGCCGTTGACTCCTGTTACCTCCCCGGCGACTTCCACAAAGACCCGGCCGACCGCATTATCACGGCCACCGCCCGCGTGAATGGGCTCACCTTGATATCAAAAGACGCAAAAATACTAGACTACAAACACGTGAACACGATATGGTGATCATCACAGAGCGGGTGATCGGCTTACCAGTCGTAGAGAATTTCCCAGTGGGCCTGGAAAGAGGGATCGATCCGGCTGTAGCGGTATGACATCGTCTTGCCGGAACCAGGCCCGCGGCGGCTGCCTTCCTTCCAGTATCGCAGGCAAACGGCCGGAATCGGATCCGCCGCCGTCCCGGGATGTTCCGGATCGGCCGGGGCCGGCAGCCAGATCTCTTTCTCCTCGATTACTTTCCACACCGTTCCGAAGCGTTTGCTGAGCACTCTTTCCCCCACGCGGGGCAGCTCCATTTGGCCCCGCAATTCCTTGAAGCGATAGGACAAGCGCTCGCCGTGGTCCAGCACTTTTTCTCCGACCAGCAGAATGCCGACGGCGCCCAGCGGGGCGGTGATCAGGATCGACAACACCGCGACGGCCAGAATGACCTCTCCGGCCGCTATTCCGGCGGCCAGCGGTACGGCGCCGATGGCGGCCTGCACCGTGGCCTTGGGAATGTAGGCCACGACGCAGAACAGTTTTTCCCTGACCGTGAACGGGGTGCCGACCAGCGACAGATAGGTGCCGAGGCTGCGAAATGCGAGCCCGGTGAAGATAACGGCCGCTCCGGCCACGCCGGCCTTCCAGGCCACATGAATGTTGACCTGGGCGCCGACCAGCACGAACAGCAGCAGTTCGGCGAAGACCCACAGCTTTTTCAACTTCTGGGAGATCAGGTGCGCGATCGGTTCTGATTTTTCGAGGATTACGAAACCGATCGCCATCACGCCCAGCAGGCTTGCCACCGGGACCCATCTTTCGGTGACGCTCTCCAGCCACGTCAGGAATATGGCGACCCCCAGGACCACGATCGTGCGTTTGGGCGGCCGCCAGTCATACTTTTGGAAGAGTTTGAGCAGGATGAAGCCCGGCACCAGGCCGATTGCGATCCCCAGCACGATGCTGACCGGAATCTGGGCCAGCCTGGCCCAGATGTTCACCTCACCGCCGCCGTACATCCCCAGGAAAATCGTGAACAGCACGATGACGAAAACATCGTCCACCGAGGAGGCCCCCAGCACCAGGGTGGGGATGCCCTTACGGGTTCCGCGGCCACGGTCCATGAAATCGATCATCAGCGGCACGACCACGGCCGGGGAAACGGCCCCCAGCACCGAGCCCAGCAGCGCCGCATCCAGCAGGCTGATTCCCAGCAGGCGGGGGGCGACCCACATCACGCCCAGGATTTCGAAAACAGCCGGAATCGTGCTCATGAGCAGCGCCGCCCGCCCGACCCGGTTCAAGGTGTCGCGCCGCAGCTCGAAACCGGCCCGCAGCAGGATGACGATCAGGGCGATCTTGCGAAAATCGCCGGAAACGGCCATCGTCGCCGGTGATATCAGGTCAAGAACGTACGGCCCCACCAGGATGCCGGCCAGCAGCATGCCGACCAGGCCGGGAAGCCTCAGCCGCCTGAACAGATAGTCACTTCCCAGGCCCAGTAGAATGATGACGGCGATGCTGAACGCCATGGCGATTCACCTCCAGGAGAAATTACGGCCGCATCGGTCGAAAGTCCGGTTTAGCAGAAAACAAGCTTACGGGATTGGAGGTATAAGGGATTGCACGGTTCCGGATCAACACATTTTCGGTGATTTTTTCGGCAAGGATCAGACCGCCTTGATATCTTATGTCGATTCTCCCGGCGCCATGCGGGCCAGCGACAGGCCCACGTCCCGACCCGACGGATACTGGAATACACGCAGATCGAACTCGGGGGCGATCGCCAGCAGATGGTCGAAGATGTCCGACTGGATGGCCTCGTAGCCGGCCCAGGCCTTGTCACGGCAAAAGACGTAGATTTCGAGCGGCAGTCCGCGGTCGGTGGGAGCCAGTTGGCGCACCAGGAAGGTCATCTGCTGGTTGATCATGGGGTGGTTTCGCAGGTAGGCGATCACATAAGCGCGAAACGTGCCGATATTCGTGAGCCGCCGGCAGTTGACCGCCACCCGTTTGTCGATGCCCAAGCGCGCATTGTAGGCGTTGATCTCGCTATGCTTGGCCTGCATATAATCGGAAATGTATCGTATCCGGGCGAAGCGCTCCAGCATTTCAGGCGTGCAGAACCGGATCGAATTCACGTCGAGGGTGATGGCGCGTTTGATGCGCCGGCCGCCGGACTCCTGCATGCCGCGCCAGTTTTTAAATGAATCGGTAATCAAGGCGTAGGTGGGGATGGTGGTGATGGTTTTGTCCCAGTTACGCACCTTGACGGTGGTCAGGGTGATGTCCTGGACGTCGCCGTCGGCGCCATACTGCGGCATTTCGATCCAGTCGCCCTGCTTGAGCATCTTGTTCGAGATCAGCTGCACACCGGCCACGAAACCCAGGATCGGGTCCTTGAAGATCAGCAGCAGCACCGCGGTCATGGCACCCAAGCCGCTCAAGAGATAGATGGGCGTCTGGTTCGCGACGACGGCCAGGATCAGTATGATGCTGACGAAATACAGGGCGATTTTGATCACCTGAACAAACCCGGTCAGCGGGATTTCCTGTGCGACTTTCAGCTGCCGATAGATCGCATGCACCGCATTGATCAGCGCGTCGAGCACCAGAAAAATGGCGACGATCAAATAAATTTCGAAGGCGGCTTTGGCGATGGTATCGATCCGCCCATAGCCGTCCAGCACCAGCGGAAGCAGGTAATACAGGACGACGGCCGGTGGAATCAGGGCCAGATGCTTGATGACATCGTGCTCCACGATGATGTCGTCCCACGTGTTGCGGGTGTGGGCGACCCAGCGGGGAACCGCCCCGCGGGCCAGGCGCCGGCTGACGTAAAAAGCCAGGAGACTGATCAGCAGCACCAGGATCGCGGCGACGGTTTTCATCAGAATGTCACCGGTTTCAATGCTGGTTCGAAGCGAGTCGAACCGGTGGCCCAGGGCTTCAACCGCAGTCATGGTCTCTCCTTTCTGCAGACTTCAAGACGATGGTTACGTCCGTGTTATGGGTCGTTGTCGTATGATGAATGGACGGGGTCAGGTTCAGGGTTACGAGCGGTCAAAGATGAATGATCAGGGCCCGATATGACAAGCAAGCGGTGCCGAGTGCAGGCACACCTGTCTGTCATGGTTTAGGTGACGGCATCGTCTTCTGCTCTGCGGCGCTGGCGGCCTGCAACATGTCGGCCAGGGTGTCGATCACCGCCAGGATTTTATCGACCTCGAGCGGGTCCATCCGGCTGATTTGTTCGATGAAGTGCGCCTGCAGCGGTTTGGGGGCTTGCTTGATAAAATTTTTACCTGTTTCGGTTACCTCAACGTGAATCTGGCGGCGATCGTGGCTTTGCCTGACGCGGCGCACCAGGTCGCGTCTTTCGAGCCGGTCGATGATTCCGGTGACGGTCGAGTTGTTGAGGTGCAGTGAGCGGGTAAGTTTTCCAAGGGAAATCGGCTCGTTGTCGCTGATTTCGCGCAGGCAGACCAGCTGCGGGACCGTGATGTTGTAATTGTCCTGGATGAACTTGGAGTGCACCGAAAGTTCACGGGCGATATGCCGCAGGCCACTGACAATTTTCGGAATAGGATCCACTGGTTACGCACCCCCTTCTACCGCGCACGCCCCGGCACGTCATAAAAGCGGATATCCCTGACTGCCGGCCTGAAACACGATCTGGGCGGTCAGAGTCTTCACGATGGGACGCCGGAGATTGGTCTGAGCCGCACGCACGGGTTGATATCACAAATTTGTTTACATTTCGACCGGTTGAATATTTTTTCCGGCCCCCAGCACCGGTCACGGGTGAATCTGACGGCCTCAATATGCTTGACAGATACATCTGAATCATATACTTTGAGCACATAATATTTCAATAGAAAAATGTTTTTATGAATCGTTTTGCCAAGGAAAGGAATTATTGTATGACCGACACTCGAGCGGCAGGCAGAAAAAAATTTCGGCTGTACAATCGCAAGAATTTTCGTTCCATAGGTCAACTGGCGACGGTGCCCCGCGATATCGCGCGGGGCATCGAAACCGCATCGGCCGTCTTTCCGTTCCGCGTCAACACCTACGTCGTAGATGAACTGATCGACTGGGAAAAGGTGCCGCAGGACCCCATTTTCCGCCTGACCTTTCCGCAAAGCGGCATGCTGGAAAAACCCGACCGGGACCACATCGAGAAGTTGTTTGCGGAAACTGCCCCGCCGGCCGAAATCAGCCGCGCCGCCGAGCGCATCCAGATGAAGCTCAACCCCCATCCGGCCGGGCAGATGAAGCTGAATGTGCCGGTCGAAAACGGCAAAGTTTACCACGGGATGCAGCACAAATATCGGCAGACCGTGCTCTTTTTCCCCAGCCACGGCCAAACCTGTCACGCCTACTGCTCCTACTGTTTCCGCTGGGCGCAGTTTGTCGGCATCGATGGGCTCAAGTTCAAGAACAAGCAGCCGCAGGACCTGGTCGAATACCTCGAGCGCCACCCGGAGGTGACGGACGTCCTGTACACCGGCGGGGACCCGCTCACCATGAGCACGCGGCTGATCCGGCGCTACGTCGCGCCGCTGCTCGACCGCAGACCCGAGGGGCTTTCGACCATCCGCTTCGGCTCCAAGGCGCTGGCCTACTGGCCCTATCGTTTTCTGACCGATCCCGATGCCGACGATCTGTTAAGACTCTTCGAGGACATCACCGCCAAGGGATTTCACCTGGCGCTCATGGCCCATTTCAGCCATCCGCGTGAACTCGAAACGCCGGCCGTGCAGGCGGCCATGCGGCGCATCCTCGCCACCGGGGCCCAGATCCGCTGTCAGGCGCCGCTGGTCCGGCATGTCAACGACAAGGCGGAAATCTGGAGCGACATGTGGCAGAAGCAGGTCAATCTCGGGGCCGTGCCGTATTACATGTTCATTCCGCGCGACACCGGTCCACAGCAATATTTCGAAGTCCCGCTGGCTCGAGCCTATCGCCTGTTTTCCGAGGCCTACCGGCAGGTTTCCGGCCTGAGCCGGACCGTGCGCGGTCCGTCGATGTCGGCGACACCCGGAAAGGTGCTGATCGACGGCATCACGGAGGTTGGCGGCGAGCGGGTCTTCGCGCTCAAGTTCATTCAGGGGCGCGATCCCGATTGGGTCAACCGGATCTTTTTTGCCCGCTACGACGAGAACGCTTCCTGGCTGGACGACCTGCGGCCGGCATTTGGCGAGAAACAGTTTTTCTTCAAACCGGGGCTGAGGCTCTTGAAGTCCCGCGGCAGCGAACCGACCGGTCGGCGGCTGGAAGAACGCCCCGCGGACGCCTTGGTGGAGTGCGCCTGATGGGAGTGAACCGGGCACTCAGAAGTGCCTGAAAAAGATCACGGATCGGCACGAGACGGTGCGGTGCCTGCCCAAAAACTCGCCTCTAAAGTGGGAGGGGCCGGGGGAAGGGTGAGGGGCAAGGTTTCGCAGTGCCGCTGGGCGGGATGGATCGACATCTGAAAGGGACGATATGTTCGAGATGAGCCTTGAAGGATGGTACCCGAAGCGCGGTCAGCCGCCGGCCGCCATCTCTTCCGCGGGCGACCCCGCAAAGGTCCAGCCGCCGCCCAGGGCCTTGTAGAGCCGTACCAGGTTCGAGGTCACCGTGCCCTCGCTCAGCGCCAATTCATCCTGAAGAGAAAGCAGGGAGCGCTGGGCGATCAAGACGTTGTTGAAATCCACCAGACCGGCAACATATTGGTCCTGCGCCAGCAGGACCGCCCGCTGGGCGGCTGCCGTGGCCGCTTTCAGCGACTCGCGCCGCAGTTGTTCCTGGGCATAGGCCACCAAAGCGTTTTCCACCTCTTCGAGCGCCACAAGGATGTTGGCGTGGTAATCGGTCATGGCCTGGTCCCGCAAGGCGTTCTGGAATTCGATGCGGCGACGGGTGGCGCCGGCGTCGAACACATTCCAGGACACACTTGGACCGATACGCCAGGCTTGGCTGGCGGCATCGAACAGATCGCCAGCCGAAATGGATTCCAGGCCGATGGTGCCGGTCAGGAAGAACTTCGGGTACAAATCGGCCGTGGCCACACCGATCCGGGCGGTTTGGGCGGCCAGCAGCCGTTCGGACCGGCGCACATCCGGACGATGCCGCAGGGTGTCTGCCGGCACGCCCACTGCCACCGACACGGGCGGCACGGGGATCGGCCGTGGTTCGGTCAATTCGCGGTTGACCGCTCCGGGCGGCGCTCCCAGCAACACCGACAGGCGGTTTTTGGCGGCGGCCAGCCCGGTTCTCAGGCTCGGGATCTGGGAGCGGGTCGTTTCGAGGTTGTACAGGGCCTGCTGCACGGCCAGTTCATTGCTGAGACCGGCCTCGAACCGCGAGCTGGTAAACTTGAACGTTTCCTCCTGGGCCGCGATGTTGGCCGCGGCCACGGCCAAACGGGCCTGATACGTGCGCACGTCCGTGTAATTCAGGGCGACTTCGGCCAAAAGGCTCACGAGCACGTCGTGCAGATTTTCCCAGCTGGCGTCGAGGTCTCTCTGGGCCGCCTCCACCGACCGGCGCAGTCCCCCGAACACATCCACTTCCCAGTTGGCATCGAAGCCGGCCGAATACAGTTCGCCGTCGGTGCCGCCGCCGATGCCGTTTTCGCTGTTGTCGTATTTATCGGCCGCTGCGGCGGCATTGACCTGGGGAAACAAGGCGCTGCGGCTGATGCCCCGCAGGGCGCGCGCCTCGCGCACGCGGGCCCGGGCGTTCTTCAGGTCGAGGCTGCCGCTGACGGCGCGTTCCATCAAGCTGGAGAGAGCCGGGTCTTCGAGGGTTGTCCACCAGTGGGCCAGCACCTGAGGATCTATCGCCGCGCCGGTCAACCCGTCCTGAAGTTCGTGGTACCAGGCGGGCGGGGAGACGGTATCGGGTTTGACATAGTCGGGCCCGACGGCCGGACACCCGCACAAGGTCAGGATTACGCCGGCGAAAACCGACCCGTGCAGGAGTTTTCGACCGGTCCCCACAAGCATCTTACGGTCTCCATCCAGATTTTTTAGGAAGTTCATAGCGCCTTCTCGCGGGTTGCCGATGCAACGTTCATTCAGCGCCCCTGTTCGGTGGCCTTCGCCTGTTCGCGCCGCCGTTTGCGCCGCGCATAGACTTTTTCGCGCGAAGTTTGAAAGGCGGCATAAAGCGCCGGAATCAGAAAAATGCCGAAAAGGGTGGCCGCCAGCATGCCGCTGAAGACCGTGGTGCCGATGGCCCGCCGGCTGTTGGCGCCGGCGCCGGTGGCGATGACCAGCGGGAGCACGCCCAGGATGAAGGAAAAGGCAGTCATCAGCACGGCCCTGAATCGGATCCGGGCGCCGGCCACCGCGGCTTCGGCAATCGAGAGCCCCTCCTCGCGCTGCGTTTTGGCAAACTCCACGATGAGAATGGCGTTCTTGCTGGCCAGGCCGACCAGCAGCACCAGGCCGATCTGGGCGTAGATACTCAGGTCCAACCCGCCGATCCACAGGCCGATCAAGGCCCCGACGGCTGCCACCGAAATCGAGATGATGACCGGCAGTGGAATGGTCCAGCTTTCGTACTGACCCACCAGGAAAAGGTAGCCGAACAGCAGCGCCAGGGCCAGCAGCACGGGGGCCTGGCCGCTGCTTTTCTGCTCCTGGAAGGAAAGTCCCGACCATTCGTAGCTATAGTCGTCGGGCAGGGTCGCGGCGGCGACCTGCGACATCCTGGCCATGGCATCCCCCGAGCTGAACCCGGTACCGGCCTCACCGTTGACCTGGGCGGAGGCAAATTGATTGTAGCGGGTGACCAGTTGGGGCGCCAGGACGGTCGAGAGCGAAGCCAGGCTGTTCATCGGCACCATGTTGCCATCGTCGCTGCGCACGTAGAGCCGTCCGATGTCTTCGACCGCGTTGCGGTAGGGGGCGTCGGCCTGGACCTTGACCTGGAAGACCCGGCTGTAGAGGTTGAAGTCGTTGACGAAGCGCGAGCCGAGCTGGGCCTGGAGGGTCGAGAACACGCGGCTGACCGGCACTTTCATGGACTCGGCCTTGGTGCGGTCGAGATTGAGGAACAGCTGCGGCACGTCGGCCGAATACGTGCTGAACACCGCCCGCAGGCCCGGGTCCTGATTGGCGGCCACCACCAGGGCGCGAGTGACCGCCGAGAGGTCCTGCGGGCTTTGGTCGCCCAAGGCCTGCAGCCGGAAATCAAAACCGCCCGTATTGCCCAGGCCCCGGATCGCGGGCGGGCTGAAAGCAAAGATATTGGCGGCCGGAATCGCCGCCAGTTCGCGCCGCACACGGCCCAGCAGCCCTTCGATCTGCAGGTCGGCGGTGGTGCGCTCATCCCAGGGATCGAGCACGATCACCCCCAGCCCGACGTTTTCACTGGCCCCGCTGATGATGCTGAAGCCGCTGACGGCGATCACGTCCGCAATGCCGGGGGTTTTTTTGAGCCGCTCGGACACCTCCTGCATGACCGAGTTGGTGCGCGCCAAGGCCGCCGCCTCGGGCAGCTGCACATTGATGAAAAAGACGCCCTGGTCTTCGCTGGGCAAAAAGCCGGTCGGGCGGCTGACAAAAAGAAAGTAGGCCGCCCCGAAAATCAGGATGAAAATCCCCAATACAATCACCAGTCGCCGCACCAGCCAGGCCGATGAGCTGACGTAAATATTGCGGGAGGCGTTCAGGACTCGGCTGAACCACGCCAGCGGTCCCCGGCGGACGGTGCGCGGTGGGCGCAGCAGGGTCGCGCACAGGGCCGGGCTCAGGCTCAGGGCATTCAAGGCCGACAACACGACGGCGGTGGAAAGGGTCACGGCGAACTGTTTGTACAGCTCGCCGGTGATGCCGGGCAGAAATCCCACCGGCACGAAGACGGCTAGAAGAACCAGGGTGGTGGCGAGAATCGGCCCGATGACCTGGCCCATGGCCTTGATTGCCGCGGCCTTGGGGCCCAGACCCTCCTCTTCCATGATCCGCTGCACGTTTTCCACCACCACGATGGCGTCGTCGACCACCAGGCCGATCGCCAGCAGCAGGGCGAACAGGGTTATGGTGTTGGCGCTGAATCCAAGGGCCAGCAGCACTGCGAAGGTGCCGATCAGCGACACCGGGATGGTCAGGGTCGGAATCAGGGTCGCCCGCCAGTCCTGCAGGAAAAGATAGGTGACGCCCACCACCAGGCAAAAGGTGATCAGGAGCGTCAGGGCTATTTCCTGGATGGCCGAGCGCACGAACTTGGTCGTGTCGTAGACCATCCGGTATTGAATCCCCTCGGGAAACCGCTTGGAGAGCCGCTTGACCTCGTCGGCCACGGCCTGCACCGTTTCCAGGGCGTTGGCCCCCGAGGTCCGGTAAATGGCCATGTTGACCGCCGGAGACCCGTTCAGGGTCGATCGGGAGGCATAGGACTGGGCGCCCAGTTCGACCCGCGCCACGTCACGGATCCGCACGACGCCCCCTTGAGGGTTGGTGCGGATGATGATATTCCTGAAGTCCTCGGCATCCTTGAGCCGCCCCTTGGCCCGCAGCGTGAACTGGACCTGCTGCTTGTCGCTGCCGGGGGCCGAGCCGATGGCGCCGGCCGCAGCCTGGATGTTCTGCTCCCGGATGGCGGTGATCACGTCATCGGCCGTCAGGCCGAGCGAGGTCAGACGTTCGGGATCCATCCAGACCCGCATGCTGTAGTCCAGGGCCCCGAAAATAAAGGCTTCGCTGACGCCCTTGACTCGTGTAACGGCATCCTTGACATTGATGCTGATGTAGTTGCTGAGAAAAAGAGCGTCGCTGGCGCCCTCGGGTGCAAAGAAACTGATCACCGTCAAAAAATCCGAGGAGCGGGTGCGCACCGTGACCCCCTGGTCGGTGACCTCGGTCGGCAGTTTAGAGACGGCCTGCTGAACGCGATTCTGGACGTTGACCTGCGCGATGTCGGGATCGGTGCCGACCTCGAAGGTGACGCTCAGATCGTAGCTGCCGTTGTTGGAGCTGGTGGAGGACATGTAGAGCATGTTCTCCACACCGTTGACCTCGGCTTCGATCGGGGCGGCCACGCTGGCCGCCACAACCTCGGCGCTGGCCCCGGGATAAACGGTGCTGACCCGGATTTCAGGCGGCGTGATCTGGGGATACTGGGCGATCGGGATGTTCAGCAGTGCGAGCACGCCGGCCATCGTGATGATGATCGAGACCACCATGGCCAGGCGCGGCCGTTCGATGAAAATGCGCGAAAACATGGCTCACTCCTTGCTCTTTGCACCCTCGGTCGTGGTTTCCACGGCCTGACCCGGTTTTACCTTCTGCACGCCCTGGACGATGAGGGTCTCGCCGGCCATGAGCCCGGATTCGACGGCCCAGTTTGTCCCGATGGCCGCGCCGGTCTTGATGCGCCGTTTCTGAGCCTTGTTTTCGCCGTCGACCACGAACACATACCGGCCGTCACGATCCTCCTGGACCGCCGACTGCGGCACCACCGGTCGGCGCGTGCCCTCGCTGCACCGGATGAGCACGTTGACATACTGTCCCGGCAGCAGAAAACCGTCCGGATTGTCGAACACCGCTCGAACGGCGATCGTGCCGGTACCGGCGTCCACCTGGTTGTCGATGAAGTCCAGGCGGCCGGCAGTGGGGTAAACCTTTCCGCCGGGCAGCTGGATGCGGGGGACGATCCGGTTCCGGGGATCTTCGGCGCAGCTTCCATTGCGTGCCAGTGCGGGATTGATGAGCTCGTTTTCGCTCATGGAATAGACCGCCCGGATCGGGTCGAGTTGGACGATGCGGGCCAGGGCGCCCGTATTGGGGCCCACCAGGTTGCCCTTGGTATACGCCGTGCGGCCGATGCGGCCGCTGATGGGGGCCTTGATGACGGTGTACCCCAGATCGAGTTCGGCTTGTTCCAGGCCGGCTTTGGCTTCCTGAAGCAGGGCCTTGGCCTTGAGTTCCGTGCTCGTGGCGGCCTCCAGGTCGGTGGCCGACACGCCGCCGCTGCGCACCGTCTTAAGCCGCTGCAGGTATTGGCGGGCCTTGGTGAGAGAGGCTTCGGCATCGGCGACCTTGGCCTCGGATTCGTTGACCTTGGCCTTGTAGGGCGCCTGCTCGATGAGATAGAGCACATCTCCGGCCTGCACCTTGCCGCCTTCACGAAATTTAACCTGCTCGATGAACCCTTCCACCCGCGCGCGCAGGTCGACGGCCTGGATGGCTTCGATGCGGCCGACGTGATCGGTCGGCGGATTGACCTCCTGCTCGGCAACCGGGGCGACGGTGACCACCGGCGGCGGCGCGCTGCGTCCCGCCGGGGGCGCCGCCAGCGCAGAAGCGCTCACTCCCAGCACTAAAAAAAATCCCACGAAAACGGCCGAGACGGTCGATGTCAGGGCCCGCGCGCATCTGGCCGGCTGCCGGCGCTGCGGCGTCGCCTGAACGGTGGGAGGCCCGGCGATGCAACGGGCCCCTGGCGCACGATGGGAATCGGGTATGAGAAATGTGGCTTGGTGCGGCATGGTTTGTCCTTCGAGAAGAGAATCGATTGAATGAATACGGCAGGATACCAAAAGGATTTGACAAATTCAAATTAAAATTTAAAAATAAGATTTAAATTTCAGATTTAACATTTCGGCAGGGGATGGCGGTTCACATGGTGCAGATCAAGCGTGCAACAAAATCCCGTGACCGGCTGCTGAAGGCGGCCGGCCTGATTTTCGGAAAAAAAGGCTACAGGGATGCCAAGATTGCCGATATCTGCCGGCAGGCCGGGACCAATGTGGCGGCCGTCAACTACTATTTCGGCAGCAAGGCCGGCCTCTATGCCGAGGCATGGCAGCGGGCATTTGAAAACGACACCGTTGCCGTTCCGGCCGATGCCGGCGATGCTTCGTCGGAAGACCGGCTGCGTTCGCGCATCCATGCACTGGTGCGCAAGTTCTGCGACCGCGGCGCCGGCGGGCAGTTCACGCGCATGTACCTGATGGAGCTGGCCAATCCCACCGGCCTGATCGACGAGAGCTGGCGAGAGCTGATAGCCCCCCGCCGCCGGCCGCTGCTCGACATCATCGAGAACCTGATCGGGCCCGCGGCCACCGACGAGGACATCTGGTTCTGCGAGCTGAGCATCATCAATCAGTGCCGGGCCTTGCTGATCTTCAATCGCAGCGACCTGGAATACCTCGTGCAGCAGCCCTTGACACCGGCCCTGACCCACCGGCTGGCCGACCACATTACGAATTTCTCCCTGGCCGGAATCCGCGCCATCCGCCGCAAGAAAATGACCTGAGCCCTCGGTCAAACCATGCACCACCTTTTCGGAGTGACCGTGACATGAACAAAGGGGTTAAAGTCATGGCTCTAACCCCTTTGTTAATACTGCAATTTTAATTGAATGGCGGCTTTCAGCAGCTTGCGGTCGGCGGAAAAAATGACGGCACCGTGGTTTTCTGCCAGTGCCAGATAAAGGGCATCATAAACGCTCAACGTAAATTTACGTGCCAGATCGAAAGCTCTCAGGATGACCGGCCGGTGAGATAAAAGACGAACGGGCACCAGGAGAAGGTCATCGAGAAGCCGGTCACTCTCACTGTCATCAATTTCTCCCGATTTTCGTATCTTTTTGATCACATTGGCGGCCTCCGCCAGCAACAACTCTGGAGCGATGGCCGTATTGAGACCGCGCTCGACCCCTCTCAGGAATTCCTCAAATCCATCCGGCAGAGGCCCATCCGGCACAAATAGCCGGATCAATGCCGATGCATCAACGACGCCAATCAACGTTCGCGATCCTCCCGCACCGATTTTACGGTATCAGCCAAGCTTCGCTTTTGAAGCCGGTTGCGCCATTCGGCGGCGTCGGCCAGAAAAGACCTGCTGGCCAGCTTAACTTCCCGCTCGAGTATCAATTTAACCTGTTCCTGAAGGCTGCGGCGGTTCTCTTTGGCCATAGTCTGCAACCCGGCATAAAGGTCGTCCGGAACGTTGCGAATGCTGATGGCTTTCATATTTCCTCGTCAAGGTAAGAATCGATATGACATCACGTAATACTGCTTCAATATGATTTAAATTGCCATGCTCGTCAAGAGTAAAAAATACCCCTTCATTAAACCCGCTATTGTCTTGACCGACTTGCAAACCCCTTGGTTCATTTTCTAATAAAAATTTTTTCACCGGTTGCCACGAAAAAGGGCTTCGCAAGCGCTCACGAAGCCCTTTAAGATAGATTATTGTTTTCGGTTCGGGCCTACTTCACGCGACCCTCGCGCCAGGCCTTGATCAGGTCGTCGTAGTTGACCGTCTCGCCTTTGGGCTTTTCGTTGGCCAGCTTCGCCTTGGGGGCGCCGGGCTGGTTCAGCCAGTACGCTTCGTCTTTCTCGGGGTTCAGTTTCGGTCCGCACTCGCCCTGAGTCTTCGAGCGGGCGATGCGCTCCATCACCTTGTCCATCTCGTTGGCCAGATTGTCCATGGCCGTGTCCACGGACACTTCACCGGAAACCGCCTCGCCGATATTCTGCCACCACAGCTGGGCCAGTTTAGGATAATCGGGCACATTGACACCGGTCGGGGTCCAGGCCACGCGGGCCGGGCTGCGGTAGAATTCCACCAGGCCGCCGAGTTTGGGCGCCCGTTCGGTAAAGGATTTATCGCGGATGTCGCTGTCGCGGACGGGCGTCAAGCCCACGTGGGCTTTTTTGAGCGACGTGGTCTTGGCCACGCAGAACTGGGCGAACAGCCAGGCGGCCTTGCGGCGCTCGAGCGGTGTGCTCTTCATAAACGTCCAGGAGCCGCAATCCTGATAGCCCAGCTTCATTCCCTCTTCCCAGTAAGGGCCATGAGGCGAGGGGGCCATGCGCCATTTGGGGGTGCCGTCCGCATTGACCGTGGGCCCCGGTTCGACCATGCTGGGAAGAAAGGCGGTATACCAGAAAATCTGCTGGGCCACGCTGCCGTTGGCCAGAAAGGGCAGGTAGGTGTAAAAATCCATGCCCAGACTCCCCGGAGGGGCATATTTTCTGAGCCACTCCATGTATTTGCGAAGGGAATACTTGGCCGCCGGGCCATTGGCGGCCCCGCCGCGGGCCACGGTTGCACCCACCGGGCGGCACCCTTCCATGCGAATCCCCCATTCATCCACCGGCTTGCCATTGGGAAGTCCCTTGTCGCCGGCACCGGCCATGGACAACCAGGCATCGGTAAAGCGCCAGCCCAGATCGGGGGATTTCTTGCCGTAATCGTTGTGTCCGAAAATGGCCTGGCCATCGATTTCACGGACGTGTTCGGTGAAAAACTCGGCGATGTCTTCGTAGGCCGACCAGTTGACCGGCACACCCAGTTCATAGCCGTAAAGCTCTTTGAATTTTTTCTTGAAGTCCGGGCGACTGAACCAGTCGTAGCGGAACCAATAGAGGTTGGCGAATTGCTGATCCGGCAGCTGATAGAGCTTGCCGTCCGGTCCGGTGGTGAAGGATTTGCCCATGAAGTCATCCACATCCAAGGTCGGCAGGGTCACATCCTTGCCTTCGCCGGCCATAAAATCCGACAAGGGCACGACATACCCATAGCGGGCGTGGGTGCCGATCAGGTCGGAATCGTTAATCCAGCCGTCATAGATGTTTTCCCCCGATGCCCACTGGGTCTGTAACTTTTCGATTACGTCACCTTCCTGGATCAGGTCAAATGAGACCTGGATGCCGGTAATCTCTTCGAAGGCCTTGGCCAAGACCTTGGCCTCGTACTCATGGGTCGCAATGGTCTCAGAGACGACCTTGATGTTCATGCCTTTAAACGGCTTGGCGGCATTGATGAACCACTCCATCTCCTTGAGCTGTTCCTGCTTGGTCAACGTCGAGGGTTGGAACTCTTGGTCGACCCATTTCTTGGCGGCCGCCATGTCCGCCATGGCCGGAGCCGCCGCCATGGCCAGCATGACCGCCACTGCAACGCTAAGAAACATTGTCTTTTGCACCTTCACGTTCATGGTCTCCTCCTTTTTGCCTTCAGGGGTAGGGTGGATCGCCTGGACGGCACCGCGGGTGCGAAGGCTGAGCGCCCGACGATGACAACGCGTCCTTTTTGTGAACATCTGAAGTCCAAGATGGTTCGTTTGGTTGTCGTTGGTGGTTTCCCGACAGCTTGCCGGCGACTTTTACTTCACCCCCAGCGCATGACGACAACAATCCATGCCAATGAAAGGGGAAGTGCGAACCACAGGTTCACTTCGGTCAATCCGAGCCAGGCCAAATGGATATAGGCGCTGCCGAGCAAGCCGACAAAAAATCGCGTGCCCCTCGTGGTGGGGATCTTCAGGAATCCGCGGCGTTCGATGGTCGGTGACACCAGTTCCCAGACGAGCATGCCACAGATCATCAGAAAGATCGTGATGAAAAATATCGCCGTCGGCACGGTCCAGTACATCCATTCGAAACTCATGCTAATGCCCTATTTTGCCCTATTGTGTCTGCAGCCGTGACGTTCTTCCACGCTGCGTCATACACGCCCCAATGCGAAGCCCTTGGCGAGGTGGTTGCGCACGAACCAGATCACCAGGGCGCCCGGAACGATGGTGAGAATGCCATTGGCGGCCAGCAGGCCCCAGTCCAGACCGGTGGCGCTGATAGTTCGGGTCATGGTGGCCACGATCGGTTTGGCCGCGGTGACCGTCAGCGTCCGCGCAAAAAGCAGTTCGACCCAACTGAACATGAAGCAGAAGAAGGCTGTTACGCCCACACCCGCCCGGATAAGCGGAATGAACAGGGTGAGAAAGAACCGCGGGAAGGAGTACCCGTCGATAAAAGCCGTTTCGTCGATCTCTTTGGGAATGCCGGACATGAACCCTTCCAGAATCCACACCGCCAACGGTACGTTGAAAAGGCAATGGGCCAACGCCACGGCGATATGGGTATCGATCAGATGCACGGTCGAGTAAAGCTGGAAGTAGGGCAGCAGGAAAACCGCCGGCGGCGCCATGCGGTTGGTCAGCAGCCAGAAAAACATCTGACCGTCGCCGAGAAATCTGAAGCGTGAGAAGGCATAGGCCGCCGGCAGGGCAAAGGCCAGGGACATGATCGTGTTCAAGCTGACATAAATCATGGCATTGATGTAGCCCGAGTACCAGGTCGGATCGGTAAAGACCTTGATGTAGTTTTTAAAGGTGATGTCCTTCGGGTAGAGGGAAAAAGACAACATGATGTCGGCATTGTCGCGCAGAGACATGTTGAGCATCCAATAGATGGGGATGATCAGCACCAAGAAGTAGAAAAGCAGGCCGAGGGATCGCTTCCGTACTTTCATACTGACTTTTCTCCTTTGCCGACATTTAAAAGTGCCTGGTAGAAGATAAAGCTGAACAGCAGGACGATGAGAAAGTAGATCAGTGAAAAAGCCGCCGCCGGACCCAGGTCGAACTGCCCGGTGGCCAGTTTTACCAGATAAATGGACAGGAAGGTGGTCGAGTTCCCCGGTCCTCCGCCGGTCAGCGCAAAAGGTTCGGCGTAGATCAGAAAGCTGTCCATCCATCTGAGCAGAACCGCAATCGTGAGCACGCCGCGCATTTTGGGCAGCTGGATATAGCGAAAGACAGCCCAGGACGAGGCGCCGTCGATTCTGGCGGCTTGGTAATAGGCCTCCGGAATAGCGCGCAGTCCTGCATAGCACAGCAGTGCCACCAGCGGGGTCCAGTGCCAGACTTCCATGGCCATCAGCGTGACCCAGGCATAGGAGGGTCGGGCGGTGTGGTCGAAGGGGACATCCAGAAGATTCAGGCTGTTGATCCCGACGCCGAACAGCCCGATATCCGGCCGGGTGAAGATGATCCAGATCGTGCCGATCACATTCCACGGAATCAACAAGGGGATCGCCAGCGTTACCAGGCAGGCGGAAGCTCTCCAGCCTCTTTTGGGCATGGCCAGGGCGATGAGGATGCCGAGGGGAATTTCGATCAGCAGGACCAGGCCCGAAAAAATAAACTGGCGGCCCAGCGCATCGTGCAGGCGTGTGTCGGCCAACATCTCCCTGAACCACTCCATCCCCACGAACACGGCATTGCCCGGCCCGAAGATGTCCTGAACCGAATAGTTGACCACGGTCATCAGGGGTATGATGGCGCTGAAGGCCACGATGACAAAAACCGGCAGCACCAGGAACCAGGCCCGATTGTCTTCCCATTTTTCCATGGCAAAGCTCCTATACGGTGACTATGCGGCCATCGGCAAACAGCTTGGCCCATTGCGGCGGAAATCGCAGCCAGACCCTTGTTGGGGGAATGCTTTTGTCTTCCGGCAGCTGGGCGCGCATGACGTGGCCGGCCAGCTTGACTGTGAGAATCTTGAAGCTGCCCTGATCTTCCACCGCCTGAACCCGTGCCGGCACGGCGGCGCTCACCGCCTCGGCGTATACTTCTATGCCGATCGGGCGTATCCCCAGTTCCAGCCGGCCGCGCGCTTTTTGTCCCGCCGCCGCCATCTCGTCGGTCAGCAAAATGCCGATTTCCTCCACCCGCGCCATGTTTCCGTCCAGCGTGCAGGGTAAAAAATTCATTCCGGGGCTGCCGATGAAATAGCCGACGAACGTGTGCTGCGGGTTTTCGAAAAGCTCCTGCGGGGTGCCGATCTGAACCAGTTCGCCTTCATACATGACCAGCACCTTGTCGGCAAAGGTCAGGGCTTCCACCTGGTCGTGAGTGACGTAAATCATGGTCAGCTTCAGCTGTTCGTGGATCTCCTTGAGCTTGCGCCGCAGGTCCCATTTCAACTGGGGGTCGATTACCGTCAACGGCTCATCGAAAAGGATGGCCGCCACATCGCTTCTGACCAACCCGCGGCCGAGGGAGATCTTCTGTTTGGCATCGGCGGCCAGTCCGGCGGCCTTTTTCTTGAGGTAAGGCGTCAAATCGAGAATTTCGGCGACTTCGTGTACGCGCCGGTTGATGTCAGCGGGCGCCACCCGTCGGTTTCGCAAGGGAAAGGCCAGATTGTCGAAGACGCTCATGGTGTCGTAAAGAACCGGAAACTGAAAGACCTGGGCGATATTGCGTTTTTCGGGCGGTAGATTCGTTACGTCCCGGCCGTCGTAGAACACCCGCCCGCTGCTGGGTGTCAACAGCCCGGAAATAACGTTCAGCAATGTCGTTTTACCGCAGCCCGATGGACCCAGCAACGCATAAGCCCCCCCGTCATCCCAGCTGTTGTGGATGCGTTTCAGGGCATAGTCGGATTCCTGCGCGGGCCGTGCGCCGTAGCTGTGGGAAATTTCCTGCATTTCGATGCGGGCCATACGGACTCCTGTCGCCGGTCGCAGACGCTATAGACTTCAAGAAAAAAATTTGGCTGTTGGTGTCTGGCAGTTGACGCATGCTGAACTGAGGGATTCAGGTTCAGGGTTTAGACCAGCCGCAAGGCCTAGTGTGTTTTCATTCGGAAATGACACGGCCTATCCGGTTGATCACTGTCGATTCGACAGGCTCACGGCCGGCGAAGCGACCAGCTGGCCGGCTTCGTCGTAGACGAACAAGTTGGCCGGGTTGACATAAACG
This sequence comes from uncultured delta proteobacterium, assembly GCA_963728055.1. GTDB lineage: Bacteria > Desulfobacterota > Desulfobacteria > Desulfobacterales > SG8-13 > JARFQH01. Next base: position 26,303 of record CAVSIM010000024.1, on the reverse strand, counting down.
GCGATCTCCTGGCCGATCTTGCGGCCGTGGATCCCGGTTTGCTGGACGACCAGCGGCGTGCCGGCATGCCGGACATGGATAAACGTTTCGGAGCCGTTGATCTCCGAGAGCTCGACGACAGCCTTGATTTCGACATCCCGCTCTCCGGTCCTGGAGAGAAAAAGATGATGCGCCCGCACGCCGAAAAGACAATTGCCCTCCGGCAGTCCCTGCATGTGATCGATCAGGGGCACCCGAACGTCTCGACCCGCTTCGGCGACATTTTCTTTGACCCTGGCGCTGATGTAGTTGATGGGCGGATCGCTGAAAACCTCGGCCACCCGCAATGTCGCCGGACTGTGATACACATCCGCGGTCGCCCCGGTCTGAAGAACGCGGCCCTCGTCGAGGACGACGATGCGGCCGCCGAGCATCAAGGCCTCGGTCGGCTCGGTGGTCGTATAGACGACAACGGCTTCCCGCTGTTTGAAAATATCCTGAAGCTCTTCCCGCAATTCTTCGCGCAATTTGTAATCCAGGTTTACCAGGGGTTCATCCAGCAGGAGCAGGTCGGCATTTTTCACCAGGGACCGGGCGATGGCGACGCGCTGCTGCTGGCCGCCCGAAAGTTCGGCCGGCAGGCGCTCCAGGAGACCGTCGATTCTGAGCATGGCCGCGGTATCGCGCACGCGCCGATCGATCTCCTGTTTATCCATGCCGGCCAGTATCAAAGGCGAGGCGATATTCTTGTAGACGTTGAGAGAAGGGTAGTTGATGAATTGCTGGTAGACCATGGCGACCTTGCGCTTGCGCACGGAAATGCCGGTGACGTCCTGCCCGTCCACCAGGATTCTGCCGCGGGTCGGCCGATCGAGACCGGCCATGATCCGAAGCAGGGATGTTTTACCGGCCAAGGTGCGGCCCAGGATGATATTGCGGGACCCGGATTCGAACGTGAGGTCGATGCTCTGGAGATGGGTGTCGCGCCCGACAATCTTATCGATTCCTTCGAGAGATAAGCCCATTAAGCGATCTCCCTGAATATAACGGAATTCAGGCTTCGAAACAGGGTGCGCCGACTGAGGTTCTTCCTGTCATGGCGTATACGATTTGCCATAGCACCGCCGTTATATTTTCACAAGCGAAAATATGCTTACCGGAAGGTTGCTGTTTTGGCTCGGCCTCCCTGCTCTCGTGTGGCTTGCGTCAAGTGGCGGCGGCCTCGGCGCCGGACGACACGTACAGCGCGACACCGGCTGCATTTAACACTTCCGAAAGAGCCGGGGGCGGCGGACGGTCCGTGAACAGGGCGTCGATCTCATCGATGCTGCCCAACCGCACCATGGCATTGCGACCGAACTTGGTGTGATCGGTTGCCAGGAAGATCCGCCGGGAATTATCGATAATGGCGCGCGAGACGCGGACTTCACGGTAGTCGAAATCGAGCAGCGTGCCGTCCCCGTCGATGCCGCTGATGCCGATAATCCCGAAATCGACGCGAAACTGCTGGATAAAATCGATGGTAAGCGGGCCGATGATGCCGCCGTCACGCTGTCTTACCAATCCCCCCGCTACGATGACCTCGAAGTTTTCGTTTCCGCTTAAAATAGAGGCGACATTGAGATTGTTCGTGATCACCTTGAGGCGCCGGTGGTGGCACAGCGCCTTGGCGATTTCCTCGGTCGTGGTGCCGATATTGATGAAAAGAGATGCATTGTTGGGGATTTTTTCGGCAACCATTGCGGCAATTTGTTGCTTTTCCTTGAGACACAGAACCTTGCGCTGCGTATAGGCCACGTTTTCCGTGCTGGAGGATACGCCGGCGCCGCCATGGTAACGATGGATGACCCCTTCGGTGCGCAGGGTGTTGAGATCACGGCGAATCGTTTGAGGTGTCACGTCGAATGCCTGTGACAGGGCTTCGATCGTCACAAACCCGCGGCTGTGAACCAGGTCGCGGATTTTAGCATGCCGTTGGCACATCGGCGCCGTCTTCTTACCCGGCGCCTCTTTCCTTCGCCGGGAATCTTGAGGGTCGCCGCATTCCGCCGAATCGCCTCGTCCACTGCTGGTTTTCATAAGTCCTCCATTCAGTCGGGCAGAACGGGTGACACTTTCTTTTTAGAAAAGATATGGAAAACCAAAATTCGATAACGAAAATATATCGTGACAGGGGTTTCCGATTCGTGTTACGGCAGGCGGAAGAAACATGCCTGCAGCTGACAACCGTTACGGTGTTTTAGCAGCCTGACGGCATTTTCACAAGTGAAAACAAATGCCACGGTCAAACACGACATGCCGCAAGACCGGAGTGCTCATCATCGGGGCCGGCGTCACGGGCTGTGGTCTTGCCCGTGACCTCAGCCTGCGCGGGATCGCCTGCATCCTGGTCGAACGGGCGGACGTCAATTCCGGTGCATCCGGTGGCAATCATGGGCTGCTCCATTCCGGTGGCCGCTACGTTGCTTCCGATCCGGCGGCGGCGGCGGAATGCCAATCGGAAAACCGGCTGCTCAAAATATTGGCGCCGCAGTGCATCGAGGATACCGGCGGACTATTTGTTGCCGTAGACGGCGATGATGTGAACTATGTGGCCGATTTTCCGGGTTTGTGCGACCGGTTCGGTATCAACGCCGAGCCGGTGGATGCAGCGGAAGCTCATGCCGCTGAACCGGCCTTGTCGAAAAAAATTATCGCCGCCTTCAAGGTCAACGACGCCGCCATCGACCCGTTTAAACTCAGCCTGGAAAACATTGCGCATGCCCGCCACCATGGCGCGCTGTTTCTGCAAGGCCACCTGGCGGTGGCCTTCGACTGCCGCAGGCATCGCGTCCAAACAGTTCACCTGGCCGATGCCAGAACCGGCCAGCGCACCACAATCGACGTCGATTTCGTGGTCAATGCTGCCGGGGCCTGGGCCGGTGAAGTCGCGGCTCTGGCCGGTGTTCAACTGCCCATGATCTATTCGAAGGGCAGTCTGCTGGTGACGCAGGGCCGCATGGCCGGACGGGTTATCAACCGGCTGCGGCGGCCGACCGACGGTGATATTCTCGTGCCGGGCGGGACGGTATCCATCCTCGGCACCACCTCCGTGCGCATCGCGTCACCATCCGATTTCCGGCCGACCGTGGAAGAGGTGGACCGAATCATTGCAGAGGGTGCCGTGATGATTCCCGCCCTGGAGAACGCCCGCTTCATCCGCGCTTATTCCGGCATACGGCCGCTGCGCGAAGCCCCGGCCGCGGATGATGATGATCGTAGCGTCAGTCGTGGATTTGCCCTGATCGATCATGCCGCGGACGGCGTCGATAATCTTGTCACCATTACAGGCGGAAAACTGACCACGTACCGGTTGATGGCCGAAAAGACGGCCGATTTCATCTGCCGCCGATTCGGCATGCCGCGTCCCTGCCGGACAACAACCGAACCTCTGCCGGCCACACCCGCAGGGCGGTGGACCGAGCCGGGCCTGGCACCCAGAGTTTGGCTGCGGAATCGCAACCCCGATGACATTATCCTGTGCGACTGCGAAATGACACCGCGGAGCGTGGTCGACAGCATCGTTGAGGACATCCGCAACCAGGGCGTTCGACCGGACCTCAAATCGATCGGCCTGCGCAGTCGGATCGGGAAAGGCCCCTGCCAGGGAGCCTTCTGCAGTGCCCGCGTGACGGCCCACCTTTACGATCAAGGACGGCTGGAGGCCCGCCACGGCATCGAGGACCTGAAAAACTTTCTCGATGCGCGCTGGCGGGGACAAAAGCCCCTGATGTGGGGCAGCGCCCTCATTCAGGCCGAACTTCAGGAGGCCATGCACTGCGGGCTGCTCGGACTTGAACTCGAAGACGCATCCTGAGGCCGGCGGTTGTCACGGCACACAGGCGAAGAATGGCTCAATCGGAAACCATCCATTGTGAACTGATGGTGATAGGTGCCGGAATGGCCGGAATGGCCGCGGCCCTCTTCGCCGCCCGCCGCCATATTTCAATCGTCCAGGTCGGGCTGCCCGCCGAAATCATATATGCCAGCGGCTTGATTGACCTGCTGGGGGTTCACCCGATCGAGAGCGGCCGACGCCGTCGGAACCCCTGGTCAGCCATAGCGGCTGTATCCAGGAAGTTTCCGGATCATCCTTTTGCCCGTTTGTCTCTAAATGATATCCGATCCGCCCTGGATGAGTTCATCGGCTTTCTGGCAACCGCCGGGTTGCCCTATCGGTGCTACAAGGACCGCAATGCGGATGTCGTCACACCGATCGGAACCATCAAGCGAACCTATGCCGTACCTGAAAGCATGTGGGCCGGCGTAACGGCCTGGGTCCGTAAACGCCCCTGTCTGATTATCGATTTTCACGGTCTGAAAGGCTTCAGCGCGCGGCAGATCCAAGCTGTCCTGAAGGACAGATGGCCCGCCCTGCGCGCCGCCCGATTGACCTTTCCCGATCTGCCGCCCGAACTCTACCCCGAACGAATGGCCCACGCACTGGAACTGAGCCGTACCCGCGAGCTATTGGCCGCCGCGGTGAAGCCGCACCTCGCGGATGCAAAAATGTTGGGGCTGCCGGCGATTTGTGGTACCTACCAGACGGCGGGCGTTATGGCTGACCTGCAAAAGAGGATCGGGGTTCCGGTATTCGAGATTCCCACATTGCCGCCGGCCGTCGCCGGGTTGCGCCTGAAAAACGCTTTCGACCGATTGCTTCCGTCCTTAGGGGTCGTCAGCCTGCGTGACAAAAAAGTGATCGGGGTCGCACGGGACGCCCGCGGGCGCTTCAACTTCGAGATCGGGTCTTCGGAAAAAGAGATCACGGTCGACGCGCAAGCCGCGATACTGGCCAGTGGCCGGTTTATCGGTCAGGGGCTGGCCGCCGACCGCCGGCGCATCCGCGAAACGGTATTCGAGCTGCCCGTATCGCAGCCGGACAACCGGCGCGGCTGGCACCGGGAGCATTTTCTGGATCTGAAGGGTCACGACATCAACCGCGCCGGCCTGGAAATCGACGAAAGTTTCCGACCCCGGGGTGCTGACACCGGCCCGGCCTATGAAAATCTCTATGCCGCCGGATCCATTTTGGCCCATTGCGACTGGATGCGAATGAAATGCGGATCGGGCCTCGCCATCGCATCGGCCTATGGCGCCGTCAACGCCTATTTGAAACAGCGGTGAGCCGGGTTCATCCCGTTTGGCTCTTTAGCCGGTTGAGCCCGTTTTGGTTCTTCTTTTTTCATTAACTCGTGCCCATCTGCGGTTTCGTTAACAGACGAAAGGAGGTTAAAAAGCAATGGCCAAATACATTGGTGCGTTGGACCTGGGAACCACGAGCAATCGGTTTATGGTCTTTGACCAGCGGGGCCGGATCATCGGCTTCGACCAGATGGAACACGCCCAGATTTTCCCTCGGCCGGGCTGGGTGGAGCACGATCCGCTGGAAATCTGGCGCAACTCCCAGTCCGTCATCAAAGGCGCCCTGGGGAAAACCGGCATCGGCGGCACGGATCTGGCGGCCATCGGCATCACCAACCAGCGTGAAACGGTTGTCCTGTGGGATAAAAAATCCGGCCGTCCCCTGTACAACGCGATCGTCTGGCAATGCACCCGCTCGGATGACATCTGCCGCCGGTTGGCGGCCGAGCACGGGCAGGACCGGTTCCGGGAAAAAACCGGACTGCCCGTCGCCACCTATTTTTCAGGACCCAAGGTCCGCTGGATCCTGGACGAGGTCCCGGAGGCCCGCGCGGCGGCCGATAAAGGCACCGCCCTTTTCGGCACCATCGAGTCCTGGATCATCTGGTGGCTGACCGGCGGGCCTGACGGCGGGGCGCATGTGACCGATGTCACCAATGCCAGCCGAACGCTCATGATGAATCTGACCACCCTCGATTGGGACGAGGAAATCCTGAACGTGCTGGGCATTCCGCGCCGCATCCTGCCGCGCATCGTGCCGTCCAGCGACCGGAATACCTGGGGGCACACCGCCAAAGACGGGGCTCTGAATGCCACCATTCCGGTTTGCGGCGCCTTGGGCGATCAGCAGGCCGCCCTGGTGGGGCAGGCGTGTTTCGAGGTCGGCGAGGCCAAGAACACCTACGGTACCGGGTGCTTCCTGCTGCTCAACACCGGCGGCACCCCCGTGGTTTCCCGCCACGGGCTTTTAACGACGGTCGGCTACCAGGTCCGCGGAGAGAAACCGGTCTACTGCCTCGAAGGCGCGATTGCCATGGCCGGTGCCCTGGTGCAATGGCTGCGGGACAACCTCGGCCTGATTGCCGCGGCAGCGGATATCGAACCGCTGGCGCGCACGGTACCGGACAATGGCGGCGCTTACATCGTGCCGGCCTTTTCGGGGTTGTTCGCCCCTTACTGGCGCTCGGATGCGCGCGGGGTCATCGCGGGGTTGACCCGCTTCGTGAACAAGGCTCACCTGGCGCGCGCCGTTTTAGAGGCCAGCGCCTACCAGACCCTGGAAATCGTCGAGGCCATGAACAAGGACGCGGGTGTGGCCCTCAGCAGCCTCAAAGTCGACGGCGGGATGGTGGCCAACGAACTGCTCATGCAGTTTCAGGCGGACATCCTCGGCGTGCCGGTCATCCGACCGGCCATTTCCGAGACCACCGCCCTGGGGGCGGCTTACGCGGCCGGAATTGCCGTCGGGTACTGGTCCGGGACCGACGAACTGCGGCGCAACTGGGCGGTCGACAAAACCTGGCAGCCGCAGATGGATCCGGCCGAACGCCAAAAGGGGATCGGACAATGGAAAAAGGCCGTGACACGAACGTTCGACTGGGTGGACTGATGCATTTCGAATTCGGTACGGCGGACCGCATCATCTTCGGTGCCGGTGCATTGGAGCGCGTGAGCGGGCTGGCCGCCGACTTGGGGCGGCGCGTCCTGGTGGTCTGCGGCCGGGCACCCGAGCGGGCCGACGTGCTGGAGCAAATGCTCAAGATACACGGCCTTACCGTCAGCCGTTTCAGCGTTGGCGGCGAGCCGAACCTGGAACATTTGGCGGAAGGATTGTCCAGGGCGCGGGACAACGGTACCGAGGTGGTCATCGGTTTCGGCGGCGGCAGCGTCATCGATACCGCCAAGGCGCTGGCCGCGCTGATCAAAAATCCCGGTGATGTGATGGACTATCTGGAAGTCATCGGCCGCGGCCGGCCGCTGGCAAATGCTCCGGCCCCCTGTATCGCCGTTCCGACCACTGCCGGCACCGGGGCCGAAGTCACCTGCAACGCCGTCTTGAAATCGATCGAACACGGCGTGAAGGTCAGCCTGCGCAGCCCGATGATGTTCCCGCGCTTTGCGGTCGTCGATCCCGAGGTGACGTCGTCGCTGCCGCCTCCGGTGACGGCCGCCACGGGATTGGACGCCCTGACGCAGCTTATCGAGGCCTACGTGTCGAAGAAATCGAATCCCCTGACCGACAGTTTGTGTCGCGATGGCATAAGAAGGGTCGCCCGTTCCCTGCGAACGGCCTTTTCCCGGCCGGACGATTTGAGCGCACGCAGCGACATGGCCCTGGGCAGCCTGTTCAGCGGCCTGGCATTGGCCAACGCCGGGCTCGGCGCGGTACACGGCATGGCGGGTCCATTGGGCGGCTCGTGCGATGCTCCTCACGGCGTAATTTGCGCAAACCTGCTGCCGGTTGTCGTGAAAGCCAATGTGCAGGCCCTGCGGGATCGAGAACCGGCAGCGGTGGCCCTGGCCCGTTATCAAAAGGTAAGCCGCTGGTTGACCGGCTCCCGGTCGGCCACCGTGACCGACGGCATCGATTGGCTTTACCGGCTGGTCGGGGAAGTGCGAATCCCGCGTTTGAGCCATTACGGGGTGCAGCCCAACGACACCGCGCGCCTGGCGGCTCAGTCCCTGAAGGCCAGCAGCATGCGGACCAATCCGGTTGCGCTGACCGTTGCGGAGCTGGAGGAGATTTTAGTCGACAGTTTCGCAGAATAAAAAAAAAGGATGCAGGCCATCGGGAAAAGGCCTGCATCCGTCATGTGAACGCAAGGGTCAACCGGTAGTCGAGCCCACCGGGATAGTAGAGGTCGCAAGTAAAGGCCGGCTTCACCTTAATTTTATTTTACTTGCGCGGTGGGCGGATTCTATTTGCGAAGCCGTTTCATACCGGTTTGGCAGAAGCCGATCAATAGCCGCTGCCGACGATCTCACCGTTGTTCGTTTTCCTCACATAGGCGTTTTTCTCCGCGCCCTTCCACTCGTACTTGACCCAGGTGCCCTTCGGGGTGGCCTTGGTCACCGCCTCGTAAGCCGGCATGGCGGCTTCCTTGAGGTTTTTCCCTTCCAGCGAGGGGTGAACCAGGACGCTGCCGTCTTCTTTGATAATGTACACATAATTGGGTTTGTTGTTGGCGGCGTCCTTGAAATCCGCGGCCTTTTTGCCGTGATCGATGGCCATCACGATGTCATTGACCTGTTTCTCGATGGCCGCCTTGTCGGCCGCGAAAACGCCCCCGGCCAGCGCGAGACCCATCACCACTACCACCATCATCAACGCATACTTCTTCATGTACTCCTCCTTCCCGTTTGAGGTGTTGTCGCCGCCTCTCTGCGGCTGCATGCCGCAGGATCGGCCCGCTATTTCATCGTCTCTTTTCGTAAAGACGAGGAAACGGCAAAAAACACGCAAGATACAGGAGTTGCCCGCCCGGTTCGTCCGCCTCAGAAAGGGGTGGCGGACAACAGCGGATCGATAGCATCGTAGAGCAGGCGCGTGCCGGGTTATCGCCCGAGTGCGCTGCGGGCTGAAATTTGAAACTTTCTGAACAATAGGGGTTAAACCACCAATCCTTGTTAAAAGCAATTCATATGTATATGATACCAAAATCTCTGATCGTCAACAGGTAAATGGATCATTGAAAAAATCTGAATCCGCTTCAGGCGGAAGCTTGACCAGCAGCACGCTGGCGTCGGTATGCGACAGCACCTGCATCGGCAGACTGCCGAGCATGCGCCGATACACGTCGTGGCGCAGGCTGGCGCCCATGACGATGACCGCGTCGCTGCCGGCGGTTTCGACAATCGATCCGGCCGGGTCGTCCCCCTCGAGCAGGTGCAGGCGGCCGTTCTTGTCGCAGTTCTCCAACCAGTTGCGGGCGTGCCGGAGGCATTCGGCGGCCGCCCGTGCGGTTTCCTCGCTCTCATGCGGCTTTGTGACGCAGATCAGGTCGACCTGGTTTCGAATGGCGCGCAGAAGAAGTTTCAGGAGCGGGAACTGGCGTCGGGCCGAGGCGGAGCCGTCGGCGCATACCACGAAGCGGCTGTCCGGACCGCCGCCGCGGACCACCAGAACCGATGTGTGCAGGTCTAACGCCAGTTTGCGGGTCGTGTTGCCGGCCACCAGCCGCCGCAGTCCGGTACGTCGGGGCGGGGAGACCACCAGCAGGTTGTGGCCATTTCCGTCGATCTCGCGGTTGAGCGACTCGATGAAGGGACCGAAGGATTCGCGGAAGGCGATCCGCTCGCCGGAGGGCGTTTTCCCGACAAACAGATGGCCGTTGGAAACGTCGCGGATATTGATGTGCGTCAGGGGCGCGAGCAGGCCTTCCTGTGCGAGGATGCCGGCCGCGGCGACCAGAATCTGCAGACCGCGGGGCAGTATCGCCATGTCTTCTGTCGTCACAATGGCCAAATCCGTGCCGAGCGGCGGCGGCTCTTCCGTGGCGTGCGTGCCGGAGCGAATGGTGATGACGGTCACCTCGGCCCCTATTCGTTTTTTAAGCGCGGCCGCGAAGAGCAGGGCGCCGCCGGACGCCGGTTTTCCATCGGTATAAACGAGCAGCTTGATCATCTTCCGGCCTCTCCTCCCGCGATCCCTGCAGCTGCCGCCGCGTCCCGGCCGGGGGCGTCGATCGGGGTCCGGCATTTGACGAACGGCGGCGGGTCGTCGGCTCGGGCCCGGACGCCCGGCCCGAAAATTTCCCAGTTGCCTTTTTTCAAATCGGGGCACTCGCTGAAGATCACCCACTCACAGGCGGCGCACACTTCCGGGTAAAAAGACTCCCGCATGGCCTGCCGGATGGCGGATCCGGTGGTCGTGCGGATGTGCGTTTCGCCGATATCCTTCAACATGCCCGAATTTTTGAACACCTCGAATACCCGGTGATTTATGCCGGAAAAAAAAAGCCCGCCGCCCCGTCGCCGAACTTCCTCCTGCATGATTTCCAGCACGTGGACGCCGCTGGCATCCAGGGTGTTGACGCGGTGCATGCGGATCAGGACATTGGCGATGTGCGGGGCGCTGCGCAGGCGTCGCTGGAAGTCGTCCATGACGAAGGCGGCCGAACCGAAAAAAACCGAGCCTTCGATGTCGAGGATGTCCATCTGGCAGCAGGTCTCGCCATAGTCGGCCGCGGCCATCTTGGCGGTGTTGGGATCCGGCACCACCGATTGGATGCGCGGGTGGGAGGCGGCGGCCAGGTGCAGCCCGATCGACAGGAGAACCCCGACGTAAATCGCGAATTCGATATTCAGCAGGAGCGTGGACAGGAAGGTGATCACCAGCACGGCCGCATCGCTGCGGGTGGCCCGGATGGTGCGCACGATATCTTCCTTGCGGATCATGTCGTACGCCACGACAATCAGAACGCCGGCCAGGGCGGACATCGGCAGCTTGGCGGCCAACGGTGCCGCCAGCAGAACCGTCGCGGCGACCGCCAGCCCGGAAATCACCCCACTGACGGGAGTTTTACCCCCGGACCTGAAGTTGACCGCCGAGCGCGTGAACGATCCGCTGCCGGGGTAGCCGCTGAACAGGGACGCGGCCACGTTGGCCAGGCCTTGGCCCACGAATTCACGGTTGACATCGAGCCGCTGTCGGGTCTGATCGGCGATCGACTTGGCGATGGACACGGCTTCGACCAGGCCCAGGATGGCTATCGCCAGCGCCCCCGGCACCAATTGGCCGATTTGGGTCAATTCTTCGATTTCCGGCACGCTGAACGGCGGCAGACTGCCCGGAATCGCCCCCACGACGGCGATGCCGCGCCGGTCCAGGCCGAAGACGCTCACCAGGGTCCCCACCAGCAGCATGGCGATCAGGGTTCCCGGCCAGTTCGGCCGGAGGCGCTTGACGGCCAGAATGACGACGATCGTGATGAGCCCCAGCCCCAGGGTGATCAGCTGGGTCCGATGCAGGTGGATGACCACGTTGTAGAGGTGCTCGTAGAAAACGCTGGTTTTGGCGATCTCGATGCCGAGCAGTCCCGGAAGCTGTTTGAAGGCGATGAGCACGGCGGCGCCGGCCGTGAATCCCAGCAGCACGGCGTGGGAGACGAAATTGAGCAGGGCCCCCAGCCGGGCGAGTCCCATGCCGATCTGGATGATTCCGACCAGCAAGGCCAGGAAAAATGCCAGCTCGAGGTAGGCGGCCGTGTCGGGGCGGGCCAGGGGACCGAGCGAGCTGAAGACGACCAGGGACACGGCGGTCGTCGGGCCCGTAATCAGGTGGGCCGAACTGCCCCACAGGCACCCGATGATGGTGGGCACGATCGAGGCGTACAGGCCGTACTGAACCGGCAGACCGGCGATCAGGGCATAGGCCATCGATTGCGGCACGGCCACCACTGCCACCGTCAGACCGGCGAACAGGTCCGCTTTGATGTAGCGCTTGCCGTAGCCGCGAATCCAGGAAACAAAAGGGACGAAGTCTTCGAGATGGACGTGCACCGCGTGTGTCCTTTGGTTCAGCCCGTCGGCCGGTTTGCCCGTTGGCCCGATAGCCGGTTGTGCCCGGTAGCCCGTTTAGCCGGTTGAGCCCGTTAGGCCGTTGAGCTGACCGGGGCTTTATTGACGCTATTGAGCATGAAAGAGATTTGGGATGTGGTATCGGTTGCTTGGCAGCCGTTGCCCTTTGTCTTTGCCAAATCTGATCTTAAATCTTATATCTAGTGTCCATCCATAAATGGTCTTTTTTCCGCTGGGCGGCCGGTCGTAGCGTGTTTCCGGCTGCGGCGTACATAAAGTACGCCTCGCCGCAAACCCTTGTGCGGCCTTGTCCAGCGAAAAAAATCCACATTTATGAATTGGACACTGAGAAGTGCCTAAAAAAGATCGCGGATGGGCACTATCTATACATCGATCGGTTTTTCTCCAGCCGGCGGGAGTTTTTCCAGCGGGGCCGCTTTGGCTGCGTCCACGACCCGGCGGACGTCGGGCAGGCATCAGCGGCCTTGTGGATTTTTGACGCTGCACTGACAGCCGCCGAAACGCTTGGCGCCCTGAATCTCTTCCATGATAAGCGAGCGGCCGTTTTGAAGAAAATCATGCCGGATATCTTCGGCCGTGTAGTGAAAACAGTGGCAGATCAGCTTTTCCACGCGCAGTTTTCCCCCGTGCGGCGGTTATAATAAAAACAGCGCCTCTTCAGAAAAACCGCGCTGTTTCGAAAGGATTTTCGGTCAAAGCCAGGGGCGGCTCGCCGGGTTGACTTCATCAAAATCGCCTATACCTTTATTAAAACCCGTTTAAAAAACGGACGTGGTGCGTGAAAGTTTTTTTTAATAGCATACAGAAAGGAGGCCCCGCAATGGCCATGCAAGAAAACAGTTCGCGTTTCACCTTCTTTTTTCCGGAGGCCCGTGTCCTGGAAAAAGATGAAGTCGATGAGCTTCCACCGGATAAAAGAAACGCTGCCGCAACGTCGGGGCGGCAGGGCGTTTGGCTTGAAATAAACTGTCCGGACAGATCCTGCATCAGCGACGACGGCAAAATTACCATTCCGGCGGCCGGAAGCACGGCCGGAGCCCGTAAAGACAAGGGGGTCTGGTTGAACCTCTTTTGTCCGGAGGACAGTTGCGAACTCCAGCAAAATACGGACCTGCCGTAATTTGTAGCCGAACGGAAACCTTATCTCCTTCCCCAGGCTAAAAAGCCGGAATAATCAGCTGGTTTCCGATTATTCCGGCTTGATTGAACGGCACGACCCGTTTACTTTTTCTCAACCGGAAATCCCGCCCGTACCCACTCATTCCAGCCGCCCTTGAGGGCGTAGACGTTCCGGTAGCCCCGCGCCAACAGTTTCTGTGCCATCCTGACACTGGTGTATTCGTTCGGTCAGGCGCAGTACAGCACGAGCGTCGCTTCCTTTGGAAAGGCGCCGGACCACGCGCCGAAATCCTTGGGATCGCCGCGAGCGGCGCCCAGGATTTTCCGGTCGCTGCCCGTCCAGTCACTGCCGGCCCTGACATCGACGATGATGGTGTCCGGGCTGCCGAGCCTGGATTTCAGTTCGTTCCCGCTCATCAGGGGCACGTCCGCGCCGGCGCGCGGCACTAGAGAGCAGGCGCCGATGGCAAGTGACAGCGCGGTGGCCAACAGCAGCGCGATGGATATTTTTTTCATTTCGAGGACTCCTTGTTATACATGGTGAGATCGGTGGCGCCGGTCGGCGCCTGTGTTAAGTTAAGCCCGAAATCCGATAATCAAAATAAATATCCCACAGAAAAAATCGCCAGGTTTCCGAGAACGTGGATCGTTATCGGCACCAGAAGGTTGCCTTCGATCTCGTAGGCCGCGGCAAAGAGAACCCCGCCGATGGTCTGCGTGACGGCCGGAAAGGTGATGGGGTGCAGGAAAACGAAGACAAGGGTACTCACGAAAAGCGCCGGGAAAATTCCCCAGCGCCGGAAATAACCGTAGAGAATGCCGCGAAAGAACATTTCCTCGGTGATGGGGCCGAGGAGTCCTCCGACCAGAAACAGTTTAAGGACCCGGGATGTGTCGGCCGGCAGGGGAGCCCGAATCGAGCGTAACGGGTCGATGCCCCACAAAAGGAAAATCCCGGCGATTCCGGCCACGACGCCCCCGAATGCGACGGCCCAGAGAAGTCCGCGCCCGAAGCCGCGGGCGGCTGTGGCTTTCGACAGGCCGACGGCCGCCAGGCCCCCGTCAGAATAAAAAAGGACTGCCGTCAGGAGTCCAAGCTCCAGGAGTCTTACCGCAGCGGTGACCATCAGCGGGTTCGCGCAATCGGCCGGCATGAGAACCGCGGAAACGACCTCCACCGATGCGATCGCCAGGAGACTGAGCAGAAGGGTCTTCAGTTCGATGCGGGCTGCCGCCATCCGAGTGACCTCAAGGCGATGTAACCGTAGCGCTGGACATACCAGCTGTCCGAGGACGAGATGATCTCCAGGACCAGGTCCACGGTAGCGGGCCTTTGCCGTTGCCCCAGGGCATAGAGGGCCTGGCAGACCACGTTGGGATGCGGGTCGCGGGCCAATTGCACCGCATCTGCGATGGTACGGTCATCGCGGCTGACCGCCAGGGCGCGCGCCAGCCAGTACCGCTCGGGCAGGTGCCGGCTGGCGAGCAGGTCTCTGTAGAAAGGATAGGCGGCGATTTCCAGTTTCGAGGTTTCGATCAGCTTGAGGGCCGCAACGCGCTCGCGCCAATCCGGGGCGCCGATGGCCGCCGCGAGATTTTCGGCGGTGACCGGTCGGCGGTTTCCGGAAGAAACGGGCACCAGGAGCAGGACGCCCACCATAAAACAGAGGCTGCCGGAGAAAAGGTCCGCGTGCGAAGGACGCAGGAAAAAGCCGCCTGCAAGCCTGAATGCGCCGTAAACACCGCTGTAGAGCAATACCGGGAAGGCGAACAAAATGCCGAAGAACGTGAACCGCCGAAAATATGCCGATCGATCGGTTTTCTCGGAAAGTGCCGAGAGCACGGCGGCCGGATTCGCGAAAAAAGAGGCGGCCGGCACCTTCAGCACCGGCTTTTCCCGATCGAGCCACACGAGGCTCTCACCGTTTTGTTCGACCCGCACCATGACGGGGCCGTCATTTTTCAGGTCCAGGTAATCACGGTGCCGCAGCTGAATTTCCAGCCGCCGATAGAGCGGAGGCGGCTGAAACGTCCCGATCCGGCAGGGCCGTTGAAGCTTCTGGTCCAGGGACTTGAACGCTTCGGCCGCATAAAGCGTGTAGCGATAGTAGAAATCGTTGATGGAGCGGCCGAGCGGATTGGACAACAAAAGATAGTCCCTGATGTCGACAAAAAGACGGCTGTCCGCCTGGGCGCCCCACAGCATCGCCAAAAGAGCCAGCGGCCAGAGGGGAGCCAGTCGCCGGAGGCCATTTTCACGGCCGGGGGCCTTCACCGAACCGCGAACCTGGACCAGGGCCACGGCCGCCGGCACCAGCGTAAAATAAAGCGATGCAAAGACATTCAGGCCATTGAGGTTAACCAGGATCAGACTGCCCGCCCAGATGAGCAGCAGCAGGATCAGAACGAAGCGATGGCGCCGTGCCAGGGTTTGCCAGAGCCAGAGAGCGCCGATCGTCGCCAGGGTCAGGCCCGCGCCGATGCTCAGGGTGAAGAACAGCCCGCCGAAAACCGCCGATGCGATGGTCCCCGGGTGCTGCAGGGCCGCCAGGGAGGGGATTTCGAGATAGCCCGCCCGGTGCAGGGCCAAAACTTGGGCGTGGAGGTGACGGTTGGAAAGGAAAACCTGGGCCGTCGCCAGCAGCTGCGCGACGGCCAGGCCAATCAGAATGGGTCTGAAAAACGGGCCGGGACCATTACTGCTGGCGCTGTTTGAATGCGACAAGGTCGAATTTTCCTTTGATTTGCATACCTTGCCGCATTATAGCCGAATCGGAGCCCGGCGTCAAAACCATCATTATACCGGGGAATCCCTGGTCCCGGCATCTTTTCATCGCCCTGGACTGTCTATAAAATTATGACCGTTCAGAGGGTTGCACGGTCCGATACGCTTCAAACCACCTAATTGTCAGCGTTTACAGGGTGCCGCAGGTGCACGGCGTCGGGCGCGCAGACGTACCTTTTGAACGTAAAGTGGCCGACATCAAAGCCGATGCGGTGCCCTGCAAACGCTCACTTAAAATTTTTCCGATCGGGCGGATTCCCGGTAGGCGATCACGTTGGCCATGCCGGCTTCCATGTGATAGAGGTTGTGGCAGTGGTGAAACCAATGGCCGGGGTTGTCGGCCGTGAACTCGACGTCGATGCGCTGCATCGGGTCGACGATGATCGTGTCTTTCAGCACCCAGTGCTCGTGCGGAAGCGAACCGTTGACCACTCTGAAAAAATGGCCGTGCAGGTGCATCGGATGGGGCATCATGCTGCGGTTGCCATATGCCAGGCGCACACGTTCGCCTCTGTCGACCAAAAGCGTTTCGGCATTGGGATATACACGCCCATTGATGGTCCAAAAGGCCGAATGCATGCCGCCGCCGAGCACTTGATTATAAATGCGATCGGAGGTTCCACCCGGATATCCATCTGCAGCGCGGGCGGCGAAATCCGTGTAGGAGGCCAATCGCAGCCCCTGGTTGAATTGCGGCAAAACGGCCGCGGTCGAATTGACGCCCTTGTAGAGGATCGGCACTCGCAGCCGGTTTTCCCCGAGACCCGTATCGGCAGCCGCCAAGAGCCAGTGGCCCGGATTGGCGGCCTCGAAAATCACATCGTAACGTTCTCCCATTCCGATCCGCAGCACATCGGTTTCGACCGGCCGGATCGGGTTGCCGTCGGCATGCGTGATGGTCAGGGGGTGGCCGGCCAGTTGCAGATGGAAGATGGTCGCCGATGAGGCATTGATCAAGCGCAGCTTCACCCGCTCACCCTGTGTGACCGCCAGCGACCGCGTTGCCGGATAAATCCTTCCGTTGACGGCATACCCGTCGTAGACCGGTTCCAACAATGGACCCTGATCGGGCCCGGCAGACCGGCCGCGGCCCATCATGCCGTGCATCATTCCCGAAGGCGGGCGCCGTTCGGTGCGGGCCGCACCGCCCCCGTCCTTCATGACCCAGTCTTCCAGAACAAGCGTGTATTCGCGGTCGTAGGCCGCCTCCGCTCCGGCCGGCTCCACGATCAGCGGTCCGTAGAGACCCTGGTCGAGCTGGTAGCGGGCGTGCGAGTGATACAGGAAACTGCCGGGGGTGGAGGCTTCGAATTCGTACACAAAGCTTTCACCCGGCATGACCGGCGGCTGGGTGATGCCAGGGACCCCGTCCATGGCATTTTGAAGTGGAATGCCGTGCCAGTGGATCGTGGTTCCTTCGGGAAGGTAGTTCTTAAGCACCACCCGTACGATTTCGCCTTCCTTAACCCTGATTTCCGGACCCGGGACCCGGCCGTTGAATGTCCAGGCCGTAAAATCAGGTCCGTTGCCGAGGCTGATGTTGGCCGGAGAAGCGGAAAAATGATACTCGCGCACCGGCTTGGCGGCTGCGGCCAGGGCTTTCGAAAAAAGACCGGCCGGCAGGCAAGCGCCGAGTGTGGCGCCTGCCGCCGCTTTCAGGAATTCTCTTCTGTGAAGCGTCATGTTGACCTTCTGTTCATATTTTCGGATGAGTTGGTCTAGTCGTCGGCCGGGTGCATCCAGCCGGTGGATTTGTCGACGAGCAATTTGTCCACCAGGGAGCCGTCTTTGGTGACGATTTCGGCTTCAAAGGCCTCGCCCTGGTCGGTGATCTTTCCCAGTTTCAAATTGGGGTTGCGGGTCGACTGCAGGTAATTTTCAACGGTTGTGCGGGCGCCGTCTTTATCGAGCGGGGTTTCCAGCCGGGCGGATCCGGCGCCGGTTCCACCCTGAACGGGCGCTCTACCTATCGTGCCGGCTCCACGTCCGTAACCGCCACCCATCATTCCGGGACCCATGTCATAACCGTGTCCCATCATTCCGCTTCCCATGCCCGAGCCGTAGCCCATCATGCCGTAACCGCGGCCGAAACCCATCGTGCGGCCGCTATTGGGACAGTTCCAGTCTCCGTCGGCATCGCCCATCATTCCCGGTCCCATCATTTGGTAGCCGCGGAAGCCGGCGCCCATGCCGCGTCCGTACCCCCGTCCCATATGGCGGCCGTAATTCGGGCCATCGGCATCATCGTCATTGTCCGCGCTGCTCCAGCCGCTCATCCGGCCGATATCGGGATTGATTTTCCTCATTTTCATCACGTAGTCGAGCCGCTTCTGGTCGAATTCCTCCGCTATCTTGGAGATGTCCTTCTGAAGCGCGGCGGCTTTTTGAGCATCCGGATTCTTCTTGGCCAGTTCGCTTTGCAGTTCCAGCCGCTTCTGATGCATGTCCTGCCGCAGATCACGGGTTTCATCGAAAAATTTCTGTCGCTCCTGTGCCACTGCTTGCTGATCTTCCGCACTTAAGTTGGCCGCATAACTGGGGCACCCGTCCTGCGGTCCATAGCCCCTTCTGCGATCGGCCGATGCCGTCACCCCCCAGCCGATCAGGACCAAAACGGTGAGGGCGGCCAAATAGAGTGCCATTCTGGATATTGTTTTCATTCTTTAGTCTCCTTTTCTGAAAAGTGTGTGAGGTCATATTCTCGCTGCGTCTCGCTTTGGAATAGCAGGTTTCGTGCCGCCGCTGCCCGTGTGAGGGAAACTTCCCCGGCCATCTATATAATGTCCTGGAATTATAAGAGATAAGAATGGAAAGTCTTGTGAAAAATGTCGACGCGGCGGCCAAATCAGTTTTTGGCATACCCGTTCTGACCGGGTCGAATATATCCGGATGATATTTCGGTCGGGGAGAAAATACCCACTTTCCTTGCTCGACCATCTTGGGTCGGCATTATCCGCAGCAAGTCGGCGGCTTGCCGCCGGTGGCTTTGTTCAACCGGTTCAGATACCGCTTCCATAACCCCGGCGGCTTTTCAGGTTTCTCGTCCAGGTATCTTGCGGGATTTTCCGTAAACGCTTTGCGGCAAGCGTCGGCGCAGAAGTAAAACCGGTTCTTCTTGTAGGTGGAAAAGTACCGGTTGTTCTGCGCGCTGACCTTCATTTTACATACGGGATCAATCGTCTGGCGACGGTTTTCGGCGATGTTTGTCATGGTCGATCTCCTCTATTTTTCACAGACTGGCATCGAAAAATACCACGCCTTATTTTTATGGTTGGTGGTGCCGCAGGGGGCCCAGGGAACGGGGAGTCGAGCACAGACGCGACTGGTCCTGTGCACTTGAGGTCGCCACAGAACGTGAATCTTGAACCACGGGTCTTCGATATGTGCGCTGCTATTCAGCAGACCGAAGATGGACCCCTTTATCAGGCAACATAAGGGCTGCCGGCTGCAATGTCACGCGCGCCCGATAGGTCGGGTCGAGCAGAGGGGGCAGTCGATGGCTGGATCGTCGCCTGCGCTCAGATCGAGATCGATGATGGTGCCCGGCGACTGGATATCCTGGATACACTTCAGGAGCAGGCGCAGGATCTGAATCTGGCGGAAGCGCTGATGCGGAAACCCGAGCGGGTGACCGAGGGGCAGGTGCGGGTAAACCGCGCGCGGCGGCCTGACTTGCGCGGTGATTTCCTTTGATAGTGTGATCGAGACCGTGGCGATGCCGGAGGCCTCGATCACGCGTTGAATCAGCCCCACGGACTGGTTGCACAGGCCTCACCCCGGTGTGAGCAGAACAATATCGACCTTGTCCTGGCGCAACCGTGCGGCGGCATCGGGCGCGCTCCTTTGGAGCAGGGCGTCGAGGTGACGGCCACGGATATGACCCATGAAGGAAAAGTGCCGCTGATTCACCCGGCCGATTTCCCCGAAGCGTTCGAGCAGCCGTACACCGGCGACCGGAAAAAGAATGTTGATATCTTTGTCCGCATCGCGATGGTCGAAATAGTCGTGAGTGATGGTCATCTCGGCCGGAGCGGCATCGGCGGGGATTTCGCGAAATGACGGATCGCCTTGTGAATCCCGCATGTCAAAAGGCGGCTGGCCTTTCAGATGCACGCCGCCGGTGGTCACCAGCGCCAGGCGGCTTTTGGACGGATCACCCGTGTATGAAGTCCAGGGAGTATCGGAGAAATAAACGAACCGGGTCTTTCGGACCCACCTGTTGAGCAGTGAGGGGTATCGGGCGAAAAACCGGGCAATGAGCTTATTTTTCAGTTGGTTCATTTTTAGTATGTTCATGGCTGATACAAAACTGCGAACCAGCCCGCAGTGCGGGATAAGAAATGGCTGCACTTCGAAGTTTGATATACATCTCCCAAGAGCAAATGGCAATAAATCGAATTCGGCATTTTCCTTTTAATCGGTTTTAATTTTATCGTCTTTGCTGTTGCCAACCAGGCAGACAACCAATAACTTCATAAAAGGAGTCTTGATAAAAAGGCAGTCCTGCCCTTAAATCAGGTTGCCTGAGCCTTCGATCATTGTTACCCTTGTACCGGTTACTTTCGGTGCTGTAAAACTGTCGGTCACCGCCTTTCTCAAAAATAAGATTCAAAAATTTCGAACACCGAGGTGCTTTTGATGAAATGAGGTCGGTCACTATGCCGATGCCAGTGAAATTTAAAGGTTTCAATTCGACAATTAAACCCGATGCTGGCCACAGAAATTTGATCGAACAAGGTGCCAATGCAGACATTAATCGCTGCTGGACTTGCGGCTCTTGTGATTTCGAATGTCCCGTCAATGTCGCCACCGGAATACTGCGGCCGCAGAAGATCGTGCGGATGGCGAATTTAGGCATGCTTGACGAACTGCTGCACGAACCTACAATTTGGTACTGCCTGGCCTGCCGGCGATGTAAGCAGATATGTCCCAACACCGTAAAGCCCTCGGATTTAATTGCTCACATCCGGCGCATCTCAATGAAAAGAAACATAATTTCAACCGAGACAAACCGTGCTTATCGGTTCCTGTTCGAACGTTTTCAACGCGTTCGAAAACGCGCTGTGGTTATGTCATTCCAGGGGAAGTTGAATTCGATTTCGGATCGCCAGTGGTGTGACTGGCTTCTCACACCGGTTAATGAGTCACGACGGACAATTTGTTTTAACTCGACGGAGAGCAGCTCGAACGATGCGTTTAAAAGTTATAACTCCGCGCGGGCCGCGGCATGCTTTGCCTGCGGAGAGTGCAGCAGTGCCTGTCCGGTTTCTTGCGAAAGAAGCGTGTTCGACCCACGGGCCTTGTTTCGAATGTTTAACCTGGGCTTGACGGATGAATTGCTCAGCAGTCCGGCTATCTGGCTGTGCCTCGACTGCGGTCGCTGCACCAGTGCCTGCAGCCAGCTGGTTGACGGTCGTGATATAATTCGTCGGCTGAGAGACGAGGCCATTCAACGCGGTATCATCGATCGCAATTTCTTCCCACGTTTGGAGCAGGCCAACCGGCTCGTCTACAACAGATGGCTCCAGGAGGTTGATGCTCTTTTTGGCTTCAACGGTTCAGCGCATCGAACCGGGACGATCGGTGTGAATGACTTTTCAGCTTGCTGCCGGAACTATTCGCTGGCCGTTTCCATCTAATCACCTTGGTTGAGGCCCGCCCTTGAAGCGCGTTATTGCCTGGCGATGAAGGTGGGTTTGAAGAACGGTTTCATATTCTTGCATGCGACATTCGAATTTACATCGATCAAGGAAAGGCATCCACGATGACAACTTACGATGTTGCAATCATCGGGGCTGGTCCTGGCGGTTTGGCCTGCGCGTTGAAAGCGGTTGAACTCGGCCGGACCTATATTCTTTTGGAAAAAGGTCAAAATGCTTTCCAGGGCATCATCGATTCTTACCCCAAGGGGAAAAAGGTTTACCCGACGATTCCCAAAGGAGATTCCGGTCCTTTTTCCGTGGAAAATCTCATGCCGGATGGAAACAACAGACCGGTGGAAGATTACCTTGCAAAAATAGAGGCGTGCATCGAAAAGTACAAGATCGGCATCCGTGCGGGAGAGGAGTTCACCGACCTTTTAAAAAACCAGCGCGGTTTCTCCATTGTTACCCGAAAAAATCAGTATCAGGCCTCCCATGTCGTATTGGCGTTCGGTAGCAACATCCCAGTGGATCTGGGGGTTTATGGTGAGGCCAAAACAATTGCCCGAAAGCTCGAGAATCCGGCCGATCACCTCGGCGCCCCGACTCTGGTTATCGGGGGTGGAAACGCCGCCGCCGACGTTGTCGCCACATTGTCGAAAGCTAAAAGAGACGCTGCGGATGCAACACCGGTTTATTGGGGCAACCGGATGGAGCATTTCAGGATCAACAAAGACGTGGCGCGGGACCTTGGAGAAGAGATTCTTCTCGGCGGCCATATCAAGATTCTCCAAGGAGCAATACCCAAAATCGGCGAGGTAGACGAAGAGGGTGTAGAGCGTCTATTGGTCCAAACTCAAGCTATCGATCTTGGAGAGGGGGTGAAGAACCAGCAGTGGATGAGTTTTCCGATGAAACACGTCATCGCCTGTATCGGCACGCAAGGCCCTGCACCGGTTTTCGACCGTTTGGGACTGCAGCAGATTACTTGCACCGAGGGTGTCTGTAAAATCGGAAAGACCGGCGACCGCTTGATCATGCTTACTCCCAATTTTCAAACCAGCGTTAAGGGCATTTACGCCATCGGCGGGGCCATCAGTCCGGCCTACATTGAAATTCAGGAAGAGGGCACGTTTCGCGAGCGGAAACACTCCAACCTTATTTTTACGGCTGTTCGGGATGCCGTGACGGCCATGGAACACATTGCTGCCGCCCCCATAATCTAAGGGCCCCGGAAAAAAATAATTCCACTGCCTGCTTGTCTTATGGCCCGTCTACTGCGTTACATCCACCCACACGTATCCCGATATGCGCAGGCGGATGTGCCTTGTAGACAAACCATAATCCGGCGCAATCGTGTGGAATTACTTCATACCGTGACCCAAATACCAACGGTCGCACTTGAAAGTCCTGCCGTCAGTACTTTGCCGACCGATTGATATCCGAGATGACATCGTCATTTGATTGTAAGCGTTCAAAGGGCACCGCATATGCTTTGTTGTCGGGCTCTTGAAGTACAAAAGTACGTCAGCGCACCCGACGCCTTGCATCTGCGGCACCCTTTAAACGCTTACAATGAGGTGGTTTAAAGCGCATGGAACTTTGCAACCCTGTGAACCGTTAAAATTGATTTTATAGTTAACGGGAGGAAAACAAAATGGCAGTCAGAATATTTATCAGAAGGCACGTTAAAGAAGGTCTGGTTGAGGAAACCATCCAAATGCTCAGCGAATTCCGCAAGTCGGCCATGGATCAACCGGGCTACCTTTCGGGCGAAACGCTTGCAAACCACTATGACGCCAAAAGTGTTACCGTGATATCGACTTGGCAGAGCGTCGAAGACTGGATCCGATGGCAGGAGAGTGAGGAAAGGGCGTCAAACGAGGTCCAAATCGAAAATCTGCTGGATCGGCCGACCCTTTATGAAGTCTATGACATTGTAAGTTCATCGCGATAATGGGCTTGCCGTCCGGATGAACGAGAAATCGGCGGTTTATGGTTCGACTCGATTTAAATGACTCCTTAATTTATCGATGCTATCTTTATTTTCCTGCAAATGGTCGCTTTCAGCTACCAAAACAGCATGGGACGCATAGTTTTGCAAAGCCTCGATCAGATTTTTCCAATCTTCTTTGCCGGTGCCGATGGCATGATGCTGGTCTAATTCCCCATCGTTATCGTGCAAATGGCAATGATATAAATCCGCGCCCAGTATTTCAATCCAATCAGCAGCCGGTAACCCTGAAAAAATCAATGCATGGCCGTTGTCAAATGAGGCCTTAATGCTTGGGTGGTTGCCTTTGTGGATTATCTCTGCCTGTATTTCCGGATGACTTTCCCAATGATTTTCAAAAACAATGACAATGTCGCGACTTGCAGCGTCATCGGCAAAAGGAAGCCAGAAATCAAGAAATCGATCGGCAAACTTGGCACGATAAGAGGGCTGGCGAATCAAAGGGTTGAAATTCGTGTGAGTTACATAAGTGCCGACGCCTATTCTTTTGGCAATATCTAAAGCCTGCCTGTGCTGTTGTCTGCAGACACTTATGATCGCCTTATCAAAGCTGACGACATTAAGCTCGAAATAAGGCCCGTGACATACACGCGGCGTTATCCCCTCAGTGGACGTGTTGTATTTTTCTATGAAATATTTTGGATCGCCATCGAGGTTCCAAGGATAAGCGATATCGGTTAGTTCTATTCCTATCTTCTCCTTTTTACAGTATTCTGCGCTGCCTTGGAGTTCCTTGCCGACTGTGTTTATCGCTAATTGCATCTTTTTTTGGATTTTTTAGATTTGCTAACGAGGGTTCCTGGCGCACTGTTTTTTTGTTCGACCGTCTTGCCGCAAACGATCAGGCCTTGGCATGCCTGGCATGGCTGGGAATGATTTTGATGGGAAATATGAAACCAAATTACGGGAGCCCCAGTAAAACTCACATTTTGTCTTTTTCTAAACAGGTATTATAGCACTCGCGCAGCATTTGTTGACAGGCCTCTTTTCTGGGTGAAAACAGTAGGTAATCGGGTCGTATTTCGTTTTTCATGCAACTGGAATACTGTCTGTGGCAATCGCGTCCGCACTCCTGCGCACGATTCGTCTGGTAATCGGGCATGGGCGGAACCGAGGTGGCACAAGAGGCTGTAATGCATAGCGCCAATATGATCATAATCCTCACCATGCCTATCTCCCCCCTTTCGCAGTTCATTTGAGGCGACACCCGACCGGCATCATAATTTACAGGTATCAAAAAGTTAAATCAACATCATTACGCTTTTTGAGCCATGGATGATTTCAACGGCCGGGCAGGTGCGCTTTTTCCCCACCATGATAAAAAACGGGGCGTACCCTAAAGGAATGCCCCGTAGTCATCGCGGGTTATCGACTAGTTGAAGCCATGACAGCTGCAGCAGTCGAGTCTGGAGGTATGTCCCCCCGGCTGGGAGCTGATCGGGCCCGGGCCGCACAGATCGACCTGCGTCTGCCCGCCGCCGCCGGAGTCTCCCCCGTCTTCTTCGGGAGGCGCTTTGATGACGCCGAGCACGGTGGGTTCCACGGTCCGATGCGCCACTGCGACGTCCGCACTCTTGCCACTGCCATGGCAAAGGGCACAGGTCTCAAGCGCAGCCGAAGCGTCACTGCGGTTGGCATTGATAAAGGCGCCGTTGCCTTCCATGTGCGCCTGCACCACCTCACCGTCGTGACAGGCGTAGCAGGCCGCCGCGGTGGGCGTGATGACGAAGTCAGTGGGATTGGGCACGGTATCCCGGGCGTTTTGAACAGCGGCCGTATCCAAATCCATTCCGTTGGACTCCCCCGTGGTCCGGTTGGTGGTCAAGAGGGTGTCCTCATCCAGCGGGGGCGTGAAGGAGGAATTGGATATATGGCAGGCCAGACAGTTGCCGGCGCTCTGCGGAAATACCACCTCGCTCCAATTGTAGGGAATGCCGTTATTCCGGTTGCGGACGAATTCATAGTCCGTGGACCGCACTTCCGCGCCATGGATGCCGTGGACCATGTCCTTGAAGTTGTTCGTGGCTTCAGGATATGTTAAAGGGTCGGGTCCATAGGCGGCCACAACCTCAGCACTCGCTGTCGCAGGGTCGACCGTTCGGCCGCTGCTGCTCAGGTTGGGATTGTGGCAGAAGACGCAGATGTTCATGTTGAAGACCCGGTTGCCGCCGTGGCCTTCGAACCACTCGTGGCAGTTGGCGCACTTGTTGTTGTCGACCACTTCACGCCGCTCGGCATCACCGCTGACGGCGACCACCGCCGAAGGCGTATGCAGCGGGTAGTCGGCGGTACCGTCGCCGTCCGTATCCACCTGGAAGTAGCCTTGCAGGCCCACGGCCCGGCGGGTAGCGCCGGGCGGGAAAATGCCGAGGGAAACACGGCCCCGCCGGTGGTCGCCGTGAACGTGCCGTCTCCGTTGGCAACCAGGGTGCCGGCAACATCTGCAGGATCGCCGGCGAGCGGTGAGAGGTCACCCAGGCTCACGGAAACGGGCTGGGCCGCGCTTTGCCCGAGATTGTTGTACTCGGCCGGGTTGGTGATACCATCCTGCGGCAGGGCATAGGCAAATATAAAACTGGGCCGGTTGTTGGCCGCCGTCAGATCCGCCGGCAGGTTCAACAGGTCGAGCGGCACGCCGTCTCTCAGGATCTCGAACCTGATGACCGCCTGGTTGCTGCCCTCGACGGTGGCCGAGTTCAGCACGTATGCCATGTTGGGCACCCCCGGAGGCAAAAGGGAATTGTTGGGGGTAGAGTTGGACGTCACGTGCGCCGCCTCGATCTGGTCCGGCGTAAAACTGAGAACATTGGCGGGCGCCGGGTGGCAGGAAGAGCACGCCGCTTCGGAGGGGACGGTCTTCCAGTCGTTTCCGTCCGGGGTGGCCGGATCGTCGCCGTTGTGGCACTTGCGGCAGTCCACGATCTCCTGAGGATACAGGACCTCGGAGTAGTCATGCTCGGAGTTGTTGAATCCCCAGATGGTGTAATCCGCTGCGTCATGAATCTTGTGCACCATGACCGTAAAATCCACCGTATTGCCG
>CAVSIM010000023.1:0-29199 GCA_963728055.1 uncultured delta proteobacterium | reverse complement strand
CTGCTGAAAGCCATGGCCAGCGCCGCCATGATCGGGTGAAGCTGGCGCAAGAAATGCGGCAGGCCCTCGAATGAATTGAGGACCCCGGCGGCAATCGGGATCAAAACCACGTTGTACCCGAAGGCCCAGAAGAGGTTCTGCCTGATCGTGCGCATCGTGGCGCGGCTGATGGCGATCGCCCGCGGCACCCCGTTTAAACTGCCGCTCGACAAGATGACGTCGGCCGTCTCGATGGCCACATCCGTACCGGTGCCGATCGCCAGACCCACATCGGCCTGGGCGAGTGCCGGCGCATCGTTGATGCCGTCACCCACCATGCCGACCCGGCGTCCTTCGGATTGCAGCGCACCGACTTTGGTCGATTTTTCGTCCGGCCTGACCTCCGCGACGATCTCGTCGATCCCGACCTGTGCGGCGATCGAGCCGGCCGTTTCCGGGTTGTCGCCCGTCAGCATCACCACTCTCAGCTTTTCACGGTGCAGGGCCGCGATGGCGGATTTGGATTCGGGTTTCACCGTGTCGGCAACGGCGATCAACCCGAGAAGTTCTCGATCACCGGCCGCCACCATCACGGTTTTGCCTTGCGACTGCAGGGCTTTGATGCGGTCCTGTACCGGCGTGAGGTCGATCCCTTGTTCTTCGAACCACTTCGGCTTGCCGATTTTAACCGGCCGACTGCGCACCAGCGCCTGAACACCCATGCCGCCGGTGGCCTTGAAATCGACCGGTTCTTCCAGGCTCATCCCGCGGGCGCGGGCGGCGCTCACGATCGCCTTTCCCACCGGGTGTTCGGAGCCGCGTTCGACCACGGCACTCATTTCCAGCAGACGGTCCTCGTCGCCGCCCAGGGCATCGAAGGCCACCAGATCCGAGACCGCCGGTTTGCCGAGCGTGATGGTTCCGGTCTTGTCGAGCACGATCGTATCGAGCCTGTTGGCCATTTCGAGCGCCGCACTGTTTTTGAACAGAATCCCGTTTTCGGCGCCCTTGCCGGTCCCGGCCATGATGGCCGTGGGCGTTGCCAGGCCCAGCGCGCACGGGCAGGCGATCACCAGGACCGCCACCAGCCGGATCATGGCGGAAACGAAGTCGCCCGTGACCGCCCACCAAACGACAAAGACGACCAGCGCGATACCGATGACCGCCGGCACGAAAACCGCGGCCACCCGATCGGCCATGGCCTGAATCGGCGCCTTGCTGCCCTGGGCTTCCTGGACCAGGCGGATGATCTGGGCCAGCACCGTTTCCCTGCCCACGCGGGTGGCGGTGAAGCGCAGCAGCCCTTGGCCGTTGATCGTCCCGCCCACCACCATGTCGCCGGCCTGCTTGTCGACCGGCAGGGGTTCGCCGGTCAGCATCGATTCGTCCACGGCGGATTCACCGGAAAGAACGATGCCGTCGACCGGCATCCGCTCCCCGGGCCTGACGATGACGGTGTCCCCCACGACTACGCCCGTGATCGGGATTTCGATCTCGCTTCCGTCGCGCAGGACGGCCGCGTTTTTGGGCCGCAGCCCGATCAGCTTGCGAATGGCGCCGCCGGTGCGGCCCTTGGTACGCGACTCGAGCATTTTGCCCAGTTTGATCAGGGTAATGATCACGGCCGAGGTTTCAAAGTAGACGTGCGTTCCGACACCGGGGATCAACAGAACCGCCAGCGAATAGAAATAGGCCACCGATGAGCCCATCGCGACCAGCACGTCCATGTTGGCGCTCTTGTTGGCCAGGCTCTTGATTCCGCCCCGGTAGTAGTCCCACCCGGTATAGAACTGCACCGGCGTGGCCAGCGCGAAAAAGAGCCAGTTCATCCAGACGGCATGGCTCCAGGCGCCGATGAGACCGAAATCGCGCGCCATGCTGAGGACGAACAGCGGCAGGGCAAAAATGACGCCGACCATGAATTTACGGGTCTGGTCCCGGATTTCCGCGTCACGGGCCTGCTGCTCGGCATCTTGCGCGTCGGTGCCCTCGACCGGCGCAACGGCGCCGTAGCCGGCGTTTTCGATGGCCGCAATCATGTCCTCGATGCCGGCGATTCCCGGAACGTACGTCACGCTCACGCGCTCGGAGGCGAAGTTGACCGACGCCGCCAGGACGCCCGGGACCTTTTTGTTCAGGGCCCGTTCGATGTTCGCGGCGCAGTTGGCGCACGTCATTCCGGTGACCGGAAAATCCACCCTGGCCGTGCCGATGCCGTAGCCCGTTTTTTCGATTTTTTCGATCAGGTCCCCGAGCGCCAGCTTTTGCGGGTCGAACGTCACCCCGGCTTTTTCGCTGGCGAAATTGACGCTGACCTCCTTGACGCCGTCCAGCTTCCGGACGCCGCGTTCGATGTTGGCCGCGCAGTTGGCGCAGGTCATTCCCGTAATGGGTAAGTTTACTTTTCTTTCGCTCATGGGGTCACCCGCCCGGTTGTCGAATTTTTCGCCGGCGCGCCCTGGCGCCGGTGCGGCGGTCAGCGCCGAACGACAAACCAGGGATTGATCAGATCGGGTCGATTGTAGGTCAGCGGCGCGCCGGTCTTGTAGTCGAGCAGTTTGGCGCCGGCCGCTTCGGCCACCGCCTGCCCGGCCGCCGTGTCCCATTCGCACGTGGGACCGAGGCGGGGATACAGGTCCGCCGCGCCTTCGGCCACCATGCAGATCTTCAGCGAACTGCCGGCCGTAATCAGCTGAACCTGCCCGTGCTCCCGCCGCTTCTGCTCGACGAGTTTTTCGAGATCCGGATTGGCATGCGACCGGCTGCCGACGATGATAAAGGGTTTCAGGGGCCGTCCTGCAATCGGCAGTTGGACCGCCCGTTGCAGCAGGCTCTCAAGTGATGCACCCTCATCTCGCGAGTTGCCGTCAGCCCCTCCAGAGCCTGCCGGGACCGGAGGGCGATCAATTTTATGGGCCCCTAATTTTCTGCTCGCAAAATAAAGCCGGTCCAGGACCGGGGCATAGACGACGCCGATTTTGGGCTGGCCGTATTCGATCAGCGCGATATTGACCGTGAATTCATCGTTGCGCTTGACGAACTCCTTGGTCCCATCCAGTGGATCGATAATCCAGAGCCGCTCCCAGCCTTTACGGTCTTTGTAGGGAATCTCGCGGCCTTCTTCACTTAAAATCGGAATGCCGGCATATTTTAACGCCGCCGTGAGCAGTTCGTGCGACAGCCGATCGGCGCGCGTCAGTGGCGAGTTATCGGCCTTGTACTCCACTGCGAATTCCGATTGATACACCTCGCGAATCACCTGTCCCGCCCGCAGCGCCGCCTCGACTGCCTGGACGAGTAAACCGTCTTCCCCGTTTGCCTTCATGTCTGTCCTGTAATTTGGATTGAATTCGCACGCCGTCTGGCCGGCACCGGGCCTATGGCTGAGGCCTATGCCGCCGGGTAGTTGATCTCCTTGAGGGTAGCCTTGATCTTCTCTTCCGTGACCGGCGCTTCCCACGCAACGGTGACGGTCTTGGCGCCCGGGTCACCTTCCACTTTCTGCACGCCCTCGAGTTCGCTCAGTTCGTTTTTGATGTTCATGACGCAGTGGCCACAGGAAATGTTTGGAATCGAAAAGGTTTGTTTGGACATGTCGCGCGTCTCCATGTGATATGTTAAACGTTCCCAAAAAACGTTCTCAAAGTTCGACGAGATGGCGTCCGGCCGGCAAGGCGCATCAACGCCGGAATAAAGGGACGTCCCGAGTTTTCGGAACGCCGGACGGGCTGCATCGGCGTCTAAAATCGGGCATTGTTCAGACGTCAGCCCTGCGCAAGGATTGGCTTCACTCTACTGGACATAATGAGTACCGAATGAGGCAAAGTCAAATGGGCGGTGTGCGCTTCGAAACATTCAAAATCTCATTTATCCGGATACCCAGCGACTCGAAATCCGCCGATTCGCAAGGGGCCGATTCGCATGGGACCGGTAGAGCATGACCTGAAAATATCAGTTGACATGCGATTCGGAAATACTGTAGCCAAATATGACAATGTAGTAGTTGGATGGTGCGGGTCGCATGCCGTTCTGAAGCGCTGGAATTCGCCGTTAGTGTCTCTTGCTTACATCCGACCTGCTCTGTGCATGACACCGTCTTGCTTTTAATGCATTTTATGTTTTTTCGGTTCCATAGCCTTGGCCATGAAGCTGCAAAGCCTCAAAAGCAAGTTGTTGTTGGCGGTATTCACGCTCGTTCTCGGCAGTGGATCGCTGATCTCTCTGCTCGTCACCCACCGTTACAGTGTCACCCTTTCAGAAAACCTGGTCACCCAGGGCCAATATCTTTCCAAGACACTGGCCCATGAAGCCACCGACAAAATTCTCA
Source organism: uncultured delta proteobacterium (assembly GCA_963728055.1). GTDB lineage: Bacteria > Desulfobacterota > Desulfobacteria > Desulfobacterales > SG8-13 > JARFQH01. The sequence continues at coordinate 24,893 of CAVSIM010000023.1, read as the reverse complement.
CCGACGATGTCGTGGCCTTGCAGAAACTCCTGAGCGACCACTCGGTCAACAATCCCGACATTGCGTATGTTTTTGTCGTTCGATACGGCCGGATTCTGGCCCACACTTTTCCCCTAGGGTTTCCCATGGGGGTGATCGGGGCCCATACTCCCCAAAGCGATGAATCCGGAAAATTCTTGCGGATCACCTCCGACACCGGCGAGGAGTACCTTGATTTTGCGTGGCCGGTCTCAGCCGCTCAAGGCGGCGGCATCCTGCGCCTCGGCATTTCCGACAAACCCTATCGTAACCGGATCAATCGGTTGTGGCTGCAAATAAGCGCCATAACCCTCGGCATCCTCATTGCGGCCCTGACCGTCAGCTACCTGTTCATCAGGCGGTTTACCGGACCGCTGACGGCGCTGGCCGAAGCCGCTGAAAGAATCGCTTCCGGCAATCTGGACATCGACCTCAAATCGACCAGACGAGACGAGATCGGCCGCTTGACGACATCCTTCAACCGCATGATCGACCGACTCCGCAACCATACCCAAACACTCGAAAAAAAGGCCGCGGAACTCGACCGGGCCCAGGGGCAGACGCGAAGATCGTTTGAAATTATCCAGAAGATCGGCTCTAAGTCCACACTGCAAGATGTCTGTTTTTATTTGATTGAAAAACTACGGAAGATCGTCACCTGCTCCGATCTGGTATTCATGATCATGAGCCGGAACCGGGAATCTGTGTTCGTGTTTGCCGGTGATCGGTTAACGGTGTTGCCGGCGGGTTCCTTTGAAGGCGAATGGAGGTCACTGGAAACCTTGGAAGACATCTCTTTTATCGATAAAAATGATCTCAACGTGTCCATCGTCTCCGAGGCCTTCCCCGCCGCTCACCGGTTGGCAGCTTTCCCCGTAGATTTCGAAAATCAAATGCTCGGGGCCCTAGTGGTCGGCTGCCCCAAGGTGTGCCGCTGTAATGCCGAAGACCTGGAGGTGATGAACTTAATTTTACAGGAATCCGCCGGCGCAATCAATCGCGCCGTCAGACACGAGGAGGATCTGGGGCATATCAAAAGCCAATTGGAGACCCAATCGGAATTTAATGGTATCGTCGGCAAGGATCCGCAAATGCAAACCATATTCAAACTCATTCAAGATATCGCCCCGACGGATGCCACGGTGTTGATACAAGGTGAAAGCGGAACCGGCAAGGAATTGGTGGCCCGGGCCGTTCATAATCAGAGCCTTCGCAAGGATGCCCCGTTCATCATCATTAATTGTTCGGCCTACCCGACGACGCTGGTGGAAAGTGAGATCTTCGGCCACGAAAGGGGCGCCTTCACCGGAGCCCTCAGGCAGAAGAGCGGGCGGTTCGAGCAGGCGGACGGCGGAACCGTGTTTCTGGATGAAATCGGCGAGATTCAGCTGTCGGCCCAGATCAAACTGCTGCGGGTCATTCAAACGCAGAAGTTCGAGCGGTTGGGAGGCGAGAACACCCTCGGCGTGAATGTTCGCATCATAGCCGCGACCAATAAGGATTTACTCGAAGAGGTGAAACGCGGCAGTTTCAGAGAGGATCTTTATTACCGCCTCAATGTGATACCGATTCATATGCCGCCCTTGCGAAACCGCCGCAATGACATACCCATGCTGGCGCGCCATTTTTTACGCCACTTTGCCGTCGAACAAGGCAAGGAGGTTCAGGATTTCAGCTCCGAAGCCATGCGGATGCTGTTGGACTACTCCTGGCAGGGAAATGTCCGCGAACTGGAAAACAGCATAGAGCATGCCCTGGTGCTGGCCAAGGGCGACCGCATTGAAGCAACCGATTTGCCTTCAGTGCTCCAGACCGCCTCAAAATCACCCGTAGCCATGACCGGATCGTCTCGGACGATTCTGGACAGCGAAAAAAAACTTCTGCAGGAAACGTTGGAAGAGTGCGGCTGGAACAAAAAACTTGCCGCCCAGCATCTCGGCATCAGCCGCAGCACTTTATACAGCAAGTTGAAAAAATACCGGATCTCGATGCCCACCATTCACTGACCCGACCCATCGGTCGCTCGTCGCCCGCACCTCCCGATCAATATACCCCGAATTCAATTCAATTGAGCACTGCTGTTCAGTGGGTATCCGCGCCATTTTAGGGCGGCACTGACGGGCTTGATTCAGCCATGGCGTCAAAAGTCCGAGCAGATACCGTCGGTGTCGAGATGGGCACGCTCCCGAGCCGACACATTGTTCGCTCTATCACAATGGTGTTCGAATTTCGTACACAACCAACTACCCGATATAAAGCGTAATTTATACTTCCGCCGCCGTTGCGTTTTTGATTTGGACACGCTGCCCGCCGTTTGGCGCCGCGACCGCCGCGAGGCGTTTCGGTGACCTCGGTCCGGTTACCTAAAATAAGCGACATCGTTTCAGCAGGTTAGAGACACGCGGCCTTTTTCCCAGGCACGGGCGATCTTGTGGCTTGATCCTGGCACACACCTTGCTCAACAAGGGGTTGGAAAATAAAGGATTTTACCTCACCGCCCCATTCGGTATCAAAAGGCCACCCGGGGGTATCAGCTTGCGATGACCAATAAGATTGTTGTGCTCGATACCGACCTTGCCCAATGCCAGGAGATCAGAACCCTGTTAGGCAGCCTCGATGTCTCAGCCATGCATTCGGTGCCGGAGCTACAAGAATTTTTAACCGTGAGCGATTGCCGGGTCATACTGGTCGACCTGGATACGATAGCCATCGACAATCGAACGTTGGTTCAAATGAAACGTCGACACCCCGAAATCGAAATCATCGCAAAGTCCGAGCGCACGTTTCATCCGGAGCTGGAGGAAGCCCTGACAAGCCACATCCTCGCATGCCTGGCAAAGCCACTGAACCCAGACGAGCTGATTTTTTGGCTGAAGAGCATCTTTCAAAACAGCTCGCCTCCGGACAAATCGTTGCATCGAATTTTGAGCTGACGGCCGGCGTGATGGCATTCAATTTCGTGACGGCTGCTCCAGGACGTAAAACCCGTCCCGGCTCGAAACTGTTGCACCCCACACGCAGACTCATCAAGGAGAATACTATGGCGAAGAATCGTCTTGCAGTAGTTCTGGTTTTCGGGCTGGCGGCGCTGTCGCTGACGGCTTGCGGCGGCGAAAAGCCGGTCGACGTCGAGGCCATCATGGCCCAACCCCAGGCGTTCGTGGGGTCGGACACGTGCAAAATGTGCCATCTGGAACACTACGATTCCTGGAAAATGACGTTGCACAGTCGAACACTCCAGAACGCCCAAAACAACACCGATGCGGTCGTCGTCGATTTAGATCCGGATAAAATCCGGCAGAATCTGGAGGAAAGCGGCGCTAAACCGCAGGTGCCCATCGATCAAATCTTCATCCCCCAGCTCAGTGAATTGCGATACACGATCGGCACCCAATGGAAACAGGGCTACATCGTCGAAAAAAACGGCAGCCTCTTCGTCGCCCCGGTTCAATACGACGTCGAGACCCATAACTGGTCGACGTACCACCCATCAGACTGGGATCAGCGGGACTGGACGCTCAACTGCGCCGGCTGTCACACCACCGGCGTGGACTTGGAAAAGAAAACCTTTCTGGAACCCGCAGTCGGTTGCGAGGCCTGCCACGGTAAGGGGTCATGGCACGCCGCCCTGCCCAAGACCGCCGTGTTTGAAAAACGGCAGACAATCGTCAATCCCGCCAAACTGACCCTCGGCCTCGCCGCCCAAATTTGCGGTTCCTGCCACAACCGCGGCACCGCCACGAAAGTCGAGGAGGCCGAGTGGCCCGTTGGCTACGCCCCCGGCAGAGCCCTAGAACCGTACTACAGGTCCGTGGTCTATCCCGACGGCGACGTGAAGGAATACTATGCCGATCAGTTTACCAAGGGCCATCACCAGCAATACCTCGACTGGATGCAATCGCAGCATGCGACCGAGGGGGTCACCTGTACGTCGTGTCATTACGTTCACCAAATCGGGCTGCCGCCGACCCGGTCTCAGACGGTGGGCGCCGGCTCGCAGCAGTGCTTCGAATGTCACATCCAGCTGAACAAGACTTCGGCGCACGCGATCCACTCTTTCGCCAACTGCGTCGGCTGCCACATGCCCAAGGTCGTGACCAGCGCGGAGTCCGGAACCGTTCACAGCCATGTTTTCGTGACGCTGCTGCCCAAGGACACCTTGAATAATCCGGACCTGCCCAATTCTTGCCAGACATGCCACAAACACAAGAACGAGGACATGAAAAAGCTCCAGGAGACCGCTTTTCCCGGATCGATGGAAGAACTGGACTGGTAGGGCTTCCAGCAAAATCAACGACCATTGCCGGACTCGGTATATGTATCTCAGAAATAGCATAGGTCATCTTCTGTACGGCCTGGGTGGGGTGCTGATAGCCCAGTTCCTGCTCATGCCGGCTGCGACCCATGCGCAGGAAGAAGCGGCATCCGCCTTCCTGCGCTACAAGGACCGTGAGGCGAGCACCGGTTATTACGAAGAATATGAGGTGTCGCCGCGAAAGACGAAACCGATAATCGCGGTCCCCGGCGTGGGACCGGGTGTTTTTGCCTACAGCCCGTCTGCCTCCCGAATTCGCACGAGGACCAGGCTGGCAGATTCACATCAAGGCATCAAGTTTTACAACGTCCTGCGTTGCGAATACTGCCACATCGAGCAGACCAAAGACATCCACACAGTCAGAGCCAGGCTGACATGCCGGCAGTGTCACGGCGGCGAGCCGATTGCGGGCATCGAATACTACTACTCCCCGATGAACCCCGTCCGCCGCCATGCGTATGTGTGTGCAAAATGTCATGAGGGTTCCAGTGCCTCTTTCGCGAGTTATGTGGTGCACCCGCCGAACCCGACCCAGATAAGCGCCCTGAAATCATTTCCGGTGTTGTTCTACGTCTTCTGGTTCATGGTCGTGCTCGCCGGAGGAACGTTTCTGGTCTTCCTGCCGCACACGGCCCTGTGGGGAATTCGTGAATTTCTGAAGACCAAAAAGAAGAAAGACGGTAACGCGCGTGGAGAACAGAACGCGGATTAAACGCTTTACACCGATTCAGCAGCTGTTCCACCTGCTGCTGATCGTGACCTTTCTGATCCAGGGGGCCACCGGGCTGGCGCGCATGTTCATCGAGACCGCCTGGGGCCAATCCCTCGCGTGGTTCTTCGGCGGGTACGAAGCCTGCCGCACCCTTCACATCTATGTGGGAATCTTGATGTTGTGCGGTTTTGCGCTGCACGGAATCTACATGCTCGTCAAAATCAACTGGAAGCGGTTTCCCGAGAGCCTCTTGTCGCCGGACTCGCTGATGCTTCGGCCCAAGGATGCCAGAGAATTTTTGCAACACGTCGGCTGGTTCTTCGGAATCTCGCAAGCGCCGCAGTTCGATCGCTGGGGCTATTGGGAGAAGTTTGACTACTGGGCCGTGTTCTGGGGCATCCCGGTGCTGGGCATCACCGGCCTGGCTCTGGCATACCCGTTGTCCGCCACCCAGGTGATGCCCGGTTGGTTCCTGAACGTCGCATTTTGGATCCACCGGATCGAGGCCCTGCTGGCCATGGGTCACGTGTTTATCATTCACTTTTTTATCGGTCATTTGCGTCGCCACAATTTTCCCATGGACCGGACCATGTTCGAGGGAAGCGCGGACCTGGAAGCCACCCGTCTAGAACGGCCGGCGTGGCTGGCCAGACTGGAGCAAACCGGCGAGCTGGATCGGAAGCTGGTTTCGGAGACCGGCGTCGCCCGCCGGACCGTCTATTACGTGGTCGGCTACCTGGCGCTTATATGCGGCATATTTCTACTCGTCGGTGGACTCATCAACAGCCCCTACATCACATGGTAGCTCGAAATGCGGACAATACAGTCTCGTGGGGTCTTGCTCGGTGGATAAAGACATCGCCAACAGCAGAATTGAATTACACCGCCTGACGGCACCGGATGTCGCTGTCATCTGTTTGATCCTGAGTTTGTCACTGGCTCTCATAGTGAATGCGGCTTTTGGTTCACGGAGTTCTTCCTCCAAGCCGGTCGAAGCCTCCATTTATCAGGATGGCCAGCTGGTAAAGCGTCTTTCGTTGAAGGAAGATCATCAAGAGTCGCTCTACGATGGGAAAATGCTCATCGAAATCACGGGCGGCAAAATCAGGGTTGTCAGGTCCGATTGTGCTCATCAAGTTTGTGTGCGGGTCGGCTGGATCGCTCATTCCGGCGAAGCCATCTCCTGTGTTCCCTATAAAACCGTGATCGAAATCGGTTCGGCGGAAACGAATATAATCGATGCAGTTGTATACTAAAACAGAGCCCAACGAGAAATTTCAGTGATGCAAATATACCCAAAAGACCACAAAATCTATCAAATAGCACTGCTAGTTGCACTTGCCTGCATTCTGCAGATTTCCGAGTCGATGATCCCCCATCCGATCCCAGGCTTGCGGTTGGGCCTCGCCAACATGGTCACCTTGACGACCCTGGTTTTATTAGGCTTTCGTCACGCCATGGAAGTCGCCCTCATCCGCACCATCTTGAGCTCCCTGATCATCGGCACCTTTATGTCGCCGGGCTTCATTCTGAGCTTTTCGGCAGCCATCACCAGCACCTTGATCATGGGATTTTTTTACTGGTTGTCGGGACTCAACGCTCGCTTGCGGTTCAGCATCATCGGCATCAGCATTGTAGGCGCCTTCTGCCACAACATGGTGCAGCTGGTTTTAGCCTACTTCCTGCTGGTAAAACACAGCGGCATTTTCGTGTTTTTCCCCTGGCTGAGCATCGGCGCCGTGGCCACCGGTTGGGTGGTCGGAATCGTGGCTGGCGGCGTCTGCCGCCAACTGGCAGGGGCTTCGGCACCTGTAACCCCTGAAAATACGTCGACCCCTCTGCAAACGCCGGCCCAGAAAAACTGTCAGGCCGGGAACTCACTGCTTCATCGCGCAAAACCCGAGATAAAAATTCTGGGTGTATTTTTGCTGGCTCTGCTGGCCCTCATCTTCGATGATTACCGGCTCAACTTGGCGTTGGCTGGTTGCCTTCTGCTATCGGCCATTACCTCCCGCACACCTTTCACCTTTCTTTGGACAAGGGTGACACAATACACGTCTCTGATCGCGGTGGCTTTCTTTTTTCCGGTTTTCTTCAACTCCGGCAGCCACGTTTTGACAACCATCGCAGCCTTTAAGCTCACAACCGAAGGCATGGCCACCGGCAGCCTGTTTGCCGCGCGGATTGTGATCCTGATTATCGCCAGTTCGATATTGCTCAGAACCACGTCTCCGGACAACCTGACCCGCGGGATAGCCCGGCTCATGTCACCGCTGCACTGCCTGGGCATGGACACCCAGAGATTCGCACAGGTCCTCTCGCTGTCATGGAGCGCAGTCCCCTACCTGTGGGAAACCGCGCGCGCAGCGATACGCAGGGCCAATCTGGGCCGGGCGGGCAACCTGAAGAACCTGCTTCCGCTTCTGAGCACCTTGATCGCAGGTCTCTATCTGGAGACCGGTTCGACGGAGGGCTTCTGGCAGCAGACGCACAGATCGGAGAATGGAGATTCGATGGAGGTCGCCCCGAAGAGGTGAAGGACAGGCCGATAAAATTTGTTGATGAAGACTTGCCGGCTCGTTTCAGTCGATAATGCTCTTTTGGCGGAAGGGAGGAATAGCAGATGAAGTATACGGTAGCAGCGCTAAGTGCTTTTGTTTTCTTGCTCGTGAGCACCAACTTCGCCTCTCCCGATGAGCTCTCGGATTTAAAAGAGCAGCTCGAGGTGCTTCAGCAAAAAATCGAGGCGATGGAAAAGAAGCAGGAAGCACAGGCCAAGTCGGTCGAAAAGATCCAAAAACAGCCCTCCGCCTACGAGGTCGTGTCCGAGCAGCTGAGCAAGAAGGTCAACATCGGCGGCCATTTTAAGTTCTTCCTGGCGGACCAGTCCATCGGTGAAGTGAACGGCGAGGACCAGCACAACTCCTTTTCCGCCGGTATCAACGATCTGTGGCTCTATTTCAGCAAGAACATGACCGACTGGATGCAGATCACGGTGGCCCCGCAAATTCAGGTCGAAGCGGCGGCCACACCGGTCCTGGGCAGCGATATAACGCGTTCCGGATCGGCGAGCATCAATGTCTATCTGGATGAAGCCTATATGACCCTGCGCCTGCCGTGGGAACTCGACCTGCGGGCCGGTGCATTCTATCCGCTGTTCAGCGAAGAGTATGGAACAAAGGTCTGGTGGCACGAGCAATATCATGGCAATGAAGGCCTGCTAACATTGGAGGACTGGAAGTCCATCGGTCTCGAACTCTACCGGAATTTCGATTTCGAATCCTTTTCCTTGCCGGTATATCTCTACTACCTCAACGGTGAGGATCGCGGTGTGGACCAGGACAGCCGGTATACCGACAACAACTCGGCCAAGAATTTTATGGCTCACATCACGCCGGAGTTTTATGCCTTCGGGAGTCGCGTCCGGTTGCTGGGATCCGCCGGCTTCGGGCGCTGGGACGACGACGGTAAAAAAGACGCCTATCAGTGGGCCGCCGGGACGGAAATCACTTACTCGAGCTTTAACTTAAGGGGTGAGTATATGTACCGTTGGCGTGAAGGCCTGCCGCTTCTCGGCGGAGGAGAGCAAGACGGTGAAGACAAGGGCTGGTACCTCCAGGGCATGTACACGCTCAATCCCAAATGGCGGTTCCTGGTCAAATACAGCGACGTCGACCTCTGGTCGCCGGGTACCGACGAACTGCTGACCGACAACTATAAAACGTTGTCCGCGGCCGTTAATTACTGGATCAGCGAGGGCTCCACCATTATTCCGCAGATCGAATTGGGTGGATGCCGACCAGTCGGGGACTTCGGAAGAACTGCGATACTGGCGCTACACCCTCGGCTGGCGGACAACATTCTAACCTTATACACTGTTCCGTGACCGGCAGGTTGCCTAAAGCCGGTCGCAATGATACCACGATGCAATCGAATGCGAAGTCGCCGATATCGACCTTCACGACCGAGGGTTTCCGCGTGAATAAAAAGCGTCCGCTCAGGTGGCTGGGCTTCGGGCTCGTTCTGTTGACGGTATTTCTGGCGGGGCTGTTTGCCATCCGGCAGTACAACCTCTACCGGAACCATCTCGAGAAGCAGATTCGCTTCATGATGGATACCTATGTTACCGTCTATACCATCGGACCCAAGGCCAAAGCCGTGCCGGCCATCAACGCCGCTTTGGATCGCATGCAAACTGTGGATGCCAAATTCAACTCACGCAATCCCGACAGCCCGGTGTATGCCTTCAACGACCGAAACGTTCCCATCACCGACCGCGAAATCCTCGAAGTCGTCTCGCTGGCGCTGCAGATCGCAAAAGATACCGACGGCGCTTTCGACATTACCATCGAACCGCTCATCGAACTCTGGGGGTTCTACGGTGATTCTCCGCGACTTCCGGAACCCGAGGAAATCCGGAACTGCCTGAAGCAAGTCGGCTATGCCAACCTCGTCTTGTCGGACACTCAGCTTCAGAAGAAAAAGGCCGGCGTCAGAATCGATCTGGGAGCCATCGCCAAAGGATACGCCATAGGCCAGGCTGCAAAGGTTCTCAGGGATCAAGGGGTCGCCTCGGCCCTGATCGATGCCGGCGGCGACATCTACGCCCTGGGCGAAAAGGCAGGTGAATTGTGGAAAGTCGGCATCCGAAATCCGCGCGGGGATAAGATCTTGGGGTATCTGGAAGTGGAGGACCTGGCGGTGATGGGATCCGGTAATTACGAGCGGTTCTTCGAGCAGGATGGCAAACGCTATCACCACATTTTCGACCCCAAAACCGGCTATCCGGCCGCCGGTTTGAGCGGGACCACTTTGGTTCATCCGGACCCCATGGTGGCCGATGCCTGGAATACCGCCATTTTTGTTCTGGGGCCGGAGAAGGGCCTCGCTCTCGTCGAGCGCATTCCCGGGATGGAAGCCCTCATGGTCACCACTGCGGGGAAGCTCGTCTATTCGTCCGGACTGGCGCATGCACTTAAAAAGATTGACTGATACCCATAGTAAAGGAGAATGACGATGATCAAGCGGACTGCTGCACTTCTTTCTTTTCTCACGTTCATGTTCGGGCTGACCACAAATGTGCCTGCGATTACACTGCTCACTAAAGAAGAGGCCTTGAAGGAAGTTTTCTTCTCGGGCGCGGAGATCGAAAAGGAAACCAAGGAGCTGACCGGCGAAACTCTCGAGCGAATCAAGGAGCGATTAGGCGGCAGCCTGGTCTATACCCAGGAAGGCTCTGAGTCGGCTGCGGTGGAAAGCCAGACCACAATCGACTTCTATTTCGCGAAAAAAAACGGCGAACGCAAAGGGGTTGCGATCATCGATGTCGAGCCGGGAAAATGGGGCCCGGTCGAAATCATCACCGCCATGACGACGGATGCGGTCGTCAAGAAAGTGAGGGTGATGAGCTACCAGGAGCAGCGGGGTCAGCCCATTGCGCGTAACTCGTTCATGAACCAATACCGCAACAAGTCCAGCAAGTCCCCGCTGACCGTGGGCAAGGACATCATCGCCATCAGCGGCGCCACCATTTCATCGCGGGCGGCCACCTTCACCGTGAAAAAGGCGATCGTCATCTACGAAGAAGTCTATCTCAAAAAGTAAACCGGGCCGTCGGCTCACAGGACGCCGTGTGTCCCTTGGCTGCCGCGCCGCGCTGCACCTTTTTTATAGCTTGTAGCGTTATGACGCTTGGCGTTAACCGACCCTATTTCTGTCGAGGAGGGTATCATGTACAAGAGGCTTTCATACGCTATCGCCGGAACGCTCGCTGCGCTCGTCGCCCTGGCGTTGCTCGGCTGTTCCGGTGGGAATTCCACGGCCGGAGATGTTGACGGCGGCGAGGAGGCGGCGCGGATCGCAGCCGTTCAAGTGACCGACAACGGCAGCACGGCCACCATGACGGTCAATTTCGAGCTGTCCGACGACGGAACGCCCCTTGCCGGTGCCGATGGCGGCGACATCCGCTTTACCGTCGCCAAGCTCATAACAGCCTCGAGCCCCAGTTCATGGCAGAGCTACATCAACAGGACCGAGACCAAAGAAGCCGGTGATCCAGGGACGACCCCCGACGGCACCACCGCCTATCAGGCAAACTCCGAATTTGCAGACACGGACGGGGGTGTGTTCACGGACAACGGCGACGGGACTTACAGCTACACGTTTTCGTTCAATTTCAGGGCCGTGACCGATCCGGTGGCCGTGACCTATGACCCGGCCCTGACCCATCGCGTCGCGATGCAGGTGAGCGACAACGTCACCAACGCCTCCTATGACTTTGTACCCGGCAATCCCAATGCCGAGCCCGCCACCCGCAGCATCGTCTCCAACGCCTCCTGCAGCGAATGCCACGAGAGACTGGCGCTCCACGGCGGCGACCGCGTATCGGTCGAGTACTGCGTGACCTGCCACAACCCCGGCACGTCGGATGCCAACAGCGGCAATACGGTGGATTTTACGGTCATGGTGCACAAGATTCATGACGCAGCGGATTACACCATCTGGGGATTCAACAACTCCGAGCATGACTACTCCGAGGTCCTGTATCCTCAGGAGATCGTGGACTGCCGCAAGTGCCACAACGGCGACGATCCGGCCACCCCGGACGGAAACGACTGGAAGACCGTCCCCTCCGAAGCGGCGTGCTCTTCCTGCCACCCGGCGCCCGCCAATGTTCTCAGTTTTACGCCGGACCAGATCGAGGCGGCGCACGTGACGTCCAATTCTACCCCCAACAATCCCTTTTTGCCTCCGGGGGTGCCCAACATGGCATACGTGCTGAACTCGGCCACCGTCGAGGGCAGCAACCAGGCGGTCATCAGGTTCGAGATCCTGAGAGACGGCGTGCCGCTCGACCTGTTGAACCTGCCGGCGGATCTGACGGCGGCCAACAACCGGCCCAGTTTTATATTTGCCTATGCCCTGCCGCAGGATGGTATCACCAACCCGGCCGAGTACAACAATCTCGGGCAAAGCGCGGCCCAGCCTGTTTCCGTGAGCCTGGGTGACCTCTCACCGATCGCCGGCGATCCTGCAGATGTTGCCGGCACCCTGGTTGCCAACGGAGACGGCACGTTCACGGCGACCACCGGCGGGGCCGTGTTTCCCACCGGCATTTTCCCGCCCGGCGCTACCCGCCGGGCCGTGGGCCTGCAAGGCTACTTCCAGGTGGATACGGACGGCGACGGTACCGCCGACTACCCGCTGCATACGCCTTCGGCGGTGGTCGCCGTCAGCGGTGATGCCGAGCGGCGTGAAGTGGTCGACAACAACAAGTGCGCCAGCTGCCACGAGTGGTTCGAAGGCCACGGCGGCAACCGGGTCTTCAACATGAACATCTGCGTCTTCTGCCACAATCCCAACCTGAGCAGCAGCGGCCGAACGGTCGACCCTGCGACAGCGAGTGCTGAGGTTGTGGCTGCCTATGGACCCGACCCTTTAACATATCCTGAAGCCACGAACAACTTCAAGGACATGGTCCACGGCATCCATGGCGCGGAAGTGCGGTCCACGGACTATGAATTCGTCCGCAACCGGAATAACGGCATTCCCTACAATTGGAGCGAGGTGGTATTTCCGCAGAGCGCCGGCAACTGTCTGGCCTGCCATATATCCAATTCCTCCTTCACGCCCCCGCTGGATGAGGACACCCTCTTGACCACCAACCGGACCACGGGGGAGTCCAACGGAATGGATTTGGATACGGCCGCTGTTCAAGACGCCCGGGATACCGTGCCCAATCCCACTGACTTCGTCATCACGCCCACCGCGGCGGCCTGCTACGCCTGTCACGACGGTGAGGTGGTGCAGGCGCACATGGAAGGCAACGGCGCCTTTATCAATGCCAACCGCAGTGACGCTTCGGCTGCGCTTGAGACCTGTGCCCTTTGCCATGGCAGTGGCAAGAGTGCGGACGTCGCAGTGGCGCATCGGACCGTGGAACCCACCGTGCTCGGCGTCATCAAAGCGCCTCCCGAAGAAGACGGGGGAGACTCCGGCGGCGGCGGGCAGACGCAGGTCGATCTGTGCGGCCCGGGCCCGATCAGCTCCCAGCCGGGGGGACATACCGCCAGACTCGACTGCTGCAGCTGTCATGGCTTCAACTAGTCGATAACCCGCGATGACTACGGGGCATTCCTTTAGGGTACGCCCCGTTTTTTATCATGGTGGGGAAAAAGCGCACCTGCCCGGCCGTTGAAATGATCCATGGCTCAAAAAGCGTAATGATGTTGATTTAACTTTTTGATACCTGTAAATTATGATGCCGGTCGGGTGTCGCCTCAAATGAACTGCGAAAGGGGGGAGATAGGCATGGTGAGGATTATGATCATATTGGCGCTATGCATTACAGCCTCTTGTGCCACCTCGGTTCCGCCCATGCCCGATTACCAGACGAATCGTGCGCAGGAGTGCGGACGCGATTGCCACAGACAGTATTCCAGTTGCATGAAAAACGAAATACGACCCGATTACCTACTGTTTTCACCCAGAAAAGAGGCCTGTCAACAAATGCTGCGCGAGTGCTATAATACCTGTTTAGAAAAAGACAAAATGTGAGTTTTACTGGGGCTCCCGTAATTTGGTTTCATATTTCCCATCAAAATCATTCCCAGCCATGCCAGGCATGCCAAGGCCTGGTCGTTTGCGGCAAGACGGTCGAACAAAAAAACAGTGCGCCAGGAACCCTCGTTAGCAAATCTAAAAAATCCAAAAAAAGATGCAATTAGCGATAAACACAGTCGGCAAGGAACTCCAAGGCAGCGCAGAATACTGTAAAAAGGAGAAGATAGGAATAGAACTAACCGATATCGCTTATCCTTGGAACCTCGATGGCGATCCAAAATATTTCATAGAAAAATACAACACGTCCACTGAGGGGATAACGCCGCGTGTATGTCACGGGCCTTATTTCGAGCTTAATGTCGTCAGCTTTGATAAGGCGATCATAAGTGTCTGCAGACAACAGCACAGGCAGGCTTTAGATATTGCCAAAAGAATAGGCGTCGGCACTTATGTAACTCACACGAATTTCAACCCTTTGATTCGCCAGCCCTCTTATCGTGCCAAGTTTGCCGATCGATTTCTTGATTTCTGGCTTCCTTTTGCCGATGACGCTGCAAGTCGCGACATTGTCATTGTTTTTGAAAATCATTGGGAAAGTCATCCGGAAATACAGGCAGAGATAATCCACAAAGGCAACCACCCAAGCATTAAGGCCTCATTTGACAACGGCCATGCATTGATTTTTTCAGGGTTACCGGCTGCTGATTGGATTGAAATACTGGGCGCGGATTTATATCATTGCCATTTGCACGATAACGATGGGGAATTAGACCAGCATCATGCCATCGGCACCGGCAAAGAAGATTGGAAAAATCTGATCGAGGCTTTGCAAAACTATGCGTCCCATGCTGTTTTGGTAGCTGAAAGCGACCATTTGCAGGAAAATAAAGATAGCATCGATAAATTAAGGAGTCATTTAAATCGAGTCGAACCATAAACCGCCGATTTCTCGTTCATCCGGACGGCAAGCCCATTATCGCGATGAACTTACAATGTCATAGACTTCATAAAGGGTCGGCCGATCCAGCAGATTTTCGATTTGGACCTCGTTTGACGCCCTTTCCTCACTCTCCTGCCATCGGATCCAGTCTTCGACGCTCTGCCAAGTCGATATCACGGTAACACTTTTGGCGTCATAGTGGTTTGCAAGCGTTTCGCCCGAAAGGTAGCCCGGTTGATCCATGGCCGACTTGCGGAATTCGCTGAGCATTTGGATGGTTTCCTCAACCAGACCTTCTTTAACGTGCCTTCTGATAAATATTCTGACTGCCATTTTGTTTTCCTCCCGTTAACTATAAAATCAATTTTAACGGTTCACAGGGTTGCAAAGTTCCATGCGCTTTAAACCACCTCATTGTAAGCGTTTAAAGGGTGCCGCAGATGCAAGGCGTCGGGTGCGCTGACGTACTTTTGTACTTCAAGAGCCCGACAACAAAGCATATGCGGTGCCCTTTGAACGCTTACAATCAAATGACGATGTCATCTCGGATATCAATCGGTCGGCAAAGTACTGACGGCAGGACTTTCAAGTGCGACCGTTGGTATTTGGGTCACGGTATGAAGTAATTCCACACGATTGCGCCGGATTATGGTTTGTCTACAAGGCACATCCGCCTGCGCATATCGGGATACGTGTGGGTGGATGTAACGCAGTAGACGGGCCATAAGACAAGCAGGCAGTGGAATTATTTTTTGCCGGGGCCCTTAGATTATGGGGGCGGCAGCAATGTGTTCCATGGCCGTCACGGCATCCCGAACAGCCGTAAAAATAAGGTTGGAGTGTTTCCGCTCGCGAAACGTGCCCTCTTCCTGAATTTCAATGTAGGCCGGACTGATGGCCCCGCCGATGGCGTAAATGCCCTTGACGCTGGTCTGAAAATTGGGAGTAAGCATGATCAAGCGGTCGCCGGTCTTTCCGATTTTACAGACACCCTCGGTGCAAGTAATCTGCTGCAGTCCCAAACGGTCGAAAACCGGTGCAGGGCCTTGCGTGCCGATACAGGCGATGACGTGTTTCATCGGAAAACTCATCCACTGCTGGTTCTTCACCCCCTCTCCAAGATCGATAGCTTGAGTTTGGACCAATAGACGCTCTACACCCTCTTCGTCTACCTCGCCGATTTTGGGTATTGCTCCTTGGAGAATCTTGATATGGCCGCCGAGAAGAATCTCTTCTCCAAGGTCCCGCGCCACGTCTTTGTTGATCCTGAAATGCTCCATCCGGTTGCCCCAATAAACCGGTGTTGCATCCGCAGCGTCTCTTTTAGCTTTCGACAATGTGGCGACAACGTCGGCGGCGGCGTTTCCACCCCCGATAACCAGAGTCGGGGCGCCGAGGTGATCGGCCGGATTCTCGAGCTTTCGGGCAATTGTTTTGGCCTCACCATAAACCCCCAGATCCACTGGGATGTTGCTACCGAACGCCAATACGACATGGGAGGCCTGATACTGATTTTTTCGGGTAACAATGGAGAAACCGCGCTGGTTTTTTAAAAGGTCGGTGAACTCCTCTCCCGCACGGATGCCGATCTTGTACTTTTCGATGCACGCCTCTATTTTTGCAAGGTAATCTTCCACCGGTCTGTTGTTTCCATCCGGCATGAGATTTTCCACGGAAAAAGGACCGGAATCTCCTTTGGGAATCGTCGGGTAAACCTTTTTCCCCCTGGGGTAAGAATCGATGATGCCCTGGAAAGCATTTTGACCTTTTTCCAAAAGAATATAGGTCCGGCCGAGTTCAACCGCTTTCAACGCGCAGGCCAAACCGCCAGGACCAGCCCCGATGATTGCAACATCGTAAGTTGTCATCGTGGATGCCTTTCCTTGATCGATGTAAATTCGAATGTCGCATGCAAGAATATGAAACCGTTCTTCAAACCCACCTTCATCGCCAGGCAATAACGCGCTTCAAGGGCGGGCCTCAACCAAGGTGATTAGATGGAAACGGCCAGCGAATAGTTCCGGCAGCAAGCTGAAAAGTCATTCACACCGATCGTCCCGGTTCGATGCGCTGAACCGTTGAAGCCAAAAAGAGCATCAACCTCCTGGAGCCATCTGTTGTAGACGAGCCGGTTGGCCTGCTCCAAACGTGGGAAGAAATTGCGATCGATGATACCGCGTTGAATGGCCTCGTCTTTCAGCCGACGAATTATATCACGACCGTCAACCAGCTGGCTGCAGGCACTGGTGCAGCGACCGCAGTCGAGGCACAGCCAGATAGCCGGACTGCTGAGCAATTCATCCGTCAAGCCCAGGTTAAACATTCGAAACAAGGCCCGTGGGTCGAACACGCTTCTTTCGCAAGAAACCGGACAGGCACTGCTGCACTCTCCGCAGGCAAAGCATGCCGCGGCCCGCGCGGAGTTATAACTTTTAAACGCATCGTTCGAGCTGCTCTCCGTCGAGTTAAAACAAATTGTCCGTCGTGACTCATTAACCGGTGTGAGAAGCCAGTCACACCACTGGCGATCCGAAATCGAATTCAACTTCCCCTGGAATGACATAACCACAGCGCGTTTTCGAACGCGTTGAAAACGTTCGAACAGGAACCGATAAGCACGGTTTGTCTCGGTTGAAATTATGTTTCTTTTCATTGAGATGCGCCGGATGTGAGCAATTAAATCCGAGGGCTTTACGGTGTTGGGACATATCTGCTTACATCGCCGGCAGGCCAGGCAGTACCAAATTGCAGGTTCGTGCAGCAGTTCGTCAAGCATGCCTAAATTCGCCATCCGCACGATCTTCTGCGGCCGCAGTATTCCGGTGGCGACATTGACGGGACATTCGAAATCACAAGAGCCGCAAGTCCAGCAGCGATTAATGTCTGCATTGGCACCTTGTTCGATCAAATTTCTGTGGCCAGCATCGGGTTTAATTGTCGAATTGAAACCTTTAAATTTCACTGGCATCGGCATAGTGACCGACCTCATTTCATCAAAAGCACCTCGGTGTTCGAAATTTTTGAATCTTATTTTTGAGAAAGGCGGTGACCGACAGTTTTACAGCACCGAAAGTAACCGGTACAAGGGTAACAATGATCGAAGGCTCAGGCAACCTGATTTAAGGGCAGGACTGCCTTTTTATCAAGACTCCTTTTTATGAAGTTATTGGTTGTCTGCCTGTTTGGCAACAGCAAAGACGATAAAATTAAAACCGATTAAAAGGAAAATGCCGAATTCGATTTATTGCCATTTGCTCTTGGGAGATGTATATCAAGCTTCGAAGTGCAGCCATTTCTTATCCCGCACTGCGGGCTGGTTCGCAGTTTTGTATCAGCCATGAACATACTAAAAATGAACCAACTGAAAAATAAGCTCATTGCCCGGTTTTTCGCCCGATACCCCTCACTGCTCAACAGGTGGGTCCGAAAGACCCGGTTCGTTTATTTCTCCGATACTCCCTGGACTTCATACACGGGTGATCCGTCCAAAAGCCGCCTGGCGCTGGTGACCACCGGCGGCGTGCATCTGAAAGGCCAGCCGCCCTTTGACATGCGGGATTCACAAGGCGATCCGTCATTTCGCGAAATCCCCGCCGATGCCGCTCCGGCCGAGATGACCATCACTCACGACTATTTCGACCATCGCGATGCGGACAAAGATATCAACATTCTTTTTCCGGTCGCCGGTGTACGGCTGCTCGAACGCTTCGGGGAAATCGGCCGGGTGAATCAGCGGCACTTTTCCTTCATGGGTCATATCCGTGGCCGTCACCTCGACGCCCTGCTCCAAAGGAGCGCGCCCGATGCCGCCGCACGGTTGCGCCAGGACAAGGTCGATATTGTTCTGCTCACACCGGGGTGAGGCCTGTGCAACCAGTCCGTGGGGCTGATTCAACGCGTGATCGAGGCCTCCGGCATCGCCACGGTCTCGATCACACTATCAAAGGAAATCACCGCGCAAGTCAGGCCGCCGCGCGCGGTTTACCCGCACCTGCCCCTCGGTCACCCGCTCGGGTTTCCGCATCAGCGCTTCCGCCAGATTCAGATCCTGCGCCTGCTCCTGAAGTGTATCCAGGATATCCAGTCGCCGGGCACCATCATCGATCTCGATCTGAGCGCAGGCGACGATCCAGCCATCGACTGCCCCCTCTGCTCGACCCGACCTATCGGGCGCGCGTGACATTGCAGCCGGCAGCCCTTATGTTGCCTGATAAAGGGGTCCATCTTCGGTCTGCTGAATAGCAGCGCACATATCGAAGACCCGTGGTTCAAGATTCACGTTCTGTGGCGACCTCAAGTGCACAGGACCAGTCGCGTCTGTGCTCGACTCCCCGTTCCCTGGGCCCCCTGCGGCACCACCAACCATAAAAATAAGGCGTGGTATTTTTCGATGCCAGTCTGTGAAAAATAGAGGAGATCGACCATGACAAACATCGCCGAAAACCGTCGCCAGACGATTGATCCCGTATGTAAAATGAAGGTCAGCGCGCAGAACAACCGGTACTTTTCCACCTACAAGAAGAACCGGTTTTACTTCTGCGCCGACGCTTGCCGCAAAGCGTTTACGGAAAATCCCGCAAGATACCTGGACGAGAAACCTGAAAAGCCGCCGGGGTTATGGAAGCGGTATCTGAACCGGTTGAACAAAGCCACCGGCGGCAAGCCGCCGACTTGCTGCGGATAATGCCGACCCAAGATGGTCGAGCAAGGAAAGTGGGTATTTTCTCCCCGACCGAAATATCATCCGGATATATTCGACCCGGTCAGAACGGGTATGCCAAAAACTGATTTGGCCGCCGCGTCGACATTTTTCACAAGACTTTCCATTCTTATCTCTTATAATTCCAGGACATTATATAGATGGCCGGGGAAGTTTCCCTCACACGGGCAGCGGCGGCACGAAACCTGCTATTCCAAAGCGAGACGCAGCGAGAATATGACCTCACACACTTTTCAGAAAAGGAGACTAAAGAATGAAAACAATATCCAGAATGGCACTCTATTTGGCCGCCCTCACCGTTTTGGTCCTGATCGGCTGGGGGGTGACGGCATCGGCCGATCGCAGAAGGGGCTATGGACCGCAGGACGGGTGCCCCAGTTATGCGGCCAACTTAAGTGCGGAAGATCAGCAAGCAGTGGCACAGGAGCGACAGAAATTTTTCGATGAAACCCGTGATCTGCGGCAGGACATGCATCAGAAGCGGCTGGAACTGCAAAGCGAACTGGCCAAGAAGAATCCGGATGCTCAAAAAGCCGCCGCGCTTCAGAAGGACATCTCCAAGATAGCGGAGGAATTCGACCAGAAGCGGCTCGACTACGTGATGAAAATGAGGAAAATCAATCCCGATATCGGCCGGATGAGCGGCTGGAGCAGCGCGGACAATGACGATGATGCCGATGGCCCGAATTACGGCCGCCATATGGGACGGGGGTACGGACGCGGCATGGGCGCCGGCTTCCGCGGCTACCAAATGATGGGACCGGGAATGATGGGCGATGCCGACGGAGACTGGAACTGTCCCAATAGCGGCCGCACGATGGGTTTCGGCCGCGGTTACGGCATGATGGGCTACGGCTCGGGCATGGGAAGCGGAATGATGGGACACGGTTATGACATGGGTCCCGGAATGATGGGTGGCGGTTACGGACGTGGAGCCGGCACGATAGGTAGAGCGCCCGTTCAGGGTGGAACCGGCGCCGGATCCGCCCGGCTGGAAACCCCGCTCGATAAAGACGGCGCCCGCACAACCGTTGAAAATTACCTGCAGTCGACCCGCAACCCCAATTTGAAACTGGGAAAGATCACCGACCAGGGCGAGGCCTTTGAAGCCGAAATCGTCACCAAAGACGGCTCCCTGGTGGACAAATTGCTCGTCGACAAATCCACCGGCTGGATGCACCCGGCCGACGACTAGACCAACTCATCCGAAAATATGAACAGAAGGTCAACATGACGCTTCACAGAAGAGAATTCCTGAAAGCGGCGGCAGGCGCCACACTCGGCGCTTGCCTGCCGGCCGGTCTTTTTTCGAAAGCCCTGGCCGCAGCCGCCAAGCCGGTGCGCGAGTATCATTTTTCCGCTTCTCCGGCCAACATCAGCCTCGGCAACGGACCTGATTTTACGGCCTGGACATTCAACGGCCGGGTCCCGGGTCCGGAAATCAGGGTTAAGGAAGGCGAAATCGTACGGGTGGTGCTTAAGAACTACCTTCCCGAAGGAACCACGATCCACTGGCACGGCATTCCACTTCAAAATGCCATGGACGGGGTCCCTGGCATCACCCAGCCGCCGGTCATGCCGGGTGAAAGCTTTGTGTACGAATTCGAAGCCTCCACCCCCGGCAGTTTCCTGTATCACTCGCACGCCCGCTACCAGCTCGACCAGGGTCTCTACGGACCGCTGATCGTGGAGCCGGCCGGAGCGGAGGCGGCCTACGACCGCGAATACACGCTTGTTCTGGAAGACTGGGTCATGAAGGACGGGGGCGGTGCGGCCCGCACCGAACGGCGCCCGCCTTCGGGAATGATGCACGGCATGATGGGCCGCGGCCGGTCTGCCGGGCCCGATCAGGGTCCATTGTTGGAACCGGTCTACGACGGGTATGCCGTCAACGGAAGGATTTATCCGGCGACGCGGTCGCTGGCGGTCACACAGGGTGAGCGGGTGAAGCTGCGCTTGATCAATGCCTCATCGGCGACCATCTTCCATCTGCAACTGGCCGGCCACCCCCTGACCATCACGCATGCCGACGGCAACCCGATCCGGCCGGTCGAAACCGATGTGCTGCGGATCGGAATGGGAGAACGTTACGATGTGATTTTCGAGGCCGCCAATCCGGGCCACTGGCTCTTGGCGGCTGCCGATACGGGTCTCGGGGAAAACCGGCTGCGAGTGCCGATCCTCTACAAGGGCGTCAATTCGACCGCGGCCGTTTTGCCGCAATTCAACCAGGGGCTGCGATTGGCCTCCTACACGGATTTCGCCGCCCGCGCTGCAGATGGATATCCGGGTGGAACCTCCGATCGCATTTATAATCAAGTGCTCGGCGGCGGCATGCATTCGGCCTTTTGGACCATCAATGGGCGTGTATATCCCAATGCCGAAACGCTTTTGGTCGACAGAGGCGAACGTGTGCGCCTGGCATATGGCAACCGCAGCATGATGCCCCATCCGATGCACCTGCACGGCCATTTTTTCAGAGTGGTCAACGGTTCGCTTCCGCACGAGCACTGGGTGCTGAAAGACACGATCATCGTCGACCCGATGCAGCGCATCGACGTCGAGTTCACGGCCGACAACCCCGGCCATTGGTTTCACCACTGCCACAACCTCTATCACATGGAAGCCGGCATGGCCAACGTGATCGCCTACCGGGAATCCGCCCGATCGGAAAAATTTTAAGTGAGCGTTTGCAGGGCACCGCATCGGCTTTGATGTCGGCCACTTTACGTTCAAAAGGTACGTCTGCGCGCCCGACGCCGTGCACCTGCGGCACCCTGTAAACGCTGACAATTAGGTGGTTTGAAGCGTATCGGACCGTGCAACCCTCTGAACGGTCATAATTTTATAGACAGTCCAGGGCGATGAAAAGATGCCGGGACCAGGGATTCCCCGGTATAATGATGGTTTTGACGCCGGGCTCCGATTCGGCTATAATGCGGCAAGGTATGCAAATCAAAGGAAAATTCGACCTTGTCGCATTCAAACAGCGCCAGCAGTAATGGTCCCGGCCCGTTTTTCAGACCCATTCTGATTGGCCTGGCCGTCGCGCAGCTGCTGGCGACGGCCCAGGTTTTCCTTTCCAACCGTCACCTCCACGCCCAAGTTTTGGCCCTGCACCGGGCGGGCTATCTCGAAATCCCCTCCCTGGCGGCCCTGCAGCACCCGGGGACCATCGCATCGGCGGTTTTCGGCGGGCTGTTCTTCACCCTGAGCATCGGCGCGGGCCTGACCCTGGCGACGATCGGCGCTCTCTGGCTCTGGCAAACCCTGGCACGGCGCCATCGCTTCGTTCTGATCCTGCTGCTGCTCATCTGGGCGGGCAGTCTGATCCTGGTTAACCTCAATGGCCTGAATGTCTTTGCATCGCTTTATTTTACGCTGGTGCCGGCGGCCGTGGCCCTGGTCCAGGTTCGCGGTTCGGTGAAGGCCCCCGGCCGTGAAAATGGCCTCCGGCGACTGGCTCCCCTCTGGCCGCTGGCTCTTTTGGCGATGCTGTGGGGCGCCCAGGCGGACAGCCGTCTTTTTGTCGACATCAGGGACTATCTTTTGTTGTCCAATCCGCTCGGCCGCTCCATCAACGATTTCTACTATCGCTACACGCTTTATGCGGCCGAAGCGTTCAAGTCCCTGGACCAGAAGCTTCAACGGCCCTGCCGGATCGGGACGTTTCAGCCGCCTCCGCTCTATCGGCGGCTGGAAATTCAGCTGCGGCACCGTGATTACCTGGACCTGAAAAATGACGGCCCCGTCATGGTGCGGGTCGAACAAAACGGTGAGAGCCTCGTGTGGCTCGATCGGGAAAAGCCGGTGCTGAAGGTGCCGGCCGCCTCTTTTTTCGCGAATCCGGCCGCCGTGCTCTCGGCACTTTCCGAGAAAACCGATCGATCGGCATATTTTCGGCGGTTCACGTTCTTCGGCATTTTGTTCGCCTTCCCGGTATTGCTCTACAGCGGTGTTTACGGCGCATTCAGGCTTGCAGGCGGCTTTTTCCTGCGTCCTTCGCACGCGGACCTTTTCTCCGGCAGCCTCTGTTTTATGGTGGGCGTCCTGCTCCTGGTGCCCGTTTCTTCCGGAAACCGCCGACCGGTCACCGCCGAAAATCTCGCGGCGGCCATCGGCGCCCCGGATTGGCGCGAGCGCGTTGCGGCCCTCAAGCTGATCGAAACCTCGAAACTGGAAATCGCCGCCTATCCTTTCTACAGAGACCTGCTCGCCAGCCGGCACCTGCCCGAGCGGTACTGGCTGGCGCGCGCCCTGGCGGTCAGCCGCGATGACCGTACCATCGCAGATGCGGTGCAATTGGCCCGCGACCCGCATCCCAACGTGGTCTGCCAGGCCCTCTATGCCCTGGGGCAACGGCAAAGGCCCGCTACCGTGGACCTGGTCCTGGAGATCATCTCGTCCTCGGACAGCTGGTATGTCCAGCGCTACGGTTACATCGCCTTGAGGTCACTCGGATGGCGGCAGCCCGCATCGAACTGAAGACCCTTCTGCTCAGTCTCCTGGCGATCGCATCGGTGGAGGTCGTTTCCGCGGTTCTCATGCCGGCCGATTGCGCGAACCCGCTGATGGTCACCGCTGCGGTAAGACTCCTGGAGCTTGGACTCCTGACGGCAGTCCTTTTTTATTCTGACGGGGGCCTGGCGGCCGTCGGCCTGTCGAAAGCCACAGCCGCCCGCGGCTTCGGGCGCGGACTTCTCTGGGCCGTCGCATTCGGGGGCGTCGTGGCCGGAATCGCCGGGATTTTCCTTTTGTGGGGCATCGACCCGTTACGCTCGATTCGGGCTCCCCTGCCGGCCGACACATCCCGGGTCCTTAAACTGTTTCTGGTCGGAGGACTCCTCGGCCCCATCACCGAGGAAATGTTCTTTCGCGGCATTCTCTACGGTTATTTCCGGCGCTGGGGAATTTTCCCGGCGCTTTTCGTGAGTACCCTTGTCTTCGTTTTCCTGCACCCCATCACCTTTCCGGCCGTCACGCAGACCATCGGCGGGGTTCTCTTTGCCGCGGCCTACGAGATCGAAGGCAACCTTCTGGTGCCGATAACGATCCACGTTCTCGGAAACCTGGCGATTTTTTCTGTGGGATATTTATTTTGATTATCGGATTTCGGGCTTAACTTAACACAGGCGCCGACCGGCGCCACCGATCTCACCATGTATAACAAGGAGTCCTCGAAATGAAAAAAATATCCATCGCGCTGCTGTTGGCCACCGGGCTGTCACTTGCCATCGGCGCCTGCTCTCTAGTGCCGCGCGCCGGCGCGGACGTGCCCCTGATGAGTGGGAACGAACTGAAATCCAGGCTCGGCAGCCCGGACACCATCATCGTCGATGTCAGGGCCGGCAGTGACTGGACGGGCAGCGACCGGAAAATCCTGGGCGCCGCTCGCGGCGATCCCAAGGATTTCGGCGCGTGGTCCGGCGCCTTTCCAAAGGAAGCGACGCTCGTGCTGTACTGCGCCTGACCGAACGAATACACCAGTGTCAGGATGGCACAGAAACTGTTGGCGCGGGGCTACCGGAAACGTCTACGCCCTCAAGGGCGGCTGGAATGAGTGGGTACGGGCGGGATTTCCGGTTGAGAAAAAGTAAACGGGTCGTGCCGTTCAATCAAGCCGGAA
>CAVSIM010000022.1:0-34404 GCA_963728055.1 uncultured delta proteobacterium | reverse complement strand
GTGTCTTGCCGCACCCCGTCGGCCCTTTCAGCATGACCGGAAGTTTAAGCCGGCAGGCGGATTCGAACACCTTGATTTCATCGCCGGACGGAAGATAAAAGGGTTCCGCGGCAATACGGTAGTTTTCGATGGCCATGCCGTTTCGCTTTGACTCGTAACGGCTGGTTGATGTCTGATTCTGCATGGGCGGCACCATCGGGTCAGCAGGTTAACGGAATAATTATTCAGGCTTTAAGGTAAAGATTAAGGGTTGAGCTGTTCCGGGTTCAACAGCCCGTCAACGGCTCTTATCTGACTTTATGGTTCTTATAAAAAAAGACCCGGAAGCCCGCAAGCCCCCGGGTCCGAACTGCTTCAATACTTCCCGTACAATTCGACCGCTTCCATCATCGCAATAGCGTTCAGCAAGGACCCGTTGGGCGGAAATTCACAGCCGGTGGCCAGGATGAACCCGCCGTCTTTTCCCAGTTCCTCGATCTGCTTCTTGCACTCCTGTTTCATCTCTTCCGGCGTTCCCAGGAAGGCGTACTGGGCTGGGCTGACATAGCCGCACAGACAGGTCTTTTTGCCGTATTTGGCCTTTAGCTCGTGCATATCCGCACAGTCGTCCGAGGTGTAGGCGAACGAAATGGCGACCGGCGCCATGGTCTCGATCTGAGCGTCGAAATAGATGCCGTTGCCGCAATTGTGCACCATGACCATCATCCCGCTCTCACGGATGGCATCGGCCAGCTGGGTGGTGAACGGCCCCTCGATTTCCTGCCACATTTTTTTGCGCATGATCGTCTGGGAGGCGAACAGCGTGTCCAGCACCACCGCGTGCGCCCCGGTCTTGCCGATCGCCTTGATGTAATCGATCAGCGTGCCGGTAATAACCTCTTCGGCCTTTATAACGGCTTCCTTGTGCTTGTAGCAATCCCTGAAAAGGTTTTCGGCGCCGCGCATCATGGACAAAATGCCCAGGGGGCCGTAGACGAAGCCCATGATCGGGACGGTGGCGGCGCGCTCGTGGGCGATGATGTCGTAGTACTTGAGAACTTCCTTCATGCGCGGGGCCTTGGTGGGATCCACCCGTTCGATTTTGGCATAATCGTCGGGCGTTTTGATAAACGGTTGATCGTAATCGGGGTGCGCGGTGTCTTCCACCGGATAAATCATCTTCTGGCCGAAATCGGCCGCCTCCACCGAAAGATCCACCAATCCCAATATGCCGTCGAAACCGATGAGATCCTGAGCCTGAATCATCGACTTGGCCATGATCTCGCCGTCTTGCGACCACTCTTCATAGGTCACGCCATAGACTCTGCGGGCTGCGCCGCAGACCAGCGGCGCCGCCGGAACGCGGTCCGGGATCCCGCCCTGAAGCACTGTGCCGACTCTCTCCAATGGTGTCATCTGGTTTCCTCCTCGCTTGTCTGGATGGTTGTTGTGTTAAGCACCGGAAGCAGAGATTCCGGATGAGTCCGCATCGCAAACTTTTTTGAGCACTTCCGCCAAACCGTCGCCAACGCGAACGCTCACCGTGATCAGGTTTGAACAATGCGGGTCGAGCGCCTGCCGGATTTCGGCCACTTCGGCGGCCGCAATCGAATCGCTCCGGCTCACCGCCACCAGGTCGGCATCCTTCACCTGGCTCAGAAGCAGGGCGCGCCGCTCGGACCAAAGAAATCCGAACAGAGGCCCATCCACCAGCGTGACGAAGGGGCCGATCGTATACCGGATATCCCTGAGCCCCATGCCGGTTACATTGCGCAGTTCCTGCGTGGTCACCATTTCAGAGGGTTCGATGAAAAGGTAATCCGGATCGTAGCTTCGTTTCAGTTCTTTTTTCAGGTCGACCAGACTGGAAGCCAGCGAACACCCCACTCAGCCGCCGCGGACCGTGCGCACCTGAAGGGCATGCGCCTCGATGAACACCGGGTCGTAGGCCACCTCGCCCTGTTCGTTGACGATAACCGCCGAACGCTTGCCCAGACCGTCGATTCCGGCAACCAGGCCGCGGATCAGAGAGGTTTTCCCGCTGCCCCGGGCGCCGGACACACACACCACTTTCATCGTCTATCCCTCGTCGGTATCGGTCAGCGTTCCGCCGGCCAACTGTTCTTCGAGCTGCTTGATGTAGTCTTTTTTCGTCGCGACGAAATCGAACTCGTCGAAATAGGTATGTTCTTTTTCCTTGACGACCGCGAGTCCCCGCTGGTCGGCCACCTCGTGCATGCCTTCCAGTGTCGCCGCCTTGACGGCATCTTCGGGAATTCCCTGGATGATGCTGTTGATGGCGATATAGAGGGTGTTGACGGGCCCGCTCAGGGTTCCGGTGGAAAACGCACCGTGCGCGACACCGATGGTATCGGCCTTTATGGTGCCGGTTTCGGTCTTCAGGTGGGATTTGACGTGGCCGATGCAGCGCGCACCGAGTTCGATGCACTTTTGGGCGATGGAGAGCATCATGTTTTCGGCCATGTTTTTGACGAAAGCTTCATTCATCGCCTCCTTGCGGCTCAACTTGGCCGCGACCCCGTAGCCGCTGACACCGTGCTCGGTGTAACACCCGTGGCCGTCTTTGAGGGGATCCGTCATGGCGCTACTCCTTCCAGTCGAGAATGTGGTCGACAAGCCGGCCGATCCCCAACTCGGTGAATGACGACAGGTTGAGGATTTCCGCCTCCGCATTATAGGCCCGTACCCGCCGGGCAGCGTCGCTGACGGCCGCATCGTCCACGGCATCGACCTTGCTGATGGCGATGATATCGGCATCTTTCACCTGCGTGGTCACCAGTTGCCCCAGCATGTCCATGTCCAGAAGCTCGGCCGGGCGGGTGGCGTCGAACAGCACGATGGCCGGGCCCATGGAGATCTTGGCATCGCGCCCGCCCATGCGGGCCGCCAGCTTGACCTGGTGCGGCACGGCCACGCCGGTCGGCTCCACCAGCACGTGATCGGGGCTGAAATCCTTGTAAATGCGATAGATGGTCTTGGCGAAAGTCGCGGCCACCTCGCAGCAGATGCAGCCGCCGCCGATATCCTTGACCAGCATCCCGCTTTCCTCGATCACCTTGCCGTCCACCGGAATCTCGCCGATTTCATTGACCACCAGCGCCACCTTGCGCTCGTTGTCTCCGGCCAGCTGCCGCGACAGTTTCAGAACCAGGGTCGTTTTACCGCATCCCAGGAAACCCGCGATTTGTGTGATTTTCATGCTCGTCTCCCGCCCCTTTGACGTTTATTGATCCGTAAGGATGATCCTGGGCTTGGTTATCTCATATCGATACCCGGGTGTGTAAAGGATATTATTCGGGTATTTTCCGGGTATTTTTACATAACCGTAATTGGGCGTGAAGCGTAGCGGCGACCGAAACCGGACGCGACGATGAAAAACTTAGATGAGCAAATCGGATCTGACGGCTTTGAAAGCCGCCACCATCTGGTCTGAAAAGCGGTCATGCCGGTGGGCGAGGAAAGCGGCGGCCACCTTTTGCATGATCTTCCGGTCTTCGGGCAGCAGATAGGCATGGCAGCGCCACCAGAACGAGGCGAGTCCCGGCAGGCAGCCGCCGGCATCCAGCAGGGCGACCGGCACGAACTCCTTGCTCTTTTTACTGACATAAATCGCCCGCATCCATTTGTGGGGTGCCAGCTTTTGGTAACTCCGGATCTCCTCGTCGGATGAGGCGGCGGTCTGGTAGTGGTAGTAGGCCAGCGACTGCCCGTGACCCATGGTTAAGATCAACTCGGTTCGTCCGGCCCTTTTCAGACAGGCCTCCAGGTGGGACACCAGATAACGGATGAACTGGACCGCCGTTCCGCTGACCGGAAAAAGCGGGAACAGGTCGCGCTTGAAGTTGTACCGGTACAACGCGGGCTGGCGCCGGATGACGATGGCGGCCAACTCGAAATCCAGCCAGCCCTGCAGTGCCGGCGAGGGAATGCCCACCAGGGACGGTATGTCGAGGTGGATCACGATTCGGTCGTCTGTCCATTCGGAAAAAACCGCCGGCCGCGCTTGTTCTCTGCCTTCGGTTCTCGACGGCTCCCGGTGAAAGGCAAGGGTCGCATCGAGAGGCGCGGAAGGCGCCAGCTTTTTCTCGAAAACCGCGACAAAGGAGATGGCCAGACGGGACAGCTCGTCCGCGTTCAAAATAATGTCCGTGGGTGTGACCGGCTGCATGGTAACACTCATGGCCTCGCGGGCCACCAGGATGAATGACTGTCTGTTGTGTCAATATCTGGATCGGAAACTTATCAGTGCCCTCTAGTGAAACCGCCGCGGATGGGCACAAGCTGTTTTCGCCATGAAAGGCGTCTCAAAGTCTTTTGTCTAGAGCGCATTCTTCGAAAAAAACGACTTGGTGGCCAGCAATCCGTACAGGCTGATTTTACGGCCCCTGATGCCCAGTTTTTTGCGGATGTTCTTGCGATGGGTCTGAATCGTCTCATAGGATAATGTCAATTCGGCGGCGATATCCTTGCTTGCCTGTCCGGCCTGGATCAGCTGGCAGACGGCCATCTCGGTGCGGGTCAGGCGCAGAAAACGGCCGTCGATTTCCGTGGCGAACCCGCGGGTCAGCCCGATCAACTGCTCCCGCAGCAGGTCTAAAAACGTGTTTCTGAAGTCCGGCGACTGTTCTTTGCGGATCTTATCGATCGTCGGCAGCAGCAGGGTTTCGATTTTATGTGACATGCCCCTTTCGACGCCCGATTTTTCCCTTTCATAGGCCTTCATCAGGTTGCGCAGGGTGATATACATTTCCCGCCGGTTTGCTTTTTCCTGGCGCAGCCGCTCCTTCAATAACTGATATTCGCTCAAATCCCGGCTGACAATGCCGAACAGCACCCGCCCGTCGAACGAAAAGCGCTTGACGGTCACATCCACCGGAAAGGGGTCCCCGGATTGGTGAACACCGTGCAGCTCCCCGGCCCAACTCTCGAAATCCCCGAGTTCCCCCATGGCCCGGTCCAGGTGGGGCCGATCGACCGCTAAAATGAGCTCCCTGAAATCCCGCTCGACGAGGTCTTCGCGCGCGATGCCATAGAGATCGGTGGTCTGTTGGTTGGCGGCTATGATTTTCAGGCCGCCGGCAACGAGAACGAAGCTGTCGCCCGTTTCCAGGTGGAGAAAGCCAAAGAGCTTCTCGCAGGAGTCAAAACAAACGGTCACCGTCTGGGTCATCATTTATTTACACCGCATCAACTGAAACAAGGGCTGTAATTCTCTACGTGGCCATTCGAAATGAGACTATCGTATTTGTGCTGTTCTTCGATCCAGAAGCGGGCAATTATGAGGAAATCGGCGGTACCGCGCAACACCCGTATGCCTGCCGCTCCTGGTAATTCCTGACGTTTCACGAAGCCCGTGAGCGACGCCGAGCTGGCTCACCACCAGCGGAAAGTGGCACGGAAAAGACCGGGTCCGAACGGAGGCTCTATGCTTTAAGATAAAGATTTTGGCAAGGCAAGAGGGAGACGGCTGTATTGTAATACGCCAACGACCGATAACACAGCCAAAATCTTTATCTTAAAGCATAGAGCGCGACCGAAGCAACGTGACCGCCTCGGCCACCGTCAGCGGAATCTCGATGCCTGAAATTGATTTACTGAAAACCTCCTGAAACAGCTGGGTCAAAATCGGCGGCTCCAGACGTGCGCTGTCCAGCAGCTGTTTGTTCGACAAAATCTCGCGCGGGAGGCCATCGGCCATGACCTGCCCGTCATTTAAGATGATGATCCGGCTGGCGATCAAGGCCGCCAGATCGATGTCGTGCGTGACGATGACCAGGGTGTAGCCGTGGTGGCTGTTCAGGTGCCGGATCAAGTTGACCAGGTGGTTGGCGGATGCCGGGTCGAGGCTGGCCGTCGGTTCGTCCAGCAGGATCAGGGGCGGACGCATGGCAATCAGGCCGGCAAGCCCCACCCGTTTCATTTCCCCGTGGCTCAACCGGTGTATCGGGCGCTCGGCCAGATGCGCCACCTCCATCAGTTCCATGGCGGTGTCCACCAGCCGGTCGATCTCCCCGGTTTCCAGACCGAGATTGAGGGGACCGAAGGCGATGTCCTCTCTGACGTGCGTACAGAAAAGCTGATCGTTCGGGTCCTGAAGCAAAAGGGCCACGCGTCGATAAGCCGCTTTGCGCGTGTTGCCGTCCAGCGTGTTTCCATAAAGGAAGATGTCACCCTTTTCGGGGGCCAGAATCCCGGCAAACAGCTTCAGTAGGGTCGTCTTGCCGGAGCCGTTGGGGCCGCACAGCACGACCACTTCCCCTTTTTCGACCCTCAGGGAGACATTTTTTATCGATCGGTCCCCCTTGTACGCGTGCCACATGCCGCTGCAGGAAAGAACCGGCACCCCGTCCTTCAGAAAAACGGGCGTGATGTCGCAGCGGTTGGGGCACACGGGTGTCTCTGCTGAATGATTCATGGGATTTTTCTCCCGGGGAGCGGTGGCGCCCCTGGCCGTCATGGCCTCCTCGATGCGCAGTGACCGGTCATAAGCCCTGAGGATGACCTGGGCCAGAATCCTGGCCGTGGACCGGCAGGCCTTGAGGTAGGTATCGAAGCCGCCCTTGATGCGGGCGATGTCCCTCATCTTGAAAAATTCTTCGACCAGCAGGAAAGCGTACCGATAGGCGGTTGCGATGACATCGATCAACACGTCCGGTACCCGGAACCATTTCAAGGCTTTTATAATGCCGACAAAAGGGGTTGTCAGGAAAAAAGCGGCCAGCCAGGTCATGTCGCAGGCGACGCGCGCGGCCGCGGAAAGACCCAGAAAAATTCCCTCACGGTAAACCGTCACCGTGCCGATCGAAAACAGCGGCGTGGTTCCAAAGCCGATGGAAAAACCCATAAAAACAAGCAAGGTCGCCCAGGCCGGCGCCAGAAAGAAAAACAGGAACCGGCGCAGGGGCAGGCGGGACCAGAGGACCAGCGCCAGACCCGTGAGAAATAACGCCACCGAAAGCCACGGCCGCGCGATGGTGACATTGATAGACACCGCTGCGGCCAAAAGAGCCAGCTTGAGACGCGGGTCCCAGCGGGCCAGTCCATGCCCATGGCTGCCGACAGGGTCGGAATATCCGCCGGCCGCCGTGACCGGCTGGAGGGCGCTCGCGTTGAACAATCCGGTGAGTCTCATGGGGTGATCAGGGGTCTGTGGCCGGATAACGGCCGGTTAAATGACGGTGCCGCCGCGAAGACAATCGCAAATGATCCCGCTGCGGTCGGACAGGGCAAAAATGCTATTACGGAGAGACGCCGTCAGCTGCGGGCTGCAATGCCACGCTAATCTCTGCGACCCCACAGGAGGTGCCAATACCTGCCGAGAATAAACCCGCACACCCCGCCGGCCGATAGGAGCAGCAGGTTCCATAAATCGCCCATGTTCTCCGTGTCCACATAAGGTTTGCTGGCCACCCGGCCGGCGTCTTCTGCCAATTTTTCATTTACGGATTCGTCCATGCCGGAAAATCGTCCCGTATCGGTAGATCGCCCGCCATTGGCCGGGCCCACTGCCGCAGGCAGGGACTTCGACTCATTTTCGAGTCCTAAGACCGGGCCGGATGCCGCTGAAAACGATATGAACGAAAAGGGCAAAAACAGACACAGTAAAAGAAAAGCCTTTCCGGTGGCGGTGTTCACCGGTTCGCGCCGGACCACACCGAGATCTTCAAGCACTTCAGGCCTTTGCCGGTAAGCGTACTGGAGGGCCATGCCGGTCACGATCATTTCACCAACGGCGATGGGCAGCTGGGTCGGCAGGTAGGCGGCGTAAATCGCGGCCAGATATCCTCCCAAAGAATACTGCGGGTGCGGAGCGCTCAGCAGGGAGGTCCCCAAAATAAAACCGGATGATGCGTAAACCATCACATCGCCGATCAAGCCCCCCGCAAAACCGGCAGCCCAGAGCGGCAAGCCGATTTTCATGGAAATTTTAAAGGCCCCCCAGCCGAAGACGCAACCGAACACCCCCAGGGCGATCACGTTCGCGCCCCAGGTGCCGAACCCGCCGTGGGCGAAAAAAGCGGCCTGCAGAAACAGGCTGACGCCGGTCAGGGCCACGCCGATCAGCGGCCCCAGCAAAATGGCGACCAGCGGCGTGCCGCACGGATGGGAGCAGGTGCCCGTGAAGGCGGGAATGGGAATCAGCGAAATGAAAAAGATGATGGCACCGCCCATACCCAACAGCGGTTTTTTAGCGGGAAAATCGGCAATGAACTTTTTTATGCGCGCGGCCCCCCAGCCGACGAAGAAAAGTCCCGCGCCGGTGTACGCCACAGCCGCGCCGCCGGTGATGATGCCTTCGGTGATGTGCATCGACTAACTTCCTGATTAACGAAAAAAACGGATGGACACGAGCAACAGATCCGCAGCATGGGCGGGATGGTAATCGATAGAAGGGGTCATGTAAATCGTCTTTTGGACGATTGACCCGCGAAATTCGGCGGTATTAATATGAAAAATAAATCTAACCCACCAAGCCGAAGGGGAAAATACACCGTGCCGGGCAACGACAACCATAAGGTGCCGCCAAAACCGCCGGCGATCAAAACGACCGAGCTTATCAGTCGCCGATGGCTGTCGCAACGTGCATTCGAGCTTGAACTGCGGCGCCCACCCGATTTTATATTCAAACCCGGCCAAACCATTCAGCTGGTCTTGAATGATCAAAAGAGATACTACTCGCTGGTTTCGGCGCCCAACGATCCGACACTGCTGCTGTGCATCAACTTCATCGAAAAAGGTTATGTCTCATCCTTTCTCGCATCGGCCGACATCGGGGTCGAGTTCGGTTTCAGCGGTCCTCACGGATACTTTACCCTTTCACCGTCCCCGCGGCCGCCGGTCTTTATCGCGACCGACACCGGCATCGCCCCCTTTGCGTCGATTGCCCGCTCGGGCATAAGGGATTTCACGCTGCTGCATGGCGCCCGCCGCACGGCGGAACTCTATTATCAGGATTTTTTGAGGGAAACGGCCCGTGAGTACCTGCAGGTGGTATGGGACGCCCCGGAGGCGGACCTTCACGCCGGCAGCCTGTTTCACGGCAAGATGGTTGACATGCTCGTGCGGCACCTGCGGCCGGGAAGCTATGACTTTTATCTTTGCGGCTGGCAAAAAATGATCAAGGATGTGACGCACCTGATCGACGAGCGCTTTGCCGGTTCGCATCTCTACACCGAAGTCTTTTTTTAAAAAAACTCCCCACAGGTGCCTGCGGGGAGCCGATAAATCAGTGGTGCCGATCAAATTTTCGAAAACTCGCCTCGCTTATCCGTGTCCTTCATATGCGACCAGCCTGACACACAATTTCTTTTCGAGCGCCTCGATTTTTTGTTTTTTCGTTTTGTCCAAACTGGCCGGGGCAGGCGGTGTGGGATAGGCCATGATGACCGTACCGGTTTCTTTCTCCAGCTCCTGAATGGCCTTTATGCCCTCTTCATCCAGATAATTTGCGTAATCGCGATTCCAATCCATTTATTACCTCCTGTGTTAGGGTGGCAAGAGACAACCGTAACGCATGAAGCTATCCTAAGCATTTAATCGTCGAATTCAAGAGTCGGACCGGTCTTCTCCGATTCAGCCGGACGGGCCCACCGCCCGGTTCACCCCAAGCACCTTTTCTATAGTCAAAATCGTTATCTTGAAGACACGCGCTTTATTCATCGGCTGCCCCCGCCTTGTGCGGAGTCCCATCCAAAAACCGCCTTCGTGGGAGTAAAAAATCAACTAATGGACGATTTTTCTTTGGTGACACATTTAGTAGGGGTAAGGAAACAGTTTTGCCGTACCTAACAAAAAGCGGGGATGGACCCGTTTTCGTGTTTGTCGATGTTTATTTTTTTCATCTGTAGACTTTGAGATAAAAATTTTGGCAAGGTCGGGAGGAGACGGCTGCAGTGTAATACGCCGACGACCGACACCAGCCGCCAAAATTTTTACCTTGAAGCTTATAGGTGTGGGGTGGGTGAATTGGCCGAAAATCACAAAGTACAGCGTTACGTCTATAAAACCCACGGGGTCTGCCCGCCCGAAATTCATTTTCAAATCGATCAGGGTATGCTCTCCGATGTTCGGTTCGTCGGCGGCGGCTGCCCCGGCAACGCCCGGCTGGTGAGCCGGCTCCTTGCGGGCCGACCGCTGGATGAGGTGCTGCGACTTGTACAGGACGTAGACTGCCGCAACGGCACGTCGTGCCCCGATCAGCTGGCGACCGCGATAAAGGCCGCCTCAGACGGCCGGTTGGCTTCGGCAAGCTCGTTTCTGCTGGCCGAAGATCCCGTTCCGAAGGCTCGAATCGGCCTCATCGGTGACGTCGAGGGCGACCCCCGGGCGTTGAAAAAACTGGTCGACACCCTTTCCGCCGCCGGCGTCGAGGCTGTCGTCAGCCTGGGCAACCTGACCGGCAGGTCGGCCCACAACCGGCAAACGATAAAATCGATTACAAAATTAAAAATTCAGGCGCTCCAGGGGCAAAATGACTGGAACTACGCCAATGGCACGGAACGCCCGCCGTACCCGCCTCTCGATCAGCAGGATCGGGACCGGCTCATCCGGCTGCCCCAGGTCCTGAGCTTTCCGGTCGGCAATAAAAACTGCCTGGCGTTTTATGGGGCGTTTATCCAGGAGCTTCCCGGATATTCGGACTACGAACCCTACGCCCTGGAAATGAACATGGTCTGCGGGCTGACGGATTTTATGCGGGACGAATCCGTTTTTCCGGCCC
The DNA here is from genome assembly GCA_963728055.1 of uncultured delta proteobacterium. Lineage (GTDB taxonomy): Bacteria > Desulfobacterota > Desulfobacteria > Desulfobacterales > SG8-13 > JARFQH01. Next base: position 23,684 of record CAVSIM010000022.1, on the reverse strand, counting down.
TGGAGGCCATGACCCCCCAGTTTCGCGCCGATGTCGTGTTGTTCGGCCAACGGCACGCGTGGGGGCACTGGGATGTCGGCGGCAAGGATTTCATCAGCGTCGGCCGGTCAACCGGTCCGGAGGCCGCCGGGGGGCTTCTTGAATCCGCCGATAATCGAATTATTTTCACCAAACTGCCTGTGGGAGGATGACATGACCCAGTCTGTTGTCGTGGACGTGCTGTTGACGGATTTCAACCAATGAGTGGCGTGCGTCTATATGGCGGAATCGGTAAAGGTTTTACCGGAAGACATCCAGCAACTGATAGAGGTCAATGAATGGGATATGCGCACCCGTGAGGGCGTGCAGCGTTTCAAGGAACTCAAGGCCAAGTCGCTGCCGAGCGTCGCCCTGGACGGAGAGCTGGTTTACGAGGCCTTGATTCCGATGCAGGAGGAGCTGATTGCGGAAATCCGCCGGCGGCATCAACACAAAAACCAGGACGGCTGACATGTACCTCGAAGATGTGACCATCGAAGGATTCAAGTCCTTTTCGGAAAAAACCGACATGAGCTTTCAGCCCGGCATCAGCGTCATCATCGGTAACAACGGCGTGGGCAAGTCGAACATCCTGGATGCCATCGTGTGGGCCCTGGGGGAAAACGATCTCGAACGTATCCGCTGCTACGGCCCCGAAGAGCTGTTTTTTGCCGGAAGCAAGGATTACCCGCCGGCAGACCGCGCATCGGTTGAATTGACCTTCAAACACGACCCCGACACCGGCGCCCCGCCCGTCAAACTTCGCCGCGCCGTCGACAAAGGCGGCGCCGACGGCTTTTTCGTCGACGACCAGCCGCGGACGGCGGAGGGTTACCGCGAAAAATTGGCCGGCCTCAATTTGAACCACGCGCTGAAAACGATTATTCGGCAAGAACAGATCAATGATATTCTCCTGCGAAATCCGCAACTTCGGCTCGAAACCATCCGCGCATTGCTCGAGCTGGAGTCCGCCGACGGTTTTTCCGGGCCCTTGAAGAACCGGATCGCCGACAGCCTGCGCCGGTACATGGCCTATCTCATCCCGCTGGCCGAAGTCGGCCTGGAATTGGTATCGCGCAACGGCGACAAGGGCATCGAAATCGTGGTCACGCTGCCGGGCAACCGGGTGCGGCGCGCCCACCAGCTCTCCGGCGGCGAAAAAGCCATTACCAGCCTGGCCCTGAAACTGGCGGTTTTCGACCAGTTGCGCAACCCGTTTTACCTGCTGGACGAGGTCGAGCCGTCGCTGGATTACACGCATCACAAATCGATGCAGGCCTTTCTCAAGGACGTCTCCGCCCGGACGCAGCTGGTCATGATCACCCACCTGCGCAGCACGATAGAGCTGGCCGATACGCTGCACGGGGTCAGAACGCGGTGGGACGGGTCCTCGTTCATGAAATTTTACTTCGACATGGACGAAAGGCTGCTGCGGCTGTACAAGTGCTGCTAATGGCGTGGCATTTTCGCCGGGTCGCAACGGGCGGCCCCATGCGACGCAAATTGACCGCCTAACAGGGTCAAGAATGTGGGCAGCGGATGAAAGCGCTTTGAGATTGCAGGTGTCAGCCCAAAGTGAGCGGCGGTGACATTTAGAAGTCGAGGCCTTTCAGCTGCGCGCAAGCATTAAAGAACGCAGCGTCGCACCTGCGATAGAATATCATCTGGGTTGACATTCCAGCCGATAAACGCCAAGCGAGTCGCCGAATCTCCGTCCCACGCAGACCACTCGCCTTTGCCACCGACGAAGTTGACGATTTCGGTTCGATCGGAAAAGCGCACGGGCCCCTTCATTCGAAAAACCTCTAACGGAAGCGATTCGACAAACCGTAAAAATCGTTCTTTATCCATTACGCGCGGGTCTTCGAAAGAAAACGTCACGAAGTGAGTGGCCGGCACCGCCCGACCTTGGTGCAGGTTGTGATCATGTTTGCCGTGATGACCGCCGGGTTCCTCCAAAGATACCTGGTCAAAAAGATGAATCGGCTTGAGGGTCTCCGCTTTCGGGGCTGCCGGCGCCCACAGTGCCGCCGGATCGAGGCCGCAGCGTATGGTGGGAATGACTTGGCAGCCGGGAAATTCCGAGTGGATCTCCTGAAGATAAGAGGGGATCTTTTCTTCGTCGACCTGGTCGACCTTGTTCAAGAGTATCAGCTGCGCGGTCTCGAGTTGATTGTAAAACAGGCGCCCGAAGTTTTCGCGGGCTTCCCAGAAATCGGCATCCAGCACCGTCACGATTTTTTCGAGTTTCATCGTCCCGGCCAGCCTGGAATCTCTTAAAACCGGCAAGATGGCGGTGGGGTCGGCGATTCCAGAGGCTTCGATGAAGATGCGTCTGGGTTTGTACTGTTCCCAAATTCGCGCCAGAGACTGCTCCAGATCGGCACTCAGGCTGCAGCAGATACAGCCGCTGGTAAGCTCGACCACATCCGAGCCGGCATTTTTCAGCAGATCGCCGTCAATGCCTACATCGCCGAATTCGTTGACCAGGACAACCGTATCGGAAAGGTCGGATTCCCAGGCGAGAATGCGTTTGAGCAGGGTTGTTTTGCCAGCGCCGAGAAAGCCCGAAAGCAGAAAAACGGCACTGTGCTGGCCTGAGGGCTGAGTTGGCGACGGGTTCATCGGCATGCAATCCCTTGTTATTTGAAATGGTCGAATATTGTTTGAAACGGTTGAAGAAATTCCGACCGTGTTATAGTCGGATGGCGTGCACAATTTGGTGGGAAACAGTAACGCTGAACGTGCCGACTGTCAAACCTGTCAGTCAATATTCAACATGAAATCAAGTATCTAAAAGGGAATTGCCGCTGGTCTCGGGCAGCGGGACAGCATTGAGCCGCAGGTTAACATTCTTCGACACCTGTGATATAGAGTTGCGATGATAAATTTTTTGACAAATATTGAAGACGAAAAACGAGCGGGCATAAGGGCCTCAACAGAAGGGCGTTAAAAAAAAATCGAGGCGGGCAGCACATGGTTGCATTTGACTGGAAACGTGAACTGGACCGGCGAGACAATCAGGTGGTTCTCTCGGGCCAACCCATTGCCATTCACTGTCACCACTACAATATTAACTTGCAGAAAACGCTCGAGGACACCTTGGGCCAGGAAGGCATCCGCCTGATTTATGAGTCGGCGGAAGAAGCCGTGTACCGCAGCATGAACCGCCTGCTGGCCCAATACCCCGAGATGAAAACCGTCAAATCCAAGCTGGAAATGTGCGCCATAATGTTCCAGAACTGCGGCCTGGGGATCATCCACCCGCAGACGATCGACGACGGGGGCGGGTTTGTCATCAGTTCTTCCAGCCACCACGTCACCGGGTGGCTGGCCAAGCACGGGCGACGCGACACCCCCGGCTGCCACTTCACCCGCGGTTGGCTGGCCGGCGCGCTGGCGGCCATCTGCGGCAAGCCGCTCGGGGCCTTTGCGGTGAGAGAGATCAAGTGCAAGATGATGCGCGAGCCGGAATGTATTTTCAATGTCGAGGAGCACTGAGTGGCGATCGACGGCACCAAAATAATTCATGCGGTCATGGAGGGCAGCCGGATCAGGGAATCGAAGGGCATCATTCCCCTTTTCGGGGTCTACCTCTCGCTCTTCTCGGTGCAGTATTATAACCGGATCAACTTCAATTTCGAGAAGAAAATCGGTCCCGCCCGCAGGGCCGAGGCGCAAAGCCTCTTGATAAAAGCGGCTCAGGAGTGCGGCTATGCCACATTTCAGGGAATCCGCAACAGCTGGGAGTGGGAAGAGATCGTCGAGCCGATGATAGACCGCAAGGAAGACCAGATCATGGGATTCGCGGCGGTCGCGGTGGCGTTCGGCTGGGGTGACCTGAAAGTGCGGAAGCTGATTCCGAACGAGGAACTGGTCATTCGGGCCGGCAATTCCTATGAAGCCAAGGGCTATCTGGAAGACTACGGCATGGCCGATGCGGGAAAGTGCTTCATGCTGCGGGGCGTGGCCGGCGCATTCATGGATTTAATCTACGGTGAAAGCTACCCGGAGGGCTGCTTTACATTCCTGGCCTCCGAGCCGCTCTGCCGTGCCAAGGGAGATCCATACTGTGAGTTCATTGCTCGCAAGTCACCTCGTTGACATCTCCCCCGAGCTGCGCGATGCCGCAAGAAAACAGCCGTGCTGGCAACTGCTGCAGTGTACCAGCGTTCTGTGCCCGGCCCACGGAAAAGACAATTCAGGGTGCTGGCTGGTCCCGAAGACCCACTGCGTCAACTTTATCGGCAACGATTTTTATCAAAAGCTCGCCTGCTGCCTGACCTGCTCGTTTTTCAAGGCCAAGAGCGACACCTCCGGCCAGGGCTGGAACGCTTTTGTCGCCGAACAGCTCAAGCTCTATCACGACAAAACCCTGGAAAGAATTTATCAGAAAGAGGAGAGCTACGTCGAAATCCTCAACCGCCTGCCCGACGGTCTCTTTACGACCGATCACGAGTGGCGGATTACCTATTTCAATCCGGCGGCCGAAAAAATTACCGGTTTTTCCGCCCAGGATGCCGTGGGGATGTACTGCAAGGATGTCTTCAAGAACTCGATCTGCGAGTATGACTGCGCGCTGAAGCGGGCCGTGGCGGAGAACCAGGACATCCACAACCGCGAGTACGAAATCACCAACATCGAAGGGAGAAAAATCCCCATCATCTGTTCCACCTCGGCCTTTCGCGACGCCCTGGGGCGGGTCACCGGCGGCCTGGAGATCTTCAAAGACATCACCGAGATCAAAAAACTGCAGGAAGAGATCACCCGGCGCGAGCGAAAATATCACCGGGTGTTCGAAGGCAGCCACGACATGATCTACACCACCAACCTGACGGGCGATATCCTCGACGTGAATCAGGCCGGCGTGGAACTCATGGGGTACAAGACCAAGCGAGAATTACTGGATCGGCTCAAAGCCGAAGATCTCTATCGCCGCCCCGCCGACCGCGACACCTTTTTGTCCCACATCACCGAAAAAGGTTTCGTCAAGGACTACGAGGCCGAATTCAAAACCCGTGACGGCTCCTTGCTGCATGTGCTCATCTCCAGCCGCAGGTATGAGAATGCCCGCAACGGCGGGGTCGAGTTCGAGGGCATCATCAAGGATATCACCCGCCGCAAGCAGAGCGAAGAGGTCATCAATCAGCGCAACCGCGAACTGTCGCTGATCAACAGTATCGCCGTGGCGCTGAATCACACCATGGATTTCAAGCAGATCCTGAAGGTGACCCTCGAAAAAGTCATTCAGGTGCTGCGGCTCGAACGCGGCGGCCTCTTTCTGATCGATCACGAGGCCCGGCGGGTCAGGCTCCAGGCCCGATTCAACATACCGGAGGCCATCGCCGAGGAGGCCGACGAAATCGTTTTCAACGACACGATGCTGATGAAGCACATCCTCGAAGAGACCACCGGTTTGCCGCCGGAAGCCTCATTTCCCATGTTTCATATCCGTTACCGGTCGACCGGGAGCCAGACGAATCTCTGGCTGACCTGTTTTCTGATCACCTTCAAAGGCAAGGCGATCGGGTTTTTCGGACTGAGCATTCCCAAAGAACGGGTGTTGAGCCATCATGAAATTCACCTGATGGGCTCGCTCGGCAATTTCATCGGGGGCGCCATCGAAAACACCCGCATGATGGCCACGATCCGTCGCCACCGACAGGAGCTGCGGCGGTTGACCGAAAAACTTTTCCAGAGCCAGGAGGAAGAACGGCGCCGCATCGCCCGCGAATTGCACGATGAAGCCGGGCAATCGCTGACGGCGGTGAAACTGGGCCTGGACCGTCTGGAGGAAAAACACGCCGAAACCCCCAGTCTCGCCGATGAAATCGCAGAAATACGCCGGATGATTCAGCGCACCGCCTCCGAGATCAGGCGCATGTCCTACCACCTGCACCCCACCCTGCTCAGCGATCTTGGCCTGGAGCCCGCTTTGAACCTGTATCTCAATGAAATTCAGAAACATTCCGGCCTCGACATCGATTTTCAGATCATCGGGTTCGACCGCCGCATCAATGCCGACATGGAGACGGTGCTGTACCGCTTCAGCCAGGAAGCCCTGACCAATACCTTGAAGCATTCGGGGGCCGAGAGTTTCACCCTGGCCATCATCAAAAGCTACCCCCGCATCATATTCCTGGCCGAAGACGACGGCACCGGCTTCGATGCGGAAATCATCGGCAAGGACAAACGCAGCCTCGGGCTGCTCGGAATGCGGGAGCGGGCCTCCCTGCTCAACGGCACTTTTCTCCTGCGCAGCTCGCCGGGCAGCGGCACCCGCATCCGGATCGAAATCCCCTTGGACGAGGAGTCACGGCATGAGTGAGTCCGTTCGAATCCTGCTGGCCGACGATCACACGATCGTCCGCCAGGGCTTGGCCCGCCTGCTGGAGGAGCAATCGGACCTCAAGGTCGTGGGCGAGGCCACCAACGGTCAGGCGGCCGTCGACCAGGCCCTGTCCCTCAAGCCCGACATCGTCATCCTGGACATCGCCATGCCGCGCATGAACGGCATCGAGGCCGCCAAAAGAATCCGCAAGCAGCTGCCCAAGACCAAGATTCTGATCCTTTCGATGTACTCCCACGAGCACTATATTCACGAACTTCTGGAAACCGGCGTTTCCGGTTACCTGCTGAAGGATTCCAGCGGCCGGGATATCATCAAGGCCATACGTTCCGCCATGAAAAATGAAACCTTCCTGAGCCCGACGATATCGAAGGTCCTGGTGGACACCTATCGGTCGCCCAAACGCAAGTGCTCGTCCATCGCCGAGCGCTACAACCTGCTGTCCAACCGCGAGCGCGAGGTGTTCCAACTCATCGGCGAGGGGCACGCCACCCGCGAGATCGCCGACATGCTGTGCGTCAGCATCAGCACCATCAAATCCCACCGCGCGAACATCATGGAAAAACTGAACATCGACTCCCCCGTCAAACTGATCCATTTCGCCATCCAGCTGGGACTGGTCGATCCGGCCTTGTAAAAGGCGTCAATCGATCCTGGTTCATTGTTAAAAGTTTGCGGATTTTCCCGCCTCCTCGTCTCCACAAGGTTGGCGTTTAGTGCCGTGGTTGCTTTGGAAGCCGTGCACGATGCCCCTGAGAAACGACCCAGGCGAGGTCGCCTTCGATTTAAAAGAAATCGGTAGACGATAGGATCACCCTGCGGCAGAGAAGGTCTGGAAATTCCGATGTGAGTCGTACGGATTCGGAAAGTCCATTTTAAAATCATCTGCATTGTCCTGAAAAATCAACTTTTGGACGATAGGCATGCGGCCTGTAATCGATATAAAAGGTCACACCAATACAGTCGGCCGCAGATATTCATCCATGATCACATGCTTTAAAAATTTTAAAAAAAGGAGGTTGTGATGTTTCAAATCAACACCGAGCAAAAGGTGTGCGAGGTTGGGGGGGTAAAGTTCGGTGGGCAGCCCGGCCAATATCCCTGTGTGTGTGTCAGCTCCATTTTCCAGAAGGGCGACAAGGTGTTCAAGGGCAAACGCAAAGAAGGTTTCGATGAAAAAAAGGCCGAAGAACTGCTGAAGACCCAGGAGCGGCTGACCGCCGAGACGGGCGTTCCCGGCATGGCCGACGTCGTCGCCAACACGGGCGAGGAATTCAAATTGTTCATCGATTTTGTCAGCTCGGCCAGCAGCATGCCCTTTTGCGTGGATGCCTGGGTGATGAAGCCCAAACTCGAAGGTGCGGCCTACTGTGCCGAGAAGGGCCTTCTGGACCGGATGTTTTACAACAGCCTGACCGTGTGGGAAAAAGACCTGGAAACCGAGATTCGTGAAATCGCGCAGATCGGCGTCAAACACGTTCTTTTGGTGGCTTTTGACCAGGAGGACCAGATGCCGAGCGGACGCATCACCGGCACCCAGAAGCTGCTGGATGCCATCGACAAGGTGGGCGCCAAGTTCGAGAGCATCTTCGTGGACACCTCGGTGATGAACGGCCCGGCCACGGCACTGTGCGGCGTCGCCAACCGGATGATCAAGGAAAAATGGGGCTTTCCGACCGCCAGCGCACCGAGCAACGGCTCCTACATGGATTTGAAACGCTTTAAAGACATGTGGCAGTTCAAGGGCTGGTCCTCGACCGATGCCGCCCTGGAAGGATTGTCGGCCTTCTTTTATCACGACATGATTTTTTCGGGTCCCATGGCGGGCGCCACCCGCATCCTGCCGGCAGTGGCGGAGGCGTCGGCCTTTCTGGCCACGGCCGCTTTCACCGAAACCAAACAGCTGCCGAAGGACCCCAACCACCCGCTTTTCAAGTTGTTTCCGGACTTCGTGGAGCAGCTCAAATCCTTAGCCTGATCATCGGCATTTCGCCCATTGATCATAAACTGACACTTCAGAAAGGAGCTTCGATTATGGCGGAACTGACACCCAAGGAACGCGTATTGCGTCTGATTCGAAAGGAACCGATCGACACCATGCCCTTCTTCAGCGGAATGGGGATGGTGGTGATGCCCGGCATCGAAAAGGCGAATTTGAAATTCGCCACGATCCACACCGACGCCGAGCGCATGGCGCAGTCGGCGATCTGGTCGGCAAAGATAATGAACTTCGACTGCGTGGTCATCCCCTACGACATGACTATGGAATCCGAGGCCGTCGGTAACCAGATCAGCCTGTATGCCGATTCCGAAGACATCCTCTACCCCACGATTCCCAACAAGATGTGGTCGAGCCTCGATGAATTGAAAATTCCGGACAACATCACCGAGCTGGGGCGTCTGCCGATGCTGCCCAAGGCGATCGAGATCATCAAGAAGGAAGCTCCGGAGCTGCCGATCGGCTGCTGGCAGCTGGGTCCTTTCACCCAAGCCGGACAAATGCTCGAACTGGACCTCATGCTCAAAGGCGTTTTCAAGCAGAAGGAAAAGGTCGCCGAGGTGCTCGACAGGCTGACCGACATGATTATCAAGATCGGCCAGTTCCTGCAGGACGCCGGCTGTGATTACATCACCTTGCGAGAGCCGGGCGTGGCCGCCGATCTTTTGAGCCCGCGTACTTTCAAGGAGTTTATCCAGCCGCGGCTGACAAAGATCCTGGCGGCATGGAAGTCTCCCAAACTGCTGCACATCTGCGGACAGACCGAACCGCTGCTGGCCATGATGAACCAGTGCGGCGCCGACGGGCTGACCGTGGACATCAAGTGCGACGTCCGTAAAGGACGCGAAATCTTGGGTCCCGATGTTCTTTTCATGGGCAACCTGGACACCTATAAAATGACCTGCGATGAAAAAACGCCCAAGCAGGCCGTCATCGATCACGTCAAGGACAAGATCGACGGCGGTATGGACGCGATCATGCCCGGCTGCGACCTGTGGCCGGCCATCATCAAGGAGAACATGCAGGCCGTGGTCGACACCACGCACGAATACGGCAAAAAGCCGAGCCCGGCTGTGGGTCGTTTATAATAAACGACAGGTCATAAAAATGATGAAGACTGATGTGAGCTGTTTATCAACTAACATTTAAAAGGAAAGGCAAGGAATATGGCAACCAAAGAGGAATTATTGGAAAAATTGAAGACAGGCGTGGTCGAATACCAGGAAGATGTGGTCAAGGAAGCCGCGCAGCAGTCGCTGGATGACGGCTATGTACCGCTTGAAATGATCATGGACGGCCTGGCGGCCGGAATGGAGATCGTCGGCGATCTTTACGACCGCAACGAGTACTTCGTACCGGAAGTGCTGATGTGCGCCGACGCGCTGTACGCCGGGCTCGACATCCTGCGACCGCACGTTCCCAAAGACGGGGGCGGCCTCAACGCTCAGGTGGTTATCGGCAGCATCCAGGGTGACGTGCACGACATCGGCAAGAACCTGGTGAAAATGATGTTCGATGTCGCCGGATGGGATGTTCACGACCTGGGCCGCGACGTGCCCCTCGAGAAGTTTGTCGAAGAGCAGATGCGCACGGATTCCGAGGTCGTGGCCATGTCGGCCATGATGACCACCACCATGCTGGGCATGAAAAAGGTCATCAAGATGATCAAGGAAAAGAATCCCAACGTGGCCATCATGCTGGGCGGCGCCCCGGTGACCAAGGATGTGGCCAACCTGTTCGGTGCCGATGGGTATGCCGAGTCCGCTGGAAACGCCGTGTCCGAGGGTATCAAAATGATCGGCCGGCTGCGGGAAATGCAGAAGAAGAGTTCGTAGCGGCCGTTTAAGTTCGCGCCACCGGGCTGGAAAAGTATCTCACTTCTTCCAGCCCGGACGGTTTCTTCAAATCGAGTCGGCAGCATGTGGATCCCATCAATATTCTATTAAACGCAGAAGATACGGGAGCAATCCCCTGCGGACTATACTTCGGATAAGGAGCAGTGCGAATGGATTCTGATAAGGCGATGGTCATATTTCAGCCTTCCGGGCGCAGGGGTGAAGTGCCTAAAGGCATCAACCTCATAGAGGCTTCGCGGCTATTGGGTGTCGACATCGAGGCCCTGTGCGGCGAGAAAAAGGTATGTGGCAAGTGTGTCGTAAGAATCGAGGAAGGCAATTTTGAAAAGTTCGGTGTCGTTTCGGGCATGAACAACGTCAGCGCCTGGCAGGAAGAAGAAGCGAAGTTCATCAACGAGCAGCGACGCGAAAAAGGGTTTCGTCTCGGCTGCGTCGCCCAGGTGAAAGGCGATCTCCTGGTGTTCGTGCCCGAGGAATCCCGCGCCGGCAAGCAGGTGGTTTCCAAGGCCGCCCGCGACATTCACATCACGCATGATCCGGCGGTCAGGCTCTACTATGTGGAGGTCGATCCCCCCACCTTCGAAGAGCCCCTCGGGGATTTCGAGCGCATCTGCCGGGCCCTGGAACGGGATTACGGCCTGAGCGGCCTGACCATCGATATTTATGCGCTGCGCACCCTGCCCGACGCCCTGCGCAACGGCAACTGGAAGGTGACGGTCAGCGTCTGGAACGAAAAGGAAGTGATCCGCGTGCGGCCGGGCAAGGCCGAACATGCCTATGGCCTGGCCATCGACGTCGGCACCACGACCGTCGCGGCGTATTTCTGCGACCTGACCACCATGGAGGTCGTCGATACGGTGTCCATGATGAACCCGCAGTGTAAATACGGCGAGGACGTCATGGCCCGCATCACCTTTCACATGACCTCCGAGGACGGCCTCAAGCGCATGAGCGATGATATCATCGAAGGCCTGAACGAACTCGTCGACAAGGCGATCGCCAATACGCACCCGCCCACGAAGAAAAAGAAGAAGAAAAAAGGGGCGGAAGGCGCCGACGAAACCCTGGACATACCCGAGGTGGTCGAAGTCCCGGTCGAGGGCAAAACCTACCTGCGGCTCGCCCGCGAGGACGTCGAGGACATCACCATCGGTTTCAACACGGCCATGCACCACATTTTACTGGGGTTGAATCCCGAGTACGTGGGCATGGCACCTTTTCCGCCGGTCATCCATCACAGCATGGACATCAAGGCCCGGGACCTGTGCGTCAACATCAACCCCTCGGCCTACATGTTCGTTCTGCCCATCGAAGCCGGGTTCGTGGGCGCCGACAACGTGGGCGTCCTGATTGCCGAAGAGCCTTACAAGCATGAAGAAAACCAGCTGATCATCGATATCGGCACCAACGGTGAGCTGGTCCTGGGCAACCGGCACAAGCTGATCTCGTCGTCGTGTGCCACGGGTCCGGCGCTCGAGGGCGCCCAGTTGTCATACGGCATGCGCGCCGCGCCGGGGGCCATCGAACGCATCGAGATCGATCCCGAAACCAAGGAAGTCAACTACAAGGTTATCGGTCGCGACGCCTGGCGCAAATTCTCCGAGCCCAAGGAGATGAAAGCCAAGGGCATCTGCGGCTCGGGCATCCTGGATGTGCTGGCCGAGCTTTACAGCAGCGGCGTCATTACCAAGAGCGGGGTCTTCAACAAAAAAGAACTCGAAAGCTGCAAGCGCTTCAGAGTAAACCCCGACAACCGTCAGCCCGAATTCGTTCTGGCCTGGGCCGAAGAGTCGAGCATCGACAAGGATATCGTCATCAGCCAGAAGGATATCCGCCAGATCCAGCTGGCCAAGGGCGCCCTGTACGCCGGCTGCAAGCTGATGGTCAAGCGCATGGGTCTGGAAAAAGTGGACAAGGTCAAGATTGCCGGGGCTTTCGGTACCCACGTGGACCGCACGAAGGCTCTCGTTATGGGGCTGTTCCCTGATTGCGAGATCGATATGATCCAGGGGGTGGGCAACGCCGCCGGTGACGGCTGCCGGGCGGCCTTGCTGAACCGGAAGAAGCGCGTCGAGGCCAACTGGTGCTCGCGCAACGTGGAATACATCGAGTTGACCGTCGAACCGACTTTCCAGAAAGATTTCATGGAAGCCATGCAACTGCCGCACATGACCGATGAGTTCCCGCATCTGCGGGGCATCGTAGCGGACAAAATTCTCGACCAGTAAGATCACGGGGATTCCGGCGCTTTCACCGCGGTCGGGATCCCGACTTCCATTTTACGGCTGCCAGTTGATACGAATGGGGGTTTTGTATTTCACCAAATCTTGGCGGCCCGAACCGGGAAAAATGCAATTCGCTTTTAGCCCCACCGGTTCAGAATCGATTTACGTTTCGATAGGCTTTGAGATAAAGATTTTGGCAAAGCCAAAGGGAGGCGGCTGTAATAGTCATACGCCAACGACCGATAACAAAGCCAAAAACTTTATCTTGAAGCAAGTAAATGCGTTGCCCGGAGAGCCTGTCGATATGAGCACCGACCCTTCAAAATCCCATCCCATCGTCACCGTGGCGGTGGAGCCCGGCATCTGCGGGTTCCCTTGCAGGATCAAGGCCCAAAAGTCGGACAACCGCACGGTGACAATCGAGATTACCGGCTCCGAGTGCCAACAGATCCAGCGGTTGTCGGCCAGTTTAACCGAAATGTCGCTGAAAGAGCTTTTCATGCCGCTGACCCGCAACCCTGTATACATTGCCGCCGAAAAATCGGGCTGCCATCCATCCTGCACTATACCCGCCGCCGTTCTCAAAGCGGTGGAGGTGGCTCTGGGGATGGCGCTGCCCATGGAAGTTCGCATCAAATTCGAGAACGAGACGAATGAAAAAAAAGATCGTCCAACAAAGTGACGTCATGAAAACACCCAATGTCGTGCCGTTCAAGACCAATGATGGCATCTCGCATGATTTGCTGAAGCGCCTGCTCGAAAACGGCATGAAATACGACATTACCGCCGTTTTTCCATTCAGCGTCGAACGGATCATCGTGGCCGAATGGGTGCAATTGAAATGTCGCTACGGCTGCAGCAAGTACAACACGAACTGGTGCTGTCCGCCCGCCACGCCGAATTCGGAAAGAGTCCGCAAGATCATCAGCGAATACACGACCGCTCTTCTTCTGGTCGGAACCAAAAGCTGTTCGGATTTTTACCGCAACAACGGGCGCAAGCGCGACGTCCAGGTCAAAGGCTGGAAGGGCACCATCAGCCTCGAGCGGATGTTGTTTCTGGAAGGCTACTACAAGGCCTTCAGCCTGGTGGGAGAATGCTGCGCACTTTGCAAGGAATGCGCTTATCCCGCCGATTGCCGGTTCCCACAGGAAAAGCGCCCATCGGTTGAATCCTTTTCGATCGATGTCATCGGAACGCTGAAGAATCTGGGGACCACGTCGAAGGTCGCAACCGATACCAGTGCGACCTACAATTACTACGGGATCATTTTGCTGGAGTAATGACCCGCGGCCTGGCCCAATTGAAAAACAACCCCGGTTCATGGAAAGGAGGTGAAGGCGAGAATCACTTGTTCACCACGCTCGTGAGCGTAACTGACCACCACTAGAAAGGAGAGTCTACATGTCCAAACAGATGCTGATTGATGCCTATCGGGGCAAAAAAACCGTTAAAGCCCCGTGGGTGCCCTACGCCGGCGTGCATTGCGCGTTTCTGATCAATGAACCGGCGGATAAAATGCTCAAGGATCCCGCCCTGCTGGCCAAGGGCGTTGTCAATGCCGCCAAACGGTACAAGGCCGACGGCATTCCCCTGGCTTTCGACTTGTCGGTCGAGGCCAATTCGGTCGGCTGTGACCTGAAGTGGTGGGCCGACAACGTTCCATCGGTCACCAACCATCCCTGCTCGGACAAGACGCCGGCTCAAGCGGGTCTTAAAATGCCATCCAAAGACAGCGGGCGTTGGCCGGTACTGTTCGAGGCCGCAAAAATCGCCAAACCGCAGCTTGACGAACTCGACTGCGTCATGATGGGGCTTTTCTGCGGCCCCCTGACGCTGGCCTCCCATCTGGCCGGCGTACGTATTTTCACCGATGTCTACAAGAAAAAAGAATTCGCGCACGAAGTCATCAAGTTTGCGGGTGAAGTCGGGGCCGTTGCCGCCAAATTTTACGCCGACATGGGCTGCGACATCGTTGCGATCGTCGACCCGGTGGCTTCCCAGATCAAATCCGAGACATTTAAAGAATACGTCACGCCGAATTGTCAGGCCGCCATAAAGGCGATCCACGATGCCGGTAAAACGTCGTCTTTCTTCATCTGCGGTGACTGCACCAAGGTCATGGAAGACGTCTGTACGATCGGCACCCACGGCTTTGCCATCGATGAGCAGCTCAACCTTACCTTTGTCCGCGACCTGGCCCGCAAACACGGGGTTGGGTTCGGCGGCAACCTCAAGCTGACCCTGGCCCTGAGTCTCGGACTGCTTTCCTCGCGCGAGGATGCTATCGTCAGCCTGGCTGCGGGAGGACAGCACGGATATACCTTCGCGCCTGGGTGAGACATGCCCTACGATGTTCCGGTGGAACATATGGACCAAGCGATCGAAGCCAGGGATTGGTATGATCAGTATTACGCCAAGTATCCGGATTCCTGGTAAACCAAAACAGAAAAGGAGGGATCGGATCATGGCAGAAGAAAAGATCCACATCGACGTCCTGACCCTGGACAGCGTGCAGTGTGCTGCTTGCGGCTACATGATGGAATCGATTGCAGCCCTGCCCGGCGACGTACAGGAAATGATCGTATACAAGGAGTGGTCGATCAAGAACAAAGACAGCGTCGGTAAATTCATTGAACTCAAAGGCAAAGTCCTGCCGACGATCTGCATCGAAAATGATCTGGTGTTTGAGAGCATCATTCCCCAGTACGAAGAACTTATCGATGAAATGGCCAAACGGGCCCCGTCCGAAGATATGAAGCAGCGCATCATATCGCTGCGCGAAAAAGGCTTCGAATTCGACAAGATCCAGGAGAACCTGGAAAAAGCGGGATCGGGCCTTTCGACCCGCGTGGACTCGGAAAGAAAGTAATAGGCACGTGATATTCCGGACCCTTGACCGGGTCCGGAATACTCACCGGAAAGATTCGGAAGTCGTGGAAACCCATCAGATCGTCGAAGAGCTTAAAGCGCTGATCATTGAAAAGAACCTGCCGCGCACCGAGGTCGCCGTTTACGGCGTCAGGTGCCCTTACTGCGGTAAATCGGACCGCATTCACCGCCTCGAAACGCCCGCCGACCTGCCCGCGGACATCGATCCGGAAGCGATCAGCCGCTACGCGGATCTCTGGCAGCGCCTGAACCCTGCGAAGTCAAAACTCGGCGTCTGCAAGTTCTGCCTCAATCCCCTGGAACTGATTTCGGGTAATGGACGTGCCGCGGTGTTGGATCATCGGTAGAACCTGAATCGCTTCGGATATTATTTAAAGGGGGCAACAGTGAAAATCGAGATTTTGGGGCCCGGCTGCCAGCGATGCAGCCAGCTCTATGACAACGCGGTCGCAGCGGTCGGCCAATTCGCCGCCGATGTCGGCATCGAAGTCGTCAAGATCACCGACATCAAGTACTTTGCCCAAAAGGGCATCTTCGTTACGCCCGGAATGATCATCGACGGCGAGGTCATATCGACCGGCAAAGTGCTTCCCGCCGAAGACATAAAAAAAAAGATAGAGGAGAAATTGTAGCCCATGGCGGACATCACGCAGGTCTACCTGATAACCGGCTTTCTCGGTGCCGGCAAAACGACCTTTCTCAACCGGATTATCGACCGCTTTCCCCGTGACAAGAAGTTGACCCTGCTGGTCAACGAGTTCGGCGAAGTCGGTGTCGACGGTACGCTGGTAGAGGGTGAAGACATCGACATGATGGAGATCAGCAAGGGCTCGATATTCTGCGTCTGCGTCAAGACCGATTTCATCAAGGGCCTCTACGAGCTGGCCACCTCCGTCAAACCCGACGTGCTGCTGATCGAGTCGACCGGCGTCGCCAACCCCTCGGATCTCAAGAAAGACCTCAAGCTGCCCATTTTCAATGACCGCTTCTCTTTCGTGGAACAGTTTTGCATTATCGACGCCCCACATTTTCTCGGTGCCTACGAGGTGTACGCCTCGCTGGAAAAACAAATCGCTTCCTCCAGCGTCTTTATCATCAACAAGACCGACACGGCCGCGCCCGAAACGATTGCCGCCACCAAGGAGGTAATCCGGAAATTCCATCCGGACCCGCTGTTTTTCGAGACGACCTATTCCGACATACCGTTGGAGCAATTTTTTGATTTCGCCGCAGGCGGTCCGGCCGGTGCGGCGGTCAACGATCCCCAAGCCATCATGTCGGCCGAGGAGTTGGACAAGTTTCTGGATGACCTGCTGGACAGCCCGGATTTGGAAATTACGCCGCCGGACCTGCTCATGTCGGTGGCCTACCGGTGGACCGGTCAGAATCTCGAGCAGGTGAAGGCCCTGGCCGGCGCACTTCCCGCCGGCGTGGTGCGGGCCAAGGGGTTTATTGAAGATGAGGGGAAAATGCTGATTTTCAATTACGTCCTTGGCGACTGGACCATCGAAGACTCGCGTGTCCCCGATAAGCGCGTGCAGCATAAAAATGTCATCGTCTTTATCGGGCCGCCGGAATCCATGGACGGCATCGAGGCTGCCACAAAATCAGGCAGCTGGGTCAGCCTGGGGGTTTACCAGCCCTATTCTCAGTAAAGGCCGGTGAAGAAAATTTTGCTGCCGATGCAAAGCGCGCAATTTGAAAGGGGAGAAAGACATGGCCGATGCATCTTATGACCTTATAATTGCCGGGACGGGGCCGGCCGGTATGACGGCGGCCCTCTATGGTCAGCGTCTGGGCCTCAAGACGGTCGTCTATGGCGATATCCCGGGCGGAAACCTGTACATGATCGAAAACCTCTCCAATTACCCGGGGTTTATCGACGGCATCGCCGGGATGGAACTCGGCGTCAAGATGTTCCAGCAGGCCCAGGCCGAAGGCGCCCAGTTCACCATGGCGCGCCTTAAAAAACTGCACCATGGCGACGGCCTGTTTCAGGCAAAGGACGTAAACGACCAGGCGGCCGGAGCGGCGGCGGCCATCATCGCCACCGGGCGGGTACCCGTAAGGCTGGCAGCGAAAAAGCCCAATTTAAAAGGCGTTAATTTCTGTTCGGTCTGCGACGGTCCCCTGTACCGCAACCAGCACGCCGTATTGGCCGTCGTCGGCGGTGACAACACCGCGGCCCAGCATGCGCTGACCCTGGCGCGGATCGCCGACAAGGTCACGTTGATTTATCGCAGCGCCACGAACAAAATGGACGCCGCCCACGCGGCCCGTGTCGCCAATCAGAAAAATATCGACATCATGGGCCAGACCGAAGTCGTCGGCTACAAAGGGCTCGACATCATAGAGGCCCTGGAAGTTAGAACCAGTTCGGGCGAAACGCTGGAGCTGCCGGTAGATGGCGTGTTTCTGGCCATCGGCTGGCGGCCGAATACCGAGATCCTCGATTTCACGCTGGAAAAAACTTCGGATGGCTACCTCAAAACCGACTCCCGGCTGATGACCTCGCTGGCCGGTCTTTTCGCCGCCGGCGACGTCCGCGACACCGACCTGTCGCAGGTGCTCACCGCTTGCGCCGACGGCGCCCGTGCCGCAAAGGCGGCGGCCGAATATCTGTCACGGATCCCGTAAAATCCTTGGCCTTGAACCCTAAACCCTGCAGTATGTCTTCCTATCCATTTTCTTCCTCGCCATCCCGCTGCAAATAAGGCCCACTTCCGCTTCGGCCTATCTTAGACGTGGCTGCCGAAATCAACCCAAACACAAAGGTCTGGGTGATGAAAAAAAATGAAATAATTGTCGTCGGAACCGAGCCTCCCTGTCCACGTTGCGATTATCTGACCCAAATGACCCTGGACATTGTGAACACTCTGGGCCTGACGGTCGCCGTGCGCCATATCGCCTATACGACAGACGAAGCCCGGCGCTTTGCGGCCCCACTCGGCTTGGTACCGGGCACGGCAAAGGAAGTCGCCGCAAAGGCCGCCCTCGAGGTCAACTGGGATCGGGTTCACAAGCTGATCGAGGAACCGGGTCAAAAAACATCGGCGGCCCGGGAAACCAGTTGCTGCCCGACGGCAGCGGCAAAATGGACAATAGAGCTGGACGAGGCGTTGCGGCCCTGCGAGCGGATCGCCCGGGAAACCGGCATTATGATGACACCCGCCCTGATACTGAATGGCTGTTTGCTTCATCAGGGAAGCGTTCCGAAACGATACAGGGTAAGTGCCTGGATCCAGGAATTTTTCGGAAAGGATGCGGAACAGAACCCGCATCAGTGCACCATAGAGGTATTGGGGCCCGGCTGTCCAAAGTGCGACGGGCTATATGACAATGTCGTTGGCGCAGTTTCTCAATCAGGTCTGCGGGACATGGTCTCGGTCCGGAAGAGAACCGACATGGATTACTTTAAAGAAATGGGGGTTGCCGTCACTCCCGCTCTGGTACTGAATGGAATCGTCGTCTCCAAGGGAAAGGTGCTGACCATCTCTCAGATAAGGCACCACCTGAACGATCACTTGTCCACTCAAGGACGACCGACAATGTAATCTGAAAAGCTAATTCGTCGCACCCATACGAAACTATTTCCTCAAAGGATCCATATCATGAAGCATTCCCTCGCCGTTTACTTCGGCGAATTTCTGGGAACGTTTATCCTTGTATTTTTCGGCACGGCCATCGTCGCCGTGTCGGTCCTGTTCAACGCACCGGCCGGGCTCGTCCAGGTTGCGGTGGTGTGGGGCATCGGGGTGACCCTGGCCATATACGCCACCCGTCACCTTTCCTGCGCGCACCTGAACCCGGCCGTGTCCCTGGGCATGGTGCTGGCCGGCCGGATGCAGCCGCGCCTGCTGCTGCCCTACTGGTGTTCGCAGCTGCTCGGGGCCGTGGCCGCCGGGGGCTGCGTCCTGCTGCTCTTTCACGCTCCTATCGCCGGCTTTGAAACGGCGCACGGAATCATTCGCGGCAGCTCTGGCTCTGTCAGGACGGCCATGATTTTCGGGGAATACTTCCCGAACCCGGGTTTTTTAAATTCATGGTTTGACATTTCCCTCGCAACGGCTATGCTGGTCGAAGGATTCGGGACCTTCATGCTGGTCACCATGATCTTTCTGCTGACCGAGGGCTGCAACGTCGGGCGCCCCAGCGAAGTACTGGCCCCTGTTTTCATCGGTGCCGCCGTTGCCGCCCTGATCGCCGTCACCGCCCCGTTGACCCAGACCGGCATCAACCCGGCCAGGGATTTCGGGCCGCGGCTGGTCGCCTACCTGGCCGGATGGGGCCCCATCGCCATTCCGGGTCCCAAGGCAGGCTTTTTCTGGGTTTACATCGCAGCGCCGCTCATGGGCGGGGCCGTTGCCGCCGGCTGTTTCCGATTTGTCGTCGCGCCCCTGATGACGGCCAAAATAAGCGTCGTGTCATGCCGCTGCGCCGCGGTCGACAAGATTCCCGAATCTGCCGGACCGCTGCACGTGTCACCCTGATCGAGGTCTGTCCCCCATGACGTCGAAGGAACCGGAACCTAACGCCGAATCGTGGTATGCCGAGGGCTGCCGGCTGTCCGAGGCGGGAAAGACCGCAGAGGCCGTCATCGCCTTTACGGCCGCCATCGACGCCCGCAGGGGCTGGGCCGAAGCCCACCTGAAAAGAGGCGTGTGCTATTATCGTCTCGGCGATTGTCGCCTGGCGGCACAAGACCTGGAAGCCGCCGGCCTGCTCGGCTGCCAGGCGGCGCTGTTTTGGTGCCGGTACGACGTCGGGCCGGGCGATGATTATGAAAACGACTAATCATTCCAACCCGCAAGAGCGGCCAAGACCCATCTGGCACTGTCTCTTCAATTTTGTTACCGTTTCGACGAGGCCTTTGACGGAGGGTGACCGTCAAATACTTTTCTTTTGAAGACTCGGCCGATTGACCCTGTACAGGAGGCGTAGCGCATGGCCAAGACCATCGACAATCTGATGAAGATGTTTTCCAGCGGGGCGGAGTCCACGGTCCGCTACCTGGCGTTTGCCGAAGCGGCCGACAATGAAGGACATTCCGGCGTCGCAAAGATCTTCCGGGCCGTCGCCAAGGCAAAAATGTATCACGCGCTGTCCCACTTCCGGGCCGCCGGGAAAGTGGACACCACCCTGGAAAATCTGAAACAGGCGCGGGAGGAAGAAAGTTATGACTATCAGAGCGCCTGTCCGGCGATGGTGCAGGTCGCCAAGGCCGAAGAGGCCTTAGCGGCCCGGCACAGCCTCGAATACGCCATGTCCATCGGACCGACCCTGACGCGGTTGATCGGCAAGGCGATCGGTCATCTCGAACTCGTCGAAGACGGATCCTATTTTGTTTGTCCGGTCTGCGGGCACATCGAGTACGGCACGCCGCCGGCCAAATGCCCGTATTGCGGGGTGGACAGCAGCCGCTTCGAGGAGGTTCGGTGAGGATCTTGAAGGCCAAGGGGACGAGTGGCGGCGCAGTTTACCGGTTTTGCCATGCAGAGGCGGGTGGCCATATCTGAAAAAGGGCGTGCAAAGATGAAAGATATCACGGCGAAGACTTTCGAGGGCGCGGTGCTGAAAAGCGTCCAGCCGGTTGTGGTCGTCATCTGGGGCGTCGGCTGAGGGTTTTGCCGGCGTCTCAAGCCTCAGGTCGAGGCTTTGGCACAAGAGGTCGAAAACCGCATCCGCTTCTACAAACTGGAGCCCGGACCCAATCTCGAATTTTTAGCCGATCTGGGCGTCAGCGGGCTGCCGACGTTTTTGTTTTACAAAGACGGCGAAGTGAAGGTCTCGCTGGCCGGCACCCACACCCGGATGGATGAGATTGTCTCCGCGATCGATGAGCTGATATAGGCTTGAAGCCTATAGGAGAACAAGAGCATGATTGAATTCAGTGCCAGGCTAAAGGAGGGTATCGTCGGCCGTGAAAGCGAAATGGCCGCCATCATCGTTGCCATGAATGCCGGCAAGCACATCCTTTTGGAGGGGCCGCCCGGAACGTCCAAGTCCACCCTGCTGCGAAAAATCGGACGCGCAGCCGATATTCTCGTGTTTGTCATCGAAGGCAACATCGACCTCACACCGGCCAAGCTGGTCGGCTATTTCAATCCGGCCAAGGTGATGGCCGACAGCTACCGGCCTGATTACTTCGAAAAGGGGCCGCTGACCAGGGCCATGGAAGGCGGCGGAATCTTGTACATCGAAGAATTCAATCGCATGCCCGCCGATGTTTCCAACGTGCTCATATCTCCCATGGAAGAAGGAGAAATGGTCATTCCGCGGTTCGGCACCGTGAAGGCCGTGCGGCCCTTCACCGTTATTGCCGCCCAGAACCCTTACGACGACGTGGGAACGGTCAGGGTCAGCCGGGCTTTCATGGATCGGATCTGCCTCATAAAAATGGGGTACCAGAATGAAGAAGAGGAAAAGGCGATCGTCCGGATGCGCACCGGCAGCAAAGATCGGGAAACCGTTTCCCTGGCCGTCCGGATGGTGCGGGCCACCAGGGAGCATGAGGACGTCAAGCTGGGAGCCTCCATCCGCGCCGCCATCGACATGGTCGATTTATTTGCCGGCATGCAGAAGCTCGCCGATCGGCCCCGCCGGAATATTTTGAAAGCCGCCCGGATGGCGCTGGCCAATAAAATCTGGCTGAACGAAATGACGCGCAGGTCCGCAGACGACATCATCGAAGAGATTTGGGACCACCTGAAAAACCGTCACCCCGCCTTCGCGGGCAACATCCCGCCTGCTGCCGGCTCACCCCCGCCGTCTGCCGACCAACCCGTACCGGTTGAACCGGAACGGGACCTAAAAAAAAAACCGCCTGCTCGATAGCAGAGCAGTTTCTGGATTTCGCCGACGGTCATTTTCTTTTTGATTTCAACTCCAACGATCCCCGCCACTATTGGCAAATGGCGTATCACTATAATGCGCACCCCGAAGAGCTGGAGACGTTCTTCGAGCAGCCGGGCTGCCTGCTGGCGTTTTCCCGCGTGATCGGCAGATTGCACGATGATGTCGCGCTGCGGGCCATTAAAATCGCCAGCCGCATGATCATCGCCATCGCCCGGCAAATCGCCGATACCGGCTACCGCCCCGGCAAGCTCACATTGACCGCCGGCCACGCGCTGGGCGCCGATATCGAGCTGGACCGCAGTCTCGAAAAATACTCGCAGGCACCCGACACCGGAATAATGGATAACCTGGTGTCTTATGAGCGGCGCGTAGAGAAAAAAGCGTTCGTGATGATGCTCGACTACAGTTATTCCATGCAAGGCAAGGTCATCCTGGCGGCCATCACGGCGGCCGCCATCGCGCAGCACTTTAAAAGCAAGTATGCCATTCTGGCCTTCAGCAGCGCGGTCGGCATATTGAAAGCCGTGGACGAACCGGCCGGCCCCGAAAAGGTGCTGCACCGGCTGTTTGCGTTGAAATCCTACGGGGACACCAATATTCGCATGGTGTTGGAAGCGGGGCTGGCGCATATCGCCAAGGCCGAAAGAAAAGTGGGGCTCCTTCTGACGGACGGCGACTGGAACAGCGGCGGAAGTCCTTTCGCGGCGGCCGCCGGCTTCGATAAATTGAGCGTGATCGGCTTTCCACTGGCCAACGTCGACAAAATTCGTCAACTTTCTCTGCACGGCAAGGGCACGTTTTCGATCGTTGCGGAGGAGACCCAGATTGTGGGGGCTATACTGCGGTGTCTCAGCTAATTTCCGGCCAGAAATGGCCCTTTTCCGCAATTTCGGCGTCAATCGGGCGCAATCGCTTGTGCGGCATACAGCAGTATGCCTCCGCGCAATTCCACTCGATTTCCTTGAACTTGCGAAAAATTGCTCATTTCTGGATCGGATATGATCTGCCCCCAAAACAATGCCCCGGATAGACACGACCCGGTTTTCTGTAGTAAATGGCCCTTTTCCGCAATTTCGGCGTCAATCGGGCGCAATCGCTTGTGCGGCATACAGCAGTATGCCTCCGCGCAATTCCACTCGATTTCCTTGAACTTGCGAAAAATTGCTCATTTCTGGATCGGATATGATCTGCCCCCAAAACAATGCCCCGGATAGACACGACCCGGTTTTCTGTAGTAAATGGCCCTTTTCCGCAATTTCGGCGTCAATCGGGCGCAATCGCTTGTGCGGCATACAGCAGTATGCCTCCGCGCAATTCCACTCGATTTCCTTGAACTTGCGAAAAATTGCTCATTTCTGGATCGGATATGAACTGCCCCCAAAACAATGCCCCGGATAGACACGACCCGGTTTTCTGTAGTAAATGGCCCTTTTCCGCAATTTCGGCGTCAATCGGGCGCAATCGCTTGTGCGGGTGCGGCATCGCGGTGT
>CAVSIM010000021.1:0-154393 GCA_963728055.1 uncultured delta proteobacterium | reverse complement strand
TCGGAAGGCACCAAGCCGTGTATTTGAAATCAAGCCACCGGAAATCAAGACTGTGAGAGTGTAACCAAAAAGTGTCACAAAATGAATTCGCACTCATGATTGGAGTCAGTGTGCGTACATTACAGAACTGGGAGCAAGGCAGGAAGGAAACCGGAGTGTCCGGCCAAGGCATTGTTGCGGATCGCATCAAGGAATCCCATGCTGTCCTTGATGCATTGCATGCGGAATATAATTCAGCCAACAACGAATTCACTCGGATGTGAAGTTCCGCTGGCGCTCCACTCACACCGGTGATTCGGAAGGTTCTCTAATTCGTCTGAAAATGCAGCTATTTTGCTGGAAAGACAGTGATGTGATATAATTGTCAAATGAGTGACATTTGGGATAAAATAGTAGGGTTAATAGAAAATCGGGATATAAAGATCTCCGAGCACGGATATGATGAACTTGCGGCTGATGGCATAACCGTTAGGGAGATTGTGAATGGAAGTCCTGCAGGATTCGTTTTGGAGGAGTATCCCGATTACCCAAAAGGGCCATGCGTTTTTGAGCATGTTGAAAGACCGGTACAGACGATCCAATTCATGCTGTTTGGGGCATTCCACGAGGCTCAACCTTACCAGCCGTTTTGGTCACGGCATATAGACCTGATCCAGAGCGGTGGACGGAAAGTTATTCGGAGGAGGAAGAAATGAAGAAAAGGAATCTTACGGAGCTGTACAAGAAGGAAACTTCGTTGCAGAAGTCGATGTAGACCTGATTGAAATGGATGAGGGGTGGTCACCATATCTGTCTCTTGAGGATGCTTACAAACTCGATGACGTTCGAAAAGCATTACGCAGAGGAGACATTGAAGCTGCGGCGAAGCTTGGTTGCGCTTCAAGCTGACACCCGTATCTATGTCAACCCCGTCAAAGAACAAGTCGTTTCAACCGGACCGTCGATAAATCTTGGGCCACTGAACTTGTCGTTGGCAAAGTATCTAAATGATCCTTTGGACTATACAAACAGAACGGGCTTGGTCAGAGTTACAGGACCGCGGAATTCTACATGCAAGTCGGAAAAACATTATTGAAGATGATTGGTTCCCGCCATATCAGTGGATGGTCGATCAAATGAAGATCCGCCTTGGCCCACCCCCGAAATCATGCCATTTTCCTTTATGGGCATGGTACCGATGGGACGGTGAAAAGCGACGCAAACCAGACCTTCGGTCAGGATGCCATCTTAGCAAAGGGGAAAGAGGTATTCGGATTGAGTTTGAGTGTTGCGAGAAAGCTGCACTGTTGTCAGATTTCAGTCTTTGGCACTATGTACTCAATTGCTGGTATTTGCCTGAGACAGAACATGATGCTGAAACATTCGATGCAAAGTTGGAAGCAAAGGGGCTCTCATTCTTCAAACAGAAGCCCATTCCGAATGCTAAGTATCACCGGGAAATCGTTGAAAGTTGGAATCGCATATTCGATTTGAATTGGTACGAAGCCGATTTGGCAGAGCCGTTTGACCGTAAATCGATACAAGCCACGGTTTGGGAGTTGTCATTAGATCAAGTCAGAAGTTATAAACATTTCACATCAAGATAGACGTGAAAGCCCCAACGAATAAGGATATGCGGGAATGGGGTCAAGTCTGTTCTTGACTCACCTTCATAAAAAGAGATCACAAAAAGCGATAATCTTTTCTTTTACTGAAAATCAAGCCGGAGTTAAAGAAAATGAATTAACAACCAAAAAAATAGAGTGGGAGGTGAGTCAAGCACACTTTACTCAAGGTGCTTGCGGCTTGCGTGGGAGACCCGCTGCCGGCCGGCAGCGCGGTCATGGCAAATGCCTTGTAAAAGCCCATGTGATAGGCCTCACCTTCCAGACGGCAGGCAACTTCAGTCAAGCGTTGTCCGTCAGGGCTGTTTAACAAAATCGCTCTGGAATATTCGCCGATCACCTCCCTGGTCTCATCGATGCCGGGCGTGCCCGGCGGATGGTATCCATCTTTGGCATACATCGGGCAGCCGTAGATGCATTTCCATTTCACCCATTTTTCGACCACAATGGAGTCGGTGTCGATCAGTTTTGTCTTTTCAGCGCCCAACAGGATCGCCCGTTGCAGCAAGGCATCTATTTTCGAAGACATCTTCGTGGAAGAGCCCTCAGCGTCAGGCGGCACATGTTTGGCGTTGGTTTTCGACGACGCACTAGTTTCCCGGTTCTGCAGACCGGGTTTTCGGGCACGCACCAGCATGCCCCTGGTTTTAGGAGAGCTGTTGAAGCCCGTTTCACCGGCCGAAGCGACTTCCACGAAGCCGGTTGTTCTCAAGTCTGCCAGAAAATCCATTTCCGGTACGGCGCCGCCTTCTCACTGGAACCAGCTCCGCATCCTGGCCTGCAGGTCTTTTTGGGTCGGTCCCACCAGAAACTGATCGGCGACAAAAAACCGGCCGCCGGGCTTCAGGAACCTGAACACCGCCTCCATGACCTCTTTTTTTTCCGGGATGAGGTTGAGCGCCCCGTTTGAGGTAACGGCATCGAAGCGCTCATCGAGGCCGGTCAGGTCCTGAACGCGGCCCCGTTGAAAAACGACATTTTCAGCGCCGACTTCCTTTTTGTTGGCTTGCGCGCGGTCGATCATCTCCGGAGTGATGTCGATCCCCACGACCCGGCCGGCCGGGCCGACGAGTTTAGCGGCGACCAGAGCGTCCACGCCGGCGCCGCAACCAATATCGAGGAGGTGGGAGCCGGCGGGGATGTCCCCCAGTGAAAACGGGTTGCCGACACCGCAGAAGCTGCCGGCGACGGCTTCCGGCAAATCCGCGACCAGCGCGGCATCATAGTTCAATTGCTCGAGCCCGGCCCGGCCGGTGGGGTATTTGAACTGCCCCTCGGCACTGACGGCCACTTTCGCGTACTTGTCGCGGATGCCGGCCTGGATCTGCTCGAGGTCTTTAGTGTTCAAACCGGAAGACATTTCTCCCCTCCTTTAAAAATTAAACACCTTGCCCTCGGCAATCAGATCGATCAGATGCGGGGCACCGTCCAGCAGCATGTTAGGGAAAAAATTGGCCTCGTCAACCTGACGGGCGGCTGCACACGGCGGTCAGACCCCGATGGGAATGTCGTTTTCCAGAAGGTACGGGAAATAGTCGTCCGGACAATCCCCGACTATGGTCTTTTCCTTGAAATTCCGGGTCTTGTCGGCCCAACGCGTGCCGTCCTCGATGAAGAAGATATCGACCCGGTGCCCTTTTTCGTGAGTGAACTTGGCGAATTGAAAACATCGCGTGGCCAGGTTGACGTCGTTTTTGCTGAGCGTGTAGACGAAATTTGCCATTTTTTGCCTCCTCCAAGATTGTTGATCCGTCATTTACGGTCGGTTGCAGCCACACTGGCACCGCTGACCCGGGCAGTAGTTGCCCGCCCGGGTTGTGCCAGAACTTTATTTTTTTATCGTCATGCTGCGGTAACGTGTCTTTTTTTTCAGTTCGTTCATCAACTTGTTCTCGTCGATTTGTTTGGCATCGTATTTTACCCGCGCTTCACGCCGCAGGGCATTGACTTCGTAGCTTACAACTCCGGCGATCCCGTCCAGGGCCGCTGTGACAAGCGTCTCTCAGGACGGTCAATTCAAATTCGGGATGTCGAACAGGACCTCTTTTTCTTCGATGTCTTCCATTCATATCCTCCTTGCGGAAAGGGTTCAAGCGCCGCTGAAAAATAAGGTTCGCTGCGGCAGATCTCAGCCATGCGGGAACTATTGGCCCGCCGCCGTCCTCCGGCCTGACCAAAACCTTTATCCCAAAATAAATTTTTCTGGCAAAAAATTTATGCAACGCAGCAGAACTGCTCGAAATTCTAAAAAAAATACAAAGGCAAACCCTACCCGGACAATCCGGAACCAAATTTTCAAAAAGTTGGATTTGTTTTAAATTTCTGTAAATCAACGACTGATAAGGGTTTCCAGAGACCACAAAAAATTTTGTATGCAAGCGACATACAATTATCAGCGATATGGGACTAAAGTCGAATTGGTCGAATCGATCGCATGGCGAACTGCCGTCACCAGCGATTCCATGTCCGGAATGGTATCGAAAGCGATCTGCCCGTTGATGACGAGCGAGGGAACAGCCGGCAGGCGACCGCAGATCCGGCCTATTTCGGCCTGCCGTTCCACCCCCGCGCGTGAGCCGACATCGACCACTTCCCAAGTCAGGGAGCCGTCTTCGAATTCCGGCCGGATCTCTTCCAACATGGCGACGGCAAGGTCGCACAGCATGCAGCCCTTCTTTTTGGCCACGATTTCAACCCGTACCTGCTGTGGGGTTTTTGCCATAGCGGATTCCTCTGCTTACTTCCATTGCCTCTTTAAGGTCAAGGCCCGTATCGGTCAGCTATCTCAGAACGGCTGATGGCGGTTAAATTTTTTGCCCGCCGATGCCGGAGTAAACGGCCTTGCACATGCCGGAGACGCCGCCCTTGATTCCTTCGGGATTCTTAAATCCCTCCGTGTTTCTGAGAGCCTCGAGGTAGGTTTCCGCCGCGACCAACGAACGCAGGGCGCCATCGATGTCGCCCACCGGCTCGATCCGAAACAGCCACCCCTTGTCGTATGGATCCCGGCCGGCCAATTCCGGATTTTCATTCACGATCCTGTTGAAGCGAATAATGCCGGCAACGGGCGTGTCGATGTAAAGGATCTTGCCGGTGATGGCAAATGCGACCGATTCCCCCACCCGGACCATTTGCCCCTCCTCCATCAGCCAATCGAGATCCTTTATCCCGCCCATCAAAACCAGCGCCGGTTGCGTCAGCCCGAAGACGATGGCCTGATCCTGCTGTCGGCCCCACAGACCCTGTTTGGGGAAATAGCGCCGGTCTTCGGGGACTTCCACTATTTTACCCAGGAATTTTTCAATGACGACCATTGATGATTCTCCTATCCTTTTGTAAAGTTCATCCCTTGAACAATTTATTGAAAAAGCCTTTGCCTTCGAATTTCGGCGGCGGCAGGCCCAGTTGGCGGCAAATAGCGGATTCGATGTCACTTTGAGCCTTATCCGACCCTTCGGCCACGATCTCGTCGCCCACCATTACGGCCGGTGCCACCGGAAGATCCAATTCGAAATAGTCATCGGTCATGTATTCGGATTTCGGTTTCGACATGACCTCGATATCGATGTCATATTTTTTTCCCAGCACGGGGATCATCTGCTTGAAGTGCTTTCAGGGCTTACCGTTGGGTTCGTTCAGAAAAAATCGTACCTTGAGCATGATTAACCGCCGGAATTGTTTTTTATGAGAGATGTCATGCGACCTGAAAACTGATCGGCGGGCAGGAAATCCACGAGGCGCAGGTCATGCCGTTCACGGCCGTCCGGTCCGATGAAAACGACCGTCGGCACGCCCTTGACGGTATACAGTTTGAGCAAGGTCTCGTTCTGTTCGTTTTCGGCCCGTGTCAGATCCACTTTGACCATGATAAACTCATTGTGCGCAAGAGACACAATTTTCGAATCGTGAAATGTCTTTTGTTCGAGTTCGACGCAGGGCGTGCACCAGTCGGCATAGAAATCGATGATAACCGGTTTGCCGGTCCGGCGGGCAGTTTCCAACAAGTCGGCCGAATAAGGCTGCCACGTCACACCGGGTCCCCGAAGGACCCAGCCCCCGATGAGCATAACCGCCAGCACGAGTCCGGCCGTACCAACTGCGGCCCTTATCCAGTCGAATATTACGGACCGGGCCTTTACCCTGGCGAGCCATCCCAGGTGAAGCCCGGCCGCAACGGCGACCCATGACAACAGAACTGTATACGCGCTGCTGGGGAGCAATGCCCGCAGGTAGTAGGCCGCCATGCCCACCAGGACCCAGCCCATCAATTTTCGCACCCACAGCATCCATTCGCCGCTGCGGGGCAGTCGTTCAAGCTGACCGGAAAACAGCGCCAGGCCGAACAGGGGCAGCCCCAGGCCGAGGCTCAGCGTAAAAAAAACAACGAAGCCCAGTCCGGCGCTTCCCAATCCGGCCACCCAGGTCAGCAGTCCCAGCACAAAGGGTCCGATGCAGGGTGCGGCCACAACCCCCATGGTCAGGCCCATGAACAGGCTGCCGAAGTAGCCGGCGTAACTTTTCGAGGCCATCCGGGTCACGGCATACGGCAATCGGATTTCCCACAAACCAAACAGGCTGGCGGCAAACATCATCAACACGGCCGCTATCGCCATCAGGATCAAAGGCTCCTGGAGCATGGCCCCCATCAACCCGCCGGTCAATGCGGCAGTGACACCCAATGCCGAATTGGTCACCGCCAGCCCCATGACATAGCAAGCCCCGTGGGCGAACAGGCGCGATTGCCGACGGTCGCTCTGGCCGGCGAAATAGGAAATCGTGATCGGGATGATCGGATAGACGCACGGCGTCAGGTTCAATGCCATGCCACCCGCGAACACACCCAGCAGGGTCCACAGCAGCCTCCAGCCCTGGAGCGGCCGGCGCCCGCCACTTGTTAGCGGTTGACCCGGCTCCTCTATGGCAGTGGTTTTCGCTGTGGGTAATCCGCGATCCAACCATTGCGGATAGCCTTGCGGGTCGCGGTACACATTCTGATACCCCAGTTGAACGGCCACCCGGGCCGCCGAGTCGCTGCGGACTCAGGTGAGACCGGCTCAGTAGAAAACGATGTTGCGGTTCTTGTCCGTGCCCAGCAATTGGGCCATCGCAACCTTTTTACGCCAGCGCGACCACCAGGTGGGTTCCATCGGAAAGTTGACGGCGCCCCGGATGTGACCCGTTCGGTATTCCCATTCCTGGCGGGTGTCCACTATCAGTAGATTCTGTGCGTCGGCCTGAAGAACATCCCACAGCTCGGAGGTGGTGATCAGCCGGTAGCCACCGTTTTTAGCTTCGGTGCGGACATCTTCCATGCTCACTGTCGAAGGTTCCGGCTGTCGCGCTGCGTAAGCGAGCACCAGGATGGTGGCCGTCAAAGCGAGCACGGGCAGCCACAGGGTGCGGCGGTTCATTTGATTTTATCCTCCCGGCGAATTAAAAAGTTTGACGGTTTTTCAACAATTTCAGTGCCACGGCGTTTAAATTCGTTATAATGGAAAGAATTTCAGGGTCGGCCAGCTCATAGTAAACAAAGGGTCCCTTGCGTTCGACATTGACCAGCAGGCTCCGCCGCAGCTCCTTGAGGTGGTGCGACACCAGCGGCTGTGACAACGCAAGCGCTTCGACGATACGGGACACCGATTTTTTTCCGTCACCGAGCAACAGCAGAATTTTCAACCGGTTTTCGTCGCCGAGGCTTTTGGCCATGAAAGCCGGCGATTGAAGATCGTCTGTGTGCACGCAGGCGCATGGGGACGATTTAGACAAAAAAAGGAACTCCCACAAAGAATGGTCAGCCAACAAATATATAAGTATACATTTATATGCTTGTTAAATTTTTGTCAACCGTCTTCATCCTTAAACCGGGTGAACCGGCTCGACCGGCTTATCGTTTTCTTGCACCAGGGCGGTCAGGGGGCCATGAGTGTCAAATTCCGATTTGAGGCCTTTATTTTGTGCAGGAAATCTGCGAAAACAGCCGACGACATTACGGTGGATAACCGCACTGAAACGGGAAGGAGAACTCGATGAAAATTTACACCGGGCGGGGAGACACCGGTACGGCCGGGCTGATCAGCGGCGAGCGCATTTCAAAAAGCCACGACCGCATCGAGGCCTTGGGCGATATCGACGAACTCACCTCCGCCATAGGGATCGTGCGGATGGCCATCGGCGGGGAAGATGAGAACCTGGGTCGTGAAATGCGGGCCATCCAGTCGAAACTGATAAAACTGGGGGCCCAGATCGCCACCTGGCGCGATGCCCCCGAATCGGAGAAATACGCCGGCGTCGGCGAGGCCGATGTCCGGACCCTGGAGTCGGCCATCGACCGGATTCAGGAGAGCTTGCCGGCATTGGAAAAATTCCTGTTGCCGTTCGGCCATCCGGCCGCCGTCCACGCCCACATGGCCCGGAGCGTGTGCCGGCGAACCGAACGGCACGTGGTCCGGCTTTCGGTGCAGGTGTCCGTCGGCAAGCCGCCGAAAGTGTTGAAGTGGGCGCTCATCTACCTCAACCGGTTGTCGGATTACCTGTTCGTGGCCGCCCGGTATCTGAATCTTCGCGCCGGAGTCGCGGACGATCTGTGGTTGGAAACCCAGAGCTGAGAGGTGATCGGCCGTGATCCCGGATCTCCTGGAAAAATCGAAACCTTACGGCATCGATCAGATTCTGCCGATCGGTATCGACACGATAGTCGTGGCCGAATGGGTCCGCCTCAAGTGCCGCTACGGCTGCAGCCGCTACAACACGACCTGGTGCTGTCCGCCGGCCACGCCCGATCCCGAAAAGGTGCGCGCCATTTTGAAGGAATATTCCCAGGCCCTGCTGCTGGTCGGCAACAAGACCTGCGAGGATTTTTATCGCAACAACAGCCGCAAGCGGGCCGTTCAGATGCGGTGCTGGAAGGGCACGGTGGCCCTGGAGCGCATGCTCTTCCTGCAGGGCTACTACAAGGCTTTCGGCCTGGTCGGCGAATGCTGCGGCCTCTGCAAGACCTGCGCCTATCCGGAAGCCTGCCGCTTTCCCAGTGAGAAACGGCCTTCCGTGGAATCCTTTGGGATCGATGTCTTCGGCACCCTGCGCAATGCCGGCACCCACCACACGCTCGCCAAGGACACCCGCGAAACCTACGCCTATTACGCCATCATCCTGCTCGAATAGCCAAAAGGAGAATGACCGATGCCGGAATACCCCGAAAAGTCCGCTCTGCCCCTGACCCTCTATGCGGCGACGATCATCAATGCCTGGTATGCCGCCTTGAACCTGCATTTGGCCCAAAAAGGCACCGTTACAGAGGAGGACAAGGTCGCCATCCTGGCGCGGGTGCATTCTCAAGCCGAGGAGCTGGAGTCCTACCTGATCACGCAGGGCAAACAGCCGCTGCCGACCCGCGACCTGATGAAAAAATTCGAAAAAATCGCCCTCTTCTCCGCCCGTTCCCGCTGAGACGCAAAGTTCGGGCAGACATATGTGGGACTGAAGATTCCGTCATCGTGGCGAACCAGGAGCCCTTACCGTTTAAACCCTGGAAGGAGAAAACAGTGGCCATAAAGATCGTCGGTGTCGCTTGCAGCCCGCGGGCCGGTCAGTCGACCCATTATGCACTGAACGCCTGCTTCGATGTGATCCGGCAAGAATTCGAGCATGTGGAGCCGGTAATGATCGATCTGGCCGGTTTGGACGTCAGGCCGTGCGTTGCTTGCGGGAGCTGCATGACCAAAGTAACCTGCAGCCAGAAAGATGATTTTCAGAACATCATCCCCGTTATGACCGATCCACTGGTCGCCGGCCTGATCCTGGCGACGCCGGTCTATTTCGGGTCGATGACCGCGCAGGCCAAAGCGTTTCTGGACCGCTGCGTCGTCCTTCGGAGGAACAAGACGATGTTGAGGGACAAAATCGGCGGTGTCATTGCGGTGGGCGGGTTCCGGCACGGCGGTCAGGAGACGACCATCCAGGCGGTTCACGCCGCCATGCTGATCCAGGACATGATCATCGTCGGCGACGGCCACGCGACATTTCATTTTGGCGGCACGATGTGGAGCGGGCACCCCGAAGGCTGCCAAAAGGATGCCTTTGGCCTGCAGACGGTCCAGAACCTGGGACGGCGGGTGGCAGGCCTGGCCGTGCGGCTCCACGGCCGAGACTGATTCGGCGACCCTCTACGCCTCTGAATTACTTTTTAAGATAAAGGTTTTGGCAAGGCCCGAGGGAGAAGGCTGTATTGTGATACGCCAACGACCGATAACGCAGTCCAAATCTTTTACCGGGTCTTATAGGCTTTAAGATAAAGGTTTTGGCAAGGCCCGAGGGAGAAGGCTGTATTGTGATACGCCGACGACCGATAACGCAGTCCAAATCTTTTACCGGGTCTTATAGGCTTTAAGATAAAGGTTTTGGCAAGGCCCGAGGGAGAAGGCTGTATAGTCCATACGCCGACGACCGATAACGCAGTCCAAAATCTTTATCTTAAAGCCTATAGCTAGCCGCCGAGCAGTTCGAGGATGTCACGGCGCATGCGGTTGACTTCCCGGCTGGTGCGCTCTCGCGGCCGCGCCAGATTTACGTCGAACACCTTCAGAATTTTTGCAGGACGCGCAGACAGCACGGCAATGCGGTCACTCAAGTAAACGGCTTCGTCGACGTTGTGGGTCACGAACAAGATCGTGTCTTTTCTTTCCGCCCAAATTTTAAGTAAAAAGTTCTGCATGGTGTTGCGCGTCTGGCTGTCTAAAGACCCGAAGGGCTCGTCCATCAGTACGATCTGCGGGTTGGCGATGAGGGTTCGGGCGATGGCCACCCGTTGCTTCATTCCGCCGGAAAGCTCCTTCGGGTATTTGTTTTCGAAGCCCTCCAGGCCGAAGGCCGCGATGTACTTCATGGCCTCCGCGCGTCTTTCGCCGGCCGGAACGCCCTTGATCTCGAGGCCGACCTCGATGTTCCGGCGCAGTTTGCGCCACGGGAATAGGGCATACTCCTGAAATACCAGTCCAACCTTTTCGTTGCAGCCGTTCAAGTATTCGCCGTTGAGCCGGATTTCGCCCGCGGTTATCTCCTCTAAACCGGCAATCATGCGCAACAGGGTCGTCTTTCCGCAGCCGCTCGGCCCGACGATCGTGAGAAACTCCCCTTTTTCGATGCGGCAGTCAATCCGGTCGAAAACCTGCACGGTATCTTCCGGTGCCGTCGCCGGGTAGACTTTTTTGAGTCCCGATTATTTCGAGACTGAGAGCCATACGCTTCTTCTACCGCCACTTGACCAGATGGTGTTCCACCAGCCGCAGGCCGGCATCGATCGCCAGGCCGATGAGGCCGATCACCAGCATGCCGGCGATGATTTCATCGGAGCGCTGAATGTCTCTGGCCGTCATGATCATGTAGCCCAGTCCGTACCCCTGTTTGACGCCGGTAAACTCGGCGGCGACAAGCGTCATCCAGCCGATGCCGATGCCGATGCGCATTCCGGTCAGTATCGACGGGATGGCTCCGGGAACCAGGACCTTGAGAAATATGAACCGGCGGTTGGCATTCAACACCCGCGCGGCCTCTATGAGCACCGGGTCGATGGCGTGGACACCGCCGACCGCGTTCAGGAGAATCGGGAAAAATGCGCCCAAAAAAATAATGAATGCCGCCGATTTGCCGCCGATGCCAAACCAGAGGATGGCAAGGGGGATCCAGGCCAGGGGCGGTATCGGACGGATCATTTCGACCAGCGGTTCGATCAGGTTGCGGATCGTGCGGGACCACCCCATGAGGATGCCCAGGGGAACGGCTGTCAGCAGTGCCAGCGCATAGCCCCACAAGACCCGCTGCACGCTGTAGTAGATGTGAAGGTGCAGGCGATGCCCCGGCGGCATTCCCGTGCGGATGAGATCGATCAGTCCGGCGGCCACCGCCACTGGTGAAGGCAGTTTATAGTCGGGAATCATGCCGGAAGCCGACAGGCCCTGCCAGACCAGCAGCAACGCCGCGGGCGGCAGAAGCCGTTTCCAACTCATTTTGAGAGGATTCCCTTCAGGATGTCCGGATGGATGAACCGATCGACGAAATCGCCTGCAACGTCCCGGCGGATGTAACCGATCTCGGAAAGAAATTGAACGTACTCCTTCTCGCCCTGAATACTCAGCTCATAGGTGTAGGTGACGTTCTGCACGGCCAGGCGAACCGTCGCTTCGTCCATGCCGGTGTACTTGATGCCGATTTTAACGGCCTCGTCCGGATTCCGGTGGATATACTCGGTGGCCTGCACGTGGGCCCTTACCACCGCCGCGACCGTTTCAGGGCGGACGTCGACAAGCTTTCGGTCCGCCACCAGCACACAGCAGGGATGGCCCGGCCACATCTCTTTGGACGTGGCCAGGTTCCGTGCGACCGACATGGTGGCGGCCTTCGAGGGGTAGGGCTCCCAGGCGATGAACGCATCGATTTGACCGGTCCGCAGCGCACCGATCATTTCGGGTGGCTTCAACACGATGATGTTGACCGTCGCCGGGGCCATTCCGGCACCCTGCAGTGTCCGGCGCAGGAGAAAATCCTGGACCGTGGAATGACCGGGCACCGCCACCGTTTTTCCCTTTAAATCGGCAAGGCCGCCGATGTCCGAATTTTTTTTGGCCACCACCAGAGCCGAGCCCTCGGTATTGACCTGCGCGGTCACGACGACTCTGGCGGCCTTGTTCGCGACCGCCGTCGTTGCCGGTGCTTCACCCACGTAGGCCATGTCCAGCTCCCCCGCGGCGAAAGCCGTCATGATTTCCGGGCCGGCCTTGAACACGCCTTTCACCTGGACATCCGCACCGTTGGCCTTGAAAAAATCCTTCTCCAGGGCGACCCACAAAGCCAGATGGTGAATATCACTTTGCAGGTAAGCCATGCGGATGGGCGGGGGCAAGGGTTGTGTACCGTAGCCGTAATCGGCCATCATTGTAAAGGTTAGCAGGGTTGCGGCCACAATTAATCGCTTCATCGGTCCTCCTGAAATGAGCCGTGGGATTCAGCGCGGTCAAGCAAGTCGCCTTAAACATGAAAGTAAAATTCAGTGCATCATCGAGGCGGGCATCACCCCGCCGGAAGAACGATGGTAGACGGCGGCGGGAACTCGTCGTTAACGGTCTGCAGGGGCATGGCGCGCCGTTGCCCTGCAGGGATGGCAATAAAACGGCAGCGATATCGGTCCGGTCCAAGATCCCGGATGGGCGAAAAAATCTCCGCCCCTATCTCGGTGTATCGACCTCGATGTATTTGTTTACCGGAAGGCCGGCGAAAATGGCCGCACCGGGACAGGGGACCACCAGCTTTTTTTTGTACTGTCGACCGATGATGCCAAAGAACTCCAGACACGCCGAACAGACCTCCGGGGTTTTGGCGATGGAATAGGGCACGATCGCCGCTCCTTGCCGGATGAAGTATTCGGGTTCGATGAAGTTAGCATGGTTGGCGCAATGGGTCAAAAAAAGATCCCGATAGGTCTTGCCCCTGATGCCCATCACCTTGAGCCACCGATCCTGGCGGGCCGGGTCCTCGGCATCCAGATCCTCCCATTCCACCGGCTTTGCCTCGAGATAGCCGGGCCGGGAAGCCAGGCGCACCAGGTCCGCCGGGCCCGGCAGCCGGGGCGGCTTGAAGGGCGTACTTGACAATACAATGGGCAGGCCGAATTGCTCCAGTGGGGCCGAACTGATGATCAGATGGAATCCGACGAAAGGCGACGTCCAGTACCAGGAAAGAGGCCTTTTGCACAAATCGGCGTTTTTCCAGGTCTCCGGCGGGACGATTCCGACATCGGTTCGCCGCGCAAGCGGGGTGCAAACCGCCTTGCGGGCCTCGACGACAACTCGTCCCCGGGAAGTCAATTCTTTTTTCAGTCCCCGGGCCTCTTTCTCATCTGTCCAGTAGGCATATTTGCGGTACGTCGCCATGATGCGGCCCTCGGTTGCTGGCACATCGACCTTGGCACACCCTGTTTAAAGGCCGGATAACTGCCGGGCTCAGTGCGCCAGCGGTTTGTATCGGCTAAGTCTCGGATTTTCCGCGGGAGGCCCGTCTGGCAGCTTTCTCTTTCTCGCGCGCGGCTCGTTTTTCGGCCCGCTTTCTTTCTTTCTCCGCAGCATTGTCCGCGTTGCCGCTTGTTGCTTTTTCTTGTGTCTCGATCCGCCGGATTTCCGGAGTGGCGGCCGGGCTTGCTTCAGCATCGAGAGCGCCCGTTTTTTCGACCGGGGTTTCCGAGGCAGGTGCCGGTGTCCTCTGATCCCCTTTTTTTTCAGGGGCGGCTCTTCTTTCAGCCCGCCGGCGTTCCCGTTCGGCTTTCTTGATCGCCTTGGGATCCGCCCCGGCGACGGTCCGCTCGGCGCCGGCATCGGCTTCAGCGAAAGCTTCGGTTTTCGTGACGGAAGCCGGCTGCGGGCCGGGGCCTTCAGGTGCCGAGGTTTGCCGGACGGCACTTCTGTCGGCGCGTTTGCGCTCCCGGGCCGCTTTTCTGGCCGCCCGGTCGTCTTCGGAAATTGCGGGTTCGACGGCCTCCGGGGTGTCGCTTTGAACGGCGTGCGGACGGGGGGCATCGGTGCTTTCCGGCCGGTCTTTTAGCGCCGTCGCCTCCGCCGCCTTCTGGAAGACATCATAGCCCAGCAAGGCTTCCGCCACCAGGCTGCTCATGTCCTTCATCACCACTTGCGATTCGACGGCAGTGATGCCCACGTTCAATCCCTGGTAGCAGAATGGGCAGCAGGAGACGAGATATTCGGCGCCGGTTTCCTCGGCTTCCCTGACGCGCCGCTGGGCCATTTTGTTTTGAATATCCGGGAACCCGGCCTTGAGCCCGCCGCCGGCGCCGCAGCAGCGCGAGTATTCCCGGTTGCGGGGCATCTCGACGAGTTTGAGGCCGGGGATGGCCTCCATGATCAGGCGCGGGGCGTCGAATCCACCCGCAGCGCGCCCCAAATGGCAAGGATCGTGATAGGTTACCGTCCGGTTGACCGGATGCGGAAATCTCAGTTCGCCTCTTTTCAGCAACCGCGTGAGAAACTCGACCGTGTGCAGCACTTCGAAATTGAGCGGAGCCACCCGCGGATAATCCTGCATGATCGTCTTGAAACAGCCCGAACAGGAACTGATCAGGGTTTCGATGCCCAGGCTGTTGAACAGGTCGATGTTTTCCTTGAAGACTCTTTTGTGTTCGGGATCGCCCATCCGCAGCAAAACACTGGCGCAGCATTTTTCTTCGCTGCCCAGAATGCCGTAATCGATATCGAGGGCTTCCAGGATGTTGATGGTGTTGATCGCCACCTGTTTGACATTGACGTCGTAGGCGGCCGTGCAACCGAAAAATAGAAGTACTTTGGCTTTCGTTTTTCTGATTTCGCGCGGAAGCTCCCGGATAAGCCCGTCCTTTTTTGCCCGGCGGGCCCACTTGGTTCTGGCCGCCCGGGGCTGCTGCCAGGGGTTGTCAAAGGCCTTGACGC
This sequence comes from uncultured delta proteobacterium, assembly GCA_963728055.1. GTDB lineage: Bacteria > Desulfobacterota > Desulfobacteria > Desulfobacterales > SG8-13 > JARFQH01. The sequence continues at coordinate 139,329 of CAVSIM010000021.1, read as the reverse complement.
TTTTGACCAATGCCTTCTGGGCTTCCAGCGGCCCATATCCGGCCTGAACGATGACCCGTCGCAGTTCCTCCCACAGGGCCACGGTTTCGATGTGGGCCGGGCAAACCACCTCGCACTGACCGCAGGTGGAACACTCATAGAGGTTTTGAACGAAGTCGTCTATTTCCGCGCGGCTGATCTCACGGTATCGGAAAATGCGGCTCAGCAAAGTTTTAAGCGGTTGGCTGATGTTTTCCCTGCGCATGATCTTGGCCAGAAATCCCTGCTGCGCCTTGGCGATCTTGAGAAAATCGATGACTTTTCGTCTGGGTATGACGGCTTCCTTGGCATCCTGATCGTACACCGGACACCAGGTGAGGCATTCGCCGCAGCGGGTGCAGGCATCCAATTCGATCAATTGCGTCATCTTCAAGCTGTGCAGCGGGATGTCTTTCGGAGCTTCCTTTTTCGAGACGCCACCGCTATCTGCTTCGGCTTTATGTTCTTCGGGCATGTCGGTAACCTGTCTGCGTAAGTTGTTTGTTTATCGGTTTTAAACCCGCTGCTCCTTTGTGGTTCCCGCAACCTCCTCCAGCACGTGCGTCAGCGGCACGTTGAACATGTGTTTGAGTTTGCCGAAGGGAAGATACGCAATCAATACGGCGCCCAGTGCCGCATGTGCATACCAGAGGTAAGGATAGGCCGCGCGCCAGTCGACCGGCCGGACGGCGAGGGCTTTTGACAGGGGATAGCCGATGAAGGCATACAGGGCGGCTTCCGTCGGCACCTGCGTCAGCAGAATTCTGGCCGCCTCGGCAACGAAGCCCAAAATGACCAGCGCGGCCAGGATGCCCAGGCTGATATTGTCTTCGATGTCGGTTTTCACGTGGGCCGGCTTGACGATAAAGCGTTGAACGAGAGCCCACAGCACGCCCAGAAAGATGCACAGACCCAGAAAATCGTAGGTAAAGGCCGTGAATGGAGAGTTCTTGTCGATCAGCACCAGGGCCAGCCGGCCATCGGGATCGATGCTGAACAACAGACCGGTGAACAGGCTCAGGATAAAACGGAGAAAAATGCCCAGGAAGATCAGGGAATGCAGCGACCAGCGTTGAACGCTGTTCTTCAGGATTCGTCGCTGTAAAATGACATCCAGGAGCAGCACGTTGAGTATCGTTAAAATCTTTTTCGAAAAAATCGTCTGCCAAACGGCATCCGAACCGAGGCTGATTTTACGGTGCAGCGATTCGTCTTCGCCCTGAACGCTGCCGATGAACCAGAAGCGCAGCATGAGAAAGATGCCGCCGAGAAAAACGACCAGCGCGACCCAGAAAACCGGGTGTCCGATGCCGGGCGCTGACGGATGGCACATGATGCACAGCAGGCTCTTGGCGGGCAAGATGGCAGCCGGTGCCCCGGCGGTATTTTGAGGGTGATGGCATCGTCGGCAGGTTTCCTTGTCTCGCGCATCGTCGAGTCCATGGTCGACCAGGCCGACCGGCAGTCCGGCGGCAGCCACGCGGGCCAGCTTGACCCGGTTGTCGGTTTCGTCCAGCTTTATGACGGTGTGCTTGAAATGGCAGGCCTGGCAGTCAACCCGCAGGTGCGGAGCGTGGGCGGTGCCTTCTCCGTGAACCGTGTGACACCCGCGGCACTGCCCGCCGTTGGCCGTGCGGTGCGGCGACCGCGCCACATCGGTATGGCACCGGATGCAGGCGACATACCGGTGCGGATTGTCGGTGAAGGTTTCGGCCGACACTTGCAGCGGCACCTCTTTTCCGTCCACGAGGCGGCGGCAATCCGAGCGGCTGTGACAATCGCTGCAAAACGCCCGCGATGACAATACCCCCGCATTGGTATTGGTGTTGGCTCGCCGATGGCAATCGAGGCAAAGCGGCGGCTCGGTCTCGCCGGGCGCATCCTGGCCGGCCAGCAGAGAGTCTGCGGCAGAAGCCAGAAGTATGGCGATCACGGCGGCAATTCCCAGGGTTTTCCAGACTTTTCTGCTCATCCGATCTATGGTTCCTCTCCTTGCAAAGACGTCGCCGCGGTCTTTCTGTGTCGGCCTTGAAATATCGGGCGTGGGTGTTCTATGCGTGTTCGCCGGATTTACCGCCGGATTCGTTCAAAGCCGCCCATTCGCCCGGATGTTCTTCCATAATTTTCTCCGGCGAGGTCCTGCCGGTAAAAATGCTCGTATCGGCCGGATAAACCGCGGGGCGCAAATGGGCCAACCCGATGTGAATAAAAAATTTGACCGCGACGGCCAGGATGGCTTCGAAGAAATGCAGCACTTGGGCGATGTTGACGAAAAATCCCGGTAAAAAGCGCGTGAAGAACTCCGGAAACCACAGCACCAGGCCGGTTATCCCCATGGTGTTCATCCCGATGAAAAGGGCCCAGTAATCCAGTTTTTCCATGTAGGAGAATTTGTCAAAACGCGGAGGAGCGTTCCTGCGGCCCAGAAAATAACCCAGGTTCTGAGTGAAATCCCTGAAATCCTTCACCGAGGGGGCGATGGAGAGCGGGCCAGTGAATTTTCCCGCCAGAACGGTCTTGTAGTAGAGGAACCACAAGGCCTGCACGATGACGCAGGCGTAGGTGATGACCGCGAAAAAACGGTGCATCCAGCCGGCAGGGCCGGACCCGCCGACCAGCCGGATGAACGCCCTGGCCGGCGCCGTGGAACTGAAACCCAGTGACAGGCCGGTGACGGCCAGGCCGGTAAAGCCGATCATTACCAGAAGGTGAACGAACCGGTGCAGGACGGAAAAACGAACGTCGATGCCTTGTGGATACGGGCGCTCGGCCATTTTAGTGTTTCCTCAGTTTTTCGTGCAATTCGCGCAGGAGCCACAGGAGGCTGTGGCCGAAGAAGAAAATCAGCGACAGGGCCACCACCACGATGGCGGCGAGCTTGACGCGCTGGATCCACAGAACCGATTGGCGTTTGGGAGAATCGGTATCGGAGGCGCCGGCCAACGAGGCATGGATGACGACGTTGGTGAACTCCGCCGCGGCCTGGGGGTGGCAGCGCCGGCAGACCGACAGCGCCGCCGTCGGTTGCTTGAGCGACACTGCGGTGTGGGCCTGGTGACAATCCGTGCAAAAAGCCGCCGCGGGGTTTTCCAGATGCACGCCCACCTTGCCATGAATATTTTCGAGGTAGCTGGCGGTCTGGGCTGTGTGGCAGCGACCGCAGACTCCGATCATGCGCTTGCCGACGGCGACCCGCGACAGGCCGGAAGGGTCGTAGTGGGCGGAATGGCAGTCGCCGCAGGTGGGGGCCGGGTTTTTTCGCGTGACACCGGCAGGGGTGGATTCAGTTTCGGCAATTTCTTTTGACAGGGCCTTGGCGTGTTCGCCTTCCAAATACCGCTGGTAGGACAGCTTGTGGCATTTCTGGCAGCGGCCGTAGTCAAAGGCGCGGGTGGCCGGTTTTTTAAGAAAATCCGGATTTTCCTTGTCCGGATGAACCCGGCCGTTTTCCGTCATTGTTCCATGACACTCCTCGCACTTAAAGCCGGTGTGGGCCGAAAGAGCGAACCGGTTCATATCGACAAACCACGGCGAAGCGGTTTCGGGCGGCAATCCGAGCCTCGCACCCGCTTTTCCCGCCAGCCCCGCCATGATCAGGACGATAATTACGGTCGCCGGCCGCAAAGCCGTACATATTTTTTTGGTCCCGGATCGGAAATGACCCCTCGTTCTCTCCACTGTCGACTCCTCGGCTTTCAATTGGTTTGCGATACGCTGAGAAAATAAAGCCGCAGAAACAAGGCCGTGTACCCGCGCAGCAGGGCGAACAGCCGGCGGGCGATGCCTGAGGTATCGCGATTTTCGTCCAATTCGTTTTTCAGCAGGCGAAGCAAACCGGTGATTTCGGCAGCCCTTGCCAAAAGTTCGGCGGGTGAGCCGGCGGTGCGGATGCGGCTGCACGCTTCGAGGACCTTGATGCGGCGCCACATCGCTTCCAGAAAGACGCGTATTTTTTCCGTCTCGTAAACTTTGGCGCCGATCTGCCACCTTACGGGCTGCAGTTCGAGCCCGGCCGCCACGATTCTCGAATTGCTCAATTCCCGTTTCAGGCCGCGGACGAGCCGACGGCTGTCGGATGCCGGGAGTTTTTCCGCCGCCATCCGCGGGTCCGATACATGCGGCCGCGGCTGTTTGGCATCCCGCAGAACCAGGTCGGCCACCAGCCGGTTTGCTATCGGATAATGCGGGTGTTCGAGATGCGGCCCCAGAAGATACAGGCATCCGCGGCCCAACGGCGTGCGGACGGCCGCAGCCTTTCCGATCAGCGTCTCGCGCGCCAGCTCTTCATCCACCAAAAATGCGGTCTTGTCCGTAAAGCTTTCATAGGTCGCCAGAACCTGGTTTGCATCGGAGACGAGCATGCCCGGCCCGCCATAAAGAGGTGCGGTCAAATAATCGGGACCGGCAAGGAGGCGATGGCCGGTGATGCGCAGGCAAACGGCTTCCCGCACCGGATGAAAGACATGACCGCAGCCGTAGGGCGTCGAAAACTTGTAGGCCATCTGATGGCAGGCCGGGAGGCGCTTGCTGAGATTGGTGATCCTGACCGGGGCGAAGTTAAACAGGTTCAACGGTGGTTTGGAAGACTGCATGGCCAGGTAGGCGCCGGCGCAGCTGCCGAGGTACAGGCCGCCATCGGCGATAAACGCCCGGATTTTTCGGGCCCCGGTCCCCCCCAGCGCCGCTGCAATCGCGAAGGTGTCGCCCCCGGAAACCGCCAATACATCGAGATTTGACAGGCCGGCGTCCCGAATGGCCGATTCATCGAGCAGCGAAAGATCGTGAAAGCCCGCGCGATCGAACAGGTCGACAAACCACAGCCACGAATGGGAAGCGCCCTGACCGGCGAAGATGCCGACCCGGGGGCGGCAAAGAGGGTGGCTGCCGTGGGTCTTTAGGCTGGCGACCCCTCCCGCGCCCTTACGGCCGGAGTAAAAAAGTCGCTCGCTTTTGGCCAACCGGCCATTGGCGGCGGCATATTGATCGGATGCGCTAGCAAATGCCATGTTCGTACGGTTTGTTCGGGATCGTGGTGCGATTATGACGATGCACTGCCGGCGACCGCCGGTAAGCCGCCGATCGCCGCACTTGCGGTTCCTTGCGCAAGGCGGCGAATCGAAGGGCGGTAACGGATCTCTTTCCGATAAAAAAAGCTCACCGTAAAAACACTCACTGCCCCAGCAGGTAGGCGACGGCATTGTCCAGTGCCGCCGGGCCGAACTCGATGCCGGTTCCCACGGTAGCGCTTTCCAGCAGGTCGTCTTCGGTGATTTCGGGCGACATGACGGCGAAAAGGGGGTGAATGCCGAAGATGGCGGCGACGGCCATGCGACGCTCCCACCATGCGGCCGGATTATCACCGGCATCGTCGAAATCGGCGAAAATCGGTCGATCGGGGCACCAGGGGCTGAAGATCCCCCGGCCGCCGCGGGTAACCGCGCCCGCAAGGGTCGGAATCGCCGCCTGAATTTCGGCCGGCGTCTTTTTGCCCGCCGCCTGGCTCGATTCGGCAACGCCGGCGGCATCGACGCCGTATTTCGCGCAGGCCTTGAGAAGGGTGCAGGCATCCGCGGCGGAAAGGCCCAATTTTTTAAACCCGATCAACCCGAACATGTCGGTGATGAGAAAGCCGGGTTCCGGGTGTTCGGGTTCGGTCAATTTACCGGCGTCTTCGTCGAGAAAAACAAACGTATTGCCGGCATAGGGGGTGTTGTAGCAGGCGCTGTGGCGGTGAACGATAGGCGCCAGCCAGGTGTTGACATCGGTTTCGCCGACGGCGGCGCAGAGATCGCCGATCCCTTTCTTGCCGACGAAGGCGCCATCCTTGACTTCTTCCAGAACGTCCAGGGCCAATTCGACAAATTCTTCGGCGTCGGAGATTTCCAGCAGCCCCATGCCGCGAAAGGCCAGCCCCTTGAGGTTCCTGGCACCGAAGCTCTTTCCGAAGCCGAACCGGTCGCCGCTGGCCCAGTAGTTGTAACAGACCTGGGCCAGATCGGACCGGTCTTCGCCGGCTTTGCCGATGACAATGGTCTGAATGAGATCGTCGCCCATGGTCTTGCGCCAGGCGTCGGTGGTCTGCCAAACGTCCTTGCCCCAGACATCGGCGGCGCTTTCCAAATCGGCGACGCCGTCGTGGATCCAGAGAAAGACGGGCTTGGGGGATTGACCTTTTACGACGATGTAGTCGAAGCCTGAATACTGAATTTCCAGCCCGACCTTCAGCGTAATCGGACAATGGCAAACCTTGCCGGTGACGGGACTCTTGGCCGTGATGACGCCGGCGGCCGCGGCCGGAAACAGCGTGCCGGTCAGCAGGCCGGTCCCGATAACGATCGGATCGCCGTCGACGTGCTGTTCGTAAAGGTGTTTGGCAAGGGCCGCACCGCCGATTTTCTCGGCGACCAGGTCGCTGTCCAGGTCCTCGTCGGTGATTTCCGACGTGTCGAGATTGACGACCAGAATCTTGTTGGCGGATAAATATTCCATATCGAATTCCTCCTGAATTGTGGCGATCGAAACGATTACCCCTCGCTGATAGCGTCGAACGGGCAGAATTTGACGCACATGGGTCCGAGATCCATCTCCTCACACAAGTCACACGCCTCGCGCAGCAGCATCGGTTTGGCCGAGGCATCCTGCTGCTTTGCGGCCGTGGAGGCCTCTTCGGTTTCACCGATGCGCTTGATTTCGGTGCCCTCCGGACGCGCAATCAATAAATCCTCTTCCCTTTTGAGAAGGACCCCGAAATAATCTTTTTTTTCCTTCGTCCGGTAAGTCACGATACAAGACGACAAGAGCGCGAAGGCGTCATCTCTGTGGTATCCGCACGCCATTTCGCATGCCATGCAGCCGGTACACTTTAACGCATCGATTTTGATTGCCATTTCAGATCCCTTCATTTTTCATTTGTTTACGTCTTTTCCGCGGATAGAGTAGTAGTTAATTCGATCCTGCAAATTATCCGACCCTACAAAAAATACGAGAGCGTGAGCGTCGACGTAAGCTCGGCGGCGTGTAGCTTCGCGTCGCCTATAGCCAAGGCCCCCTCAAATGTCAATATAAAATATCCTAAAGATCAGATGTTATAAAATTTATAATTTATTCTTGACACGTCTCTGTCATTGTGACATTGGAAGACCGGTTTTCACGTGAATCAGACAGGTCGCTTTACAGGTTGTCAACGGTATTCCGGTAGATTGAAAAATGTTTAAAACCGCGCGCGTAAACAGAATTTCGCACAACATCGTCGATCAGATACGGGAAAACATCCTGGCGGGAAAACTCAAGCCCGGTGATCGCCTGCCCTCCGAAAAGGAGCTTTCAATCGAATTCGGCGTCAGCAAGGCTTCTTTGCGCGAGGCCCTCCGGGCGCTCGAATCGCTCGGTATGCTCGAAGTCAAGCAGGGCATGAGCGGCGGTGCATTCGTCAAGGAAGTCGATCTCGAAACCGCCCGGAACAACATGTTCAACTACATTTTTTTCCAAAATCCTTCGATCGGCGAATTCACCCAGCTGCGAACCCTCATCGAACCGCAGGTGGCCGAAATTGCCGCGCATAAAATCACGGATGCAGATCTCGCTTATCTCGAGGACAATCTGAACCGGACCCGGGAAACGATGGATTCCGGTCCTTTTTACTACGATCTGGACACCAAGTTTCATCACCGCATCGCCCAGATATCCGGCAACCGCTTGATATGCTTCGTCATCGACTCACTTAAAAACGCCATTGTCCAGATCAAACTGCAACTCGAATTAGACCGTGATTTTTCCATTCGGGTCTACAAGGCCCACATGCGGATCTTCGATGCCTTGCGCAAACGGGACCCGCAAACTGCGCGTGCGGAAATGCATCGGCATATCGTCGAAGTGGATGAACGCATGACGGTTTTCTGCAATGGGGAATCACTTTTTTAGCTATCTGAACATACTGCCGGCCTAGGAGGTAAACTGTGACTGAAATGCCTGAAATTTCAAAGGAAACATTGCGGGTGATCAAGGAATTGCAGACGATCGTGGGCGAAAAAAATGCCACGGCGGCCAAACACGTCCGCTACGCGTATTCCTATGACATGTCCTTCGTGAAGCCCAAGCTGCCCGATTATGTCGTCATGGCCGAAAACGTCGAGCAAATTCAGAATATTCTGCGGTTTGCCAATACGGAAAAAATCCCGGTGATACCTTTCACGGCGGGCACCAACATCGGCGGGCTGTGCATACCGGAGCGCGGCGGGATTCTGCTGGATCTGAAGCGCATGAACAAGATTCTGAAGATCGATCCGGAGTCTCATTATGCGGTCATCGAGCCGGGTGTGTCGCACGGCCAACTGGCGGAAGCGCTCTTCGAGCACAAGCTGCGGTTCGGCTGGCCGGTGGGGCCGCCGTCGGCCTCGGTGTCCTCCTGCGCCATCTCCCACGGCATCGGTGGACTGAACGCGCGGTACGGGCTCAACAGCCAGGAGATCACCAGCATGGAGGTCGTCCTGCCCACCGGAGAGCTGGTCCGGGTGGGCTCCTGCGCCATCGTCGAAGACGCCTGGCACAGCACCCTGCCTCTGCCCAAATTGGACGGCTTGTTCAAGGGCTGGCTTGGGTCCACGGGTGTCGTGACCAAATTGGGCATTGCCGTGCACCCGATCCCGCCGGTTCTGAAGGTGTTCACGGTCTCCTGCGACACTGTCGAAGACATGTATTCCTACATGCTGAATCTGAGCAATTACGAAATTTGCGACGACCTGACGGCCGTTTCCTGGTGGCTGGCGCAGGTGCCGATCCCCTATCCCTATCGCCCCAAGCCGGACGATCAACCCGAGTGGTTCAATTTCGCCAACACCAATTCTTTTACCGAGAAGGAAAAAGAGGCGCGCGAAGAGATCTGGCAGATGGTGGTTGCGGAGGAAAAGAAAAAAGGGACCTCCCTCAAGGTGACGCAATATCCGGAGGAGGCGTTGCGGGCGCGCACGCATCTTCCGAGCCAGATCGTCGGCTCGACCAAGAATTACTGCAAAATGGCCGGCGCCGGAATTTCCTGGCCGGGCACCTTCACGCCGGCCAACAAGTGGGCGCCGGTTTACAATGCCTGGAAAGACATTCTGATCGGCCGCAATTTATCGCCGTCCGTCCGCATGAGCATGTACCGGGGCGTGCACTACGGCATGCTGCGGGCGATGATCCCCTTCAACAAGCAGAATCCGGAAGAGACCGAAAACGCGCGCCAGGCGATCGTCGAGTGTTTGAAAGTCGACCTGGAAAACGGCGGGATTCCTTACAAGCCGCCGGTGGATTTCGGCAAAGAAATCAACAAAATGGCCCATCCCGGCTACCTGGCACTGCTTAAACGGGTCAAACAGATGCTGGACCCCAACGATATCATGAACCCGGGCAAGCTGGCCATCTGACGGTAACGTTTCTGACTGCAGATTTCAAAACCCGACGAGTCAGCTGCGCAGAGTCCATGCGGCCCTCCGGCCCCGATGCTGAAGCCGGACACTTTCATACTGATTGGAGGAAGAAGAAATGGATTGGAATATTCCGTCGCTGAAGGATCTTGAACACTATTTCTGGCGCTGCACGGCCTGCGGGACGTGCCGTTCGGCTTACGATTACGGTCCACCGCCCTCTGCCCGGCCGATCTGCCCCTCCGGAACGGAGTTCGGTTTCGAAGGGTATTATTCGTCCAAGGGCAAGGCCGCCTTTGCCCGCGGTATTTCAGACGGCAGCCTCAGCTTCGATGACCCCGAGTTTCTGGAAGCCATCTACAAGTGCACGGTCTGCGGAGGGTGCCAGAACCAGTGCCAGGTGGACTACAAGCCCCACATTCCCGAAGTTATCGAGGCCATGCGGCGCGAGGCGGTCCAAAGCGGCGCCGGACCGATGCCGCTGCAAAAAAACCTGGTCCAGTCCATGAAAAATTACAACAACCCCTACCAGGGGCCGCGGCGGGTGCGGCTGGACTGGACGCGGCCGTTCAAGAAGGCCAAAACGCCCATCAAGGATATCAACAAGGAGCCGGCGGAGGTCCTGTTCTATGTGGGCTGCACCGGCGCCTTCAACAAGACCGCCATGTCGGTTCCCCAGGCCACGGCCCGCATCTTCCAGAAACTGGGCATCGATTTCGGAATCCTGGGGGAAAGCGAAGTCTGTTGCGGTTCCACGGCCATGCGAGTGGGCGACGCGGAGGAGTTCAAGCGGGTGGCCACCGCCAATCTCGAAGCCTTCAAAAAACTGCACGACGAAAAAGGGGTCAAAACCATCGTGACTTCCTGTGCCGGGTGTTTCCGGGCCATCAAGAAAGATTACATCCTCGCCTCAGATTATGAGCGGCTGATGGACGGGATCGAGGTGGTTCACACGGTGCAGTTCCTGCACGACATGTTGAAGAACGGCAAGCTGAAGTTCCGCAGGGAAGTTCCCTGGAAAGTGACCTACCACGATCCCTGCCATACGGGTCGCCATCTAAACAAGTTCCAGGTTGACCAGGACGGCAGCGAATTGTGGGAGGGAGCCTATATCGGCGTCGATGAAAGCCAGTGCCTCTATGACATCCCGCGTGAGATCCTCAAGGCCATCCCCGGGGTTCAATTTTCGGAAATGGACCGCATCCGGGGCAATTCGTTTTGTTGCGGCGGCGGCGGCGGCGTGATGACCGGCTTCACGGACTGGGCCGGCAAGAACGCGTCCCTGCGTATTCAAGAAGGCCTTGAGACCGGGGCCGAAAAAATGATATCCACCTGCCCCTTTTGCTACTTCAACCTCACCGAGGGTTCCAAGCGGATCAACAGCACCATGACCCTGCACGACCTGACCGAAATCATCGACCTGGCTATGGGAGACTGACTTCTACCCCGCATTTCAGGGAATCGGAATCTCCGCCGATTCCTTGAAATACCGTCAGCGCGGCCGTGGGTATCGATGACGACAGGCACTACACCCATTTTATTGAATGAAAATCATTTTGTGAGCTTATCGAAAATCTGTTTGGCATGAGCGATTCGACGGTTGATGCCAAATCGACGATACATGGCGCGCGTCTGGTGGAGCGAGTTCCTGAACATCTTATGAAAGGAGGGTTTAGATCATCTGACGAGTTCGGGTTGACCCTATCGAGGGATTGAATGCCAGAATTGGGGAATTCTGAGCGTTCCTACTATGGGGCCGGGTTCTGCCGAGGGTGCAGAGCCGGCGATTTGCAACGACACATTCCGAAGCTGTTCTGATCTGCACGACAGAGAAAGAGGAGGAGGTAAGGGGTATGGCAATTCAGAGAGAACACGGCGCCGAACAGCCGTATGCCGCGGGGGCACTTAAACTCCGCATTCCTTTCGTTCACTACCGCATCGAGTATCAGGATTTCATCCAGGGCGCTATTCTGAGCTGTGTGCCGCTGGGGATCACGGCGGCCATGACCAAGGTTCTTGGGATCCCTATCGAAATTGCCGTTCTGATGGTCGTGATCAACAATTTCCTGTATCTGCTGCATACCTCGTTCGGCGACCCGTCGGTCGTCGGCTGGATAACGGCCGGCATACCGCTGTACATTTCGTTTCTCAGCGGTTTCGAAGCGGGACCGGAAAGGATCAAGGCCCTGGTGGCGCTGCAGGTGCTCGTCGGTCTGATTTTCCTTGTCATGGGCATAACCGGGATTACCAAAACAGTCATAAAGAAGTTTCCGGTGTCGATGCGGGCGGGCATTTTGCTCGGTGCCGGGTTCGCCTCGCTGATGCGCGTCTTCGACCCGGCGGAACCCTTCATCGGTAAAATGCCGATTGCGTTTCTGGTGGCCGCGTTTTTCAGCTTCTTCATGCTGTTTTCGCTCCGGGCATTGGCCTATAGGGCGCGCTACGGATGGTTCGCATGGATCGCCGGCTTCGGAATCGCGCCCGGATTCGTCATCGGCTACATCGTCGGTCTATTGACCGGAGAAATAGCCCCGCCCGTCGGCGTTTTCGATAAATTCATCATCGCCCTGCCCATCGGAGAAATGGTTAACGGTTTCAGCGCATTGGGGCTCGGTATGCCTTCGGCCACGCAATGGGGGGCGGCCATTTCACTGGCCATTGTGGCCTACGTGCTGGCCTTCGGCGATATTCTCGTCTTAGAGGCCCTCATTGCCGATGCCGATGCGGCGCGGTCGGACGAAAAAATCGTCTTCCAGGTTCCCCGCAACCACATCCTCACCTCCATCCGCAATCTGTTCGAGGGCTTTTTCATGCCGTACCTGCCGCTGGCCGGACCGCAGTGGACCGGCGGACAGGCGCTGGTGGTCAATCGCTACAAATATTCGACCCCCGAGCAGGAGCCTTCCTACTGGGGCGGGGCCACCTCGATCTTCTGGGGCATGAGCATCGCGATGGTATTTCACCCGCTGGTGCAAATCATTTTACCGGCCAAGCTCATCGGCTTCGGCCTGACGCTGCTGATCCAGGGCTATCTGTGCGTGTACATCGCCTTTGCCATGTGCACCAACAACCTGCAGCGCGGCATCGCCGGCGTCATGGGCGCCGTGCTCGTGACCGCCAACTACGTCAAACTGTGGGGCAGCCCGTTCTGGTCCGGTCCGACCTTGGCCCTCATTATCGGGGCCCTGCTTTACTTTTCGCTGGAATGGTACACGCCGGAGGAGAAAGAAAGAGAACGGGTGCCCGAGGCGACGGTTCAAAAGCTCAGATCCGGAAAGCGGCTGCCGCCCAAGAAAGAGTAGAGGCGTTCCGGTGGGAAACCCTCTTAAGGTCTCTCCCACCGGAAACGTATTTGTTGATGAAAGGCACCGAATGAAAAACACCGATGCAAAAAGACGCTTTGCCGTTTTTCTCAAGGCCGGTCTGCCCTTTACCATTGCCGGAATGGCCGTGGTATTCGGAGGATTGTGGGCCATCAAGACCATTTTCAAGGGAAGCGAATACCTGACCGTGTTTCTCTTCGTGTGGTTGGGGCTGTTCTGGTTTATCTATCAACCGATGTTCCGGAAGCGGATCGAGAAGGTTAAGAAACAGATGAGTCATGGGTGATCGACCGGAATAAAAACAACAGCCATAATTCAGTTTTTAGAGGGAGGAATCAATGACACTCAAAGAAATGTTTATGAACCGTCTGGAAGGCAAAGACGTGGGCATGACGCCCGTCGGGTGTACGACCACCTACGGTGTTGTGGATATCATGAAGAAGGTGGGAGCCGAAAGACCCCTGGCCGACACCGACCCCCAAGCCATGGCAACCCTGTCCTTAGGGTATGTCGAAGCCGGGTTCGAATGGTGCAAGGCCATGGGATGGGACATCACCGCCGTGAGTGAAGTCATGGGGTGCACCCTGGGAGAACCCAAAATCGATCTGCAGAAATTCATCAAGGTCCACCCGTTCTCCGAGAGCCTGGACGGGCTGGCCTACCCCGACAATCTTTTCGAGAACGGACGGTTTCCAGCCTACAAGGAGCAGTTCAAAATCCTCAAGAACAAGCTCGGAGACGATGTCGCCATCTTCGGGGAAACCGAGGGGGCCTGGACCGCTGCCTGCAATCTGGTGGGGACGGAAAAGTTCATGAAATGGACGTTCAAGGAACCGGCCAAAGTCCAGCAGGTGCTGGATGTCACCACGGCGGTCGTGATCGATGTCATCAATTGGGCTTTCGATCAGGGCGCGGACTATTACGTTCTGGCCGAGCCTTCCTCCGGACCGGCGCTCATGAGTCCCAAGACCTGGGAGAAATACGTCCTGCCGTTGATGAAAACGGTCTGCGCAAAGGTCAAGGGACCGATTGTGCTTCACATCTGCGCCAATACGGACAAGATCATTCCCTTCATGTGCGATTCCGGCGTGGCCGGCATCAGCATCGAGGAAAAAGCCGATATGAAAAAGGCGGCTGAAACGGCCCGCGCAAAAGGCGTGCGGGTTTTCGGCAACGTCGCCACGGCCACCACTTTGTTCATGGGCACGGCCGAAGAGTCTTACAAAGAGGCGGTGGCCTGTCTCGAAAACGGAACCGATTTCCTGACACCCGGCTGCGGCATTGCACCGCTCTCGCCCCTCGTCAACGTGCAGCAACTGCGCAAGGCGCGTGACGATTTCTTCAAAATCAGTTGACGTGCATCCGGTTGATTTTTGCCACAGGACAAGGGAACACTGCGACGAGATTAAATCCGCAACGTGAAGCGACCTGCAGATCAAACAGTGATTTTATTCGGCTGCCCTCTTGACTGCGACGAGAAACACGACGCTATCCAGGAGAAACTCGGCGGTTATTACGAGGATCTGCCGTCCGATGACCCGGTCGTTCCGGTGGCTTCGGCTCTGGCGGCGGAAGTCCCCCGCGGCGAATGGGAACTGCACAAATCCATCGACGTTCCCGGCTGGCTGCGCCCGATACCGGCGGCCGGGGAAAGGTCGAAGATCGTCGTCGATGCGATGGTGGCTTTCATCGATCGGGATGGATGCCGCGAATTTGCCGACCGGATTGCCTCAGCGGTGCGTTCGGAAATCCTGCCGGCTTTTCCCTGCATGATCGCCGTCGACCATTCGCTCACAGGCGGGGTGTTTGCGGCCCTGGCTGAATATTACGGCCGCGGAAGTATTTCACTTCTGGTGGTGGACAGTCACACCGACGCGGTTCCCATGTCCCGGCTGGCCGGGGCCATTTCGTACGATGCGGAGACCAATCCGGATTCGGTTTACGACAGGGCCGACCCCTTTCTTTTCAATCGGTCGGAGAGCTACAACGCCAGCTCTTTTCTTCATCACTTGATGGCCGAAGGCCTGGTGGACCCCCGTGACCTGTATATCCTCGGCGTTAGCGACTACCCGGAAAAAAAAGCTCTGCGCATCAAAGACCCGCGGATCACCGATTACGTCTCGACCTACGCCGACCTGAAAAAGAATGGCGCTACGATCATCACCAAGGAAGACTGCCAGCTGAAGCCGATGAAGGTCAAGACCCTGTTGAAAAAGATCCGCACACCCTACGCTTATCTCTCCGTCGACCTGGATATCGGGGCCCGCAATGCGCTGGAAGGGGTTCGGTTTCTGAACTGGCGCGGACTGTCTGAAAGTCAGATCTACCGGCTGGTCGGGACGATTTGCCAGGCCGGTGAATCGACGGTTCAACTCGTCGGCGCGGACATCACTGAAATAAACCCAAGATCAGCCGGGAGGCAGAAGGGCCAATCGATGGATCGGACCTATCAAATAGCCGCCAACCTGGTCAAGAAAATGGCCTTCGGCCTGGCTGCCGGATAACGCCGGCGGTTCATCGAGGGTGACTTTCGGATTCCGGAAATTGGTCATATACATGTAAGAAAATATGAAACAGAAAGAAAGGAGTACGGACGGATGCTAGAAAAACTTCAGGAGCGTTATTTCGTTGAAACCGCCTCGACATCGGCGGGGACGACCCTCAAAAAACTAAAGTATCACGTCGGCGGCCAGTGGCTGGAGTCAAAGACCGAAAAATACATGGACTGCTACAATCCTTCCACGGGCGAGGTCATCGCCCAGGCGCCATGCTGCACGCAAGCCGAGGTCGAAGCGGCCATCGCCGCTGCGAGCGCGGCTTTCCCGGAATGGGCCGATACACCGGCCAGCAAGCGGGTTCAGGTCCTCTACCGGATGAAAGCCCTGGTGGACGGACACCTGGAAGAACTTACCCATCTCTTGTGCATGGAGGAGGGCAAGAACTGGCGCGAGTCCATGGGCGATGTCCTCAAGGTGAACGAGGTCGTTGAGTTTGCCTGCGGCATCCCCCATCTCCTAAAAGGCGTCTCGGGCATGAACGTCAGCGACGGTTACGATACCGTGCTGTACAACGAGCCGCTGGGCGTTTTTGCCGGGATTGCGCCCTGGAATTTTCCGGCCATGATTCCGCACGGCTGGATGACGCCGCTGTGCATTGCCACCGGTAACACCATCGTGCTGAAAGCCGCCAGCTTCGTGCCCCAGTCCTCCATGCGGCTGCTCGAACTCTGGCGTGAGGCCGGTCTGCCCGACGGGGTGATCAACCTGGTCACCACCAGTCGCGACGAGGCGGAAATTCTCCTGAAGCATCCGGATGTAAAAGGGGTTTCTTTCGTCGGCTCGACCAAGGTGGGCAAGCACATTTACGCCACCGCCGCCGCCCACGGTAAAAGGGTCCAGGCCCTGACCGAGGCAAAAAACCATGCCCTTGTCCTGCGTGACTGCAAGCTCGAACGCACCGCCAGAGGCATCATCAATGCGTATTGCGGGTGTGCCGGTGCCCGGTGCATGGCGTGCCCGGTGATCGTGGTGGAGAACTGCATCGCCGATGAATTGATTGCCTTGTTGAAGAAATTCGTGGCGGAAATGACATTGGGCCCGGCCTACGATCCGAATACCGGCATGGGGCCCATTATGAATGCCGGCCACCTTAAATTCGTCACCGACTGGATCCAGAAAGGGATCGACGAAGGCGCCGAACTCATTGTGGATGGCCGCAATCCGGTGGTTTCAGGCTATGAAAAAGGCTTCTACCTCGCGCCGTCGATTTTCGACCATGTTACCGAGGACATGGCCATTGGCCGGGAGGAGGTTTTCGGACCCGTTCTGTGCATCAAACGGGTGAACAACTTCGAGGAAGGCCTGGCGATAATGAACGGCAGCCGGTTTGCCAACGGTTCGGTGCTTTACACCCAAAACGGTTATTACGCGCGCCAATTTTCAAAAAGGACCCATGCCGGCATGGTCGGCATCAACGTGGGCATACCGGTGCCGCTGGGAATCTTCGGGTTCACCGGTCACAAGGATTCATTCTTCGGCGACCTGCATGTGATGGGCACGGACGGCGTACGGTTTTTCACGGAGCAAAAGAACGTGACGGCGACCTGGTTTCCGGAAGATATGCAGGATTGCGGCAAAGTAGACACCTGGGATGGGACGATTTCATCCATGCCGGTCGAGAAAAAATAGGAAAAACAACGGCATCGACCGAACTGTTCCCTCGCCAACGGCTGAAGGCCATGATGACAGGCTCCAACCCGGCAGTCGGCGCGGAGCCTGTTTTTTTAACGTACCCTATGCTACTGCGAAACCTTATTACGGAACTTCAGAGCCGGGGCATCCGCGTGCCGGACGTGATCCCGGGACGGTCAGGGGGCGCCGGACCCGCCGAGGGCCGGTCTTTTCTGGTCGGTGGTGTACCCGTGAACGTTCCCATCTCCGCCGCCTACACGGCGGACTCTCCCTTTACCCTGTCCGAGGAGGGGACCGGCCGCTACCGGCTCCTTAAAAACGACCGGCCGCTGGCGGCCATCTTCGCGGTGCCGGTTCCCCGGTTCTACGACCGGGCCGATTCGGAGAAGGTGCCCTATAAAAAAATCGCCCTGCTGCACGGCAGCGACTGTCTGGCCACCACCGTTCTGCAAACGTGCGTCAACTGGAAAAACGATCGGCGCTGTGCATTCTGTGCCACCCAGGTTTCCCTTGAAAAAAACGCCACCATCGCGCGCAAGACTCCCGGCCAACTGGCTGAGGTCGCCCGTGCGGCCGTGGCCGTCGACGGCGTCGCGCACGTGGTGCTGACTTCCGGCACGGCGGAACCCGCCCGGCTCGGAAATTGTATACCTGGCCGAATGCGCGGCCGCCATCAAGGCGGCCGCGGCCCTGCCGGTGCACGTTCAGTTCCTGCCGCCGGATGATCTCGGCCTGCTGGACCACCTGAAAGCCGCCGGGGTGGATACGGTTGGCATTCATATCGAATCCTTCCACCGGCCGACATTGGCACGCGTGGCCCCGGCCAAGGCCGCCATCGGACTGGCCGGCTACGAGAGGGCCTGGCGACGGGCGGTCGCTGTTTTCGGCCCGAACCAGGTGAGCAGTTTCCTGATCGCGGGCCTCGGAGAGCCGCCGCGCAGCCTTGTCTCCGGCAGTGAATGGCTGGCCGATCTGGGAGTCTACCCTTTTGTGGTGCCGCTCAGGCCGATTCCCGGGTCCAGGCTTCAAAACCACCGGCCGCCGGAGCCGGCCCCGATGTCGCGAGTTTACGCGGCCGTGGCGAACGTGCTGCGCCGCAAAGGGCTTTCGGCGAAACTCAGCCGCGCCGGATGTGTGCGATGCGGGGCCTGTTCGGCCCTTGGCCTCTACGAAAGACCGTTTGACGAAATTTTTTATCACCGCGTGCGCACCGCAGACGAACGATCTCAAGCTTTGGCTATCAGGCATGCGGTGTTTGTCGAAGAGCAGGGGCTTTTTGACCGATCGGACCAGGATGAACACGATCGGTCCGGTATTCTGCTGGTGGCCAGAAAACAGGATCGTGTCATCGGCACCGTACGCGTGTTCCCGGACGCTTTGCACGGCCGCCGGCGGTGGGTCGGCGGCCGGTTGGCGGTCCACCCGGATTTTCGCGACTTTCGGGTAGGGGCCGGACTGGTGCGAGAAGCCATGCGGCAGGTGAAAAAAAGAGGCTGCCGGGTGTTTTCGGCGCATATCCAGCAAAAAAACGTCGTTTTTTTTCGGAAACTCGGTTGGATGGCATGTGGTCCAGTGACATCCTACTGCGGATGCCCCCATCAAACGATGCGGGCCGATCTGAGCCGGGTGCCCGAAGATTTCGACGACGACGGGACGGCCAGTGGCTCACCGGTCGGCAATTGCCGTATAGACGAAGATGCGACGAGCCAAAAGGCGCAGGTATGCACGCTCAATTGAATGACATTGTCGAAAAAATTCGCACCTATCCCGGCCTTCTGCGTAAACAACCGATCCGGCCGGTGGTCGATCTGTTGCGCCAAACCCTTCGTTACGGCGATCAACTGCCAAATTACGGCGACGATGCCGCCGTCATTCCCTGGGGGGAAGAGTACCTGCTGGTGGCGGCCGACGGCATGCTGACCGGCTTGCTGGTCAACGAGCCGTATGCCGCCGGCAAAGCCTCGGTCATGGTAACCGTCAATGACATCTACGCCATGGGCGGCAGGCCCATCGGCATGGTCAATGTGCTGGCCAGCGGCGACGACTCGCAGCGCCGCCTGATCGTCGAGGGCATCGAAAAAGGGTGCCGCAAGCTCCAAGTCCCCATGCTGGGCGGGCACTTGCATCCGGATGCACCG
Source organism: uncultured delta proteobacterium (assembly GCA_963728055.1). GTDB lineage: Bacteria > Desulfobacterota > Desulfobacteria > Desulfobacterales > SG8-13 > JARFQH01. The sequence goes on along the minus strand of CAVSIM010000021.1, from coordinate 120,259 downwards.
GTCGACTGCCCGGCCTTGAGCGTGACCATCATCGGGCGCGCCAGGAAACTGCTCCGCAGCCACTTGGCGGCAGCCGGCGACCGGCTGGTGCTGGCGGTTGATCTCGACGGCCGGGCCGGCTGTCGATCCGTCGTGAGCTGGGACGCCAACTCCGGGAAAAGCCCCGAAGCGCTGCGCCACCGGCTGGAGGCCCTTCCGCTGGTCGCCGAGTCCGAAATGGCCTTTGCGGCCAAGGATGTCAGCAATGCGGGGATTCTTGGAACCGCTGCCATCATGCTCGAAAATTCGGGCAAAGGTGCGGATATCGATCTCGATGCGATACCATGCCCGAAATCCCTGACCCTCGAGCAGTGGCTGCTGTGTTTTCAAAGCTTCGGATTTATCCTCGCGGTTCCGCCGGAAAATATCGAGCGGGTTTTTTCCTTATTCTCCGAACGCGGCATCACTGCGGCCGCTATTGGAAGCGTGACGGAGAAATCCGTGGTAGACATTCAATCGGGCCGATTTTTGGCGACGCTCTTTGATTTCAGCCGGGATATCATCACCGGTATCACGTGCCCCCGCAGTCCGGCACCGGATTCTTCCGGCATTGGCCGGATCAAGCATACTTGAGGGATCGGTGTCCATCCACAAAACGGTATTTTTTTCCGCTGAGCGGCCGGTCGTAGCGGATTTCACGTCGGCTGCAGCGAGATGCCGTGTTTTTTCATTTTTTTATACAGCAGGGTGCGGTGGATGCCGAGCAAATCCGCCGCCCGGGTCTTTTTATAACCGGCCTCCGCGAGCGCCCGCTGAATGGCCGTTTTTTCGACCCGCGCCTGTACCTCCCTGATTGAGGAATGTTCCGTTTTTTTCGACCCTTCCGCGGCGCGCGTAATGTAAAAGGGCAAATGATCCGGCTCGATGGTTTGCCCGTCCAGGGCGGAAAGGGCCCGCTCCAGCACATTCGATAATTCGCGGACATTCCCCGGCCAGTCATAGCCCTTCAAGAGAAGCTCGGTTTCCCCGGCCAGGGTGGTGTCGGGCAGGGTCGCTTCTTCCGCCAGATTTTTCAGGAGGTGGCGGGCAATGGGGATGATGTCGCGCCGGCGCTCCCGCAAGGGCGGAATATGCAGCGAAACGACATTGAGCCGGTAGAACAGGTCCTTGCGGAAAAGGCCATTGGCAACCATTTCGTCCAGGTCCCGATTGGTTGCGGCAACCAGCCGGAAGTCAGATCGAATCATCGTGTTGCCGCCGATCCTCTCGAACTCCTTGTCTTCCAGCACCCGCAGCAGCTTGGGCTGCATCTCGAGCGGCATGTCGCCGATTTCATCCAGGAAAACGGTCCCGTTGTGGGCCAGTTCGAATTTTCCCGGTTTGCCCCCGGCCCGGGCGCCGGTAAAGGCCCCCGGCTGGTATCCGAACAGTTCAGATTCCAGGAGGTCCCTGGGGATGGCGGCGCAGTTGATCCTTACAAACGCGTGGGGTTTGCGCGATCCCGCATGATGGATACCCTGCGCGAACAGCTCCTTGCCGGTGCCGCTTTCTCCGGTGACGAGCACCGGGAATTGATTGGTGGCGGCCCTGAGTGCTTCCTCTTTCAAGGCGTTTATCGCCCGGCTGCGGCCGATGATGCTGTTAATGGTGTAGCGCGTCGAGCGCAGCGTCATCAATTCTTCCTCGTAGAGCTTGACTTTGGATTCCAGCAGCGGCAGTTTCCGGGCTAATTTACCGACATCTTTGACGTCCTTGAACATGACCTGACCGAAGACGGCGATGACTTTGCCATCCTTCAGGATGGGAATGCGCTGCACGACCATGTTCTGCCCCTTGATCCGGTGGGCTTGATTGATTTCGGCCTTGCCGGTTCTTGCGACGATATGCATGCGCGTGTTTTCGATCACTTCGGTGCAGTGCCTGCCGATTTGAGCATCGGGGTCGAGGCCGAGAAACCGGCCGTAAGGCTTGTTGAAATGGGTGATAAAGCCCTCGGCATCCGTCACCATGATCCCGTTGTGGATGCTCTCGAAGATCAGCTCGAAAATGGCCAGCCGCTTTTCCAAGGGCTCTGCTTCGGGCGCCGGGCGGGTGTTGTTTTTCATTCTGAAATTTTATTCCATGCGTGTGTGGTATTTCGGTGTGCGGCTAACTGGATGTGTATCAAACCGACGATATGTAGACAAACAGATACTTATCGCCGTATACACAAAATGACCCCGAGAGTCGAGAAAATTGTCGGGCGCCGGCTCCGTCGTCTTGCACGGCGCACCTGAATATCCACGATCAGGCTTTCCGTTCAATCTCCCGCATGGTCCCATTGTGTTGGTCTGCAATTTGCATTACACCGCAACAATGCCCGATAATCCGACGGCATATGGACGGTATGATAAAGATGTTTGGCAAGGATACGAGGGCGGCGGGCCGTATAGTTCACACGCCTGCGACCAAGATCTTTATCTGGAAGTCTTTTAGAAGCAACTACAGAGGGGGGGACAAATGGAAATCAAGGAGCCGGCTATCCGGAAAGAAGATGTCTTGATCCTGAATGACGGGAATTTCACCGCCGATCATGTGTGCATCGTCACCGGAGCCGGTTCGGGCATCGGCCGGGCGACCGCGGTGGCCGCCGCTGCCAATAAATTAATGACCGTGGGACTCGATATAAACGAGGAGGAAGGCAAGAAAACCCAAACGCTGGCCCGGGACATGGGGGGCCAGATGATCTTTATCAAAACCGATTTGACCAAAGACGGCGACATAGAGCATGCCGTCGCCGAGACCGCCAAACTGGGCACGATCAAGTACCTGGCCAACATCGCCGGCATTCAGCACATCGACTCGATCGAGAACTTTCCCATGGAAAAATACGACCTCATGCAACGGATCATGCTGCGGGCCCCGTTTTACCTGGCCAAGCTGACCATTCCGCACATGAAAAAAAGTGCGGACGGCTGCGGTGCCATCGGCAATATCGGTTCGATTCACGCTCATCTGTGCACCCTCAACAAGCCGGTTTACAACATCACCAAGTTCGGCCTGCGGGCCTTGAGCCAATCGATTTCAGCCGAGGGCGCGGGGAAGGTGCGCTCATTTTCCGTCAGCACCGGTTTCGTCAAAACGCCGTTGGCGCTCAACCAGATTCCCGCCCAGGCCAGGCAGCGTGGCATCACGCCCGAGGAAGTCGTCACGGAGGTCATGCTGGGAAGATCGCGTGTGAAGGAACTGATGTCGCCGATTGACGTCGGCAACCTTTTTGTTTTCGGGTTTTCGCGCCACGCGCGTTACCTCGTCGGCGGCGATCTTCTTTTCGACGGGGGCATGGTGCTGACCTACTGATGCCTGCCGCCGGTCTTGCGCTTATCGACTTCTTCCCGCATCCGGCCGTTTATCCGGTCGATTTCTTCTTCATCCGAAAAATTTTCACCCCGCACCGATTCGTTGCGGGGTGAAAATTTATCAAGCGACAGCGGTCAGTCGATTCCCGACGCCTGCCTGATGCTCCGGGCGATGACCGAAATGTCCTCGTCGCCGTGACCGCGGGCGATCAGGCCGGTTTCGGCCTGCTCGACATAGGCTGTCACCGGCAGGGTCACACCCAGTTCACGGGCCACCTCCAACGCGATGTCGAGGTCCTTGCGATGCAGGCGCAGCTTGAACCCCAGCGGATAGGAATTTTCGATCATATTGCCGGAGCGGTTGACCATCGCCCAGGAACCGGCGGCGCCGCCGCCTACGGCCTGGACGACTTTGCCCATGTCCAGGCCGGCCTTCAGGCCGAGGGCGATGCCCTCGGCGACACCCCAGTAGGTCCCGGCCACCACGATCTGGTTGATGGCCTTGGTCAGCTGGCCGGATCCGATCGGGCCCACATGGGTGATGGTTTTGCCCATGGTCTCCAGGACCGGCCGCACTTTAGCAAGGTCGGCGTCTTCACCGCCCACCATGATCGACAACGTACCCTTCTGGGCGCCTTCGGAACCCCCGGACACCGGCGCGTCCAGCATGTGGACGCCCTTGTCGCCCAGGCGGGCGGCGATCCGGCGGGTGGCGCCCGGGCTGACGGTCGACATGTCCACGACGATGGTTCCCGGTGCGGCGCCGTGAATGACACCGGTTTCTCCCAGAATGATCTCTTCCACGTCCGGGGTGTCGCTGACACAGGTGATGACTACCTCGGCGCCCCTGGCCGCCTCGGCCGGTGATGCCGCCGGTGCGGCACCGGCTTTTACAATCGGTGCCTCCTTTTCACGGCTGCGGTTGTGAACGGTGAGCGCATGGCCGGCGTTTAAAACATTGAGTGCCATCGGGGCGCCCATGGTCCCCAGTCCGATAAATGTTACCCGCATATCACTCCTCCCCTTTCGGCAGTGTATCCTCGATTACCATCATTAGAATATCTTGTCGGGATTCATAAGCCCCTTGGGATCGACAAGGTCCTTTATTTTCCGCATCAGCTCATAGCTCTCGCCGTGTTCCAGGTGCATGAATTTGCGCTTGCCGATGCCGACGCCGTGCTCGCCGGTGCAGGTGCCGCCGACTTCCACCGCGCGCGTGACGATGCGGCGATTGATCTCTTCGAGCGCTTCCCATTCCATTTTGTCCTCAGCGTCACCGACCAGCACCACGTGCAGATTGCCGTCGCCGGCATGACCGAATACGTACCCCACGGCCTTTTCCTGATCGACGAGATTTTGGGAAAATACGACGATCTGCGGGTAGGCCGAGATCGGCACCGCCGCGTCGACGATCAGGGTGTCCTTGCCCGGGTGCGCCCGGTGAATCGTTTCCCAGGCCTCATGGCGCGCGCGCCACAGGTCGGTGCGCTGGCCTTCATCGACACCGGATTTGAAACCCGTGGCGCCGCTGTCGCGGCAGAGGTCCTCGGCCAGTTCCGCAATATCGGCCAGCATGGCGCGGCTGATGCCGTGAAATTCGCAGAAAAGCGTGGGGGTCTCGGTCAGCCCGAGCTTTTTTTCGCGGTTCATGAGCTGGATCAACGGCGGCGGCAGCAATTCCAAGGCCGCCGGCCCGAGTCCGGAGCCGATCAGGAGCGCCACGGCCTCGGAAGCCTCTTCCAGGCGAGCGAAGGTGACGGTCGCCGCCAGGTGGTAGGCCGGGAGGCCGGTCAACTTCAAGGTGGCTTCGGTGACGATGCCCAGAGTCCCTTCCGAGCCCACGAACAGGCGTGTCAGATCGTAGCCGGAGGAGGATTTCGGCGCCTTGCAGCCGGTGTGGATGACGGTCCCGCCGGGCAGCACCACCGTCAGCCGCATCACGTAATCTCTGGTGGCGCCGTACTTGACCGTTTGCACGCCCGAGGCGTTGTTGGCGATCATGCCGCCGATCGTGGCGTCGGCGCCGGGGTCCGGCGGAAAAAAGAGGCCGTGGCGGCCGGCCTGCCGGTTGAGTTCTTTGCGCAGGACGCCCGGTTGCACATCGGCCTGCAGGTCCCGAGGCCTGATATCCAGAATGCGATCCATCCGGCTGGCGTCCACCACCAGGCCGCCGCGCGTGGGCACGGGATTGCCTTCCGTGCTGGTCCCGGCGCCCCAGGGGGTGACCGGTACGTCATTTTCATAAGACCAGGCCAGGATTTCAGCGACCTCGGCGGTGGTCACCGGCCAGATGACGGCCGCCGGCAGCCGGCCCCGATGCGGGGAGATGTCGCGCCGGTGCAGTTCGCGGTTGGACGGGCCGGTGGAAAACCGGTCGGGTGAAACGATGGAAGACAGGGAAGTGATTTGATCGGCGGTGAGGTCTTGCATGGCGGCTCCCAGTACCCGTTCAGAAATGGCTTTTTCCCCGCAATTCAGCGCCGGCTGCGGGACAGGTCGGCGTCAATCCCGCCTGCGGGCATGACCAAAGCAGTCTCCCGTTTGCGGAATCGCTTGGGCGACGCATCTGAGAAAACAGCGGCGCAACGCTTCATCGTTTTTACGGCATCGTCACGGCATAATACCCGTAGGGGCAGACCGGCGTGTCTGCCCTTTATCAGGCCCAAATACTTCGGGCGCACCACAGACGAATGGTGCACGAACAGAAGGGCGCACACACAGATGCGCTTCTACCGGATCGGAAACCAAACAGTGCCCCGATGAAACAGGGCATCGGCACCGGTTAGGGGGTGATGTCCTGACGTTTGCTTTCTGCCAGCGCTTCGGCCAGGTGTTTGACTTTTATTCGGCCGCCGCGTTTTCGGGCCCCGCCGCGCAGCTGCATGATACAGCCGGGACACTCGGTGACCAGAACCTCGGCCCCGGTCTTTTCGACGTCATCGAGTTTGCGCGCCAGGATTTCGGCCGATATCTGCGGGAATTTGCCCGAATACGTCCCGCCGAACCCGCAGCAGGTCTCTTCCTCTTCAGCCGGCAGAAACTTCATCCCGCCCTTTTCGATCAGGGCATGGGGGGCCTCTCTTACGCCGAGGCCCCGGCAGAGGTGGCAGGGGGCATGATACGTCGCGGCGGTTTTGTGCGTCTCGAAAGAGTCGGCGGTCATGTTGAGCACGTCGTTGGCAAAGGCGCTGAAGGGATAAACCCTGTTAGCGAAGCGCCGCGTCTTTTCCGCCATGACGGGATCATCGGCGAAGAGCTTCGGGTACCCAATTTTAAGGTGCGAGGCACAGGAAGCGCACAGGGTCACAACGGCATCGCAGCCGCCGCTCATAAAGGCCTGAATATTCTGGCGGGCCACATCCCGCGCGGCCTGCTTTTCGCCCATCATGACCACCGGCAGGCCGCAGCAGGACTGTTCCATGGGAAAGTCGACGGCTGTATCGGTATTCGCGAGCAGCTTCAGGGCGGCTTCCAGTTGTTCGGGGTAGACGAAATCCTGCAGGCAGCCCGCAAAAAGCGCCACGCGGCGACGGGGTGATGCGACGCTCGGTTTGAGCTGCGTCCAGCGATCGCGGAAAGGCTTTTCGGCAATGGCCGGCAGGGCCCTGAAATTGTGTTCCCGGGCGAAGATAAACGGCAGGTGGCGCAGATACTGGGTTTCGTCCGTCACCGGCCGCTGGGCCACCTGCGCCGACCGCAACAGGGAGTGGAAGAGCTTGCGGCTGCGCAGCACCTTGGCCAGCAGCACGCTGGTCAGCGGGTGGCCTTCTTCGTTCTGGATGACGGCGTGGATCTCCTGTATCAGGTGCGGCAGGTCGATGCCGGCGGCGCAGACGGCTTTGCAGGCCCCGCAGTTGATGCAGTTCTGAACCAGGTTGCGGGCCTTGTCGCGTCCGTGAAAAAAATAGGTCACGATCAGCCCGATGGCACCGATGTAAATGTGACCGTAACGGTGGCCGCCCACCATGCGGTAGACCGGGCAGACGTTGGCGCAGGCGCCGCAGCGCACGCAGCGCAGCACCTGGGAAAAGACCGGGTCTTTGGCCAGGGCCCGGCGGCCGTTGTCGAGAAAAACGATGTGCATCACCTTCTTGCCGGCCGGCGCGGAGGCGCAGACATTGGGACCCGTGATCCAGGTGACGTAGGACGTGATGCCCTGGCCGGTGGCGTTGCGCGGCAGCACGCGGTTGATCAGCAGGGCCTCGCGCAGACTCGGCAGCAGTTTGTCCAGGCCGACCAGCGCCACGTGGACGCGCGGCAGGGTGGTGACCAGGCGCGCATTGCCCTCGTTTGTGGTCAGGCCGATGGTGCCGGTGTCCGCCAGGGCGAAGTTGGCGCCCGATATGCCCATATCGGCCTCGACGTATTTTTGGCGCAGTTCCCGGCGGGCAACCTTTACCAGGCGTTCGATCTCGGTTTCCTGCTTGTGGCCCGTGACCTCGGTGAACAGGTCCGCCACCTGGCGGCGCGACAGGTGAATGGCCGGCATCACCATGTGAGAGGGGCCCTCGCCGCGCAATTGAATGATCCATTCGCCCAGATCGGTTTCGGTGACCTCGAATCCCTCGGTTTCCAGATCGTGGTTTAGAAGGGTTTCCTCGGCGGTCATCGACTTGGACTTGACGATCTTTTTCACGTCATTGTCGTGCGCGATGCGGGCGATGATCGCATTGGCTTCCGCGGCTGTCCGGGCCAGATGGACGTGAACTCCCGCTTCTGAGGCGTTCATTTTGAACTCCTCGAAAAGCTCGTCCATGCGTGCCAGCGCCGCATCCTTGGCGGCGGCGATCTCCGCCACCAGGCCCCCGACGTCCATGCCGGTAAAGGCGTTGGCGCGGCCCGAACGGTAGGCGACCGCGAACTTGTCCATGGCGCTGCGCAGAAAGGTGTTCTGAAGCGCGCCGTCGACTTCCTTTTTATAGTCTTTCAGATTACGGGCTTCCTGCATCAGTGGTCCTCCAGCAGCAGTATGTGAAGTTCCAGCGGGCCGTGAACGCCCAAGGCCAGAACCCGTTCGATGTCGGCCGTGCGGCTGGCCCCGGTGATAAAGGCCAGGTAGCCGGGAGCCGTCTGCATGGTTTCCCGCAGTTCACTTTCGAGATCCTCCGCGCGCGATCTTATTTTAGATTTGGGCAGGATGCCGATGTGGATCTCGCTGACCATCGTCGACAGCCGGACGTCTTCGCTGCGCGAATCGAGCACCAGGGTGCCGGTTTCGGCGATGCCGTAGTCGATGAAGGTCAGGCCGATGTCGATGCCGGCCAGGTGGTCGCGCAGGTCGCCGGTCACCAGCCGCAGGCCCCTGGTCGCGCACAATCCGGCGAGGATTTCGGCCTGTTCCGGTGCCAGGGCGGGAGCGGCAATGATTTTCTCCTGCTTCAGGTCGCACAGCGCTTCGGCGGACGGGGAGAGGAAGTCGTCGCATCCGGACATCAACAATTGGCAGGCCTGTTTGCGCGCGCAGAGATCCACGGCGTACGCCATAGCCGCGCGGGTGGTCTTCACATCCGTTACGACGGCCGATACCAACTCGGCTTTTTGTGTGAAGCGCTCGCAAAGCTCTGCCGCTGAAACTGTGGCGGTCGGCATGGGTGCTTCTCCTCGAACAAGGTCAAGATCAAAGATTCTCGCACGGTGGGAAGGTAAAACTGAGTGTTTATAAAACCCTTACATGGAGGATTCGATGTCTGTCAAGGGCAACCACTGCCATTAAAAACGTGGTTCATGGCAGCTTGATCTCGTGATAATTTTTTCTACATGTATTATTCCTGCGACAGATCGGTTTCGGACGGTTAAATCAACCACCGCCTGTACTCGGGCCGGGGAACCTTGCAATGCTGTTTAAATCAGATCACGTATATCGGCTTCAAGATAATAATTTTGGCTAGGCCAGCGGGAGAAGGCTGTCTATTCATACGCCGACGACCGATAACACAACCAAATATTTATCTTGAAGTCTATAGCAAGATGGTTTCGGTGTGACGCTCCAACTAACATCATCGGTTGGTCTGATTTTTGCTGTTTCTTAAACGTGAATGGCGGGTTTTCGGTGACGAGATTTTGTCAGCGTTCGTCAGTGTGCATTTTCAACCGGCGAGTCGAACACTCTTACACATTCCAAGGTGCCAGGGGGCGAATGCAGCGGAAACGATTAAAAATTCCCTTCGGGGCCCCGCAGGGATGCGCAATGATCTCTGCGGGGCGGCGGCAATATTTCATGTTTGAATCCAATATCACCATTTTGGAATAAGGAGGCGTGACATGAAATTCTTCAACCGCTTTATCGGACTGTTCTGTTTGATGCTGCTGGCAGGGCTGTGGGCCGGCGGGTCGCCCGCATCGGCCGGCAATCCGGTCGATCTACGTCAAATGAATCTGGATGAGATGACCAATTTTCTGGGCAAGGGCTTTGATGCCGAGGATTTAAACTCATTCAAGACCCCGGTAAATGAAAAATTTTCTCGATATCGCCGACCCAAGGATTTCGATCCCAATGCCTTTGAGTTTTTGATGAATCTGGCCTTTGAAAAAGTCGCCGCGGATCCCACCTCCGGACTGCCAGAATTTTACAAGGTAACCGGCAGACTGTTTCCTGAAATCGGTTTCGAACTGCGGTTGCCGAGCCGAACGAAATGGAACAAGAAATTCTACATGGCCGGCTGCGGTGGGTTTTGCGGCGGGGTCGATGTTTTTCCCGTCACTCAATTCACCAACAACCTGAACTGGGGCCTGGTGCGCGGATATGCATCCGCTACGACCGATTCCGGCCATACCAACGTAGTCGACGGTGTCAGCCAGGGCCGCACTTACGGCGAGTGGGGTGAGGGGCTGAATTACTTTCAGCCGTACGATCACGACTTGAGCCAGGGCACCTATTCCTGGCGGGTCTGGTCGCCGTCCATGTTCACGGGCAAGGATTATCCGGGGTATTTCGGCGATTTTATCGTCGAGGCGCCGTATTGATGATGCAAGTGGACGGGTAGCAATCAAGGCAGGGCCGCAGCCGACGGCCCTGCCTTTCGACGTTTCCATAAAGGTGTTGCATTCCTACCCTGATGATGCCGCATGGGCAAAAGTTTCAAAAGATGGAAGTGCTGCTGATTGGAGATTTGTAAAAGCATTTGCCGATCATTGCCGCGACAGACCGTAATTCGAGCGGATCACTTATGGTGATAATACTGATGGGGGTATCCGGCGCGGGGAAAACGACCGTCGGTACTCTTCTCGCCAAGAAATTAGGGTGGCAATTCTTCGACGGCGATGACTTTCACGACGCGTCGAGCAGGAAGAAAATGGCAGCCGGCAGCGGCTTGACGGATGACGACCGAGAAGACTGGCTCGCAAGACTCCGCGACCTCGTCGGGCGCATGTGCGTTGAGAAAAAACATGCGGTCCTCGCGTGTTCCGCGCTCAAAAGATCATATCGAAAGCGCCTGCAGGCAGATCCGGAATGTGTTTTTTTCGTCTTTCTCAAAGGTTCCCACGAACAAATAAAAAAAAGATTAACCGGCAGGCAACACCATTTTGCGGCTGCGTCTTTGATGGAGAGCCAATTTGCCGCCTTAGAGGAGCCTACCGGCGCGCTCGAGGTGGATACGAGGAGCACGCCGGCAGAAATAGTCGCTTACATAATCGAAAAACTGCCACTGACACCCGGCGATGGATGATCTGCGGTTTCGTCAGGGTTCAACTACAGGAAAACCTGTGATTTTTGAGGCCGTTTTTGTTAACTGTCTGTCAAAAGTCACAAAAGATTCAAAATCTTGAGATTTCGCCAAGTGGAGGGCATCCGCAAAGTCTAAACCTTGTTTGTGCCATTCAATTGCGTCTTGACGAAGTACCCCTTTATGGAAGTACAGTATTGGATCCTGGAAAAAATGGTGGCCGATCAATACATCTGCAGCTTGATACACCGGGAATGACCTGGTGGGACAAATCCAGTTTGGACCGCTTTTTCAGGGCGAGCAAATTTCATGATCCGAAAGCAGAGTTGATGTAAACGGGTATTTGGTTTTCGATCGCCTATTCGTATCCGATCCGAAAATGGGCCGTTTTCCGCCGGTTCAAGCGAATAAAGTTAGAAATTGACATCTTATCGGCAGTCTTATATGAAAAATTCTTTTAACCAGTGTGGAAAGCTGCAGACTTAACTTGAGAATACCGTCACTTTGAACTCAACGCAATCAAGGAGTGTATCATGGCCGAACATCCAGATTTGAAAAAATGGCGGGAACTCGCCTCCAAACAGATGAAGGGCAAACCCGTCGAGAGCCTGAACTGGAAGACCCCCGAAGGCATCACCGTCGAGCCGCTTTACACGGCCGAGGACATCGCCGGTCTGCCGCAGGCCAACACCCTGCCCGGGTTTCCGCCCTACGTGCGCGGCCCGATGGCGACCATGTACGCCGGCCGCCCCTGGACCATCCGCCAGTATGCCGGGTTTTCCACGGCCAAGGAATCCAACGCCTTTTACCGCCGCAACCTGGCGGCCGGGCAAAAGGGTCTGTCGGTGGCCTTCGACCTGCCGACCCACCGCGGTTACGACTCGGACCACCCGCGGGTGGTGGGCGATGTCGGCAAGGCCGGCGTGGCCATCGACTCGGTCGAGGACATGAAAATCCTGTTCGATCAGATTCCGCTCGATCAGATGAGCGTCTCGATGACCATGAACGGCGCGGTCCTGCCGATCCTGGCCGGTTACATCGTGGCCGCCGAAGAGCAGGGCGTCAAGCCGGAACAGCTGACCGGAACGATCCAAAACGACATCCTCAAGGAATATTTGACCCGCAACACTTACATCTACCCGCCCGAGCCGTCCATGCGGATCGTCTCCGATATCATCGCCTACTGCTCGCAGCACATGCCCAAGTTCAACACCGTGAGCATCAGCGGCTATCACATGATGGAAGCCGGGGCCGACTCGGTCCTGCAGTGCGCCTTCACCCTGGCCGACGGCCTGGAATACGTGCGCGCGGCGCTCAAGGCCGGTCTGGACATCGACACCTTCGCCCCGCGCCTGTCGTTTTTCTTCGGCGTCGGGATGAATTTCTTCATGGAGATCGCCATGCTCCGGGCGGCGCGCTTCTTATGGTACGAGCGCATCAACCGCTTCAATCCCAAGAATCCGCGCTCGGCCATTCTGCGCACCCACGTGCAGACTTCCGGCTGGAGCCTGACCGAACAGGACCCGTACAACAACATCATCCGCACGACCCTGGAGGCGCTGGCGGCGGCCCTGGGCGGGACGCAGTCCCTGCACACCAACTCGTTCGACGAGGCGGTCGGCCTGCCGACCGATTTTTCGGCCCGCATCGCGCGCAACACCCAGCTGATCATTCAGGAGGAGTCCCAGATCTGCCACGTGATCGATCCGCTGGGCGGTTCCTACTACATCGAAGCGCTGACCGCCGACATCGTCAAGGAGGCTGGCAAGATCATCGACGAGGTCGAGGAACTGGGCGGCATGGCCAAGGCGATCGAGACCGGCATGCCGAAAATGCGGGTCGAGGAAGCGGCCGCCCGCCGGCAGGCCCGGATCGACCAGGGCCTGGATGTGATCGTCGGCGTCAACAAATACAAAATCAAGGACGAGCCGTTGATGGACATCCTGGAGGTGCCGGCCAGCGTGCGGGACGAACAGGTGGCCAGGGTGAAGGAAACCCGCGCCAAGCGCGACGATGCCGCCGCGAAAAAAGCCCTGGCGGCCGTCACCCGGGCGGCCGAAACCGACCGCAATCTCCTGGAGGCCTGCATCGAGGCCGTGCGAGCGCGGGCCACGGTCGGCGAGGTGTCCGATGCCATGGAAAACGTGTTCGGCCGGTTCGTGGCCACCACCCGCTGCATTTCCGGCGTGTTCGCGGCCGAATACGGCGACAGCGAGGTTTTCGCGGCCCTCAAGAAACGCACCGACCAGTTCAAGGAGCGCGAAGGCCGGCGGCCCAGGATCCTTGTCACCAAGATGGGCCAGGACGGCCACGACCGCGGCATCAAGGTGATCGCCACCGCCTACGCCGACATGGGCTTCGATGTCGACATCAGCCCCATGTTCCAGACGCCGGAAGAGGCGGCCATGATGGCGGTAGAAAACGATGTCCACGTGGTGGGCGTCTCGAGCCTGGCGGCCGGGCACAAGACGCTGGTGCCGCGGCTGATCGAAGAACTGAAGAAGGCGGACGGCGAAAACATCAAGGTCGTCGTCGGGGGCGTGATTCCGCCCAAGGACTATCCCTTTCTCTTCGAGGCCGGTGCGGCGGCCGTGTTCGGTCCCGGAACGGTGGTGACCGAATCGGCCGACCGGGTCCTCGGCGTGCTCGAAAAGCAGGGCTGATCTTCAGCAAGGAAAACAAGCGACCACTTACCGGCGGCCGTTCCGGAGACCGCTGTCTGCGGAACGGCCGCCGGTGGCGCCGTGGTTTTTTCTCTTGACAACCGGTGCCTCTTATAGAATTGTCAAAATTTGTATTTTCTTACGATTTAAACGGACGTGACATCGCCCCGTTCCGCTTATTTTCAGCAATCAGATCATCAGCTGCCGTTCTGGACAGGGGTCTTTTCCCGTGATTTCGATCACATCTGCGGCGTAACCTGCGCCATGGTCAGACGTGAGGTCGGCTTGGCCGGACCCGGCGGAGTCGTTTTCCGTTTCGATTGATGTCGGCGCCGCGTCATTATTCGGGATTGCGGAAAGTTGCCTGCTTCTGTTCAGAAACCGGTCGGTGGAACTTCAGGTGGCACTAATCAGGTGAGATGAAAGGAATACAAGCATGGGTGTCGTTGAAGATAAATTAAAGGATCTCAAGGAGCGGGAAAAAAAGGTCCGGCAGATGGGTGGCGAGAAGGCGGTGGCCAAGCACAAGGAAAAAGGCAAGCTGACCGCCCGCGAACGGCTCGACCACTTGTTCGATGCGGGAACTTTCCGCGAAATCGACATGTTCGTGGAGCACCGCTGTGTGAATTTCGGCATGGAAAAAGTCGAGATTCCCTCCGACGGCGTCATCACCGGGCACGGCCTGGTGGCCGGCCGGCCGGTGTTCGCCTTTTCGCAGGATTTTACCTCCCGCGCCGGCAGCCTCGGCGAGATGCACTCGCGCAAGATCTGCAAGGTCATGGATCTGGCCGCCAAGGCCGGCGTGCCCTTTGTCGGCTTCAACGATTCGGGCGGTGCGCGCATTCAGGAAGGCGTCGACGCCCTGTCCGGTTACGGCCAGATTTTCTACCGCAATTCGGTCGCCTCCGGCGTCATTCCGCAGATCTCGGCCATCATGGGGCCCACGGCCGGCGGGGCCGTCTATTCCCCGGCCATGACCGATTTTATTTTCATGGTCAAGAACACCAGTTACATGTTCATCACGGGACCGGAGGTGATCAAGGCCGTCACCGGCGAAGAGATCACCTTCGAGGCCCTCGGCGGCGCCATGTCCCACAACGAAAAAAGCGGGGTCGCCCATTTCGCCTGCGAAAACGATGCGGACGCGATCGAGCAGATCAAGCGCCTGCTCTCTTTTCTGCCGTCCAACAACATGGAAGACCCGCCGGTCACCGACACCGGCGACAGCCCCAAGCGCACCGACCCGGCCCTGAACACCATCATCCCGGACAATCCCAACCAGTCCTACGATATGAAGGACGTGATCCGCAGCATCGTCGACAACGGCGATTTCTTCGAGCCGCACCAGTATTTTGCCAAGAACATGATCGTGTGTTTTGCGCGACTGAACGGACGGCCGATCGGGATCATCGCCAACCAGCCCAAGTTCCTGGCCGGCTGCCTGGATGTCGATGCATCCGACAAGGCCACGCGCTTCATCCGCTTCTGCGACGCGTTCAATGTCCCCTTTCTGACCATTGCCGATGTTCCCGGGTATCTGCCCGGCAGCCAGCAGGAATGGGGCGGCATCATCCGCCACGGCGCCAAGCTGTTGTGGTGCTACTCCGAGGCCACCGTGCCCAAGCTGCTGCTGATCACGCGCAAGGACTACGGCGGCTCGTATCTGGCGATGTGCTCGCGGGACCTGGGGGCCGACATGGCCTTTGCGTGGCCGACGGCCGAGATTGCGGTCATGGGCGCCGCCGGGGCGGCCAACATCATCCATCGCAAGGAAATCAAGGAGGCCACCGACCCGCAGGCCAAGCGCAAGGAGAAGATCAAGGAATACGAAACCCTTTTTTCCAATCCCTACCGGGCGGCCAACCGCGGTTTCGTGGATGCCATCATCGAGCCGAGCCAGACCCGGCCGCGCCTGATCGAGGCACTCGAGATCATGTGCGGCAAGCGCGAACTGCGGCCGCCCAAAAAACACGGCAATATTCCGATGTAAGGTCGGTTGGCCGGTTTGCCCGTTAGCCGGTTGGCCGTGGGACAAGATGATCCTTATTGATTGGCGGAACATAAAACCTTAAACCAAAAAACGGAGCCATCATGGGACTGGAAAAGAAGAAGGCGGCGGCGATTGCCGCGGTGATGAGCGTCATTAAAAGCGAAGAGGAAATGGTCGCCGCGCAGGCCGTGGGCGGACGCGGTGCCGGGCAGCCGGCTCCCGCACCGCTTGCGATCAACCTGTGGGGATTGAACGGCCGGCAGACCATGATGCAGTTGCGCAGCCTGATGCAGCTGAAAAGTTTTCACTGCGGGCGGTTTCGGTAGGCCCGCTTACCAATTTCAAGGAAATTCCACATAAGAGGAGAAGCATAAGATGCATGACCACGATCAAGTCAAAGGCACGAAAATGGCGTACGGCAAGGACCGGCCCAAGGCGGAGAACCCGGTTAAAATCGAAGATCTGAGCCTGCGTGACGGTCATCAGTCGCTGTTTGCCACCCGCGGCCGCACCGAGGACATGATCCCGGTGGCCGAGATGATGGATGAGGTCGGCTTCTGGGCGGTGGAAACCTGGGGCGGCGCCACCTTCGACACCATGCACCGCTTTCTGAACGAGGACCCCTGGGAGCGAATCCGGACGCTCAAGCGCTATATCAAGAAAACCCCCTTTTCGATGCTTCTCCGCGCTCAGAACCTGGTGGGCTACCGCAACTATGCCGATGATGTGGCCCGGGCCTTCGTCGACCGCGCCTGTGCCAACGGGATGGACATTTTCAGGACCTTCGACGCCCTGAACGACTACCGCAATTTCGAGACCGTGGTCCCGGTGATCAAGGAAAACGGCAAGCACTTCCAGGGCTGCATCTGCTACACCATGACCGAACCGCGCCTGGGCGGCGCCGTATACAACCTGGACTACTACATCCAGAAGGGCAAGGCCCTGGAGGACATGGGGGCCGACACGGTGTGCGTCAAAGACATGGCCGGCCTGATCGCCCCCTACGATGCCTACGAAGTCATAAAAGCGCTCAAGGCGGCGGTCAAGGTGCCGGTCCACCTGCACAGCCACTTTACGTCCGGCATGTCGCCGATGAGTATGCTCAAGGCCATCGAGGCCGGGGTCGACATCATCGACACCTGCATGACGCCTTACGCTTACCGCACCTCGCATGCCGCCGTCGAGCCGCTGGTGATGACCCTGCTGGGCACCAATCGCGACACGGGTTTCGACATCAAGCTTCTGGCGCGCATCAACGAGGTCCTGGAAAAAGAGGTGCTGCCGAAGTACAAGCACCTGCTGGACGACTCGAAAATGTCCATCATCGATATCAACGTGCTGCTGCACCAGACCCCGGGCGGCATGCTGTCCAACCTGGTCAACCAGCTGCGGGAAATGGATGCGCTCGACAAGATCGGCGAGGTCTACAAGGAACTGCCCCGCGTGCGCAAGGAGTTGGGCCAGGTTCCGCTGGTGACCCCCACCAGCCAGATCGTCGGCATCCAGACCGTCAACAACGTGCTCTTCGACGACGAGAAAGAACGCTACAAAATGATCACCGGACAGGTCAAGGACCTGTGCTACGGCCTGTACGGCAAAACCGCCATACCGATCGATCCGGAGGTCCAGAAAAAAGCGCTGAAGGACTATCCGCGCGGCGAAAAGCCGATTACCGTCCGTCCGGCGGAAGTGCTCGAACCGGAACTGGAAAAGGCCAAGACGGAAACGGAAGGCCTGGCCGTCGATCTCGACGATGTGCTGATCTACGCCCTGTATCCGGTGACCGGCAAAAAATTTCTGAAATGGAAATACGGCAAGGAAGAACCGCCGGCGGAGGTGAGACCGCGGTCCCTGGAGCAGGCCCAAAAGGAGCAGGAACTGATCAAGAAGGCCAAAGCCGGACTGCTGGTCGAAAAAGATGCCAAAAAGGAGGCCCCGCCCAAGGGGGAAGCATTGCGCACCTTCAACGTCTTTGTGGATGACGATTACTTCGAGGTCGGTGTGGACGAAGTCGGCGGCTCGCCGGTGCTGAGTTACATTCAGCAGATGCCAACCATGCCGTCCGCTCCGATGGCGATGCCGGCGGCGGCTCCCAGGCCGGCCGCCACGCCGGCACCCGCCGCTGCCGCAGCAGCCGCTCCGGCGGCAAAGGCACCGGCGCCTGCCCCGGCTGCGGCAGCGGTCGCCGGCACGCCCCTGAAGGCCCCGATGCCGGGCATGATCGTCAAATACCAGAAGAACGTCGGCGATGCCGTCAGCGAAGGTGAAACCGTGGTCGTGCTCGAGGCCATGAAAATGGAAAACGCCCTTCCGGCGCCGGTCGGCGGCACCCTCAAGGCCGTCAACTACGCCAGCGGCGATTCGGTGCAGAAGAACGATGTGTTGGCCGTCATCGGCTGAAGCACTCTCAAACCATCATCAGGGGCGGCGAGGCGACACCATTGAGGCCCCTCGTCCCGCCCCCCGGCCGATGCGCAGGCAAGCGGAGAACATAAAAATGAAAATACATGAGTACCAGGCCAAGGAACTCTTTCGGAAATTCGGTGTCCCTGTTCCCGAGGGCGGGGTCGCTTTTTCGACCGCCGAAGCACGGGAAAGAGCCGGAAAGCTGGGCGGGTTTCCGGTGGTCGTGAAAGCCCAGATCCATGCCGGCGGCCGCGGCAAGGGCGGCGGGGTCAAGCTGGCGCGGTCGGAGGAAGATGTCGGCGCCGTCGCCGATCAGATCATCGGGATGACGCTCGTGACCCATCAGACGGGTCCGGAAGGCCGGGTGGTCAAGAAAGTTCTGGTCGAGCAAGGCCTCGACATCGCCAAAGAGCTTTATCTGAGCATCATCCCGGACCGGTCCACGGCCCAGATCGTCGTTATGGCCAGCGAAGCCGGCGGAATGGACATCGAGGATGTGGCCGAGAAGACCCCTGAAAAAATTATCAAGGTCTATATCAATCCCCTGCAGGGCATCCAGGCCTACCACTGCCGCGAGGCCGCCTTCGGTTTGAACCTGCCCGCGGCGGCCGTGAAACCCTTCACCGCCATGCTCAACAGCCTCTACCGCCTGTTCGTGGCCTACGACTGCTCGCTGCTGGAAATCAACCCGCTGGTTCTGACGGCCCAGGACGCCGTGATCGCCCTGGATGCCAAGGTCAATTTCGACGACAATGCCCTGTTTCGCCACAAGGACATTCTGGAATACCGCGACCTGGACGAGGAAGACCCCCTGGAAGTCGAGGCGTCCCGGTTCAACTTGAACTACATCAACCTGGACGGCAACGTCGGCAACATGGTCAACGGCGCCGGGCTGGCCATGGCGACCATGGACATCATCAAGCGCGCCGGGGCCGAACCGGCGAATTTTCTGGATGTCGGCGGCGGCGCCAGCGCGGAGATGGTCGAAAACGGATTCCGGATCATTCTCAGCGACAAAAACGTCAAAGGGGTCCTGATCAACATTTTCGGCGGCATCCTGCGCTGCGACGTGCTGGCGCAGGGCGTGGTCGAAGCGGCCAAGAAAACCGGCATCAGCGTGCCGGTGGTGGTGCGGATGGAAGGAACCAACGTCGAGGAGGGCCGACGGATCCTGGCCGAATCGGGTCTGAACCTGACCACGGCGGTCGACCTGAAAGATGCGGCTCAAAAGGTTGCAGCCATCGTGGCCTGAACCGACACTGGTGACGTGTTACCCAAACCCGTTAGAGCGTCGAAAAAATGACGTCATCTGAGAGCCGCAAGACTCCGCGTCATGCCCGAATTGACCGGTACGGATTTTAAATATCGCAAGATCAACCGACCATGCTCCAGTAAACGGCCGGAGGTCATTTTTTAGCCGCCACTTCTTTTCAAGATCTCGGAGAATAAGGTCATGAGCATTTTCGTCGACAAGAATACGCGCGTCCTGGTCCAGGGGATCACGGGTCGCGAAGGCATGTTTCACACCCGCCAGTGCATCGAATACGGCACCAACGTGGTGGCCGGGGTGACACCGGGCAAGGGCGGCCAGAAAATGGACGACGTACCGGTTTTCAACACTGTCAAGAATGCGGTGGCCGAAACCGGGGCCGACTGCGCCATGATTTTCGTTCCGCCGCCCTTCGCGGCCGACGCCATCATGGAAGCCGTAGACGCCAAAATTGCCGTGATCGTGGCCATCACCGAGGGAATTCCGGTGCTCGACATGCTGCGGGTCAAGAACTACATGCACGGCAAAGGCGTGCGTCTGATCGGGCCGAACTGCCCCGGCATCATCACTCCCGGCGCGTGCAAGGTCGGCATCATGCCGGGGCCGATTCACACGCCGGGCGGTCCCATCGGCGTGGTGTCGCGTTCCGGGACCCTCACCTACGAAGTGGTCCATCAGCTCACGCGCGAGGGCATTGGACAGACCACCTGCCTCGGCATCGGCGGAGATCCGGTCAACGGCACCAATTTCATCGACTGCCTGAAGGCCTTCGAGGACGATCCGGCAACGACCGGCATCGTCATGGTGGGCGAAATCGGCGGCAGCGCCGAGGAGGATGCGGCCGCCTTCGTCACCGAACACGTCACCAAACCGGTGGTAGGGTTCATCGCCGGGCTGACGGCGCCTCCGGGCCGCCGCATGGGACACGCCGGCGCCATCATCAGCGGCAAGAGCGGTACCGCCCAGAGCAAAATAGACGTCATGAAGCAAAGCGGCATCCACGTCTGCGAGGACCTGGGAACGTTCGGGAAGTTGTGTGCGGATGTATTCAAACGATAGTGTTTAGTGTTTGGTGTTTAGTATTTTGTGTTTGGCAGATGGTGTTTAGTATTTCGTGAATCGTGTTTGGTGTTTGGTTGTTGGTATTCGGTATTTGGCAGCGAAACAGACAGTGGTGTGGGCCCATGTAGGGGCGAAAAATTTTTCGCCCTACAGGATGATGCCCCTTCAACGCACTGACCCAAAACTGCTGCAGCGAAACGCAATCATTTCAACCCACCAACCACAAACCACCAAACACTACACACCAAACACAAAACACAAAACACCAAACACCAAAAACCAAAGACCAACATTTCGGAGAAATGTTCAATGCACGAAATGGGGGTTGCGATGCAGATCATCGAAATTGCAACCGCCTCGATTCCGGCCGACTTGACCGGCGCGCGCGTGGAACGGGTCAATTTAAAGGTCGGCAAGCTGTCGGCCATCGTGCCGGACAGCCTGCGGTTCTGCTTCGAGGTTGCCGCCAGGGACACCCCCCTGGAAAAAGCCGAGCTGGCCATAGATGAAATACCGGTGGTCGCCCGGTGCAGCGACTGCCGGAACCAGTTTACGATCGCCACCCCGGTATTCACCTGCCCCCACTGCGCCGGCGGCACCATCGAACTGCTGTCGGGCCGCGAACTGGATATCGAATCGATCGAAATAGCCGAAGGCGATGAGTGACCGCACCCTAGCGGCGCCACTGAAGACCCGCCGGCTGTTCTTCCACCCTCACCCAAGATAAAAAGTCTACCAATGATCTTGTCATTGCTGCCAGGATTCAGAACGTCAAGGGCCCGGCACCACGACCATTTTGCCCCCCATCCGCACGGTCACGACGGGCAAGGGGCGGACGGGGCCGAAATCCGCAAGAGCGGTACGCGCGAGATCAAGGTCGTTCGCCGGGTCCTGGCGGCCAACGACAGCATGGCCCGCCAGAACCGTAAGCTGTTCGAGGAAAAGAACGTCTTCGTCCTGAACATGATGAGCAGCCCCGGTTCCGGTAAGACGACCATCCTCGAAAAAACCCTGGCGCTCATCATGCCGCAAGTCCGCACCGCCGTCATCGTGGGGGACATCTGCACCACCAACGATGCCGACCGCCTGGCTGTCAGCGGAGCGCCGGTGGTGCAGATCAACACCGACGAGTTCGGCGGCGACTGCCACCTGGCCGCGCATGTGATCGAGAAGGCGCTCGAGGGCATCGATCTGAATGCCCTGGATCTTCTGATCGTCGAAAACATCGGCAACCTGGTGTGCCCGGCCGAATTCGATATCGGCGAGGACGCGCGGGTGGTGGTGCTGAGCGTGACCGAGGGCGAGGACAAGCCCGCCAAATACCCGCTGATGTTCCGCGAATGCGATGCCGCGCTGTTAAACAAAATCGATCTGCTGCCCTATCTCGACTACGATAAAAAGGCAGCGATCGGTTTTATCCGCCAGGTCCATCCGGGGATGCCGGTTTTCGAAATTTCCGCCAGGACCGGAGAAGGCCTCGAGTCCTGGTTAGAATGGCTCAAGCGCAACGTGAGCGAAAAAACCGGCCCGCATTGACATATCTACCCGGCGTTGCCGGAAGCGGCCGCGGGGCGCAAAAAAAAACCGGCCGCGGGAAACCGGGCCGGGTAAAAAAAAGAACAGCGATTATTTTGCGGCCACTTTGGCCATGAATTGATCCAGCAGGTTGTGCTGGTCTTCCTCGGTCACGAAACGGGGGAGGTTTTCAAGGGCCATGTCGGCCGCGGCGTCGACAATTTCCGCTTTCATACGGTTGCGGGACCGAATGACGCGGCCTTCCATTTTCTGCTTCGCGCCCTCGATGATCATCTGCCCCTGCTGCCGGGCGTCATCGATGATTTCCTGTTTGCGGCGCTCGCCCATCTGCACGATGCGTTCTTTGACCTCCTCCAGGCGCACCGCGCTTTCTTCCATTTCCGTCTGGGCTTCGCCTATCCGCTGCTGCAATCGGTTCTTTTCTTCGGTCATGCTGTCGATCTGTTGCGCGATTTCTTCTCTCTTGTCGGACAGAAAGTTCTTGAGCGGGCGGTAGGCAAATTTGATGAAGACCGCCACCAGGATGATGAAATTCACCCACTTCATGATAATGTCGTACGTCGGACGCCAGTCCGCGCCACCCTCGCCCTCGGCCGCCATGACCTGGAGCGTGGCAGCCAGCAGGAATCCGCACACCATCAGGGCGACAAAAGCCAAGCGATACACCTTTTTATTGCCGCGCTTCATGTTAAGATAGCCTCCGATCCAGCAGTTTTTCCATCATGTCGTGAGCAATCGCCTCGGCTTCCTTTTGTACCGATTTCTTGGCCTCGGTCACCAGCGCGGTCAGTTCGCGGTGGTTTGCCTGTGACAGCATCTCGACTTCATGGTGAGCTTTCCGGACGATTTCGTCGGCCTCGTGTTTGCCGGACTCCTCGATTTTCTCCCGGATGTCATTGGCCGTGTCCAGGACCCTGTCTTCCTGCTTCTTGATCTGCTTCAGCAGCTGGTCCACTTTTTGTCCGGCCGCCGTTGAATCCAGCTGGATTTTCTGGATGTGGGCTTCGCGTTCATGCGTGACATCGCGCAGCGGCTGGATCATGATCCGGTTGATGATAAAAAGAAAGATCAAGAACGTTATCAGCTGGATGAACAGGGTTTCGTTGATCGTGATTAATGCAATGTCGCTGATGATCTGCATGGTTTTTCGTCCGAATGATGTTGACGTGATCACTGCGCGTCAAAAGACCGCGACAAAGTGAAAAACACTTTTACCGATGCCGGTAAACCCGTTCGCGGCCGCGGTGTCAAGGTTCGCTGCCGCAACAGACGGCCACCCTCCGCACCTCGTCCCCGCCGCCGGAAGGGTTTTTCTCGCTGATATTTATCCGAACACAACCCTTTTTCCACCGGTTCCCGCTGCAGGCGGAATTTCCGGGGGTTTCCGGCCGCCTCACCCGTCGAGTTGGCCGGACCGCATTTCCCGCCTGGCGCGACGACCCTGTCCAGCGAACAAAAAAGCCCGTTCATGAACCGGAACCGCCCCAGTGCCCTAAGAAAGATCGCGGAGGGGCAGTCCCTGCACAAGATACCACATGTGTTCCGCTGCCGACGCGGGCCTGCTCACGTATCAAACGACGAAGAGAAGCAGCAACGCGATGACCAGAGAGTATATGCCGGTCGACTCGGCCACGGCCTGTCCGACCAGCATGGTCCGGGTCAGCAGACCGGCCTCTTTGGGATTGTGGCCGATCGCTTCACAGGCTTTTGCGGCCGTGATTCCTTCACCGATACCGGGGCCGATCGCACCGAGCCCCATTGCAATTCCTGCCCCTAAAAACGCCGCTGCCTTGACGAGATCTGCACCTTCGATGGCCATGTTATCCTCCTGAGTGAATCATTTGTTTTTCTGAGAAGCAGAAAAGACGCGTTATCGTCCGCCTGCCTGAACACTGAATTGATGCGGTTTTTCTCAAACGCTTCGATTGTTGAATTAAACGACGAAGATCAGAACCAGCGCGATCACCATGGAATATATCGCGGTCGATTCGGCCACCGCCATGCCGACCAGCATCGTGCGGGTGAGATCGGCCGCAAACGAGACATTGCGCGCGATCCACTTCACCCCGCCGCTGGAGGCGACGCCTTCACCTATGCCCGGGCCGATGGCGCCCAGGCCCATGCACAGGCCGGATGCCATCAAGGCTATTGCCGGCGCCAGGGCCTGCGAGGGATCGAACTTCTTGAAGATCAGGATAAAGCTGACGAGAAGACCTAAAATGGCGGGTGTCTGGGTGACGGCCTGGCCGAGCAGCATGACATTGGTCACCGGCGTCACCGCCAGCGGCTGCCGGGCGATGCCCTCGCAGCTGGCCTGGGCGACGACGCCGCCCCCGATGCCCGAGCCGATCGCCGACAGGCCCGTTGCCAGCCCCGCGCCCAAAACGGCCGCCCAGGTCGGGTTCAGCGGTTTGGCCGAAAAATTCGAAAACAACAGGATGAACGATACCACCAGGGCGAAGATCGAGGGCGTCTGGCACACCGCCGACCCGATCAGCATGTTGGTGGTCAGCCGCCCCTGCATGGCCGGTTGGCGGGCCATGCCGATGCAGGCCGCGCCGGCCGGCATGCCCGAGCCGATACCGGCCCCGATGGCGCCGAATCCCATCGAAATGCCGGCCGACAGCAGCGCCGCGACCGTCACATAGGACCCGGCGTGAAAATTCGAGAACAGCAGGATCATGGCGACGACCAGCGCGAAAATCGAAGCCGACTCGGCGATCGCCTGACCCACCAGCATGGTCTTGAAAATGTCGCCGGAAATTTGCGGGTTGCGTGAAATCGCGGATGTGGCCTGGCCGGCGGTATAGCCTTCACCGATGGCCGCCCCGATGGCACCGAAGCCTATGGCGATACCGCCGCCCAAAAATGCCGCCAGCTTGACCCAGAACTGTAAATCTTCCATAGGTTATTTCACCTGTACCGAAATGTAGACCAATGTCAGCATCGTAAAGACAAACGCCTGGATGGTACCGACGAAGAGGCCGAAAAAGGCGTTCAGGAAAGGCGGCAGAAGCACGCTGTAGGTCAGATAGGAGACCACCAGGATGATGATCGAGCCGCCCATGATGTTGCCGAAGAGACGGAAGGACACCGAGACGACCTTCGCCAGTTCACCGATCACGTTCAACGGCATCATGAAAAATACCGGTTGGAAGTATTCTTTGAGATACTCCTTGATGCCCTTGGATTTGATACCGGCATAATGCGCGATGAAAAAGCCCATGAGTCCCAGGCTCAACGGCGTATTCAGGTCCTTGGTCGGTTCTTCCAGGTGCGGGATGATCCCGATCCAGTTGCTGAGCAGCAGAAACATGAAAAGGGCGCAGATGAGAGGCGCGTAGGTTTTGGCTTTTTCCTTGCCCAGGGCATCTTCGGTCAGGTTGTAGAACTGCGAGACGAACAATTCCCCGATGACCTGAACCGGTCGCGGGAGGATCGACCGTTTCCGGCCGGCCATGAAACCGAAGGCGAGCAGCATCGTGACCACGATCCAGGTCATGACGATCAGGTCGAGATTCAGGGTGATGGGATAACCGAAGACCGTGATGATCAGCTGGTGTATTTTTCCGAGTTCTTCCATGCCGGCTGTGTCCTAAATCCTTTTTTCGGGTGCCATCCATGAAGCGGTGATGATATGATCGGCCAGAATAGCCAGTTGCACCATGAAGAGGCCGACGATCGTCGCGATCAGATTGAACCGGTCATACGTGATGGCCACAAAAAGGGGCGCGGCCATCAGGGTGAATCTCACGGCGATGGAGCCCAGGGAGATCCCGAAGGTTTGCCTTTGAGATTTGCCGTTGCGCCACGAGAGGGTTTCGCCGATGATGACGAAATTGAGGATGCTGAAAAAAGTCCCCAGGATCAAGCCCCTGCCAATGGCGTCGCGGCCGAAGAGAATCAGCGCCAAACCGATCAGCACCGCCGCTACCATCGCGCCCGAGCAGTATCTTTTCTGGGTTTCCCTCACCGACGCCATCATTTACTTGTCCGATTGGCCTTTGTGATCCGGATTTTCGTTCAGAACATCGGCGATCTGGCGATAGACGGTGACCCCCCCGCCGATCACGCCCAGGATAATGAAAACGGTTACGAAGACCCCCCTGGTGCCGATCCACTTGTCCAGGTAGAGCCCGACAAAAAAACAGAACACGACGCAGCCGGCCATCGTCAGGCCGATCTGCATCACGACGGTCAGATTTTCAACCCAGGAGCGATTCTTGCCATAATTGAAGGACATGGTGGCGCTCCTTTCGACAAGCGGGCCTTGGGCTGCTTTTCGTGAGAGTCAACCAGATACCACAAAAGAAAAAAAAAGCAACGGTTATTTGCACCTAAAGTGCTTATTAAATAAAGAATTCAGTTCATTTTCTGCGATTTGTTCAACCCATGAACGAATTGAAAAATTTTTACTTCCGCGTCGGTGATGGCGGAGTTTGCGCCCCGCGGTGAAAAATATTGATATTTAGTAATGATACGGTTAGGATGATTCTTCAGGCAGCTTCTGCGGATATTGGATCAACCACACAACGGTTCGGAGGGGGGTCACCATGGCCGTGCTGACGATCTCCAGGCAATTCGGGGCAGGCGGCATTACCCTGGGAAAACGGGTAGCCAAAAAACTGGGGTACACTTTCTACGACGATGAAATCATCCGGATGGTCGCCAAGAAAGCCAATGTTTCCGCCCAGTGGGTGGAATCGATGGAAAAGGAAGCCGGAGGCAAACTCGAACGGTTGATTTCGGGCCTGGTCTCGAAAAGTTTTTTCGACCGTCTCCTGGATGACCGGCACGGCTACATCGATGAAGAAATATATGTCGATCTGCTGCACAAGATCATCACGAAAATAGCCGCGGAGGGCAATGCCGTCATTCTCGGGCGCGGCAGCCAGTTTATCCTCAAAGAGGCGCCGGATGCCTTTCACATCCTGCTGGTGGCCGACCGGGAGTACCGCATCAAGTTCATCGAAGAAAAATACGAGCTGTTCACCAAACACGCCGTCCAGACGATCAACAGCGAAGATAAAAGGAGGACCAGCCTATACCGCAAATTCGGAAAAGAGGATTACGACAACTGGGTCCACTATCACCTGATCCTCAACATGAGCCGCGTCGGTCTGGATGCGGCTGAAAAGCTGGTTTGCAAACTGGTTCGACCCTTATAAAGCACCATCGCGCATAAAGCACCATCGCGCCGGCCGTACGCGCGCCGGCCGGCGCGATGGCAAATTATTTTCGCACCGCAGGGTTTTCTTACGACGTCGTCACCAGGTCCACGATGAGTTTGACCGCGGTCGGCACGGGGACCCTGGCCATGTTCAACACCAGGTTGTAGAGGGCCGGATTGTCAAAATCGGTCTTGCCGATTTTTCGATAGAGGTTGAGCCGGCGCTTGTCTTCGCGGGTGACGATGTGGGCGGCGCGGCTTTCGGAAAAATCGTAGTGTTCCTTCATGAACCGGGTGCGGTTTTCGAAACTGTTGAGCAAGAGGATGTGGTAGGCGTCGGGGTGGTCGTTTAAAATGTACTGGCTGCCGCGGCCCAAAATGACGACATCGCCTTCCTCCGCGATCTGGGCGATGATGACCACCAGGTAGTCCAGGTAGAGCCTTTCGTCCAGATACCCGCGCTCGTCTTTGAGAATTCGGTCCACCAGGCGTTTGGAAACCATGCTGGAGACCACCCGCGACAGCTTGCCGCCGGCCTCGTTTTCAATCGACTCGACCCAGTGCGGCGACACGTTGGCGGCTTCGGCCACCATCTGAATGATGTCGTCATCGGCGAACGTGTAACCCAGTTTGTCGGCCACCATTTTCCCGACGGTCTTGCCCCCCGCGCCGAATTGCCTCGAAATGGTAATTACCGCCATTAATTCCTCCTGTGGTGTTATAATTTTTCGGGCGGAATGAGCAGCGTCGGATAGGCCGACTTTTCGGCGATGTTGCGCGGTATGCTGCCGAGCCATCGTTCCACCAAGCTGGCTTTTCCGGATGATCCCATGACGATCAGGCTCGCCTGGCACTCCCGCGCCGCCTTCTCGATCTCCTGTTCCGGGTTGCCGACGTAAACGTGCGAACGCGCGGCTATTCCATTGGTTTCGAATGTTTCGCAAATCTCATCGAGCCGGGCGCGCATTTTCTTGCGCGTCTTCTGGATCGCCATCGCCGAACCGCTGAGGTCTTTTGGCTCGGCGACATGCACGACATGAATTTCCCTGATGACCGCTTCGAGTTCTTTCAGGACTTCGACGGCCTTCAGGCTGGCCGGCGACCAGTCGGTCGCGAGAACGGGCCGTTCGAAAGGCGTTTCAAGGGCGAAAGAGGTTTCGGACAGGTACTTGTAGACCAGCACGGGCCGGGCCGTCCGATGCAGCAGTTCGGTGACGTCGGAGCCGGCATACAACTGTTCGATCACCCCTTTTTGCGACCGCCCGATGACGATCAGATCGGCGTCCTCCTTCTGGGCGGCCTTGATGACCTCGCCCACCAGGCTGCCGACCACGATGTAGACCCCGACCTCCATGCCCTGTTCGAACAGGTTCTCGGCCCAGTCGATAAAGCGGATGTTGGCGGTTTCGCGCAGCCGGACCTCGGCCGCTTTGTTGTATCCGGTGCCGCGACGCATGGCCACCCGCTCTCTTTCGATGACGTTGACGAAAACCACGTGCTCCAGGGCGGCTTTGCGCAGGCTCAGCAGCGATTGGAGCGCATCGAGGCCCAGTTCCTCGAATTTGGTGACAAACAGCAGCTTTTTTATTTTCATGGCACCCGTCGTCTTTTGTCCCGCGGCCACCCGCCGTATCAGCCGATGATTTTTTTAATGGTTTCGGCCAGCTCTTCGGCATCGACCGGTTTTTCGAGATAGGCTTCGGGCTCGGGAACCGTGGCATCGCCGAATTCCGTCAGGACCTTTTGCGACCGCAGAAAGGACTTCTGGGCGATGCCGGATAAAATGATGATGGGGATGTGTTTCAGGTTCTTGTCCGTTTTGAGTTCGCGATACAACCGGATGCCGCTTTCGCGGGGCATGAGCACGTCGAGCAGGACCAGGTCCGGTTTTTCCTGCCGGGCCAGATTTTTGCCCTCCTCGCCATTGGTGGCCACCAACGGCGCATACCCGTGTTCTTCGAGCACCGTCACGTTGAACAGGCGGACATCCGGGTCATCATCGACGACCAGAACTTTCTTACCCATGGTGATCCTCCTTGTCTATAAATTTTTATTTTCCGAACCTTGAAGCCTATAGCTCACCGGCCGGCGTTCGTCCCGGTCCCCCGGCGGCCCCGAATGGCAGATGGACGGTAAAGGTCGTGCCCTCGCCCGGCCTGGAAGCCACCGCGATCCGGCCGCCGTGTTCCTCGACGAGCTTGCGGGTCACCATCAGGCCGAGGCCCGTGCCGCGATGGCCCTTCGTGCTGAAAAAAGAGGTAAAGAGCCGGTCCTGGACTTCCCGGCTCATGCCGGCGCCGTTGTCGGAGACATCGAACCGGACCGTGCTGTCGTCTTCGCGGTGCGAGGCGATGGTGACCTGCCACTTTTTGCGGGTGTCTTCATCGAACAGGCAGGCATCGATGGCATTGGTCATGAGGTTGAGCAGCGCGCCGTGAATGATGCGCGGGTCCATCGACACGCACGGGATCGACGGGTCGAGCGACCGCCTGATCTCGATCCCGCCTTCCCGGGCCCTTTCTGAAAGGAGTTCGGCCACGTCCGCGGCAATCTCGTTCGGACAGCAGTCCTCGAATTCGGGCTCCCTTTCCTTGGAGTAAGTCAACAGGTCGAGCACCAGTTCCGATGTGCGCCCGATGTTGCGCTTGATCATGTCCCAACCGCTTTTGAGCTTCGCAGTATCGTCTTTTTTAATCCCCAAGTCAACCAGATAGCTGCCGCCCTTGAGCCCGTGCAAAATGTTTTTCAGACCATGGGCCAAACCCGCCACGGTCTGTCCGACGGCCGCCAGCCGTTCGGCTTTGAGCAGTTCGCGTTCGAGGCGCTTGATTTCGCGCAGGTCCTGGAAAAAAGCGACGCTGCCCATTTCGCGGTCCTTTTCATGCAGGATCGATCCCGAAAACCGCACCGGAATGGTGTCGCCGGTGGCAGACACGATCGCGGTCTCCTGCCAGGGAAACTCTCGCAGCGCCGTTTCTCCGGTCACGCCGGCCACGAACAGATCGGCGATTTCGGGCGTGAAGAGTTCCCGGACCTGCATCCGGTCGAGAACCTGCCGGTGGGGATAGCCGAAAATCTTCTCCGCGCCGGGGTTGTAAATGACGATGGTCAGCTTTTCATCGGTGGCCACGATGCCGTCATTGGAACTGCGGATCAACTTGGCCTGGAAATTCGAGCGCCGCCGGATCTCGCGCGTTGCCGCCTCGATCTTGTGTTCGAGGGTGGTGGTGTACTCGCGCAGCTGCCGCCTGATGCGGATTTTCTCGCGGGCGCGCTGCAGGGCGATCGTGAGCTGCTTGTCCCGCACCGGTTTGTTGATGAAATCCGATGCACCGTAGTGCAGGGCTTCCACGGCCGAGTCGATGTCGCCGTGACCGGTGATGATGATCACCTCGGCTTCGTCGCTGAGTTTTTTGACCTCGCGCAAAACTTCGATCCCGTTCATGCCCGGCATTTTGATATCCGTCAGGACGAGTTCGGGCATATCGCGGGTGAAAATGGCCAGGGCTTCTTCGCCGCTCGACGCGGTTTGTACTTCGTAGCCGTCGGCCCTGAGTGAAATGCCGAGCACCCGCAGTATATCGGGCTCGTCATCGACGAGCAGTATCCGGTTCATATATCTTCAGCCTGCTTCGCAACGGGAAATTTCAGTTTGAACGTGGTGCCCTCGCCGATTTTACTGTCGATCTCGATGGTGCCGTCGTAGTCCCTGACGATTCCATAGCTGATGCTCACGCCCAGGCCGGTTCCCTTGCCGACATCCTTGGTGGTGAAAAAGGGTTCGAACAATTTGGCCATGACCTCCTCGCTCATGCCGATGCCGGAGTCCGCCACGGTAACCGACACGAAGCCGTTTTCGGCAAAGGACTTTATCTTGAGTTGCTTCGGCGAATCGGCGTGTTCCGCCCGGCCCTGTTTTTCGTCCATGGCATCGACGGCATTGGTCACCAGGTTGATGAAAACCTGTTCCAGCCGGTTGTGATCGGCCATGATGGGGGGAATGTGGGCATCGAGGTCCAGGACGAGTTCGACCTGATGAACGCGCAGCTGGTGACCGAGCACCTTGAAGACATCGCGGATCGGATCGTTGATGTCGATTTTGTTGCGGGTCGCACTCGACTGCCGCGCGAAATCGCGCATGTGCTGGATGATGGCCGCCGCGCGCTGGACGTTTTTACCGATGTCGGCCGCCATCGACTGCAGGTCGCCCTCGCCGATGGGCTGTCCCCGGTCGATCATCTTGAGGAAAAAATCGGCGCAGACCTGAATGACGTTGAGCGGCTGGTTGATTTCATGGGCGATGCCGGCCGCCATTTGCCCCAGGGTGGTCATCTTGCTGGCCTGGATCAGCTGGGTTTCCTTTTCGACGCTCTCGGTGATATCGGTCGTGGAGGCCATCACCACCTCGCTCTCCCCGTAGCGGGCGCGGCTGATATTGACATTGACGTAAAACGGGCGATGTCCCCGGCGGTAGTGCTTGCGCTTGGCGAAGAGCAGGGATTTGTCGAGCGAGAGACTCTGCAACGCCTGGGCCAGCTCCTCGTCGCTGTCTCCGAGTTCCAGGAAGTGACGTCCGCGCATCTCTGCGCGTGGATATCCGTAACTGTCCAGCGCCCGTTGGTTGACGTCGCGGATCCGATGGGTCTGGGCGTCCAGGATAAAAATCGGGTGGGGGTCGCTGTTGAACAGGGTGCGGTACTTCTCTTCGGATTTGATGTACTGCTCCTGCAGCATCGCGTTTTCGATGGCCACGCCGATCCGGTTGCCGATCAGTTCCAGCACGTCCTGCTGGGCGTAAGTGAAGTGGCCCGGTTTTTGACTGCCGATCCGGATCACGCCGAAGGTTTTTCTCTCCTCCGCCCGGATGGGGATGTAGGCCAGCGAGACGAGCTTGTTTTCCTCCAGGAAGCAGATTTCATCGGAGCAGCCCTCGGGCAGGTTTTCGTACACCGTAAACCGGTTGCTCTGGGCCACCTGGTGGATGAGGCTGCTGCCGTCGAGCACGCGGATCTTGTAGCAGGCCTCCTCTGAAAAACCGTAGCCGTAACGCAGGTGGAACTTGCCGTCCGTTTCGAGCATGTAGATGCAGATGCCGTCGGCCTCCAGGAAATCCATCACGACCTGGATCGCCTTGTGAATGCCCTCGTCGAATCTTTCCGAGGTGTTCAGGGAGGTGTAGATCGAACACAGGGCGCTCAACTCCCGCGTGTGCTGCTCCCGTTCTTCTTCCGCCTTTCGGTCCTCGGTTTTATCCCAGAGGGTTTCGATGGCACCCGCGACCTTGCCGTTGGGGCCCTTGATCGGCGATGCGGTGAACCAGATCCACTTGCCGCTCTGGCCGAAATGCGGGAAGAAGACTTCGGCTTCGTAGGCGCCTTCGATCAGGCTCGATTGGCGCCACTTCGTCCCGTAGAGTTTTTTGATCTGGTCCTCGTCGATCTGATCCAGGATGACATCGGCCATGGTCGAGCGTTCATTGTGGTAAAAGGGTTTCCACTGCCGGCGGGTGCCGACCATTTCGTCGGCGCTGAAACCGGTCAGCCTTTCCAGGGCCCGGTTCCAGTGGGTCACCAGGTGATTGTCGTTGATGACGAACGTCGGGATCGTGCTGCCCTGGATGATCTGCGTCATCGTTCGTTCGCTCTCGGCCAGGGCGCGGGCCGTGTCGGTCAGCAGCCGGTTGTGGCGATCGCGATCCTGCTCGGCATTCTTGTCTTCGGTTTTGTCCCACAGGGTCTCGATCGCCCCGATGATCGTTGCGTCGGGCGCCTTGATCGGGGCGGCCGTAAACCAGCACCACTTTCCGTCCGGTCCGAGGTTAGGGAAAAAATATTCGGCTTCGTAGGCATCCTCGATGAGGGCCGATCGGCGCCAGGATGTCCCGTAGAGGTCCTTGATGGCCTGCTCGTCTGCCTGGTCCAGGATCACGTCCGCCATCGTGGGTCGCTCCTTTTCCCAGAAGGGCGCCCACTGCCGGTCGGTACCGACTACGTCAAGGGCCGGGGTTCCCGACAGCCGTTCCATGGCCTTGTTCCAGTGGGTGACGATATGATCCTTGTCGATGACAAAGGTGGGCATCGTGCTGCCCTGGATGATCTGGGCCAGCGTGCGCTCGCCTTCGATCAACCCCTTTTCGATTTCCAGGTAGCGTTCATTGCGCTTCTTGATCACTTTGGCCAGGCGCTCGGCGAATTTTTCGAAAAGCGGCAGAATCGACGGGCAATCGGTCTCGTGGTGTTTCAGCTCCCTCAACGCCTGGTGCTTCTCGCGTTCGAGCTGCAACGAACTCCAGATGGCCCGGGCCTCCATGTGGTCGATGAGTTCGACGCCGGCCGGTTTGGTTTTCTGGATCGTGTCGCCGAGAGACACGTCATCGGTCATTTCGATCAGGACCTGCAGGCCCTCCCGCCGGTAAAGCTCGCGGTAATCGCGGGTCGTGAAGAGTCCCAGGCTTTCGGCCAGAACAAGGCCCTCGGCGTGGGGGTTGATGTCGGCGACACCGAGAATATCGGGGCTGCGGTCCAGAAAATTTTTGTCGTAGAGGTACTCGAGAAAAATTTTACAGAAACGGCCCCCGCCGATGATGGCGATGTTGGAATCCAGCAGGTTTTCGATCATGGCGAATCCGCCCGCTCCTGTGGTTAAAAGAAAATCAGCGTGACGAGCACGAAGGTGGGAATCAAAAACACCAGGGAATACCGCAGAATGTACCCGAAAAAGCTCGGCATCGGCGTGCCGGCTTCTTCCGCGATGGACCGCACCATGAAGTTAGGGGCGTTGCCGATGTAGCTGACCGCCCCGAAGAACACCGCTCCGGCCGAAATGGCCTCGAGATACAAAACTTTTTCGGTCATGAGCAGCGGCACGGCCTGGGCCTCGGTAGCCCCCGCGAAAAAGCTGCCCAAGGCGGTATTGAAAAAAGTGAGGTACGTCGGCGCATTGTCGAGGAAGCTCGATAATAGGCCCGTCACCCAGAAATAGTGCGCCGGCTGGCTGATGCTGCGAATCAGAAACGCCAATTCGCCCTTGAGGCCGGCCTTGAGGATGAGCAGGCACGGGATCATCGTGATGAAGATGCCGATGAAGAGGTAGGCGACCTCCAGAATCGGAAACCAGGTAAAATCATTGTCCTCGCGGACTTTTATCGAGGTGGTCGCCAGTGAAAGGATCCCCATGGCCACCAGCAGGCCGTCACGCGCCAGGTCCTGGTATGCCAGGTGGATGCCGAAAATCTGAAAGTGGCCCCACTCCACCACGCCGCTCATCAACACCGATCCGACAATGCCGGCCAGGAAGATGAAGTTGTGCACGCCGTCCAGTTTGAGGGGCTCCTTGACGCCGTCATCGGGGGCCTCGACTTTTTCCTTGCGGAAAGCCCGCAGGTCGAGGAAGAAATAGACCGTCAGGAGCACGCCGGCAACCGTGAGCATGTGGGGCAGGATCTTCATGGTCCAGAAAAAGGACACGCCGTGCAGGAAGCCGAGAAAAAGCGGCGGATCGCCCAGGGGCGTCAGCGACCCGCCGGCGTTGGCCACCAGGAAGATGAAGAAGACCACCATGAAGGTGCGATCCTTGCGGTGGGCGTTGGCCCGCAGGAACGGACGGATCATCAACATGGCCGCGCCGGTCGTGCCCATCCAGGAGGCCAGCGCCGTGCCGATCAGCAGCAGGATGACATTGACCAGGGGTGTTCCCCGCAGGCTGCCGCGCAGCAGGATGCCGCCCGAAACGGTGTAAAGCGACCAGAGAAGAATGATGAACGGGATGTAATCCACGATGATGATGTGCAGGATCTCGTACAGCGCAAGGCCCTTGAAAGCCAACAGGAACGGAATGGCGAGCGTTGCGGCCCAGAAGGCCGAGACCTTGCCGAAATGATGGTGCCAGAAGTCAGGGGCCAGAAGCGGGAAAAGGGCGATGGAGAGCAGCATGCCGGCAAAGGGGATGCAGCTCCAGAGGGGCAGCACCTCCCCGATATTGCGGTGGCCGTGGCCGGCATCGACTGCGGAGGGGCCATGCGCGGCCGGCTCTTCACCGGTGGCGGACGCAGGGGCATGCGCACCCGCGGATTGCCCTTGATGGCCGTTGGTCGCGATTGAACCGGCCGAATCGGTTTGCGGTGCCGAGGCCCGGGCGGGCGCCGTGACCATCGAAACAACCACCAGGCACACGGCCAGTGACAGAATAAACCGTTTCATGCGTCCGTCCCTTTCCAACTTCTGGGGCCGCTCTCGTTTGGCGGCGGTTCGGTTTGCGTATCAGGCGTTTGAGGATGGGACCCGAAGGGCACAAGCGCTGTCAGACCCGTTCGCTGCAGGCGGCCGCCGCGAGTCACATTGATTCATCAGATTGGCGGTGAAATGTCAAGTAAATAGGGAATAACAAAAGGTTTTCATTGACAGAAAAAATAAAATAAACTAAATTTTCACGTTTAATTATCGGGAAAGAGGATGGATGGTCGAGGTCGTTACAACGGTTGAGGAGATGCGGCGCAGCGCCGAAGATCTGCGGCAGGCCGGTCGGCGGATCGCCTGCGTGCCGACCATGGGCTTTCTGCACGACGGGCATCTGTCGCTGATGCGCATCGCCCGCTCCAGGGCCGATGTTTTGGTGGCGACCATTTTTGTCAATCCGGCCCAATTCGGTCCCGGGGAGGATTTCGACACGTATCCCCGCAATCCGGAGCGGGACATCGAGCTGTGCGCCGCGGAAAGAGTCGACATCGTTTTCACGCCCGCCGCCGCCGATCTCTATCCCGACGGGTACCAGAGCCACGTGTCCCTGGAGCACCTGCCGCATCACCTCTGCGGTTTGTCGCGCCCGGTTTTTTTCACCGGGGTGGCCACGATCGTCACAAAACTTTTCAATATCATCCGCCCCCACGTCGCGGTTTTCGGTGAGAAAGACTACCAGCAGCTGCTGGTCATCCGGCGCCTGGTCAAAGACCTCGATTTCAACATCGAAATCATCGGCGCCCCCATCGTCAGGGAAAATGACGGCCTGGCGATGAGTTCCCGCAATGCCTATCTGGCACCCCACGAGCGACCGGCGGCCCTGACCCTGAGCCGCGCGCTCGGGCAGGCCGGCAGGCGGGTCGAGGCCGGAGAGCGGGATGCCGTGCGAATTCTGAAAGAAGCACGGGACCTGATCGCCGCACACCCTGAAAACGAGATCGATTATTTGACCATCTGCGATCCGGAGACCCTGATCCGGCTCGAGTACATCGACCGGCCGGCGCTGATGGCCCTGGCCGTGAAGGTGGGAAGAACCCGGCTGATCGACAACACGATCCTGACGGTTCCGGCCTCCGGTTGAACCGGATTTTTTTGTGCAACTTGCGACGTTAACAGCGAACATCCCCCTTGCGTTTGGAAAGGACCGGCCATGGAAGAAAAAGAACAATATTTTTTCACCTCCGAATCGGTGACCGAGGGTCACCCGGACAAGGTCGCCGATCAGATATCGGATGCCATCCTCGACGCCATCATCGCCCAGGATGAAAACTGCCGCGTGGCCTGCGAGACGCTGGTGACCACGGGACTGGCGTTTATCGCCGGTGAAATCACCACCAACACCTACGTGGAGATGCCGCAGATCGTGCGCGACACGATCAAGGATATCGGATACAGCTCTTCCCAGATGGGCTTCGACTGGCAGACCTGCAGCGTCATCACCAGCATCGATCACCAGTCGCTCGACATCGCCCAGGGGGTCAACCGCGGCAACGGGCTCTACAAGGAGCAGGGCGCCGGGGACCAGGGCCTCATGTTCGGCTACGCCTGCGACGAAACCCCGGAGATGATGCCGCTGCCCATCATGCTGGCCCACAAGATCTGCCGGCGCCTGGCGGAGGTCCGCAAGAACGGGTCACTCGATTTTCTGCGCCCGGACGGCAAGTCGCAGGTCACGGTGGAGTATGAAAACGGCGTGCCCAAGCGCATCGACGCGGTGGTCATCGCCGCCCAGCACAAGCCCGACGTCGAAAACGATTTCCTGCGCGATGCGATCATCAAGAGCGTCATTAAAAAAATCCTGCCGGAGGACATGGTCGATGTGGAAACCCGTTACTACATCAACGCCACCGGCCGTTTCGTGGTCGGCGGCCCGATGGGGGACTGCGGGTTGACCGGCCGCAAGATCATCGTCGACACGTATGGCGGACAGGGAAGCCACGGCGGCGGGTGTTTTTCGGGCAAGGATCCGTCAAAGGTCGACCGCAGCGGGTCCTACATGGCGCGTCACATCGCCAAGAACGTCGTCGCGGCCGGCCTGGCCAAAAAGTGTGAAATCCAGATCGCCTATGCCATCGGGGTGGCGGAGCCGGTATCGTTGCTGGTCGACACCATGGGAACCGGAAAAATTTCGCGTAAAAGAATCAAGGAAATCATCCGGGAGTGCTTCGACCTGCGTCCGGCGGCCATCATCGAATACCTGGACCTGCTGCGGCCCATTTACCGCAAATCGGCCGCCTATGGCCACTTCGGCCGCACCGAGCCGGAATTCAGCTGGGAGGAGACCGGCCAGGCCGACAAGATGCGCGAGCTGGCGGGAATTTAACGCGGAAAGGGGTCTCGAACGTTGAACAGCGACCATCGAATGCTGAACATCATACCTCGCGGCGGCCCGCCGGGCCATGACCGTTCGACTCGAAAATAGAATGTTCCCTGTGTGCCCTTATGGCGCGTAGGGGCGAAAAATTTTTCGCCCCTGCAATTCTGCAGCCGGCGGCAGGGCTGAACGGGGAACCCGGAACCCGGAACCCGCGTAGAATTTCATGCACCGCGGCGGCCCGACGGGTCAACACCCCACACCATATGAACACGAAAGGTTTTTTTAATGAACTATGACGTCAAGGACATCAACCTGGCCAAGGACGGGGCGCTGCGCATCGAATGGGCCAATCAGAACATGGCGGTCTTGAACCGGATCCGGCAAAGATTCGAAAATGATAAACCGCTGGCGGGCATCCGTCTGGGCGCCTGCCTGCATGTGACCACCGAAACGGCCTCGTTGATGCAGACTTTGAAAGCCGGGGGCGCCAAGGTATCGTTATGCGCCTCGAACCCGCTGAGCACCCAGGACGATGTGGCGGCCTCGCTGGTCAAAAACGACAAAATACCGGTGTTTGCCGTCAAGGGTGAAAACAACAAACTCTATTACGCCCACATCAACGCGGTCATCGACGCCAAGCCCCAGTACACGATGGACGATGGCGCCGACCTGGTCTCCATCCTGCATTCCGAACGCACGGAACTGTTGCCGGAAGTCAAGGGCGGGACCGAGGAGACCACCACCGGCGTGATCCGCTTGCGCAGCATGGCGGCCGAAGGCGTGTTGAAATACCCGATCATCGCCGTCAACGACGCCCAGACCAAGCACCTTTTCGACAACCGCTACGGCACCGGCCAAAGTACAATCGACGGGATCGTGCGCGCCACCAACCGTCTACTGGCCGGCGCGATGTTCGTCGTCTGCGGTTACGGTTGGTGCGGCCGGGGCGTGGCCATGCGCGCGCGCGGCATGGGCGCCAACGTCATCGTGACCGAAATCGACCCGCTGCGCGCCATCGAAGCGGTCATGGACGGTTTCACGGTGATGCCGATCCGCAAGGCGGCCGCAATCGGGGATTTCTTCTGCACGCTGACCGGCAACATCGCCGTCATCCGCCAGGAGCACTTCAAGCTGATGAAGGACGGGGCCATCGTCGCCAATTCCGGGCATTTCAACGTGGAACTGGACCTGGAGGGCTTGAACGGCATTGCCGCCTCCCGCCGCCTGATACGGCCGTTCGTGGAGGAATACGTGTTGAAGAACGGTCGCCGCATCAATGTCCTGGGCGAGGGTCGGCTGATCAATCTGGCGGCCGCCGAGGGGCACCCATCGAGCGTGATGGACATGAGTTTTGCCAATCAGGCGCTGTGCATCGAGTACATGGTCAAAAACAAGACCACGCTCGCCAAAAGCGTCCATCCGGTGCCGGAAAGAATCGACCGACAGATCGCCAAAGAGAAGCTGGAGGCCATGGGGACATCGATCGACAAACTCACGCCCCAACAAAAGAAGTACCTCGCCTCCTGGAACATGGGGACCTAATGGGAGTTCACCCTTTCCATACAATAACGGCGTTGGATCCGGGCCAAGAGCCCGTAAATAGCAGATAGAAACTTGAAACGTGAAACTCGCAAACCGGAATTTGTGAGTGGCAATTCGTTATACGAGATGGCGCCTCCACCCGGATAAACAGTTGATAGCCACGGCTGAAATTCGTCGACAACCTTCTAAATGGGCTAAATTCCTCTGAGGCGGGATTAAACCGGCTCAACGGGCTAAACGGGCGTAACCGGCACAACCGCTTCTTTCCCCTGGCGATCCAGACGGGCTATGGGCATGCAGCGGAAAATACCATTCAGGTCCGGCCGCCGCTCCAGCGCAGCTTGGCCTTCAGGACGTCGTAATAGGGCTGGCTGGGCTCCGAGATCATGTGGATCGGGTGTGGCGACTTGCAGACCGCGATCGTGTCGCGATCATCGATGGCGAGTCCCTGCTGGCCGTCGAAGGTGAGCATGATGTCAGCCGACCTTTTTTCCAGCTTGATGGTGATGGTGGCGGCGTCGGGAATGATCAGGGGGCGGTTGGTGAGGGTGAACGGGCAGATCGGCGTCATGACCATGGCCGGCACGGCCGGATGGATCACCGGACCGCCGGCGGCCAGCGAGTAGGCGGTCGAGCCGGTCGGGGTGGCCACGATCAGCCCGTCGGCGCGATAGACTGTCAGGTAGCGATCGTCGATGTAGGTTTCAATGTGGGCCAAACGCGCCAGGGCGCCCTTGTTGATCACCACGTCGTTGAGCACCGTTTCCACGGCGCGTTCACGCTCTCCCCGCAACACCCGCACCAAAAGGCGCATGCGGGGCTGCGTGCTGAAGGTGCCGCTCAAAATGGCTCTGGCGACGGCAAAGAGGCGGTCTTCGGTGATCTCGGCCAGGAAGCCGACCTCACCGAACTTGATCCCCAGAATCGGGATGGGATAATCGCCGATCCAGCGCACGGCGCTTAAAAAAGTGCCGTCGCCGCCCAGGACCAGAATGCAGAAGAGATCCGCCGGCGCCCGCTCCGCCTTTTCCGCCGCCGACCCCAGCCGCGGCAGCCGGCTTTCCTTGCGCAGCGTTTTCACCCCTTGTTCGGACAGCCAGCCTTCGAGTTCGTCCGCTTTACGGCCGACCATTGGATCAGCCTTGACGACGATGCCGATCGTTTTCACGATATGACCGTTTCCTTCAAATTGCAGTGCATTTCAGGTGCGGAATCCGTTTGAAGTCATACAGGCAAGTAGCCAAAACGGCAATATTTTTTTGCCGCGGCGCCAAATAAATTCGACTTGACTCGATCCGTCCATCCGCTCTATAAGTAGTGGATTCGAGTGGCAGATATGAAGTTCACCAACAGGACCACGCCAAGAGGAGGAGCAAGATGAACACGAGAAAAAAGGTTGTGATCGCCATTGTCGCTGTGTTTTTGGCATTTACGCTGGTGGGAATCGGTACTGCGGCCGACACCATAAAACTGGGCGTCGCCGGCCCGCACAGCGGCGATCTGGCTTCCTACGGCATCCCGAGCCTCAGGGCGGCTGAAATCGTCGTCAAGAAGATCAACGCCAAGGGCGGCGTAATGGGCAAACAGGTGGAGTTGCTGGCGGAAGACGACGTGTGCAAGCCCGAGATCGCCACCAACACCGCCACCAAACTGATTTCGGAAAATGTCGACGTGGTGCTGGGGCACATCTGCAGCGGCGCCACCAAGGCCGCGCTCGGCATCTACAAGGACTCCAATAAAATTGCCATGTCGCCCTCGGCCACCAACCCGGCCCTGACCCAGAGCGGGGACTATCCGAACTTCTATCGCACCATCGCCTCGGACGATCAGCAGGCGAAGCTGGAAGTCGACTTCGCGCTCGACACGCTGAAGGCCAAGAAGATCGCCGTGCTTCACGACAAGGGCGACTACGGCAAGGGGTTGGCCGAATTCGCCAAGAGCTTCCTCGAAAAAGACCCGCGCGCCGAGGTGGTGCTCTATGAAGGCGTGACGCCCGGGGCGGTGGATTATTCGGCCGTCGTTCAGAAGATCAAACAGTCCGGTGCCGATGCGGTCATCTTCGGCGGCTATCATCCCGAAGCCTCGAAGATCGTAACCCAGATGCGCAAGAAAAAGATGAAGACGCCCTTCATATCCGATGACGGCGTCAAGGACGACACCTTCATCAAGGTCGCCGGCCAGTATGCCGAGGGCGTCTATGCCACCGGCCCCAGGGACCTTTCCAGCAACCCGATGTATAAAGAGGCTGTCGAAGAGCACCGCAAGGCCTACGGCGAGGACCCGGGCGCCTTCTATCCCCAGGCCTATGCCGCCACCCTGGCGCTGCTAAACGCCATCGAGAAAGCCGGTTCCACCGATTACGATGCGCTGCGCAAGGCCTTGCAGACCAGCGATGTCGACACCCCGCTGGGCACGATCCATTTCGACCAGAAGGGCGATGCGACCGGTGTCGGGTTCTCCGTCTACCAGGTGAAAAACGGCAAGTACGTCGAGGTCAAGTAGCGATCCGAGCGGGAAAAGGGGAAGGGTGCCCGGCGCCTTTCCCCTGAGTTCTTTTTACGGAGACGACCATGTACTGGGATTTCGACTACTTCTTGGAGCTGTTTCTGGCGGGGCTGACCCGCGGAAGCATCTACGCCCTGATCGCCCTGGGCTACACCATGGTCTACGGCATCATCGAACTCATCAACTTCGCCCACGGCGAAATCTACATGATCGGGGCCTTCACGGCCCTGATCGTCACCGGGGTGTTGACGATGATGGGCTGGAACTCGGTCGCCATTCTCTTTATCGCCGCCGCGGTGGCGGTGGTGTACTCGTCGGCTTACGGCTACACGGTCGAAAAAATCGCCTACAAGCCCTTGCGCAACGCGCCGCGTCTCTCGGCCCTGATCAGCGCCATCGGCATGTCGCTCTTTCTGCAGAATTACGTCCTGCTGGCGCAAACCTCCGATTTTCTTCCCTTTCCCGCCCTGATTCCCGAGTTCGAGTGGCTCAAGCCCTGGGAACACATCGTCCGTTCTTCACAGGTCGTCATTTACGTCACCACCGCCATCGTCATGATCCTGTTGACGATATTGATCAAGTTCAGCCGGATCGGAAAAGCGATGCGGGCGGTTTCGCAGGACAAGGAAATGGCGATGCTGGTGGGCGTGGACGTCAACCGCGTCATTTCGGTGACCTTCATCGTCGGATCGGCCACGGCGGCCATCGGCGGGGTCCTGATCGCCTCGCACATCGGTCAGATCAACTTCTACATCGGTTTTCTGGCCGGCATCAAGGCCTTCGTGGCCGCGGTGCTGGGCGGGATCGGCAGCATTCCGGGAGCGGTGCTCGGCAGCCTGGTGCTGGGCTGGACCGAAAGCTTCTTTACCGGGTATATCTCGAGTGACTACGAAGATGTCTTCGCCTTTTTGTTTCTGGTATTCATCCTGATTTTCCGGCCGTCGGGCATTCTGGGGCGGTCGGAATCGCAGAAAGTGTAGCCGGCCGCATACCCGAAGGCCAACGGCAGCGGGTGGGTGCGCGATCGATGCCAACCCCTCTTGGCGGGCAGGACCTGAAAAATTGATTCGTCTCGAAGAACTCAAGAAATCGCTTCTGGTGTCCTTGTGGTTCATGTTCCTGACCTTTCCGATCATGGTCATCCGGGTCAACACCATTTACAAGCGGGTGGAGTGGCGCTGGGAAAACATGCTGCTGGTGGGCATCGGCAGCTTCGTGCTCTCTTACATCTGGCGCTATTTACTGCGGCGCAAGGAGATGGGGCAAAAGCGCGACCTGGAAGGAAAAATCGATGACCGCCAGTCCCTCAAGCAGCGCATTCTCTCCGATCGCCGAATCTATCTCCCGCTGCTCGTCGCCATTGTCGCTGCCGCCGCCGCCTTTCCGTTTGTCTTGTCGCTCTACCAGACCAACATCATGGTCAATGCCCTGATTTACGTGATGCTCGGCCTGGGCATCAACATCGTGGTGGGACTGGCCGGCCTGCTGGACCTGGGCTACGTCGCCTTTTACGCGGTCGGAGCCTATTCATACGCGCTCTTGAATCTCCACTTCGGGCTCAACTTCTGGTTCGCCCTGCCGATCGGCGCCGGCGTGGGGGCCACCTTCGGGATTCTTCTCGGCTACCCCGTGCTGCGGCTAAGGGGCGACTACCTGGCGATCGTCACGCTCGGATTCGGCGAAATCATCCGCCTGGTGCTCGAAAACTGGAACGACTTTTCCTTCGGC
This sequence comes from uncultured delta proteobacterium, assembly GCA_963728055.1. GTDB lineage: Bacteria > Desulfobacterota > Desulfobacteria > Desulfobacterales > SG8-13 > JARFQH01. Next base: position 76,855 of record CAVSIM010000021.1, on the reverse strand, counting down.
CCGAGCGGTATCGCCAATATTCCGCGGCCCGGCGTATTCGGCATCGACATGTCGCTGGAGCAGTCGACCATCTTCATCTATTTTCTCATGATCGGCCTGGTCATTTTTACCATCTTCGTGGTCAACCGGCTCCAGGATTCGCGCATCGGACGCGCCTGGATCGCCTTGCGCGAGGATGAAGTCGCCTGCCAGGCGATGGGCATCGACCGCACCAGGACCAAGCTGACCGCCTTTGCCCTGGGGGCCACCTGGGCCGGCATGGCCGGGGTGGTTTTCGCGGCCAAGACCACCTTTATCAACCCGGCCAGCTTCACCATCTGGGAATCGGTCATCATTCTGTGCATCGTCGTGCTGGGCGGCATGGGATCGATCGTGGGCGTGATATTCGGGGCGCTGGTTTTGATCCTGCTGCCGGAATACCTGCGGGCCTTCTCCGAATACCGCATGCTCATTTTCGGGGCCGTGCTGGTGACGATGATGGTGTTTCGTCCCGGCGGCATCATCAGCAACGTACGGCGATCCTACGAATTCAAAATTCCTCCCAAGCGCGAGAAAGTATCGTCGATCGAGGTGTGACGGGCAAACGATCTATGGAGCCGATTCTGGAAGTTAAAAACCTCACCATGGACTTCGGTGGCCTGCGCGCCCTGGACGGCGTCGATCTGGACATGCGCAAGGGCGAGATCGTCGCGCTGATCGGGCCCAACGGCGCCGGCAAGACCACTTTTTTCAACTGCATCACCGGCATTTATCCGCCGACCAGGGGCGATATGACGGCCCGCCCGCCCGGCAAGCGAACCGTCAGGCTCAACGGGCTCAAACCCAACAAGGTGACCGAAGTCGGCCTGGCGCGGACGTTTCAGAACATCCGGCTTTTTCCCACCATGACGGTGCTCGAAAATATCATGGTCGGCCGCCACTGCCGCCTGAAATCCGGCATTGCCGGGGCGATTTTCCGGCCGCCGGCGACCCGCCAGGAAGAGCGGCGGGTGGTGGACGACAGCTACCGCATTCTGGAGAAGATCGGCCTGGAGAAATTCGTCAACGAGTTTGCCAAGAACCTGCCCTACGGCGCCCAGCGGCGGCTCGAAATCGCACGGGCCATGGCCACCGATCCGTTCATCCTGCTGCTCGACGAACCCGCCGCCGGGCTGAATCCGCGCGAGACCGACGAACTCGACGAGCTGATCCTCACGCTGCGCGATCGGGAAGAGGTGGCCATTCTGCTGATCGAGCACGACATGAAGCTGGTGATGAGCCTTTCCGACCGCATCTTCGTGGTCGATTACGGAAAAAAAATCGCTCAGGGAACACCCGCGGACATCAAAAATAACCCGGTTGTCATCAAGGCTTACCTCGGGGAAGATATCGATGCTTGAGCTGAGAAACGTCGAAACTTTCTACGGCAACATCCAGGCCCTGAAGGGAATCAGCATCAAGATTTCGCAAGGCGAAATCATCACCCTCATCGGTGCCAACGGCGCCGGCAAAAGCACGACCCTGATGTCGATCTGCGGCATCGTTCCCCCGCGCTCCGGTGAAATACACTTCATGGGCCACTCCATTCACGACCTCAGCCCCAACAAGATCGTGGCCCTGGGAATCAGCCAGGTGCCGGAAGGGCGGCGAATTTTTCCCCATCTCTCGGTGATGGAAAATCTGGACATGGGGGCCTTTCTGCGGGCCGATAAAGAGGGCGTGAAAAAAGACATCGACTACATATTTGCGCTGTTTCCGATTCTGGCCGAACGCCGGGGGCAGGCCGGCGGCACGCTCAGCGGCGGGGAACAGCAGATGCTGGCGATTTCGCGCGCCCTGATGGCCCGTCCGCGACTGCTGCTGATGGACGAGCCGTCGCTGGGCCTGGCCCCGATCATCGTACGCCAGATTTTCGACATCATTAAAAAAATAAATGCCGAAAGCAACACGACCATTTTTCTGGTGGAGCAAAATGCCAATCTCGCCTTGAAGGTTGCCCACCGCGGCTACGTCATGGAAACCGGAAAAATCACGCTCTCGGATTCGGCCGGCAAACTGCTCGCCAACGACGATGTCCGCCGCGCTTATCTGGGTATTTGAGCCGGTGGCAAAGTCGTGCGTCGTCCCTCAGCGGGGGGCGCTTTGCGCGCGGGCCGCAATGCCTTGAGCAGGATTTCGATATCCTGCATGAAAAGGCGCGGAGAATTGACATCCAGGTGACATGCTGGTAGGATATGTCATGCGTGTGGTTTTGCGGTGAATCAGCCGCATGGGCGTTTTTCAAGAGACAAACAGACGATGAAAAATATCATCATGGCCATTGCCGCGGCCCTGTTGCTGGCGACCGTCCTGCCCGCCCGGGGCGGTGACCTGACGCCGGAAACCGGTCAGTGGAGTTCTTCCGGCCGTTCTGCCGCCGGTGAATGGGCCAAGGCGCTGATCGGCTCCGAAAAAGGGGGGAGCGATGAGAACACCAAGATTTTCGGCCCATTCGTCGTGGACGTCTCGGCCTATCTGCCGAATGTCTGCGTGACGATAACGCCCGTCAGATACGACGGCACGAACATGAACAACCTGCGCCTCGATTTCGGCGCCAACGGCCTCGAAGAAGCTGCCGCCCCGGACTCCCGCGGGCGCCTGAGTGATCTCAACGTGTCCCTGTTTTACGCGGTTCCTTTTGTCAACACCCTGTCGCGCGACAAGCTCAACCTCGACGTGGGCGTCAAGCTGCGGACCGTCGATGTCGAAGCGGATCTCAAGCGCGAGGCGGCCCAACGGACATCGACAGACTCGACCATAGCGCTGCCGATGATTTTTGCCACCGTGAAATTCCATCCCCTGGCGACGGTTTCCCTGGAGGCGGAAGGCCGGGGGATTTCCGTGGGCGGCAATACATCCTATGGCCTGACCGGCCTCTTGCGCTGGGGCGCCTTCGGGCCGGCGTATGCCGCCGGCGGCTACCGGTTCAGCAAGTATGAAATCGAGCAAAACGGCCAGGCCATCGACACCGTTATAAACGGCCCCTTCCTCGAAGCCGGCCTGTCTTTTTAAGTTTCGCGTATCCCCGTCTTCTCAACTCTCGGTTTTGCCGACCCGCTTTTTCGTGGCACCCCATCCGCATCGCCCTGTTCATAGAACGACGCACCCCCGCATTTTTGTTATAGATTCTCAAAGATACCCGTCATGATCACTACGCCGATCGATCCCCAACACCTCGGTTCTGCGCGGCGCCGCATAAAAGGTTTATGGAGGAAATTAAATTAAAATTCTTGTCACAGACTAGAATTATAAAGATAAATAATTAATATTATTTGATAAATTTTTAAAGTGACATTTTTCAAAAAAAGCTTGACAGGGCTAATTAACCAGCATATTGTTCATGCCATGAATTATAAACCCGACGCGCCCTCCAGTGACATATCTCCGTTTCAACTGGAACAGTTCCAGCGCCTGGTGAGCCGGCTGTACCAGTGCTGCCAGGAAAGGATGCAGTACCAGAGCGATCGGTTCGACCTGCCGGACGCCGAGCTGCGCTGTCTGCTGCTTTTCGGAGAGGAGCGCTACCTCACGCCCAAGGGCATCGCCCAGAAGATGAATGTCGTCAAGAGCCGCATCTCCAAGATCATCGACGGCCTCACCAGGAAGGGCTACGTTCAACGTATCAAGGACCCGGAGGATTCGCGGGTACACCTTTTGAGTCTCTCGCCCGAGGGGCATAAAAAATTAGACGACATCAAAGCGTTTCTGGACGATGTCCACCACCAAGTCCTGTTACGGATTCCATCCGAGCAAAGAAAGCTCATGCTGATCGACCTCGAACTGCTCAAATCATCGATGGAAGCGGTCAAAGACTTGATGGAGTGACCTTGTTTTTTGAACGATTGCGGCGGATCGCGCCCGCAACGGGGGGGTGATTTTTGTCAAACTAAATGGTTCACCCTATAGACGAATACGCCAATCAACGAAAAGTATCGGCTGTATTTTTCATATTTCTGCAACCCACCAAAAGCAGCGGAGGAAGCCATGCCACAAGCCGAGAGTGCCATTCAACAGCAAGATGTCAGTTTGCAACAGATCGAAGAACAACTGGCGGCCTTAAAGAGCCGTATCGATGTACTGGACAAAAAGGCGACCGAGCCCAAGGTCGCCACCATCGTCTTCAGCGGCGACCTGGACAAGGTCCTGGCGGCGTTCGTCATCTCCACCGGGGCCGTGGCCATGGGGATGGAAGCGGTGATGTTCTTTACCTTTTGGGGCACCCCGGTACTGAGAGACAAGAAAAAGAGCGTCGGCGGCAAGGATACCATGGCCAAGATGTTCGCGACCATGCTGCCCAAGGGAACCAGCGAGGTGAAGATGTCGAAAATGAACATGGGCGGCATGGGCACGGCCATGATGAGATCCCTGATGAAGAAAAAAAACGTCGCTACGCTCGAACAGATGCTTGAGATGGCCGAGGAGCTGGGCGTCAAAATTTACGTCTGCGAAATGTCCATGGACCTGATGGGATTCAAACGCGAGGAGATGATCGACTACAAGGACCTGACATTCTGCGGCGTGGCCAAGTTCCTCGAAGAAGCGAACAACAGTCGGATTACCATGTTCATATGAACGCTTACCCAATTCAACCAGGAGGTGACGCATGAGTGAAGACATCAAGGTCGACAAGGTCATGGATTTGAAAGGGCTGCCCTGCCCGATGCCGGTGGTCAAGGTCAGCAAGGGCATCAAGGAGATCGAAGTCGGTCAGGTCATCGAAGCCCATTCAACCGACCCCGGGTCGCTGACGGATTTTCCGGCCTGGGCCCGCACCAGCGGCAACGAGATCCTCAAAACCGAACAGGACGGAAAAACCATCAAGTTTTTTATCCAACGTAAAGCCTAAACCGGCGGGGGGCGTTCACGGACGCCCCCTTTCCATAGCAGGCCGCACGAAAAGGAGGCTGCCGTGCAATCCGTCACCTATTTCACTCTGGTACCGATGGTCTACATCGCCTGCGCGACATTTCTGATTGGGACCGTTTGGAGGATCGTCAGGATCTGGCACTATCCCCGGCATCCCACCACGCTGCAGATCTATCCCGAAAAAAAGCCCAAGTGGGTGTGGGCGCTCTACGACACGTTCATGTTTCCCACCGTCCTCAGGCACAAGCCCCTGCTGTGGGTGTTTTTAATGGCCTTCCACCTCTGCCTGGTCCTGCTGCTGATCGGTCACCTGGAATTGATCGCCGAGATGTCGATATTCCAGATCGTTCCGCACGAGGTTTTTGTCGGCAACGGCTTCGTCGGCTTGATCCTGGCGGTCTGCCTGCTTTTTTTTCTTTTTCGGCGCCTGATTTCACCGGTCAAGGATTTGTCGGTGCCGGAAGACTATTACCTGCTGGTCCTGCTGTTTCTGATCGTTATTTTCGGCAGCGAGATGGACTGGGCCAGGCGGTGGTACGGCTACGGCGAGATGACGGTCGAGGACTATCGCGGCTACCTCTACAGCCTGCTGGTGTTGAAACCGGATCTGCCCTATGCCACGACATCTTCGGGTCATTCCTTCATGCTGGTGCTGCACGTGTTTTTCGCCAATCTTTTCCTGATATTTTTCCCCTTCAGCCAGCTGATGCATGCTTTTCTGTCGCTTCCCATGAATAAATTGAGAAGAGGGTGAGACCATGGACAACAAAACCCAAGCAGAACTGTTGCGGCTTTTCCGCAGCAAGTTCACCCACGCCATAAAATACTACCTCGAAACCTGCACCCGTTGCGGCACCTGCGTGGAAGCCTGCCACGTCTATGCCTCCATGGGCCACACCAAATACATTTCAGCCTCCCGGCACGAGCTGATCCGCCGGCTGTACAAAAAATATTTCAAGGTTCGCGGCCGGTTCTGGCCCTCGGTCGGTGAAGCCAGAGAACTCGACGATTTGGCCGTCGAGCAGCTCTACGAGGCCGCCTATTCCTGTACGGGCTGCCGGCGCTGCATGGTCTACTGCCCGTTCGGCATCGACACCCAACTGCTCATGTCGATCGCCAAGCTGCTGTTGATCGGGGCCAGCGCCGAGCCGGAAATCCTGAGCATGCTGGCCGACACTTCCGTCGAAAAAGGCAAATCGCTGGAATTTTTCAAGGAGGGCTTTCTGGCCGGGATCGGGCAGCTGGAGGAAGAGGTGATCAAGAAGTGGCGCACCGAAGCCGGGCACGCGGCCATTCCGGTCGACACCGCCGGCGCCGACCTGCTCTATGTGGCACTGGCCGGAGCCCACTCCATCATTCCGGCGGCCGCCATTTTCAATGCCGCCGGCGAAAACTGGACCCTGAGCTTTTTCGAGGCCGTTAACTTCGGGGCCTTCGTGGGCGACCCCGCCAAGACCAAACTGATCCTGGATCGCATCATCAGCGAAGCCCTGCGCCTGAAAGTCAAGGAGGTCTGCATCTGCGAATGCGGCACGGCCTTTCGGGTGATGAAGCAGCTCTCGGGGCGCCAGCCGTTCAAAGTTTCCTCGATTACCGAGGTTCACGCCCGTTACCTGCGCGATGGCCGCATCAAACTCGACAAGACCCGCTTCACCGAACCGATCACCTATCATGATCCCTGCCAGATCGCCCGCAACGGCGGGGTGATCGACGAGGCCCGCTACATCCTGGGCCACCTGTCGAACAATTTTCGCGAAATGACCGACGATCCGCGCTACAACTGGTGTTGCGGCGGCGGCGGCGGCCTGGTGGCCCTTGGAGAGGACACGCTCGATTTCCGGATGAAATCCGCCAGGGTCAAAGTCGACCAGGTCAAGGCCACCGGTGCCAAAATTCTGTCGACCGCCTGTGAAAACTGCCACACCCAGCTCAGCAACCTGAACGACCACTACAAGATGGGACTGGAGGTTCAGTTTCTATCGTCGATGGTGGCCGACGCCCTGGTGCCGGTGAAAAAAGCCGCCGCCTGAGGTGCCCGACGATGCCCATCCAGGTCTTTTCATGGCACCTTAGCGGGTCCGATTTATTAATAATTGCCCATCCGCGATCTTTTTTGGCACGTCTGAGTATCCGATTCATACAGCTGGAGTTGTTCGATGAGTAAGGCCGCATCCCGCCCAAGCGGGACGGCGAGGCATACGTTATGGTCGCCGCAACCGGAAGACCGCTGCGACCGGCCGCTCAAGGAAAAAAAGACCTTTTATAAATGGACACTGATATGGAACGTCTGCGACGAAAGGTGGTGATGACATCTTTTTGATGCGTTGAGAATGTAAAGGACTGGCTATCAATATTGTTCAAAGGGAGGAAACGATGAAAAAGACGATGAGTGTGTTAACCTTGGTGGCAGTGGTTTTTGTGCTGGCGCCGGCGGCCCTGGCCACCAACGGTGATGCCTTGATCGGGGTGGGGCCGATCTCGCGGGCCATGGGCGGCGCCGGCGTGGCCGCTCCGCAGGATGGCATCAGCGCCATTTTTGCCAACCCGGCCGGAATGTGTTTCGGTCCCTTTTGCCCCGGTTCTTCCGTGGATTTCGCCGGTACCGTCTTCGTGCCCTCGGTGACGGGCGCCGTCAATTACGGACTGCCGGGCTTTTCCGGCAGCGACGACAGTGAACTGCCGCCCTCGGTGATTCCGGCCATCGCCGTCACCGCCCCCATCAACGACAAATGGCGCTTCGGCGCCGGCATGTATGGCGTCTCCGGGCTGGGCGTCGACTACAAGAACACGACTATCGATTTTTCGCGGATACCGTTGTCCTCGGTCAACCCGCAGGTGCCACCCGGCGCGACTTTACCGGCGGTCTACACCCAGCTGCAGGTCCTGAAGCTGGCACCGAACGTCGCCTGGCTGGTCACCCCCAATTTCAGCCTCGGCGCCTCGTTCGAAGTCGTCTGGCAGAGCCTGGATCTCGGCGAAGGGGCCGCTCCGGGATACACGGCCGGATTGCAGCTGGGCGCCCTCTATCATCTGGACAAGTTCAACATCGGCTTTTCCTTCACCACGCCCGAAAAAGTCAATCACAAGAATGTCTCCAAGTTCGGCAATCCCGCCGGCCCCTACCAGGATCTGGAACTCGAAGCACCGTGGCGGGTCCAGGGCGGAGTCTCATTCGAACCCAACAGCCAGTGGCTGTTCGAGTTCTATACCCGCTGGTTCAATTGGGCCGACGCGGCCGGCTACAAGGAATTCGATTGGGACAACCAGTGGGTCTTCGGCCTCGGCGCCCAGTGGAAACCGGCCGAAAAGCTGACCTTGCGTCTGGGATACAATTACGGCAAGAACCCGGTCAATGAACACAACGGCTGGAATCCCGACCCCTTCGACCCAACCAATGTCGTAGACATCCAGGGCATCGCCGTCAACCGGGTCGGTTACGAGACCCTGCGCATCATCGGGTTTCCGGCGATCGTCGAACACCACTTCACGGGCGGGGTCGGCTACCGCCTGACCGATGCCCTGGCCCTGAACCTGTCTTTCATGTACGCGGCCGAAAATACCATCAAGGAAAGATCGGCCTTCGATGCCATCACGCTCGAATCCAAACTGAGCGAGTGGTCCACCACCATCGGACTCAGCTGGTACTTCTAGACCTCCGGTGGGGAAGGCAGGCGTTCTTCCCCACCGCGTTCGCCCCCTCCATCCGACGGCAAACCATCGCAACGGCATCCGGGTGCCAGCTTATCGGTGTCCCATCCATAAATGGTCTGCCTGCGCCAGTCGCGCCGCAGGCAAGATCCCCGCGGACTTGCGGGAGGGCCTCGCCCAGCGAACGACGCAAACGGTATGAATCGGCCGTTCAGAAGTGCCTGAAAAAGATCGCGGATGGGCACCGTCGGACGCCGCGCCGGCGGCCGTGCACGGTTACGGGAAAAGGTTTTTCAGGATCGACTTCTTTTCATGGGCGGGGCCGGGACTCTCGCGCTTGGCGGTGTCGGTGGCGCGCAGGATGATCTCCACGCGACGATTGTGCTTGCGGCCCTCGGCGGTGTCGTTGGACTCGATCGGCCGGTATTCGCCGAACCCCATGGTCGCCACGCGGCTGGCCGGAATGGCGGACATCGACAGCAAGAATTCAGCCACCATGGCCGAACGGGCGATCGACAGCTTCAAGTTGGAACCGTAAGGCCCGCCGTTGACCGGGACATCGTCCGTGTGCCCGGCAACGATCACCTCTCCGTCGCCCTGCGCCAGAACATCTCCGATCTTCAGCAGGAGCGGCTTCATCTGGTCCTTTATTTCCGCCTTGCCGGAATCGAAAGCCGTTTCCCCCATCAGGCGGATGGTCACTTCTTTTTCGCCCACGTCAACCTGAATCAGATCCTGCATTTCCTGAAATCCGGTGGCGACTTCTTTTTTCAGTGCCATGCCGATCTTCTCCCGCTGCTGCATGGCGATGAACTCCTCGCGGGGGCTGACCGGAATCAGCTCCTGGTCGAAGTCTCTGGAGATCATTTTGACGCCCTTGGGGGCTTCGAAGGCCTTGATTTTGCGCTGAACCCCGAAAGCCTTGGCCAGTGACCCGGAGACCTCCTTGTATTTGGCTTTGTCCATTTCGGAAAAAGAGAGCAGCAAAACGAAGAAGCAAAGCAGCAGGCTCATCAGGTCGCCGAAGGTGACCGCCCAGGCCGGCGCCCCTTCTTCGGGCGCAGGAATTTGAATGTCGTCGGACTGGCTCATCAGCGGGCTTTTTTTGGATTTTTCGCCGGCGTGTTTTTCTGACGGTCCTTGGGAGCCAGATAGATTCTCAAGGCTTCTTCCAGGACCATGGGCGACATTCCCTGGGCAATGCCGATGGTGCCTTCACGGATTATCCGCCGGTTTTCCTGTTCCTGCTGACTGCGCAGGGCCAGTTTGTCGGCCAGCGGCAGGCAGACCAGGTTCGCGACCAATGCGCCATAGAGCGTCGTGAGAAGGGCAATGGCCATGGCCGGCCCGATGCTGGACGGGTCGGACATGCTGGCCAGCATCTGGACGAGCCCGATCAGGGTCCCGATCATGCCGAAAGCCGGTGCGGAAGCGCCCATGCCCCTGAAGACGCTTTGACCGATCGTGTGTCTCTGGAGTGTCTGGCGAATGTCCTTGTCGAGCATTTCGGAAATCAGCTTCTCGTCCAGACCGTCCGAAAGATAGCGAATGGCCTTGGCCGAAAAAGCGTCATCGGTCTTTTGATTCTCAAGGGCGATCAGCCCCTCTTTCTTGGCGATTTTGGATAGTTCGACCAATTTCTTGATGAGGTCCTCGGGCGAGTCCAGCTTGACCATGAAAGCCTTCATCACCACCGCGAACGAATTGATGACCTCGCGCATCGAAAACTTGATGAAACACGTGGCGAGTGTGCCGCCCAAAACGATCAAGACCCCGGGAATATTGACGAAAACAAGCGCTGATCCGCCGATGATAACCGAGCCGACAATCAGGACCGTGCCCCCGAAAAGTCCGATAACGGTCGCTAAATCCATATCACTTCCTTGTTCGTCCCATGCGGAGAAAAGTTCAGTATACCTGGTGGATGGACGCTCACTAACCACTATCGGCCATTCGGATTAAAACTTGAAAAATTCCACGGGAATGGACGCCAATTGAATAATGTCGATTCTACCGCGAAAATACCGTATAATCATTAGAGCCAAAAGTTCACATCGGTCTTACTATACTGGAAAAGTGGATCAAGATCACCGTCCGCAGCTAATGGCCGATTGGGCATCACGCGACCGATTCCGGCCGGTATCGCTTAATCGAAAATGGACTTTGGCTCGACGGCGTGGGATTCAACCGAAGACAAGGGAAGGTAAGGGTAATGCTGTACGCCACTCGTTTATTTAACGTGCTGAAAAATTACATCCGGCGCTTCCGGCCCGGCCAGACGCAACGCCTGGTCAGAACCATGGCCGATGAAACAAGGGTCGACAAGGCCATTTTGCCCGCGGCCCTGCCGGAACACGTCGGCTCCGGGCCGGCGGCCGCTGGCGCTTCTCCGGCGAACGGGTCGGTCGATGGGTATCCGTCCGGTTACCGGCATCCGGTTCCCAGGCGCCCTGCGCCGCCGCCATTGCCTGAGAACGGCTTTGACATCGACCTGATGGGTATCGGCGACCTTGAAACCTGCGCGGAAAATCTGACCGTACCGGCCGAAACCATCGAAAGGTGGGTCGGCGCCGGTATTTTGAGCCCGCGCGAAACCGACATCGCCGAAAGGCTCCTGCGGCTTGTGCGCGCCAATAGCCTTAAACGGCGCACCGCTCGTTCTCGTTTCGATGCCTGAATGACCCCCCGGTTTTGCCGGGCACCTCCGCGCCGGATCCATAACGGGCTTTTTCGTGTCTCCATCGAAGTCAGAGGTCTTCCTGTAATTTCTGCAGTCGCAAACTGACATCCACCGGGTAGGCTGTGGCGGCATCCAGCTCTTTGTATCTTCCCGGCAGGACGGCCAGGTTCCGGGCAAACCGCGTCCGAATCTCTGCCAGCGTCGGCGGAGGCCGCAGCCGGCGCCCATTTTCCATGACCGGCTCCAGCAGCGGCACCCGGCCGATGAGCGATTCATCGCGCAGCCCGATGGAGTCCGCCCGGCAGAACCCTTCATCGTCAAAGCCCCGGAACACCTGCTTTTTCCCGGCCAGGGTTACTTTGCCGGGGCTCAACTTGCGCACGTCGCGCCCGCCGCAGCGAACCATCTTGTACACGATATCCATAAACGGTGCATCTGCAGATACACCGACGCCGGTACCCACCCCGAAGGCATCGATCGGCGCCCGCTGCCCGATGACCGCCTCGATCTTGCGTTCATCGAAACCGCTGCTGGCAAAAATCTTGACCTCGCTGAGCCCGGCCGCATCCAGGATCCGGCGTACCGCACGGCTCAGGTGCACCATGTCGCCGCTGTCCAGACGCACGCCCAGCAGATCGTGGCCCTTTTTTTTCATGTTCAGGGCGACCTTGGCGGCCGCCCGCGCTCCGGCAAGGGTGTCGTAGGTGTCGATCAGAAAAACCGCGGTGTCGGGAAAGGCTTCGGCAAAAGCCGTAAAGGCCTCGACGTCGCTGCCGAAGGCCTGCACGAAAGAGTGGGCCATGGTGCCCGAGGTCGGAATGCCGTACTCACGGCCGGCGATGACATTGCTGGTGCCGGCAAATCCGGCCAGATAGGTGCTGCGGGCCACCTTCAGGCCGGCATCGTGGCCGTGCGTGCGCCGCAGGGAGAAATCGATCAGCGGGCGGCCGGCGGCCACCTGGACGCAGCGGGCGGCCTTGGTGGCGATCATGGTCTGAAAGCCGATGGTGTTGATCAAAAACGTTTCCACGATCTGGGCTTCCACCAGGGGGGCGGTCACTTCCAGAATCGGTTCGTCCGCAAAAAATATGGTGCCCTCGGGCAGGGCCGTGACCTGGCCGGTGAACCGCAAGCGCTCGAGAAACATCAGGAAATCATCCGCAAAATCTCCGGTTTTTTTCAGATAGGCCAGATCTTCGCGCGCGAACCGGTACGACTCCAACTCGGCCAGTGCCTCCTGCAGACCCGCGGCGACAAAATAATTGCGCCCGGGCGGATAATCTCTGATGAAAAGTGAGAATGTGGCCGGAACGAAATACCGGCGGTTGAAATATCCGGCCGCCATGGTCAGTTCGTAAAAATCGGTGAACAGCGGCCCAAGGAGGTGGTTGACAGTCATGCTCAAGCCTTTAGGACGGGAATTTGCCGGGTTGTTCCAGGAGATCGGGTCCCGTGCGGATGAGGCCGCTTCGCAGACTCTTGAAAGGGATTGTTTCCGGTCATCTTCGGTCTTGCTTCGTTCGCCGGTGCCACGTGCATCACGTCAGTGATCTTTCCCCTAAATTGCCGTAACGATGATAGGCGTCGCAAATGCTCTGATTGATCAGATAGTGGAGCAGCTCGAGGCGCCCTTCCATCAAGACCGGTGCCCGGGCGATGTAAAAGCCGGTCCGGGCCGCCGCTTCGAAAAGAGCCGCCGGAACACGCCGGGGGTCGGCATAGCGGATGCGCTGGATATCAGGCAGGCGGCGAATGACCTCCGCATCGCTCAGCGGTTCGATGACGGTGGCGCCGAGAAATTTACGGCCCTCTTCGGATTCCAGGAAGGCGGTTGCCGGATGCCGGTCGTCCGGCCGGCTGCCGATCAGCAGATCACAGCCCGTGATCTTTGCCGCGGCAATGCGGGCCAGGACCTCGAACAGACTGTCTTCCGGATGAATGCGCACCAGCACGCGGCCGATCGGTTGATACCGCAGGATGTTGTCCTGGCCCCGGAGATGAAAGTAATCGTTTTCGCGCGCGAACTCCCGCTCGAAATGGTAGAGATAACTCTTGATCGCCCGCGCGGTCTTGAGGATATCGACCGCCTTATCGCCGAATTCGCCCCACTCGGCCTTGCGCTGCCACTGCCGGGCCAGGCGCAGCAGGCCGTGATCCTTCAATATGACGTTTACGCGGGGATATCCTTTCTCCTCGTAGGTCATGAACTGGGAGACGTAATTCGGAGAGCCGGCCTTGATGGCGGCGCCCAGGGCCGATTTGCCCATCCCGCCGAAGGGCTGGCGCAGGGTGACGGCGCCGGTCGTTCCGCGGTTGATGTACAGGTTGCCGGCCCGGATGCGCTCTTTCCAGGTTTCCTGCTCGCGCCGGTCGAGGCTCTCCAGCCCGGAAGTCAGGCCGTAGCCGGTGGCGTTGACGAGGTCGATGGCATGGTCCAGGTTTTTGGCGCACATCACGCCCAGGAGAGGCCCGAAAAGCTCGGTCGTGTGCGTAAACGATCCGGCCTGGACATTCCACTTGATCGCGGGCGTCCACAGGGCGGGATTGCCGGCCACGGGGCGCGGTTTCAATGCCCAGGTTTCACCGGGCTCGAGGGTTTCGAGGCCGCGTTTCAGAACGCCCGACGGCTCCCGGATCAGGGGCCCCAGTTTGTTCTCGAAATCCCACGCCGATCCCACCGGCAGGCTCGCGGCGGCATCCACCAGCTGGCGTTTGAAATCAGGGTCCTGGTAGACCTCTTTTTCCAGAATCAGCAACGAGGTCGCCGAACATTTCTGCCCGCAGTTGCTGAAGGCCGAGTGGAGCACGTTTTTGATCGCCTGGTCCCGATCGGACATGGCCGTGACGATCGTGGCGTTCTTGCCGCCGGTTTCGGCCGACAGGTACAGGTCCGGCCGGGCCGCGAGCATGTCGAGGCCCGTTTGGGTCCCGCCCGTGAGAATGACGAAATCCACGTCCGGGTGGATGATCAGTTCCAGGCCGGTGCTGCCGCCGGAGCAGGGCAAAAACTGCAGGGTCCGGCGCGAAACGCCGGCCTGCCAGAAACACTGGCACAGATGCCAGGCCACCAGGACCGCGTCCGATGACGGTTTGAAGATGACCGTGTTGCCGGCGGCCAGAGCGGCCGCCACTCCGCCGCAGGGAATCGCGATCGGAAAATTCCAGGGCGAGACGACGCACCCGACCCCCTTGCCGCGCGCGATGACATTGGGCCGTTCGCAGAAAATCCGGGCCGAAAACGGGTAATATTCGGCGAAATCGACGGCTTCGGACACCTCGACGTCGGCCTCCGTAAAAACCTTGCCGGTATTGGCGGCGGCCGCGCCGATCAGATCGCCGCGCGCCTGCCGCAGGGCCATGGCGACCGCCGAGAGGACCTGGTGGCGCTGCCGGAGGGATTTCCCGCGCCACTGGTCCGGGTCGGTCTTGGCCGCGGCGACCGCGTTCTCGATGTCCACGGCGGTGGCCAGAGCGAAACGGGCGATTACCGGGCTTTCGCCGCTACGGGACCTGTCGGTGATCTCGCGCGTCGTGCGGTCCGCGTAAACCTCCTGACCGTCGATGACCAGCGGAATCTGCAGCGGCCCGGTGCCGGCTTTTTCGTGCCACCGGTCCCGGATCGCCTCGGCCCAGGTGCGATTGGCCGCCAGGGACCAATCGGTATCCGGTTCGTTGGTGAACTCGTCGGTGTGATAGGTGCCCAGGTCCTGCGGAAACTTTTCACGGTTGCGGTCCTGGGTGCGGTGCGGGGTGCTGCCGACCGACGGCATGCACTCGATCGATGCCCGGAAGTGATCCCGCAGAAACGCCCAGGCTTCCGATTCGGTCGACAGGTTGGGGGCGTAGCGCAGGAAATTCTCCGGGGCGGTGTTTTCGTCCAGGCGCCGGATGAGGTAGGCAATGGCGTTGATAAATTCGTCCTTGGTCGCAACGGGCGCATACAACAGCACATCGCCGGCGGTCTCGCACAGCGCGCGGCGCACGTGGTCCGCCATGCCTTCGAGCATCTCGAAATAAAAATCCTCGCCGACCCGGTAAAGCCGACCCAGCGCATGGGCAAAGGCCAGCTCGAACAAATTGTGCGAGGCGATGCCGAGTTTGACCGCCCGGATGTTTTCCGGCTGCATGCCGTAGGCGATCATGCGTTTGTAATTGGCATCGACATCGAGTTTGTTGTCGTACGGCGCCAGGGGCCAATTGAAAATGGCGGACTCCAGCTGTTCCATTTCCATGTTGGCGCCCTTGACGATCCTGAGCTTGATCGGAGCGCCGCCGGCCGCCACGCGGTCGCGGGCCCAGGCGGTGAGGTCGCGCTGAATGCCGTAGGCGTCCGGTATGTAGGCCTGCAGGACGATGCCGGCCGAATGGGTCCTGAATTCAGGTTGTTCGAGCGTCCGCCTGAACGCCGCGACCGTAATCTCCAGGTCGCGGTATTCTTCCATGTCCAGGTTGACGAACTTGGCGATGCGGGTGCCGTCGGCGCGTTCGAAGAGGTGAGCGGCCGCAGTCCGGTAAAGCCGTGACAGCCGCTCGACCAGCACCGCGAGACTGTGCTCGAAGGCCAGGGACTGGATCTGAGAGTAAATCGTCGAGATTTTAACTGAAATGTACTCGATTTCGGGGTTTTGAAGATCGGCGATGTAGGTTTCCAGGCGGCGGCGGGCCTCGCCCTCACCCAGCACGGCTTCGCCCAGGTGGTTGATATTCATCCGCACGCCTTGGCGCTTGCGTTTCCGCAGATGCGCGTGCAAGGCTTCGGGTTCGCCGGCAATGATCGCGCGACTGCTGTTGTGGCGCATTTTCTCGATCATCTTCGGGATGGTCAGGGCCGGGAAGTGCCGGCCGAGCCCCAGGAACATCTGCACCAGCAGCCGGTCGAATTTCGGAAAAAAGTCCGGGACGCCGTAGCGGCGCAGGAGGCTGTTGATCTGATCCGCCACCCGCGCCGGGTTGTGCGACCGGAAACTCTGATCGATCATGCGGGTCAGAACGACCTTGTCCATCGGATGCGACAACAGCCGCTGCATCTGCTCCTGAATGCCTTTTTCCTCTTCGGTCAGCAGCTCGTTGGCGCGATTCTGCCAGCTCTCGGCTATCGCGACGGCCTGCTCGCCGATCGAGGTCAGTTCTTGTCCATCCATTCGCGCACCTCCTCGCCTGGGGCGATACCATTAACAAAATGGCCACGGCCTGATTTTGACCGTAATCACGGGGAACAGATATTGACAAGCCGGGACGGGGGCAACGGATGCCGCCGGTTTGACACGCTGCGGCAAAGAGTCCGCCGCCGGAAAGAAAAACCTCCGCACCCGACGCGGGGCAGCGGCTCGAACCGGCGGCCGGGCGGCCCCCGATCAGTCCTCCCCGAGATAAGCTTTGCGGATGGCCTCGTCCCGGACCAGATCCTTGGCGGCGCCCCTGAGGGTTATCAGGCCCGATTCCATGACATAGGCGTTTCCGGAAATGCTCAGGGCCATGTTGGCATTCTGCTCGACCAGGAAGATGGTCGTACCCGAGGCATTGATCTGCCGGATGATCGCGAAGATTTTTTCCACGATCAGCGGCGCCAACCCGAGCGAGGGCTCGTCCAGCAGCAGCAGCTTGGGTTTGGACATCAGGGCCCGACCGATGGCCAGCATCTGCTGTTCGCCGCCCGAAAGGGTGCCGCCCTGCTGCTTGCATCGTTTCGCGAGCAGCGGAAACATGTCAAAGACCTCGCTGAGGTTTTGCCGGATCGCTTTCTTGTCGCGGATCAAAAAAGCCCCCATCTCGAGATTGTCCTGAACGCTGAGGCGCGGCAGGATCCGGCGGCCCTCGGGCACCTGGGTGATCCCCAGACCGGCGATTTTATCGGCCGGCAGCATCGTGATGTCCTGGCCGAGGAAAAGAATGCGCCCCTTGGCGGGGTGCAGGATACCGTTGACGGTCATCAGCGCCGTCGATTTGCCGGCGCCGTTGGAGCCGATCAGACACACGATCTCCTTTTCCCGGACCTCGAGACTGATGCCCTTCAAGGCGTGGATATGCCCGTAATAGGTGTGGATGTCTTCGATGCTCAGCATGTCTGCGGTCCTCGCCTCATGCTATGTCCGCGGCTTCGCGTTTGACTTCGACCTCGCGCACTTTCCGCTTGGCCGGCAGCAGTCCCTCGGGGCGAAAGACCATCATCGCGGTCATGGCGCCGCCGAAGGCCGCCATGCGGTAGAGTGCCAGCCCCCTGAACCATTCCGGCAGGACAATGATCGCCACCGCGCCGATGACGATACCGGGGATCGAGCCCATGCCGCCCAGGACCACGATGCAGAGTACCAGCGCGGACTCCAGGAAAATAAACGAACTCGGGTTGACGTAGCGCACCTTGGCGGCGAAAAATGCACCGGCAAACCCGGCGAAAATGGCGCCCAGCATGTAGGCGTAGAGTTTCATGCGGGTCGTGTGGATGCCGGTCAGCTCGGCCGCGGTTTCATCCTCCCTGACCGCCATCCAGGCCCGCCCGATACGCGAATGGTTCAGGCGGTGGACGGCCAGCATGATCACCAGCGCGATAGCCAGAATCAGGTAATACAGCCAGACGAGGTTTTTCAGGTAAAGGTGAGCGAATTCGAGGCTGCCGTTTTGAACGACGGGATAGAACAGCCCCGGCGCCTTGATGCCCAGGATCCCGTTGGGCCCGCTGGTCAGCGAGTCCCAGTTGTTCAGCACGATGCGGATGATTTCGCCGAAGCCGAGCGTGACGATGGCCAGGTAATCTCCGCGCATCTTCAGGGTCGGGTAGCCGATGAAGGCGCCGACACTCGCGCTGATGACCGATCCGGCCGGCAGGGCCAACCAGAAAGGAACGCCGAAATTGGTGTTCAGCAGGGCATACGTGTAGGCTCCGACGGCGTAAAAGGCGATGTAGCCCAGATCGAGCAGGCCGGCCAGGCCGACGACGATGTTCAGGCCCAGGCCCAGCGAAACGTAGATCAACACATTGATGGCGATGTCCAGCCCGTAGTTGTCGGCGATCCAGGGCAGGCCCGCCACCCCCAGCGCCAAAAGGCCGACCAGCAACTTTTGCGGCGGCCGGTGGCGGACGACGGCTTCCAATTGACGGGCGGACAGCGAGAGCCCCTTCAGGAAATAGTGATAGATCAGGACAAGGATCCCGACCGCGGCGATGACCGCCATCACCTTCAGCACCCGCTCCCAGACGAACCGGCCGTCCTCGATGCCCAGCATCGGAAACAGGAGGATAAACGCCCAGACCAGAACAACCACATATTTCAGCAACGGCTTCGGTGACATACTACACCCTGGTATCGTCCACCTGTTCACCCATGATGCCGGTGGGCCTGAAGTAAAGCACCAGGATCAGGATGATGAAGGCGAAAACGTCCTTGTATTCGCTGGCCAGGTAACCGGCTGCAAAAATTTCGACCATGCCGATGATCATCCCGCCCAGCATGGCGCCGGTGAGGTTGCCGATTCCGCCGAGCACGGCCGCCGAAAAGGCCTTGATGCCCGGGATGAACCCCATGTCGTAGCGGACCGATCCGTAATAGAGACCGACCATCACGCCGGCCGCCGCCGCCAGCATGGCCCCGATGACGAAAGTGGTCACGATGGTCTTGTTGGCGTTGATGCCCAGAATCGCGCTCATGACCCGGTCCTGGGCCGTGGACCGCATGGCCTTGCCCAACCGGGTCCGGTTGACGAACAGGTTCAATGCGATCATGAGCAGGACCGAGCCGAGGATGATGAACACCTGCATGCTGGTGACGATGACCCCGCCGAGTTCAAATCCGCCGGAGGTGAAAAAAAGAGGGTAGGCCTTGTCGTAGACGCCCTGCGAGAGCATCATGCCGTTGGATAAAAAAATCGACATCCCCAGCGCCGAGAGCAGCAGCGAAAGCCGGCTGGCCCGTCGCAGAGGGCGGTAGGCGAGCGTTTCCACCGCCACCGCCAGGAAAGCGCAGTAAATCATCGCCAGGAAAAAGGCCAACAGCAACCCCAGGAAGGGGTGGGTGTCCAGGACGCCGCGGGCTTGCATGAAGGACAGCACGATGACGCCGATATATCCGCCCGCGGCGAAGATTTCCCCATGTGCGAAGTTGATCAACTGGATGATGCCGTAGACCATCGTGTACCCGAGGGCGATCAGGGCATAGATCGACCCCAGGGTGAGTCCGTTGATGACCTGCTGGAAGAAAACCTCCACGAGCGGCTCCCGGATGCGGTGAGGGGCCGGTCGGCCTTAACCGATCGGCCCCGGTGTGCTATGTCGCGGCTTTAACGCTTGGTGTCCCACCCGTAATATGAATGGGACACTCAAGGGTGCCTGCAAAAGGTCGCGGATGGTCCCTATTTGTACGGAACGAACTTGCCGTCCTTGACCACCAGGATCTGATAGGTGGACCCGCTGTCGCCCTTGGCATCGAAACTTATTTTCTTGGATGCACCCTGCATCTTGGTGTCCCGGATGGCGGCGGCCAGCTTATCCGGATCGTCGGCGCCGACCTTGGCGATGGCTCCCAGCAGGATGTTGGCCGCATCGTAGGCATAGGATGAATAGGAGCCCGGTTGACCGTATTTCTTGGTGTAGGCGTCCATGAAGGTCTTGACCTCGGGGATGTCGCCCGACGGCGGCTGGCCGAAGGTGAAGTAGGTCCCCTCGCCGGCTTCCTTGGCGATTTCAAGGTAATTCGGGTGGTAGACCGCATCTTCGGACATCAGCGTGGCGTCCAGTCCTAAACGCTTGGCCTGGATGGCCATCAAATTGCCTTCCGGATTGTACAGGCTCATGTAGAGCACATCCGGGTTGGCGGCCTTGATCTTGGTCAGAACGCCTGAAAAATCCTTGTCGCCCTGGTTGATGTGTTCGCGGGCCACCACTTTCACCTTGTCGCCCAACGCCTTTTCCAGGTTGTCGGCCAGGCCCTGGGTGTAGGTGGTTTTGTCGTCCACGATGGCGATGGTCTTGATCTTCAGATCGTCAATCAGGAACCGGGCGGCGGCTTCCGACTGGTCGTCGTCCCGGCCGCAGACCCTGAACATGTACTTGTAGCCGCGCTCGGTGACCTTTTCATTGGTCGAGGCCGGGGTGAGCATCACGATCTTGGCATCGTTCAGAACATCGGAGGCCGGAATGGTGGCCGAAGAACAATAGGCGCCGACGACGCCCGCCACGTCCATGTTGGCCAGTTTGTTGGCGGCCGAAACGGCCTGTTTCCCGTCGCAGGCCGAATCCTGGGGCAGGTATTCGATCTTGTCGAATCCCGGCACTCCGCCCTTGGCCTCCCACAGGGCGATGGCCGTCTCGACCCCCTGGCGGATGTCGTTTCCGTCGGCGGCATATTGGCCCGTCAGCGGGCTCAGGGACCCGATTTTAAGCGTTTTTGCCATTGCCGCACATGGCGACACCATCAACCCGACTGCCAGCATCAGCACCAGTAAAATTCTGACCGATCTCATTTTCTACCTCCTTGTCTGTGAGTTGAATCCCATGAAAAGAAAAAAGGGGGACATGACAGATTCTCAACACCCCCGATAAAGGCCCCGGGGCTCACGTGGCGGCCTGCTTGCCCAGATACGCTTCGATCACCTGCGGATCGCGGCGGATTTCGGCCGGCGTGCCCTCGGCGATCTTGCGACCGTAATCGAGCACGACGATGCGGTGGCAGATTCCCATGATGACGCGCATGTCGTGTTCCACCAGCAAAATATTGATGCCGCGGGCGAGGATCGATTCGATCAGGCGCATCAATACGACGGATTCGTTCGGGTTCATGCCGGCCGCCGGTTCGTCGAGAAGAAGCGTGCCCGGGTCGGTGGCGAGCGCCCGGGCGATTTCGAGCCGGCGCTGAAAGCCGTAGGAAAGATTGGCCGCCATTTCGTGCCGCCATTCATACAGCTTCAAAAAATCTAGTATTTCAGAGGCTTTATCGTGGCTCGACCGTTCTTCGGCGGCCTGGAACCGCGTCTGGAAAATAGCATCGACGATATTGGCTCTGGTGCGGCAATGAAGGCCGGCCAGAACGTTTTCGAGCACCGTCATGGCCTTGAAGAGGCGGATGTTCTGAAAGGTGCGCGCGATGCCGGCCGTCACGATGTCGTGCGGTCTGAGCCCGCTGATTTTTTTATTCCGGTACGTCACCCTGCCGTTGTTGGGTGTATATACTCCTGTTATCAGGTTGAAGACGGTGGTTTTCCCGGCCCCGTTAGGGCCGATCAGACCCAGGATCTCGCCCTTCTGCAGGGTCATGCCCAGACCATCGACGGCTTTCAGGCCGCCGAAATTCTTGGCCACGTTTTCGAGTACCAATTCACTCATTTCAGCAATCTGATCCGGCCGGGATTGCGCCCCGGCTTTGCGGCCTTGAAAGAGGCCCGGGAAAAGAGTCCATCCTCATCCGTTCGCCCTTCGTTGAACAGCTCGAAATTTGTATACCCTTAGATTCTGAATAGTGTCAACCAATTTAGTCGGGTGTCAATCCAACTAAAAACGTTAAGAATTTAAATTCTGTTCATTTACGAAGCGGTTTTCCGGCCGCCGCCGGCCGTCGTTCCCAGATAAATGGCGGTCAGGGCCAACACCGCACCGCAGGCCCCGTAAAGATCGGTTTTTCTGTGAAAAAAAAGAATATCCCACGTAAAGGAAAGGGCCGGCTGCAGGAGGATCAGCAGGCCGACGAGGGAAGACCGCAGGCGGATCAGGCCCCGGGTGATCAGGACCCATCCAATGACCTGGCTGATAAGGCCATAGGCGGTCAGCGCCAGGAGGCTCTGGGTGTCCGGAATGGCAAACCGGTCGTCGCGCAGCCAGGCCGCCGCGCCCAGGATGAGAGCGGAAATCAGCGAGATGACGGCCAGGTTCGCCATGGCGGAGGGGGCGTTCATTCCGGACTGCAACCGGCGCAGGGCCAGGATGTAAACGGCATAGCAGACGGCGGTTGCCAGGCCCGCCGCCACCCCCAGCCGGTAAATTTCTCCCAACTCGCGCCAATGAACCCCGGCCAGGAGAAAAAGGCCGAAAATTGCGAGGGGTATCGCCAGCACGGTGCGCAGATTGACCGGCTCTTTCAGGACGAAAACCCCGTAAAGGGCCAGCAGAAATACCTGAAAGTTGGCCAGGATTGTGGCCAGCCCGGGTCCGACGAGGTGGATGGACAGGTGCCAGAAAAACAGGTCGAGCGAGAAAACGACGCCGCAGAACAGGCCGAGATACAGGAAGAAGGCCCCCTTCCACAGCGCCTCTCTCCTGACGACCAGGATGACCAGCAGGATGACGCCGCCGAAGAAGGTCCGGTAGAATCCGGCCATGGTGGGGCTGACGTGGGCCAGCTTGACGAACACGGCCGAAAAACTGATCAGCACGGCACCGGCCGCCACCATCAGCGCACCGGATGTTTCGGAATTTTTAAGACTCAAGATACACGGTCAGACATCATCTGTTGTGACGCTCTTTCACCGGTCGATGGTCGACGTTTATCGCGTTCAGAGGGCGAAAAAATTTTCGCCCTACACCAGACCGTTTTCACTGATCGGCCGCCGTGCCAGAATCCGCTCGGGACCCAATCGGGACAGATCGAGGCTCGGCGGCCGGCCGGTTATCAGCTCGGCCAGGTAGCGGCCGACGGCCGGTCCCTGCTGGAGGCCGTGGCCGGAAAAACCGTTGGCCAGAAACAGGCCTTTAATTTCGGGCCACTCGCCTAAAATGGCGTTGCCGTCGAGGGTATTGACCGCGTAAAGCCCGGCCCAACCGCGGACGAGCTTCAAGGTGTCGAAAGCCGGGACGAACTCGGCCAGTTCGGGCCACAGAACCTCGGTGAAGCGCTTGTCGTCCCAGGAAAAATCGAAGCCGGCCGGATCCTCCGCCAGCGACTTGCCCACCAGGATCAGCCCACCGGTTTCGCTGCGAAAATAGAGACCGGAGGGCAGCACCGTCAACGGCAGCGGTTCGGCGGGCTTGACCTTGGTGTCCACGGCGAACACCTGGCGCTTGACCGGCCGCACCGGCAACTCGATGTCCAGTCCGCGGACCGCCTCGGCCGCCCAGGCGCCGGCGCAGTTGATCACGCAGCCGGCCCGCAGGTTTTCTCCGGATTTCAACCGGACGCCGGTGACGCGCCGGTGAGAGGCCTCGATCGCCAGCACCTCGTCGTGCAGATACGCGGCCCCCATAGACCGGGCCTTGGACCTGTAGCCCATCAAAAGGGCGTAGGCATCGATGTGGCCGTCGTCCGGACTGAAAGCTGCACCGGCCAGGCCGGCGCTATCGTAAAGCGGAAAGCGTTCGCGTATTTCAGGCGGGGAAAGCCAGTCGACCCGGCAGCCCAGCGACCGTTGCAGGCCGTACGCCGCCTCGGCCGCCGCGCGGCCGTCGTCCGACACCAGAAAAAGGTTGCCTTCGCGCCGCAGGGCCACCTGCGGGGCGCTGTCGCCCACGGCCATCTCCGCCGCGAAACGCTCCAGCACCGCCAAGGCGTACTGGGAAATTTCGATATTTTCCCGCAGGCTGAACTGGATGCGGACATTGCTCAGGGAAAGGGTGGTCGAGGCGCGGGTATAGGCCGGGTCCCGTTCGATGACCGCAATTTTCAACCCGTCGTCCATTTTAAGCAGGTTGAAGGCGGCCGCGCTGCCCATGATCCCGCCGCCGATGATGGCCACGTCAAACGTCGTTTCCGGCATCTCGATAAGACCCTGGTAAATATTTAGTGATAGGATCAGTAATGGGAGACTAAATGGTGCCGAGACTCCGAGCCAGTCCCGGCGATCTTTCCGGTCACGGACGGATGGTCAGGCGTCGGCATAGGCCACGCACTTCACCTCCACCAGGCCGCCCTTGGGCAGGGCGCCGACTTCGACGACGGCCCGCGCCGGCCGGTGACGGGTGAAGAATTCTTCATAAATGCGGTTGAATTCGGCGAAGCCGCCCATGTCGGTCAAAAAGACATCCACGGCCGTCACCTGGTCGAGCCCGCAGCCGGCGGCCGCCACGATTTCTTTGAGGTTTTGCAGCGCCTGACGGGCCTGCGACGCCAGATCGGGGCCGGCCATTTCGCCGGTTTTCGGGTCGAGGCCGAGCTGCCCGCTGACAAACCGCAGCGGCCCGGCGGCGATTGCCTGAACATAGGGGCCGATGGCGGCCGGTGCCCGCTCGGTCTTAATGGATTTAAGCGGCATGTGGGTCTCCTTTTTTTTACGGTCGGCACGCCTTGCAGCCAGGAAGCGGGCATCACGCGGCCTGGGCCGGCGCAGGTGGAAAGGATTCGCCCCGAGGCGACGAGGGGGCGGGCACGGTGTCCCGCGCCCGTTGCCGGCGGCCCCGGACGGACGCACTGCCGTGTCCTTATACCGTGCGACCGGAATAGACAAGGGAAAAACACACTTGACGCGGCCGGACCTTTTTCCTACTCTGGCGCCCATTAACGGTTTTACACGTGAACCCGATACGTTTCCGATTCAGACCTAACGATACAGGGAGATAGACCATGGAAGTCCAGACCTTTTCGGCGGCGGAACTGTTTGACTGGTTGACGGCCAAAGAAGATTTTCTTTTGCTGGATGTGCGCAACGACGTCGAGTTCGGACGGTTCAAGGTCGAGGGGCCCTACCCGATCGACATGATCAACGTGCCGTATATGGAATTTGTCGAACACGAGCAAAAAAGCGTGGACCGTGTGCCGCGCGGGCGCAGCGTCCGCATCGTTTGCGCCAAGGAAGGTTCGGCGAAATATGTCGGCGACATACTGCTGAACCACGGATTCGAGGACGTCGCCGCGCTGCAGCTGGGCATCAACGCCTGGGGCAACCTGCTGGCGCCGATCCGGTTGAACGAGGGCAACGGATACGACCTGTACCAGTTTCGGCGGCCGGGCAAAGCCTCCTGCAGCTACGGCCTGGTTTACGGCACGGAGATGATGCTTTTCGACCCGGCCAAAAACATCGGGGCCTATCAGGAATTTGCCGACGAGCGCGGGTGTGCCATCCTGCGGACGTTCGAAACCCATCGCCAGGCGGACTACATTTCGGGCAGCCCGATGCTGGTCAAGGCCACCGGCGCGCAAATGAC
Source organism: uncultured delta proteobacterium (assembly GCA_963728055.1). Taxonomy (GTDB): domain Bacteria; phylum Desulfobacterota; class Desulfobacteria; order Desulfobacterales; family SG8-13; genus JARFQH01. Next base: position 51,587 of record CAVSIM010000021.1, on the reverse strand, counting down.
GGCTCCCGAACCGGATTTCAAGGAAGCGCGGTTTCACTTCACGCCGGCGGTCGACGGCGAGCGGTACGCTTTCACCGGCGGCGGTCCCGAAGTAAAGGTGATGCACACGCCGGGCCACACGCCGGGCAGCACCTCCTACCTTATCGACGGAAAATTCCTCATCTCCGGCGACACCGTCTTCATCCTTTCCATCGGCCGGCCGGATCTGGGCGGCATGGCCGAGGCGTGGTCCAGGATGCTTTTTCACACCATGACCGAAAAGATCCGCGTGCTCGATGACGGCATCATCGCCCTGCCGGGCCATTACATGGACTGGAAAGAGGCCGATGAGAGGCTGGCCTTTGCGGCTTCCATGGGCAAGATAAAGGCCGACAACGCCAATATTTACGGCATCGACAACGAAAGGGATTTTTTCCAGTTCATAAAGGAGAACATGCGCACCCAGCCGGAGGAATACGCCAGAATCCGTGAAATAAATGCCGGTCTGCGGGAAGCGGATGCGGAAGAGCAGGACACGCTCGATCTGGGGAAAAACGAGTGTGCCGCCAGCGCCCAACCGCCGCGCTGATTCGGGTTGCGGGGTACGGGTTGCGGGTTGCGAGTCCATGTCATTAATTTAAAGCCCAATATTTTCCCCTTTGAAAAAGGGGGCCCGGGGGGGCTTCCTACGGCATCGCTTAAGTTAATGACAATGGGTGACGAGTTCTTAGTTCTGAGTTTCGAGTTTCAAGTTTCAAGTTTCCATTCGTCCTGTATCGCCTGGCGGACGATATCGAGAAGGGGCTGCTGCAGCGGCCGCCACCTGGGGTGCAGGGCCTTGCCGCCGTGCCAGCTGAAATCAACCGCATCGTAGTGCTCGGGGATCAGGTTTTCACCGCTCACCCCATAGGTGGATTGCGGATAGTATTCCACGAACACCATGCGGTTCGGGTTGATGGCGAAGGCCTTCGACACGCTGGTGGCGATGTGGCCGGCACAGCTGCGAACCGACATGCGGCTTTCGGGAATATCGGAGGCCACCACGATAAACGGCCGCAGGTGCGCCAGTTCCTCGTGGCTTGCCCGGTTGAGGTCGAAAATCCTCAGACGGCACTTGCCGCTGCCCAGACGCAGCAGCCCGCCGAAGCCTTCCCAGGCGTAAATATCGTCATGGATGAGCATAAAAGTCCTCCGCTGCCTGTTTATCCACCCCGACCCATCGTGCCATCTGACGTGTTCCGACCGTCTTACCACCATAAGCCTTCGCCGGCCATAATCGATGCACGCCATCAGCCATCGACTGCCGGGTTGTTTATGCAACGACGGTGGGCATTGCCCCCTGCCGTCGGTCAGCGGCGCGTCAGGGTGCCGTAGATCCGCCAGAGCTTTTCGGGCAGATCGGCGACATCGGCAATCAGGTTGTGATGAATCTCCCCGTACAGATCATCCAGCCGGCCGTCGCCGGCCGCGGCGATGTCGATCGTGATGGCATGCACGTGGATGTGCTGCGCCCGCAGCTCGGAGATGGCCCGGCGCGTGTCCTCGATGGCGTAGCGCCGCTTGTAATCCAGGTCGTTCGGAAACCCGTCTCCCAAGAGGATCAGCAGCCGCACCCGTGAGGATACGGCGGCGAACCGACCGGCCGCATGCCGGACGGCGGCCCCCATGCGGGTGTTTTGCCGGGGCTGCAGGCCGTCGATGCGGTTGCGGATCGCATCGGTCATCGGTTCGCCGAAATCCTTGACGTGAAAATACTCCACCCCCAGGCGCCCGCTGCCGGAAAAGCCGGCGATGGCATAGGCGTCCCCGACGACCTCCAGGGCTTCGCTGAAAAGAACGATCGCTTCCTTGGCCACGTCCAGCACACGGGCGTTCGATCCGGCGACAGGCGTGGCGGTGGAGCGCGACACGTCCACCAGAAGCAGCACCGCCACATCCCTGACGACCTTGAGGCGTTTGATGTACAGCCGGTCCGACGGTGCCAGGCCGGCTTTTTTGTCCAGGATGTAATCGATCAGGGCCCGGTAGTCGAACGCATCGCCATCGATCCACTGCCGGTAGAGCTTCAGGCCTTGCGGCTTGAGAAGCTCGAAAGCCGCGCGGATCCGTTTGACGAGGCCGGTGTGCCGTTCCATGACCCGGCGGTAGAACCGGCTGTGCTGCCCTTCGAGCGCGCAGTCCCGCACGCGCGTGTGCTCGTTCAGGTAATCGCCCAGGTGGCAATCCCACTCGCGATGCCAGGTCACCGCCCCGGCCGCGCTCTCGTCGTCGTCCGGCGACGGGCCGGTCGACTCCGGCAGGGCCTCGGTCAACAGCGCGCAGAGTTCTGCGGCCGGCGGTGGCGGCCTGCGGTTTCCGCTTCCGCCGGCCGGGCAGGCGCTTTCCAGGAGGGCCGCGAGTTCGGCGGGACCCGGCGGGGCCTGGTGGCGTTCGAGGTGCCGGCGCAGATCGGCGCGGTAGATGTGGAGTCCTTTTTCGGCCAGCCGCTTTTTGAGCGCCAGGGCCTTTTGGTCCAGCGCCCGGTCGGCCGCCCGGGCCGGGCCCGGCTGCAGATGCCGGCCGAAAGGGGTGTGCAGCGGACGATAGCCCCGGTCCGGCGCCGGACCGATGGCGCCGGCGACCGGCCGATAGGACAACATGACCAACTCGGCGCTGGCTTCGGCGCTGCCGTTTGGGGCTGCGACGCGCTCGACGAACAGGGCCTTGAGGTCCCGGACGAGCCGGGCGGAACGTGCGCCGTCTCCGGTTTTTGTGGCGGCGGGCAACCCCAGGGCAATGACGGCGTAGAGATCCGCCATCAAACCGGTTCGAGGGCCGGCCGCATCCTGCAGAATCGGCAGGAAAGCCCGGATCAGTCCCGGGTAGGCCTGTGCGAGCATCCGCCGGATCCGGCCGTGCTCGAACAGCGTGAACAGATCGGCGGCCAGCGGCGGCAGGGGAAAGAGATCGAAGAATCGCTCGAGGTCCGTCGTCGTGCCGGTCGGTTGATCCGCGGCCGACGGCAGTCCTAAAGCCGCGCACGCCCCGCGGCTCTCGGGCGCCTCCCGGCAGCGGTCGCGCAAACGCTCCAGGTCGAAATCGAAGGTGCCGAACTCTATGTGGCCGGATTCGAAGCGTGCCAGGCAGCGGTAGAGATCGGCATTGGCTTCTTTACGATCGAAAAAAGCGATTTCTTCCGGCAGATAAATGAAGCGGCCGTCGGTGCAGGCGGTCACGGCGGCCGCCGGAGGCGCCGCGCGGGCCGCGAGGTCGGTCAGGGGGCGGACCGCGAGCCGCCGGCCGGTGCGGGCGCCGAGGTAGCGATTGAGACCGGTTTCCATCTCGCGCAGGCAAACGGCCACCGCCAGGTCCTCGAAGGCCTCGCGGCCTTGGCGCGAGGCAAGCGACAGGAAGGCGCCGGCCGCTCCCGGTTCGGGACGGTTTTTGTCAAGGGCCGCGGAGACAAAGCGCTCGAGGGCCGCCGGCCGCAACCGCTGCAACCCCTTTCGCATTCCCTCCAGGAAAGACTCGACCAGGTGCGCGTCGGCCCGCACCACCCGTAAAAGCTGTTCCAGCTGCCGGACGCGTTTGGCCCGTGCAAATGACACGGCCGCGTGCGACAGGTCGATGGACAGGTGCTGGCACCGATTGTAGGTCCGGTCCGGCTCGAAGGCCGCTATCAACACCTTTAGAAACACGGCGGCCGCGGATCGGTCGCCCTCGCCCAGAAGGGTCGAGAGGGCGGCCAGAGGCGGCGGCAGGCAATAGGTGCCCTTGGCCTCCATGATTTCTGCGGCCTCGCTGAAAAGCCGCAGCAGGGCAGGGCTGCCGTCGAGCAAAACCGGTACCAGGTGAATGGCCGTCAGCCGGCCGATGGTCGTTCCCCGGCCGCCGGCCGCCCTTACCCGGCGGTGGTAGGTTTCCAGCAGCGCGGCCTCGCCCCGCGGCATCAATCGCAGGTATCCGGCCGCAATCGCTTCTCCGAACGATATTTCCCGGCCCAGACCCCACAGGGTGTCTTCGACCAGCAGCTCGGCCACGGTCGCGGCGGCCGCCGGATCGAACCGCTGCAGCTGCTTTTGCACGGCCGCGGCAAGGTCCGCGTCCAGAAGGCGCAGCGTCTCGATCGGTTCCCTATGGCCGTGGTCAGGTGACATGCATGGGACAATCGGCGCCGTTAAAACAGGTCGTCGATGAGATCGTTCATGGTTTCCTGGAGGTGCCTGTCGTCGGTCAAAGATCCGCAGATAGCCGCCCGACAGGCGTCGCGCGCGGAGATGCCGCGTCCGATCAGCTGGGCGGCGTAAATCAGGAGCCGGGTGCTGGCGCCTTCGGTCAGACCCTGCTCCCTGATCCGGCGGATTTTATGCGCCAGGCTCACCAGCCGGCGGGCGGTTTCCGGTGCGATCCGGCCCTCGCGGCTGACGATTTCGGCTTCCTTTTGCGCGTCAGGATAGTCGATATCGATGGTGACGAATCGCTGGCGGGTGCTTTGTTTCAGGTCTTTCAACACGGACTGATAGCCGGGATTATACGAGATCACCAGTAAAAAATCCGGGTGGGCCGCAAGGGTCTCGCCCTTTTTGTCGATGGTCAGCCGGCGGCGATCGTCGCTCAAGGGATGAATGACGACCGTGGTGTCCTTGCGGGCTTCGACGATCTCATCCAGGTAGCAGATCGCCCCGATGCGCACCGCGCGCGTCAGGGGGCCGTCCATCCAGATGGTTTCATCGTTCTTGAGCAGGTAGCGCCCGATCAGGTCCGAGGCGAACAGGTCCTCGTGGCAGGCCACCGTGATCAGGGGGCGGCGGTATCGAAAAGCCGCATATTCGACGAAACGGGTCTTGCCGCATCCGGTCGGGCCTTTCAGCATCACCGGCAACCGGGCATCGAGCGCGGCGGCAAACAGGTCCACTTCACCGCCGGACGGCAGATAATACGGTTCTTCTGCAATGCACTCGTCCGCCAGGGGGGCGTCCGGTGGCGGTTCCGTCGGATGGTCGGGTTCCGGCGGCGGGCACTTTTTTACATTTTCCTGTCGAGCCATGGCGCGCGCCTGCCCGCCGGCACGCCGAAACCCACAGCGGTCGGCGTGATCCGGTCGGACATCAATGAATTGACTTTTCGTTTACAAGGCCAATATAATGATAGGTTAACCCGTTCGGTTACATACTGGAAAAGACAATCGGTTATATACTGGAAAAGGATTAGAAAACAAGTCACATGACCCAACTCCTCGAAGTCGACGGCAGGAAAGTCCTGCTGGTGGGAACCGCCCATGTTTCGGAAGAAAGCGCCCGGCTGGTGGCCGAGGTCATCGCCGCCGAAAAGCCGGACACGGTGTGCGTCGAGCTGTGCGCATCGCGCTATCAGTCGATCAGGCAAAAAGACCAGTGGCAGAACATGGACATCGTGAGGGTCATCCGCGAGAAAAAGTCTTTCCTGCTGCTGTCCAACCTGCTCCTGGCGTCGCTGCAGAAAAAAATCGCCCGGAAACTCAATGTGCGCCCCGGCCAGGAAATGATTCAAGCCATCGAATCGGCCGAAGCGGCGGGGGCCGCCGTCTGCCTGGCCGACCGGGACATCCGGATCACCCTCTCGCGCACCTGGCGGCTGATGCGATTCAGGGACAAGGTCAAGCTGCTGGCCCAGCTGATTTTTTCACTCGGCCAGGTGGACGACATCAGCGCCGAGGACGTGGAAAAGATGAAGGAGCAGGACGTGCTCGAGACCGTGCTGGCCGATGTCGGCAAGTCCCTGCCGATCGTCAAGGCCATTTTGATCGACGAACGCGACCGCTATCTCGCCCACAAGATCCGCCAGGCGCCCGGCGAAAAGATCGTGGCGGTCGTGGGGGCCGGCCACGTGCCCGGAATCATCAAATACTGGGATGCCGACACCGACATCGCGCCCCTGGAACGGCTGCCGCCCAGGAGCCGGCTCTCCGCGCTTCTTAAATGGGGCCTGCCGCTTGGCATCGTGGCTCTGATCGTTACCGGCTTTTTCATCGGCGGCGTCGCGGCCGGAAAAGACATGGTCATCTGGTGGCTGCTGGCCAACGGCGTCCTGGCCGGTCTCGGAGCCCTGGCGGCCCTGGCGCATCCGTTGACGATCGTCTCTTCGGTTCTGGCCGCGCCGCTGACCTCGCTCAACCCGATGATCGCCGCCGGCTGGGTATCGGGCCTGGTCGAGGCCTTCTCCCGCAAGCCGCGCGTCATCGACTTCGAAAATCTTCAGGAAGACATTCACACGCTGCGGGGGTTCTGGAAAAACAAGGTCACGCGCGTTCTGCTGGTGGTGGTGTTTACCAACCTGGGCAGTTCCATCGGTACTTTCGTCGCCATTCCGCTGATGCTGAAGGCGTTCTGATACGACCATCATGACCCTCAAACCAAAAGGGGGCCGCCGGCCCCGCCTGCCGGGGGTTTTCGGCATCCTGCTGCTGCTGGCGGGCTGCGGCGGCATCGAACCGTCACCGCCGGCCGAGATCGGCGCCCCCGCTCCGGCCCGGCGGATCGAGCCGGTGCGTTTCGCTGTACAACTCGGGGCCTTCGCCGATGTGGACAATGCCGTGCGGCTGACCGAGACGCTTCAGCGCACGGGCGTGAACGCCTACCATTTCAGCGACGCTTCCGGTTTCTACAAGGTCCGGTTCGGCAATTACACCACCCGCGACCTGGCGCTGCGGGAAGCGGAAAGCTACCGGGCCCAAGGGGTCATCACGGAATATTACATCGTCCGGCCGTTGCCGGCGGCCGGTGCCCGTGCGGCGCGGGAACAAATCGTCAAGACGGCCATGAATTACATCGGCATCGCGTATAAATGGGGCGGCGAATCCACGGACGAGGGATTCGACTGCAGCGGATTGACGATGACGGTCTACCAGCTCAACGGATACGATCTGCCGCGAACCTCCCGGCAGCAATGGACCACCGGCACGGCCGTCGACCGCGACGAACTGCTGCGCGGCGACCTGGTTTTTTTCGCCACGGCCGGCGGACGCCGCGTAAGTCACGTCGGAATTTACACCGGCGATGACCACTTCATCCACGCCCCCGGCCGGGGCAAGCGCATCCAGGTGACATCCCTGACGAACCGGTATTACCGCGAGCGGTTCGTGGGCGCGCGGCGCTACCTATAGCGGGCCGGCGAAAGGGAAACTTGCCGCCCAGCCGCTCGCCCAGGGCCCGGCGCGCGGGGAAAAATCAAAAAAAAACGGACACCTCCACGATGGTCCATCCTTCCCTCGAATCGGATTATGCGCGCTGCACCATCCTGGTTATCGGCGATGTCATGCTGGATCGCTATCTCTGGGGTGACGTGAACCGGATTTCACCCGAGGCGCCGGTGCCGGTGTTTCACATCAAGCGGCGTTCGGTGGTTCCGGGCGGTGCCGGCAGCGTGGTGTTGAACGTGATCGGGCTCGGCGCGGCCGCAAGCTTGCTGGGCGTGACCGGTCGGGATGAAAACGGCCGCACGCTCAAACGGCTGCTCGGGGAACCGGGAATCAGGCCGTTTTTGCTCGAAGATGCCAACCGGCCGACCATCACCAAAACACGCGTGGTATCCAGGGGGCAGCAATTGCTCAGGATCGACGACGAAGACACCATGGTTCTCGATGACGCGCTGAAAGCGATGGCGATCGCGGTGGCGGACCGCGAAATCCGGGCCGTCTCGGCCGTCATTCTTTCGGATTACGGAAAAGGCTTTTTCGACACCCCGGGCCTGACCGAGGCCGTCATCGCGATGGCCGGAGATGCCGGGGTCCCGGTTATCGTCGATCCGAAGGGCAAGAATTGGGACCGCTACGCGGGAGCCTCCTGCCTGACGCCGAACACCGCCGAATTCGAACAGGTCCTCGGAGCGCCCGTTGCAAGCGATGATGCCTTGGCCGGCGCCATGCGGGGCGTGCGGGACAGATACGCGATCTCGAACCTGCTGGTCACGCGCGGTGCGCTGGGCATGTGCCTGGTGGGCGAAGACGGGAAGCCGCATTTCATTCCGTCGATCGCGCGGGAAGTCTATGACGTGTCGGGGGCCGGCGACACCGTTGTCGCGACCCTGGCGGTCGGCATCGCCGCCGGGCGGCGTTACCTGGAGGCCGCCCGCCTGGCCAACGTCGCCGCCGGGATTGTCGTCGGCAAGCTGGGAACGCAGCCGATACACGTCCTCGAACTGAAAGCGGCGGTGGCGGCCGGCGGTGAGCCGCTGAGCGCTCGAATCAATCAGAAAGCCCGCTCGCTGGCGGCCGCCACGCTTCAGGTGCAGGCCTGGAAGGCGCTGGACATGAAGATCGTGTTCACCAACGGCTGCTTCGACTTGCTTCACCCGGGGCACATCCACGTGTTGAACGCGGCCAAAGGCTGCGGGGACAAGCTGGTCGTCGGGCTGAATTCGGATGCGTCGGTCGGACGGCTCAAGGGGGACCGGCGGCCGATTCTGGGTGAAACGGACCGCGCCGCCATTTTAGGGGCGCTGGACTGTGTCGATCTGGTGATCATTTTCGAAGAAGACACCCCGATCACCCTCATCGAAGCCCTGGAACCGGATGTCCTGGTGAAGGGCGCGGATTACCGGCCCGAGAACGTGGTCGGAAAAGAATTCGTGGAATCCCACGGCGGCAGGGTGCACCTCGTGCCGGTGGTCGACGGCCACAGCACGACCCGCCTGGCGCGGAAAGTGTCGCAAAACCACGGCGAGCACCCGTCCGGCAGCGGTCGCGAACACCGATAGGCCAAGGAGCGGCGACATGATCATCCTCACGGGAGGAGCGGGATTTATCGGCAGCAACCTTCTTGCGGCACTGAACCGCAGGCACGGCGACGACATTCTGGTCGTGGACAATATCGCCGCCACCGAAAAGTGGAAAAACCTGGTCGGCAAGTCGTTTCGGCAATACGTGCACAAAACGCGCCTGTGGTCGTGGCTGGAGCAAAACGGGGCCGTCACCGTCGAGGCAATCGTCCATCTGGGGGCCTGCACGGACACGATGGAAAGCGATTTCGATTATCTGGCTGAGAACAACGTCACCTATTCGCGCAAGATATGGCGCTTCTGCACCGAAAACCGCATTCCCCTGGTCTATGCCAGCAGCGCCGCCACCTACGGGGACGGCCGCCACGGGTTTTCCGACGACCATGACCAAACGGCCGCCTATGAACCGATCAACGCCTACGGCTACTCGAAGCATCTCTTCGACCTGTGGGCGCTCAAGCAGTCGCAAACCCCGCCGCGCTGGTACGGGTTGAAGTTTTTCAATGTCTACGGCCCCTGCGAAAGCCACAAGGGCCGGATGGCCAGCGTGGCCGGTTTCGCCATCCCGCAGGCGCTGCGCAGCGGCCGCATCCGGCTCTTCAAATCCCACCGGCCGGGCTGGGCGGACGGCGGACAAAAAAGAGATTTCATCTACGTCGGCGACGTCGTCGAGCTGATCCTCCATTTCCTTCATGCCGCCGCACCCAGCGGCCTCTACAACGGCGGAACCGGAACGAGCCGGAGTTTCAACGACCTGGCGCGCGCCATCTTCACAAGCCTGAAACTGCCGGAAAGAATCGACTACTTCGACATGCCGGAATCACTCCGGGCCGGCTACCAGTATGTTACCGAAGCGGACGTGGGCAAACTGGCGGCAACCGGGTTCACCTGCGGCGCGCTCAGTCTGGAGGAGGGCGTGGAGCACTACGTGACGTGGCTGCAGGACGAGGGCCGCTGCGCGGGTCGGCCAGGCTGACGGCCCCATCGGAAAACCGCCCGTTCGGCCCGCGTTGCGACGGTCGGCACAGTGACGCGGGACAGGAAAAAAACGCCGCTCAGGGATCCGGCGGCGAAATCTTCACTACCATCCGCTTGAGTTTCGGGCCGAGGCCCGGCCGGCCGCCGGTCGTCTCGACGAGTGTCAACCGTTTCTGCGCAAACAGCGCGATGCATTCCGGATAGAGGGACCATTCCAGTTTCAACCCCTTCTCACGGACCGCCGCCAGCGTGTCGTTTTCTTCGATGGCAAAGGCCCTCTGGCCGATGATCGGTCCCGTGTCTTCACCGTAATCGACGAAATGCACCGTGCAGCCGGCCACCTTGCAGCCGAAGCGAAATGCATCGCCGTAGCCGTCGGTTCCCGGGAAGGCGGGCAGCAGGGCGGGGTGGATGTTCATGATGCGGGGCAGGGGCGCACCGGCATTGACCCGGTCGATGAAAAAGGGCGTCAAGGTGCGCATGTAGCCGGCCAGGACGAGCAAATCGAACGCGTAGGGCGCCATGGCCTGGAGCATCCGGGATTCGGCCATCACCCGAGATGTCAAAAAGGCGGTCACCTGCTGCGGGTCGGCCGGGGGCGGAAAAAGGGTTTGTTTTTCAAACAGCGCATCCATGTCGACCTCGGCCGGCAGCGCGGCACCCGGCGACGTGCCGCGGCAGGACCGGATGACGGCCCGGTAGTCGACCGCGAAGGTGGGGATGTCGTGGCGGCGGCCCAGGTCCAGCCCGGCCGCCTGCGGATTGTCCGAACCGACAAAAACCACCCGGCCGTCTGTTGCCCCCTTTTCGCACGCGTCAATAATGGCCCGCAGGTTCGTGCCGCTGCCCGATATCAGGGCCCCGATCTTGATGGTGTTCGTCATCTGCGCTCTTTCCGCCGGTCCCCCGCCCGCCGCCGCATTTTTCGATCGTGGATGCCCGGCCCGGCCTGTCATGAGACTCCCGGCGGCGTGCGGACCACCGTACAACGAAACCGGCCCTTTTTCAAATCGTCATCGCCGGCGCTCCGGGGTGGTTGCGCTTTTCCCCGGCGGGCGGCGGCGCAATCACATCCCCCGCGTTTTTATGGTAAGGGTTTTGGCACGGTTAGAGGAAAAGGCTGTATGGCTTAGGCGTCGCCGACCGGTGAATCGGTCAAAGCCCTTATCATGGAGCCGGTGTATTGACTTGTTTGGTAAAAGTTGACAACCTTGGGGGTCATCACTATAATTGCAAAATTATTTCAGAAAGGAAAGGAAGCGTTCACATGGCTGAAGGAATCATGGAAATAGAAGACGGAAATTTTGAAAATGAGGTGTTGAAGGCGGACATGCCGGTGCTGGTGGATTTCTGGGCACCGTGGTGCGGGCCCTGCAAAGCCATCGGGCCGGTCGTCGAGGAGCTTTCCAAGGACTACGACGGCAAAATAAAGTTCATGAAGTGCAATGTCGACAACAGCCCGATTACCCCGGGAAAATATGGAATCAAAGCCATCCCGACGCTCATTTTGTTCAAGGGTGGCGACGTGGTCGACCAGGTTACCGGCATGGTCGCCAAGTCAAAGCTCGAAGATGTCATCAAAAAAGCCCTTTAGCCCTCGGGCGCCGCGGGAGGGGCAGGAATACGGGCTCTTTGGCGGCTTGCGCATCAGGAAACCGGCTGTCAGGAGTGTTCCGACGGCAGGCCTGGATCGGGCCGGTAAGGACAGCCGTGCCCATTGAATCGAGGGGGTCGACCATCTTTCCTTTTATCAAAAACGACAAGAGTCCGTTCATGAAGGCGGGTGTTGCCCTGTGCCTGGGTCTCTTTTTAACGCTGTCGGGGTGTTCGCTTTACAACTCCGTCCACGGTTTTTTATTCAAGCCCGAAGATGTGGAACCGGTTGAGATACTGGTTCAAAAAGGCATGGACGAGTATGAGAGTGGAGATTACAAATCGGCCCTCGATTATTTTCAGAAAGTCAAGGACTGGTATCCCTTCAGCAAGTACGTCACGCTGGCGGAGTTGAAAATAGCCGACGCGCACTATCGGCTCGAAGAGCATGCCGAGGCCATATCCGCGTACCGGGATTTCGCCGACCTGCACCCCAACAACGAGGCGGTCCCCTACGTGCTCTATCAGATCGGCCGGAGTTATTTCGATCAGCTGGATACGATCGACCGCGACCAGAGCGTCACGCGCGAGGCCCTGGAGAATTTCAGGCAGCTCCAGAAGCAATACCCGCATTCGATATACGCCGAAAAGGCGACCGACCATATCGACAAATGTCTGAAGAACCTTGCCGCAAACGAGTTCTACATCGCGATGTTTTATTACAACAACAAAAATTACGACGCGGCCCTGCACCGCCTGCGGTCGCTCGTCACCAATTATCCGGATGCCGGTGTTCATCGCGTCGCCCTCCAGTACATCACCAAGTGTGAATCTTCCCTGGCAAACCAGGCGCAGCCCAACTAAAAAAAGGCTTTACAGATTCCGGCCATTGCGGTACACACCCCTTTTTTTCTGTCTTGTTTTTTACGACGTCATGCGCGGGCCGGACGGGTCGTCCGGCGTGCCGTCCAAGGAGAGGGACCATGTCCAAAGCATGTGAAATATGCGGTAAAAAACCGATGGTGGGCAGCAACGTCAGCCACGCTCACAACGTGAACAAACGCCGCTTCAACCCGAACCTTCAGCAGGTCAGGGCGACGGTGAACGGAAGGGTGAAAAAGATGACGGTCTGCACCAGCTGCATCAAATCCGGCTGCGTCGTCAAAGCCCCCTAATTGATGCGCTTGACTTCCATGACCTGCTTGACCCTCTTGAGCGACGACATGATCCGCTCCAGGTGCTGGGTATCCTCCACGTCGATCGTGAACACGCTGTTGACGACCTTGTTTTCCTGAGTTTCGGTTTTCGCGTTCAGGATATTGGCGTCGTTTTTGCTGATGTTGCTGACGACATCGGCCAGCAGTCCGACCCGGTCCAGGGAACGGATGTATATTTTCACGGGATACGTCTCCGCGTTCTCGATATTCCATTCCACGTCGATTTGCCGTTCGGGGCTCATCTTCAGGGCGTTGACGCAGCCCCGGCGGTGCACGGTCACGCCATAGCCCTGGGTGATGTAGCCGGTGATCGGATCGCCCGGAACCGGCTGGCAGCACTTGCCGAAGCGGATCAGGATATCGTCCACGCCTTTGACCACCACCCCGCCCTTGGCTTTTTTCTTGCGCACCCGACCGATGAGTTTGTTAAAAACCGATTCCCGCTTTTCATCGCCGTCGGTTTTGGCCGTAAAGCGCCGCACGACCTGCAGCGGCGTGATCTTGCCGTAGCCCACGCTCGCAATCAGGTCATCGGCCGTCTTGAGCCCGAAGTGCTCGACCACCCGGTTCATGTCTTCGGTTTTAAGCAGCGCCGAAAAATTGAGCTTTTCCTTGCGAAAGGCCTTGTCGCACATTTCGCGCCCGAGCGAGATGCTGCGGTCTTTTTCCTGGGTCTTGATCCATTGGCGGATTTTCGACCGCGCCTTAACCGTTTTGACGTACTTCAGCCAGTCCTTGCTCGGCTGGTGGTTTTTCTGGGTGACGATTTCAACCACATCGCCGGTCAGCAGTTCGTACTGCAGCGGCACCATGCGGTCGTTGACCTTTGCCCCGATGCACCGGTCGCCCACCTCGGTGTGGATCATGTAGGCGAAATCGACCGGTGTGGCGCCCTTGGGCAAGGTTTTTATTTCCCCGCGGGGCGTGAACACATACACCTCGTCCGGGAAAAGGTCGATGCGCACGTTTTCCATGAATTCGCCCGGGTCCCTGAAATTTTCCTGGTTTTCGACCAGTTCCTGAATCCAGGTGTACATGCGGCTCACGCGATCATCGACCTGCTGACCCTCCTTGTAGCCCCAATGGGCGGCAATGCCCGATTTGGCCACCCGATCCATTTCCCAGGTGCGGATCTGAACCTCCATGCGCTCGCCGTAGGGGCCGAAGACCGTCGTGTGCAGCGACTGGTACATGTTGGGTTTCGGGCGGCTGATATAGTCCTTGAATTTGATGTCGATCGGTTTCCAGAGCGAGTGGATCAGACCGAGCGTTTCGTAGCAGTGCGGGATGGTGTCGACGATGATCCGGAAGGCGATAATATCGTAAACGTCTTCGAACGCCAGGCTCTGCGTCATCATTTTGTGGTAGATGCTGTAGTAATTCTTGTTGCGGCCCAGTACCTCGCACTTCAAATCGGCCTCGGCCATTTTCTTTAAGATGAATTCCTTCACCGTTTGGATATATTTTTCGCGCTCGGCCTGGTCCTTGGCCACCAGGCTTCTGATCCGTTCGTACTCCTCGGGCAGCATGTATTTGAAAGACGCGTCTTCGAGTTCTTTCTTGATCCAGTAGATGCCCAGGCGCGCGGATATCGGCGCGTAAATATCCATGGTCTCCCGGGCGATGCCGACTTTTTTCTTCTCGCTGCGGTGATACTGGAGGGTCCGCATGTTGTGCAGGCGGTCGGCCAGCTTGATCAGGATGACGCGGATGTCATCGGCCATGGCCAGCAGCATTTTGCGGATGCTCTCGGCCTGGCGGGCCTCGGAGCTGCTCAGGCGCAGCTTGGCCAGCTTCGTTACGCCCGAAACGATGTGCAGGACATCGGGGCCGAAGATGTCCTCGATTTCTTCGGTCGTGGCCGCGGTATCTTCCAGGACATCGTGCAGCAGACCGGAGGTGACGCTCACGGCATCCAGGTTCATGTCGGTTAGGATGCCGGCCACCTCCAGCGGGTGGGACAGGTAGGGCTCTCCCGAGAGGCGCACCTGGCCTTCGTGGACCCTCGCCGAATAAATGTACGCCCTTTCGATCAGGCTGAGGTCGGCCTCGGGAGAGTACTCGGCAACCTTGTCGAGAATGTCGGTGATGCGGATCATAGGGGCCGAAAATAAATCAGTATCATGTTGCGATGCGCTTCAAGCCATCTCGTTGTCAGCGTTCGCAGGGTGTCGCAGATGCAAGGCGTCGGGTGCGCCGTCGTACTTTTGTACGTCAAGTGCCCGACAACACGGCAGATGCGGTATCCTGTGAACGCTGGCAGCTTCAGTAGGCTTTGGCGAAGACAACCCGTTGCGGCGACGGCTCGCCGCAGGCGATGCATCGGCCCGGGCCGGAGTCATCGTGCCGGGTGCCGGGAAAGGGGATGCAGCGGATGGTCACGCCGAGGTCCTCCTTGATGGCGGCTTCACAGGCCGTGTCACCGCACCAGTGCGAGTAGGCGAAGCCGCCGTGAATTTCGGGTTTTTCCGTGTCCGAGGGCGTAAAATAGTCATAGAAAGATTTTTTTTCATCGATGACGGTCGAATGCATCCGCTCGAATCCCAGGGCGCGATCAAAGAGGGTGTGTTGAATTTCGTCGAGAATATCGGTGATTTCGGCGACGAACCGCTCGCGGTTATAAGAGACTTTTTCGCGGTGATCCCGGTCGCGGCGGCCCACGAAAACCGATTCGGCGGCGATGTCCCGCGGACCGATTTCGACCCGCAGCGGAATGCCTTTCTTGATCCAGTCCCACCCTCTGGCACCGCCGATGTCGCGCGTGTCGATTTCGACGCCGATCGGCCGCCGGCCATACGATTTTTTCTGCAGGGCCGCGGCCAGAGCCTCGACGTAAGGCATCACCAGGGAATGCTCCTCGGGATTGCGCACGATCGGCAGCAAAACGACCTGCGCCGGCGCGACCCGGGGCGGCAGAAGCAGGCCGTTGTCGTCGCCGTGGGCCATGATCAGGCCGCCGATCAGGCGCGTCGAGGCCCCCCAGGACGTCGTCCAGGCATACTGCTCCTGCTCGTTGGCATCCTGGTAGCGGATGCCCGAGGCCCGGGCGAAATTCTGCCCCAGGAAGTGGGAGGTGCCGGCCTGCAGGGCGCGGCGATCCTGCATCATCGCCTCGATGCACAGCGTGTCCACCGCCCCCGGAAACCGTTCCGCCGGCGTCTTGCGGCCCTTGATGACCGGGATGGCCAGCTGCTTTTCGGCGAGTTCGGCATATACGTCGAGCATCAGGCGGGTGCGTGCCAGGGCTTCTTTCTCGGAGGCGTGTGCGGTGTGACCCTCCTGCCACAGGAATTCACTGGTTCTCAGAAACATGCGCGTCCGCATTTCCCAGCGCACGACATTGGCCCACTGGTTGATGAGCACCGGCAGGTCCCGGTAGCTGTTGATCCACTTTGAAAACGAGTCGCCGATGATCGTCTCCGATGTCGGCCGGACGACCAGCGGCTCGGCCAGGGGACCGGCCGGGACAAGGCCGCCGGAAGGTCCCTTTTCGAGGCGGTGGTGAGTCACCACGGCGCATTCCTTGGCAAAGCCCTCGACGTGTTCGGCTTCCTTTTCGAGAAAGCTCAGCGGGATGAAAAGCGGGAAATAGGCGTTTTTAACCCCGGTGGCCTTGAACAGGGCATCCAGGTCGTCTACGATGTTTTCCCAGAGGCTGTACCCCCAGGGTTTGATCACCATGCACCCGCGTACCGGAGATTTTTCGGCCAGATCGGAGGCTTTTACCACCTGCTGGTACCACTCCGGGTAATCTTCCTCGCGGGTGGGACTGATGCCTGTTTTCGGCTGTTTCTGCTTGCCCATTCTCTTCCTCTCGCGCCTGTCCGTAATCGTTTATCACCACTCGTGCGGCCGCTCGTGCGGCGGTATGTTCATATTCGAACTTATCGCGTTCCCGACTTCCACTGGTGTTCGAATTCTTCCAGCTCGGCCAGCAGAACCTCGGCCAGTTGTTCTTCGGGAAACTTCCTGACGATTTTTCCTTTTTTGAAAAGAATCCCGACGCCGTTTCCCCCGGCGATGCCGATATCGGCTTCCCGGGCTTCGCCCGGACCGTTGACCACGCAGCCCATGATGGCCACCTTGATCGGGACCGACTTGAGTAAAACCGCCTTTTCGATTTTTTCGCTGAGACCGAAAAGATCGATTCGGCACCGTCCGCAGGTCGGGCAGGATATGATATCGGGTCCGTGGCGGCGGATGTCCAGCGCCTTCAGGATCTCGTAGCCGACCCGTACCTCTTCGACCGGATCGCGCGTGAGCGACACGCGGATGGTGTCGCCGATTCCTTCGGCCAGCAGCATGCCGATGCCGAGGCTCGATTTGACGATTCCCGAATAAAGCCCGCCGGCCTCGGTCACGCCGACGTGCAGCGGAAAATCGGTTTGCGCCGACAGCAGACGGTAGGCCTGTACCGTGCGGTGAACATCGGAGGCCTTTATGGAAATTTTCAAGCGCTCGAAGCCAAGCGCCGCAATCGTATCGATGTGGCGCAAGGCGCTTTCGACCATCGCCTCGGCGGTGACTCCCTTGTACTTCTTCAAAAGGTCCTTTTCGAGCGATCCGGCATTGACGCCGATCCGGATCGGGACGCCGAATTCTGCGGCGCAGCCTACCACCGCCTTGACGTTTTTGCGGCTGCCGATGTTGCCGGGGTTGATTCGCAGCGCATCGGCGCCCGCGCGAATCGCCGCGATCGCCAGGCGGTGATCGAAGTGAATGTCGGCAATCAGCGGTACGGTGATCCGCGTCTTTATGGCAGCGATCGCATCGGCCGCCGCCTCGTCGGGAACCGCCACCCGCACGATTTCACAGCCGGCGGCTTCGAGCGCTTTTATCTGGGCCGCCGTCGCCGCCACATCGGCGGTCGAGGTGTTGGTCATCGACTGGACGGAAACAGGTGCGCCGCCACCGATTTCCACTCCGCCCACGGCTATGCGGCGGGTTTTTCTGCGTTTGATCGTAGCTCCCATAAACGACCCCGAGAACGATTATATACCACCGGAAGCAACCTAACAAAGGCGCCCGACGAGTTCAAGAAAAATGATCCGATGCCCTTTTTTGGAATTGTGCCGCGGCGGCAAATAAATTATAGGAGGCATTCGGTGCAGTGTCACAAACAAAGAGCGGAATAATAAGAAAAAGCGGAGGAAAAATGAGTTTAGCCGACAAACATGGCGGCGATGCCCGGCCGGATCCGGCCATCGCCCCCGACATCACGCTGCGGCTCAAAAAAGATGGACTGGCCTGCGCGGTGGCCTTTGACATCGCCCGACAACTCGGCTGCGCGCCGGCCGCGGTCGGCCGAACGGCCGACCTGATGAAGGTCAGGCTCGTCAAGTGCCAGCTGGGGCTGTTCGGGTATGCGCCCCGAAAAAAGATCGTCGAACCCCGCCTGCCGTCTGAACCGGCCCTGGAGGAGGCCATAAGCAGGGGGCGGATCGACGGCCGGCTGCCCTGCGAAACGGCCTGGCACATCGCCGCGCAATTCGGCGTGACCAAAATGACGGTCAGCAGCGCCTGTGAAGCGCTGGGTGTCAAGATCAAGCCCTGCCAGCTGGGGGCCTTCTGAGGCCGGTTGACCCGTTACGCCCGTTGGACGGTTGAGCCGGTTGGACGGTTGAGCCGGTTGGGCCGTTGAGCCCGTTGGCCGGTTGAGCCGTTGAGCCCGTTGGGTCCGTTGAGCCGGTTGGTCCGTTTTGCCCGTTTGGCCGGTTTGCCCATTGGCCCGTTAGCCCGGTTGGAGCGGGGGTTTCGCATTCTATTGATGGCGAGGTCAGTTCTTAACCGGTAAGACTCTACCGCCTACAAAAAACCTATGGTCGAAGACAACCACCGGACGTCATTTCATCGGGCTAACATGCTAAACGGGTTAACCGGCCAACGGGCCTAACGGGCTCAACTGGCCAACCGCGCCGCAGGCGCCGTTAAAGCATCCCGCCTTCACCCACAAAAGGGTTGGTGCGGCGCTCTTTGCCAACTGTGGTCGGTTCCATGTGACCGGGGTACACGATCGTCTCGTCGGCGAGAGTGAACAGCTTGGCCTGAATGCTTTGTTTCAATGTCGCCGCGTTGCCGCCCGGAAAATCCGTGCGTCCGACCGACCCGGCGAAAAGGGTGTCGCCGACGAAAACGCCGCCGTCGGTGGCCAGCGAAATGCCGCCCGGGGTGTGGCCGGGCGTGTGCAGCACCTTCAGGGTAATGGTGCCGACGTCGATGGTGTCGCCTTCTTCCAGCATCCGGTCCGGCGCCGGGGAGTCTTCCGCCGCCATGCCCCACGCGGCGGCGCTGGCCGCCAGCTGATTCAGCATCGGGGCATCGAGACGGTGAATGAGAATCGCGGCGCCGGTGGCGCGCTTGAGGCGCTTGTTCGCCCCGACATGGTCGAAGTGGCCATGGGTGTTGATGATGTAGCGCAGCGTCAAACCGGAGCGGGCCAGGGTCATTAAAATCCGGTCGGCCTCGTCGCCCGGATCGATCACGACGGCTTCCTTGGTCTCTTCACAGCCCAGGATGTAGCAATTGGCCTGAATGGGTCCGACTGTCAATGATTCGATAATCAACTGATCCTCCTCAATCCACGGGTTGCGGGTGATCGGCGGGGGTTTTTGGAACGGACGGGATTTCGGCGTCGATTCGGACACTGTCCAGAATTCCGTTGATGAAGGACCCCGATTCCTCGGTGCCGTATTTCTTGCCGATGTCGATGGCTTCGTTGATGGAGACTTTGGCCGGGATATCGCGGCAGTACAGCATCTCGTAAACGGCGATGCGCATGATGTTGCGGTCGACGCACGACATGCGGCTCAGGCGCCAGTTGCGCGAGAATTGTTCGATCAGCCGGTCTATCAGCACGCGCGAACCGGTAACGCCCCGGACCAGCTCCAGCAAAAACGGCCGCGCCTTGTCCGACGGCCCGTAGGTGTCGCAAAACCGCTGCAGCATCTCCTCGGACGCATCGCCGGTCATGTCCATGCAAAAAAGAGCCTGCAGCGCGAGTTCGCGCGATTTTCGGCGGATTCCCATCGATAAACCCGTTAAACCGTACCCATCAGGTTGGCCATTTCCACCGCCGCCATGGCGGCTTGCCACCCCTTGTTGCCGGACTTGGTGCCGGCCCTTTCGATGGCCTGCTCGACCGTGTCGGTGGTCAGCACGCCGAAGATGACCGGCAGCCCGGAATCGAGGCTCACCTGGGCCACGCCCTTGCTGACCTCGGCGCACACGTAATCGAAGTGCGGCGTGGCGCCGCGGATCACCGCCCCCAGGCAGATGACGGCATCGTAGCGACCGGACTGAACGGCTTTTTTAGCCCCCAGCGGAATCTCGAAGGCCCCGGGGACCTTCACGATTTGAATGTCACTTTCTTTCGCCCCGGTGCGCGTCAGCGCATCCAGGGCCCCGCCGAGCAATTTTTCGGTGATGAAGTCGTTGAAACGACTGACCACGATCCCGAAGCGTTTGCCTTTGGCGATGAGCTGTCCTTCCAGGATTTTGACCATTTCGGCTCCTCTGTCGTGTCGCGGATCATTGATGCGAGATCGGGCTGATGACGCTGTCATCGTCGATGTGAAGCAGGTGACCCATTTTCAGTTTCTTGCACTCGAGGTAGCAGCGGTTGTATTCGTTCGGCTCGATTTCGATGGGTATCTGCTCCTCGATCGTCAGGCCGTAGCCCTCGAGGCCGATCATTTTTTTGGGATTGTTGGTCAACAGCCGCATCTTGCGGACCCCCAGGTTGACCAGCATCTGGGCCCCCAGGCCGTAATCGCGCATGTCGGCCTTGAAGCCGAGCCGCCGGTTGGCCTCGACGGTGTCGAGCCCCTGCTTGCGCTGCAATTCGTACGCCTTGAGCTTGTTCACCAGGCCGATGCCGCGGCCTTCCTGGCGCAGGTACAGAATGACCCCGGCCCCTTCCTTTTCGATCATGGCCATCGCCTTGTGAAGCTGGTCGCCGCAGTCACAGCGCAGCGACCCGAAAATATCGCCGGTCATGCACTCCGAGTGGACCCTGACCATGACGGGTATGTCGGGGTCGATTCGGCCCTTGACCAGGGCAATGTGCAGCAGGGGATCGACATCGTTTTCGAAGGCGATCATCCTGAATTCACCGCCATGGAGGGTGGGGATGACGGACTCGGCCGCCCGGTGGACGAAGGCCTCATTTTTCATGCGGTATTCGACCAGATCGGCAATGGTGCAGATGCCGATGCCGTGTTCGCGGCTGAATTTTTCGAGGGCCGGCATGCGCGCCATGGTGCCGTCCTCGTCCATGATCTCGCAGATGACGCCGGCCGGCTTCAAACCGGCCAGGCGCGACAGATCGACCGAGCCTTCGGTCTGGCCGACCCGGACCATCACGCCGCCGTCGCGGGCACGCAGCGGGAAAATATGGCCGGGGCGGACGAGGTCGTTCGGCTTGGCGTCGTCGGCCACCGCGGTGAGAACGGTCGTGGCGCGGTCGGCCGCCGAAATGCCGGTGGTGACCCCGCAGCGGGCTTCTATCGAAACGGTAAAACCGGTCTGAAAGGCCGAGGTGTTGTTGTCGACCATCATCGGCAGGTCGAGCTTGGCGATCATCGCATTCGACATGGCCAGGCAGATCAGGCCGCGACCGTATTTAGCCATGAAATTAATGGCCTCGGGTGTGATCTTCTCGGCCGCCATACACAGGTCGCCCTCGTTTTCACGATCTTCGTCGTCCACCAGAATAACCATCCGGCCGGCCTTGATTTCGGCTATGGCCTGTTCGATTTCAAGAATTGGCATCGTGACACGCACTCCTCTTCTGGTTTACTCCACGTTTCTTCGGGCAGTCGCCGGGGCGCCTGCTCCGGTCAGAAAGCGCTCGACATATTTTCCGATCATATCGACTTCGATGTTGACCGCGGCGCCGACTTTTTTCAGGCGCAGGGTGGTCGCGACCGCCGTGTGCGGGATAATGCCGACCTCGATCCGGTCCGATGTGCAGCGGTTGACGGTCAGGCTGATGCCGTCCACCGCCACCGAGCCCTTTTCGATCAGGTACCGTGCCAGGGCCGCATCCACGCCGATGGTCAACACAATGGCGTTGGCTTTCTTCGCGATGGTTTTTAACGTGCCGACCCCGTCGATGTGGCCCGCGACCAGGTGGCCGTCGAGGCGGTCGCTGAAGCGCAGGGCCCGTTCGAGATTGACCCGCTCGCCGACCCGCAGCGCGGCAAAGGTCGTGCGGGCGATCGTTTCGGGCGACACGTCGGCTTCGAAGCGTTTGCCGGATACCATCACCGCCGTCAGACAGGCGCCGCTGACCGCGATGCTGTCCCCCACGCGCGTGCCCTCCAGCGTGAAATCGGCCGTTATCGCCAGGCGCCGCGCCTGGCCGACCGTGCGAATGGCCGTAACGGCCCCCATTCCCTCGATGATGCCGGTGAACATGAAAACGGCTTTTGGTTTTTGGTTTAAGGTTTAAGGTTTAATGCGGAACAGTATCAGGTATAAGTCTCACTCAGAGCTTAGGATCAATGCAACAGCGAGACACAAACTTATGCCGTTTTACAAATTAACCTTTGAACCCTAAACCCTGTACCTGGAACCGATCGGTTCCATATAGCCCTCGATCATCACATCGCCGTCGACCATCTGCACCTGCATGTTTTTTACCGGCAGGCAGTCTTTCATCAGGGCCGGTCCGGGTCCGCGGCAGATCGGCACCCCGTCGTCGCCG
Source organism: uncultured delta proteobacterium (assembly GCA_963728055.1). Classification (GTDB taxonomy): domain Bacteria; phylum Desulfobacterota; class Desulfobacteria; order Desulfobacterales; family SG8-13; genus JARFQH01. The sequence goes on along the minus strand of CAVSIM010000021.1, from coordinate 29,381 downwards.
CCCAGAATTTTCGGCGCCAGGAAGAAGATGACCTTGTCGACGATGCCCGCCCCGAAAGCCGACGCCAGCACGCGGCCGCCGCCTTCCACCAGCAGGCTGGTCACCCCGGCCGCACCCAGGACGGCCATCAGCGCGGCCAGGTCGATGCGGTCGTTTTCAAGCGCGGCAGAAAGAATGTGCACGCCGTTTCGTGCGAGCCGGGCTCTCTTATCTTCCGGCACCTTCGTGCCGGTCACGACCGTGGTGCCGCCGGCGAGATCCGCCTGCAGGAGGCGGGCGTCTTCGGCAATCGACAGCCGCGTGTCCAGCACGTAGCGGTGCGGGTTGCGGCCCGCGACCCCGGCGAGACGGGTGGTGAGGCGCGGGTTGTCACAATTGACCGTGTTGACCCCGACCATGATGGCATCGGCGGCGTGACGCAGGTGATGGACGCGGGTCCGCGCCGCCTCGCCCGACACCCACCTGGAATCGCCGGTGCGGGTGGCGATGCGCCCGTCGAGCGTCGCGGCGCACTTGACGGTCACAAACGGCCGGCCGGTGCGCGTATACTTTATGAAGGCCTCGTTCAGCAGGGCCGCGCTTTTTTCGCAAACGCCGCTGGTGACGGCGATGTTTTTTGCGGTCAAAAATTCGATGCCGCCGCCCTTGACAACCGGGTTCGGGTCGCGCATGGCCACCACGACCCGCCGGATGCCGGCGGCCAGGATTTTTTCCGTGCAGGGCGGCGTGCGGCCGGTGTGGTTGCAGGGCTCGAGCGTCACATACAGGGTGGCGCCCTGCGCCTGCGGCCCCGCATCGTCGATGGCGTTGACTTCGGCATGGGGCAGCCCGGCCGCCGCGTGATAGCCCTTTCCGACAATGCGGCCCTCATGGACGACCACCGCACCGACCATGGGATTGGGGGAGGTAAACCCCTGCGCCCGTCGCGCCAGATCGAGCGCGAGTTGCATGTATTTTTCGTCTTCCATCAAACCAAAAGGGATCCCGTCCTTGAACGCGGTGACGCCATAGGCCGCAGCGCCCGAAGTACGAGGCGCGAGAAGCCCGCACGCCAAGTGACTGTGCGCGCCGGGCACCCGCCGCGTCGGAATGCAGCGGTCATTGCCTGCCGCCGTTTCACCAGCAGGCCGCTGACGCATCGGCGCGGCAACGGGCGGACGGCACCCCGACCGCCGTCGTGCCGCCGCGGCGGTTCAGGATGACTGCTTGCTGAGCAGGCTTTTCAACTCGGAGACGAAGTCGTTTACATCCTTGAATTCCCGATAGACCGATGCAAACCGGACGTAAGCCACGCCGTCCAGGTCGTGCAGCCGGGACATGACTTTTTCACCCAGGATATGAGAGGGGATTTCTTTTTCGCCGGTTTCCCGCAGGTCCCGTTCGAGTTCGTCGATGAACTCTTCGATCGCGTTCATGCTGATGTTGCGTTTTTCACAGGCCTTGTGAATGCCGGAGCGGATTTTTTCCCTGGAAAACTCCTCGCGACGCCCATCCTTCTTTATAATCATTATCGGGATTTCTTCAATGTGTTCATAGGTCGTGAATCGTCGGGTGCAGATCAGACACTCGCGGCGCCTGCGGATGACGTTGCCGTCCTTGCTCAATCTGGAGTCGATGACCTTGTTGTCGATTTCACCGCAAAACGGGCATTTCATGGGGGTCCTCCCTGCCGGACGACGTCGTCGTGTTGTATCAGGTCGATCCGTGCCTCCGCCAGCATTTCCTCAGCCAAAGCGTCGGTGTAGCCGGACTGGTAGTAGATGGTTTTGATGCCGGCGTTGATGATCATTTTGGCGCAGATGGCGCAGGGCTGGTTGGTGCAGTACAGCACGGCGTCCTTGACCGAGACGCCATGATACGCCGCCTGTATGATGGCATTCTGTTCGGCATGTATCCCGCGGCACAGTTCGTGGCGTTCACCGGACGGAACGCCCAGGGATTCCCGCAGACAGCCGACTTCCAGGCAGTGCCGGATGCCGGTCGGGGCGCCGTTGTAGCCGGTGGATAAAATGCGCTTGTCCTTGACGATAATCGCCCCGACCGCCCGGCGGGTGCAGGTGGAGCGCTGCGCCACCAGGGCGGTGATGTTCATGAAATATGTATCCCACGAAGGGCGTGCGGTCACCCGCGACATGGCTCAACAAGCCTCCGCGTCCAATTCCGGGTAGAGGGGAAACCGGTGGCACAGCTCCACGGTCCTGGCGCGGATGCGGCGCAGTTCGGCATCGGCGGCGCGGTTTTCGAGCGCCGCGTCGATGAGGGTTGCGATTTCCGCCATCTCGGGTTCGCGCATGCCGCGCGATGTCACGGCCGGCGTGCCGATGCGAAAGCCGCTGGTGACCAGCGGGCTCTGGGGATCGAAAGGGATCGCGTTTTTGTTCACGGTTATGCCGGCCCGGCCGAGGACGTCCTCGGCTTCCTTGCCGGTGATGCCGTGCCGACGCAAGTCCACGAGCATCATGTGATTGTCCGTCCCGCCCGAGACCAGCCGCAGCCCGGTCGCCAGCAGCCCGGCGGCCAGGGCGCGTGCGTTCTTGACCACGTTCATCTGATAGGCCGCAAACTCGGGGCTCAGGGCCTCCTTGAACGCCACCGCCTTGGCGGCGATGACGTGCATCAGCGGTCCGCCCTGAATTCCCGGAAAAATCTGCTTGTTCAGGCGGTCGCCGTGATCGGCCTGGGCCAGGATCAGGCCGCCGCGCGGGCCGCGCAGGGTTTTGTGGGTGGTGGAGGTCACGACATCGGCAAAGGGCACCGGCGACGGGTGCAGGCCGGCGGCGACCAGTCCGGCGATGTGGGCCATGTCGACCATCAGGCAGGCGCCGACGGAAGAGGCCACCTGCGCGAATCGCTCGAAGTCGATGATGCGCGGATAGGCGCTGGCACCGGCCACGATCATTTTCGGCCGGTGGTCTTCGGCCAGTTTTTCGAGGGCCTCGTAATCGATGGTTCCGGTATCTTCCTTGACGCCGTAAGAAACGAAGTTGAACAGGCGGCCGGAAAAACTGACCGGACTGCCGTGGGTCAGGTGGCCGCCGTGCGAAAGATTCATGCCGAGGACCGTATCGCCGGGGGTGAGAAAGGCGAAATAGACGGCCATGTTGGCCTGCGAACCCGAATGGGGCTGGACGTTGGCGTAGGCCGCGTTGAAAAGCTCCTTGGCGCGGTCGACCGCCAGTTTCTCGGCCACGTCCACGAACTCGCAGCCGCCGTAATAGCGCTTGTCGGGATACCCTTCGGCGTATTTGTTGGTCAGAACGCTGCCCTGCACGGCCATGACCGCCGGGCTGGTGAAGTTCTCCGATGCGATCAGCTCCAGGGTGGTTCGCTGCCGGGCCAGCTCTTCGGCGATGGTCCTGGCCATATCGGGGTCGGCATTTGCGATCAGCTTCAGGTCCAAGGAACGTTCCTTTGTCAGGATGGTTTCGCGCCGGCCGGGCTGAACATGTCCAGCCGTTTCTGGTGGCGTCCGGCCTCGAAGGGGGTGTTCAGCCAGACGTCGACCGTCTCGAGCGCCATGGTTTCCCCGAGCATGCGGCCGGCGAGCACCAGGATGTTGGCATCGTTGTGCCGCCGGCTCAAGCGGGCTGAAAAGGGGTCCGCACAGAGTGCCGCGCGGACGTTTTGGAACCGGTTGGCCACCATCGACATGCCGATGCCGGTGCCGCACAAAAGGATGCCCCGCGCATATTTTCCCGTCGACACCTGGGCGGCGACCCGCATTCCGAATTCGGGGTAGTCGACCGAGGCGCAGCTGTAGGTCCCGACATCCTCGAGCCGATAGCCCGCCGCCGCCAGATGGGACTTGACCGCTTCCTTCAGCGGGTAGGCGGCGTGATCGCATCCGATGATAATGGCGGAGCGCGAAGGATCCGCAGGGTCTTTTTCCATATGTTTCTCCGGAAAACAGCGGGCAGCCGCAAAACATGGCTACGCCTGGTTAAAAATTATTAAAATCATAACAAGTAGCCAATTCGACGCTCAACCGCAAGAAAAAAATTGCCTCCCTTGCGGGAGGCACGTGAAAGGTCGGGTCTAAAGAGATGCCGGTACGCTGAAGACAGGATGATCTTTCAATTGCCGGAGTATGCTTTGAGCAGCAGGCAGCCGTTGGTGCCGCCGAAGCCGAAGGAATTGGTCAGGGCGTAGGTGATCGACAGCTTCCGGGCCTTGTTGGGCACGTAATCCAGATCGCACTCCTCGTCCCGGTTTTCGTAGTTGATGGTCGGGGGAATGATCCCGTCGCGGATCGCGAGCGCACAGAAGACCGTCTCGATGCCGCCGGCGCCGCCGAGCAGGTGCCCGGTCATCGATTTGGTCGAGCTGACCGGGATCAGGGGCGCCTTTTCCTTGAACACCGACTTGATGGCGCGGGTTTCGTACAGGTCGTTCAAAGGGGTCGATGTCCCGTGGGCGTTGATGTAGTCCACCCGGTCGTAGGGGACGCCGGCGTCGTCGAGCGCCGCCTGCATGCAGCGCACGGCGCCGTCTCCATCCGGAGAGGGCGAGGTCATGTGATAGCCGTCACCGCTCATGCCGTAGCCCACGATCTCGGCATAGATCTTGGCCCCCCTTTCCAGGGCATGGTCGAGGGCTTCGATGATCATGATGCCGCTGCCTTCCCCGACCACGAAACCGTCCCGATCCCGTTCGAAGGGCCGCGAGGCTTTTTGCGGCTCGTCGTTGCGGGTCGACAGGGCCTTCATCGCGTTGAAGCCGGCAACGCACGATTCGGTCACCACGGCTTCGACCCCGCCGGTGATCATGGCATCGGCGGCCCCGCCCTGGATAATCTTGAAAGAGTCGCCGATGGCATGCGCACCGGCGGCGCAGGCGGTGGCCAGGGAGGCATTGGGACCCCGGGCGCCGAAATAAATCGAAATCATGCCGGGGGCCATGTTGCCGATCATCATCGGGATGAAAAACGGCGACACGCGCTTGGGGCCGCGGGTTTTCACCGCGTAAATGGTTCGCTCCATGACTTCCAGGCCGCCCAGGCCGCAGCCGGTGATCACCCCCACGCGGTGGCCGTTGGCGGCGTCGATTTTCAATCCGGCGTCCTCGATGGCCATGCGGGCGGCGGCGATGGCATAGGCGATAAACAGCTCGGTGCGGCTGGCCTCTTTGGCGGAGAGCCAGTCTTCGTTGCGAAAGCCTTTGACCTCGCCGGCGATTTTGGTCTGGTAATTGGTGGTGTCAAAGCGCGTGATCTCGCCGATGCCGGAGGTCCCGGCACACAGCGCCCGCCAGGTTTCCTGCACACCGATGCCCAGCGGGGTCACCAGCCCGACGCCGGTGATAACGACCCGTTTCTTCAAAGAGGGCCTCCTTGCAGCGGCCTCAGGACTGAGCCTTGACGAAGTTGATGGCATCCTGCACGGTCTGGATTTTTTCGGCATCTTCATCGGAAATATCGGTGTCGAACTCTTCTTCCATCGACATGATCAGTTCGACCAGATCGAGCGAGTCCGCGCCCAGGTCGTCCACGAACGAGGCCGCCGGCACGACTTCCGCCAAATCCACACCCAGTTTTTCGGCAATGATTTTCTTGACTTTATCTTCGACAGACATGTTACGTTCCTCCATAATGAGTGACCATCTGGGGTTACATTTTCAACACTGATACGTTTCCGATGGAAACTGACTATATGTACATCCCGCCGCTGACATGCAACACCTGACCGGTGATGTAAGCGGCCGCCTCAGAAACCAGAAAAGCCACGGCCGCGGCCACATCCTCTGGTTTTCCGGGCCTTCCGAGCGGGACTTGCAACAGCATGGCCTCCCTGACATTTTCAGGCAGCGCGGCCGTCATATCGGTCGCGATGTAGCCCGGGGCGATCGCGTTGACCGTGATGCCGCGCGGGGCCAGTTCGCGGGCGGCGGTTTTTGTCAAACCGATCAGCCCGGCCTTGGAGGCGACGTAATTGGCCTGTCCGGCATTGCCGATCACCCCGACGATCGAGGCCATGTTGACGATGCGCCCCGCGCGCTGCTTCATCATGGTGCGCGCGGCGATCTGGGTGCAGCGAAAAGCGGCCTTGAGGTTGATGTCGAGCACCAGGTCCCAGTCCGGTTCCTTCATCCGCACCAGCAAACCGTCGCGGGTGATGCCGGCGTTGTTGACAAGGACATCGATCCGGCCGCCGCCGGCCTGGAGCACCTCGTCGAAAAACTGCTGAATTTCCGGGCCGGAGGCCACGTTCGCACCGAGGCCGGTGGCCTCGCCGCCGGCCTCGGCGACGGCCGCGATCGTATCGGCCGCCGCGGCCGCCTCCCCTTCCGGATCGACGGGCGAGAAATAGTTGAAGAAGATGCGGGTGCCCGGTGCGGCCAGGGCGATGCAGATGGCCCGGCCGATGCCGCGTGAGCCGCCGGTGACGACCACCGTGCGCGTTGGATGATCGGCCATGTTTACCTCTCGAAGATGATATCGGCCAGGCGGTCCAGCATCGGCACCAGGCCGCGGCAGCTGTCCGCGAGGCTCGTCAGGCCGACGGACGCGGTGAAGGTGTCGATGGCGCCCTGATCGAAGGCGCCGGTCCCCATGAGAAGGGTCATGAGGTTGGTTTGCACGCTTCGGGCCGCATCGTGCGCGAACACGCGCGACATCAGGCGCAGTTTTTCGGCCGAAGCGTCACCGCTGCCGTCGGCGGCCGCGGCCTTGCGCGCCAGGGCGGCCCCGACTTCGACGTGAACCATCATGTCCGCCAGTCCGAACATGATGTGCTGCATCCGGTTGAGCCGGTTCTGGTGCACCAGCAGGATCGCCGCGTTGAGGACGTCGGCGGCGGCCGAATAAAACCGGGCGCCGGCGCCGTCGAAGCGCTCCTCCAGCGCCGCCATTTCCCGCGCTATGGCGCCGTAGAAGCCCCCCTTGGACTTGACGGTGGTTCTCCAGCGGAAGGTGCTGATGATGTTCTGCTGGACCTCGCTGGCGCCTTCGTAGATGCAGGTGATCTTGGCGTCGCGCTTGATCTTTTCCACTTCGAACTCGTTGATGTAACCGTAGCCGCCGAGGGCCTGCATGGCATCTTCGGCGGCCCGGTTGCCGGTTTCGGTGGCAAAATACTTCGCGATCGAGCCCTCGACCTGCAAGTCCTGCTCGCCGGCATCCAGCCGGTCGGCAATCTCCTCGATGAAGGCGCCGGCGGCTTCGAGCCGAACGGCGTGGGGCACGATCAGCTTGTGGGTGTAGCCCTGCTTCTCGGACAGCGGCGAGCCGCTGACAAACCGTTCCCGGGCGTAGGGAACCGCAATCTCCAGCGCCGCCCGGCCGGCCCCCAGGCCCATGGCCGCCACCATCAGGCGCGTGTAGCCGAAGACCTGGTTGGCCTGCTTGAAGCCTTTGCCCGGAACGCCGCCGATCAGGTTTTCGATCGGGACGAAGACGTCCGTAAAGGAGAGCTGGGAGGTTTGGGAGGCGCGGATGCCGTGCTTTTCCTCACTGCGGCCCGCCACGAAACCCGCCGACCCTTTCTCGACCACAAAAAAGGAGGGGCCTTCGGGCGTCTTGGCCAGCAGGGTGATGAAGTCGGCCGCCCCGCCGGTTGAAATGAACTGTTTGGTGCCGTTGATCGTGTAGCCGACGACCCGGCCGGCTTCGCCGAGGACGGGTTCGGCCTTGGTCTTGATGCTGGCGACATCGCTGCCGGCGCCCGCTTCGGTCACGGCATAGGCCACCAGCACCTTGCCCTCGGCGATGGCGCCGAGCCACTTTCGTTTTTGTTCGGCGGTTCCGCCGACCATCAGGGGGTCGGCGCCCAGTTGAATCGCAAAAAAGGCGGTCGTGACCCCGAGACAGATTTTGGACATCTCGCGGGTGAGAATGTAGCTGTCCATGGCCCCGCCGCCCATGCCGCCGTATTTTTCCGGGATCATCAGCAGCTGAAGGCCGATCTCCGGGCCCAGCATTTCGCGGATCGTCTCCTCCGGGAACACCTCTTCGTTGTCCCAGGCGAGGATTTTATCCTTGGAGAGCAGCCGCTGTCCGAGCTGCGCGACCGTGTCCAGCACCATCCGGCGCATTTCAGGGTCCAGGCCGCGGCGCTTCCTATCCGCAGCGGGAACGGATTCCGACATGATGACGTCCTTTAAAAGAAAAAGAATTATTCTTCGGTTTCGACGACGGTGCGGCCCTTGTAGTTTCCGCAGCTCGGGCAGACGTGATGCGGCAGGGCGGCTTCACCACATTCGGGGCAGGTGGACACGTTGGGAGCCACCGCTTTCTGGTGGGTCCGGCGTTTGTCGCGCATTGACTTAGAAATCTTCCGTTTTGGCAGAGCCATGAGCAATCTCCTAAGGTACTGAAATAATTATTATAAAGTTTGGTTCACTTCTTGTAGTGCGGAATTTGTCTAAGTAATTCAAAACGAGGCGCTTGTCAAGGCTTTTTGTTGCCCTTTGCGCGCGCTTGTGATCTTACAGGCGATGTGCTACAAGGCTATCGCGCCCGGGCTCCGAAATACTCTGGTAAGGACTGTAATTATTGTATTAATTGAAGAAGGGCGCCGCACCGGCGGTCGGGCGGGCGGAAGACGGCCGGGGTCGCCGGTCCCGCCGGCGGTAAATCCAGGGCGCGGCGTGCATGATCTTAATGACTCATCGTCCGATCGCGTGCAGCATAGCAAAATCGATATCTTTTATCAATGCAAATCAGCTCTTTATGGTAAGTGGAAAAAGTCTTATGAATACAATGTCAGCCAACCGGGTCGTGACCCGTTTTCCGCCCAGCCCCACCGGGTACCTGCATGTCGGCGGCGCCCGTACGGCCCTTTTCAATTGGCTCTACGCCCGCGGCCGCGGCGGCCGGTTCGTGCTGCGAATCGAGGACACGGACGCCAAACGCTCGACCCAGGCCAGCACGGATGCCATCTTCGAAGCGCTCGACTGGCTCGGTCTCGACTGGGACGACGGGCCCTATTTCCAGTCGCAGCGTTTCGAGATCTACCGCGACTTCATTCAGCGGCTGCTCGACACCGGCCACGCATATTACTGCACCTGTTCGGCCGAAAGGCTCGAAGCCATGCGACGCGAGGCCATGGCGGCCGGCGGCAAGCCAAAATATGACGGAACCTGCCGGGACAAAGGCCTTCAGCAGACGGCCGGGGCCGTGGTGCGGTTCAGGGCGCCCTTGTCCGGTGCGACGGTGGTCGAGGACGTCGTCAAGGGCAACATCGCGTTCCAGAACGCCGAACTGGACGATTTCATCATCGCCCGCGGCGACGGCAGCCCCACCTACAATTTCGTGGTGGTCGTGGACGACATCACGATGGGCATCAACACCATCATCCGCGGTGACGACCACGTCATGAACACCCCCAAGCAGATCCTGCTCTACCGGGCGCTGGACAGCCCGCTGCCGGTTTTTGCGCACGTGCCCATGGTGCTGGGACCGGACCGCACGCGCCTGAGCAAGCGCCACGGGGCGATGTCGGTCACCGCCTACCGCGAAATGGGCTATCTGCCGGATGCCTTCATCAACTACCTGGCGCGGCTCGGGTGGTCCTGCGGCGACCAGGAGGTCTTTTCCCGCACGGAGCTGATCGAAAAGTTTTCGCTCGAAAACATCGGCCGGTCACCGGGCATCTTCGACCTGGAAAAACTCCTGGCGCTCAACGCCGCCCACATGCAGGCCGCCCGCCCGGCGGACCTCGTGGCGCCCCTCGAACCGTTTTTAAAGCCGCACGGCATCGCGATCGAACCGGGGCCTTTCATCGACAGCGCGATCCGCACCCTGCAGCCCCGCAGCAAGACCCTGGCCGACATGGCCCGCGACGCGCTCTTTTACCTGCAGGATACCGTCGAATACGAAGAGGCGGCCGCGCGGAAGTTTTTGACGCCGGCGGCCGCCGGTCCGCTCGAGCTTCTGATGGCGGAATTGAAAAAACTGCCGGACTTCGACGAAGCCGGCCTTCAGGATGCCTTTCAGGCCGTCATGGACAAAACCGGCCTCAAGCTGGGAAAAATCGCCCAGCCCGTGCGGGTGGCCCTCACCGGCCGCACGGCCAGCCCCGGCATCTTCGAAATCACCGAAATCATCGGCAGGGACCGGGTGCTGGATCGGCTTCGGGCGGCGGTGGACCATATCCACGGGCCCGGAAAAATAAGTTGACTTGAAAAGTCAATTTTTGTAATTAAAATTAAAGTTCCACTGAGGGATCGTCTAGCGGCAGGACGACGGGTTCTGGCCCCGTTAACCTAGGTTCGAATCCTAGTCCCTCAGCCAATCGCAAAAAAGACGGCCGCGGGCTTTTCAGCTTGGCGGCCGTCTTTGTTTGAGGGCTCCGCCAGTTGCATCCACCGATGCATATACAACCCCTTATGAGGCACGAAACATGGCCCTTAACATTAGAAATGAAAAAGCCGAAAAGCTGGCGCGCGAACTCGCGGCGGAATGCGGGGAATCGATCACCCAGGCGATTACCAATGCCCTGGAGGAAAGACTCGAGCGTCTCCGCGGTCGCGCTGCCACCACGGACGTGGTTGACGACATATTAAGGATTTCAAAACGGTGCAGCGAGCTTCCCGATCGAGACCGGCGATCGGCCGAAGAAATACTGGGATATGATGCCGTGGGAGTTCCAACATAGTGGTGATCCCGCCGGTCTGAATATCGGGGATTGTTGCGCCTGTGCATTGGCAAAATACTCCGGCGAACCGCTGCTTTTCAAAGGTGAGGATTTCAGCCGCACAGACATTCAACCAGCAGTCGACATGACCACGGGAAAGGGATTAGTTTCTGAATCTTGATGTATCTTTACTTTTATTTAATAGATAAACGGATAATTTCTCAGCAAAGCCTGGTCTTTTTACCGTTCGGGTCCCAGTGGTGGGCCTCGACCAGGGCTTCTTCGATGACCATATCCCGCCCGCTCTGTCGGGACGGTTCCAAACACCGTTTCCAACTCTCGCTTCTGAAAACGCATCCGCGTCAGAAAAGGGCCGCATCCTATCGATTTTCATCCATGATCTCAATAGCCATCTAAGTGGGGGCAACCCCGGCAGGGGGCCGGCGGCAGAAATGATTCTTCCTCGAAGATTTTGCGGATTCGAGCCGTTGCCTTTTCCAGCCTTTCAAGGCCTTCAAAATCGGTTCGGACAGGCGGCATCAGGCTCTCATACAATGCCACGCGACGCTCAAAGGCACTGCGAAAAGCCGTATATTTCGGAGTATTCCAGACATCGAAAAAACTGTTTTGGTTCAAATTGCCCATGACGGTTCTCCGGGTGGTCAGAATGCCGCGATCGGTTTTGTGCTTGAAGCCGCCTTTTATCGGTGGGCACAGGTAGACACAAGGCGCCACCGCACCGTCAGCCGCTACGAAAGCATTTTGGAGGGGGTTTTTGGCACACACCGGCAGGGGGCTTTTCCTGCTGCCCGGTACGATCAGGTTCACCCTGCGCCACAGAACCGCCAGGCGACTTCGAAAAAGAACCCAGGAATAACGCTTTTTGGTATCGTAGCAGGCCAGGCCGCCCTGGTCGTCCGTACATACATGGACAAGATGGGTGGCCACCAAGGTGTCCACCCCCAGTTTTGCGCACAGGGCCAATGCTTGGGGTAGCTTGGGAAAACTGTGCGGGGTCAGCAGATAATTGATCAGCAAGGCGGGTTTACTGGCTTCCAATCGTTGCCGGGCGAAGGTCCGGATGCCGGCGACGGCTGCATGAAAAGTACCTTCTCCGCGGATTGCATCATGGCTTTTGGAATCCGGACCGCTGAGACTGAAGGCCATGGAATCAAGGCCGGCGGCAATACACTCACCGGCAAGCCGTCGATTCAAAAGGGTTCCGTTGCTGCTCAGGGTGGGTCTTGTTCCGGCCTTGGCGACGGCGGCGATGCAAGCGGCCACGTCCGGCCTCAGAAGCGTTTCTCCCCACCCCTGCAGATGGATGGATTCGCAATGGGGGGCAATGGACAGCACCTGCTCGAAGACCGTGGCGGAAAGGTTTTTCTTGATCCATTGATCCTCATATAGCGGATAGAGGCAGGATCGGCAGCGCAGGTTACAGTGGCTGGTCATCTCCACCTGCACCTGAGCGAATCGCGTCCGGAGGACAGAGACGCCGTTCTTTCCATTGCTATGGGAATCAGCTGCATTCACGTCCTCCACGCTACCAATAGATGCAGGGATAAGCAAGTGCCTTGCGGCTTCATTTTGACTTGAAGAAAGGGTTTCCGGTATAGTAATTTCCATATCGGAAGGGGTGCAGGCTTGACCGCCCCGAAAGCGGCGGCTCAAGCGGCTGATCATGCCATGTCGCATAGATCCTGCGATTGCAGCCGGTATACTGCCGCCTTTTCAATCGGATGGCATTGATTCGCTTGGTGACAATAAATGCCGTTTGAAAGCGGCTTGGCGGGATGAACCATGAAAAAACTGAGCATTCGAACCCGATTTAAAGTCGGCACCGGAATGATCCTCTTCGTGTTTTGCGTGGGCGCATCGACACTGGTCTATCAATTCGGCAAAAGCGAGATCGAAGAAGCCGTGTTTAAGGAAACAGAGTTTTATATTGCCGCTGTCGAGGCTACTCGCACCTATGTCAAGGATGTGCTGAGGCCCAAAATGTATGAAATTCTACCCGAGGATCATTTCATCGTCGAGGCCATGTCTACCTCTTTCGTGGGACGGAACGTCATGGGCCGCGTTCATGACCGTTTTGAAAATTTTCGTTATAAGCGTGCTTCAAAACGTCCCATGAACCCCATTAATCAGGCTGACGACCTGGAGCTGGCGATGATTAAAAGATTCAATGAAGACCCCGACCTCAGAGAGTGGAGCGGAATGGTCACCAAAGAAAACCACGCTTTCTATACCCGCTTTCGCGCTATCCACGCAGAAGGTGAATGTTTGCGCTGCCACGGCGAACCTGAAGACGCGCCGCCGGCTATCCTCGAGCGATACGGGCGCAGCAACAAGGGGTTCGGGTATCAACTCGGCGAAGTGGTGGCCGCCGATTCGGTCTATATTCCCGTTGATTTTTATTTTTCAAAGATCAAGCGGCAGGCCTGGATGACCTTTTTTATCGGCGGGGGACTCCTGCTGATTCTGATCATGCTGTTCTACATGCTGTTCAACTATACGGTCATCACTGAGTTGACCGGGCTGATCACCGTTTTAAAACGTATCGGCGCCAAGCAGGAAAAAGACGTTCCGGCCGCGGGGCCGGAGGTCATGGACGAGATCGGCCAGCTCAAGGCAGTGTTTGAACATACCGCATCGGACCTTGCTCGGGTTCATAGCGACCTCCAGGAGTCGGAGTCCAAATATCGGCGGTTGTTCGAAACATACCAAGACCCCATTTTCATCTGCAACCTGGACAAGAAGGTTGTGGATATCAATGCCGCCGGTATTGGTCTGTTCAAGTTTGTCGACAAGGAGGAGGCTCTGGCCATCGAAACCTTGGAACAGCTCTTTTGGGACACCCGCGATGGCGTCGATTTCGCAGATACTCTTGTTCGGGAGGGCTTTGTGAGCGACTACGAGGTCGGCCTGGTCAACCGTTCGGGCGATCATCTGTACGGGATTGTCGCTGCCAATCGGTTTTCCGATGACTTGGGCGTCCCCCGGGGCTTTGAGGTGGTCATCCGCGACGTTACCCAAAAAAAACGGATGGAGAAACATCTCGCCAGAACGGAAAAACTGGCTGCGGTGGGCCAGTTGGCAGCCGGTTTAGCCCACGAGATCAACAATCCCCTGGGGGTCATTCAATGCTACGCCGATCTAATCGACAAGAGTGCGGCCGACGACACTTCCATCAAAAAAGACGCGCAGATCATTCGTAAGCACACATTGAGCTGCAAACGCATCGTCGAGGATCTGCTCAATTTCGCAAGGGTTTCAGATACCCGCAAAATCAGGGGCGATATACACCCGGTCATCGATGCGGTTTTGAGTGTTCTTGAAAACCAGATGAGCGGCAAGGGTATTTCGGTGCGGCGTCGCTATGGCGATTCCCTGCCGGATGTGATTATGGATTCGGAAAAAATCCGCCAGGTATTTTTAAACCTGTTCATCAACGCCATTCAAGCCATCGAAAAAGAGGGTATGATCACCGTCCAGACCGCTTTGTCCACGAATGCGAGGTGCCTTGTGATTCGAATCGAAGATACCGGATCGGGTGTTCCCCGGGAGCATATCGATGCCATATTCAACCCGTTCTTTACCACCAAAAGAACAGGAGAGGGAACCGGATTGGGGCTTTCCATCAGCTACGGCATCATCCAGGAGCATGGCGGAGATATTCAGGTGAGCAGCCCGGTGGGCCAAGGAGCCGTATTCACCATCACCCTGCCGATGGCTGATTAGGCGACTGACATACCGCTTTTCTCGGTTTCGAGTTCGTGTTGGATCAAGGTGCTCAAGACACACCTGCAAAATGCGATATAGGGAGTTTGACACCGAAGAAACAGCCAAGCTATTGATCAAACGCCGGATGGTTCCGGCAACTGAAAATCAGGAAAAGGAACGATGACCGACCGCATCCTGATCGCCGAAGACGAAATAGACCTGCTCCACGGCCTGGGCCGAACCATAGAAATGGAGATCGACTGCCGGATTTTTCTTGCTCAGAACGGAATGGAGGCCCTGGAGATCATCAAACGCCGGCCGGTGGATTTACTGCTCACCGATATCCGCATGCCCGATCTCGACGGAATGGAGCTTCTTAGACGAACCCGTGCCCTGGACCCCTATATCACCGTCGTGCTCATGACCGCCTATGGGACCATCGAACTGGCTGTGGAAGCCATCAAGGAAGGTGCCTACGATTTTATCACCAAGCCTTTTGAGGAGCGGCAGATCCTGCATGTATTGGCCAAGGGTTTGGAGCGCAACCGTCTGGTTCGAGAAAACCAGCGCCTTCAGAAGCAATTAGCGAGCCGCGGGTCCTTTCAGAACATGATCGGCGGCAGCACGGTCATGGCAAAGGTCTTCCATACCATTCAGATGCTGGCGCGAACCGACGTCACTGTTTTAATTCGCGGCGAGAGCGGTACGGGCAAGGAGATGGCCGCGCGGGCAATCCACGCCTTGAGCCACCGCAAGGGCCATGCCATGGTGACGGTCAATTGTCCGGCGCTGCCGGAAAACATTCTTGAGAGTGAATTGTTCGGGTATAAAAAGGGGGCCTTTACGAGCGCCGTGCACGACAAGGCCGGATTATTTGCCGAAGCCCATGGCAGTACCATTTTTCTGGACGAGATCGGTGACTTGTCCCCATCACTGCAGAGCAAGCTGCTGCGGGTACTGCAGGAAAAAGAAATCAAGCCCCTGGGAGACAACCGCACCCAACAGGTGGATGTGCGCATAATCGCTTCCACCAACCAGGACTTGGAACACAAAATCGGCCGGGGCGACTTTCGCGAGGACCTCTATTACCGTCTGAATGTAGCCCGATTCCATCTCCCGCCCTTGCGACAAAGAAAGGAAGACATCCCCATGTTGGCAGTCCATTTCCTCAAGGCCGCGGTCACGGACATGCACGTGCCGCCGAAATCGATCTCACCAGAGGCCATGAATCGCCTGCTGGCGCATCCCTGGCCCGGCAATGTCAGGGAATTGGAAAACTTGCTGCAGGGGCTCATGGCTATGGTACAAGGGGACCGAATCGAAGAGAACCACCTGCCGGCGCTTGAACACGTGCCGACTTGCGACAGGCCCAAAGCAGATATTTCACTGCCGTACAAACAGATCAAGGATCAGGTGATCGAACGCTATACCGTTGACTATTTTTCCCAACTTTTGCGACAGACCGTAGGGAATGTTTCCGAGGCAGCCCAGCAGAGCGAAATTAAACGTCAATCACTTCAAAAAATATTGCACCGATACGGAATCGATCCGGAAAATTACCGCAAATAGCCGCCTCAGGGAGGCACTGCCGTCTTGCGGCGGCACCTGCTCCGTTCCAATCAATATTACCCATAACTCTCCGTAATCAATCTTGATTTTAATGGATTTCCCGGATCGCTAAAGAGAGAAGTGCATCCCCGCGGCGGCACTTTGCGATTATCGCGTCCAAGGCAAGCTGCATAACTATAAGAAATAATAATATTTTTTAATTTTTTCGTGAAGGCATGGAAATTGTATCGGTATTTATCGTCTTTTCACAAAGGGGTCCATTAAGATCGACAATAATTCTGATTGATGCGAAAGGGGGTGTTCGAATAAGGATCATGACCGTTAATTGCGGTAATACCAACTCTTGCTTTGGGCCGCAGAGCCCGCCCATTTCTTCTCCCGGCGGCGCAACTCGACATGATTTGATTAAAACAAAGGAGTCATTCCCATGGCAAACGCAAAAAACAACATGCCGGTTTTCATTTTCAGCGGAGTCCTGATCGTATATGGTCTGATCACATCGACTGGTGTGCTCATTCCGATGATGAAATATCTCAACACCCACAAGTCGATGGATCTGCAGGTGACCATGTGTCTGACGGTGGGGGTCCTCGGGTTCATCGGCGGTGCGGTCAACTCCATCCGGGAGCCCCGGGACTCCAACTTGGACCGCTTTTTTCTGCAGCCGCTGCCGGGCATCATTCTTCTTCTGGTCCTGGCCATGGCCATTCGCTGGTATCTGGAGCCGTTGGTCATTATCTGGAGCGATGGTCTGGAAAGTGCGATAGGGTTCAGCATTTATGAAGTACTTAACCTGAACTATGTCGTACTGGGCATCCTGGTGGGCGTGGTGGTCACCAACACCATCGGCATTCCGGCCTTTGCCGCAGCGGGTGTGAAGACGGCGCGTTTCGTCCTGAAAATGGGGGTCATCATGCTCGGTGCCCGTTACAGTTTTGCCGAATTGGCCAAACTGGGCGTCTACAGCATCTGGTTGATCGGGATATTCGTTCTCGGCACGGTGGTCATGGTCCTCTGGCTGGGAGGTCTGTTCAAACAGCCCAAGAGCATGACCGGAGTTCTTTCCGCGGGCATGGGGGTTTGCGGCGTGTCCGCCACGGTGGCTGTGGCCCCGGTGGTCAAAGCTAAAAGCGAGGAAATGGCCTATACAATCGGAACGATCCTCTCGTTCGGTATCATTTGTATGTTTATTTTTCCGACCATCGGCAAACTGGTGGGCTTCAATGCCGTGCAGTTCGGCGCCTGGGCCGGCACGGGCATTCTCAACTCCGCGCAGGTGGCCGCCGCCGCATTGGCCTTCGATTCCGTGGATATCAAGACCCTGAAGGTCGCCGAGATTTTCAACATCACCCGCGTTCTTTTCCTGCCCGTCATCGTATTGGTGCTGGCCGGCTGGTACGGCAAGGAGAGTGGTCAGAAGCTGAGCTTCAAGACCGTGGTAATTGACAAGTTCCCCATTTTTATCATCGGCTTTCTGTTGCTCTTTTTCATGTCTTCGGTGGGACTGTTCGCGCCGCCCGCCCATTACAAGGGCAAATACATCGATTTCAGCTACAACGACCGCTCCCGCATCACCGACAAAGAGGTTGAAGTGTTGTCCAAGGCCTATGCTGCCGGAGAGATCCAAGGCTTGAATGCGACCCAGGAGGCCGCCATCAAGGATCTTATCAAACAGCATCAGATTGCCGGCGATTTTGACGATCGCAACAACAAGGCGCTGTATAATAAAGTCGCAAGCGAGCGCATGTTCGCCTTGGAGTCGATTTTGGCCCAGACTCAGGACAAGAGCACGGCCATGCCCAAGGATGTCAAAGGCGCCATCGGCCATGCCATTAAACAGGTGTACAAGAAATCCAAGACCGTCGTTACCCTCACCGACTTCATGATCTGGTTCTTTGCCTTCGGCCTTATCGGGTTGGGGATGCAGATCACCAAGAAGGCCATTTCCCAAGCTGGCGGCTGGCCTCTGACGATGGGAATTATCTCCGGCGTGACTAAGGCGGTACTGTCGTTCTTTGTTGTCATGTGGCTGGTCAAGGATGTTGTCCTGAAATAAAAAGATGCAATGCACCCCGGTCATCCGGGAGTGATGGAGGCAAATAAAATGAGCGATAAAAAAATAATTGAAACCGGTGAGAGCGGTAAAGGTTCCCATGCCTTTCAAAAGCAGGCTGATACCGCTGAAATGGAAGAGCGGGCGTTGTCGGTTTTCGCCAGCGAACGCAATGAAGATCTCACGGCCCTGATTCTGTGCCTGGTGACCACTTTTATGGTGCTGCTTTTCACCAAGTGGCTGGTCTAGCGATCTCCCTGCACACCAAGGCTATGGGCATACTCCCATTATTTTGACCACAACCCTCACCCGGCGGCGCAGGTGCCGGCCTGCGCCGCCGATAATGGCAGTCACAATGTTTAAACATATCCTGCTGTGTACCCACGGGACCCCTGGCGCCCGCTCGGCGGAAAAATTGGTTTTTGAAAAATTGAAGCCCGGTTTTTCAGAAGCCCGGATTACCGTTTTGACTGTCGTCAACCAGGACTGGAGCTTGATGACAGGCGATGACTGGCTCAACTCATCGGCCACGCGCAATGCATTTCGCCGTCATGTGGACCGGCAGTTGGCTGAAGAGATTGAAGAAGATTGGCAGCGTATCCGGGCCGCCTACCCTCCAGCCGCGCAGTGCCATTTCATCCACATCTTCGGGCCCGTTGAAAATACGTTTACGGAAGCCGCGGCCAAAATGGATTGCGACCTTATCGTCATCGGACCCTACCGGAAAAGGCAGGGTAAGGGATTCAAGGCCAGAATTCAAAATAAGGTGCTGCACCCTCTCTTGCGGGTGCCTTTACTGGTGGCACCGGGCAAAACCGATGACATCCGAGATTGATCTGGCGCTGCCCATCGCCGCCGGCACGGCGGTTGATTTCAGCCGGTACCTGGATGCGGAGCGGCTGATTCGGCTTCATCCGCACTGGCATGTAGAGACGCTTATACAGGAGGGAGATCATTGCCGCGCGCGTTTAAAAGATCACGCCACGGAAAAGCCGCTGGAGGTGTTCTTCAGGCTTTCCTTTCCGGGCCGCGGCGAATTGCTGATGGTGTTTGAAGACGGCCCTGCAGCTAAGATCCATTTTTACCCGGAGAACGAACGCCTGTATGTCTCCATCACACCCCGCAATCAACCGCCTTCCCCCGAAAAGGAGCAGGACCTGTTCCTCTGGCTGCGGAGCATCCGTCAGTACATCCGGCTCTATCTGCAGAGCACCTTGCATACGTTATTTATCCGCTTTCTTATGAACAAAGCCCTGCTCAAGATGAATCCTTCCCAACGCAAGATCTGCATGATGCTCTATCGCGTGACCATACTGGAGATCGTGGTGATCCTGATCATCGTCATCGGGTATTTTTATTTCGGCAGACCGTAAGTGTGGCGCGGGTGGAGCCTTTCGTTCAGATCGCCGAGATTCGGACGTGGGGCCGGGACGTGGTGCCGTGTTGCCAAGTCGGATAAACGAGATTTATGTGCACCGTTTGAAAATGTCACACAACATTCCTCAGATGCGTTCTTAGAAGCAGATACTAAAAACAAATCCATGGATTCACACTTCCAATACGATCCCGGCCAAAGACTGGACGATTTTGAAATCATCGACACCCTCTTTTCAGGGGCCATGGCCGAAATTTATCGGGCCGTGGATACCCTCACCCGGGAAGTCGTGGTGATCAAAGTCCCGTCACCGGATATCATCAACAATCCCCTGATCTACTACCATTTTCAGAACGAACAGCGGGTACTCTCCCACATCGACCATCCGCGCATCGTGCGCCTGATTCAAAGGGACCGCAGCAAAGCCTACCTTGTGTTAGAATTCGTTGCCGGCCTGGATCTGCGCAAACGCTTGAACTCCGGCGAAAGACTCTCTTTGCAAGAGACTCGGCATTACATCGTTCAGACCGCGCAGGGTCTCTCCTACCTGCATGGTTGCGGCACCATTCATATGGACATCAAGCCGGAGAATATTCTTATTACGCCCCTGGATACCGTCAAGATTATAGACTTCGGCCTGGCCCGCCGCTTGGGTACGCATGATGTCCTCCAGGTCGATTTCACCCGCCCCCACGGGACCCCTTACTATGCCGCCCCCGAGCAATTAGAGCTTTACCGGAATGATCCGCGTACCGATCTCTATAGTCTGGGATTGGTCTTTTACGAGATGCTGACCGGAGTTTTGCCTTTTGAAAGAAGCACCAAAATCGCCAAGGTGCGGCAAAGGCTGAAAGAACCGCCGATGCCCCCCAGCCGACACCGCCCAGACATACCTGAAAAGATCGAGCGGATAATCCTCAAATGTCTGGCCCGTAACCCCCGGCAGCGCTTCTCCTCGGCCGGTGCGTTCATAGAAGCACTTGAAGCGACCGGCACGGAGCCTTCCCGATGCGAAGAAAAATCGGGGGTTACGCCCGGGAAGTTACAAAGTCAGTCAGATGCGCTCACCTGCTCCGTGTATCCGACCGAGCCGGCATCAACGCTTCGACCGTACAGTATTCTGGCCGCCATTGCGGATGGCGACCGGGCCGATGATGTGGTGGCGGCCGCTCTGTATGAAGCCATTACGGCAGGGGGCGGAGTCACCCTGCTTACCGTCGTCCAACCCGAGGACGACAGCGAGTTGACCCGGTACGGTGATGCCGTCCGGGGTAAGGCACTGGCTGCGCGCTTGGAGAAATTCGTTCGGCGGTTTCGACGCTTAGGCATCGATCCCGTCGTACGAATCCGACCTGGATCGCCGGCGGATACCATCGTGGATACGGCCGCCGATATCCGGGCCGATCTCATTATCTTGGGGCCTTCGCGCAAGGGTTTATTCAAGCGTATATTCGGCGGCGGCACCATCGATCGCGTGCTGAAGAAAGCCCCCTGCCGGGTGCTGGTGGCCCGCGATGTGCCCGCGCCTCGAATCCCTGAAGAAGTCGATCCATGAGACTGGCCATATTCTCGGACATTCACGGCAACCTGGAATCCATGGAGGCCTTTGTTGCGGATACCGCCGCGAGGTCTGTGGACCATTACATCTGCCTGGGCGATGTGGTTGGCTACGGCGCCAGTCCCAACGAGTGTTTCGATCGTCTGAACGCCCTGCCTGAATTCCGGCTCATACTCGGCAACCACGATGCCGCCGCCATTTGGCAGACTTCGCCCTACGAGATGAGTCTTAACGCCTCCAAAGCGATTCTCTGGACTATGGATCAACTTTCAGAACCCCATACCCAGCGTATCAAAGAGCTGGACGCCTTGATTCAAATTCAGGACATGGTCTTTTGTCATGCCAACCCTTATCATCCCACTGGGTGGCGCTACGTGACGACTTGGTTCAACGCCATGCTCTCTTTTTTCTCCAGTCACGGACGGATCACCTTTATCGGTCACACCCATTGCCCGAAGATAATTTGCAAAAGCCAGGCGTTTAAAATCAGGTTTTTCACTCCTGTCCAAAACGACCGCATGGTTATAGATCCCGACTGTCGTTATATCATCAACTGCGGCAGCATTGGCCAACCCCGGGACGGAAATCCTTACGCAAGTTACATTATCTATGATGTCGGTCAACAGTGCATCGAGTTTGTCCGTTATCCTTATGATATCGAGGGCGCTGCCAGGCGGATCAAAGATGCAGGCCTTCCCGGTGCGCTGGTTGAGAGGCTGTTCAAGGGGTATTGACTAGAAGTGGAGTTTGTTACACTGTTTCTTCACCGAGACAACGACTTTGAGGGCGTATCCGAGGGGATATGCCCTTTGCATTTGGGGCGCATTGAATGGCCTGACCGTTAATTTGATAAATTTATGAGATCGAATTCCCAAACAACTGTTGGAGGGGCTGCTTGAAACGCCATTGGGCGGTAATATTTTTTGAATTGCTTTTGCTCTTTTCCCCTCGTATGGTTTGGCCCTGCCCGTTTGAGTTGCCGACCCTGCGGGTGTCAGGATAGATGTCGCCTACCCATGACGGGTTTTGTTTGAACGATAATGGGGCAAGGGATATACAGGTGGCATGAGACAATATTCTGAAAAATTCAAAGCAACCATCATTTGCCAAGATTCGTTTGTCTGTTAAATTACATTCGATAATGATTGAATTCAGCGTTTTCGGATGGCAGTCACGGGATTGCTGGGAGTTCAAAAAAACTTGACGACATGTTCCTGATATGTATTATATGTGTACATACGTCTGTTGGGAGGAATTATTGTGCGCACCAACATCGATATTGACGATTCCGTGTTGAACGAGGCTTTTTCCTTCAGCACTTCCAAAACGAAAAAAGATTTGATTCATGAAGCCCTCAGAGAGTTCATCCGGCTCAAAAAACGAAAGGATATGACCATTTTGGCCGGCCAGATCCAGTTCACAAAAAATTACGATCACAAAAAGATGCGGACGCTCAGAGGATGATCCTGGTAGATACCTCGGTATGGATCGAGGTCTTGAAGGATAAAACCGGTCAGGTTGTAGCGGCATTTAAAAAAATGACCGGTTCCGGGACCCCCGTTCTCACTCGATTCAACCAACTGGAACTCCTGCAAGGGGCAAAAGGACAGCACGAGTGGACGCTGCTCGACGATTATCTGGCGACACAGTATTATCTTGAGGCTTCAAACGATACCTGGCGCGAAGCTGCCAGGATCTATTTTGATCTAAGACGCCTGGGTGTAAACATAAACCGTCCGATCGATTGCTGTATTGCCCGGATAGCGATGGAACACGACGCGCTTCTTCTCCATCGGGATAAAGACTTCGAGCGTGTGTCCCGGATACGGCCTTTGCACCAGGAACGTTTTGATTGGCGCTAATTTGTAAAAAATGATCAGTGCCTTTAGTGCCCTGGAAAGCGCCATCGTCATCGAGGCCAGAAAGGAGGGAAGCCGGCGGACGCGAACTCGCCTTACTTCTGCTTCATGCGGGTATTGAAACTATTCCCCTTAAAGAGATCAATCTGACTTGGCCTTAGCGGCCTGGAAAAAATATGGAAAGGGAAACCATCCCGCCGGTCTGAATATCGGGGATTGTTGCGCCTGTGCATTGGCAAAATACTCCGGCGAACCGCTGCTTTTCAAAGGTGAGGATTTCAGCCGCACAGACATTCAACCAGCAATCGACATGACCAAGGGCTAAGGGTCGAGGCTTTGAGTCTCGATTGTAGGAATCGTTTCTTTACGCTCGGCTGTCCGGTTTCCTTTAGCTGGTTACAGCGGATCGTTATGGCACTTCAAACAGCCCGTGAATTGCGGATGACTGGTCGACGGACCTGCCGGGGTGCGAGCCGGATGGTGACATTCGAGGCACTCTTCATCGGCGGCAACCCCGGCGTGGATTTTCGGAGACCGCTGAATGGATGGGCCGTGCAGGCCAAGATAGAAGCGGTACGCACATCCGGAGGTCATCAGGACCAGGATAGTCAAAAAAATATGCGAGCGGGGCGGCTTTGCTCAAGAGAGGGTTTCCTTTCGCCCGTCTTTTAGATGAATTTGGTGGTCTGCCATGTGGATTACCTCCGGATCGTGGCTCGCGATCACCAGGGTGCACTGCTGCCGCCGGCTCAGAAAAAGCATCCGGCGAACCAGACCTCGACCGCTGGCCGAGTCGAGGCTGGCGGTCGGCTCATCGGCCAGCAGGATGTCCGGGGCGTGGGCGATGGCACGCGCAAAGGCCACCCGCTGCGTTTCTCCTCCCGACAGCTCCCGGGGCAGGGCCGTCCCCATCTGCGGCAATTCGATCGACTCCAGCAGCTCTGCGACCCTATTTTCAGCCCGCACGCCGTCGACACCATTCAGCGCGAGCGGGAAGGACAGGTTTTCGCGGACGGTCAAATAAGAGAGCAGGTTGCCGCTTTGGAAGACGAATCCGATTCGTTCTCTCTGGAAACGCGAGAGCGATCTGCGAGACAGGCGGTTGATATCGATGCCGGCACACCGGATCGTGCCTCGGTCCGGTTTTTCCAGGCCCCCGATACAGTTCAGCAGAGTCGTTTTTCCGGATCCGGATTTTCCGGCAATGATGAAGTTTTCGGCTTTTTGCACGTCGAAGGTGATGCCCTTCAGTGCGCTCACCGTTCCCCGGCCGGAACGATACGACTTGCAGAGGTCGACGACTTCGATCACGATCAGATGCTCCGCAGGATATCGGCTGCTTTGGCGCGTACCACGAAAATGGTCGGCCAGACCGCGGCCAGTTTGCCGAACACGACGGCCAGCAGCGGCGGCAGACACAGGGAAAAGAGAGTCAGACGCGGATAAATGACGCCGGAAACGGTGAAGTACTGGTTGTGAGACGTCAAAGCGGTCAAATCGATTCCCGTGCGTGCAAAACCCGCCACCGCCAGCGCACCGGCGCCGGCTCCCAACAAGGACGCAGCCAGGGTCATCAGGGTCACCTCGGAGAAGATGAGGAAGGCCGATTCCGCCGGCATTACCCCCATGGCCTTCATGATCCCGTGCTCCCGAATGTTTTTCAGGATGAAAATGACAAAGGCGCACGAAATTCCCAGTGACACCACACCGAAAACCAGAACCATCACGATTGTCATCGAAACGAAATTCAACTCGATCAACTGTTTCAGATCGGGCATGAATGTCGTCCAGGATATGAAGCGGGCGGAGCCGGGCAGAGCGGTATAGGATTCCAGCACCGTCTGCGGATCGACGCCTTCCGCCAGGAAAACGGCGGCCGAAAGCATGCCGCCGGTCTTCGGCAGAGCGCTCGCGGGAACGAATCCGACCCCATAGTCCAGATTTGAAGCGCCGGTGCGGTAAATTCCGCAGATCGTCAGGTCCGCCGCTTTTCGGCCGTCCTCGAGCAGGACGTCGACACGGTTGCCTACTGCAGCCTGCAGGGTTTTCGCCACCCATTCGCTGAGATACACCGCGGCTTCGTCGGGGCGGAGATAACGACCGGCCTCGGTTTTTTTCCAGAGTGCGGTGGCCTCTTTTTCATCGTCGGGGCTTACCGCGAAGAGGACCACCGATTCCGTGCGGTCCCGATGGCGCAGCCGGACCGGCAGCCGCCGGCGCAGCAGAACCTTTTTGACGCCGTCGATCTGCAGCCGGCCGGGATTTAAATTTTCGGGAAGGTCCGTACCGGAGATGTGGCCCGAAAACAGCCCGACGGAATTGCGGATCATCGCATCGTTGGTCCCCACCGCCAGGGAAGCGAGAAAAGTCAGTGCGGTCACGGCCGAGAAGACCATCACGCCCAGGACGATGGTGGACCGCCAGGAACGCCGGATGAACAGAATCGCCAATTTTAAAAAGAAAACCGGCTTCAAGCGCCCCCTCTGCCGCTGAGGCGCATAATTCGATCGGCACCGATACGCTTTACGATAAATGTTGCCGACGGTTCGACAAACGCGTGGTGGTTTTCGAGAAACAGGAGGCCGAGAGCGTCCCTCAGACGGCCCAGGGCCATCTGGTACGTGTTGCGGATGGGCCCGGCAAAGGCTTCGTAACAGAACTCCGGCGATTCGGCCGACGCCATTTCCGCCATCAGGCGCTTTAGCTTCTCGTCGTCTCCCCAAGCAATCACGGAGGCAACATAATTGTGGCGCCGATTCCGAACATCCCGCGCCAAATCGACCATATCGTCTAAAATCTGGCAGGCGATTCCGAGTCGGTAAAGGGCGTTTTTCACGCGGGCGATACCGCCCGGAAGCGGTTTTTCGATAGCGCCCGGCACGGCCCACGGACACTGAAAAAGAAGGCCGGTTTTAAAATGATGCACGGTCGCCAGCACCGCCTCCGGGGATAACCGCTGCTCCGCCACCCCGGCTTCCTCGGCCGCCTCCTGGGAACCGCTGCGGGTCAGCGCCCGCAGCGAAGCCTGCAGGGCCTGCCGGACCACGGCCGGCGAAATTGCGCGCCGTTCGAGGCCGGACAGCAGAAGATCGAAGAGCACCCGCTCGGACACCATGATGTCCAGCACGGATCGAAATCGGGTGCCGGTTGCCGGCAGGTCGGTCTCCAGGGTCATCTTGTACTCGTCGTCCAGGAGGTTGTCGCATCCGGTCACCATGCCGCGCAGGCACTGGTTGACGGCTGTGTAAAGGATCCGGCGCTCCCGGGTAATTCCGGTTCGAAGGTAGGAATACAGGAACAGAGCAGAAAAAAAATTGTGTTCCAGAGAAATTTTCCGGTCTTCCCGGTCCAACAAGTGAATTCCACTGCCTTCCAGGACCTTTCCGGCGGTTCGCCGGTAGAGCATCAGGCTTTCGGTCAGTTCCGTCTGGAGCCAGCACAATGGACTTTGCCATAAATCGACGGCATGGGGGTCGGGGCAGATCGGACCGGTTCCAACCGATTCGGTATGAAGGGCTCTCATGGCTTCCTGCTGGAAAATACCGCAATGTAGCCGAAGTACCGAGCGGTAAGCTCCGGTTCCCGAAAACCGGCGGAGGTTATCAATTCGGGCAAAACACCGCGGATGTTTTCGGCTATCTGCGGTTGAAGGAAAAACCAGCGCGACACATGCGACACCAGGGCGCCCATCAGACTGGTGGGGGTGTGCATGTCGGCGATGATCAGCCGGCCGCCCGGCTTGAGCACCCGGAAAGCTTCGGACAGCGCGCGTGACTTGAGCTCCAGCGGCACATGGTGAAAAAACAGGCTCGAGACCACCGCGTCGAATGAGCGGTCTTCGTAGGCAAGGTTCTCCGCCGCCATGGCGTCGAAGCGGCAGGCCGGTCCGCCCCGTTTTTTACGGGCAACGCGGATCATCGCTGCCGGCCGCGTCGATGCCGACGGCCATGCCGCCGGCCGCGGGATCCAGCAGATCTGCGATCCGGTGGCAGAGAACGCCCGTGCCGCATCCCAGGTCGAGCACCCGATCCTTCGGGCCGGGATTCAGCAGCCGGATGATATGGGAATCGTACTCGGCCTGCCTGCCGAGCAGAAATAAAGGTTCCAGAAGGTCGTAGACGGGTGCGGCGTGATCCAGCGTGCGGCCGCGGGTGGGAATGGATTCGATTTTCATGTTTTTTCCCTTGGCGAAGAACCGGTTCAGCGCAACGCATTGTAAACCCCTCCGGCCTAAAGTCAACCCGGATTGTGGGCGAGGCCGTCCGTTGATTGTCAGGCGGTTTCGGGCCGACGGCCCAAAACGATCCGGCCGCCGCCACCTGCGTCGGCATCCGCGCTGAAAACATATCCTGCTTGACATTTCATCTGTTCCGCATGGTATGTCATCAAAAAGAGGGAATCACCGAATTGCCGCATTCACTTTTCGATCTTTGGGAACCAGTTCTTGTAACGTTCAGGCCCACCTGAACGTTACAAGACCAAAAAGGAGGACACCATGCGCAATCATCATCTTCTCGTTGGTATTCTGTGCGTCGTCCTGATGGCCTGCGGCGGCGGCGGGGGCAACGGCGGTATCGGCGACACCGTGGCTGACGGCGGTGGTGACGGAGGTGGCGACGGCGGTGGCGGCACGCCGCCTCCGCCCGTGTCGGATGCGGCGTCGACCGTGCTGGCCTGCAACGACCTCGGCATGCACTGCATGGACCGCGAGTTTTCGGTATTCTCGATTCTGCCGCCGTTTAACGTGGTCCATTCCCAGGTCGTTCTGCGCGATGCCGCCGGCAAGCCCTACCTGGCCGATGATGTCGCGGTGGATGTTTCCTACACAGCCGCAGCCGATCCCGCCGGCTCGATCAACACCTCCAGCATCGGCAAAACAGACTTCTGGCAGCATGCCGACAGCCTCTTCGGTGCCGGCCTGGCGCCGGGAGAAGGATTGACCGGTCTTTACATGCCGGCCGACAACCCGCAGAACCGCGGCCCGCAGCCCATGGAATATGGTGTCGCCGATGGGTGGTTTTCAGCCGAAGGCATCCCGATCACCCCGGTGGACGATAGTCTGTCCGTCAACCCTTACCCCCTTCTTCACATCGCCGCGCACGATAAAACCACCGGGGGCGCTATCGGCGGTCTCGATGTGGTGGTGCCGGTGGCGACCGAGACCGACTGCCGCAACTGTCATCTTACCGGGGGCATCGCCGCCGACGATGCCGGTCTGCAATGGGCGACGGATGCGGACCTCGAGATTCAAAGCAAGAAGAACGTCCTCATCCTTCATGATCACGAACAGGCGACGAACCTGCAGAATTCCCAGCCGGTCCTCTGCGCCCGGTGCCACTACTCCCCGGCCCTCGATCTGGCCGCCACCGGCCCCGCCGGCGAGCAGGTCGGCAACCCGCTTTTCAGCGAAGTGATGCATCGATATCATGGCGAGCTGGGCGTGTTTCAGTCGGCCGCCACCGTTAGCGATTCGTGCTACCAGTGCCATCCGGGCGCGATCACCCAGTGTCAGCGCGGGGCGATGGCCACCGGCAATATGAACTGTTTCGACTGCCACGGCGACATGCCGGCGGTCGGCGGCGCTTTCCCGCTGCTCGCGGGCGGCAGCATCGACGGCGCCAACGACGGCGGATCCCGGCGACCCTGGAAAGACCTGCCGCGCTGCCAGGCCTGCCACACGGGCGACGCCGTTTCCTTTCTCGCCGGCGCCAGCCTGGTGCCGGACGCCGACTGGCCTTTTCGCCTGCGGCAGGCCTATCGGACCGGTGACGGATCCGCCTCGCCCCTGCTGGCCACCAACAAGCGCTTTGCGGAAAACACCGATACGCTCTACCGCTTCAGCAAAGGCCACGGCGGCCTGGCGTGCGAAGCCTGCCACGGCAGCACGCACGCCGTCTGGCCCAACGACGACCCAGCGGCCAACGACAACATCGCCGCCACTCAACTCCAGGGGCACGCCGGAACCATCATCGAGTGCGGCACCTGCCATGGCCAGGGCAGCCTGCCCCTGACCACCAACGGCCCTCACGGACTGCACAACGTCGCCGATGCGCGCTGGGTGGATGAAAGCCACGGCGACTTTTACGAGCGTGACAAGGCCGGCTGCAAGGCCTGCCACGGTCTTGAGTTAAGGGGCACGCCGTTGGCCAAAACAGCGGCGGCGCGCAGCTTCAGAGTAGAGGACAACACCGTGACGCTTGCAAAGGGGGACCTCGTCAGCTGCAACCGCTGTCACGAAAGACCCAGCCTCTGATGAAAATTTGATTTATAGAATCCGAACTCGACGTGGAATTCAAGAACCCGTGCATCTTCTGTGAGGTGTGCGGGTTGTTGCACTTTTAGCGACCTTTCAAAATTATTTGCCGGCAAATAATCGGCAACTGCTGCAAGTCGTTGAACCAGCAATCTGATGCGCCAACTGATATCCTCATCAAACCATTTCTTGCTTCCCGACCTCTAAGAAAAATTTCTTATTTTCGGATGCAGTAACTCGAGCCTTGACAAGACAGGCTTTGAACACTTAGGTGCATAGTTCATTACACAAATTTGGGAAAATCAGACTCCAAACTTTGTGCAGTCCTGATATTCTTGTAATTTAATATATAATAATTATAAATAGTTAAATTGAAGCGCAGTTGAGTACGAAAATTGCATCTGGTTCTGCGGAAAT
>CAVSIM010000020.1:0-206905 GCA_963728055.1 uncultured delta proteobacterium | reverse complement strand
AGGAAGGCGGCTGTATAGGTCATACGCCGCCGCCCGAGACCGCAGCCAAAACCCATTTCCGCGCAGCCGCCGTATAGGCTTTAAGATAAGGGTTTTGGCAAGGCCCGAGGAAGGCGGCTGTATAGGTCATACGCCGCCGCCCGAGAACGCAGCCAAAACCCATTTCCGCGCAGCCGCCGTATAGGCTTTAAGATAAGGGTTTTGGCAAGGCCCGAGGAAGGCGGCTGTATAGGTCATACGCCGCCGCCCGAGAACGCAGCCAAAACCCATTTCCGCGCAGCCGCCGTATAGGCTTTAAGATAAGGGTTTTGGCAAGGCCCGAGGAAGGCGGCTGTATAGGTCATACGCCGCCGCCCGAGAACGCAGCCAAAACCCTTATCTTAAAGCCTATACAAGGAAGCGGCGGACGTCGGAGGGGGGCAGCCCCAAAATACGAACAATTTCACGCGTGCCCCCGGAGGCGACCTCGGCCTCGACCGGCGTGAAGGCCGGGGCCCGGCTGTAGCCGGCGCAGATCGAAGCCGCCAGGGTGATGACGTCTTTGGCGGCGCCGCCCGGCACCAGGGCGATGGGACCGGGATATTTCTTGAGCCGGATCACCGTGTCGCGCATGGGGTCGTGATGCCGGAGCAGGTTGTCGTTGTCCGCTTCATCGCGTCCCACGATCAATTTCGCCTGATTCTTGAGCCGGAAATGACGCCCGTAGCGCAGCAGGTGCAGCTCGTCTTCATGCAGGGTTTCCTGGTGGTCGAAAAGATCCTTTAGCCGCGTGGAAAATCGTTCATCGGTCAGCAGGCAGCCGCCGGCGGGGGCCGGGTATTCGGTGAGGCCGAACTCCTCGGCCAGCTGAATCTGGCGCTTGCGGGACCGGCCGGTGATATCGAGCAATTGCGCCCGGTCGACCAGGCCGTTTTTTTCCGCCACGGTTTCCGGCAGGAGCCTGGCGCTGAGCGGCCGCAGGATGTCCCCGTCGCAGCCCGAATTCTTCTCCACGTAGCGCAGGGACTGTTTGGTCTGCGACATGGGGCGCTGTCCGAGGACTTCACCGCTGAACAGAAAGTCCAGCCCCTTTTCCTGCAGGATAACGGCCGCCTTCCTGAACATCAACGCGTGGCAGTCGAGGCACGGGTTCATGTTCTGGCCGTATCCGCACTTGGGATTGCGAAGCATGGCGAGATAGTCGTCGGTGATGGGGATGACCGTCAGCGGGATGCCCGTGATTTCGGCCGCGCGGCGCGCGTTGGCGGCCGAAAAAAATGGGGTTTCGAAGCTGACCCACTCCACGGCGACGCCCTGCCGCCGAAGCACGAGCGCGGCCAGCGTACTGTCCAGGCCGCCGGAGCACAGCCCCAGTGCCCGGGCGGGTTTGGTCGGTGTGGTCATATGACAGTTCCGATCGGAATCGTTTAATGCAGGACATACTGAAAATCAGGCGGCGCACCGCTCAAATCCGGAAAATCTTAAATTCCCTTTACCCGCAAGTCAAGCCTCAACTGGATTTCCGCAGTCCGTTCGAGCTGCTGGTGGCCACGATGCTCTCGGCCCAAAGCACGGACCGGCAGGTCAACCGCGTCACGCCGGCCTTGTTTCGACGGTTCGGCAGCCCGCAGGATTTTGCGCGCGCATCGCTGCCGGACCTAGAGGCCCTGGTCCGCTCGACCGGCTTCTTTCGCAGCAAGGCTAAAAACATCAAGGCCTGCGCGCGGGTACTGACGGAGACATACGGCGGCCGGGTGCCGGAGAGCCTGGATGAGCTGGTCGGTCTGCCCGGCGTCGGCCGCAAAACCGCCAACGTCGTTCTGGGAGCCGCCTTCAATCGGCCCGGCATCGTCGTGGACACGCATGTCAAACGGGTTTCCAGGCGCCTGGAGTTGACCGTAAACAGCGATCCGGTCAAGATCGAATTCGACTTGATGAAGCTCGTCCCCCGCCGCGAGTGGAGCGATTTTTCCCTGCGGATGATCTTCTTCGGGCGCCAGACCTGCCAGGCGCGCCGGCCCAAATGCCCCGCTTGTTCCCTCGACCCCTTATGCCCCTACCCGGACAAGACCGGTTCCAGCGACTGAGGGGACGATACCCCATTTGCTGGTTATTTAGAGTGATTATCGGTTATCCTGGGAAATTTCAGTTAATACTGATTGACAGCGAACGACTGGAATTTATATATCCGGGCGCAGCGAACCGCACCTGAAAAATTCAAAGATCAGAAAATGATGAAGGACCTGTTTTCGACCAAAGAGGTGGCCAAGCTTCTGGATGTCAACGAGAAGATGGTCTACACCCTGGTATCCGAGAAAGGGCTGCCGGCCACCAAGGTTACCGGCAAGTGGCTTTTCCCGCGCCACCTGGTGGAACAATGGATCGACGCCCACACGATCAACTATCCGGAAAACGGGACCAAGCTGCCGCCCTATCACGGACTGCTGATCATCGCCGGCAGCAACGACATGCTGCTGGACAAGGCCATCAATTTGTTCAACACCACCAACCCCGCCCACCTGGCGGTTTTCGGCAACCTGGGCAGCATGGGCGGCTTGCGGGCCCTGCGGCAGAACCTGTGCCACATGGCTTCCAGCCACCTGCTCCAGGAAAAAGAGGATGAATACAATTTCGACTTTGCGGTCAAAGAACTCGATCACACGCCGGCGGTGGTCAATTTCTGCCGCCGGGAACAGGGACTTCTGACCGCCAAAAAAAACCCTAAACAGATCAAACGGGTCGCCGATCTGGCCCGGTCGGATATCCGCATCGCCAATCGCCCCCTGGGGACCGGAACGCGATTGCTCCTGGACCATGAATTGAAAAAGGCCGGTCTGAGCGGTGAAAAGATCGCCGGCTACACCCGCGAGTTCAGCCGCCACCTGGATGTCGGCCTCGAAATCCTGGCCGGCCGGGCGGATGCCGCACCGGCGATTCGGGCCGTGGCCGGCATTCTCGACCTCGATTTTTTGCCCCTGCGCTGGGAACGCTATGATCTGATGATCGCCAAGGACCGCTTTTTCGACGAAGGCATCCAGCGGTTCCTGAGCCTGCTGCACGAAAAGCAGTTCCACGAACTGGCCGGCGGACTGCAGGGCTACGATCTGAGCTTGAGCGGCAAGATGATCTTTCCGCAGGAGCGTTGAGAGGCAGGGCGTACGTACGGGCGAAAATTTTTTCGCCCCTATCTGCACCGGCAGTCGGCTCGGTTCAGGATACCGCCAGCGTCCGAGTCGTTTTCAGGTACCGTGACGGGTCTGGTTGTCGTGAGCGATGGCCCTATGAATCAGACGTCATCCTTTAACCCAATAAACCCAATAAACCCAATAAACCCAATAAACCCAATAAACCCAATAAACCCAATGAACCCAATGAACCCATTGAACCCAATGAACCCAATAAACCCAATGAACCCAATAAACCCATAAACCTGACTCAACGGACTCAACCGACCCAACCGACTCAACCGAACTAACTGACCTAACCGACTCAACCTTTTCAAAAGGAGGTGTATCCATGGTCGGCTTTGCGCGTCTGATTTTTCCGGTTCTTTTCGCCACGTGCTGTCTGCTGCCGGGAGCGTTGCCCGCGGCGGCCGAAGATGCCGTGCTCATGATGGCCACCACCACCAGCACCGACGACACCGGGCTGCTCGACTACCTGGCGCCGCATTTCAAAAAGGCGACCGGCATCGAGCTGCGCTGGACGGCCACCGGCACCGGCAAGGCCCTGAAACTGGGCGAGAATTGCGATGTCGACGTCCTGATGGTGCATGCGCCGGCGGCCGAGAAGAAGTTCGTTGCCGGCGGGTTCGGCCAGGACCGGCGCGAGATCATGTACAACGACTTCGTCATCATCGGGCCGGCGGCCGATCCGGCCGGCATCAAGGGCAAAAGCGTCAAGGAGGCCCTCAAGGCGATAGAAACGAAGCAGGCCGTTTTCGTCAGCCGCGGGGACAATTCGGGAACCCACAAGATGGAACTGTCTCTGTGGAAGGCGGTCGGGCTACCGGTGCCGGAAAAACAAAGCTGGTATGTTCAGACCGGCCAGGGAATGCTGCCGACGATCACCATTGCGGCGGAGCGCGGCGGTTACACCATGACCGACCGCGGGACCTACATCAAATACGAGGACAATCTGAAAGGCGACCCGCCCCTGAAGATTCTGGTCGAAGGCGACGCCGCTCTGCTCAACCAGTACAGTGTCATCGCCGTCGATCCCAAGCACTGTCCCAAGGTTCGCCACGACCTGGCCGTCAAATTCGCGGACTGGGTCACGGGGCCGGAAGCACAGCAGCTGATCAAGGATTTCAAACTCCTGAACAAGCAGCTCTTTACGCCCAACGCCAAGAAGTAGGGCCGGCAGGAACAAAATACCAGGGCCTCCGGCCTGTCTTCGTGTGAGCCTTTGAGCCCGCCTGCCCGGCATCCGCCCTATCGCGGCCACCGGCGCAGCCTTTCGTGTGTGCGCCGGTGGCTTTCGCTTGCAGGCCAAAAAGCTTCCGGCCCGTTTCAGCGGGATGTATTCTTGGGCGGACGTCAATCCTCTTTTCACCCGCCGTCATCGAGGGCTATCGATAGCGTGGATTTTATCCTGATCGGCTTTCGCAAGGCGATTGAGCTGCTGCTGTCCGGCGATCCGGAGACCTACTCCGCGATTTTTGCCACGCTCAAGGTGTCGAGCTATTCGATGACGGTCAGCTTGGTGATCGGGGTGCCGCTCGGTTTTGTGCTGGGATACTTCCGGTTTCCGGGACGGAAGCAGGTCCGGGTCATCGTGGACACCCTCTTGTCGCTGCCCACCGTCTTCATCGGCCTGGTGGTCTACGCTTTTTTGTCGCGGCAGGGCCCGCTGGGGGAGTGGGGGCTGCTGTTCACGCTGCCGGGAATCGCCATCGGCCAGACGATCCTGGCCCTGCCGGTCGTTGCGGCGCTCGGCGCCAGTGCGGTCGAAAGCATGGACCGACAGCTGCACGTCACGCTGCTTTCCTTAGGTGCCGGCCGGCGTCAGCTGCTCCTGACCAGCTTGTGGGAGGTCCGGCACGGAATCCTGGCGGCGGCCCTCGCCGCTTACGGGCGGGTCATGACGGAGGTGGGCATTTCCATGATGGTCGGGGGCAACATCAAGTGGCACACCCGCACCATGACCACCGCCATCGCTCTTGAAACCAACAAGGGATTGTTCGCCATGGGGGTTGCCCTGGGCCTCGTGCTGCTGGCGATTGCCTTCGCCGTCAACGTGTCGGTCTCTTTTCTACGCAAGAAGGTGTGATGGTGGCCGATGCGCTTTATCAGATCGACGACGTTGAGCACCGCTATGCACTGGAACCGGTGCTGCGGGTCGAAACCCTGGCGATTTCCCGGGCGTCCATCGTGGGGCTGATCGGTCCCAACGGCAGCGGCAAGAGTACCCTGCTGAAGCTGCTCGGGTTCATCGAGAGGCCGAGCCGAGGCGAAATTTTGTTCAAGGGCCGGCCGGCGGCGCCTTTTTCTAGCGCGGTGCGCTTTCAGGTGACACTGCTGAGCCAGGAGCCTTACCTGATGCGGCGGTCGGTTTTTAAAAATATCGCTTACGGACTCGAGCTACGTGGGGATCGGGACAATTTGCGCTCGCGGGTGGCCGAGGCCCTGGCCTGGGTGGGACTGTCGGAAAAGGTTTTTGCCGAGCGGCAGTGGAACGAACTGTCGGGCGGTGAGGCCCAGCGCGTGGCCTTGGCGGCGCGCCTGGTGCTCCGACCCGCAGTGCTCCTGCTCGATGAGCCGACCGCCAGTGTGGATGCCGTCAGTGTCGAGCAGATCAAAGCCGCGGCCATGACGGCCCGCAACGAATGGGGCACGACTTTACTGATCGCCAGCCATGACTGGCAATGGCTTTATGAGGTCTGTGACGAGGTGTTGCAGCTGTTCGGCGGTCGGGTGGTCGGCCCCGGCCGGTTGAACATCTTTCTGGGACCCTGGCAGGCCGGGCCGGACGGGCACTGGCGCAAAGAGCTGGCGGACAAACAGGTCGTTCTGGCCACCGCGCCGCCGGCGGCCGATGCCGTGGCCGCGGTCGATTCCGGCGCGGTGACGCTTGGCAACGTGCTTGATTCCGAAAAGGGCCGGCGAAACTTTTTAAAGGGGACGGTTACCCGGCTAGAGCTGGACAAGTCGAGCCGGCAAACGATCGCCACCATCCTGGTGGGCGCGGTCCCGTTTGCGGTCCGGGTGCCGCCGCGACGGGAAGAGGCGTTGAAGCTCTATCCGGGCCGGGAAATCGAGATTTCTTTCAGTCCGGATTCGGTCCAGTGGATCACTTCTCCCGAAAAAACGGGAAAAATCCCGGTCAGCCACACCGGCGGAAAGTGAGCGATGCGGGTTTATATCGGATTTGACGACACGGATACCCGCGCGGCGCCGGTGGGAACCGGTAAACTGGCCCGCGCCTTTGAAGCCGAAATGCCAGCGGGCAGCCTGCTTTGGGGGGTGATCCGGCAGCAGCTGCTGGTTCGTGACGATATCCCCTACACATCGCACAACAGCGCGGCTTGCCTTATCATCGATCTTACCGATGCGGCCGGCCTGCGAAATATCATCAGCCGCGCGGTCGACCATCTCGAGCGCGGGGCCTGCTCCGGCAGCGATCCCGGGGTCTGTGTGGCCTGTGAAAAAAACGGCGGGTTGTCATCCCTGGTCGAATTCGGCTTGGCCTGCACCTGCCGGAAAATGTCGCAGGCAGATGCCCTGAAAGCGGCCGGTGGGTTTCATCTCTCCGGTCACGGCGGCACCAACGATGGTATTATCGGTGCGGCGGCCGCGGTCGGCTTGACCCACGCGGGCTGGTGTGGACGGTTCATCGAGTTCGGCCGGCTGCGGGACTACGAAGGCATGGTCTCGGCCG
This sequence comes from uncultured delta proteobacterium, assembly GCA_963728055.1. Lineage (GTDB taxonomy): Bacteria > Desulfobacterota > Desulfobacteria > Desulfobacterales > SG8-13 > JARFQH01. The sequence continues at coordinate 200,047 of CAVSIM010000020.1, read as the reverse complement.
GCACGCTAATGTCCCGCGGCATCCAGGTGGTGTCGATCGATCGGGATGTCAAGGTGCCGGCTCCCGCTGAAATGGTGCTGACAAACGGCTGGGTGCGCCCGCATCTGTTGAGCGGTCGACCGGTGCTCCTGGTGCGGCCCGCGGCGGAAGGAACCTGGGAAAACATCGGCGCCAAGCGGATCAGGCCGGCGGTTTCAACCGGCGGTAGCGCCGGATGAAATTCTGCAGGTTATCGCGCTGCCGTTCCATGTAGGCGATCCAGATCGCCAGCACCTTATCTCCCTCGGGGGTCAGGCGGTACATGCGCCGGGCCGGCCCGCTGCCCTCGGTTTCCCACTGCGACTGCACCAGCCCGTCTTCTTCCAACTGCCGCAAATGACGATAGATCATGCCCGGCGGCGCCTGGCCCTCCACGAAGCCGAACTTCTGAATACCCTGGATGAGTTCATAGCCGTAAGAGGGCTTCTGATTCAGCCCGAGCAGGATGGACGGCTGGACATAGCGCTCGGCTTTGCCACCACCGGGCCGTCGAACTCTTTTTGGGCCGCGGGTTGTTTCTGTTGACATATGTCCTTTAGGGATATATTACTGTCAGTAATACTTGTGAGTTCAAGGGTTCAATGGTTTCGGGTTAAACGTTTGGGATCTGAGTTTCAAGTCTCAAATTTCTATCTGGAGAGGCAGTGATGAAAATATTCGTGCGCGAAAGACGCAAGGTCGAAGAAGGTGAAAAAAAACCACGCTTCCGGGTCGTGGGTGTCAGCGGGGCGGACATCAGGCTTTACGTCAAGCACATGCGTAAAAAGGAACTGGAGCAGGTGGCCGCCGCCGTAGGGGCCGAGATCGTGTACCTTAAGGCGGAAAAAGACGGCCAGGGCAAAACGACCACCGTTCTGGTTTAACCCCGCTGCCCGGCAGACACCGCGGCGGCTTATGGCTCCTTGTAGATGATCGTGCCGACGTGTTCGCCACTCAGGGCCGCCAGAATATGCTCGGGGTGGTGCAGGGCGTCGATGATCTGCAGTTCCTCGAGGCATTTGGCCCGCTGCAGCATCGTGAGGATCGGCCGCTCGATGATCAGATCGTCCAAGTCAAGCGCCAGCAGCTCTTTGGCGGAAATACGGTCGAAGAACTTGGGCGGGGCATCGCCGCTTGACGCCGTCTTTTTGGGGTCGCGGTCATAGAGCCCCTTTTCGTCCTTGAGGTAAATCAACGCGCGCGCGCCGATATTTTCGGCCAGCAGGAATGCGCCGCAGTCGGTGCGGTGGGGCGGAATGGATCCGTGTTCGGCCGGGTGCTCGAAAAATCCGTACGGCGGGATGCCATAGGTGATCGGCAGGTAGCCGAGCTTGCAGAACATGGTCAGCTGCTCCAGGTTGTCGCCGTGGCCAATCTTGACCCCGCCGTGTTTCGAAAGCAGCACCGCCAGCATCTCCGCGTTTTGCCACGACACCTTGTCGCCCAACTTGGAGAGTACCCCGGTCGGCATGCCCAAATCCACGCCGATGTTGTAGACGTGCCGGGCGCGGGTGCCGCCGCCGGTCATCAGCAGTATTTTGTGCTTGTCTTTGGCGTCGATCAACACATCCAGGATCGGCAGCAATGCCTTGGCGCCGCGGTCCATGATGCTCTGCCCGCCGATTTTGAGCACGTTGATGTCCGGATGCATCCGGAAGTATTCTTTGGCCTCGGTCTGCTTTAAAAACGCCTTGCTGACCAGGGATTCTCCCATCATGGGCGTGTCAATGTGCAGCCGGCCGGTTTGCCCTTCCTCCTTAATCAGCTTCGTCATCAGCTTTCCCCCGGTTCAGTGGTTCCTCATGGCCGCATGCAGCGGCAGAGGTGCGCAAAGGTAAACCGGCGCGCAGCGAGTGTCAAGGGCGGTGCACCCCGCGCCACGTCTTCAAACGTTGAGGCGTTCGGATTTCAGCAGATAGGCGATGACCAGGCCGGCCAGGAAACCGGCCGCCAGGTTGGAGGCCAGGGTGATGCCGAGCATCATCAGCGCCACAAACAGCCCCTTGCGGTCCTTCAGGTCGATGATCGTCAGGGCCAGTTGGCCGCCGGCGAAGATGAGCAGGACCCCCAGGATCGACATCGGCAGCAGGTAGAGCACGGCCAGGAGGCGGTCGCCGAAGAAAACGACCAGAAGAATAAAAAAAGCCCCGATCATGAGATTGGAGCCGGCCGTGCGGGCCCCGAAGCGGTGATGGGCCGCCAGCCCGCCGGCGCCGTGGCAAAGCGGCATGCCGCCAAAGAAAAAACCGACGAAGTTGGCCATGGCAATGCTGATGCAGGCGGCGCGATAAGTGACGCGGCGCGAGTCCTCGCCGAAGTAGTCGGTCGACAAGTCGGCATAGGCGATCACGGCATTGCCCAAGGTCATGGGAATCTGCGGCAGGACCAGGATCAGCAGGGCGCTGGCGAAGTCGGCCGCACTCGGGAAGGGAAACGGCAGGAGCGGCGGCAGATGCAGGCCCAGGCGCAACTGGTCGAATCCCTGGTGCGTGCCGAGGATCAGCCCGAGGGCCGCGCCGCCGCAGACCACCAGCAAGCCGGCGGGCAGCTTGCGGTTGTCCAGCAGAAGCAGCGTCAGCAGGCCGCCGATAACGCCGATGACGATGCCGACCGGCACGAAGCCGAGGCGTTGCACAATCAGGAAAGGCTCGGCGGCCTGGGACATGAGCTGAAATTTCGACGTGCCGAGCATGAACTTCACGCCTTCGGCCATCAGCAGCGCGCCGGTCGAGAGCTGCACGCCCCGCACCACCGGTTTGGGCGTGTAGCGGCCGATCAGGTCCATGGCGCCGGTCGCGCCGATAACGATGAAATATCCCGCCCAGCCACAGGCTCGAGGCCATGATCTGCGAGGCGCTCAACCCCATGGCGATGGCGTAGGCGCCGACCACCTTCATCGGCTGGACCGGCACGGTCACCCCGAAGTAAATGCCGGCGAGAATGTAGTAAAGACCGACCGAAAAGAAGAGTCCGGCCGGATCGAGCTTGTTGACCAGGATCATCCCGATGGCCAGCGGCAGCAGGGTGCCGAGGTCGCCGAGGGAGCCGGCCAGTTCCAAGCGGTTAAAGGCGTAGCGGTGCATCATGCCAGCAATTCCGGATTTATGATTCGATGTCTGTCATTCAATGGTTGGCGATCGTCTGTTGACACGAAAGTAGAATCAGACACAGCGTCATGATCAATTGCGCATTGGTACGATATGACATTTATACAAAAGGAATCATACGGTTAGCAGCAAGCTAAACGATGGGCATGCGGGTGCAATGGATTTATGTCGTTCTGTATAATAAGCAATATAAATTCAAAACCCAGGACCCTGCATAAAATCGATCACATCCTTCAACCGGCAAACGGACTAAACCGGCTCAACGGGCTCAACCGGCTTACGGCTTTTCCTTGTCCTGCTCGAAGACCCGGCCCGGGTAACGCAGCAGTTCCTTGATCTTCGCATCACGGATTTTCTTGTCGTGAGTTGCTTTCTTCCGGAAGCCTTCGGCCATTTTTTCGAGCAGGTCCTCGAATTTGACCGGTTTCAAAAGATAGTCGAACGCGCCGAGCTTCATGCCTTCGATGCTGGTTTCGACCGAGGCGTGGCCGGTGAGCAGGATGACCTCGGCCAGGGGCTGTAGCTTTTTAATCTCCCGCAGCACCTCGATGCCGTCCATGCCGCCCGGCATCTTGATGTCGAGCAGAATGACATCGAAGAGTTGATCTTTCAGGATCCGAAGCGCTTCTTCGCCGCTGGCGACACCGATGGTCTCGAGTTTGCGCTTTTGCAGGCGGTTGACAATGGTTTCCAGGAAATCGACCTCGTCGTCTACGACCAAAATTCTGAAGGTGACCATTTTCTCTTCTCCTTGGTTTATGGGCGCTGTATTTGTAACCGTTCACGCAGTTTTGCAAAGCGTGCCCCACAACAACGCCGATGCGGTGACCCCTCTTGTCAGGGTTCACAGGGTGCCGCAGATGCAAGGCGTCGGTCACGCCGGCGTACTTTTGTACGTCAAGTGACCGGCAACACAGCAGATGCGGTGTCCTGTGAACCCTGACCTATTTTTTCTCCGGCAGCTTGATCGGCAGCCGGATAACGAACGTCGTGCCCTCGTTCTCGCGGCTGGTGAACGTTCAGGGTTCCGCCCATCTTTTCGATGATGCCGTAACTGATCGACAACCCCAGGCCGGTTCCGCGCCCGGGTCCCTTGGTGGTGAAAAAGGGATCGAAGATCCGGCGCTGCACGGCGTCCGGAATGCCGGTGCCGCTGTCGCGGATGCTGATGTCGATGGCATGGCGATCGGAGACGGTCGCCACGTCGATCACGCCGTCCTTGCCGATCGCGTCGATGGCGTTGTTGAACAAGTTCAGCAGGACCTGCTGCAGCTGCGACTGATCGCTGGCGATCACCGGCAGGTCGGACTGCAGATCCTTGTGAATCTCGATGTTGTTGATGCGCACGTGGTTTTTCAGCAGCTCAAGGGTCTGGTTGATGATGTCGTTGACGTCGACATCGTCGAGTCGCGGCTCCATGCGGCGGGCGAAGCCGAGCATGTTGTGGGTGATCTTGCGGGCCCGTTCGACATGCTCTTCTATTTTTTCGATGGACCGCTGGTATTCTTCGAAATTTTCGCTCTGCTGAAAGTTTTCCTCGGCCAGCAGGTCGCGCATCCAGCCGGCCTTTTCGCCGATAACGGCCAGCGGGTTGTTGATTTCGTGGGCGATGCCGGCCGCCATTTTTCCCAGGGCGGCCATCTTGTCGGACTGAATCAGCTGGGAGTTCAGTTCGTTGACCTCGCGGTCGGCTCCTTCCAGCCGTCTGATCACCATGTTGGCGGTGATGAGGATCGCGGCGACGATGGCCAAACACGAGGCGGCGATGATGAAGATCGTGCGGTTGCGGGTCGATTTCAGGCCGGCGATCTCTTCGCCGGCTTCCTGGCTGATGATCAGTAGCCACTCGCCGTTTTTCAGCCAGCTGCCGGCGTAATACTGGACCGAGCCGTCGGGCAGCTTGTTGATGTTGACCGAGTCCTCGGCGAAGGAGGTGGGGTCGAGGTCCGACTTGCTCAAAATCGTGCCGTGAAAGCGGGGGTTGGTTTGAAAGTAGCCCTCTTTGTTGATGATAAACGCATCTCCGCGCTGGCCGGTGTGAGCGGTCCGGACCAGGCGGTTGAACACCTCGGAATCGATGGTGGCCCTTAAAATGAAGCTGCGGTCCTGGTCGTGACCCCTGACGGCGATGATGAAGTGCGGCAGCTGCCGATAGCCCATGTAGACGTCGCTGATATAGCGGCCCTTGCTCATGGCCTCGCCGAACCAGGGCTGCTGGTAATAGTTCAGCCCTTTCAAGTCGTAGGGGCCGACGTAGACCAGCTGGGTGCCGTTGTTGTCGATGATGCCCATGTCGACCAGCCCCAAACCGTCGGCCCGGCGGTTGATCACCTTGAAGATTTCGGCGAGGTTCTGCGGCTGGCTGAGAAACTCGAAGCTGTGGGTATCGACGATGGTGGTCAGGATGCTGGTGCGCTCTCGTAAAAAAACCTCGATCCCACTGCGGTGCGAGCGCACCAGTGACCGGATCTGGTCTTCGGTCTTTTCGGCGAAGACCAGCGCAAACTGGTAGTAGAGGCCGAGTCCCAGAAATATCAGCGGCGCAACGGACACGATCAGGGTGATGATGATGATGTCTTTTTTAAGTTTGCCGTATCGTGAGCGCTTCATATCGACCTCATGGCCTTAAAGCCCGCCGCCGTGCGGCTACCAGGAAAGCAGGCGCCAGTAACCGAAGACCGCCCAGAACCAGAGCACCAGCCAGGCCAGGATCGTGACCGGCAGGCCGAACTTGACGAAGTCCATCACGTCCAGCAGCCGCTCGCCCGTGTCCAGGTCGCGCCCCATGCCGAAGGCGATGGCGTTGTTGGGCGTGCCGACCACCAGGAAATTGGCGAACGAGGAGGAGAAGGCGGTAATCAGGCCCACTTTCCAGACGTTGACATCGGCCAGGGTGGCCATCGGCAGCACGACCGGCCCGAGGGCGGCCACGGTGGCCCCGTCGCTCATGAAATTGGTCATCGTGCCGGTCAGCAGGCTGACACCGATCACCAACCCTTCCCCCTTAGACAGGAAATCGGGCAAAACATCAACAAAAGACTGTGCCAGCCACAGGGCCCCGCCGGTGAACTTGAGGCCGACGCCCATGGCCGAGGCCGCGGCATAGAGGCCGACGACATCGAAGGCCACCCCGCTTTGAACGTCCTCCCAGCGGATGATGCGGCACAGGAACATCCCCATCAGGGCGTAGAGGGTCGGCCCGCCCAGCCCGGCGTGTTCGCCGATGATGATCCACGCCGCCACCAGGATAACCAGGATGACGGCCATCATCGCCTCGCGGCCGCCGAACCTGGGCAGGTCGGCGACCTCGGCCTTCACCACCTCGCTGGGGTTGACGTTTTTGACCTTGAAGCGCGATTTGCAGGAAAGATACATGAAGGCGCCGATCACGACCGCCATGACCGGCACGAACGGCATGCCGTATTTCATCCACTGCAGAAAAGTGATGGGGTTGCCGTATTCCGCCAGGTAGCTGACCATGATGGCGTTGCGCCCGCCGGCGGCCGGAGAGCCGGGGCCGCCGTGGTTGGCGGCAAAGCAGACCCCCAGGATGAGAAAGACCGCCAGGGCGTGATCCTTCTTGACGCCGTACATTCTGCAGGAGACCTTGTAGACCCCCATCAGGACCGGCAGCAGCAGCGCCACCAGGGCGTGTTCGGAGAGAAAACTGGCGGACATCGCCAGCATCGGCAGGAAGACGAAGGCAAACCCCTTGGCGCTTTTGATGCGGCTGAGCAAAATCAGCCCGATGCGCTTGTCGAGGCCTGTTTTGGCTACCCCCACGGCGACCACCAGAATGCCGAAGATAAAGAAGACCGCGTCCGACATGTAGGCCTGCGAAATTTCGTTGATCGGAAGGATGCCGTACAGGTAGAGCATCACGCCGACCATGATGTCGGTGGCCCCCAGCGGCAGGGCCTCGGTGCCCCAGAGAAAGGCCGAGAGGAACAGGATCGCGACCATCGCCTTGGCCATCTGCGCCACTTCGCGGCTCGTCAGGAGCGGTTGGGGTGCAGAATGACCGCCACCTTCCTCGGCGCTCGGCACCGCCTTCGGTTCCGCGGCGCTCTTGCCTTCCAGGCGGGCCTTGAAAGCCTCGGGCCGCAGTTTGCGGTTGACCGTATCGACGATGTTCTTGCTGTCGCGCGCCACTTTGTATCCCGGCGGGTTGACCAGTTCCACCATCTTGACCATGCTCTCGGGCGGCGGCGAGAGCACCACGGCCAGAAAGACCACCGCGGCAATGAGCAGCAAAACCGGTTTGTAGCCCGGTCTGCTCTTCCAGGTCCAGGGTTCATGGTAGCTTTCATCGTAAGTGTTGCTCGCGTGTGTCATGCCTCCTCCTCGATCTGGGATGTGCTCATTTCTTTTCCCGGCCGCGTATCGGCCGCCTCGTGGTCGTCGTCGACTTCCGGCCGGCGTTATCCCGGGTTTTTTGTTGCGCCGCGCCGCAGGGGATTAAGTCGTGGCGGTTGATGGCGGCAGGCGCGCCCATATCAACCGGCCGGCAGTTCAAGCCGTCCAGCAACAAAGCAATGAATATGCCACCGGCGGGAGGGAAGGAGTCACCAACAAACCCCTTGAAATGCGGGATTTAATTCGATGTCAGCGGTTGGGCGAATCCGTCGCCCGCCATGCCTTCTGTCAGTATTTTTTACAGACTGTAAAACCGGTCCGGGCCGGCGGGCGGCCTAAGCGGCCGGGCCGGTGGGGGCATGGTCAGTGCGTGCGGGAGGAGGAACGGTGTTTCAGGTCGTGGATGACTCTTATAAGCGATTCGACGCTGTTGCCGCCTTTTTCGACAAACACGTCGGCGTTCAAGGCATCGGGGGTGGCGGCATAGTCGGATAAAAACGCATGGATCACGATCGTCAAGGGCGGAATGCGGTCCTTGAGCTTTTCCATCAATTGCCGCGCGCTCGTATCCGGCAAGTCGGGATCGAGAATGATAAGGTCCAGGGGGTCCGGATGGAAAGCCCATTTCAGCAGTTCGATGCCGCTTTCGGCCAGGCGGACCCGGTAGCCTTCGGATTCGAGTTCCCGTTTTAAAAACTTGCGGACGTGTGGATTGCGATCGGCGATCAAAATGTATTTGAGTGTGTTCACCCGTGCTCTCTAATGATTGTTGTCAAAATCACCAAGCAAGGGCTGTGCCAGTGGGCGGGGGGGCGAAGGTCGGCACCTGAAGTCCCGTGGGAGCGCGGCGTATCCGGGTTGCGGCGATGACGTGTCCCGGCGGTGTCGCCGCCGATGTCGATATTTTTTACATTCTGTAAAAAGCGGCGGTGCACAGCGCCGAAATCATGGTTATGTTGCCGGGTACTGTGGATTTATCTGCTGCCGCATGTAAATCAAGCGCCCCTGTGTATCGGCTGGACGCAGGTGGAATGATGTTTTTAAACGTGACTGACGGAGGAGAGAAAATGGGCAAGATCGTTCATCAATCCCGCATCAGGATTACGCGGGAAAACGGGCCGACCCGCAAGGCCGTCATCGAAGGTTTCGACGAACCCGTCTATTACGGTGTCCACGGCGGGATCAGTAAATTTTACGGCGTATCACCGGAAGAGGAGCATGCCGCCACGCTCGATCACATGGTGGGTGCCGTGGGCGGTTGAATGATGGGCACTCTGGCCACGGTGTTGGCCAAAAAAAAGATCCGCACTTTTCAGGATCGATACAGCGCCAGCATCGTCGGCGACATCGAGGATGTCGGCGGCGTGCTGAAGATAACCCGCATCGATGTCGCCTATACGCTCAAGCTGCCCAGGGAACAGGCCGCGGATGCCCGGGCGGCGCTGGGCGACTATTTGCACCTTTGCCCCGCGGCCCAGAGCGTGATCGAGTGTATCAGGATCACCCACACCATGACGCTCCAAGAGATGTAGGCTTCGAGATAAAGATTTTCGACCGCGTTATCGGTCGTCGGCGTATGCTCAACTGAGGGGTACAAGGTTCAGGGTTTAGGGTTCAAGGGTTAGAGAATGCTGATTTTCGGAACTTTATTACCTACAAATCACCTTGTGGCACGGCGATGTGGCGCGGGTCGGTGACACCGGGAGTGGTAAAGAAGTGATCGGTCTGGTACGTGAGGCGATTGAGCGTTGCGTCGAGCAGCTGCCGCTGCGCTTCCATGTCTTCCCGCGATGCCCGGCGGGGGACCCGGAGGAGGCTGTCGCCGTGCGCCATGACGATGCGGGAAAAAGGCTTGGGGATAATCGTATTGTCCCAACTGTTGAGCCTCCAGCAGCGCTCGGCGCTCCAGACCATCGTCATGATGGGCAGGCCGGTGATTCTGGCCGCGGTGATGATACCCATTTTCGACACCCGGGCGGGCCCGTGCGGTGCGTCGACCAGCAGGCCGGCCAGGTGTCCCTTCTCACCATATCGAACAAGCTCCTTCAAGCCTTCGAAGCCCCGGTAGCTCGATGATCCCCGCACGACGATCCAGCCGTGGCGCTCCGCGGCCTGGGCGGCCAGTTCCCCGTCCTTGCTGGAACTGGCCATCGTAACGACCCGCCGATGCCGGTAATGGTGGACGATGTACATCACCCCGCGGTGCCAGCTGGCCGCCAGCAGCCCCTTGCCGGGATTCTCCCTGTAATAGGTTTCCATGACCTCGCGGCCGAACTCCTGCACCCGACAGGTGGAAAAAAGCAACAGGGTAGCGGCGCGGGTCGTCCAGCCGAAGAGGTAGTAGAAGGGGGCATGCCGGGGGTTTATTTTTTTTTGGCGTTTCATGGGGTCGGGTTGCGGGTCACGGGTTGCGGGTTCTTTACTCTGAGTTTCGAGTTTCAAGCTTCCTTATCCTTTCACGCTTCTCTCCTGCTACAAATAGCGCAGAAGAGCGATGTTTCTGCGCTGTCTGATGCCCCGGTACCACTGGCAGAGCGGATACAGGATCAGCAGAACGGTCAGGGTGGCCGCCAGGGTGTCGATCAGGCCGCCGCCGCTCCGCAGGTTCAGCAGCCAGGCGCCGACAGCCAGCAGGTGGACGTGCAATAGATAAAAAAACAGAGGGGTCTGGCCGAAGACCGTCAGCGGATTCCAGCGGCTGGCCGATTTGTCACGGTAGCAGGCTAAAAGAGCAGCCAAGCACAGGAACATAATCCCCAGCTCGAGAGCGGCAAAAGAAAGGCTGGGCGGGTATTTGCTGACATGCAGCCATTGCAGCAGCGAGGCATCGTCACGAAAAAGCAGCATGTTGCCATAGTGGTTCAAGCCGCGGACAAGCGCGAAGAGCGCCAGTGAAAAAATGCCCAGCCAACCAAACAGGGCCGGTGCGGCCGCGCGGCTGACCGGCAGCCGGGCGATGCCCCACCCCAAAATCATGTACGCCAGCCACGGCAGCAGCGGGTAAAGGACGTAAGCCACCGACCCGACCCGCCCGCCGGTGAACAGAAAGGCGGCAATGATGCCCGGGGGGGCGTTCTTGTCGAAACCGACGGCCAGCCCGGCCAGCCCTTCCGCGCACACCAAGAGGATCAGGCCGATGCCGAGCAATGTCCGGAAATCCAGGCGACGCAGAAAAACCATGCAGCACAGGCTTCCGCCAATGGCATAAAGGACCTGAAAGATGATCCCGTGCCCGAAGCCGAGGCTCATCCAGAGGGGATCGAGCAGCATGATCAAAAACCCGCGTTTGAGGATAAACGCATCGATGCGGCCAGGCGGCACACCGGCCGCCGTCCGGCGCCCGATGCTGAGCGACAGCGCCCATCCGGCCAGAAACAGGAACGTGGGAGCGCACAGATGCGTCAGCCAGCGCACCAAAAACTGGGCGGCCGGTATGGCGGACCCCGGTTCGTAGAAAGCGATCGAATCGGTCATGTACCGGTCGGCATTGACGATATCCGAGGCGTGATCGAAGGCCATCAACACGATCACCATGCCGCGCATGACATCGATGGCCGCCAGCCGCTGCTCCTCCGCCGGCGGGGCCAATGGGGTATTTGCGACGCCATTCATCCAAGCCTTCTTCCCATCTGTGCCATACCTCAAATTTTTTAAGCAACACGAAGGCGGCCCCCGGCCGATGAGTTTCCGGTCAGGATGGTAAAATGCGAAGGGCTTGTCAAGCCTTTGAAGGTGAGGGTAGGACTTCGATGCGATTGAAACCCGCCGGCCAGGCATGCGGGGCCGGTTAAAAGGATGCCGCCGGCGGGTCTGTGCAAGAAATTAAATACGTCACCGATTTCAGGAGCCGAGAAGGCTAATGACCCTGCTCACGGGTTCTGACGATCATCACCGAACACGGCGCCTTGTGGGCCACCCGTTTGGCGACGCTGCCGAAAATTACCAGGCCCATGCCCGAAAGGCCGTAAGCGCCCAGTACGACGACGTCGATGGGGTTTTCATCGAGAAACCGGATGATTTCGGTCGAGACGTGACCATCCAGAACGATCAGGCGGTATTGCGCCCGGCCCTCGATGCGGCCCCCGTATTTCTGTGCCATCAGTTCCTCGATTCGCTGAACCAGCGCCTCCCGGGGCTCTTCCGGCATGATCCAGCCGGTGTCGGCCAGGGTCGGGTTGATGGGCGGCGGCAGGACGTGAAGCACGGTCAGGTCGGCCGCATACTTTTCGGCCATGTCGAGGGCGGCGGTAAAGGCGGCCTCTGAATTCTCGGAAAAATCGGTGCTGCAGACGATTCTTTTGATCGGCATGGTCTTTTCTCCTTTGCTTCGCTTTGCGCCGGCCCTCATCGAATCGGCAGGTCAGCTGGGCGGGTCGATGACAACCATTGCGGTCTCCGGTTTGTTACGTGCCATCCGGCCGACAACCCGAGTCCCTATCAACCGATATCATGAACTATCCTAAGCAACGGATATGCCAGATGGGAAACTTTGGCGGGCGAACACGGCGCCCCGGCCTGCATCTTTTCAATACCGATCCCGCGTGCCGGTCACGAGGGCGCTTGCGAGACGCCGAACGGGAGTTTCAGACACGGAGGAGAGCGGCGATTTCCCGCATCGATGACCTGAAACAGGAAGCCCGCCGGCATCACTCCTCCTCTGTTCTGTTAAACCCTTTTACAGCTTGGAAAATAGTCCGACGGCAATCATAAGGAATGACAAAACAGCATTTTTGGCATGGAGCTTGCTTCAATGGCGACAATGACATTTGAACAGGACGATATCTTCAAAGCCATGGCCGATCCGGGCTTCTATCCGCATCCGGTGAAAGAGGTGCGGCAGCGGGAAACCCATATTTCACGGGTTTTTTTGACCGGCGAATTCGTCTACAAGATCAAGAAAAAGGTCAACCTGGGGTTTGTGGATTACAGCAGTCTTGCAAAACGCCGTCACTTCTGCCGGCGGGAAACCGATCTGAACCGGCGTCTTTCCCACGGGGTCTACTTGGGCGTCGTACCCGTCACGCGCGATCGCGATCGATTCGAGTTGGCCGGCACCGGTGTGCCGGTCGAGTATGCCGTGAAAATGCGGCAGCTGCCGGAGGCCGGCACGCTGGTGCGCCAACTCCGGGCCGGCAGGATCGATGGCGCGCAAATCGATGGGCTCGCCCGGCACCTGGCCGAATTTTACGCCGCGACGGCCGGCAGTCCGGAGATCGATGATTTCGGCACCCTGCCTGCGATACGGCGCAACTGCGAAGAAAACTTCACCCAACTCGAAGCTTTTGTGAAAAAGCCTCTGGAGGAAAGGCCGTTTCAAATCGTTCGAGCGGCCACCCGGTCTTTCATGGAAAGAAAAAGACGGCTGTTCGAAAAGCGCGTTGCAACCAGCCGGATCCGGGACTGCCACGGGGACCTGCGTTGCGGGCACATCTATTTCGACGAGGGGATTCAGATCGTCGACTGCATCGAGTTCAACGACCGCTACCGCTACGGCGATACGGCTTCCGACCTGGCTTTTCTGGCGATGGACCTCGACTTCGAAGGCTTTCCGGAAGCGGCCCGCGAGCTTACCGACGCCTATGTGCGCGGCGCCGCCGACCCGGATGCCTTCGCCCTGCTCGATTTTTACAAATGCTACCGGGCCATGGTGAGAGTCAAGGTGGCCTGCCTGCGCCTGGCCGAACTGGGGCCGGGCGAATATGCTCACCACCAAACCCGCCGCGAGGCGGGTCAGTACCTGGCGCTGGCCTACCGCTATGCACTGAAATTCACAAGGCCGATCATCTGGGTGGTCTGCGGGCTGCCGGCTTCCGGCAAGAGCACCATCGCCGAGGCCCTGGGAAGGATTCTCGGCCTCGGTGTCCTGCGATCGGATGCCATCCGCAAACAGCTGTTCGAGATTCCGGCCGAAACGGCGGTGATTCACCCCTTTGAAGAGGGCCTATACGCGCCGGAGGTCACGGCCTTGACCTATGGAAAACTCCTGCTTCTGGCGCAGGAGCAGCTTGAGGGCGGACAGTCCGTCATCCTGGACGCGACCTACGGCAGCCGCCGTCAGCGCCGGGAGGTTTTGCGGCTGGCCCAGGATGCGGACGTCAACGTCCTTTTCATCGAGTGCGTCGCCCGGACGGAAATCCTGATCGAGCGGCTGCAACGGCGCGAAAAAGGATCCTCGATGTCCGATGCGCGCGTGCAGCACTTCCACCAGCTCAAGGAGAGGTTCGAACCGCTGACTGACATCCGCAAGGACCTGCGCCTCGTGGCCGACACCGAAGGGCCGCTGCCTCAGAACCTGAGCCGGATCCTCGGCCACGACACGTATCTGCTCTCAAAATCGATCGATACCTGACAACATCGACGCCCCCACCCGATAAAATATGTGGATTCTCCGCGGCATCAAAAGTCTGGGGAATCAACCGCAATACATCAGAGACAAAACCATTAGAAAGACTCGGAAGCGGCCGACTCGCAACCGAAACACATATTGACAAGTCGTTTTATAGACTGTTATATGGGTCTAAATATTAGACAGGAGGCTGCTATGAAATACAGCGAGTCAATAAAACCCATCAGTTACATTAAAACCCATTTGGCGCAAATCGTTCGAAAATTGAGCGAAAGCCAATCTCCGATGATCATTACCCAAAACGGTGAAGCCAAAGCCGTGGTAATGGACATACGACAATATGAGCAGATGACGGAATCCATGGCGATGCTGGAATTGATCGCCCAGGGTAAAAAGGACCTGGCCGCTGGCAAATATCGACCGGCTGTCGATGCCTTCCGCGATTTGAAGGGTCGTATTGCCAAGGATTTTGGGTGATGAGCTGCAAAGTTCTGCTGTTGGAAGCGGCCCTTGCCGACTTGGAAGTTATTTATCATTATCTGAAGCAAAAGGCTTCAGCTGCGACGGCCCTCAGGGAAATCGAGGGGCTGGAAACGGCATGCGCCAGTCTGACCGACCACCCGGAACGTGGCAGCGTGCCGCATGAACTGGAAAGAATTGACGTCCTCGAGTATCGGCAAATTATTGCCAAGCCCTATCGAATTATTTACCAGGTCACTGGAAAAACGGTCTACGTGTACGGCATTGTGCATGGCAAAAGGAATATCCAGGAAATACTCAACCGACGACTTTACCTTCCATACTGCCGTCCCCGCTCCTAAAGTTCCTCGAATCGAAGCCGCCTGCTTTAGACTACAGGATACAAGACTTGACGATGTCCGAGGAAGACGATTGCCTTTGCAACACGCCAACGACCGGCACCGGCAGCCAAAACCGTTATCCTGGGCATGATAAGATCGATGATGTCGCAGCGGTGTTGGTGTAACCATCCTTGCCCTGTTCCGTTATACAGACAGGCGTCACCAAAAAAAGCCTCGGGGCCGTGAGCGGTCTCATAGGCATTGCTTCAGTTGACGTGTTCTCTGTCAAACCTTGGCAGAAGCCTCCGCGCTCGCTCGGAAAACAGATCCGCCTTGGCGGAAGCGGTTCCGGCCGGGCGCGGTGAAACTCGAAAGCGCCCGGCGCTGTTTGCAGGATCCAGGTCAAAAGTTGCTGGTCGGGGATGAAGGGACTGAAAAATAGCGATGACCATATCCCGTGGAACAATTTAAATCTTTCTATAGCGCGCACAAGGATCGTCTCTTTTCGTATTTGCTTAAACGAACGGGCGATTATTCCCTGGCAGCCGACATCATGCAGGAAAGCTTCACGCGCTACCTGGAAAAATACGGTAAGGAAGGCAGCGCCGCGCTGCTGTACACCATCGCACGCCACGCCGTGATCGACACCTTTCGCAGGCAGGACTGCGGCACGCAGCCACTGGAGGAGCGCGATCATATCGGCCCGGACCAGGAGGCGAACTACCTGGTGCGCGATGAATGCCGGCGGGTACTGGCGGCCCTGCGGAACCTGGAGCCGGACGAAAGGGACGTCTTGTCGCTGGTCGTCAGCAGCGGGTTGTCTTACCGCGAGATTGCCGTGGTGACCGGGCTGAGCGAAGCCAACGTAAAGATAAAAGTCCACCGCGCACGCCTGAAACTCAAAAAAAAATTTGCGGAAGGCCAGACATGAAAAACGAACTGATCAGTTTGTTCATCGATGATGAACTCGACCTGGACGAGAAGCTGTCCTTTGTCGAGACGGTGCACGCCGAGGCCGTTTTCAGTGATGAAACGATCGCGCTGCTGAACCAGGAAAAAGTGCTGCGCACCTGCGGCGCCGACCGCGTGCCGGAAGTGATTTTCAAGAAAAAACGGTCCTGGCGGCTTGCGCGCCTGCTCCCGGTTTATCCCCTGGCGGCGGCCCTGGCCGCACTCCTGATTTTGGTGGTGTACTCGAGGCCGCCCCAGGAAATTACCACGGTGCCCTATCGGTTTGTCATTTATCAGCCGGAGGCGTCCCGGGTCGAAATCGCTGGCAGTTTTTCGGGCTGGCGATCGATACCGCTCAAAAGAGTCGGCGCGCAGGGGTACTGGGAGACCGTGCAGGTGGTCGAGCCCGGTGAATACCGGCTGTGTTACATCATCGGGGGCGATCGTC
The DNA here is from genome assembly GCA_963728055.1 of uncultured delta proteobacterium. Taxonomy (GTDB): domain Bacteria; phylum Desulfobacterota; class Desulfobacteria; order Desulfobacterales; family SG8-13; genus JARFQH01. The sequence goes on along the minus strand of CAVSIM010000020.1, from coordinate 184,021 downwards.
GAATCCCGGACCCGACGATCCAGGCCCGGGAAAAGGACGACTTCGGCGGTGAAAATTCGGTTCTCGAGGTGGTCAACAAGCTGTGAGATGTCTTTCTCTTTTCTCGGGAGCAATCGTTGGCAGGTTTTCAGGGCGCGGTCACACCGATTCGGCAACGCGGCGGCTTTCGTAAGTGGGATGATGAAAAAAATACTCTTTCTGTCAATTCTGGTGGTGGTTCAGGCGGCGGTTGCCTTCGCGGATGAGGTCGCGTCCGGGCTTGACGGTGAGGTCTCGGAACAGCTCAAGGCCAGTGCCCGGCAGGCGATCCAGGCCGGCGTCGCCAGCGACATCGCCATCGAGTTGACCCGCGTGCTGCGGCGAAATGATTTTAATGATAAGCAGATTCAACGCGCACACGCCTTATTGATAAAAGCGCAGCGCGCCGGACTGCCCTTGCAGCCGATCGTCAGCAAGGCATACGAGGGAATCGCCAAGCAGGTTCCCCCGGATACCACCCTGACGGCGATGGATGCGGTGCTGTCGCGCTACGACTTTGCCTATTCAAGGGTCGGCCGGCTGTCCTCCCGTAACGACCAGCGGAACCGGCTCGGACAGGCGCTGGCAGCCGGCATTGCCGCCGGCGTTTCCCCGGAAGATGCCGATGCCATGGTTGCGGCGGTTCAGCAGCACGCCGATGCGACACGTTCCGATCAAGCCGGGGAGCTGGCTCTATCGGCTTTTGAAACCGCGCGGGATGCCGCCCGGCTGGGGGTTTCGTCGACGGCCGCGGCCGGCCTCGTCATTCAGGCCCTGACCAAAGGCCTCAGCCTGGCCGAGATGCAGGCCATGCACCAATCCTTCCTGTCACAGTCGCGAAATGCTCTTCCCGAAAATCTCGCCCAGAGCTATGCCGCCGCCATTCAGCAGGGTAAAAACTTTCAGGAGGGGCAAGGGCCGGTTCCCGGCGGCATGCATGGCATACCGGGATCGCCTGCGGGGCATGGACTCGCCGGGTCCCCGGGAAACGGCGGTGGGTCGGCTGGACCCGGAGGTGGTGGGGGAGCCGGAGGCCCCGGAGGGGCGGCGGGCGGCGGAGGTCCCGGAGGATCGGGCGGAGGTGGCGGTGGGGCCGGAGGTCCGGGAGGGGGCGGCGGTGCCGGTGGAGGTGGTGGCGGGGAGGCGGCGGCGGGGGGTGGTGGCGGAGGCGGCGGCGGTGGAGGCCGGTAAAACGGCAACCCGCACCATCGCGCGCCTTCGATTTTTCGTTCCGGCGCAACAGTGACTCAAACCCATTAAAATCGAGGAAGGGGAATGCACCATGAAAAAGAACATCAGCGACCTTTTGGTCCCGTTATTCGCGCTTGTCATCCTGGTAACACCGGCCTGGAGCATGACGGCCGCCGATTCCATCCCGACAGCTGCGGCAGCATCCGCTTCACTGTTTAAATCCGTTCCGGATCAAGCTCCTGTCGGCCCGATCTTGATTGCCCGGGGCGGCGGTGGTGGGGGGGGCGGCGGCGGTGGCGGCGGTGGTGGAGCAGGCGGCGGAGGCGGCAGCGGCGGTTCTGGCGGAAATGGCGGTGGAAATGGTGGAGCCGGGGGAAATGGCGGTGGAAACGGCGGCGCCGGCGGCAATGGTACCGGTGGGAACGGCGGGGGGACCGGCATCGGTGCGGGGCCCGGTGCCGGCCCTGGTCCCGGCGCCGGACCCGGTCCGGAGGCGGGTCCCGGTCCGGCTCCGGTTGCAGGGACGGTGGCCGGTGCGGGCCCCGGCTCCGCGATCGGCGCCAATCCGGGCCACAGCCACGGCCCCGGCGACGGTACGGGCAATGCCGGTTCCGGCCCGGCCGATGGAAGCGGTTACGGCAGTCCGGCAACCAAATAGATTTTTCAAATGAGGGCAAAAAGGGGGCGCGGGCCCCTTTTTTTGTGCATCAAGAGTTTGGAGAATAAACCGGACAAACCAAAGACCCAGCCTTTCCGCCTTCGTGCTGTTTTTTTTTGAGCCTGGCTTGCTGTCAGTCAGCAAGCTGCTCGACAGTGATATCCATAGCGGCTGCAATTTTCTTTAAGGTTCCGATCCGCGGCCTGGAATCAGACTTCTCCAGCCTGGCCAATGCGGGCTGGGTCATCCCGGCCTTTCGTGCTAATTCATGTTGGGTCATGCCAAAGAACTCCCTCCAGGCACGGATCATGGTGGCCCCCTCAATAGCATTGGCCTTAACAACCTCATGTGGAATCCACACATCCGTTTCGTATGATTCGTGCCGGGTGAGCTTTTGATATTCCTTCCAGGGAATTACGGCAAAAGCTGGTTTGCCGCCTTGCATGATAATTTGCGGTTCAGTATGTGCGCTCATCTCTCTTTTTTACCTCCTGAATCAGGTAAATTTTCACTTCATTTTGTTCAAGATCGAAAAAGACCCGGAAGCGGCCAGCTCGCAACCGATACATGTATAAATCGAAGACCCTTTTTGCAATGTTAATGGGGCCGGTGGGAACGGCGGGGGTGCCGGCATTGGTGCGGGTCCCGGTCCGGCTCCAGGTACAGGGGCGGAGGCCGGTGCGGGCCCAGGTTCCGCGACCGGCGCCAATCCGGGCCACAGCCACGGTCCCGGCGACGGTACGGGCAATGCCGGTTCCGCTCCGGCCGCTGGAACCGGTTACGGCAGTCCGGCAACCAAATAGGCCGCCGTCAATCCGCGGCGGCCAAGCGTGCGCCGTCCAACACCTGCCGGATGGTTTGGGCCAGTTGTTTCAACATCAACGGTTTGAGGACGAAGGCCCTGATTCCGATCTCACGGGCCTTTGCGGCATCGATGGTCTCGCTGTAGCCGGTAGATAGAATGATGGGAATATCAGGGCGGATCTCCATCAGTTTGCGGGAAAATTTGTCACCGGTCATATCCGGCATGGTCATGTCGGTCAGGACCAGATCGAATCGGTTCAGGTTTTTCGCGAAATGCCGCCAGAGCTTCGAGGCAGCTGCTACGGGTGATGACCCTGTAACCGAGATGCTGCAACATATCCTTGACGACGAGCACGAGTTCCTCTTCGTCATCAACCAGCAGGATTCGCTCGCGGCCGCTAGGCATGCTGGTCGGCCATAGTTCGCATCGGCCGTGTTCGGCCGTGCCGTCGCGCGGGGAAGGTAGACATGAAAAGTCGTTCCTTTCCCCACCTCGCTCTCGACGAGAATTCTCCCGCCGTGGTTTCTCACGATACCGTGCACCGTTGCCAATCCCAATCCGGTGCCCCCGCCCTTTTCCCTGGTGGTGTAATACGGATCGAATATCCGTTTCACGGTGTCCGGCGTCATGCCGTGGCCGGTATCCGCCACGGTCAGCTCGATCAAGGGCCCTGACGGGGGATCTGTTTCGCGATGCCCTGGGTCCGGAGCCGCGGTCGAACCGGCGTCGGTCAGGGAAACCGACAGGATGCCGCCTTTTTCTGCCATCGCCTGTTTGGCATTGGTGCACAAATTCATGATGATTTGATTCAGCCGGGCCGGATCCATCAGCACCGTTGCCCTGCTGTCGATACGAGAACGGATCCGGATCGTGCTGGGCAATGTCGAGCGCAAGAGCTTCACTGTCTCCGTGACGATCAGCCCGACCTGGACCGGCTGCGGCTGCCCCGCCGTTTTTTCCCGCCGGCTGAAGGCCAGAATCTGTAGAATGAGTTCCTTGGCGCGCAGACAGGCCTTGAGCACATGTGTCAGCCGGCGCTTCGACGGATTGCCCTCGGGCAACTCGCGCAGCGACAGCTCCGTATTTCCCATGATGGCCGCTAAAATATTGTTGAAGTCGTGGGCGATGCCGCCGGCAAGGGTGCCGATGGCCTCCATTTTCTGAGCGGTGATCAGTTGGGCCTGCAACTCCTTGTGCTCGAGTTCGGACTGCTTTTTCTGCGAAATATCGCGGACGACCTGCACCATCCCCGTCAGCCGCCCCGCAGCATCGACACGCGGCAGAGATTTGATTTCGAGATGACGGCCCAGTTGCGGGTTGAATACTTCCTGCGCGTCGAACTCATCTGCGTCAGGATGAGGCCTCGGGCGGTCACCCGCTTTACGGGAGCGACGCAGGGCGATGCAACGCCGGGTCAGAAAATCCAGCAGCGCCGGCCCGAAAACCTGGTTTGCGGCCCTGTTGGCCCGGATGATGCGGCCGTCTTTGTCATGGATGGTGATGGCATCTTCGATGGTGTCGAAGGATTCTTCCCAATTTTCTTTGGCTTGGGAATAAAGTTTTTTCAATTTTTGCAAGTTGAAGACATAGGCCGAGATGAAGGCCGCTCCCGTCGCCGCATAGAGTGACGCCGGGGCCAGCCAGAGATTGAAAGCCGCAAAGAGGGCGAAAACGACCGAGGTTATCGTTAACAGGCTCAGCAGGCCGGCCAGCAGTCCACCCGGCCCGGCGAAGCGCATGAACAGGAAGTAGCCGATGACGGCCCAGCCGATCGCCGCGATATACCGGACCCACCGCGAAGCGGGGCGGATCGCGCTGTGGTCCATCAGGTTGTTGAAGATGTGCGCGTGGATTTCCACGCCCGACATGCCGTTTCTTCCAAAGTTAAACGGGATCCAAAAACTTTCATCGACACCCGCCGCCGTTGTTCCCACGAAGACGAATTTGTCTGCGAAAAAGGAAGCAGGCCAGCGTCGATCCAAAATGTCGGCCAGCGAGTACGCGCTGAACGTTCCACGGGGTCCATAGAAGTTGATTAGCATGGGGTCCGACTGGATTATGCCGGTGCGCGCGTGAGCGGTTATCCGGCCGCTTTTGGAGGCCGGCGGGACAGCCGAGCTGCTGCGGATGATCTGATACATGGCGGAGGCAAAGGAGGGCAGGCGGATCGAACTGCAGGTGATCGTGTGAAACAGGTCGCGGACGACGCCGTCGCGGCCGCGTTCCAGGTGGACGTGGCCATGGCGGGCTTCTTCGAACGCATCATCGGGATAAACAATGTTCATCTGAGGGTCGAGAAAAACCGGCAGGACGACCCGCCCCTGCCGGCTGATGACGCGCCTCAGCTGCGCGTCATCTTCGGAGGGCTCGGAAAAGATGACGTCGATGCCGATCACGGCCGACCCATTCAATATTTCAAGCAGATCCGCGTAAACGGCACGGCGGATAGGCCACCGACCCAGCCGGGCAAGGGTTTCATCGTCGATCGCCGCGATGACGATTCGATCGTCGTGGGGCCGCGAACCGCGCAGCCGGAAGGCCATGTCATAGCAGGTGGTGTCGACCCCTTCGAAAACAGCCGTATGGTCTTCCAGCAACAATACCGACGCGATACAAAAAAGCATGATGGCGAAATAACGAATTGCATCGGTGTTGTTTTGTATCTTCGATAGCATCGCAGCAGATGTCTACAGCACGATGAGCATCAAAATAAAGACCGACAAGAAACCCACGGGGGCATAGCGGTACGGGCTCACTATTTTATACGTTTGCGGCTCGGAAAAACTTCCCTCATAGCCGTTCGCATCGATAGCGCTGGTGCGCACATAATAGGTTCCCGGCTCACGGGGTTTGTCGAGTGTTATTTCCGGTTCGGCCAGGATCTCGTCCGTTATGACGTCCTTGAAATCATTCTCCGCGGCCATCTGGAAATGATAGGTGACCCCTTGTCCGAGATTTTTCCAGCGGATACGGAATTCTTTGTCCCTCATTTCCGGCTTTTCCATAGGGGGTGAAGGCGGCGGGGCCATGATGGAAAAGCGCAGGGTGTCGGACCAGATTCCCTGGTACCCGTCACCGGCGATGGAGCTGATGCGAAAGTAATACGTGCCGTAGTCCAGGTTTCCCGTTGGGCAAGATGTCCCGGCTATGCGTGAGACGTCCTCCACCATCGATTCAAAGGCGGGGTCTTTTGCCACCTGGACGTGATACGCTGAAACCCCGTCGACCTCGAGCCAGTTCAAGGAGACGGATTTGACGCGGTATTCGGCACCGTCTTCAGGCGACTGAATAAAAGGGGGCAGGGGGTTGATACGGATCACTAACTCGCCGGGTGCCGAAGAGAAGCCCTCCAGGCCGAGATCGTCGACAGAGCGGGTTTGAACATAGTAGGTGCCGTCATCGAGCCCGCTGATCCGCGGCGTCTCTTGGAGGCCGACCTCACACTCTTTTACGACGGCCTTGAAGGACGGGTCCCGGGCGATCACGATGCGGTAGGAACGTGCCTGTGTCACCTCCGCGAGATGAAATTCAAGCGGAAGGCTCCGGTACAGCTGTTGGAAATTCACCAGGGCGGGCGGTGGCAGCAATCTTCGCGGAGGGGCCGGCGGCAGTCCTTTTTTTACCAGCGTACCTTCACCGGTATCGAGGTCGACGGACTTGCCGGCGGCCCGAACGCCGACGGCACCGCTTAATACCTCCAGACGGGTGGTTACTTGCGCATCGACGCCCGTCCTGAACTCGGTCCCGCGCGGGGCCGCCACGGCCGAAGGAGTCCGGATTTCATGGCGCGATTCCCGGCCGCCGATCTGCTGCAGCCGCGATATGGTTTTGCCGGTGCTCAGAAAAACCCGGTACAGCACGTAAAGAGCCCCCTTTTTGCGGGCGGCGCTGATTTCGACACTCGTGTCGGATTTTAAAAAGATCGTGTACTGGTTTTCGAAACTGATTTCGACCGCCCCGTCGCGGCCGGTCCGGATCCAGTTTCCCTGCCAAATCGTTTCATTCAGATGAAGTTGCCGCCAGGCCCGGGACGTATCGTCTCTGATGGCGACATCGCCGGTTAAAAAACTGACCACGCCGTCGACCGGCACGCCGCGCAGCAGACGGACGGGGATGATCAACTTCTGCCCGGGATAAATCCGGTCGGGATCCGCCAGGCGGTTGAGCGTTGCCACCAGGGGCCAGTCACCTGGATTTTCCAGAAACATATCGGCGAGGTGGTAAAGGTTTTCTCCCTTTTTTACCACGATTTCAACGACCCGATCCTCTGCGGCGCACTCGGCCGGCAGCGGAGCGAGAAAAAGCACTCCCAAGAACATGGCGATGCGGGAAACAGGCATGATCGTCTCCATGATCTTATGGCGATTTGAGCTGTGAAGTCCCGGTGTACCGGATTTCGCCGTGGATTTTAACCTATAGGGATCGGAATGTGGTGTCAAGCGGTATACAAAGTCCATCAAAATGGACCAATGGTTGGAGGCGATCCAGTCGGCCGAAGAGCATGCAACGGCGCCGAAGTGCTTTAAGATAATGATTTTTTGGCGAGGCCCAAGGAAGGCAGCTGGATGGTCATGCGCCGGCGGCCGATATCAGCAGCCTAAACCTTTTTCTTGGGTAACCATTGGATAAAGATAAAACGGCAAGTGGGCGACAAGGCAGCGGGGCGAATATCTTCAAAGACCGTCGTGAAACTGAAAACGGGAGTCTTGGGCCGCAAGGCTTGGCCCTTCTCTTCACCAGTCTGGAAAACGGCGGTTCCCCGGCCGATTGCAGGCATGAAAACGGGCGCGGCTCAGCGCTTGCGGTGCGCCAGGCGGCGGGCGTTGGACCTGGCTTTGCGGTGCAACGGTGCCAGAATTTTTTGACCCGAGCGCCAGGGGTTGAACACGCCCGACCACGAAGCAAGAGCCAGCTGCTGCCAGGCCGCGCCGACTTCTATGGCGGCCGCCAGTTTCTCGAAGACCATGCGCCGTCCTTCGACGCTCGAGCCCTGGTCGCCGTTAGGCCATTTTGCCATCCAGAGCCAGTTGCGCAGCATGATGGTGGTGGCCGCCGCCGTCCCGAGTTCGAACGCCATCAGCCCTAGCCGCACCGCATCAGCCACCTGGTATGTATCACCTGCAGTTTTCTTCATCGAATGAGTCAACCCCGATCAGACAAAAAGAAGCGTTTTTTTGAGGAAAAAAGTTTTTTTCATAGTGCCCGGCCCCTGAATTCCGGCCGGCAAGTCTTATAAAATACGCAGGTCTGACGGAAGTGCAATGGGACTTTGATCCAAATGGCATTTATTTGACAAACCGCCGTCCAAAGCATCGCAAGGGATTGTGATGAGGCCCCGTCATCTGTTAGATACCGATATTTGAATCTATATTTCGCAATTCTTTTTCGCCGGTCGGTGTGTCGATGTGCGCCACGAGGCAGGGAAACCGGCCCTTATGCTGAGGATGTATTCTGGCGAGATCCCCGGCGCCGATGGAGTCGAGCACGGATTGCAGCCAGGCGGGATACGGGTGGTAAATTTCCAGGCCTTCGAACCGGCACCCGGTATCCGCCATGTTTTTCGAGGGATGGGAGTCGGTTTGCCATTCGATGACGTAAGGCAGCATACCGCCGGCCAGGAGCCGGCCGTCATCGGGGAGGCCGAAAGACCAGTTCAGGGCACCCCGACTCAGCAAAGTGGCTTTGCCAAAATCGACGGTGGCCCGCTTCAGCAGTTCTCCAATATCGTCCGTGTTGACCACCCAGGTGAGCAGGGCCGGCTGCGCCGCGAGGCGTCGGGCGACGAAGGGGTCGTCGAGTCCATACCAGCGCGGCGTTTCAGGCGCGGCACCGGCCGGGTCGATGGCAATCACTTCGAGAAAGATGCCGCTGCCCAGCCGCATCAGGTGATTGTGGGTCCCCATGTGAGGGTGCTCGCCGCCGTAAGGCATATCGACTCCCAGACACTTTTTCACATGGGTGACACCCTGCGCAAGGCTGGTTGCCCCGATAACGAGATGATCGATTCTTGCCGGCATATTCTATCTCCACCCGACCGCACAAACGGCTCCGCAATTTCAGGTCTTCATGGCCGGTGACATTCAAAACGAAAGGGGCTTTCCCGCCGCGCAGACGTAAAGCCCCTTTCGTGTTGTCACACCAGCGGCAAAGAACCGGTTCCGTTTAGAATCCGGCCCGGCTGCCGCAGAAAATCGATCAGTACACCATTCCGCCGACATACACGCCGGCGCCCACGAAGACGTCCATGTTGGGGACCCTGTAAATGTAGGTCAGTTTTTTGGAGGGCGTGGTCTTGCCCGGTTTGGGCCACATGTATTCGACCCAGCCGTGTCCCACGTCGCGGGCCAGGTTGACGAAGTGCACGAACAGCGCCTTGTCGGTGGGGTCGGTCATCAGCAGAACGTGCGGCTGCTTCGTCAGTTCCGGCTGAAAGGGATGGGCCAGCATCTTGCCGTCCATATTCATCAGAAATACGTAGGAGTCTTTCCACACGAAAGGCCCCTTGGGATTTCCGATCTGCTTGATGCCCTCTTCCAGGCCCTTGGCGGTGATGAGCGCGGCCGCTTCGTGGCATTTTATGACACACTCCTCCTTGGTGGCCGATTCATCGGCGGCCATCGCAGTTCCTGCCAGGAGGAAAACGGTGAACAGGTGCGACAAGATACAAAGTTTTCTCATGGCCTTCTCCTCATGATTCGTTATTGCGTTTCGGTGGTATCGCAAAAAGACATAGATGACGCTCCGATCGGAAGCACGGCTGCGGAAGGGTGGAACACGGCGCGGCCATCTGACACCCCGAGCGGCCGCCGGCTTAAACGGACGAAAAGAACCAATCGGCTCGCCAATGCGGGTGACCTCTCCTTATTTGATCCACGGGGGGCCGACCGGCAGGATGTCGCGACCGAATACCTGAGCATAAATGACATGGGCCATCATGTAAAGGGCCGCGAGCGCGCAGAGCATCAGTTCGTATCCGGCCCACACGGTCATTTCGGGATACCCGAAATGCGCTATGTCCAGAAGAACGAACCCGATGAGCAGCAGGGTAAAGGTGATGGCCATGGCGGTGTGAATCCGCATGGCGGCGATCCACATGATAAATGTGTAAAGGGTCCAGGCGTTCAGAAACCAGCCCAGGTCCGTCGTGCTGGAGTGATAGACGTTGAAGTGGTTGAGCATGAAGATGACGCCCAGTGCGATCCAGAAACTCCCGTAGGCGACAAAGGCGCTGTAACCGAAATTGTTGCCGACCTTGAACTCCTGATAGCCGGCGATCAGTTGCGCCATGCCGCCGAAGACGAAGGCCATCGAAACGACCGGACCGACGCCGATCCATCCCACGTTGTGAAACTGAAGCAGCAGGGTCGTCAAACCGAATCCGGCGAGCCCGACGACGCCCGGGTTTCCACTTGGTTCTGCACTAGCCATAGAGCTTCCTCCTTTTATTGCGTTTAAAAAATGGTCAGCGGTTGGATTCAATTTCGGAGCTTTTAACGGGAATTCATCAATTTTGCAAGCATCTGTTTCAATATGACCGGCACTGTCGGCGAGTGACGATTCGTACTACTTCCAGTCGACTCACGGACAGCGGGCGCGCGCCGGCCGTTAAGCCCCTCCTTCCCCCGGTCTTTACAATCAGGAGCCTCGCCTGCTAAATTGGTTTGCACACGTTGAAATGGTGAAAAATGACGGCATCTTTTCCAGGGGCGAGTCGAAAATTTTTTCTGGCGATCACCGTCATCGGACTTACCATCGGGCTGACGACCGCGGCTTTATCGCAGGAAGCGCCGGCGGACACCACCGATGGCGGGATTTTATACGGATGCCGCGTCGGTTTGCTCTATCACGATGTAAACGGTTTGTGGAGCGGGTCGCGGGCCGAGGGCGGCATCGATGTCAATGCCGAGATCGTCTTCAGGCGGCCGGGATATTTTCTCTGGGGCGGCGCCATCCGGCCCAACCTCGGGGTGACCGTCAACAGCCAGGGGGACACCAGCACCTTGTATGGCGGTTTCATCTGGGAAATTGTGTCCCGCGCCGGCCTCTTTTTCAACACCGGCCTCGGCCTGGCCCTTCACAACGGGGAACTCGACGCCGGCGACGACCGGCAAAAAGCGCTTGGCGCGCGCGTGCTGTTCAGGATTCCGTTCGAAATCGGCGCGACCTTCGGCGGCCGCCACCGGCTCTCCGTCTTTTTCGCGCATATATCCAACGCCTATTTGGCCGATCCGAATCAGGGGCTCGATGTTCTCGGCTTGCGCTACGGGTTTCAGTTTTAGGACGAAAATATTTTGTATGGATTTCGAACGTCGAACATCGAACACGCAACGCTGAACGTGGAATGGGGAAAAATGACGTCGCTTCGCTCCACCAGCCGAACAGTAAGAGGACGTATGCCGATATTTTTGAAGCGAAGACTTTATGCTCTTCTGACGGCGGTGCTGATTCTGTTGCCGTTGACCGCGCATTGCGAGACGGTCGTCATACCCGTGTTTCTCAGCTATCCGCAGCTTCGGCATCTCATCGTGCAGGAAATGTTCAGGGGGCCGGGCCATACGGCCCGGTACGTGCTGGACGACGCCGGCTGCGCCGCTATCACCTACTCGGAACCGCGCTTTCTGGCCGAAGGCACGTTGCTGCGGGTGGAGGTCGACACGCTGGCGACGATCGGCATGCCGACCGTCGACGGGTGTGCCATCCTGGGCCAATGGAAAGGGCGAAGCGTCGTCAGGGGCGCGCCCGAATTGGCGGGCGCCCGGCCCCTGGCGGCGGGGTTCAAGGTGCAGACCTACGAACTGTACGACGATCGGGGGCGGCGGCTGACCGATCTGCCCGCCCTGCCGGCATCCGACGATCAGTTGCGACACTCCTTGAGCACGCTGAAGATAGACCTGAAGCCTGAAGTCGATCGGTTGACAAAATGGCTGCCGTCCGTGCTGCCCCGGTATTCGGCCGACCGGCTGACCGCCATGGTCGACAGCCTCCGGATCGACCACATCGAGGTAAAGCCCGAGGGCCTGGACCTCGGCCTGACCATCGAGGTCGCCGAGATGGCGCAAGAGGCGCGCGAGCCGGCGTTAAGTACCGCTGAAATGGCGCAATTGGAACAATCCTGCCGGCAGTGGGACGCCTTTCTGACTTTTGTCGTCAAGCAGGCGGCCATCGCCACCTCGTCGGAAGCGCTGCGGCTGGCCCTGATGGAAATCCTTTTGGATGCGCGTTACGAGATAAAGGCCGCCCTGGTCGAGAACACCGACGGCGGCATCGCCGACCCGGTCAAAGTCCTGTTTGTCCGCAGCTGGCAGCGCCTCGAACCGGTCATGCGACAGATCGCGGCCCAGTCCCCGGACCGGGACACGGTGCCCTTTGTGGCCTTCATGACGGCGGCCGATGCGCTCGTGGCACTTGAAAAACTCGGTCCCGCGGTCGGATTGGACCTATCCGCCGACGGACTGCGGCGTCTGGCCCGGCTCCTGAACGACAATCCCCATCTCGATCCGCTTCAGTTCGTGGAGGGAATCGATCCGGAGTTGCAAAAGCTCTTCGACTTCGGCATTCCGGAGACCGGCGGAACAAACCAAAAACCGCTGGGTTTCAACCTACGGCTGGTTTCACCGGCCTATGCGGCTTCGGCGCGCGATCGACTCGATCGCTGGGTGCCCCGTACGGACGAACTGGGGCTGTACCTGAACGAGATCCGGCTCCTGCTGCAGGAAAAAGCGGATGCCCGGATCCGCGCCGCACCGATCACGGGGGAGTACGCCGACGTTTTCCGTCAATTGATGCTGGCCGCCGCGTGGCAGGAAAGCTGCTGGCGCCAGTACGTCGTGCAGAATGACAAGATCGTTCCGCTCGTTTCCGCATCCGGGGACGTCGGCTTGCTGCAGATCAACGAAAGAGTGTGGCGCGGCTTTTATGCCGGCAGCAAGCTGCGCTGGGACATCGATTACAATGCGCGGGCCGGAAGCGAAATCCTGTCCAAATTCATGGTCGACTACGCCTTGAAACAGCAGGAGCACAAGCAGCCCGGCGGCCTGTCCAACCTGGCGCGCGCCGCCTACAGTGCATACAACGGCGGGCCGTCGCAGGTGAGCCGCTACCGTGGCGGCAAGGTCCCGGCCGCCCACAGGAAAATCGATGCCGCTTTCTGGTCCAAGTATCAACAGGTGGACCGCGGACAGGAAATGGCCGTCGTGGAATGCCTGGGCGGCGAGGCGGCCGTGTCCGCGGCCGATGCGCCGCCGGTCGACCGCGCCGCTACAGCGCCGATGCCCCGGCCCCCTGCCGTCGGAACGCCGATGCGAACCGAAAGCGTCCAGTGGATCAGGGGTCAGGACCCCGCGCACCTCACCCTGCAATTGGCCGCCCTGAGCACCGAAACCGCGGCCAGGGATCTGATCGAGAGTCAGTCCCAGCCGGGCACCTTCGCCTACTGTCGCATCAAACAAAAAAGCCGGATCGTTTACATCGCCATTTACGGCAGTTTTCCGAACCGGGCCGATGCCCAAAAGGCCGCGGCCCGCTTTGCATCGCCGAAACCCTGGATTCGGGATTTCGGGGGTATTCAGAACGCCATGACGCGATAGGGTCCATCCTGCCGGCGACACCCGGATTGACAGCCATCCGTTCGGTCTTATTCTCAAAAATTCATTTTCATTGACATCAGTCGGTTGTTTTGCCGCGGACGGTACGGGTTTTTAATTCAGAATACCCTGAGTCTGCAATCATCTGGAGGTGAGCCATGCGCTGGGAGAGGGGACGGAGGAGCGACCATGTCGAGGACCGACGCGGCATCCGGATCTCTCGCGGCGTGGCCGGCGGCGGGATCGGCACTCTGCTGCTGGTTCTGGTCGCCTTGTATTTCGGCGTCGATCCATCGGTTGTCGTCAACACCGGCCTGCAGCCCGGCGGCAGCCCGGCACCGGGCGTCGAGTCCCGCACCGCTTCGCCGGAAGAAAATCGTCTGGCGGATTTCGTGTCGGTCGTACTGGCCGATACGGAAGACACCTGGAATACCCTTTTCCGGGAAATGGGCCGCTCTTACCAGGAACCTTCCCTGGTGCTGTTTTCGGGAGCGGTGGAGTCGGCGTGCGGGTTTGCCCGGGCCGCCGTGGGTCCGTTTTACTGCCCGCGCGATCAGAAAGTCTACATCGACCTGAGTTTTTTCGAGGAGTTGAAGAACCGCTTTCGGGCGCCGGGCGATTTTGCCCAGGCCTATGTCGTTGCCCACGAAATCGGGCACCACGTTCAAAAACTTCTGGGAATTGCGGACAAGGTCGACAGCCTGCGGAGGCAGGTCGGAGAGGCTCAGGCCAACCATCTGTCGGTCATGCTCGAGCTGCAGGCCGACTGCCTGGCCGGCGTTTGGGGCTACCATGCCGACCGGTCGCGTCAGATCCTCGAAGGCGGTGACATCGAAGAGGCGCTCGGTGCCGCCAGCGCCATCGGCGATGACCGCATGCAGCGCCGCGCGCGCGGATACGTCACCCCGGATTCGTTCACCCACGGCAGTTCGGCGCAAAGGGTCCACTGGTTCAGGCGCGGAATCGAGACCGGCGATATCGGTCAGTGCAACACCTTCGGCGCCGAGCGGTTTTAACCGCGGGCGGCGGCGGGGCCGGCCGGTGTCCGCGGGAGCCGGCGGCTTCAGGAAAAAGCGCCGGATCGACCGGCAGGCATCGTGGCTGCAGTGATTTCCTATGCCCCGAGGGTCGCCACCATGACGGCTTTTATGGTGTGGAGCCGATTTTCGGCTTCGTCGAAGACGATCGAGGCCTTCGATTCGAAGACCTCGTCGGTGACTTCCATGGCACTCAGCCCGAACTTCGCGTGGATCTCCTCGCCCAGGGTGGTTTCCCGGTTGTGAAACGCCGGCAGGCAGTGCATGAACTTGACTTCCGGGTTGCCGGTCATGTCCAGCACCGCCCGGTTGACCTGATAGGGCTGCAGCAATCCGATCCGCTCCTGCCAGGCCGTGGCCGGCTCGCCCATCGACACCCACACGTCGGTATAAACGAAATCGCAGCCGCTGACGCCCGCGGCCGGATCGCCGGTGACGGTGATCCTGGCGCCGGTGTCTGCGGCGATCCCGAGCGCCGTGGCCGTCAGCTGCCGGTCGGGCCTGAGGCTCTCCGGTGACACGGTGCGAAAGTCCATGCCCATTTTGGCCGCGCCGATCATGAGCGAGTTGCCCATGTTGTTGCGGGCATCCCCCAGATAGGCGAACCTGATCCGGTTCAGGGGCTTTTGGCTGTGCTCGGTCATGGTCAGAAAGTCCGCCAGGACCTGGGTCGGGTGGAACTCGTCGGTCAGGCCGTTCCAGACCGGCACCCCGGCATGGCGGGCCAGGATTTCAATTCTTTCCTGCGCAAACCCGCGGTATTCGATGCCGTCGTACATGCGGCCGAGCACCCGCGCCGAGTCCTTGATCGATTCCTTGACGCCCATCTGCGAGCCGGTCGGACCCAGGTAGGTGACCCGCGCGCCCTGGTCGAAGGCGGCCGCCTCGAAAGCACATCTGGTGCGGGTCGAGGTCTTTTCGAAGATGAGAACGATATTTTTGCCCTGCAGGCGCGGCCGCTCGTTACCGGCACGCTTGGCCTTTTTGAGGTCGGCCGCAAGTTGCAGCAAAAACGTGATTTCCGCGGGTGAAAAATCAAGCAGTTTCAAAAAATGGCGGTTTTTCAGATTGCAAGCCATGGGGGTGTCCTCAGGAAAACTCTTCCAGGATGACCTGGTCGACCCGGAAGATGTAGGTGATCAGTGCGGTACGGATCCACATGCCGCAGCGTTCCTGCCGCCAGTAGGCCGCGCGCGGGTCCTTGTCGACGGCCACGTCGATCTCGTAGCGCCGGGGCAGGGGATGAAGCAGCGCGCAGTGCGGCTGTATCTTCGCCAAATGCCGGGTCTTGAAGTGAAAGGCCGGGTACGTCTCGGTCTCGCTCGACGGGTGATCGGCGTATTCGTTCTGGATGCGGGTCATGTAAATGGCGTCCACCACCGGCATGATGCTTTCGAAATCGTCGGTTTCATGAAAACGGATGCCGTGTTTGGTCAGAAAGCCTTTGATGTCCTCGCGCATCCGGAAAACCTCCGGCGCCACGAAATACAGGGTGATGTCGCGGTAATTTTTCATCAGGTAGCTCAGGGAGCGCACGGTCCGGCCGCGCTTCAGGTCGCCGACCATGGCGACCTTCTTCCCGTCCAGGCCGCCCAGGTTGCTGAATTCGCGCTCGAGAGTGTAGATGTCCAGCAGCGCCTGGGTGGGGTGCTGGTCCGGACCCGATCCGCCGTTTAACACCGGCACCGGGCGGTCGGTCTGGTTCAGCACCCAGGCGGTCTTCTCGGCAAAACCGGCTTCCGGGTGACGGGCGATGATCAAGTCGACGTAGCTGGCGAAGGTGCGGATCGTGTCTTCCTGCGACTCGCCCTTGACCTCCGAGCTGGTGGTTGTGCCCCGGATTTCGGAAACGCTCAACCCGAGGGCGTAGCAGGCGTTCTGAAAGGAAAGGTAGGTGCGGGTCGAGGGCTGCACGAAATAGAGCATGGCCCGCTTGTGCCGCAGCAGGCGCTTGAGTTTGCCCAGCCCCATTTTTGTCTTGGCCAGCAGCCGGATCTTTTCCGCCAGAGAGCAGAGATAATCCAGGAACTCCCGCTCGAACTGCTGGGCATAGATGACATCGAAGATGCGGCCGTTCTGTCGGAATGAATCGAGCTTCTCGTCTACCGACCGGTTGTAGAATTCTTCCCAACCCTCGTACACCTGACGCGTTTGTTCCGCATATCGGTCCATGCCTGCTCTCCCCCGCGCTATAAATGCACCTTGCCAGCCCTGATCAAAAATACCGTGGCAGTCAGCGGCCGTCGCATCCCGCTGCGCAAGGTGTATTTCGGCGCGCGCCTACGCCTCGTAGGCTCGCTTCCAGCGTCTTGCGCTTCGGACGGCCTGGGTCATTACGATGCGTCACCGTCTTGATGAACAGGGTCGCTTAAACCCTCATTGCGGACGCGGTTTATCTCGTTCGGGTCTGCCGGTGACGCAACAAGAAGTTCCCGGTCGAGCCTCCCGTTTACTCGGTTCGATGGCCGATGAAAAAGGCCGCCGATACCGGTTCATTTTCGGGCTCAATGTAACCGATAGGCCCAAAGAGATCAATATCGGACTTTTTTATATTTGATTTTGAGCGCCGCATTTCATAAAATATGGGTGTTCGCGGTTCGATCTGCCTCAAATTCCAAAGGAGCCTTTGAATGCGAAAAATGCTGTGCACGACGATGTCTTTCCTCTTCTTGATGGCCTGTGCGACTCAGGGTCCGGCCAACAAACAGCAAACCGGAACCGCCATCGGGGCCGGTGCCGGCGGCGCCGTCGGCGGGGTTATCGGCGGATCGGTGGCCCGCAAGGGTCACGGCGCCGAGGGCGCTATCATCGGGGGACTGGCCGGAGCGGTTCTCGGCGGACTGCTGGGAAACCAGATCGGGGCCTACATGGATCGTCAGGAAGCGGCGCTGCGCCAGGCGATGGCCGCCGCGACGGCCGCCGACGAGGCGTCGATCCAACGCTCGCAAGACGTATTGATCGCGACTTTCAAGAGCGACATGTTTTTTGATTTCGATTCGGCGGTGCTCAAGCCGGGCGCCGCGGCCGAGCTGGACCGGGTCGCCAAGGTTTTCAACGACTATCCGCAGACGATGATCGAGATCCAGGGGCACACCGACAGCTCGGGATCGGAAGCTTACAACCAGGCACTGTCGGAACGCCGCGCCACTGCCGTGCGCGATGCGCTCGTTCAGCGCGGCGTCGCCCCGGAACGTCTGACGACGATCGGATTCGGCGAATCACGGCCGATTTCGAGTTCCGCGGCCATGAACCGCCGCGTCACCCTTGTCCTGACGCCCATAAAGGCGTGACCACCCCCTCGGATTTCAACCCCAGACAGCGAAATTATCGGGCATTAAGGGTCCCGGCAAAATATAATTCCACATCTTGTTTGTCTTTCGGCCCGTTTACCGCGTCACATCCAGCGACACGTCTCTCGATACGCGCCGCTGGATGTGCCTTGTAGACAGAGCCCAAATCCGGCGCAATCTCGTGGAATCAATCGTTGCCGTGACCTTGACCGGGGTCGGAAAAACCGCTTTTCCGACGCCGTTTTTTTTCAGGCACTGTTGCGTTTTTTTTGTGGAACGAGGCCCTCGGCGGCCAGGTGCGCGTGAATTTTCTGGGGTGTGAAATTGATCATGTTCTTGGACAGTTTTTGAACGTGGATGCCCTGGCGTTCGAGCAGTTCGATGTCGGGATGCAGGAAGCGGCGCATGCGTGAGGAGGCCGCCAGGATGACGGTCCGTGCGCCTTCGGCCTTGGCGAGGCGCCGGATCTGATCGAGGACCTTGACCGCAAAACGGCGCCGCAGTTCATCCAGGTGCTGATCGCGTTTGTCGTCATACCCGTGAACGCTCCCGCCCCGGGGAGCTGCCCCGCGGCCGGTTTTCGAGTCGGTCACCATTTCCGGATAATCGGTTAATTCCGGATTGTCGAGTTCCTTGCACATCACCATCCGGGGCCCGGACTCCAGCTCGGGAAATTCAACCGGTTCGAGGGTGAAAATGCGGGCGCTGGCTCGGTTGACCACCACGATCAAATAGTCGCTCATCGGTTTACCTCCTGAAAATTAAGGGTGGGAATGAAGAAAAGCGGTCAGGGGTAAAAGAAGAAGGAAAGCTGTCCAATGGCAGGATCCTGGGTTCGGTGGAGAATCGGTCTTGGCAGGTGCGCAGTCGTCTCGCAACAAAATCAATGCTGCCTGCATGTCACCATACACCAGGTGTCTGCGAACATCAACCGGCTTTCCGAATCAAGGGTGTAAAATCGGGAGGATATGACCGGGCAGGCGGCCGTAGGCCGGGGGCGAGCCGGCGCGCAGGCTTGCATGCCAGACGGATTTGCTATAAAAGACAAAGGCTTTACGCGCGGCCGGGACCGCCTTTACCCGAAGTGGATAACCGCTGATGAAAAAAATTATCGCAGTGCTCGTGTTTCTGGCGCTGGCTGCCGGTATAGGATTCTGGTGGAAGTCGTCGACCGCGGACAAGAAAATCACCGTGCTGGCGACCGATACCGTGACCCGCGGCACGGTTCGCAAGGTGCTCGAGCAGACCGGCATCGTCAAATCGCAGGTGGGCGCGATCGTCAAGATCGGCACCCGCGCCACCGGGACCATCGTCGAAATGAAGGTGAAGGTCGGCGACACGGTCGAAAAAGGCCAGCTGGTGGCCCGGATCGACAGCCGGGAACTCGAGGCGCAGGTGACCGAAGCCCGGGCCAAACTGGCGGCGGCCAAGGCCGAGCTGAACCGGGTGGAGCGGATTTATCCCCTCAGAATAAAGGAGGCCCGGCACGACCTGGATCTCACGCGCGCCCGCGCCGATTATCTGCGCAACAACTACCGGCGGCAGCAGAAGCTGGCCGATCGCAATGTCATTTCAAAGGATACCATCGAAGACGTGCGCCAGAAGGCCGATGTCGAAACCAGCCAGGTGGCCGTCAAGGAGTCCACCCTCGAGCGCCTGCAGCGGGAATTCACCGAAGAGGCCGCCAAGGCGCGCGCCGCGGTCGACCAGGCCGAGGCCTCGCTGGCGGCCATCGAGGTTCGCACCTCCTACACCCGGATCTACAGCCCGATCAGCGGCATCGTGAGCCAGGTGACGGCGCAGGAAGGCGAAACCATCGTGGCCGGTTTGCAGGTGGCCAACCTGATCACGGTCCTGGATCCGGCCCGCCTGGAAATGTGGACGTACGTGGACGAAACCGACATCGGTCAGGTCCACCCCGGCCAGCCGGTGGAGTTCCGGGTCGACGCCTACCCGGGACGCGCATTCGAGGGCACCGTGGACGCGATTTACCCCGAGCCCGAGATCCGCGACAACATCGTCTATTACCGCGCCCTGGTCAAAATCAATCCGGAGCAGGCGCCGTTTCTGCGCCCGGAAATGACCACCCAGGTCCAGATCATCGTGGCGGTCAAGGACGACGTGCTCAATATCCCCAACAACGCCCTCAAATGGGTCGACGGCCAGCAAGTCGTCTATGTTCAGGATGAAAAGGGCAAGATCCGTCAGGTCACGCCGAAACTGGGACTCGCCGGGGTCACCCACACCGAGGTGTTGGAAGGACTCGGCGCCGGTGAAAAGGTGGCCACCCAGCTCGTTCTGCCCGGCAGCAAGGAAAAGAAAGGCAAGCCCTGATGGCGGACCGGCGGCTGGTGGAACTGGAGAACATCGTCAAGACCTACATCCAGGCCGACCGCGCGGTCGAGGTCCTCAAAGGGATATCCCTTTCGATCGACAGCGGCGAATTCATCGCCCTGCAGGGGCCCTCGGGATCCGGGAAATCAACCCTCATGCATATTCTCGGCCTGCTCGACCGCCCCACGAGTGGCCGGTACCTGCTCCGGCAAGAAGACATCTCCGCCCTGAAAGACAATGCGCTGAGCGCCATCCGCAACCGGACGGTCGGCTTCATATTTCAGACTTTCTACCTGATTCCGTATATCTCCGCCTTTGAAAACGTTATGCTGCCCGGCCTTTACAGCCGCGCGCCGGCCCGCGAACTGCGGCAGCGGGCCGAGCGGATCCTGGATCAGGTGGGGCTCGGCGACCGGATGCATTTCAGGCCGAGCCAGCTTTCCGGCGGACAGCAGCAGCGGGTGGCCATGGCGCGCGCCTTGATCAACGACCCGCTGCTCCTGCTGGCCGACGAGCCCACCGGTCAGCTCGATTCCAGGACCAGCGCCGAGATCATGCGGCTTATCGCCAGCATCCATGCCCAGGGACGCACGGTGGTCCTGGTCACTCACGACGACGAGGTCGCGGGGTACGCCCGCAGGAGAATCCGGCTCGGTGACGGCCTTATCACCCATAGTTGACGCGGCGCGGCAGGTCTGGCGCATCGGTAAAATGGCCCTGACCGCCCTGTGGGCCTATAAACTGCGCAGCTTCTTCGTCGTGCTCGGCGTGGCCCTCGGGATCGCCTCGCTGACGGTGATCGTGGCGGCCGTGGACGGTGCCGAGCGCAAGGCCATGCAGATCGTCAAGCTGTTCGGTCCCGACGCGGCCTTCGTCCTCGGCGGGGACATTCAGAGCCGGGCGGTGGGCCGGCGGACCTTGACCCTTTCCTACAAGGACGCCCAGAAACTGCGCGAATCGCTGCCGGGCGCCTACCTGGTCGTGCCGATGCGCGGCAAGGGCGATGTCACCGTGCGTTATCGCGGCCAGAGCCGCCAGGTGCCGGTCATCGTCGGGGCCACCGCCGGTTACGCCGAGGCCTGGAACTGGCCGTTGGCCGA
The DNA here is from genome assembly GCA_963728055.1 of uncultured delta proteobacterium. GTDB lineage: Bacteria > Desulfobacterota > Desulfobacteria > Desulfobacterales > SG8-13 > JARFQH01. The sequence goes on along the minus strand of CAVSIM010000020.1, from coordinate 163,005 downwards.
GGGGCGCGATTTCACCGAGGAGGATGTTCAGAAAGGCGCCAAGCTCGGGCTGATCGGCGACATGGTGGCCGAAGATCTCTTCGGTAGCGAATCGCCGGTGGGCCACACGATTTTCGTCGACCAGGTGCCGGTGCAAATCGTGGGCCGTCTCTCTTATCGCGGGGTTTCGGGCGGCGGCGGATCGAATTCCGTCGATGACCGCGTCATCTTGCCGATCACGACCCTGACTCAGCGCTTCAACCTGAACCGCAAGTATTTTCGGGCCTTGAGGGTGAAGTTTCACTCGCCGGAAAATATGAAGGTCCACGTCGAGAACCTGCGCGGCCTGCTGCGCCACCTGCACAATTTGCAGCCGGAAGAGCCGGACGACTTCTCCATTCTCACCGCCGACGAAATTCTCAAGTTCCTGTCGATGTTCAAGGGCGGCCTGGTGCTGTTTTTAGGGATCACGGCCCTGGTGGCGATGATCGTGGGCGGGTTCGTTCTGGCCAACTTGTTTTATCTGAGCGTCACAGAACGCCGATCCGAAATTGGACTCAAGAAATCGGTGGGGGCGCCCGACTGGGCGATTTTGCTGCAGGTGCTGACCGAATCGGTTTTCTTGAGCCTGGCCGGGGCCTTGCTGGGCGTGATGATGGGACTGTCGCTGGGGCAGCTGCTGGCGCAGCTCGGCGTGCTCGAGATCCTCATTTCCTGGAAGGTGTTCACGTTTTCCACCCTGGCGGCCACCGGCATGGGGCTTGTCTTCGGCCTGCGGCCGGCACGGACCGCGGCCGGCATGCCGCCGATCGAAGCCCTGAAGGGGGAGCATTGACAACGGGTCCATGTTTTTCAGCTTAAAAATCGCGCTGGCATCGCTCAAGGCGCACCGCTTGCGAACCCTCCTGGCCATGGTCGGCGTTTTCCTGGGCGCCCTGGCGCTGACGGCCGTCCAGCACGTGTCTCAGGCCATGTATCTCAAGGCCGAGCTGGAAACCGCCAAGCTGGGGACGAACCTGTTCATGGCCCGCAGCGGCAAGGTCCTTTTCCGGCGCTCGGGATCGGCGGCGGTCAGAAACGTGACCGCCTCCTTCACCCTGCAGGACGCCCGCGACCTGATGGGCTCGATCCCGCAGGTGGTGGACGGCGCCCCTTTTGCCAGCAAGGAGCTTCCGATCCGCTTCGGCAACGTCAAGGTCCCCAGCCAGGTCGTGGCCACCTGGCCGACCTATACCGCGGTGCGCAGCTTCAACCCGGCCATGGGGCGTTTCATCAACTGGGAAGACGAGAAGCGCCAGGCCCGGGTGTGCGTTCTCGGCGCCAAGATCGCCGAGCGGCTTTTCGGCAAACCCGAGCGGGCCCTGGGGGAGATGGTCTACATTTTCCGGGCCGGCGTGCGCGTGATCGGCGTCATGGAGCCCAAGGGTGCCGACATCGTCGGCAGCGACCAGGACGAGCAGGTATTCGTGCCCCTGTCGACCTTCATGCGGCGCTTGAGCAACCAGGACTGGATTACCGGAGTCTACCTGCAGCTGAGCGACAATGACTCCTACGAAGCGGTGAAGAAAACGGCGACGAGCATTCTGCGGCGGCGCCACCGCTTAGGGGAGGGCGAAGCCGACGATTTCAGCCTGCTGACCGCCAGGGACACCATCCAGCTGCAGCAACAGGCCCTGCAACTGGTGCAGACGCTGGGGCTGCTCAGCTCGGGCATCTCCTTTGCCGTCGGCGGCCTGGGAATTCTCTCCCTCATGGTGCTGCTGGTGCGCTCGCGCCGGATGGAAATCGGCGTGCGGCGGGCGGTGGGGGCCCGGCGGCTGGACATCATCCGCCAGTTCATCCTCGAATCCGGTTTGATGGCCGGGGCGGGGGGATTTGTCGGCGTGGCGGCGGCCGCCGGCCTGGTGCTGTTGATTTACAAAATCGGCGCAATGCCGGTGGTCTATGACCCGGTTTTCATCGTCGGCCCCATGGTCGGTTCGGTCCTGCTCGGGCTGTTGGCGGGTGCCTATCCGGCCTGGCAGGCGGCCAAGATCGAGGTGCTGGACATCCTCAGAAACGAGTAGCGGCTATGAAATTTTGTGACCTCAAATGCAAATACGCAGACTGGCCGGGGGAATTATCCGACGGGTCGAAATCATGCCGTACGTTCATCGGGTTGTGGTGCCGGCTTAAAAACCGAATCGTGCATAAAAACGCCCCCTGTGCGGACAAGAAAGAGCAGTAGGACGGTTGCGGGTTGCATGATACGGGGCGAGGCTTCGAGGTTTAATAAACACCTCAATCGTTCAACCCTCGTATGAAACTACGCCAAATCGGCTCCGTTTCTTTCTCGAACAAACGGGCCGCTTTTCAGGCCGGCGGCAGGGGTGAACGCCGAACGGGGAACCTTTGGGCCTTTTGGTTTTCCAGATCATGCATGGGTAAATATTTGCTGTGAAAGTGTAACCTTTTTCTCATAGTTTCACAGTTTTTCGCGAGGATATTTTCGCCCCTTCTCAAAAAATAGGTTTGAAAATGAGGGGATACCGATACAGATCGGCTTGCACGGATTTTGCTTACTGGAAGGGAGCACTTTCAGGGGCACAACCGGCAAAAGGGCGCCCCCTCGCGCACCATGTCCGTTCGGGACATCGCCGGAAAACAGCGAATGGAAATAACGTGGAAGATCGACGGTCGACGATGAGCTTGAACGCCTTTGCACTCGACGGCAGGCGCCTGGGCTTGAACAGGCGTGTTTATTCGTATGGCGCACACATACCCGAACGGCGCTCGGGCAACGAACGCCGCAGCGGGCACGACCGCAGGAGCAACGGCGTCGTGAGTCATTCGCCGAAGACCGAGCGACGGGTCGCGTCAAGGTAAACGAAAGAAAGCCCTGCGGAGTCCCTTCGCTTGCCACCCCTTATCGACCCCGGCCGACTGGCTCTTCGCCACCGCCGTCTGTCATCCGCCCTGTGCCTGTTAGCACAGACCGTCTTTCGCCCGTCGTCGGTTCTCCACCATCCGCTTCCGCCTTCTGCTCTTCGCCGTGCGCCGTTCGCCGTCTGACCATCTGTCGTCTATACTCTGTCGTCCGTCCTCTGCCGTCCGCCGTCCGCCGTTCCCTCACCGCCACTCAGCCAATTTGCCGCGAATAAACTCCACGACCTCACGGTGCGCCTCCTTGCCCGACCCGGCGGCTTTGAGCGGTTCTCCGAAACAGATACGAACGGTTTTCGCGGGGTGAATCCGACCAAAATCCTTCAGCTTGCGCCCGAGTCCCCAGGCGTCGGTTTTCAAAGCGATCGGAACGATCGGAACGTCGGCCCGCAGCGCGAGTTTGACTCCCAGGGTATTGAACTGGGCGGGTTCGAAATCGACACTGCGCGTTGTCTGAGGAAAGATGACCACCGAAATACCGCGCTCGAGCAGTTTGCGGCCGCCGTCGAGAACGGTCCGCAGATCCTGGCGCGCATTGGCGCGCCCCACGACGACCGGTTTCCGGCTGCGCATGACGTGTTTGAAAAAAGGGTAGTCGATGAGACTTTCCTTCACCACGAAAGTGACATCGCGGTGCGGTTGAATGAGGCAGGGCAGCACAAACGTTTCCAACACGCTCATGTGGTTGGCAATGAAGACGCAGGCGGAATCCAGGCGACGGATGATGCCCATGTTTTCGATCTCGAACCGGCCGCCGACGGATTCGAGCGCTTTTATCGTATCGCGGCTGCTCCCGATCCAGTCGCCACTGCCGTACCGGCCTCTTTTTGCCAGACGGGACGCCATAAACACGATCATGAGCACCCGGGGGTAAAAAAGGGCGGTGGCGTGCCGGCGAACGAGTTTTGGTGTCGGGCGCGACAGCGTGCGGTAAGTGTCCGGCAGAGGCGAAACATACGATGTCATGAGATTCTTTTCGAAAAAGGTCGGAAGAAAAAATCGCTGTCTTACTCTCATAGTGGTTACTGCGAGGTTTTTCCAGCATCACCCCTATACACGGGCCGACCGGTTTTTTCAAATGCAAATCAGCGCTTAATGACCGATTATCCCTCGCTAAGTGCTTTTTGACCCAAAGCATAACGTTATACATTAACTTCCGATCGCAATCCGTGCTTGACATGCCGCGCGGTCTTGAATAAACAAGACCACTATTGAAAAAATGTCGTCTTTTGGGGTGTCCATCCAAAAATATGAATCGGACACTCAGCAGTGCCTAAAACAGATCGCGGATGGGCACCAGGCAATCGGAAACGGGCTAATCGAAAGGGAGGGACGCACATGGCAGACTATGTGATCAATGTTTTTCTGGATGACGAAAAATTAAAAAAGATCGAAGACGCCGGTTTGAAGGACAAGGTCACCGAAATCGACGGAAAAAAAGCCGTCCAGGTGCCGATGACCCAGAAGGATCAGAAAAAACTGGTCAAAGGCTTTCCCGGCCTGAACTTCGGCGCCGACAACGCCTGCGTTCTCCCGGCCGAGGCTGAAGACAAGCTCGTTAATATCATTTCGGAAATGAAGACCCTGGACGTGATGAAGTTCGCCATCATGAAACTCTACAATCCCCTGGCGGGTAAGGCACCGCGCTCGGCCCAGCGCTGATATCGGCCGGCATCGACCCGTCGAACCGGTGCGCGCCACAAGCGAGATCGCAAACGAGGGAAGGGATCCACGGATTCGGTTCCCTCGTTTTTTTTCTGCGTGCGGCGCGCCTCAAAATCGCCGGTTGGTGTGCGCATGAACTGAATCGATGGGCGCAACGTGATTTTCACCGGTCAAGGAGGAACTATGACATCGTCTGCGACGGCACGGCGGGCGGAATTTTCAAGGAAAATGACCGATATTCTCAATTTCGGTGCGGTGAACCTCGCCATGGCGATCGGATACCGCACCGGCCTTTTCGATGTGATGGATACCCTCGACTCGCCCGCGCCCCTGGCGATGATTGCCGATAAATCCGGTCTAAACGCCCGCTACATAGAGGAATGGCTGGCGGTGATGGTGTGCGGGGAAGTCGTCGTTTTGACCGTGGACGCCGATAGTGGCGACACCCTCTATCATCTTCCGCGCGAACACGGGGACCTGCTCACGCGCCGGGCCGGAAACTCGAACCTGGGCGTTTACACGCAGGAAATCCCGCTGTTGACCACGTGTGCCATGGACGCCGTGGTGGCGCGCTTCGCGGACGGTGAGGGCGTTGGTTACGACACCTATCCGAAGTTTCAGGCCTTCATGTCTCAATTGGCGAACGCCAAGCACCGGAAAGTGCTGATAGACCAGTTTCTACCCACGGTCGATGACGGACGGATCGTGCGGGATTTGAGGGCGGGCATCCGGGTGGCAGATGTCGGCTGCGGCGAGGGCATCGCCTTGATGCTGATGGCCGCGGCCTTCCCGCGCAGCGAGTTTGTCGGCATCGACATCGGTACCGCGGTGATTCAGTCGGCCGGGGCGGCGGCCCGGCGGCAGGGCCTGAAAAATCTGACCTTCCGGCGACTCGATGCGGCGGCTTTGCCGCAGAACGCCGCTTTGGCGCAATCTTTCGATTATATTACGGCCTTCGATGCCATTCACGACCAAAGCCGGCCGTTGGCCGCTCTTCAAGGCATCTGCTCGATTCTGAAGCCGAAAGGCCGGTTTTCCATGATCGACATTGCGGCGAGCAGCCGTCTGCAGGATAACCGGAACCACGCCATGGGGGCCTTTCTGTATACCGTCAGTCTGCTGCACTGCCTGCCGGTGGGGCTTGTCGATCGCGGAACCGGCCTGGGAATGATGTGGGGCCGCCAAAAAGCGGTCGCGTTTCTGGAAGAGGCCGGATTCGAGAATGTCCAGGTACTCGATATCCCGAACGACCCCTTCAATTTGCACTTTTTCTGCCGGCGATCTTGAACCTGAAGGTTTTCCCGCACCGTCCCGGCCTTCGACTCCCGCCCCCGTCCATTGTTTTATCCTTGCACCCCCCACCATCACGCCACCTTTCCAGCCTTCCACCATTCAGTCGTTCCACCATTCCACCATTCCATCACTCCAGCCTTCCAGCACTCCACCACCCATCCCCCCCATCCTTCAAGTAACACGCTAACAATTGGATGCGGCAATTTTCCCACTTGTTCTGTGGAATTTCACCCATCCGCGGGTCCCTCTCAATGGCTTTGGGCAGTGACATCCGAACTGTAACTTTCTTGAATAACTTTAAAATAGATTAAAACATAAAAATGGCACAATCTTTGTAATCTATTTGTCGTCTAGAGGCACCAAGATAGATATCCCGGATAAGGCCAGAGGGCGACGGCTATAATTTCATACGCCACCGACCAGCCGAAAGCTTTATCTTGAAGACTCAAATTTGGCCGGGATGTCCGCCATGAGCTTAAAGCAAGGTAAGTTGAAAATGGTGAATCTTCAGAAATTGCGCGGCCTGAAAATCCTTCTGGTGGAAAACGACCCCTGCATTCGTGAAACATTGACCAGGGCCCTCGAGGATGAAGGGTGTGAGGTGGACGGCGTGTCTTCCGGTGCCGGCGGCTTGTCCGGTTTGAATGAAGGCCCCTTCGACGTCATCATCAGCGACTTCAGCCTGCCGGGAGTCAATGGGATGGAATTTTTGAAAATAGCAAAGCGGCGCCGTCCGGCGGCGATCAGAATCATGCTGGCCGCCTACGGTGACGTCGACCCGCTGTCGCGGGCCTTCAAGTGCGGCATCGATGATGTGATCGAGAAACCTTTTCCTTTCGAATCGCTTCTCTACACGATTTCAAGACAACTGGTTCGCAAGGGTTCCGGGAAAAAGGAATAAACCATCTCATGGTAAAATGGTTTTCAACATGCTGAATTTTATCGTTTACTTTATTGTATTCCTCGTGGTCTGCGGGCTGGTTGCAGCCTATGCATACCTGATCGTCATCAGTCGTGAAAACGATCTGCCCGATTTTGAAGACGTTGAAATCGGCTCGGAAGAAAACAGGATCGGCTGACGCGACGGTCGCAGCCCGGAAGCAGGCTGCGCACCGGCGCCCGGGCTTCCCCAGGTCATGACTCACCCTCGCAGTCACTTGCCGATCTTTTCTCAAGGTCCGTCTCGCAAGTAGGGTCCTTTTTCCAAAGGGCATCGCTTACGTTCATGACAGTGTCATACACCTGATAAACGAAGCGCCTTGACGGGCCGGGTTTTTTGGCATTATTATCGACCCGTAATCACCCTGTCGGATCGAGTCCGTCGGCCACTCATAAGTGTGAAGAGGCCGTGGGCGGACCGATGACCCGCCGGAATGCCGAATAAGCCCGCTCGATGGCACCCGCCAGCCGGCCGGCAGCATCGGTTCGAGGTGGTCCAATGGACCTTGCCAGATTGAAACCAGCCGTTCCGAAGTTCGTCCTGATGGCATTGGCCGGTTTGTTGTGGACCACGGTTGGACTGGGACTTTGCCGGTTGGGTTACCGCTGGATAACGCCCTTGCCCGGTGCGCGGTCGCTGCCGATTGCACTTTCCGGTGCACTGCTGGCGTTAGTCGCCCACCGCACCAGCTTTTCCGCTATCGCGATTAAAAACATCGAGCGTCTGGGCCGGTTGCCGGGCAAAGGCTGCCTGTTTGCCTTTCAGGCCTGGAAGAGCTACCTCGTCATTGTCCTGATGATGGCGATGGGGCTCGTCCTGCGCCATTCACAGATTCCGAAGACCTGGCTGGCCCTCGTCTATTTCGCCATCGGCGGCGCGCTGATCCTGGGCAGTTTCCGCTACTATGCCTATCTCTGGCGGATTCTGGTCGCCCGACAGGCGTAGGGCTCATTTGAAAAAGAGGGCTTTTTTTTCGGCCGCCAAGGCACAAAGACACGAAGGAAAGCGACAGCATCTGAAAAGCTATATCTGTTTATCGCCCCTGGCGTCTTGCGTGTGCGCTTGTGCGGCAGCCCTCGGAAGGACGAGGGGGCCGTGCGGTGCCGGTCAAGAGTCGCCCCTCGGCCGCGGGCCGAACCGGTCAGGCACCGCAGCGCCGGCGCAGGGTGTCGTACAGACGCGCCGCGACCGGTCCGACCTGCCCGCCGCCGATACGGCGGCCGTCGATCGTGACGATCGGCAGCACCTCGGTCACCGTACCGGTTAAAAAAACTTCATCGGCGCCGAAAAGCGCATCGGTTTTGAACGGGCGCTCCTCGATCGGGATGCCCAGCTCCCGGCACAGCTCGATTACCACCTTGCGGGTGATGCCGGGCAGGATGCGCGGCGTCAGGGGGTGCGTGATCACCGTCTTGTCTTTAACGATGCACAGGTTGGAGCTGGTGGCTTCCCGCACCACGCCGTGGGATGAGACGAACAGGGCATCGAAGGCCCCGGCTGCCAGGGCCTGTTGCTTGGCCAGAACGTTCGGCAGCAGCTGCACGGTTTTCAAATCGCAGCGGCCCCACCGGAAATCCTCGACCGTGATCGCGGCGGCGCCGTTTTTCCGGATTTCGGCTGGTTTTTCTTCGATGGCCCGAACCGTCATCACGACCTGGCATGCGGAAGCGGCCGGAAAGGCGTGGTTGCGGGGAGCCACGCCGCGTGAAATCTGGATGTAAACGCCGGCGCGGGACATGCCGGCCTTCTCGAACAGTGTGTTCACGGCCTGGCGGACGGCGTCACGGGAAACGGGCGGGAAAGACAATCCGCCAAGAGAGCGTTCGAGGCGGTCCAGGTGTTCTTCGAGGTAAAAAAGGCGGCCGTTGTAGCTGGCGATGAACTCGTAGACCGCATCGCCGAACTGGTACCCGCGGTCCTCGATCGGAACCAGCGCCTTTTCGATCGGCAGGTAGTCACCATTAAGATAGGCCAGTTCAGGCATCGGGAGTCCTCCTTCTCTTTTCAGGTATTGGCCCAGCGGCAGGGCAGCTCAAAAGCCCCTGGCCGCTTCAGTTTGACATTCCGGTTGCAAGAAAGCCACAGAGCTTTGACAAATGCAAGACCTATCCTCAAGGATAGGTCATATTTGAAGTGTCGCGTCGACCTCGAACGAAACAAGTGACCGGCACCGGCATGTGTAGGTTTAAGGTTCACGGTTCAGTCCTGCCTCTGGCCGCAAGCGACCAGCTTGATCGAGAAAGAAACTGTGCCATTTTGGCGTAGTTTCATACGAGGCTCGAGGGTTGCGGGTTCAAAGGTTCAGGGATTCAAGCGGGTAGGTTGGGGTGAGTGTAACGAACCCCAACAAGAGATGATGAACTTTTGCCGATATTGGGTTTCGCTGCGCTCAACCCAACCTACGAGCCCTGCCTTTGGCCGGCGAGGCGCTCAGCTTGATCGGAGAGGAAACGTTGTCGGTTAAAAATTCCAAATCGAAACGCATTGAATTGGACACTCAGCTATAGGCGTTAAGATAAAGGTTTTGGCAAGGCCAGAGGGAGGCGGCTGTATAAGTCATACGCCACCGACCGATAACGCAGTCCAAAACCTTTATCTTAACGCCTATACCAAAGGAAAAGAACATGGACGACCATAGAGCCGAAATAAGCCGCGTCCTCGCAGAAGGGCAGGAGCGAACCGTCACATTTTTCGAAACACTCTCGCCGCCGGACCTCGAGATGCCGGTTTATGTCGACGAGGTGCACTGGACGGTGCGCCGGGTGCTGGCGCATTTCATCACCATCGAAACCTCGATGCAGTGGCTTTTCCGCAACATGCTGGCGGGCGGTCGCGGTGCACCCGAAGATTTCGACCTCGAGCGCTTCAACCGCACCCAGCCGGCCAAGCTCGACGGGTTGTCTCTGGCCGAGTTGATCGGTCGGTTCAGGGCGGTGCGCGCGGAAACGATCGGCATCGTCGCCACCATGCAGGAGTCGGACCTGGAGCGGGTCGGCCGCCATCCCTTTCACGGAACCGGCCGGCTCGATCGCTTCATCCTCTGGGCCGATGAACACGCCCGTCTGCACGAACGCGACGTCCGCATGGTCCTGGAAGCCGCAGGGAAATGAGGCCTTAACTCAGCGCGGCGCCAGCGTCAGCACGCCGCGTTCCGAGTTGAGGTCCATGCGAAAGCGGCGCAGGTAGTTCAGTCCCAACAGCCCCACTTCCGGCTGGTTCGGCAGGTCGAGCACGAGGGCTTCGACATTGTAGAGCCGCCGGCCGTCGACCTCGATGGACGGCAGCACCACCGCCTCGGCCTCGAGGGTTCCCCCGGCCGTGTGGACCTGGCGCCGCACGGCACCCGCCTTGCCGGTAAGACCCAGTTTCCGGGCGGTGGACTGGGGGATGGTGACCATGGAGGCGCCCGTATCGACCACGAAACTCTGTTCGACCCCGCTGCTCAACACCGCCGCGACCGGAATCTGTTCGGAGCCGGGCGCAAAACGGATGACGATCTTTCCGGCTTCGCTTTTAAACACCGCAATCTGATCCGCCAACAGTTTGACCTGCGGGTTCAGATCGGCGGGATACGCCTGCGCATAGAGCAGCCGTTCGGCGGTCGGCCAGTCGGAAAGGGCCAGGGCCAGTTCCACCCCCATGAGATGAATGCGGGGGTTGCCCTCAAAAGCGGCCCGGGCGCGCGCATAGGCCGTTTGCGCGGCGCTGAGGTCACCGCTTCGAATCGATTCGTCCAGCCACTGCCGGTACAGGCGCCGGCGGGCATCGTCCAGTTCGGGCACTGGAATGCCGTCGAAGGCGGCCGGATCGGCCTGAACATTTTCAATCAGCTCGACGGCGGCCCCGGCCCCGTAGGCTTTCTGCGTGATGCCGGCCACCTCGATGGCGAAATCCACATCGCCGATCGCAGCCAGAATCCGGTCGTCAAAAGCGTCGGCCGCCTCCGCTGTCCGGCCGTTTTGCCGCAGACGGTCTATCAGGACCTCCATCCGGGTGACGATCGCCGCGGGCTGAAGATGGTCAAAGGCCTTGGCACCGGTCGCCGCCGGGTTCGAAAGAAAAGCCCCGGTCAGCAAGCGCAACTGGTCGGATGCGCTCGCGTCCGCCTGGGCCAGAGCCAGAATCATCTGTTCCTCACGGCTGTTTTCGAAAGTCGACCGGTAGTAATCGCCGACGCCGAGTTCGTACACGAGGTCCTCGCCCTCGAGTCCGCGCCACAGATAGCCGGCGGCCCCGGAATCGGCGAACGTCCAGCCCACCACACGGTCGGCCTGAATGAACATACCCGGCTCGATCGGTATGTCCGCCAAGGCGACCCGCGTCGCGTAGCGCTGATCGAGGCGATCTTGCGGCATCACGTCGCTCACTTTCCGGTCGGATGTCAGCGAGGCCCACTGCAGGGGTTTCGACTCATCCCAGGGTGCCAGCCGCGGACCGGACACATCGGCGTTCGGCTGCAGCTGCCAGATCCCCACGGCATCGTTTTCACCGATGATGCCGCCGACGATCTCCTGAACGGTCCCGTCTTCGGAGTCAAACTGCCAGGAATACCCACCCAGACAGCTTGCGGCCGGCAGGGCCAGCCACCCGCGGCCGACGATGGCCGCCTGAACCCGGGCGACGGGGTGTCCGGCTATGTCTTTGATCGTCACCGTCCCGACCGGCGGTTTCAGCCGGATGCCGGCCGCCCAGAAGCGCCCCCGGCCGGCCTCAGGCGCCCACGCACGGTTTTTAGAGGCGGCCGGAAGGTCCGGGGAGGCGACCGGAAAAGCGATGATCCGCGGGCCGGGGGGCGACAGGCCGCGGAGTATGAAAAAAACCGCCCCGGCCACAAGGAAAAGACCGGCGAGAACGGCCCTCAGTGGCATCCGGCGGCTTGTGCGCTGGTTCAGATCGCGGCCGCAATGCGAACAAAAACGGTCGGTTTCCCTTAGCTGGGTGTGGCAGTCAGGGCAGATCATGGCGCACTTCGAAGCGGCCGTCATTTTTTTCGGGCCAGATTACCGTGAAGTCGGTTGCGCCCGATCGGCGCCACGCGGCCCTGGTTTTGTCGAGCAGGGTGTGGTGCAGCACTTCCTTTATTTTATCGAATGCGGCCTCGGGCGCATCGGTCCGGATGTAAACATTCATCGTGTCGTCGCCGAAATCGTGGCCTTCCACCCGGTGGCGTTCCTCCAGATTGGCGATAAGCGTGTCTTCCAGATGGACAAGCTCCTCGAAATCATCGATATGGCCTCCCTGGAACTGTAAAACGAGTTGATATGGCATGGCAGCGGCCATCCTTTCTTTCTTTGCAGTCGTTTGAAGCCATGGCGTATGAAGACCTGGCTCGAGCCGTCAGCGTTTATCGGCGGCAGGCGCCGAACAGCGGACAGCCTTCGTGCCTGAGCAGCCATTCCTTGCGCCACAGTCCGCTGCCGTAGCCGATCAGCCGTCCGTTTTTACCGATGATGCGGTGGCAGGGGACGATGATGGCGATCGGGTTGCGGCCGTTGGCGGCGCCGACGGCCCGAACGGCGCGCAACCGGCCGACGCCCCGGGCGATGTCCTGGTAGGAGGCGGTGCAGCCGTAGGGCACGGTTCGCAGCTGCCGCCAGACCTGCTGTTGAAAATCGGTGCCATCGAACACCGTTTCGATCTCGAATTCGCGGCGGTCGCCCTCGAAATACTCGGCCACCTGCCGGACGGCTCCGGCGACCAGGGGATTCGACGCGATTTCCAGGCAGCGGTCCGTCACGAAGTTCAGGCCGATCACGGCCGTCGCTGTGCCGGCGACTTCGATCAGGCCGATGGGCGATTCGTAGTAATCGAAGCAGATGGCGTTCATGACAAACAGTTTTTGTAGAAAGTGACGGATCCGTCAAGCCTAAAATGACGGATGGCTGAAAAGGCCGACATCATTTAAGGCAAGAAACCTGTTTTTCTGCGACTAAGACACGAAGACACAAAGGAAAACCCGTAATTTCTGAAAAGCTGAACTTTCAGGATGCGAAGACATAATGAAGGAATGCAAGCGCAAGCTTTTGTCAACCATAACCCCTCGGGCGCTACTGTCCAAGTGGCCGAAATATATTTTAAGGTTAAATGAAATCTGCAGGAAGGTGACTTCTGCCGAAAAACGGCCCCACTCTGTTATTCCAGGTCGATATCCGGAAGTTTCTATCCTTACTTATAATGCTATTGACGCCCGGGCAAGTCAAAAAGTAAATAAATTTTTTGGGGAAAAATTTATGAAGCGCAGCAGAGCTGCTTGAAATCAAAAAAAAGTATAAGGGCAAACACCCGAAACCCCAAACACCCAATAAGCTCAAAAAACCCAACAGACCCAACAGACCCAATAAACCCAACAGACCCAACAGACTCAATAGACCCAATAAACCCAACAGACCCAATAAACCCAACAGACCCAACAGACCCAACAGACCCACTACCCCCAAAGGAGGCAACCAAATGATTTCACTGAAACAAGCCTTGCGCTGGCTATCGTTGCTGGCCGTATTTTTTCTCACAGCGGGCGCCGGCCTGGCCGCGGACGAGTGCACGGCCGTTTATGGGACCGGAGCGCCCCGGATTTCGCTGGCCACCGGCAGCCCGGGGGAACTGGGCCTGGTCGAGGCCCTGGCTAAGGAATTCAACCGCCGGAACGGGACCAGCCTGTGCTGGGTCAAGGCCGGTTCGGGTGAGTCGCTCGACATGCTAAAGGACAAGAAGGTCGACCTGGTTCTCGTGCACGCCCCGGCGGCCGAGAAAAAGGCCGTGGCCGAGGGCTGGGCCACCAACCGCACCCTGATCGGGTCGAATGAATTTTATATCGTCGGTCCCCCGGCCGACCCCGCCGGTATCGCCCAGGCCGGCAGTGCGGCCGAAGCCTATCAGAAAATCGCCGCATCCAAAGGCAAATTTTTTTCCCGTGGAGATAATTCCGGCACGCACAAGAAGGAGATGGCGGTCTGGCAAAAGACGGGCATCGCGCCGGCCGGCGACTGGTACATCGTGACCAACGATTTCATGATGGCCACGCTGAAAAGGGCCGATGCCGAAAAAGGGTATTTCATGACCGACAGCAGCACCTGGGTGGCCGCCAGAAAAGAGCTGCCCAACCTCAAAATCCTCTTTAGAGGCGACCCGATGCTGATCAACACCTATCACGGCCTCTCGCAGCCGGCGGGAGCCACGGCGGGGCAGCCGGCCGCCGCGAAATTCATCGCCTTTGCGGCCTCCGAAGACGGGCAGAACATCATCCGCGCTTTCGGCAAGGACGAGCACGGCGACAGCCTTTACAACGATGCGGCCTACGCCAGCCAGTACGACCACTGACCCGCCAACCAGCCTGAATCCATCCTGGTAACCGTGAATCACCGGGGCGCCCAATGGGCGCTCCGGTCCGGATATAAGGAAAATACGTGGTTTAAACATCCCTTGTCTCGGCAAGTATCAGAAGTACATCACCACGCCTTCACGCTCTTTTTCTATTGTCCCGATTCCCGACAGACCCTATAATCATTTTCTTTTCGTAAAAAGCGTGCCGTCCGTACGGCCTGGACCAGCGTTCTGGCCGCGGGCGCCCGCGCTTTAAATGAGGCTTGGGCCATTGGGTATTGCCACCGACATCATTCTTCTCATCGTGACGGCGTTCTTCTTCGGTCTGCTGTTGCACTGGCTCGGTCAGCCGCTGATTTTGGGCTACATCGCGGCGGGGGTTTTCTTGGGGCCGCACACCGGCGGGCTGACGGTGTCGAACATCCACGAGATCGAGCTGCTGGCCGAGATCGGCATCGCCCTTCTTCTTTTCGCGCTCGGGCTCGAGTTTTCCCTCAAGAACCTCAGGCCGGTCAAGAAGGTGGCGCTGATCGGAACCCCGATCCAAATGGTCCTGACCATCGGGCTCGGCATCGGCATCGGGCAGTTGATGGGCTGGCAATTGAAATCATCGCTGTGGCTCGGCGCCATAATCTCGCTCTCGAGCACTATGGTGATCCTCAAAACCTTGATGAACCAGGGCTGGCTGGGGACCCTTTCGAGCAAGGTGATGATCGGCATGCTCATCGTTCAGGACCTGGCCGTGGTGCCCCTGATGATCATTTTGCCCCAGTTGAACAACCCGGCCGTGGGGCTGCCCATGCTGGGGGTTGCGGCCCTGAAGGCGGCGGGCTTCATCGCCGCAGTCGTGTTTCTGGGAACCAGGCTGCTGCCGCGCCTGTTGATGCACATTGCCAAACTGGGCTCGCGGGAGCTTTTTCTGCTGGCCATCACCGCCATCGGCCTGGGGGTGGGCTATGTGACGCACATGATAGGGCTTTCTTTCGCCTTTGGCGCCTTTGTGGCCGGCATGGTCCTGAGCGAGTCGGATTACGGTCACCAGGCCCTGAGCGACATCGTCCCGCTGCGAGACCTGTTCGGGTTGCTTTTTTTCACGTCGGTGGGGATGTTGCTGGACCCGGCTTTCTTGTTGAATCACATCTGGGAGGTGCTCTTTCTGGTCGTGGTCGTCGGCACCGGCAAGGGCCTTATTTTCGCGCTCGTTGCCCGGATGTTCAACTATGGAAATGTCATCCCGCTGGCCGTCGGGCTCGGCCTCTTTCAAATCGGCGAGTTCTCTTTTGTCCTGGCGCGGGTGGGGCTCACGACAAATTCGATCGACAGCGAATTTTACGCGCTGGTGCTGGACAGCGCCATTGTGACGATGATCCTCACGCCGCTGATATCGGGCCAGACGGCACGGATATACGCGTTGAAAAAGCGCTGGTTTCGCCACGAGACGCTCGAGTCGTTCAACTTGCCCGATGCGGGACTTGCCCGGCATGTGGTCATCGTCGGCGGCGGGCGCGTGGGATTTCAGATCGCCCGGATCCTGAAGCGTTTCGGCATGCCGTTCGTGATCGTCGATCTCGATCACCGCCGGTTCGACCAAGCCAAGGCGGCGGGAATGGCGGTCGTTTACGGCGATGCCGGCCAGGAGGCCGTCCTCGAGGCCGCCAGGGTCAAGACTGCGGCGCTCCTGGTGTTGACGATTCCCGGACTGGTTTCGGCCAGAACGGTCGCCGAGCAGTCACGGCGGATGAACGGCGGGCTGACGATCGTGGCGCGCACCGCGGGGCCGGATTTCTTCGATTCGCTGAAGGAGGCCGGCGTTTCCGAGGTGGTGCTGCCGGAGTTCGAAGGCAGCCTCGAAATGACCCGCCAGTCGCTGCTGCACCTGCGGGTCCCGCCGACCGAAATCCAGCGCTACACCGACACGGCGCGGCAGGAACTCTATGCCACCTGGTTCAAGGAAGGCAAAGAGTACCGGTTCCTGTCCCAACTGCGGGGCGCCGAACAGCAATTCGACCTGCAATGGGTCCGCCTGGCCCCCGACAGCCCGATGGCCAACACATCGATCGGCGCGAGTGAGATTCGTAAAAAGACCGGTGTCTCGGTCGTCGGCGTGGTGCGGGAGGAGCAGTTGAAGCCGAATCCCGACGCGGATTTCGTTTTAAAGCCCAATGACCTGATCGCCATCATAGGGGAAGAAAAGGACCGGGAAGCTTTCTGCCTGATGACGGCGAGTACCCGCTGCAGCGTGTAGGGGGGCAAAAAGGCTCAAGGTTCACGGTTTACGGTTCAAGTTTCAAGGTTTTTCGCCCAGGCGGGATTCAGCGTGCGGAGTTGAAGAATGAAAGCGATTCGAGGCTCCCCGTTCAACGTTCGGGGTTGATGGGTGACTGCAATTTGAGGTGTCCCGTGGCGGCCGTTTAGCCAATTTAGGGGTAGGGGCGAAAATTTTTTCGCCCGGGTGTGTACCGCCCCCGGCCGTCGTCTTCTTTTTGGAGGTGCCCGTGTCCAAACCGATTCCCGGCAAACTGCTGACGACCGCCATGGCCGTGATGCCGCACACGGATGTCGCGCGTGCGCTCGACATGGCCCTGTCGCTGGACGTGCCCTTCTGGCCGCAGCTGCCCAACTTGAGTTACTACGAAGACATGTACGTGCAGGCGGCCGAACATTTTCCCGGCATCATCCTCCATCAAGAAATTTTTCGACCGGGGCGGCATCATCGTCTGGGGCATCGTGCCGACCGGTTTCGAAGCGTTTGGCCAGGAGGAGGTCCCCTCCTTGATCCGGCGCCTCGAAGACGTCTGGAAAATCCTGTGGTCCAAGGGCATCGATCGCGAACTCCTCATCGCCCGCAGCATGCTGTCGCCCGCCACCTGCTGCTTGGTGAACCCGGACAAGGAGCGCACGGTGGAACGCGCCTTTGCCGCCGTAAACGGGATGGCAGAGGTGTTAAGGGCCAAATATCTTTAGCGGCGCGGCACGGCCAACCATTAATCGAACATCGGGGTCGATCCCGCGAGGGTGTCATCCTGGACACGGTTTACATCGGCAAGGCTTTCTTCGGTATGATCGAGGAGCTTCGGCGCAATACGGGGAGTCTCGGGGAGCGGATCATTTTCATCCACACCGGCGATATTTTCGGGCTTTTTCCCGAGGCCCTGGAGACAGCACCACTTATAGGATGACCAAAAAGAGTAGACGGGTTCAAAAGTCAAGCAAGGTGTAGAATTGTTTTTTGCTGTGACCCTTAGTGCCTTCCCTCGGGAAAATGGTGGTTGGCAGTCATGCCTCTTGACGGTTGACCTGTTAAAGGTCTATATTTGGACAATATTTTAAGGAGGTGGACCATGACTCTATCCAGCCAAATAAAGCCGATTAGCTACCTGAAGGCTCATGCCGCCGAGATCGTGCGCAATATAGGTATCCAGCAGGAACCCTTGATCATCACCCAGAACGGTGAAGCCAAGGCGGTTGTGCAGGACATCGAAAGCTACGAGCAGACGCAGGAAACGATGGCGCTGCTGAAAATTCTGGCGCTCGGCACTCGTCAAATCGAAGAGGGTAAGGTTCAATCTGCTGCTGATGTCATCAAGCACCTTCGTGAGAGGCGGGAGGCTCGTTGATGCCGTGCTCTGTGCTGTTGACCGATGATGCGGCTCGTGACCTGGAGGATATTTGCGACTACATCGACCTGCACGATATGCCAAGTAAGGCGGATTACATTCTTAAGCAGATTGAAAAGGCGTTCAACAGCCTATCTGAAAATCCTCATCGTGGAGTCTACCCGCGTGAATTGCTTGCCTTAGGGCTTCGGGAATTCCGCGAGATATTCTTTAAACCATACCGCATCATTTACCGAGTCATTGAAAACAACGTCTATGTGCTTCTGATTGCCGATGGACGTCGTGACATGCAGAAGCTGTTGCAGCGGCGCTTGCTGCAGGCATAACCGTGGCAGCTTAGCTGATCATTGAACACCGCAAGATATTGCGATGACAAACAGCTTACGATAGCACGTTTCCTGGCGCTGGACCTGAAGGACAGGCCGGCCATTCGCGGGCAACTGGAAGGGCCGGTCAGTTTCAGCTTCAACATTGTTTAGCACAATCGGTTTTAAAACCGCTTTTAAAAAGGGGGTGTGAATAATGACACCAGCGTATCCACCTCGCATCGATTTGGCCCGGCTGCCGACGCCGGTTCAACCGTTGCGGCGCCTGGGGCAGAAACTCGGTGTCGAGCTCTATATCAAGCGGGATGATCTCACCGGTGCGGCACTGTCCGGAAACAAGATCCGTAAGCTGGAATTCGTGATGGCCGAGGCGCTGTCCCAAAATGCCGACACGGTGATCACCTGCGGAGGAGCTCAGTCCAACCATTGCCGCGCCACAGCCTTAGCAGCCGCCACGCTGGGCCTCGGCTGCCGCCTGCTGCTGCGAACCCCCGAGCCGGCCAAACCACCCCCGCCGGAAGGCAACATCCTGCTCGATAGGCTGGCCGGCGCTGCCATCGTCTGGATCTCACCGGCCGAATACAAAAACCGTGATGCACTCATGCAGCACGAGGCTGACCTCATCCGGAAGGCGGACCGCCGGCCCTACATCATCCCGGAAGGGGCCTCGAATGCCCTGGGCGCCTGGGGCTACATCCGCGCTGCGGAAGAACTGGCCACCGATATCGCCGGTTTGCCGGGTGACAGCGGGCGCCCAGTGACCATCCTGCATGCCACCGGCTCCGGCGGTACGGCCGCCGGTCTCATCCTCGGAGCCAAGTTACATGGATTGAAAGCCCGGGTGGCGAGCATCAACGTCTGTGACGACCGGAACTATTTTTTAACCGTCATTGGCGACATCTGCGAAAAGGCCATCGCCGCTTACAAACTAAAGCTGCCATTTATCGAGGTACGCGATATCGACATCATCGACGGCTACGTCGGGCGCGGTTATGCGCTGTCGCGGCCGGAAGAACTCACCGTGATCGGCACGGTCGCCCGCACCGAAGGTGTCATTCTGGATCCGGTTTACACCGGCAAGGCTTTCTTCGGCATGATCGAGGAGCTTCGGCGCAACCCGGGCTGTTTCGGGGAGCGGATCATTTTCATCCACACCGGCGGTATTTTCGGGCTTTTTCCCGAGGCCCAGGAGATAGCGCCACATTTAGGATGACCACAAAGCGTCATTCATGCGGCCCGCCCGAAGGCATTCGTGCGGTTCCTGTCTTCAGTGAGTCAGGATTTTGCTGAGAAACGCCTTGCTCCGCGGGCTCTGGGGGTTGGTAAAAAAATCGGAGGGCGGTGCGATTTCGACGATCCGGCCCTCGTCCATGAAGACCACCCGTTTGGCCACTTCCCGCGCAAATCCCATTTCGTGCGTCACCACGATCATGGTCATGCCCTCTTTGGCCAAATCCCGCATGACATCCAGGACTTCATTGATCATTTCCGGATCGAGCGCCGAGGTCGGTTCATCGAAGAGCATGATCTTGGGGCGCATGCAGAGCCCGCGGGCGATGGCGACCCGCTGCTGCTGGCCCCCGGAAAGCTGGGCCGGGTAGGCATCGGCCTTGACACCGAGGCCCACCCGGTCGAGGATTTGGCGGCCGAGTCGCCGGGCCGCCTCCTTCTTCATTTTACGGACTTTAATCGGCGCCAGGGTGACGTTTTCGAGCGCCGTCATGTGGGGGTACAAGTTGAACTGCTGAAAAACGAAACCGATTTCAGCCCGCAGCTGCGTCATGTTGATCTTTTTGTTGTGCACCCGCATCGTGTCGACGACGAGTTTGCCCTTCTGGATCGGCTCCAGGCGGTTGATGCAGCGAATCAGGGTGCTTTTTCCGGAGCCGCTCGGGCCGCAGACGACCACCACCTCGCCGGATTCGATGTGCAGGGTGATGTCCTGCAGCACATGCAGCTCGCCGAACCATTTGTTGACATTATCGAAGGTGATCATTGCCTTGGGTCCCCCGTGACGGCCAGGCGGAGTGCGCCGCGCCGGTCTCTTCCCCGCTCACGCCGCCGCTGCCGAAATCTTCGTCTTCAAAGCCTGTGTCAAAGGCGGGTGGCCACGACCGTCATCCGTTTTTCGAGGGCGCTGGACAAACGGATCAACGGGTAGCAGATCGAAAAATAGAGCAGTCCCACGAGACCGAACACCATGATACCCTCGGGGATGCGCTGAACCGTGAGCCAGCCGGCGCGGGTGACATCGGTGACGCCGATGGCCGACACGACCGACGAATCCTTGATGAGCAGCACGTACTGACCGACCAGGGGCGGCAGGATGATCCGCATGGCCTGGGGCAGGACGATGTACCTGAGCTGCTGGAGGCGGTTGAGTCCCGAGGCGGTTGCGGCTTCAATCTGGCCGGAGTGAACCGCCATGATTCCACCGGCCACGATCTCGCAGATGAAGCAGGCCGACAGGTTGGTCAGGGCGATGACCGCTGCCGGGAAGGCCTCCAGTTCGATACCGGTTTCCGGAAGAATGAAAAAGACGATGAAAATCTGGACCAGGAACGGGGTGCCGCGAATCAGGTCCACCCAGGCGCCGATGGCGGCGCGCAGAAACCGGTTGCCCCGGGCGCGGATGATCCCCCACAGAAAGCCGATCACAGAGCCGATCACCAGGCTCAGGCCGGAAATGGCCACCGTCGTCCAGAGGCCTTTGAGAAAGAAGGGAACGCTTTGAATCAGCTGCTGGAAGTAGAAGCCCCACATGTGCACTCTTTCCGCCGGCTGTCACGTGCCCCGGTAAATCAGCCTTTTTTGAGTCCAGCCGGAAACGCTTTTGAGCATGAAGTAGATGATCAGGTAAAAAACCGCCGTCGTCAAAAAGCCCTCCGCCGGCATGAATCGCTCGGAGGTCATAATCTGTCCGGCCCGGGTCAGCTCCGCGATGGAAATAAGAGACAGCAGCGCGGAGTCTTTTACCAGAACGATGGCCTGTCCCAGCATCGGTGGAATCGTCACCCCGAGCGCCTGCGGCAAAACGATGTGGCGCATGCGTTGAAAGTAATTGAGTCCGGAAGAGATCCCGGCCTCGATCTGCCCATGGGGAACGGACTGGATGCCGGCGCGGATGATTTCGGCGATGTAGGCCCCGCTGTTCAAGGCCAGGGCGAGGATGCCGGTGACCGCTTCGGGAAAGCGGATGCCCAGTGACGGCAGGCCGAAGTAGAAAAAGTAAAGTTGGGCGAGCAGCGGCGTCGAGCGGATGCTCTCGATGTAGGCACCAGCCACGCGGGAGGTCGCGCGGGACCGGCTCAGGCGCATGGCGCAGGCGATCATGCCGATCAACAGGGCACCGATGAGCGCGATGGCCGACATCCAGAGGGTTGCAAGAAAACCCTGCAGATAAAGCGGCAGGTACTCCAGGATGACCCGGAAGTTAAACGTCGCGAGCATCGGTAGCCCTCGCCTCTGAACCGGTTGCCATGCCCGGAGTATCGGCCGCTAAAATGGGTCACACCCGCGGGTGACGGCTACCCGCTTGGAAGGTGAAAAGAATCCTTCATGAAATTTTCGTGTTAATGGTCTTTCTTCCAGTCCAGTGAATTGACCCAGTAGTCCAAGTTTTTGTCCATGCGGCCGTCCAGGTTGATGGTCAGGAAGAACAGGTTGGTCCACTCGCGCAAGTCCGGCGAATCGTAGCGTACGGCAAAGGCCAGGGGCGATTTGGTCAGCTGGCCCGCCAGGATCCGGACACTGCCCGGTGGAAAGCTGGCGACCTGGCCGCGAACCGCCGAGCCATCATTGACGCCGAAGTCGGCGTGGCCTTTCAGCACCGCATCGATCAGCAGCGGTCCGCCGCCCTTGTAGGACTTGAGTTCGGCCTGCGGGAAGGCGTTTTTGGCATCGGTCTCGCCGGTGGCGCCCAGCAGCACCGCTGCTTTGAGGCCCGGTTTTTTGGCATCTTCGATCGTTTTGATGGGACTGTCCTGTTTGACGAAGACCACGCTGCCCGTATAAATGAACGGATCGGTGAAGCTGATCTTCATGGCTCTTTTGAGGGTGGGGGTCATATCGGCCGCCAGAATATCGGCCTTCTTGGAGAGCAGGGCCGGGATCAGGCCATCCCAGTCGTAGTCGAGAAACACGACCTTGACGCCCATCTCTTCCGCCATTAATTTGCACAGCTCGATCGAGCTGCCGGCCCGCTCGCCGTTTTTGTCGATGAAGCTGAACGGGGGCCCCTGTGTCTGGCAGGCGACGCGCAGTTCGCCCCGCTGGGCGATTTCATCCAACGTTCCGGCCGAGGCGCCGGAAACCATGCCGATCACCAGAACGGCTGCCAAAAGCCATCTCAAACTTCTTTTTCGGTTCATTTTCAGCTCCTTTGTGACGGGTTGGCGGGCGACGGGAGTCGCCATACTCGTTGCGAGATTGCGGTCTTTTCGGGTCACTCGACGACCACTTCCTCCTGTATCATGATGCCGCGTTTGGACAATTCCGACATGAAAGTTTCATACGGCACATCGAGGGCGGGACTGAGCACACCGGCCGCGGTAATCTGTTTGCGCGCGATCATCCGGGCCACGATGGCCGCCGTGAAACCGACGCCGGCGCTCATGGCGAAAAGACCGGTCTGAAGATCCCGCTCGATCAGAAGGTAGGTCCGGATCGACTTTTTACGGCCGTCCTTCAGGCCTTCGAACCGGTTCAGCATGGCCACGATGTCTTTTTCATCGTCACGGTACTGCAGGTAAGCGGGCATCAGTTCGGCCAGAAACCGGTGCGGACTCACGGGACACGGCAATCCCGTCAGCGGCGTATCCGAAAGAAAACCCAGGGCCTTCAGGGGCTGCCAGAAGGCGCACCATCCGGGCCAGCGGAGCGAATAGCGGCCGGCTCGTCGGACGGTGGCGGACACCCCCAGAAGGTCCGTGTAGAACCCGGCGTCACCGTTGGGAATGGCCTCCAGGGTCCCGAGACCCGGGAATTCGACCTGATGAACCATCTTGCCGGCGTGCTGATCGGCGGCTGGCACATCGAGTCGACGCCCGTCCTCGATGAAAACGGAATCGCGCTTCTGTGAGCGCAGCACACCGTCCCAGTTCCAGCTGATTTTGTAATTGATCGGATTGTCGCAGGCCTTGCGCTCCGGCAGCCCCCCGCAGTACGAGTCGATAAGCTCCAAACGGTCGAACTGCCGCACGGCGTGGCCGCAGATAATCAGGTCGATGCCGGGATCCAGTCCGCACTCCGGCATCAGCGCTATCCCGGCGGCGGCTGCGGCTTGGTGCAGGCCGCGGATGGGCTTGCCGTAGTTGGTGCTGACCAACGGGACACCGGCTTCGAGGGCGGCTTCGAAGGCTGTGGCCATCAGGGGCAGGGGCAGCAGGTCGATGGCGACATCCACATCCTGAGAGAGCAGAGACACGAGCGCTTTTGAAGAGGTGCCATCCACCCGGACCGGGCGAATCCGGGATGTGTCGAGAAATCCTTCGAGCTGTTTCCAGCCCTTGAGATCCGCATCGGCGCAGATGATGTCATCTGCCGGGTCGATGTTCACCAGATCGACCAGGGCCGCCTTGCCCTGCATTCCGAGTCCTCCCAGAACAGCGACTTTCATAAAAATCCTCTTGTGAGATCACGCCTTACGGTCGTCAGAAATCGATTGACAACGAGACCGGCGGGCGATTTTCACCGGTCATTTCGTCTGGTCTGATTGTCCATTACGGCATTTTTATTGTGTTTGCCTGATTTATACAATAGGAAATTTTCCACCGTTTAAGGAGGCCGACACATTCAGGAGTCTTACTATCCGGGATGGTGAGGCCCCCAAGCGGGATTGACAACGGTCGGCCGAGAGGAAAATTCCCTCTTTGATGCGGCATCTCGAATCAGTTCAGGCTCCGACCAAGAGACAGCATTTTAAGCGGCAAACATCGGCCCAGAACTGTTGATCTTGGCGTGCATCGGTGATATACATTGACATAACGTATATCCTTAAGGAGGAATCAAAACATGCAGGTCGCAAAATGGGGTAACAGCCTGGCCATCCGGCTGCCCGCATCGGTGGTCAGAGCGCTGGAGCTGCGCGAAGGTGATGACGTTGAAATCCTGATCGCAGCCGAACGAGTCTTCAAGGTAAGGAAGAAGCCCGGTAAAGAGGCTGTCCTTGAACGGTTACGGCAGTTCCGGGGCAAGCTGCCGGTCGATTTCAAGTTTGACCGGGATGATGCCAATGCCCGCTCCTGAAATTTTCATCGACACCCATATTCTGCTGTATCTCTTGTCGGCCGACACGGAAAAAGCCGACCGGGCCGAGGCAATTCTAAGAACCGGCGGTTTGATCAGTGTGCAGGTGTTGAACGAAGTGGCCGGCGTGGCACGTCGGAAGCTCGCCATGTCCTGGATGGAAATTAACGAGGTGCTGGCGTTGATCCGATCAATATGTACGGTTGAGCCGCTGAGCGTCGATACCCATGACCGGGGCAGGCTCGTCGCCGAGCGTTACGGGCTGAGCGTGTATGATGCGACGATCGTGGCCGCCGCCCTTCTCGGAGGATGTAAAACCTTGTACTCCGAGGATATGCAGGACGGACTCGTGATCGACCGTCGGTTGAGCATCCGCAATCCTTTCACCCGTCGGCTGCCCTCCGACGTGAGGTAGGGGCAAAGACATGTATTTAAGCGGCAGGTACTTTCAATTTCAATGAAAGAATCGACCCTAAATTTTAGGCTTGATTGTTCTTGCTTCCGGCCGCAAGTTATACATCTGAAAGGATAAAAACTTGATGATGGAACCCCGTTTATCCTTGGACATAACCGTCAAGCAACTCCTGGATCGTTACCCGCAGCTCCTGCGAACCTTCATGGATCTGGGGCTTTTATGCGTGGGCTGTCCCACGGAGGCCTTCCACACCCTGGCGGATGTCGCCCGGGAGTACAGGCTCTATCAGGATCAACTGCTGCACCGGTTGCAATACGCCCTTGAAGAATCCGCGATGTCGACAAGGCTATTGTAATTTAGTGGCAGATATACAGCGTATCAATATCAGTCAACTTGAAAAAGGATGGATGCTCTGAACGGTCTGCAGTTAAAATACGGTCTGGATGACAGACCGCCGGTTATTGAAAACCTGATATTCGGCCTGCAGTGGCTGGCCATCACCACGGCCACGGTTATCATTATTGGAAAGGTGGTGGCTGGAATGCATTTCGATGATTTTGCCAGCCAACTGGTCTACATGCAGAAGCTTTTTTTCGTGGTGGCCGTGGCGCTTTTTGCCCAGGTGCTTTGGGGGCATCGGCTGCCTTTGATCACGGGACCGGCCACCGTATTGCTGGTGGGCATCGTGGCCGGAGCCGGCAGCGACATTCAGGCCGTGTATACGACCATCGCGGTGGGCGGCGCTTTTCTCATGGTCTTGAGTGTCACGGGATTGTTTTCGATGCTGACGCGTTTTTTTACTTCCCGGGTCGTGGCGACCATCCTGATCCTGATAGCCCTTACCATTACGCCGACCATTTTATCCCTGGTATTAACCGCCCCGTCTCCGGACATGGCGCTGGTGAACCTGGGTTTCGCCCTGACATTTTTACTGGCCATGGTTGCGGCCGATCGTCTGCTCAAGGGGATCTGGAAATCGACCATGATCGTCTGGGCTATTGTTGCCGGCAGCCTGCTGGTCCAAGCCATCGCTCCTGCCAATGTATGGCGGGATAGAGGACAGGTGGGGATCATTGCCGCCTTCTTCACCGATTTCACCACCCAATTGAGCTGGGAACCCGGTTTGCTGATCTCGTTTCTGTTCTGTTTCATCGCTCTTGCCATCAACGACCTGGGGTCCATTCAGTCGGTCGGAAGGCTGGTCGATGCGCCGGCAATGAACCGGCGGGTGACTGCCGGTATCACTCTCACCGGTTTCGCCAACATCCTGGCCGGCTTTTGCGGCGTCATCGGTCCGGTGAATTTCTCCTTGAGCACAGGGATCATCGCCGCCAATGGCAACGCCTCGCGCTTCACCTTGATCCCCGCCAGCCTCGCCATGCTGGCGATCGCTTTTCTTCCCGGGGCGGTGGCCTTCGTCTGGAATGTGCCGGCCGTCGTGGTGGGGGCGATTCTGCTCTATATCATGAGTTCGCAGCTGGCCGCCGGGCTGATGGTGGCCTTCGGAAGCGGCGGCTTTTCCTTCCAGGATGGATTGACTATCAGCATTCCCTCGATGATCAGCATCATCGTTTCTTATCTGCCCGACACGGTCAAAGCCGCCCTTCCGCCGGTGTTGATGCCGGTTGTCGGCAACGGTTTTGTCATGGGCGTGGTGGCGGTGTTGATTTTGGAACACATTGTCTACCGGACGAGTTCTTCGACACATCAATAATAATGATGGAGGTATCTGCATGCACAAAAGACAAATAAAGGAAAAGATATCCTGGCTGGGCGCCGTTGATTGGGACCGGCGCCTTTTCGATTCTCTCATTCCGCTGCCGGACGGCACGACATACAATGCCTACCTGGTTGAAGGGAGCGAGAAGACCGCCTTGCTGGACACCGTCGATCCGCCTATGGCCGATCAACTGATGGCGCAGCTGGAGGGGGTGGATACCATTGACTTCATCGTTTCGCACCATGCCGAGCAGGACCATTCCGGTTCCATTGCGCTCGTTCTCGACCGATTCCCGCAGGCAAAAGTGATCACAACCCCGAAAGCCAAGGGGATGCTCATCGATTTGTTGAGAATTCCCGAAAATCACTTCCTCACGGTAGCAGACGGCGAGAAGCTGTCACTGGGCGACAAGACCCTGACGTTCATTCACACGCCCTGGGTGCACTGGCCGGAAACCATGGTGACCTATCTGGAAGAGGATCGCATTCTCTTCAGTTGCGATTTCTACGGATCGCATATCGCCACCAGCGATCTTTATGTGACCGACCAGGGGCGTGTGTTCGAAGCCGCCAAGCGCTATTTTGCCGAGATCATGATGCCGTTTCGCACGGTGATCGCGAAAAACGTCGCCAAACTCGAAGGCTACGACATCCAGATGATCGCCCCGAGCCACGGACAGATTTACGACCGGCCGGCCTGGATCCTGGAGGCCTATCGCGACTGGGTAACGGGGCCGCCGCACAACCTGGTCGTCTTTCCGTTCGTGTCGATGCACGGCAGTACCAGGTTGATGGTCGATCATCTCGTGTCCGCCCTGGCGGGTCACGATGTGCGCATCGAGCTGTTCAATCTGGCCGTTGCCGATATCGGAAAGCTCGCCATGGCGCTGGTCGATGCGGGAACCATCGTCGTCGGAACGCCCACGGTCTTGGCCGGCCCGCATCCCCTGGCGGCCTACGGCGCCTTTCTGACCAATGCCCTGCGGCCTAAAGCGCAATTCATTTCGATTGTCGGTTCATACGGATGGGGCGGCAAAACCGTTGAAATGCTGGCGGGGATGATCCCCAACCTCAAGGTCGAAGTCCTTGACCCCGTTTTGTGCAAGGGTCTGCCGTCAAAGACCGACCTCGATGCTCTGGACCGTCTGGCCGCCGCGATTGCGCAAAAGCACAAGGAGCACGGGTTCAAATAGGGCTTACCCGCCGCTGTCGAAGGCCCGACAATTTAACTTGTCGGGGACCAAAAATTTTTCGCCCCTGGTAACGAGGCGATATGGATATTCAAACCAAACGCGTGTACGAGTCGGCCGACAAAAAAGACGGTGTCCGCGTCCTTGTTGACCGAGTGTGGCCCCGGGGCTTATCCAAAGAGCGCGTGCATGCGGACCAGTGGGTGAAGGATGCGGCACCGGGCACGGCGCTCCGAAAATGGTTCGCTCACGATCGGGCCAAATGGGATGAGTTCAGGAAGCGTTATGCTTCCGAGTTGAATGCACAACCGGAGGTGGTAGGGCAACTTCTCGAACTCGCGTTAAAAGGACGGCTGACCCTCCTTTTTTCCGCTCGGGACACACAATACAACCAAGCCGTGGCCTTAAAAGAATATTTGCTCTCTATGTCTGAGAAGGGTGGGGTCTCTGCGGAATAATAATAACCTGTCGAAATATATAGATAATGTTATAAAATAATGGAATTAATGAACCAATGGAGGCCGCAATGAAAGCAACAAATGAACTGAGAAATGAACATCAAGGAATAGAGCTCATGCTACGGGTTCTGCAGGCCCTGGCGGAAAAATCCAGACGCGCCGAGCAGATTCAAACCGAACATCTCGATGGCATCCTGGAATTCCTGTCGATTTTTGTCGACAAGTGTCATCATGGTAAAGAAGAGGAATTTTTGTTTCCAGCTTTGGAGGCAAAAGGCATACAACGTGACGGCGGCCCGATCGGTGTCTTGTTGACCGAGCACGAACAAGGCCGGAAACTTGTCGCCAAACTCAAAGACGCTGCAGCACGATACACACCCGGGGACAAAGCGGCTGCGGCCGGATTTCAGTCGATCATCAGCGACTATGTAACCCTGCTGACACACCACATCGAAAAGGAGAACAAGGTTCTTTTTGAAATGGCGGATGCCAAACTGGACGCAACAAAAGACAAGGAGCTTTTCGAGGCCTTCGAACAGCTTGAACGGGACCGGATCGGGCCGGGCAAACATGAGGAGTTTCATGAGCTTTTGAATCGATTGGAGCAGGAGTACCTGGGGTAAATTCGAGATCATTGCGATGAAAACGAGGAGGTGCAAAAATGCAAGAACAACTGTCCGGCACACCGGCTATCTCACCCTGGTGGCGCCGCAGTGTTGTACTGGTGTTCGTCTTCGGAATGACCGGCTTGATCTTCATGTCGGTGCTGGCCTATCGGTTGGCCCCTCCGGTTCCTGAAAAGGTGATCGACTCCAGCGGCAACACGATATTCAGCCGACAGGAAATCGAAGCCGGTCAGCAGGTGTTTTTGAAATACGCCCTGATGCAAAACGGCTCGATCTGGGGCCATGGCTCCTACCTGGGACCGGATTTTTCGGCCCAGTATCTGCACGATCTCTCGCAGGAGACCGGTCAGGCTATTGCCAGGCAGGAGTTTGGCGCGGATCTGTCTGCGCTGAGCGAATCTCAGCGGGCACTGGTAGACTCGCGCATCGCCATTCTCCTTAAGGAAAACCGTTACGATCACGCATCGAGGCAGTTGACTTTCATAGACGCCGAAAAAGCGTCTTTTCAGAAGCAACTCGCGGTCTGGACTAAATATTTCCAACATCCGACGTCCAGTTCAGGCCTGCCGGACAATTACATCGATGACCCGCAGGAAATCCGTCAGCTGACGGCTTTTTTCGCCTGGACCGCCTGGGCCAGCGTCGCCAATCGCCTGGACAAGCCCTATTCGTACACCAACAACTTTCCCTACGATCCGGTGGTCGGCAATGTCCTGACCAGTGATGCGGTCCTCTGGAGCGCTCTGAGTGTTGCCATGCTGCTGGCCGGGTTGGCCATCGTTCTCTTTGTTTTCGGTAAATTCAACTATCTGGGGTGGAAAGGCGGTCCCGAGGGCATCCACCCTCACATGCTGCCCGGTGACGCGACCGCCGGCCAAAAGGCCACCATCAAGTATTTTTTCGTTGTCGCGCTGCTTTTTTTAACGCAGGTCATGATCGGCGGGGCATTGGCGCATTATCGCGCCGATCCCGGAAACTTCTACGGCATCGATCTGGCCCAGTACCTGCCGAGCAACATTCTGCGCACCTGGCACCTTCAACTGGCTATCTTCTGGATTGCCACCGCTTATGTGGCCGGCGGACTGCTGCTGGCGACATCCTTGAGTCAGAAGGAACCGCGCGGACATGCGATCGGCGTTCACATGCTCTTCTGGGCCCTGGTGGTGCTGGTGGTCGGCAGCCTGCTCGGCGAACTCCTCGGAATCCATCAGGTCTTCGGTCGGCTGTGGTCCTGGTTCGGACATCAGGGCTGGGAGTTCCTCGAACTGGGGCGGTTCTGGCAAGTCATCCTGGTGATCGGGTTCAGTTTCTGGCTGGGGCTCCTCTACCGGACGGCCGCACCCGTCTTGAAGGATCCGGAGCGAAGGGAAATCACGCTTCTTTTCCTGGGGGGTGCCGCCGCCATTCCGTTCTTTTATCTGCCGGCCTTTTTCTTCGGCAGCACGTCCAATTTCACGGTGGTGGACACGTGGCGCTTCTGGATCATTCACCTGTGGGTGGAAGGTTTCTTCGAGCTGTTCGTGACCGTGCTGGTGGCGGTGACCTTCTATCAACTGGGGGTCGTAAGGCGCATCAATGCGATCCGCATCATTTATCTGGATGCGATTCTCTTCCTTTCGGGCGGCATCATGGGGACTGCCCATCACTGGTACTGGACAGGGCAGACCAACTTCACCATGGCCATGGCGGCCATGTTCTCGGCGCTCGAGGTGGTGCCGCTGACCTTGCTGACGCTCGACGCCTGGGATTTCATCAAGCTGACCGGCACGCGGGGCGAGGCCGAAGCGCCCAGGAAAATCATCCCGCACAAATGGACCTTTTACTTCCTGATGGCGGTCGGTTTCTGGAATTTCGTCGGGGCCGGCATATTCGGCTTTCTGATCAACATGCCGGTCATCAGTTACTTCGAAGCGGGCACCATCTTGACCCTCAACCACGGCCACGCCGCCCTGCTGGGCGCGTTCGGGATGCTGGCCATGGCGCTCCTCGTCCTGGCTCTGCGCCATGTGCTGACCGATGAACAGTGGGTGATCCCGCAGAAATTCGTCAAGGTGTCGTTCTGGGGCCTGAACATCGGGCTGGCCCTGATGGTGATCACGAATTTATTTCCGGAGGGTATCCTGCAGGTCTGGGATGTTCTGGAAAACGGCTACTGGCATGCCCGCAGCCTCGAGTTCATCGGCACGGACCGCCTCCGAACCCTGGAATGGTTCAGCATGCCGTCGCACCTGATCCTGATCCTTGTCGGCGTCGTTCCGATGGTAATCGCTTCGGGCTTGACCTATTTAAAAGTACAGAAGGCTTGAATGTCTCTACGATTGAAAAGTTGCTAACGAAATAACCGTTATCAGCATTGCACGGAAAGACCCTGAACGCCCCAACGATACCGATTGGGGTGGCCAGGGTCTTTTTTCAACCGCAAGAATCTGATGTTGTCGTATCAGAAGGAGGATATGTGACGGCTTCACCGTCGACGCGAGCCCAGGGTGTGAGTTTGTGAACCTGCCGCTTCTTCGAATTCATAATATGTTCAACAACGACGCCTCGGATGTTGAGCGCATCCGCCACCAAGGATCGGTGGCAACGCCAGGGAACCGCTTCAGCGCACATCAGAGCGACCTGCTCTCGTTTCGAGAGTTGAATCAATCCCTTCAGGGCCTTTTCAAACGTCTCGGTCTGCATGTAATCGGCAAAACCTCTGAACGATGCATTGCGCCACCCACCATTGGGCGAATCTCGACGCGCATGGCGCAACCCTCCCAGATCCGGTAAATGGACGTAACCCATATGTGCAGCCTTTAAGTGATCCGGCAAGGTTTCTCGATTAAACTGTGGATTGCGACGCGACCGCGGTATGGTACGGATGTCCGCTACCTTTTCGACCCCGTGGGCTTGGAGGAGATCGATAAACGGCTCCAACTCCCGTGTGGAATGCCCGATCGTTAAAACGAGTAGCATCGGTTGCCCATCTTTGCCTCTCAAACTTTGCTTACCGATTCGCAGCGGTTTTATACTTGGTATATAGATCCTGCGCTCTCCTCTTCAAGACTTTGATCCGTTTGGCGTCTTCCGGGGTTATCCATTGCGGCTCGCTGACTGAAAATATTGCCTTGGTTAATTCATCGATGACTTCTTCGGTCGTTTCACACCATTCATCTGTGCATGTACTTGTCAGCTGGAATGACCGATCAATTGCATTCTCCTCTTGATCTAAGTAATTTTCCAGAGATTGCAAGTAAGTTCTCCAGGCCTCGACTCTCTCTTTTTCAATCGTCTCGTATTGTTGCACCATCTTTCAATCCCTCCCTTGAAAACATTTACATACTTTCTCACTTGCGATTGTTGACGGCTCGCCAGCCACCGAGCGGAGAGCAGACGGGTCGGAGTATTTTGCTCACGTCCCGGGCCTGCTCGATGACGTAAAACAGCTTCGGGTCAATGCACTTAGCCGCGGGCAGGATCCACTTCAGATCCCGGCGCCGGCAGGCGATATAAAGTTCGTTGACCGGCCCGTGCATGCCCTCGCCGTGAAAAACGGTGACCGGCTGGCCGTTTTCTCTTAAATGCTTGGCGATGGCAGGGCCTGCATCGGGGGTGATAATTCTGAGGATCGTCGTTCCAAAGGCCAGTTTGCGTTCCACCATGATCCCCACCACGTTGCCGGTGGCGAATCCGAATGCGTAAAACATCACCAGCAGCGGTTTATCCGTGATTTGATTGATCACCGTGCTGGCCACGGTCACCCAAATGGTGATTTCGAAAATCGCCAGGAAAAAAGCGATGGTGGTCCGTCCCTGAACCGTGACAATTGTTCGGACGGTACCGATGGACACATCGCAGATTCTGGCCAGAAAAATGATGACCCCCGTCAGGAGCATATGTGGCTCGAACATGAGTGTTCTTTCTTTTATGGTTGACCGCCGAATCCATGCCGGGGGCCGCCCCCACTTTGGCAAGTCGTTTATGGCGCTCGACATGGAGGCTGTCAAGCTATAAAATTTATTCAGCGAGCTTTACCGGAGTTTTGAAGCCAGGGGGTTTTATTGCCAGTACGGCGCCGGATAGGTGGCCAGGACGATCGGCACCGAACCTCTGAGACCTGCCCAAGCGATGAAGATCTTGTCCCGCCATCCTATGGGCATTCCCACCGTGCCCAGCCATACCGCAAAGGGCCGTGCAAGCAAAGTCAAATCTAAAAACAATAGAATGCCGTCCAACCAAAGCTGTGCCCACTGGTGAGGGAACACTTGGAGTCCCAGCAAAGCGAACATGCCAATGTTAGCTACGGAGGAGCTTAAATTATCTGGAGGTCAACTCATCGGAGGGCGCTTGATACTTCACCGACGCGCTTCAACACTTCCTCACGCAGGCGACAATTGCCTTGTCCTGAATATCCGCTGCAACAGTTAAAGTGAATCGGTGGAATTGCTTGGATGCGCACTCCTGCACGGACGCACAAGCAGACTCCACCGATAGACGTTGAAATTGGCGGAAGGGCCGTTTCTAACGGGCGCCGTGCAGTATGTCCTGCGCCGAAGCCGTCAGGGTCCGCGACTGCGCGACGCGGATTTTTTCTTCCGTCTGGCGCCGTTTGCGATAGGCTTCCTCGGCCTTGCCGACCAGTTCATCCACATCGATCGGTTTAATGAGGTAGTCGTAGGCGCCCGACTTCAATCCGGTGACGGCCGACTCCACCGTCCCGTGCCCGGTCAGCATGATGACCTCGATCAACGGGAACCGGTTCTTTATCTCTCCCAGGGTCTGGATGCCGTCCATGCCCGGCATCTTGACATCCAGGATCACGACATGCGGTTTGGCAAGGATCAACTTGTCGAGGGCTTCCGCTCCGCTGGCGGCCGTCTCTACGGTGTACCCTTTTTTTTCGAGCAGTTTCCGGGTGCTCACCAGAAAGCGGACCTCGTCGTCTACCACCATGATGCGCATTTTCTTCTCCATTCGGTGCCTCCTGTCGTTATTGGGTCGAGTGACGATCAATTTAAGGATTCAGCGTTCGGACGGCCGGGCGGGGCCTTCCGGCCAAAAACCCCTGCGCCGGCCGCGCGCCTGGCTTCTTCGTGGACGGGAAGCTTGAGCACGAACGTCGTTCCGCTGTCCCTGGCGGTTTCAGCCGTAATTTCTCCGCCCATGGTGTTGATGATGCCGTAACAGACCGAAAGTCCCAGGCCCGTGCCCCGGCCGACAGGCTTGGTCGTGAAAAACGGTGAAAATATCTTGTCGATGATATCCGGCGCGATGCCGCCGCCGTTGTCGGCGATGCGAACCTCCACGTAGTTATCGCCCCCGCAGCGGGCCGTCACCGCCAGGCGCCCCCCGCTCGTGCCGCGCTTCTCCACGATGGCGTCGATCCCGTTGTTGAAGAGGTTCAGAAAAACCTGCTGCAGCTGCGAAACGTCCCCATGCACATCCGGAATCCCGGCCGGGATATTCTGCGTCAGCTCGATGCCGTTGATGACGGCCTTCTGCCTGACCATGCCGATGATGTCCGGAACGAAAGCCATCAGACTGACGGCCTGAAACACCGGCTCGCTCTGGCGTCCGAAATTCAGAAAAGACTGGGTGATGATCGCGCAGCGGCCGATCTGAAGTTGCGTCTGATCGAGGGAATCCTTAAGGTCGGCCAGCGCCGTCGTCTTGTCGGAATCCGCGGACTTCAGGTCGTCTACGGCGATCGCCATCAGGGCTTGTTCGTTGCGGATGATCTGCAGCGGGTTGTTGATTTCATGGGCCAGTCCGGCGGCCATCTCGCCCAGCTCGGCCAGGCGCCCGGCCCGGATCAGGTGCTGTTCGAGCTGCGCCTTCTCCCGGTCGCGCGTCTCCAGGCGCAGCACGATCCGGTCCGAAAGGTAGACCGCCGACGCGATGATGACCGCCCCGCCCACCAGCGAAACCAGCAGTGCCAGGGAAACGGCCGTGTGCAGGGCACTGAAGGCGTCGCTCTTGTCCTGGCGCACCACCAGCAGCCACTTCTTGTCGTTCAGCCAGGTGGTGGCGTACAGGTAGTCCTTGCCTTTGCTGTCCCTTTCAATAAACGTTTTGACGCTGCCGGCCGATTCGGGAAAGTGGATGACATCGCCGGGTATATCGAGCAGGCCGCCCCCGGAGCGCCGGGAAGTCTGGAGCGATCCCCGGGCATTGAGGATGTAGGCCTCGCCGGTATTGCCGATACGCACCTTTTCCACCAGGTCGTTGAAGCGATAGCTGTCGAAGGTGGCCCGGATCACCCAGGGGCGGCCGTTTTCCATGCGGGTCACGGCCAACACGAAGTGCGGCACCTGGCGGTAGCCGAGGAATATGTCGCTCATGAAGTAACCGTGTTTGAGGACTTCCTTGAACCAGTCGGCCTCGGCGTAGGATTTGCCGATCAGGGAATAGGCGCCGAAGTAGGCGACGTGCAGGCCGTTCTCGTCGAAGACGCCCATGTCGATGAAGGCCCGGGAATGCTTCTGGAGATGGGAGAAAACGGCTTGCAGGTTTTCCGGGCGGCTGAGAAACGAAAAGGAGTAGGCGTCGCCGATGAACTCCAGGTCCTTGCGACGTTCTCTGAGAAAATTCTCGATGATCTCGCGGTGATCCTCGACGATGCGCTGCTGGCTCTCGACCGCCCCGCGCTGCAGGGAAGCCGTGAAGGTCGAATATCCGATGAAAAGGATCAGGGCAAAGGGGACCAGCGTGATCAGGATCATGCTGACCAGAATGATCCGCCGCTTGGCGCGGTAATCTTCGGGTGCGGCAATCGGTTTGGCCTGCGCGTTCATGCGGAAGATCCGTCGATCGGGCCGCCGCCGCAGGGCAGGGATTCGGGCGGCAGCCCAAATGTTTTGGCGAGCGTGGCGGTCCTGCAGCGCAAGTTGGTCATGCCGCCGGCTTTAAAGCCTGCGCTGCGCCTTCCGCGCGCGCCACCAGGAATTCGGCCCGAATCGGCGCCTTGGCGTCCACCGTGGCCGTGGTGTGATCGTCGGCCACCTCGCCGGCCACGATTTCTCCGACCGGCCGGCGCCGGGCGTCCAGGACCAGCAGCGTGTCGCCGGAATGGACGCCCTGCTGCGCGCCCAGGCCGAAGATGACTTCCCAGTGATCTTTCTTTTTGATCAGCTTGTAAATCGGTCCGATGCCGCCGTTTTGAAGATCGGTTTCCTCCTGCCTTGCGATGCGAAACCCGATCCAGAAAATAAGCATGCCGACCGGCAGCAGCGCCAGGGGCGCCCAGAGCGGATCGATGCCGGTCCAGCGCTTGGTGAGCGACAGGTAGCTGCGCCGATAGCCGGCCTCATCGGGGTAGATGAACACGTGGTAGGTGACCGGCTCGGGCTCCGCGGGCTTTCCGGTGCGCAGCACCTGGAAGGTGAGGTCGGCCGGCGCGGCAAACGGTTCGGAAGTAAGGATTCCGCGCCAGATCCGGCCGTTGACGCCCGTGAACCGGATCGCATAGGGGCGGTGCGGGGGGCTGGCGGTCAGCAGGTGATTCACGTCGCGGTCGGCTTCGGGATCGGCGCTCTGGTCCGGCAGCGGTCGCAGTTCGTGCGGGTCGACGGGATCGGCCAGCTTGCCGCCGATCTCGGTTTGCCCGCCGGCGACCACCTTGAATACCGTCCTTGCGTCGCTTATGATGAAGGCGCCCATGTCGATCAGCGTCAGCAGAAAGAGAGTGAAAAACGCGATGCTCACCCGCCTGAAGGCGGTTTTGTTTTTGACGGCCCACTCTTCGAGAAACACGGGGATCACCCTTGGGTTGCCAGTTTGCGGATGCCGATGCGCGCCAGGATGACGGTGATCAGCATGGCCGGCACGTAGGTCCGCAGGAAGATGACGGTCAGGTTTTCCTGGTGCTGGTAGCCCAGGTAAACGGCCACGGCCAGTTCGATCAACAGCAGCAGGTCCATTGCGACCACGATCAGTTTCTGCTTTCCGTTGAGTTTGTCTTCGAGCATGTCGATTCTCCCATCGGGGCTAAGCGGCCGCCCGGGGTATCCCGGAACGGCCGCCGTGCGGAGTTGGCTATTTCTTGCGCAAATCCTGCTTGGACACGTTCATGACCTTGAGGGCCTTGTTGTTGCCGCCCTCGACGACGTAGGCGATCCGCAGCACATCACCGGACGCGGGCGGGATGCCGATCTGGGCCGTGCTCACGTCGAACACGGTCGTGATGCCGGTGGGCTGGCCGTAGGGCGCCGCCTTGCTGAAATTGGTGTCGTATTCCTCGATGGTGACCCGGGCCGGATCCTTTGAAATCTCGATCACCTTGCCCTCGCTGACTTCAGCCGCCGCGGCGGCGCCTGCAAAACCGATGGCGGCCACCAGGACCAGGGCCAACAGCAACAGATGTCGTTTCATTTTTACGCTCTCCTTTTTTAAACGGTTCATGTAAGTAAAACCGTGGCCTGACGTTAACTGCCCAGCATTTCGGTGCGGCGTTTGTCGCGCAGTTCCTGGGCCGCGCCCTGGAACATGATCTTGATGATGTAGATACAGATGATGCTGATGGTGCCCAGGATCAGGACGGTGGCCGAATTGGTGAAGCCGTACTGCTTTAAGATGATCGAGACCATGCAGCCCAGGACCGCGAAGCCGAAGGCCACGCGGATGCCGTAGCCCTTGGAGTACTTGGTGGCCACGGTGCCGATCTGGGCGCCGATGGCGGCCCCGGTCAGCATGACGAAGACCGCGACCAGCTCGATGCGGCCTTTCAAGGTGTAGGTGAAGGCGCCATAGAGGCCCGAGATCATGACCTCGAACAGGTCAGTGCCGACGGCGATGTGGGTCGGGCAGCCGATCAGGTAGACCAGGGCCGGCATGCGCAGCAGGCCGCCGCCGATGCCCAGGAAGCCCGCCAGGACGCCGGTCAGGAAGCTGACCATGATCGGAAGCCAGGCCGAGCAGGTGAAGCCGGCGGTCTTGAAGTGCACCATGGGCGGGATGTTCAGCCGGTGCAGGGTCTTGTACCAGGTGATGCCTTCGGCGCCGCGTTCGCCGTCGACGTCACCGGATTTTCTCTTTTGCACCGCCTTGTAATAGTCGTAGAAAACCATCAGGGCGATCAGGGCCAGAAAGCCCACGTAAACCCAGCGCACGACCGAGCCGACCTTACCGATGCGCTCGAGCATCATGATGAGCTGGGCGCCCAGTTCGATGCCCACCATGGTGCCGATCAGCATGATGAAGCCCAGCTTGTAGTCCACATTGCCGAATTTCGAGTGGCGCATCGTCGAGACCATCGACTTGCCGGCGATGTGGGCGATGTCGGTGCCGATGGCGAAGGCCATTGGAAACCCGAGAATGTTCAGTCCGGGCGTTACCATCCAGGCGCCGCCCATGCCGAAGAAGCCGCCGATGACGCCGACCGAGAAGCCGATCAGCACCAGGCCCGGCCAGAAGATCTTGACGCCGGCGATCGGCATGTACATGTACAACCAGCTTGCGTTAGACAGGAAATCCATAGGATGCCTCCTTATATGTCGTCAAAATATTTCTTTAGCGTCATTGGCCTAGTGTTCGACGATCTTGCGGCTCTTGAGATCGAGTCCGGTCAAGCCCATGAG
The DNA here is from genome assembly GCA_963728055.1 of uncultured delta proteobacterium. Lineage (GTDB taxonomy): Bacteria > Desulfobacterota > Desulfobacteria > Desulfobacterales > SG8-13 > JARFQH01. Next base: position 124,732 of record CAVSIM010000020.1, on the reverse strand, counting down.
CTTGTCCATGATCAACCCTAAAAATCCGCCGTAGGCGGCGGTCAGGACCACGGCCCAGACGGCGAACAGCAAAATGTTGGTGTTGTAGAGGTTGGAGAAATAATGCAGGATGCCGTGCACGACCCGCGTGTCCGCCACGACCACAATCGACCCATCCCCCCCGCCGCCCGCGGCCCACAGCATGCCGGGGACCCACAGGACGGCCAGTGTCACCAGTGCCAACAGTTTCCTCATACCTTTCTTCATGATTGTCCTCCCCTTTCGATTGTTATGTGACCACCATGACCGAGCAGGGCGCATGAGACACCGTTCGCAGCGCCACTCCGCCCAGCAAAAGCCTTTCCAGATTGGCCCGCCCGCGATACCCCAATCGGACATCATCGGGAGCGACCAGTATTCTCATTTCTTTACCTCCTTTCAGATTTGTCGTTCGTTTGTTTGAAAAATAAATTTCCAAGGGGGGAATGCTACGTTCAACACTTTGTCCTCACTGCTGACCCTGCCCTGAGCAAAGAATATGCCACGGCGAGGTGTTGCGTGATTTAAGGATCTCGAAGGCTCTCGGCCGCTAAACAGCGCCCCGCGTTAAAAATATATTGCGTGAAACGAGCGCTCGTGGCACTATGTCGCCACCCATTAAAGAGGAGTTTTGCGAGAATGGCGCTATTTCGCAACCAGGACACCAGCGGCGGCCGGCTCAAAACCCGTTTGATGCTGTGGTTGATTCCGCCGGTCGTTTTAATCCTGCTGGCAACCGGTTACTTGATGTACGTGATTGCCAGCAATTTCATCGATGTCGCCCTGCAGCGCACCTCGCGCCTGCAGGTGATGGCGATGCGGCATGCGGTCGAGGAGTTCCTCGATCGATCTCGCCAGGATCTGCTGCAGATCGCGCAAAATACGGTCGATTACGATGAATTGCGCAAATTTATCGCCAACAAAATGGCGATAAACAACATGGCTTATCGCGAATTGGCCTATATCTCGCAAACCAGCCCGCAGCACGAGTACCTGGTGGTGCGCGATGAGCGGATCGTGCGCCTGAAACCGGGACAAATTGCCGAGATCCGCCCGAACCCGCTCCTGTATTATGAAAAGGTGAAAGACCTCCGACAGGGGGAGGTGTGGATTTCACCGATCACCGAGGTCGAAGAACCCTTTCCGACGGACCAAAACCCCAATGAGAAAATTTCATCGAAGGTCATCTATCTGGCCACGCCCCTCGATGGGAACCAAAGCGGCCCGGCCGGTTACCTTCTGCTGTCTTTCGACGTGCATTTGCTCCAGGACATCCTGACGCTGTACAACTCACCCCGGTCACCAATCCTATCGTACGCGCGCACGCCCGAGGTGCGGTTCTGCTATTTTTTCGATACCGCCGGATGGATCCTGTTCCAGTCCGAAGATCCGGAGAAGCACACCACGGAGTTGACCACTGACCTGGTGCGAGCGGCCTATACCGGAACCCTCGGCCGCCCGGGCCTGCCGAACGCGTTCCGGCCGTCTTCGGTCTACGGCCCCTTCTGGAAGATGGTCGGCGATGTCCGTGAAGGTCAAAACGGCCTGATCAAGGCCACGGACAGTGCCCATCAGTCCGAGAGCCTGGATGATTATTACCAGGCCTATGCGCCGGTTTTCTTTTCATCCGGCAAAGGCATCAAGCCCCTGATTTATGGCGGGATCGCTTACATCGACCGCAGCCGGTTGACGCTGGCTGCCGGGTACAAACAGATCGACATGATGTTCATCGTCACGGTCGTAACGGTCCTGCTGGTGTCCCTGCTGATTTATTTTCTGGGCCGCGCGATCACCCATCCCATACTCAATCTGGCCGAGGCGGTGAACCACCTCCAGGCCACCGGCGACCTGCACCCCATCGACCTGCCCACGAGCAATTACGAGGCCGGCGTGCTGCAGACCGCCGTCAACAAGATGATCGCCACCGTGAAACGGCAGGTCGAAGAGATCGAAATCCGCGACCGACGGATCGAAACCGTCAGCCTGAAAGAAAAGGTGACCCTCGGAAATCCGATGGCCGTGGCCGTCAACCATTCGCCGGGAGTGCAGATCCTGGGCATCGTCGGCACCGGCACAAAAATTGACAGGTTGAAGACGGATATTTACAAAGCGGCGCAGGTGGACGTGGATGTTCTGATCATCGGTGAGACCGGCACCGGCAAGCAGCTGGCGGCCGATGCCATTCACCATCTGAGCCCGCGCAACGCCAAACCGTTCATCTCCATCAACTGCGGCGAACTGGACGAGAATCTGCTGCTGGACACCCTGTTCGGGCATGTCAAGGGGGCCTTCACCGAGGCCAGGGGCGATCGCAAGGGGGCCTTCCTCAAATCCGACGGCGGGACGCTTTTCCTGGACGAAATCCAGACCGCCTCGATGGGCGTTCAGCAGTCGCTGCTGCGCGCCATTGCGATGCGGAAAATAAAACCGCTCGGCAGTGACCGCGAAATCGATGTCGATGTGCGGCTGATTGCCGCCACCAACCTCGACCTGTCGATTCTGATCGAGCAAAACCGGTTCCGGAGCGACCTCTATTTTAGGCTCAAGGTGATCAGCATCCACACGCCGCCGCTGCGGGAACACCGCGAAAATCTGCCGCTGCTGGCCGGTTATTTTCTAAAGGAGATGGAGCGACTGACCGGCAAGGAAGGCGTGGCGCTCAGCCGTGGGGCGCTCGAGAAGATGAGGGCCTACGATTGGCCGGGGAACATCCGCGAAATGAAGAACTGCCTGACACGGGCCGTCGTGATGACCGAAGGCGGCATTATTCAGGCCGATGACATCCTGCTGGAAGGCGACCCGTTCGTGTGCGCGGCACCGGTCGGCGGGCATTTCGAAGAAGGCCCGGTCGCGGACGAATATGTCCCGCCGGTCCGCGACCAAAAGGTGCCGCGCGCGGTGAAGCTGAACCCCCGGCAGGAGACGGCCTTGCCCCTGATCCGGCAGCGGGGCGGGGTGACGCGCAATGACTACCAGGAGTTGATCGGCGGCGGGCTGCCGTCGCGCACGGCCCTTTACGACTTGAAGGACCTGGTGGAAAAAGGGCTCCTGAACCGGGTCGGCCAGGGACCGGCGACGCGCTATGAACCTTTCCCCCTTCCGCCGGGGCAGGGGAGTTTTCGGTCAGGCACTACCCCGTAATTTGTGATAAACATTTATGGTCTTTCGGATCATCACACGTTTCCAGTTATCCAGTCCCAAACTCAGGAGGCAACCCGCACGCCATGCTCGAGCGCCTGTGGTCAATTTTCAGGAGAAGCCATCCGCAGCCCGTGGTCGATCAGGGCATGATGGCGACGTTCAAGACCCGTTACACCAGCTTCAAGGAAGTGTTGCAGGCCAATTCGGAACTGTTGCAGTTGATATCCGATATCGAGGAAAAGCTGCGCGGAGAAGATATTTTCGGGATGGCCTACGTGCGGTCGCAGTCCTCGCGCTGCGTCTTTTATGCCGCGCGCATGATCCAGAGCCTGGAAGCCCTAACGGGGCGCAAATATCCGGCACTGGTCGACGTCCTTGAGCATATCCAGAACGGCATCCACGCGCTGCTGGACCAGCAGCCGCCGCAGGTAAATGATTTCGTGCTGCCGTTTGACCGGATAACGCGCGAGATGATCGATTTCGTCGGCGGCAAGATCGCCAATCTCGGAGAGGTCGCCAACGGCGCCCATTTGCCGATTCCGCGCGGCTATGCCATCACCACCGCCGCCTATTACCGGATCCTGGAGGCCAATGACCTGCCCGACAGCATCAAGAAGATCAACATGGCGCTCGATGCCGCCGACCCGCAATCGATTCTGGAGGTCAGCCGCCAGCTGCAGGAACTCTTTCAGGAAGCCACGATCCCGGCGGATGTAATCGACGCCGTAACGCAGGCGCATCACCGGCTGGCCGAAACGTGCGGCCGGCCCCTGGCCGACTTGCGGGTTTCGATGCGCAGCAGCGCGATCGGTGAAGACAGCGACCTGTCCTTTGCGGGTCAATACCTGAGCGTTTTGAATGTGGTGCCGGAAAAGGTCGTCTCGGTCTACCGGCGGATTCTGGCCAGCCTGTTTGCGCCGCGGGCCGTGACCTACCGCCTGCACCGCGGCATACCGGCCGAAGAGGTCGCCATGGGCACGGCCTGCCTGGAAATGGTGCCGGCGATGGCCAGCGGCGTGATGTACAGCCGCCATCCCTTTCACATCACCGAAGACCACGTCATCATCAACGCCGTCTGGGGTCTGGGGCCCTACGCGGTGGACGGCAAGGTGACGCCCGACGCCTACACCCTGTCGAAGGACGACCCGCCGACGGTTTTGGGATCGAAGATTGCCGGCAAGCCGGTGCGGCTGGTGGCCCAGCCCGACGGGTCCCTCATCGAAGAGGCGGTCAGCGGCGCGCTGCAGCGCCGGCCCTGCCTGACCGGGTTTCATCTGAAAACCCTGGCTGGATACGCGGTGGCACTCGAACGGCACTTCCAGCGCCCGCAGGACACCGAGTGGGCTCTGGATTCGCTGGGGCGGCTGTTCATCCTGCAATCGCGCCCCCTGCAGGTGATCGGCCGCAGCACCCGCCAGCAGGATGCCCGCGATAACGAGGCCCTTGCCGGTTACCACGTCGTCGTTTCCGGCGGGGACGTGGCCTGCCCCGGTGTCGGGTGCGGGCCGGCGCACGTGGTGCGCTCGGACGAGGACCTGCTCTCTTTTCCCGACGGCGGCATCCTGGTCGCCGCCAGCCCCAATCCGAAGTATTTCGTCGTGATGCCCAGGACCCGTGCGATCGTCACCGACACCGGCAGCATCACCGGTCACATGGCCTCGCTGGCCCGTGAATTCAGGGTGCCGGCCCTGCTGAACACCGGTGAGGCCACGAAGCTCATCGCCCCGGGCATGGAGGTGACGGTCGACGCCTATTCCGGGCGGGTGTACGCCGGACAGGTCCCGGAGTTACTCGATGTCAAGATGCGGAAAGGCGACTTCATGAAGGACTCGCCGGTTTTCGAGCGGTTGCGCAAGGTCGCCGATTACATCGTGCCCCTGAACCTGATCGATCCGAAATCCGAGGCCTTTCACCCCCGCAACTGCCGGACGATCCACGACATCATGCGCCTGGCGCACGAATTCTCCTACCGGGCCATCTTCGAGTTCAGCAGCCTGGCGTCGGACGTTGGGCGCCTGTCCTTCAAACTGGACGTGCGCCTGCCGCTGGACCTGCACATCATCGATCTGGGCGGCGGGCTGACGGATGTGCCGGCGCAGGCCCGCAGCGTCACACCGGAACAGATTGCCTCGGCGCCGTTAAAAGCGCTGCTGAGGGGCCTGCTGCGCGAGGACGTGGCGGCCGCCGGACCGCGGCCGGTCAACATCAAGGGGTTCATGTCGGTGATGAGCGAGCAGATGCTGACACCGACCAACATCGCCCTGGAGCGTTTCGGCGACAAGAGCTATGCCATCATTTCCGACAAGTACGTCAATTTCAGCTCGCGGGTGGGGTATCACTACAGCGTGGTCGACGCTTACAGCGGCCTGACGGTCAACAAGAACTACATCAATTTTCAGTTCAAGGGCGGCGCCGCCGACGACGTGCGCCGCGGCCGCCGCTCGCGCGGAATCGCCAAGGTGCTGCAGGCGCTCGGCTTTATCGTGGATACCAAGGCGGACGTGGTCAGGGCGCGCTTTCAGAAGCATCCGGCCGCGGCGATCGAAGAGGCTCTCGATCATCTCGGCCGGCTTCTGCAGTTCACGCGGCAGATGGACATGCTGATGCAAAGCGAGGACAGCGTCACGATGCTGGCCGAGTGCTTTTTAAACGGGGATTACCAGCTGTGTCTGGAGAAGCTGGCGACCGAGAAGGAATCGGCCTGATCGGGCGCGGCCTCAGTGCAGGGTCGTGCCCGCCTTGCGGTCGTAAGCCGCGTGGATTTTGTCGACCAAATCTTCGATGTCGCAGGGCTTGAGCAGGTAGTCGAAGGCGCCGTGCCGCACGATCGCCATGGCCGTGTCGACCGCTGCGTGCCCGCTGAGGATGATGACCTCGGCTGGGCATCCTCTCTCGCGCAGGCTCCGGAGAACTTCGATGCCGTCCATGCCGGGCATCTTGACGTCCAGCAAGACGACGTCGTAGGCGCAGCGCTCGAGTTCCGCCAGGGCCGCGGCGCCGTCGGGGGCGGCCGCGGCCTGGATCCCCTTGGCCTTCAGGATCTTGAGCAGCGTGGTCCGGAAACGCTCTTCGTCGTCGACGACAAGCACGCTTATTGTCTTCTCGGTGCCGGTCTTTGTCATCACTTCACGCTTGTCACCGGGCAGGTGGCGTTCAGAATCACGTACTGGGCGGTGGAACCGAACACAAGCTTGCCGACCTTCGATCGACGGCGCACGCCAATCAGGATCTCATCGACGCCGTTGTCATCGGCAAACTGCACCAGGTCTTCCCCCGGGCGACAGCCGCGCACGAGCAAACGGGTTTCGGACGGGATGCTCTCGTCGGCGAAGGCGCGGTTGACCCGTCCGAGTTCGTGTTCGGCGATTTCAAACTCCTTGCGCGTCACATGCTGACCGCCCTCCATGGAGCGGACGAGATAGACTTTTTCAGCCCGAAAGGCCTTGGCGTGGCGTATCGCCAGTTCGATTGCCGCCAGGGCGGCATTGGATCCGTCGTATCCGACCAGAAGCTTCATGGGCATTTCCTGCCGAGATGAGTCGCTCACAGCGGACCGACCTTCGTCAGATCGATTTTCAGCTCGAAGGTGTTCGACTCGGGTACCGGACGGATCGTGAAGCCCAGACTCCGGGCCAGGGTCAGCATCTGGATATTTTCAGTGAGCACGAGGCCCCAGATGTTTTCGAGTCCCCGCTCCCGGGCAATGCGCAGGCTGTTCTTGAGCAGCTCGGCCCCGACCCCTTTCCCCTGCCAGGCGTCACCGACCAGCACCGAGAACTCGGCATCTTTGAGGTTGTGTTCGAGAATGAGGCGCGCCACGCCCAGCATCTGCTCCTGGCGCTTTTCTTCGCGGAAGGCGACCAGGGCGATCTCGCGGTCGTAGTCGATCTGGGTGAAGCGGGCCAGCATGCTGCCGGACAGACGCTTCATGGGAGAGAAGAAGCGCTGGTAGATGCTGCGGGTGGTCAGCGAATCGAACAGCTCGGCCACCAGCGGTGCGTCCTCGGGGCGGATCGGACGGATGAAGATCTTGATCAGCCCCCTGGTGACCGCCTGCGATTCGTATTGATCCGGGTACGGGCTGATGACCAGGTGCGTCGGCGCCCGGACCTCGACGCGCTTGAGCCGCAGGCGAGCGTCCACGGCCAGGAAGCTCTCGCCGGTGACGAAGAGCGGGTTGATGTCGAGTTCTTCGATTTCCGCGAAATCGGTGATCAGCCGGGCCAGCCGGATCAGGATTTCCTCCAGCAGTTCGAGATTGGCGGCCGGTTGATTGCGAAAGCCCTTCAGGATGCGGTAGACCTTGGTGCCCTCGATCAGCCGCCGCGCCAGGAGCCGGTTCAGCGGCGGCAGGGCGATGGCGCTGTCGCGGATCACTTCGGTCAGAATGCCGCCCATTCCGAAGAGAATCACGGGACCGAAATCCGGATCCTTCTTGGCGCCCAGGATCAACTCGACCAGCGGCGGCGGCAGCATCGGCTGAACCGTGGCCCCTTCGGTGCCGCCGCTGCTCCCGTAAGACATGGCACTTTGAATGATCCGGCCATAGGCTTCGCGGACCTCGTCGCCATTTTTCAGGTTCAGGGCCACACCGCCGGCTTCGGTCTTGTGGCTGATCTCGCGCGAGTAGATTTTCAGTACGACCGGGTAGCCCATCTGTTCGGCCTTGCGCACGGCTTCCTCGGCCGAGAAGGCGACCTCGGTCGGGTTGACCGGAATGCCGTAGGCCGTCAACAGGGCCTTTGACTCGATTTCGGTCATGACCGGCGTTTTGCGTTCGAGGGCCTGCCGGAGTGACGAGGCGGCCTTCTGGTGATCGACCTCGATCCGGCGCGGCAGGCCGGAGGGGATCTGCTGCAGCAGCTCGATGTTGCAGGCATAGCGCCAGAGATTGGTGAAGGCCCGCACCGCCCGTTCGGGAGTGTCGAAGGTCGGTATGCCGGCGCGGTGGAAAATGGTGCGGCCGCGTTCGGCCAGCGGCCCGCCGATCCAGGAGGTGAGCACCGGAAACGACCGGTCCTGGATCTGTTCGCAGATGGCCTCGGCCACCTCGACCGGATCGATCATGGCCTGCGGGGCCAGGATGACCAGCAGGCCGTTGACCTCCGGGGCCTGCTCGCAGACGGCGACCACCTGCCGGTATTCGTCCACGGCCGCATCGCCCAGGATGTCGATCGGGTTGCCCCGGCTCCAGTGCGGCGGCAGGACGGCATCGAGCTTGGCGACGGTCGCGGCGGACAGGGCCACCGGTTCGAACCCATAGTCGGCGAGGGCATCGGCGGCCATCACTCCCGGCCCGCCCGCGTTGGTGACGATCGCCAGGCCGGGGCCGATGGTCTTGGGCTGTTTGGAAAGAAGCTCGGCGCAGTCGAAGAGTTCCTCGAAGGTCCGGACGCGCACGATGCCGGCGCGGCTGAACGCCGCATCGTAAACCGCGTCTTCACCGGCCAGGGCGCCGGTGTGGGAGGCCGCGGCGGCCGCGCCGGCGCGGGTGCGGCCGGCTTTCAGCACGATGATCGGCTTGATGCGCGCCACCGCGCGGGCCGCGCTCATGAAGCCGCGATGACGCGTCAGGTTTTCCATGTACATCACGATGCTGCCGACCTGCGGGTCGTTGCCCAGAAAGTCGATCAGGTCACCGAAATTCACGTCCAGCATCGAGCCCAGGCTCACGAAGTAGCTGAAGCCGATATGCTCCTTGATGGAGAGGTCCAGCACGGCCCCGCAGACGGCCCCGCTCTGCGAAATGAAGGCCATGCCTCCCGGCAGCGGCATCTGCGCCGCGAAAGAGGCGTTCAGGTTGGCGCGCGTGTTGATGACGCCCAAACAGTTGGGACCGACGATGCGCAGCCCGCTGTCCTGCGCGGCGGCGGCCATGGCCTGCTCCACCGCGCGGCCCTGCTCACCGGTCTCCTTGCCGCCGGCGGAAATGATGACCGCGGCGCCCACGCGGGCCGCGGCGCACTCGGCGATCAGCTCGGGCACCATCTGGATCGGAACGGCGATGACCACCAGATCGACGGTTTCCGGCAGGCCGGTTATGGCGGGAAACGCTTTCAGGCCCGCCACCGTGGAATGACGCGGATTGACCGGGTAGACGGTGCCCGCAAAGCCGCCTTCGATCAGGTTTTGCATCACGGCGGCGCCGATGGTGCCCCTGCGGTCGCTGGCGCCGATCACGGCCAGCGACCGGGGGGCGAACAGGCGGTCGAGGTTCGAAATGCTCATGGCGGCTTTAAACTCCTTGACTGAAGGAGAAAATATTCACCGCAAAGGCGCCCGGCTTCAAGATAAAGATTTTGTCTATGTTATCGGTCGTTGGCGTATTACAATACAGCCGCCTCCCTCTGCCTTGCCAAAACCTTTTTCTTAAAGCCTATAGTTGCGCGGAGTTTCTTTTTTGCTTACGATATGATCCAGATCGATTTCTCGCGCGCCAGATAGACGACCTTGTTCGTCACGCGGCCCATGAAAAAATCCTGGGTGCGGCTCAGGCCGCGGCGGCCCATGATGATCGTGCCGACATCGAGTTTCTTGCCTTCGGCGACGATGGCCGCGGCCCGGCTGCGGGCACCGGTGATCACCTGGGTGGTGATGGAAGCCGGCCGGAAGCCCTTGGCGACCAGACGCGTCTTGGCCTCTTCAAAGGCTGTGACGATGCTCTTTTCGGCGTTGTGGACAAAGGTGTCGCTCGAAGCGATGATTTCGCTGTTTTTCTCTCCGCCGCGGATGACGTGCAGCAGGCGGAAATCGATGTCGTGACCGCTCAGGAAGGAGCCGGCGAAATCGACGGCCTTCAGGGCGTCTTTGGAACCGTCGAGCGCGATCAGATAATGATTGCCCGGCGGCTTGCGGCCGGCCAGGAGAAGCGGGATGAAGGACAGGGCTTCGAGCAGCTTAAGGGATACGCTGCCGAGAATGATTCCCGGAATGCGCCCCATGCCGCGGCGCCGCGTCAGAACCGCTTCGTAGCCATTGCGCGCCTCCCGGACGATGTCGCGGGCGATGCCCTTCTTGCGCTGCTGGATTTTGACTTCGATCTGGGCTTCCGGAAATCCGGCCCGGATCAGGCTGTCGCGGGCCCGGGCCATGAACTCTTCGATGTTTTTCTTCTGCTGGGCCTCCCAGGCCCGGACGTAATTCACCGACTTGACGCTCTTCGGCTCGCGCTCCAGATCCCAGTAGCTTTCCGGCACGCCGCTGAAAACGTTCAGGAGCACGATCTTCAGGTTCTCGAAGGGTGCCATCTTGGTCATGTACTTGACCGTCAGCATGCTCCGTTCGGAGCCGTCCAGCGCTACCAGTAATTTTTTCTTTTTCTGCGTCGCCATCTCTTACCCTCATCGGTCGAATAAGGTTTTTGCCGCGCCTGCCGTCGGCAGCATCTCAGTCGGTATATATTTCGCGTTGGTTCAGGCGGTGGTCCACCATGTAGAGCACCTCGGCCTTTTGGCGCAGCACGTCCTTGAGCTGGCCCAGTTTCTGACGGTCGATGCTGTGCATGCGGATGTAAACCTTGCGGAAGCCGCTGCGGACGTTGTCATAGGAGGTCAGGATGCTGGCGATCCGCCCGCCGAACTCGCGCACGATATCGGCGACCTCCTTGATGGAACCGGGCCGGTCTTCGAGCAGGAAGGCGAACTGGATGCCGCGGTTGCCGACCCCGGTCAGGGATATCAGGACCCGGAAGATGTCCGATTGGGTGATGACCCCGATCACCTGCCCGGACGCTCCCAGCACCGGGGCCCCGGAGATCTTGTTCTTGAGAAGCACCTCGGCGGTTTCCTCCACCGTATAATCGTCCGGTACGGTGATCGGATCGCGGGTCATGATGTCCTTGACCTTTATTCTGGACAGCAGGTACAGCAGTTCATGAATTTCGAGGGTGGTGGCGTCGGAGGCCGAAGCCCGCTTCAGGTCCCGGTCGGTGACGATGCCGACCAGCTGGCCCTTTTTCAGCACCGGCAGCATGCGGATGGCATGCTTTTTCATCAGGCCCGAGGCTTCCTGCATCGATTGGTCGAGATCGATGGCGACCGTCTGCTTGCTCATCCAGTTCCTAACCAGCATGGTCCAACCTCCTTTGTCGATCCGGCAGGTATCGTCTGCGTCATGTCTTTTCCGCTCTTCTATTTTTCCGCGGCCCTTATGCTGAGGAGCGGGACCGGGCAGCGGCGGAACATCTTCTCGGCCGTGGAGCCGAAGAGAACGCCGGCCAGGTTGCCGCGCCCCTTGGTGCCCATCACCAGCAGGTCGGCGCCATTGTCTTCGATCACCTGGAGCAGGGCCTTGAAGGGCACGCCGATCCGGATTACCTTCTCGATGTCGAGACCGCCGCCGCCGGCGTCGGCGGCCAGTTTGTCCATCATCTCCAGACGCTCTTTTTCCTGATCCTCCAGGTATTGCTCGAACTTGAAGGCCGGATAGTCCAGGGACACTTTGCGCATCATGTCGACATCGCGCTGGTTGATGATGTTGACCACCATCAGGCTCGCCTTCAGGTCCCGGGCCAGATCGACCGCCTGGGAGACCACCTGGGGGGCGTATTCCGAAAAATCGCAGGCTGCCATTATTTTATTCAGCTTGCTCATGTCCACTCCTTGCCGCTGTGAGGGTTGCGGGCCCCGATCGGCAGCGGCCCGGTTTGGCCGCGGACCCGACGGCGTGCCGACGGTCCCGGCGGACCCGGTTCGGACCGGTTGGCGCACCGCGTCCGCCGGATCTGACAGCAGAGAAGAGCAAGGGGTATGCCAGCATGGCGCCCCCATGACCTACTGCATAAGGCATTGAAATAAAGGCATATAAAACCGGAGTGGCCCTGTGGCGGCCGCGTCGGCGGCCGGGGTGGTGTCGATAATTTTTACAGGCTGTAAAGGAAATGTCCGTCTTATTTTCGGGTGACGGAGGTCTCGATCTGCAGATTGTACTTCTCGATTTTGGAATGCAGGGTGGGGCGCGAGAGGCCCAGCAGGCGGGCGGCACGGGAGCGGTTTCCGCCGGTCACGTTCAACGCCTCGCCGATCAGGATGCCGGCGATGCGGTCCATGCAGGCGTCGAACAGGTTCTTCTGCTCACCGCTTTTGAGAATGTCGCGGGCCCAGAGGCGGATGACCTCGTCGGCCTGGGCCGGAGATGAAACGAAGTTGGCGTCCGCCTCGCTGAAAGCCAGACGGATTTCCTTCTCCCCGACCGGCGCCCCGCGGTTGAAGATCAGGGCCTTCTGGATCGTGTTGCCGAGTTCGCGGACATTGCCCGGCCACGGATGGGTGCCCAGGAGCCCGGAAGCCTCGGGTGTGATGCCGGGGTTGGCCATGTCCAGGTCGGCGGAAAACCGGCGCAGGAAGTAATCGGTCAGCAGGGGAATGTCGCCGTTTCTCTCCCGCAGGGGCGGCAGCAGGATCGATACCACCTTGAGACGGTAGTAAAGATCTTCCCGGAACCGGCCGTCTTCGATGGCGCGCTCCAGGTTGCGGTTGGTGGCGGCGATGATGCGCACGTCGACCGGGATGGTGTCGCGACCGCCGAGCCGCTCGATGCTTTTCTCCTGAAGCAGCCGCAGGATCTTGGCCTGGATCGAAAAGGGCATGTCACCGATTTCATCCAGAAAGACGGTCCCGCCGTTGGCCTGCTCGATCTTGCCGACGCGGCGGTGGGCGGCGCCGGTGAAGGCCCCTTTTTCGTAGCCGAACAGTTCGCTTTCGAGCAGGTTTTCGGGAATGGCCACGCAGTTGATCACCAGAAAGGGCTTTTCCGATCTGAGGCTGTGCTGATAGATGGCCCGGGCCACGAGTTCCTTGCCGGTGCCCGATTCGCCCCGGATCAGAACGGTCGCATCCGAACCCGACACCCGGCCGATGGCCTTGTAGACATCCTGCATCTGTTTGCTGCGGCCGACGATGGCCTCACGGGAATCGATCTCCGGTACCGCATCCATGGCGACCGGCGTGCGCATGAACCGGCCGGCTTCCAGCGCCTGCTGGATCACCACCAGCATTTCCGGGATTTCGAACGGTTTGAGGATATAGTCGAAGGCGCCCATCTTGGTGGCCTCGATGGCGGTTTCGGTCGTGCCGAAGGCCGTCATGATGATCACCGGCAATTTGGGTTCGATCGCGTGCATGGCCTCGAAGGTTTCGAAACCGTTGATTCCCGGCAGCCGCATGTCCAGGACCACCAGGTCCGGCACGGCCTGCGTCACGGTGTCGATGCCGGCCTCGCCGGAGGCGGCGCTCAAGACCCGATAGCCCTCTTCGGTCAGCAGTTTGTGAAAGCTTTTTCGCAGCTGGTCGTCATCGTCGACAATCAAGACGGTGTTCACGACAATTCTCCCATGACGGGCAGCGAAATCAGGAATGTCGCCCCGCGGCCGGGGGGCGAAGAGACATCGATGCGCCCGCCGTGCTCCATGATGATCCGGGCGGCAATGCTCAAACCGAGGCCGGTGCCCTGCTCCTTGGTGGTGAAAAACGGCTGAAGGATTCTGTCGATGATGTTGGACGGGATTCCCGGGCCGGTATCGGATATGCGGACCCGGGCCTGGGGCTGGGCCGCATCGTCGCGAACGACGTCCTCGGCAATGGTGATGGCGCCGCCGCGTCCCATGGCTTCGCAGGCGTTGACGATGATGTTGACCAGAACCTCCTTGAGCTGTTCCGGGTCGGCCGAAACCACCGGCAGGGGCCGGCGCCGCTCGATTTCAAGCTGCACGTCATAGGAGCGCAGCCGGTGGCCGAGCAGCTGGACGGTCGAATCCACCACGTTCGACGGGCTGATCGTCTGCATCTGAAGTTTGGGCGGCCGCGAGAATTCCAGGAAGTTCTGCACGATCGTGTCGATGTGGCGGATTTCGGCCGAGATGACGTCGAAATCCTCCACCTGCTCCTCGTTCAGTTCCAGGGAGCGGTGGAGTGAAAACAGCCGCATCTTGACCGAGGTGAAGGGATTGCGGATGCTGTGGGCCATGCCGGCCGCCAGGCGGCCGACCAGCGCCATTTTTTCCGCCTGCTGAAGGGTTTCGCGGCTCCGGCGCAGTTCGGTCCGCGTCTGATCGACATTGTCGATCAGGCCGCGGACGCTGAGGCTCAGGGCGTTGATTTCATCGCCTTTCCCGCGCTGGCCGGGCTTGTCGCGCTCGGCTTCGCCGATCAGCCGCCTGACCGGTGCCAGGATGTGAACGACCAGCACGTAGGCCAGAAAAACCGCCAGCAGGAGATCGACCAGGATGGCGGAGTAGGCCAGCGCCCGCAACTGTTCGGCCCGCGCGGCGCTGGCTTCCGTGGAGAGCGCGATGTTACGGGAATGAAGTTGCTTGAAATAGTCGCACTGGTTCAGGATTTTAAAAAACTCGTCGCGCGATTCGTGCAGCAGGGCCGTGATGGTCTTGCGCTCGCCGGCCATGAAGTCGCCGATCACGCGGTCCTTGATGGCGATGTAGCGGCCGTATTGCTCCTCGATCCGGCGCACGGCTTCCCGCTGGTCCGCGGTGAGGGCCTGCTGCCTGGCGAGTTCGAGGCGGTCCTTGAAAATCTGGCGGTATTCGCCCAGCTGGCGCAGCCACTCGGGGTCGCCGTCCAGAAAGTAATAGGACACGAAGCCTTTCTGGCTGACCAGCGCGGTCTCGAGGGCCTGGGCCGTCTGCAGGGCGGCGACATCCTTTTCGGTGATGGCGTTCAGCAGGTCCTGCATGCTGTAGGTGTACCAGACCAGCACGATCCCGCCGCTGAGCGTGATCAGCAGGATGCCGGCCAGAAGCAGGTATATGCGGGTTCGCAGGTTGATGCGCATGTGAATTTCGGCTCTTGGGGTGACGTTGGCCTGGCCTGATTCAAATATTCGCAAAAGCCCTGCTTGTAAAGCGGTAAATGGTGTCGCCGGCTTTTAACGATACGGTGAAACGGGGGGAGGTTGGTAAGCTGGAAGGATGGAATGCTGGGAGGATGGAATGTTGGAATACTGGAGTGTTGGAAGGATGGAAGGGTGAAAAGCTGGGATGCTGGGATGCGGGAAGCTGGGAGGGTGGGGAGGCTGGGAGGATGGAATGTTGGAATACTGGAGTGTTGGAAGGATGGAAGGGTGAAAAGCTGGGATGCTGGGATGCGGGAAGCTGGGAGGGTGGGGAGGCTGGGAGATGGAATGTTGGAATACTGGAGTGTTGGAAGGATGGAAGGGTGAAAAGCTGGGATGCTGGGATGGGGGAAGCTGGGAGGGAGGGGAGGCGGGGGGCTGCGTATTTTGTGACCTATCATTGATCGGGTGGATCCGGATATCGCGTGAGAGTGATCAGATTACCGCATTTCCCCGGTTGACCGGTGACGGGGTATTTTGACGTCATCGGCAAGACGACCCCTCACCCCGGCCCTCTCCCGCAAGGGGCGAGGGAGTTTCCAGTTTAAAGGTCAAACTTTCAACACTCCTCCACTCCATCACTCCACCATTCCACCATTCCACCATTCCATCCTTCCTCATTCCAGCATGTCGACTCTGTGACCATTCCAATGTCACACCCATCGTCCGCCACTCCAGCATTCCTCCATTGCATTGTTCCACCACGCCATCCTTCCACCATTCCATTACTCCATCACTCCAGCATTCCAGTCTCCCAGCATTCCAACATCCCGCTGTTCCACCGTTCCACCATTCCAGCGCCTACCCATCCCGTCCTGCCGCCCCTTCCGAGTCCCGCACGCGAGCCCCCAATTCCCTGTTGACTCGCATTGAAAACTAAAATAAGAACTTTACGTCCGCTTTCCGGGCCGCCTGACCATCGGGAGGGGTATGAGTCACTTTTTCTTTGCCGTCGCCTTGATAGTCTATGGGGGTCTCGTGCCCCTTTTTTTTTGGCGCCACTTTGTCTACATGAAAGCGGCCGGCGTTCTGCTCATAGGCTTGGGGTGTCTGATAGGGCTGGTTGACGCGGGGTTCAAACTGTTCGACCCGCAGCTGACAAGCGCCTCGTTTTCCTACCTGAACACGCTCAGCCTGTCGTTTAAAATAGATGCCCTGTCCGCTTTTTTTCTGATCGCGATCTTTGCCGTCTCTTTCCTGGCAGCCCTTTACAGCTTTCATTACATGGAAGACGCCGCGAAAAGTCTGCGGACGGCGGTCCACTACCTCTTTTTCAGCCTGCTCGTCGTGGCGATGGCGATGGTGGTGACGGCCGACAACCTCATCACCTTCATGCTGTCCTGGGAACTCATGTCGCTCTCGTCTTTCTTTCTGGTGGTTTACAACTTCGAAACCGCGCAGAACATCAAGGCGGGCTTGCTCTACCTGGTCTTTTCCCAGGTGGGGGCCATGTTCATACTGGCCGCATTCGGCGTCCTGTACGCCCACACCGGCGTCGTCGGCTTCGAGCCGGCGGCCGGTTTGCCGCCCGCGGCCAAGATCGTCGTGTTCGTGCTGGCCTTTGTCGGGTTCGGTTCCAAGGCCGGCGTCTTTCCCCTGCACGTCTGGCTGCCCCATGCCCATCCGGCGGCGCCGAGCCATATTTCCGCGGTGATGTCGGGGGTGATGATCAAGACCGGCATTTACGGAATCCTGCGGATGTATGCGGTGCTGAACTGGCACACGGTGCTCTTCGGCGACATCGTGCTGGCCGCCGGCATCGTTTCCGGGATCCTGGGAGTGGTCTACGCGCTCGGCCAGCACGATCTCAAGCGGCTGCTGGCCTACCACAGCGTGGAGAATATCGGGATCATCCTGATCGGCCTGGGCATCGGAATGATCGGGGCGGCCGGCGGCAACCCCGTCATGGCCGTCCTCGGCTTCGCGGGTGGGCTGCTGCACGTGCTGAACCACTCGATCTTCAAGGCGCTGCTGTTCATGGGGGCCGGCATGGTGCTGCGCAAGACCGGCACGGGTGCGATCGACCGCCTGGGCGGACTGATCCGGAAAATGCCCATCACCGCCGCCACTTTTTTCATCGGCTCGCTGGCGATCTGCGGACTGCCGCCCTTCAACGGTTTCGTCAGCGAGTTTTTGATCTATTTCGGGGGGTTCCGGGGCCTGGCGGCGGGACGTCCGGATCTCGTTCCGAGTCTGCTGGCCATCGTCAGCCTGGCGGTTATCGGCGGGCTCGCCCTCGCCTGTTTCACCAAGGTGGTCGGGGTCGTTTTTCAGGGCGAGTCCCGCAGCCGGTCGGCCCGAACCGTGGATGAAAAGGGTCTGCTGATGCTGCTCCCCATGCTGGTGCTGGCCGCCGCCTGCCTTGTCATCGGCGTGTTTCCGACCTTCTTCACGGCCATGGCGCTCAAGGCCGCCGCGGCGCTGCAGTTGGGTTACGGCACGGTGCCCCTGGCGCCCTTCGCGCAGCTGACCGGCAGCATCACCCACGCCGCGGCCCTCATCTTCGCCGTTTTTTTCATCCTCCTGGCGCTGCGCACCGCCCTGTACCGGGGTAAGACCATTACCCGCGCGGGGACCTGGGGCTGCGGCTTTACGCGTCCCACGATCAAAATGCAGTACACGGGGACCTCGTTTGCCGCTTCGATACTCGAGTTTTTCC
This sequence comes from uncultured delta proteobacterium, assembly GCA_963728055.1. Lineage (GTDB taxonomy): Bacteria > Desulfobacterota > Desulfobacteria > Desulfobacterales > SG8-13 > JARFQH01. The sequence continues at coordinate 107,070 of CAVSIM010000020.1, read as the reverse complement.
GGCCGGTGGCGCCGCTGACCGAAGACCGGTCCGCGGTCAGCGGGCTTTTTCCAGCCAAGGCCCGCTACCGCAGCCACATCGACGATGTGGCCGAGCGGCACCTGCACGCGGCGGTCGCACGGCCGGTGCTCGCGCTCTTCGACAAACTGCGCTGGCTGCAGCACGGAGACATCCACCTGTACATCGGCTACATCCTGCTCGCGATCGCGGTCCTGCTGTTTTTTGTCTGACCCGCAACCGCAAGCGGGCTTGCTTATGACTCACGATGGGGCGACGTCATGACATCGGTTATCGTTCTGGTTCTCGCACTGCTGCTGGCCCCCCTGTACGCCGGAATTATTCTGAAGGTAAAAGCCTTTTTCGGCGGTAAAAAGGGGCCGCCGCTGCTCATCAACTACTTCACCCTGGTCAAGTTGTTCAAAAAGGGTTCGGTCTACAGCACCAGCACCACGGCTGTCTTCAAACTGGGTCCCGTGGTGTCGCTGACCGCGGCCGTGACTGTCCTGCTGTTTTTACCGATTGCCGGGCAGCCGCCGCTTTTCTCCTTCCACGGAGATGTGATCCTGCTGCTGTACCTGTTCGGCCTGGGGCGGTTCTTCACGATTGCCGCCGCCATGGACACGGCCTCGCCGTTCGAGGGCATGGGCGCGGCGCGCGAGGCGTATTTTCCGATTTTCTGCGAGGCGACCCTGTTCATGGTGTTGATCCTGTTCGCCATTCTGACCGGCCAGGTGAACCTGGCGGCCTATTTTGCCGGCGGGCAGCCTCTTTTCCTCTGGCAGGCGGCCGGGGCTTCCCTGCTGTTCGTGGTGATGGCCCTTTTCATCGTTTTGCTGACCGAGAATTCACGGGTGCCGGTCGACGACCCGGCGACCCACCTGGAGCTGACCATGATCCACGAGGTCATGGTGCTGGACCACAGCGGGCCGGATTTGGCCCTGATCGAGCTGGGGTCCTTTTTCAAGCTTTTCTTTTACGCGGCGATGGTCACCCGCCTGGTCTTTCCCTTTCCGATCGGCCATCCGGCCGCCGCCGGGCTGTTTTTCCTTGCCCTGGCAGGGGTTTACGCGGCCGTCGGCACCGTCGAATCGGTCATGGCCCGCTACCGCATGGACAAGGTCCCGCAGTTCGTGCTGACCTCGTTCGCCCTGGCCTTTTTTGCCACCGTGATGACGCTGGAGTTCCTCTGATGACCCACCTGGTCGATACCATCCTGGCCCTCGTGCTGCTCTCGGTCCTGTTCTCCTTCGGGTCCAGCCGGCTGCCCGCGCTGATCAAGGTGATCGCCTTTCAGGGCATAATCGTTTCCATCGTTCCGCTTTTTTTCGGCCGCGTCCCGACGACCGGCGGGATCGTCTTCATGCTGGTCACGCTGCTGATTCGCGGGATCGGGATTCCGCTCTGCATCCACCTGGCCATCCGGAAGGTGGCGATCCACCGGGAGGTGGAGCCGATTATCGGTTACAATGCCTCGCTGCTGGCGGGGCTGGCGCTGATCGTGGCCGCCACGTTCGTCAGCCCTAAATTCAATCTGCCGCAGGCCGGCGCCAACGTCCTGCTGCTGCCGACCGCCATTTCCCTGCTGGCAGGGGGCATGTTCCTGCTCATGGCCCGCCGCAACGCCATCGCCATGGTCCTGGGCTACATCATGATGGAAAACGGCATCTACCTGGTGGGCAGCGGTTTTTCGGTTCGGGCCCACCACATCGTGGAGTTCGGTATCCTTCTCGATGTGCTGGCCGGCGTGATGATCATGGCCGTCATCCTGCAGAACATCAAACAGGCCTTCGACGATGCAGCTGCGGCACCCTGTGGACGCTGACGGATAGGACAGTTCAATGGTTGAAATCCTGTTTCTGGTTCCGTTCCTTGCCGGTGCGGCCGCCTTCTTTCTACCACGGTCCTGCGGGCGCCCGCTGCTGGCGGTGACCGGGGCCGTGCACCTGCTGCTGTCGGCGGCCGTGTGGATCTACCGGCCGGCGGCGCTGCTCAAAGACTATTTCGCCGTCACGCCCGAGGGCCTGCTGTCGCTGCTGGTGATTTCGCTGCTGTTTTTCCTGATCGCCATCTACACGGTCGCTTACCTGCGCGAAGCCGGCATCCGCTCGGAGCCGGTTTTCACCGGCGCCATGCTGCTTTTCTTGGCCACCATGACCATGGTCACGCTTTCGGATCACATCATGGTCATGTGGATCGCGATCGAGGCCACGACCCTGGCCAGCGCGCCGCTGATCTACACCCACCGCTCCGCGGCTTCCCTGGAGGCCACCTGGAAGTATGTGCTGATCTGTTCGGTCGGTATCGCCCTGGCCCTTTTGGGCTCGGTGCTGATCGCCCTGTCCATGGACGTGGGCGGCGTGGAGGCGCCGCTGTCGTTTTCCGCGCTGGCCCAAGTGGCGCCGCGGCTCGATCCGTTGTGGCTCAAGACCGGCTTCGTGTTCATCCTGGTGGGCTACGGAACCAAGATGGGGCTGGCGCCGATGCACACCTGGCTGCCCGATGCGCACAGCGAGGCGCCCAGTCCGGCTTCGGCCCTCTTGTCCGGGGTGCTGCTCAACTGCGCCTACCTGGGGATATTCAAGACCCACAAAATTATGCAGGCCGCGGGATTGGCGCCGTTTTCCGGCACGATCCTGATGGTCTTCGGGCTGGCCTCCATCCTGGCGGCGGCGACCTTCATCCTCAAACAGGGCGAATACAAGCGCCTGCTGGCCTATTCGAGCATCGAGAACATGGGGATTATCGCCTTCGGCACCGGGGTCGGGGGCCTGGGCGCCTATGGCGCCATGTTGTGTCTGATCCATCACAGCCTGATCAAATCGTCCCTGTTTCTGTCTTCGGGCAATATCCTGCTGGGCTACGGCAGCCGTCTGATAAACGGCACCGGCAAGCTGGCCCGGCTGATGCCCGGAACTTTCGGGGCCTTTTTCGGCGGGTTCGTGGCCATCGCCGGCTTTCCGCCTTTCGGCATCTTTCTGGGCGAGCTGTTTATCATTCTCGGCGCTTTCCGGGCCGGCCACTTTTGGGCGGCCGGGCTTTTTATCTTCAGCATCTGCGTTGTTTTCGCCGGCCTCGCCACCCATGTCCTGCGGATCTCCTTCGGCGGTGACGGGGCCGCGATCCGCATTGCCGAAAAGCCCGGCCTGATCTGGCCGCAGTATGCGCTGCTGCTGACCTCGCTGCTGCTCTGCCTGTGGATGCCGGGCACCCTGTACCGGACGATACTGACCGCGGTGAGCCTGGCCGGGAGTTTCGGACCGTAAAAAGTCTTTGGTTTCCGCACCGGAATCCAAAGACCATTTGGAAAGAAAGGCATGGAGAAGGATTTCTTACAGATCGAAAACGGCCGGGCCGTCGGCAGGGACAGCCTGCCGCACCTGACGTTCGCCGACTTCCGGCAGCGGGCGCTTGACATCGTGGCCGGCGGGGGCGGCATCGTCCACTATTTCGCCTTTGCGGACGAGGGGGGCGTCAAGCTGCTGGCGGTGCTCAGGACCGACAAGCTGCTGGCGGCCGGCTGCGATGCGCCGGCCGCTTACCCGGCCATGACGACGCGCTGTGCGGCATTTCACATGTTCGAGCGTGAAATCGCCGAGCAGTTCGGCATCATCCCCGAAAAACACCCCTGGTTGAAGATGGTCCGCTACCATCCCAACAGCCTCGGGCGGCCGGATGCATTCGGCAACGATTACGCCGAGGACATTCCCGGCGCCTACGATTACTATGCCGTGGCCGGCGAGGAGATCCACGAGGTGGCCGTGGGGCCGGTGCACGCCGGGGTGATCGAACCGGGTCACTTCAGGTTCAACTGCATCGGCGAGCACGTGCTGCACCTGGAGATCCAGTTGGGCTATCAGCACCGCGGGGTCGAAGACCTGCTGCCGGCCGTCGATTTCCGGCGCCGGCCCGTTATAGCCGAGGGCATTGCCGGCGACACCGCCATCGGAAACAGCCTGTGCCTGGCCCAGGCGGCAGAGGCCCTGACCGACCGCCGGCCGGATGCCGGGGCGCTCACCATCCGCACGATCGCGTTCGAACTCGAGCGCATCGCCAACCACCTCGGCGATCTGGGGGCCCTCAGCGGCGATGTCGCCTTCCTGCCGCCCGCCAACTACTTCGGCCGCCTGCGCGGGGATTTTCTCAACCTGACCCTGTGGATGTGCGGAAACCGTTTCGGCAAAGGGCTGGTGCGGCCCGGCGGCGTTCGCTTCCCCGTCACCGAAACGGATCGCGCCACCTTGTCGGCGCGCATCGCCGACCTGAAGCCCCAGGTCGAGCACGTGATCGAGCTTCTGTTTTCGACCTCCAGCGTCCGTGCCCGCTTCGAGGGGTGCGGAAGCGTTTCGACGGCCGACGCCGAAAAGCTCGGCCTGGTGGGGCCGGCCGGGCGCGCCTGCGGAATACCCTACGATGCCCGGCGCTGTTTTCCCACCGAAGGCTACGGGCGGCTCGAGATTCCCCAGAACGCCAAAACGACGGGCGACGTCGACGCCCGGGCCAGGATCCGGGCCAAGGAGATCCTGCAATCGCTCGAAATTGTCCAGTCACTTTTGGGCGAACCGATCGAAACGGCCACCGTCGAGGACTCCAAGCCGTCGCTGGCGCCGAATTCCCTGGTGGTGACGCTCAACGAGGCCTGGCGCGGTGAACTGTCGCACTGCCTTTTGACCGGCGCCGCGGGCGGCATCCTGCGCTACAAGGTCAAAGACCCCTCATTTCACAACTGGAACGGACTGGCCATGGCGCTCAGGGACACGGGAATTTCCGATTTTCCGCTCAACAACAAGAGCTTCAACCTGTCATACTGCGGCTTCGATCTCTGATCCGGCCCGGCAAAAAAAGGCGCTGATCCCGGCATGTCGTTTTTCAGCACAGCCGCTGGCCGCAAGCATTCAGTCGTCTCGAAGAGGGAACTTTAAACAATCGCTCGTTAAAAGGGTGGGCACGGCAAAGTTTCATGCAAGACGCGGTGGGGGTGAAGGAAGGATTATGCTCAACATATTGAAAAACAGGTTCGAGCAGGGCTGCCGCACCAGCGCCTACCCTGAAAAGGCCATCGAACTGCCGGCGCGGTATCGCGGATTGCCGCAAATCGACAGGGGTGCGCCGCCGGCGCTGGCCGCAAGGTGTGCGGCCGCCTGTCCCCAGGCGGCCATCGATGCCGAAAAAAAAATGATCGACTTGGGGCGCTGCGTGTTTTGCGGCACCTGCGAGCGCCTTTCCGAAGGCCGGTTTGTCACCTTCACCCGCACCTTCGAGCTGGCGGTGGCCGAAAAAGACCACCTGATGACAGACGGCACGCTGCCGGTCCTGGCCGATCACGCACGGCAGCACTTCAAGAAGCTTTTCGGCCGCTCCCTGCAGCTGCGGCAGGTGTCGGCCGCCGGCTGCAACGCCTGCGAAGCGGACCTGAACGTCCTGGCCACTCCCTTTTTCGACCTGGCGCGCTTCGGCATCAATTTCGTGGCCTCGCCGCGCCATGCCGACGGCATCGTCCTCACCGGCCCCATTTCCGCCAACATGAAGACCGCCCTGCTCGAGACCCACGCAGCCGTCCCGGCCCCCAAGGTGGTTATCGCCGTGGGCAGCTGCGCGCTGAGCGGCGGCCCCTTTCGAGGCAGCCCCGTTGTCAGCGAGGGCCTGGACAGCCTGCTGCCGGTCGATCTGTTTATTCCCGGCTGTCCGCCGCACCCTTTGACCAATTTGCACGCCCTGCTGAACTTTTTCAAATAAGGCGTCAAGATACAAATTTTGCCTGCGTTATCAGCCGTCGGCGTATAAAAAAATACAGCCTTCTTCCTCTCGCCTTGTCAAAATCCGTATCTTGAAGCCTTTCGGCCGATCGGAAACCTGTCTGACAGCCGCATGCGGCGCGTGCGGGCAAGCCCCGCAGTCAAGAGCGGATGTCGATGGTCGGATAGACCCCTTTGTGCGGGCCGAGCGGGTGGGGCTGAATGATGTTGTAAGCGATGTGCTGAACCTTCTGGGCGTGGCCCCTGTTTTTCTTGCCGTCGAAGTAGGCCCCGTTGGCTTCGAGAATGTGATCGATACGGTGCTTGAAGGCCTTCACGAAGGCCTGGCCGTCGCCGGTGAAGGTCATGGCGCCCAGGGTGATTTTGTCTTTGACCTTGGCCAGGGCTTCGAGGGCGATGCTGTGCTCTTTCAGGTCCTCGGGCCTTCTGATCAAGCCCCAGACCAGGTGGCCCGCCGGAATCGTCAACGGCTCCTTGATATCGATAATGGTGTGGGGCATGACAATGACGCCTTCATCGATCCGCAGGGGTGAATCGAAGGAGCCCCGCAGAAACGAATTGAACCCGACAAACACGTTGGCGTCCAAAATGGCGTCGATCAGCTTGGCGCCGTGGGCGGTGACGTTGTTGCCCTTTAACTTCGAGTCGATGATGTAGCAGTGTTCCTGGGCATTGGCCCCCTTGCCGAGAATGGAGCTTTCGATGTAGGCGTGCTGGGCGATCAGGACGTTTTCACCGATGCGCGTCTTGGGTTTGATGACGGCATAGCGGCTCAGCGAAGCGCTTTTCGGCACGGAAATCGGGCTGGTGAGGTGAACCACGTTGAAGATGCCCTGGAAGTCGGTTTTGCGGCCCTCGACAAAGTCCATGAAAATGCCGCTGGGCTGCCCGCCCGGTTTGTAGGCGATGTATTTCTTCAACTCCGACTCGGCAAACTGGTAGCTGAAGTCAAACGTGTCTTCGGCCTTGATCCAGATTTTTCCAGACGCCACCTGTTCGTGCCAGAGTTCGCCGACCTGCAGATAGGCGAAGGTTCCGACAAAACACCCGTGCAGACTGGTCAGATCCACGGTGCTGAACGGGCTCAGAAAACAGCCCTCGATCCAGGAGCCGTGGATGTTGGCGTAGGATGTCGAAGCCGAGTTCTTGATCAGGAACAACTCGGGGTTTTCCGGGTTGTGCGAACAATTGTGGACCAGGGTCTTGATCAGGAAGCTGTCCTTGATCAGGATCACCTCGTCGTGGTCGAGGCGGATGTCGATCCCGCGATAGGTGTAGACATCGCCGCTGCACTTCAGTTCGTCGCCGCGGATATCGCACTTGTAAAGGATCGAATTGTCGACCTTGCACTGCCCGACCAGGTTGCTTCCGGCCAGATTGGTGTGGTTGAACTGGTAGTGCAGCGGGTGGTGCGGCGAGATGCCGTAGAGCGCGTAGTATTTGGCCATCTTGCTCAGCGGGACATAGCTTTTGAGCGCATCCGATGCGGCGAAATCGAAGCGCCTCAGGTTGACGTCGACCCGCTGACTGATCCGACCGCGCAATTTTTCGAGTTTTTGCATGACTCCTCCCTGGCATTTTGGCATACCGCTGTCGCGACGTGGCGAAACAGGTCGCGGGCACTTTCCTGTCAACCGACAAAGTCAAGTAATACAGGCTGCTTACCCGATTTATCGATACCGTTTTCCTACACTATTGTTTTATCGATGTATAGATGTTTTTTGCTGCGCCGGCCGGACCGTCGGCAACACCGCACCTGGCCGGTGGAATGGCCCTTTTGTGTGCAGACTTTGAGATTAAGCTTTTGGCTGCTGGTATCGGTCCGAAATGGTATCTTATACAATTGCTCATCAGTTGGGTATCGCACCGCTGAGTTTCTTACGAAAGGTCCAAGGGTGGATACCGGCGGACGGGTCTTTTCCTGTTGACGCGGTCAGGGGCCTTGGGTATAGTCGGGCGCAAGCCGACAGCGTGCGGATGGGCGCTACAAAAGTGTGGAGCAGCAGGGGAGGGGATAGGGACGTGGACAGCTTTCGGGTCTTGCTGGTGGATGACGAACCGGATTTTACCGACACGCTCGTGCGGCGGCTCGGCATGCGGCAGCTCGACGTTCACGGGGTTTACAGCGGTGCCGCCGCGCTCGACTATGCGGACCGCAACCCGGTGGACGTGGTGGTGCTCGACGTGCGCATGCCGGGCATGGACGGCATCCAGGCCCTCAGGGAAATCAAGTCGCGCCACCCGCTGGTCGAGGTCATCATGCTGACCGGCCACGCCAACGTGGAAGTGGCCATCGAGGGGATGAAGCTGGGGGCCTTCGACTACCTGATGAAACCGATCGAGATCGACCAGCTGCTCTACAAACTGCAGGACGCCTATCAGAAAAAGGCGATTCAGGACAAAAAGATCGCCGCCCAGAAAAAAGACCCCGCCGCCGTTTGAACCGCGTTTCTTGAGCCGCAACCCTCCGGCGGCCAGCGATTCTTTCCTTTACAGCCTGTAAAAAATGCCGACACCCCGGCGCTCTGCATGTTGCCCGCCGCTCGATAACACTTCCTGCAACCGACCTGAAAACAAGCGTTTAAGTGCGGTCGTCCCGCAGCGGCGCCTTGGCATATCCCTTGCTTTTTCAGCCGGCATCATGCGGGATGCCGCGCCGACCCGACAGCCGGTTTCCGGCGGAAAGCAGGCGGACGAGGCGTCCGGTCGGTGTCGGCCGGGCCATTCATACACCTTTTTATACGGCAAGGAGTTGATATGGGATTTTTCAGACAGTGGGGGCAGTTCATGACGTATGGCGCACAGCGGTTTGCCGAGTGGGAAATCGACAATGCGACCACGATCTTGCGCGACCGCAAACGGTTGTTCATCCTCGGCCTGCTGATCGTACCCGTCATTCTCGGCGGCTGGGCCTTCGCGGATCAGATCGGCAGCGCGATGCCCCATCTCCTGGGAGGCAAAACGGCCTACAGCCCGGCCTTCTACAGCACGGGCATCTTCATCGTGTCGATCCTGATCGGGGTGGGCGCCGGGCTGATCACCGGCTGCATCGGCGCCGGCGGCGGGTTCATCATCGCCCCGGCCCTGATGAGCGCCGGCATCAAGGGCATCCTGGCGGTCGGAACCGACCTGTTTCACATTTTCGCCAAGGCGATCATGGGCAGCGTGATTCACCGCAAGCTCGGCAACGTCTCGGTACCGCTGGCGGTCGTCTTTTTGATCGGCGCGATCATCGGCGCCACCGCCGGCGGTGTGATCAACCGGGTCCTGTATGACATCAACCCGGTTTTGAGCGACACCTTCATCACGACCGTTTACGCGCTGATGCTCGGTTTTCTCGGAACCTACGCCATGACCGACTTCCTGCGGGCCCGCAAGGCCGCGGCCCGCGTGAGCACCACCTATGGCGGCGGCGGAGCCCACGCCAAGGACGAGGGCGCCGAGATCGGCAACCTGTCAAAGAAGCTGCAGGCCGTCACCATCCCGCCCATGGTGCGGTTCGACCACGAGCTGGTGCCGGGCGGACGCGCCATTTCCTGGGTGTTTCTGGTTTTGAGCGGCGCCCTGGTCGGACTGGCCGCCGGCATCATGGGCGTCGGCGGCGGCTTTCTGACCTTCCCCATCTTCGTTTACGTGCTGGGCGTCTCTTCCATGACCACCGTGGGGACCGACATTTTTCAGATTGTCTTCACGGCCGGTTACGCCGCCATCACCCAGTATGCCATTTACGGGTTCATTTTTTATACCCTGGCCATGGGCATGCTGCTCGGCTCCCTGCTCGGCATCCAGATCGGGGCCCTGGTGACCAAGGTGGTCAAGGGGATTACGATCCGCGGGTTCTACGCCATGTCCGTGCTGGCCGGATTCGTCAACCGGATCTTCGCCCTGCCCGCCAAGCTGGGAGAAATGGACATCATTCCTATCAGCAAGCAGGCCGGGGCTTTTTTGAACACCATCGGGATCGTGGCGTTTTTCATCGTCATCGGCGGGTTCTCGGTCTGGGTCATCGGCACGTTTCTGGCCAACACAAAAAAACTGAAGGGAGAGGTAGCCTAACCATGATAGCGAACAAGAAGACATTTAACATCGGTCTGGGCATGATGGCGGGCTTCATCGTGGTGCTGGTGATTTTCTTCATGCCGGTTTTCAATGGTCACAACGGCCTGAATTACCTGGATTCCCTCTTTAACTCGATCTCCAAGGGCTCGGCGCACTTCATTCCGCGGCTACAGGACGAAGTGCGGCCCTTCGATCAGAAAACGGTCGATCTCAACCTGACCCTGAAAAGCGCCGAGCAGGCCCAGCAGACGGCCCTGATGTTCCGGAAGGCCGGTGCGGCGGCCGAGGCCGACGGTGAAAAGCTGAAGGTCTCCGGCGACATCGGGCAGGTTTTCGCCGCCATTCTGGCGGACAGCGATGCCATGTTCTTCAACGACAGCCAGAAAGTGGCCGCCAAATACGGCTTCGACGCGCGCCAGGCGCTCTTCAATTGGTGGACGGCCCTCAATTCGATGGAGAAGGCCCTGACTGTCCAGAAGAAATTCAGTGACGCGAAGATGGTCGCGACGGTCAGAAACAGGGCCGTGGAAGTCGCGTTCAACTTCTACCGGATCGAACCGCAGAATATATCCGACAAGTACGGCATCGTCATCTTCTCGCTTATCTTTTACGTGATTTACACGCTCTGGTACGGCTTTGCCATCATGTTCATGTTCGAGGGCTGGGGCATGAAAATGGAACACTGACGGCATGAAGCGCTTCGGTCAACTGATCAGGAAGTTTTTCCCCGCCCGCGAAGAACTCGAGCCCTTCGATGTCGAAGCCCTGCGCCTCGATTTCAAGGAACGCTACCGCAACTTCCAGCAGTTGATCAGCGCCAACAACAAGGCGCTTGAACTCATGGCCGGTATCGAACTGGCGCTCAAGGGCGAGCGCCCCTTCGGCATGACGTTCGTACGCAGCAGCGCCACCGCGATCGCCGTCGATGTCTTCCGGATGGTCAGAAAAATCATGCTGCTGGCACCGGGCAAATACGATGAACTGGAAGAGCGGTTCAACCAGATTCAAAAAGCGATCGAGAAGATCCTCACCAAAAAAAAACCGCTCAGGGACGACCGGCTCGTTTTGCCCCTGAGCCGCATCGACAAGAACATGGCCGATGTCGTCGGCGGCAAGATGGCCAACCTGGGAGAAATCCGCAACGCGGTCGGGTTAAAGGTGCCGCCCGGATTCGTCATCACCACGGCGGCCTACCAGATGTTTTTCGACCACAACGACTTGCGGACCGAAATCAACCGGCGCCTGCAGAGCGCCGACCTCGATGACATCCAGCAGCTCTATACCCTGCAGGCCGGCCTGGACCGCCTGATCGTCGAGGCCGGCCTTCCGCAGGAACTGGCCGATGCCATACTCGAAGCCTGGCGCGCCACCGAAGAAGAGGCCGGTTTCGAGATAACCGCCGCATTGCGCAGCAGTGCGCTGGGCGAGGACGAAGCCGGCAGCTCCTTTGCCGGGATGCACCGTTCCGAGCTGAACATCAGCGCCCAGAACGTGCTTCAGGCCTACAAAGAGATCGTGGCGAGCAAATACAGCCTGCAGGCGATGACCTACCGCCTGAAGAAGGGGTTCAAAGACGAAGACATTGCCATGTGCGTGGGGTGCCTGGTCATGGTCGACGCCCTGGCGGGGGGCGTGATGTACTCGCGCAACCCGATCGATATCAATGACGATGCGATTTTCATCAATTCGGCCTGGGGCCTGCCGAAGGCGGTGGTCGACGGGACCATCGACTGCGATCTTTTCGTCGTTTCGCGCCGGCCCTCCCTGGCGGTGATTCACAGTGATGTCCGGGACAAGGACCGCAAATTCGTCTGCTACCCGCTCGAAGGCATCTGCCGGATCGACCTCACGGCGGACGGCAGCCGTCGGCAGCCGTCGCTGTCCGAGGAACAGGCGCTGACGCTGGCCGAAATGGCGCTGCAAATGGAGGCGCATTACGGCGCCCCCCAGGACATCGAGTGGGCGGTCGGTCACGAGGGCGAAGTGGTCATCCTGCAGTGCCGTCCGCTGCAGCAGGTGGCCGCCGCGGAGCGCTCTTTGCCGCAGGTGCCGCGCCGGCAGCGCGCGGAAGAGGTGCTGATCGAGGGCGGAATCACCGCCAGTCCCGGCGCCGCGTCCGGCCCGGTCCATCGGCTGGAACGCGGCCTCGACATGCTGGCCTTTCCGGAAGGCGGCATCCTGGTGGCCCGCGAGGCGCTGCCGCGCTGGGCCTCGCTGATCAACCGTGCGGCCGGGGTCGTCACCGCGCACGGCAGCTTCGCCGGCCACCTGGCCAACGTGGCGCGCGAGTTCGGGGTGCCGGCGCTTTTCGGCGTCGCCGACGCCATGAGCCGGCTCGAAAACGGCGACACGATCACGGTGGATGCGACCGGAAAAACGATTCACCGCGGTCGCGCGGAACATCTCCTCACGGCGCAGGAAAAAAAACAGGGGTTGATGGAGGGCAGCCCCGTATACAACACCTTGCAACAGGCCAGCGCATTCATCGTGCCGCTGAATTTGCTGGACCCGGCGGCACCGGAATTCGTTCCGGCAAACTGCCGGACCCTGCACGACATCACGCGTTTCATCCACGAAAAGTCGGTGCGGGAAATGTTCAGTTTCGGCAAGGAACACAATTTTTCGGAACGCTCCAGCAAACAGCTTTACTACAAGGTGCCGATGCAGTGGTGGATCCTGAATCTGGACGACGGCTACCGGGACGAAGTCAAGGGCAAGTACGTCAAGCTGGAGAATATCGCCTCGGTCCCGATGCTGGCTTTCTGGGAAGGGTTCGCCGCCATCGTCTGGGACGGGCCGCCGGCCATCGACGGCAAGGGGCTGATGTCGGTCATGTTTCAGTCGACCGCCAACACGGCCCTGAACACCGGGCGGCGGTCGCGCTTCGCCGACCACAACTACTTCATGATTTCGAAGAATTTCTGCAACCTCAGTTCACGGCTCGGCTATCACTTCACCACGATGGAAGCCCTGGTCACCGACCGCAACGAGGAAAACTACGTCAAGTTCCAGTTCAAGGGCGGGGCCGCGGACCTGGACCGCAAGGCGCGCCGCGCCGATTTCATCGGCCGGCTGCTGGAAGACCACGGCTTTAAAACCGAGGTCTTCCAGGACAACCTGGAGGCCCGCACCGAGGGACATGAACCGGAGTTCATGAAAAAGCGCATCGAGATCATAGGCTACCTGTGCCTGCACACCCGCCAGATCGACATGATCATGTCAAACGAGACCATGGTGAAGTATTACCGCGCGAAGTTCGACAAGGAAATCGATTATCTGGTCAACGAGCACAGGCGGGTGTTCTATACGTGATGCCGAAGCTGGACCGCCCGGTGCCCGAGATGGCCGAAGCCCTCGGTCTGAAAACCTTCAGCCTCGTCACCCGCACCGGATTCGGCTGCTACTCCTGCCATTTGGGACCTACCGGGCCCATGTTCGGAAACTGACCGGTTCCTCTCGGGCTTCACCCATCGCCTGCCACCAACCCCTTCGTTTTTTCTGTAACCTTTTATCGAGCCAACCGTATTAATAGCATAACGGTCCGAAGCCTTGGTTGTGACGACAACCGGGGCCGTAAGAAGTTTAAGAGGTCTCTTCGTGATAATTCGAATTATCGAACCCGGCCCCTCATGTTGAATTACGGGAGAATATGAGGGCGTGTGAAAAATTCACACATTCAATGAACCAGGAAGTCACAGAAAGGAAGTGAAATGCTGAAAAACATTGTCAAAATTGGTTGTTTGGTGATGGTGGCCGGACTCCTCAGCCTGCCGGCCTGGAGTTCGGATAACAGCGATGTGTCGTTGAGTGGTCCTTTTATTCTGGCCCATGGCGGCAACGGCCCCGGTGACGGCACCGGCACCGGCGGCACGGGCCCCGGCGACGGTTCCGGCAACGGCCCCGGTGATTGCGGCAACGCCAATGGCAGCGATGGCCGTTATATCCTGGCCCAGGGCGGCGGCAACGGCGGCAGCGGAGACAACGGGGGCAGTGGACCCGGTGACGGCACCGGCAACGGCGGAGTCGGCCCCGGCGGCGGGACCGGTAACGGCGCGGGTTCCGGCGAAGGCAATGGCGGCACCGGAGCCAATGGCGGCAATGGCCCTGGCGATGGTACCGGGACCGGCGGTACAGGCCCGGGTGGCGGGACCGGCAATGGACCCGGCGACTGTTGATGAGTGATATTTAATCCGACGGAGGGGCCTTCGCGGCTCCTCCTGCTGCCGTACATAAACCGCTTTTAAACCTTTGAATTGATACGATGCCGTCTATCAGTGCCCGATTCGGACCCGGTGCTCAGGCAAAGGAGATCAACAGGCCTTTGGGCAGGGCCTTTTTAAAGTGATTGTCATTGGAAACAATCCGGTCTACTTTATTTTTAAGAGCCGAAGCGACAATCAAACTGTCCGCCGTTCTCAGTTGTGACCAGTGTATGCGCTTGTCTTTTCCGATGATATCCAAAACCCTGGTCGTCCCCGACTCGCAAAATAGATGGGGAAAATTCAGCAAATAATCCTTGACCGCCACTGCCGCTTGACAGAATCCCTTTTTCAAAGAGCCCTGCATCACCTCCCCGATCGAGATAATTGACACCACGCCGGCAAAATTCATGTGCAATAATTTATTTTTCAGCCATAGTGGTAAGGTGTCACCGTTAAATGGAAATCTTGTCAAACCAAGTAAAATATGGAGTGAATCGCGGTTGTGTGTCTCTTGAAAATTGATTTGCAAACACGACTTTTTCCGGGTTATGAACTGCCGAGGGAAGCGGTGCCGCAGTGGCAGCCCCCCTGGGACCTGCTCATCCGGGCCAAGGACAGACGTGCCTTTGATTTTACTTGAAGATGAGCAGTGACGACGGCAACGGTTTCCGGTCGCTGGCCCCTTCCGGAAGGTGTCTCGTTGCGACGGCGACAGGGTCAGGTCGGGCCATCGCCGCCGGCCGTGATGGTTATCCGCCGCTTGGCCGTAATTTATCCTTACCACACGGACATCGGCGCCTATATTGAATCACGCTTATTCGGCCGACACGTCTTAAAAATTTACGGCCGCCCGGCGCTGAACCGTGTCCGCGACGGTGTATACCTGGAGCCGTTTTTAGTGAGAAAGAGCAGAAAAATAATTGCCGGCGTGGTTATCGCTGCACTCGTCCTTCTTGGCCTTGCGGTTTGCGCCATTTTCGTCTTACCGAAATTAATCGACACGGAGATTCTTAAAAGCAGGATCCGGGCCGAATTGTCCCGCCAGCTCGGAGGTGAGGTCGATTTCGGCCGCGTGGACCTCGCCGTTTATCCGCGGCCGCGCGTTTCCATACACCACAGCTCGGTGAGCCTGCCGCGAAAGCTGGCGGGGAGCGCGGAACTGGTCATCGTCACCCCCGAGATCCTGCCGCTGTTTTACGGAAGAATCGGCATCCGGGAATTGCGGATTCAGAAGCCGGACGTGACCGTCTTTGTGCAAACCTCGCCCGGAAAAGAAACTCCGCCGCCGACCCTGGCCTCGATTGGCGCGCTGGGTCGACGGGTTGCCGCAGTCGCCGCCGCGCTTCCCGGGCTGCATCGGCCCGGTATCCAGACATCCATAGAACACGGGCGGGTAAAATTAATTTTCGAAGACACGTCCGCCGTCGAGTTGACTGACGTCGCCACGCATTTTACGGGCGATTCAGACCATTTTGAATTCCGGATCGCCGCTACCTCCACCGTTGCCGACAGCATTTCCGTGGCCGGTCGAATGGATACGGGGCAGATCCAGGGCCAGGCGCGCATTCAGCTGAGCGGACTGCGGCCGCAGGCCTTCCTCCCGGCGGTTTCGCCGGATTTTTCCATTAAGATGGGGGCCGCCGCCGACATGACGGTCGATGTCACCCTGAACGGTGCCGAAAGCATCCAGGCGGATATCGATATTTTTCTGCCGGCATTGACAATGGCAGGCGTACATAAAATCGCAGAGCTGAAAAATGCGGAAATCAAAGGCCGGGTCGATCTCGACCGGGAAGCGACCACGATTACCCTGCCGAATCTGGCCCTGGAGTACCCGCGGTTGACCGTTTCCGGCCGGCTCGTTTCCGCGTTTGACGATGGGCTGGTGCGTCTCGAAGTAGAGGGCCGGGATATCGGCGTGAAGGAAATGCGCCGGGCGGCCCTCGATCTCGCAGGAGAAGATGAGGTCATCCGAGGTATTTTCGAGGTTTTGAAAGGGGGCACCGTCCCGCTGGTCACGGTGACGACCCGAGGGAATACCCTGAACGAGCTGGGAGACATGGACGCGCTCGTCATTCGGGGGCAGATGCGCGATGGAGACATCACCATTCCCGGTGTGCAACTTGACCTCAGCGGGGTCGCCGGAGAGGTTGTCATCTCACACGGGATTCTCGAAGGGGAAAATCTCCGCGCACGCCTGGGAGGTTCAACCGGAAAAAACGGTACGTTAAAATTGGGCCTCGTTGGAGACGAGGCGCCGTTTCATCTGCAAGTCGATGTGCGGGCCGACCTGTCCCAGCTGCCGCCGATTCTCGAGCGCCTTGTCGACGACAAAGACTTTCGCCGTGAACTGGCAAAGCTGGAAGACCTGAAAGGGACCGCCAACGGGAAACTTGTGCTGGGTGAAGACCTCAACAACGTGAATGTAACGGTGGCGGCCTCCGATATCAACCTCACCGCGCGCTATCGCGGGATTCCGCATCCGCTGGCGATCTCGGGCGGTAATTTTTCTTACGCTGCGGCCGGCATCGGTATCGGCCAAATAGTCGGTTCATTGGGAAAGTCGACCTTTTCCAATCTTTCCGGCACTCTGAAATGGAGCAAAAAGCGTGAACTGGAGATCTCATCCGCTCGCTGCACCCTCTACCTGGCAGAGGTCGTCCCCTGGCTGGCATCGTTCGACGCGCTGCGCGAAGGGTTAACCTACATCGGCAGCGGGAAGGGGCGCATCGTCATTTCTGCGCTAAAACTCAAGGGTCCCCTGCACGCCCCGCGGGCCTGGCAGTTCAATGTGGCAGGCGAAGTGAGAGACCTGGTGCTGGAGAACTTGCCCGAGCGACCGGGAAAGGTCGCAATCGCCCTCGCAAAATTCAAGGCCGATCCTAAAATATTCGCTTACACAAACGGCCAGTTCGGTGTGAAAGATGCGTCCCTTAAATTATCCGGCACCCATAGGGGCTACCTGGAAGGATTCAACAGGGATGTCAGTCTGACGCTGGAAGGTCGCCTGGGCCCCGAGTTCACCGGGTGGTTAGCGCAGGTGCTCGGAGCGCCGACCTGGTTGAAATTCAAGCCGCAGACCCTGTTGCCATCGAAACTGCAGTTTGTCACGGGTGACCCAAAAACGTTTTCCGTGTCCATCTCCACGCAGGAAGGTCTCGAGATTTCGACCGATATCCTGGTGGGTGCTGATGATTTGATTATCGAGAAGCTGGTGGTTCAGGACCCTGTCTCCCGCGCTGACCTTGGGCTCCGCGTCAAAGGTGATGCGGTCGATTTTGCCTTTGACGGAAAAATTTACCAGCAAACCTTCAATCGACTCTTTAGTGCAGAGACCGTTCTGGTCGGAACGATCGATGGAAAAATGCGGTCCCAGTGGGATCTCCGGAACCTTTTCAGGACCAAAATGGAGGGAGAACTGAGGGGACGTGACATATTCGCGCGTTATGATCCGGCCACACCGCTGAAGATAAACTCTTTTGCCATACGCGGCGATGCATCCAGGATTCGAATCGATACGGCGGATCTGAACTGGAGCGAGATGCCCCTGAAACTGTCGGGAACCATTCAGCCGGAGCCCGATAATCGGTTGCGGCTCGACATGGACATCGCCGCGGATGCCGTCGACCTGGATCATCTGATCCAGGTGCTGAAAAGCGGCACGGAGAACAAAGAGCCTCGAGCGGGTCACCATTCCCCGTTGCCCGCGCTGACTGGAAATATCCGTTTCGAGACCGACCGGTTGATCTTCAGTGGTCTCACCTGGCGTCCCCTGCATGCCGATGTCAGCCTGCAGGGCGAAAAAATCGACATCACGTTTAAGGAGGCCCTACTGTGCGGCATCTCGACGCCGGGAAAAATCAGCCTGCGGCCGGGAAACGTCGGGTTCGACCTTTCAACCCTGGCCCAGAACCAGGAACTCAACCCCGCCCTGAACTGTTTTGCCGCGGCCCGATCCACAGACGATCAAAGAGTTATTTTGGTTGAAAAAACCTTCAAGGCCGATGGCGTATACAGCCTGAAGGGAAGTTTTCAAGGCAATGGAAAAGCGGAAGACCTGCTCAATACTGCAAGCGGGGAAGTGGTGTATTCGGCGACAGACGGCCACATTTATCAGGACTTTCTTCTGTTGAACGTGCTGAAATACCTGAATACGACCGAGTTGCTACTCGGTCAAACAGACCTGAAGAAAATGGAGAAGGCCGGCTTCGGGTACCGTTCCATGACCATCGAGGCCCGTCTGCAGAACGGCAAAATGTCGTATGACAAGATTGTCCTGGATGGCGCCTCGCTGGCGCTCACCGCGGTCGGCACGCTCGATTTTCTTACCGGAAAATTGGATTTTAACGTGCTGGTGACCCCGCAGGTCACCTTGAACAGCATCTTCGACAAGATCCCGCTGATCGGCGGGATTCTCCAGACCTTCAACACCATTCCGCTCGGTTTAAGGGGAACCTTAGATGATGTACGTATCATCCCCCTGGCTCCGTCGGCCGTTGCCCACGAGTTGATGAGTCTCATGAAGAAAACCGCCAGGGGCCCGATTAAACTGATTCAAGTCGGCAAAAAGCTCTGAGAGCGGCACGACCCTCGAGAAAACCGCAAGATTCGCCTGCGCTGCAGCGGGATGCCCGCAGCCGCTCCGCTGAGTGCATCAGGCAGTGGTTTCGGACAGCGGTTCTTCTTCGAGCACGCGCCGTTTGAGAAACTCGAATACCTGCGCCTGGCTTGCAGCGGGTGTGGCCTGGCCTCTGACGACCGCCTGGAAATAGTCGATGTCATCTTTTTTCAGACTCGACAGTTCCCGGTCGATCAATTTCAGCTCGCTGTCGGCCGTGCCGTAAATGACGGCCGGTCCGAACCGGACCTCGCCGTCCGCCTTTTCGGTGAAAGCCCCGAGGATCTCGTGGTGGGCGGCTTGGAAGACCTTGGGCGGCGATCGGTAGCCGAGCATTTCCGCGAACATGGCCAGCGCCTCCTGCACGCCTTTGACATATCCGCCTTCCAGGGACGCCGCACCGTCGATGGCGATGTCGGCGACATCGGCGGCCGTGCGGGAAAGATCCAGCCCGCCGAGGCTCGCGTCGCGGACGCGCCTGACCGAGTCGTCCTTGCGGCTGACCACCACGTCCTTGTCGCTGAGGATCTTGATGACGTTACGGATGCTGACCATCTCCTTGACGGCCGGGCTCTTGCGGACGACCACATCCTCGACGGTGGTGTCATAGATCGCCAGGTCGTTGTCCAGAACCAGGATGGGGCCCTTGTCCGCGCGGCCGTTCTCGAGATACAGGTCGAGGTCGCGTTCGCGCCGGTGGGTGTAGCCCGCGATGTCGAGCAGCTGCCGCATCGCTTCCCGGTCGAGTTTGCGGCCGCTGCCCGTGGCGCCGAGAGAGTCGGTGACCCGCCGCGCCAATCGGTCGACGGTAATTTTTTTCAGCAGGTTTTCTTTGTATGACATAGTCCTTTCCCCCCCCTTTTTGGTTTTTTGCTAACGTAATCCCCCGGTCTGTATCTGTAAATACCTGAATCGGTGTGGCATTCGTCGATCGATGAGAATTTTCTTGATATTTCCGCTATTTGAAGTAAAAAGCATAGGTTAACCGTTTTGAAAATCGCCGGACGGCACGTCACCGGTCCGGGGTTGAGACAAACCGAAAGAAAGGAACGAACATGGTCGAAATCGCGACCCTCACCTATGGCGGCAAAACCATCGACCTGCCGCTGGTCGTCGGCACGGAAGGAGAGAAGGCCATCGACATATCGGCCTTGAGAAGGGAAACGGGCCTGATCACCCTCGATTACGGGTATGCCAACACCGGCAGCTGCTACAGCGCCATTACCTACATGGACGGTGAAAACGGCATCCTGCGCTACCGCGGCATACCGGTCGAGCAGCTGGCCGAGCACTCCACCTTCATCGAAACCGCCTATCTGCTGATAAACGGCACGCTGCCCACCCGGTCGCAATTAAACCGCTTTTCGGTGCTGCTCAACGACAATTCGCTCGTTCACGAAGACATGCGGTCCTTTTTCGAAAAATACCCGCGGGCCTCGCACCCGATGGGCATCCTGTCATCGATGGTCAATGCCCTGCGGAGTTTTTATCCCGAACTGCACAACATGGAAGAAGAAATCAACATCACCATGACACGCCTGCTCTCCAAGGTGCGCACCATGTCCGCCATGTCCTACAAGATCTCGCGCGGGCACAAGGTGGTCTACCCGCGTTCGGACCTGACGTATTGCGCCAATTTTCTCAACATGATGTTCGACACGCCGGTCAAGCCCTACCGGCTCGACGGCGATTTGGTCGAGGCTTTGAACGTGTTCTGGATCCTGCACGCCGATCACGAGCAGAACTGCTCGACCTCGGCCGTGCGGGTGGTGGGCAGCGGGCGCGTGAATCTCTACGCGGCCATATCCGCGGGGATCGCCGCCCTGTGGGGTCCGCTGCACGGCGGCGCCAATCAGGCGGTCATCGAGATGCTGAGCGATATTCAGAAAAGCGGCGGCAGCATTATGCCTTACATCAAGCGCGCCAAGGACAAAAAAGACCCCTTCCGGCTCATGGGCTTCGGCCACCGGGTCTACAAAGCCTACGATCCGCGCGCCAAGATCATGAAGGCGATGTGCCACCGGGTCCTGGAAACCCTGAAGCTGAGCGACCCGCTGCTCGACATCGCCATGAAGCTGGAAGAGGTGGCGCTGCAGGACGATTACTTCGTCGATAACAATTTCTACCCGAACGTGGACTTTTACAGCGGCATCGTTTTGCGGGCGATGGGCATACCGACCAACATGTTCACGGTCATGTTCGCCATCGGCCGCCTGCCGGGCTGGATCGCCCAGTGGAAGGAGAGCATGGACGACCCCAACTGGAAGCTGTGCCGTCCGCGCCAGATCTACACCGGGCCGACGAAGAAAGAGTATGTTCCCATCGACGAGCGTTAAAAACAAACAAAACCGGGACATGCCCCGGTTTTGTTTGTTTTTACGATGACTTTACATAAAAAAAGCCCGCGGAAAGAATCCCGCGGGCTTTGAATTTACCGGTAGAGTTTAGAACAGGCCGGAAACCTTTCCGGTCTTGACATCGACGTCCACGCGCCGGAAGGCCGGGTTGGAGCCGGTTCCGGGCATCAGGCTGATGGCGCCGGCGCAGGGGCACAGGAACTTGGCGCCGGAGTAGATCAGCACGTCGCGGATCGGCAGGGTCCAGCCCTTGGGCACGCCCTTGATCGTCGGATCGTGGCTGAGGCTCAGGTGGGTCTTGACCATCATGGTGGCGAAATCGGCGTACTTGGGATCGCCTTCCAGCATCTTGGCCTTGGACTCTGCCTCGGGCGACCAGGACACGCCGTCGGCACCGTAGACTTCCTTGGCGATCCTGGCGACGCGATCGCGCAGCTTCATTTCGATCGGGTACAGGAACTTGAAGTCGTTCTTCTCGTTGCAGGCGTCGATGACCGCATCGGCGAACTCGAGCGCCCCGTCGCCGCCCTTTTCCCAGTGCTTCGACTCGGCGCAGCGGGCGCCGGCCGCTTCGGCGGCCTTGCGCACGACGGCGCATTCGGCGTCGGTGTCGGTGTAGAAGCGGTTGATGCAGACCACCGGATTGATGCCGGCCTTGCGGATGACGCCGATCATGTGGACCATGTTCTCGCAGCCCTTTTCGACCAGTTCGAGGTTTTCCTTGCGATAGGTCTCGGGCAGGGCGATGCCGGGCACGACCTTCGGGCCGCCGCCGTGCATCTTCAGGGCGCGGATGGTGGAGGTCAGGACCGAGACGTTGGGCTTCAGGCCGCTGAACCGGCTCTTGACGTTCCAGAACTTTTCGAAGCCGATGTCGGCCGCGAAGCCGGATTCGGTCACGTGGTAGTCGAAGAGCTTCAGGCCGACGCGGTCGGCGATGATCGAGGACTGCCCCACGGCGATGTTGGCGAAGGGCCCGGCGTGGACCATGCAGGGATTGTATTCGGCGGTGCACATCAGGGTGGGGTTGATGGTGTTGCGCATGAAGGCGGTCATGGCGTTGCCGACTTCCAGATCGCCGGTGGTGACCGGTTTGCCGCTCTTGTCGAAGGCCACGGTGATGTTGTTGAGCCGTTCCTTGAGGTCCGCCAGGTCGCGGATGACCGCCAGGATCGCCATGCACTCGGAACCGACCGCGATGCCGAACTTGGACTGCATGGTGAAACCGTCGAACCGGCCGCCGAGGCCGATGACGATATTCCTGAGGGACTGGGCACAGAAGTCGATGATCCAGCCCATTTCCACCCGGGTGGGATCGATGTCGAGCCGACGCATGTTGGTCAGGCGCTGGAGCTGTTCGTCGTTGTAGTTGCGCTCGTGCTGCATGCGCGAAGTCAACGCCACCATGGCCAGGTTGTGGGCGTTCATGATGTCGTTGATGTCGCCGGTCAACCCCAGGGAGAACTCGGTCATCGGGATCAGCAGCGAGTTGCCGCCGCCGGCGGCGGTGCCCTTGACGTTCATCGTCGGTCCGCCGGACGGTTGGCGCAGGGCGCCGCCGACATTGACGCCGCGTTTGCCCAGGCCTTCCATCAACCCGCAGGAAGTGGTGCTTTTCCCTTCGCCCAGGGGGGTCGGCGTAATGGCGGTCACCTCGATGTACTTGCCATCCTGTTTGCCTTTGAGCCGATCGATGATCTTCAGAAAGTCGAGTTTCGCCAGCCGGCCCATCGGCAGCATTTCATCCGCCTCGAGGCCCAGTTTTTCGCGCCATTCATCCGGCGTCGGCATGTTCTTCTCGGCCTCTTCGGATATCTGCCAGTCAGCCATGTTTACCGCATCGTAAGCCATCTAACCTCCTCCTCTGATTGTGGGTTGACACATGCACGAACCGGATTGGCCCGGTCCCTCCCGTTCAGCATAAATTTTCAACCTTTTCAAGACCCTGTCACCTTTCAAGGCAAGGTGCATAACACGTCGGTTTCGATTTGGCAAGCGATATGTCACATGGAGCGGCAGGGTGGAAAGGCGCTGGTGCAGGTGATGAAGATCTCCGGATCGACCGTCTTTGACTACCGGGCGGCCGAGATGCACGACAAAACAATGAACGCTGAACAGCGACCGTTCACCATCGCTTATCCCGCGAAGTTGCCCTCACGGTTTCGGGGTTCCGAGTTTCGATTCGCTCACCCTTGAACCTGATGCAGGCGAAAGTAAAACCCTCCGCGATCCATCAGCTCCTCGTGACGGCCGGCTTCGACGATCCGGCCGCGGTTGAGCACGATGATGCGCTGCGCGTGACGGACCGTCGACAGGCGGTGGGCGACCACGACCGCGGTCCGGCCCTGCATCAGTTTTTCCATGGCGTCCTGGATCCTGAGTTCGGTTTCCGAGTCGATGTAGGAGGTGGCCTCGTCGAAAAGGATCAGCTGCGGCTGACGGGCGAAGGCGCGGGCGATGGAGATGAGCTGGCGCTCGCCGCTCGAAATCGAGGTGCCGCCCTCGGCCAGAACCGTTTCGGGCCCCTCCGGCAGCCGGTCGATCAGGGCCTCGCAGTTGGACATTTTGAGAATGTCCTGCCGCTGCGCCGGCGTCAGGCGACCGTCGTCCCGGAAGATGTTCTTTGCGACCGTTTCCGAAAACAGAAACGGGTCCTGCATGACGAGCGCCATCTTGGAGCGAAAGGCCGCCGGCTCGTACTGCCGCAGGTCGCGGCCGTTGAGAAGCACCCGTCCGCCGATCGGGTCGTAAAAGCGGGTCAGGAGATTGATCAGGGTTGTCTTGCCGGAGCCGGTGGGACCGACCACGCCGATGGTCTCGCCGGCCTTTATGGTCAGATCGATGTTGGTCAGGACGGGTTCGTCGGCGATGTAGTGAAAGGAAACATGGTCGAACCGGATGGTGTCGATCCGGTCCAGCTTGCGGGTGCGACGGCCGTCGACCGGCAGCGGCAGGCGGCTGCGGCTGTCCAGGATCAGAAAGATGCGTTCGGCCGAAGCCATTGCATTTTGAAGGATGTTGTATTTTTCGGCCAGGTCGCGGATGGGCCGGAAGAACATTTTCATGTAGGACATGAACGCCACCAGGGCGCCCAGGCTCAGGGTGCCGCCCAGCACCGCGGTGCCGCCGTAATAGATGACGATGGCCGTGGCGAAGACCCCGAGGACCTCGACCGCCGGCAGGAAAAGGCCCATGACGCGTATCTGGCTCATTCCGGCCAGGTAGTTCTCGTGGTTCAGCTTTTCAAACCGCCGATAGTTGTCGTCTTCCTTGTGAAAGAGCTGAATGACCTTGATGCCGCCGATGGTTTCGGCAAAGCGCGTGTTGATTTCGGCGATCTTGATGCGCAGGATCCTGAAAATGCCGCGGGCCTTGACCGAAAAAACCGCCGAGATCAGAAATACCGGCGGCATGACGGTAAAAGCCGCCAGGGCCAGTTTCCAGTTGAGCACGATCAGGACCACCCCGATGCCGATCAGAAGGACCAGGTCCTTGAAGATAAAGGTGATCACCGAGGTGAACAGTTCCTCCATGTTCTGAACGTCGTTGGTGACGCGGGTCACCAGCCGGCCGACCGGGTTGCGGGTGAAAAAGGCCAGCGACAGTCCCTGGATGTGCGTGAACAGGTGCATCCGCAGGCCGTGCATGATCATCTGGCCCGTATACTCCATGATGTACTTCTGGAGAAAATTGAAAATGAAGTCAAGGACGATGATCGCCAGGAATAAGGCCGTCACCACGCCCAGGCCCCGCAGGTCATCGCGGCGGATGACCGCGATCTCGCGCTTGTCCAGCCGGTCGAGGTCGGAGCGCTTCAGCTGCGCCCGGGAGCCCTCGACCGTGAACAGCCCCGGGTGGTCGGCCACCACGGCGCGTACGGCGGGCTGCGCGAGGTCGGCTTCGATCCTGCCGGTGCCGCCGGGCGACCTGGCCGCACCGCCGGCGGGCGCGGTGGCGGTGCGCGGGACGATGTAGCGGTCGATGGCCACCTTGGTCACGTAGGGCACCGCCAGTTCGAGCAGCGTGATGCCCACCACCAGCAGCACGGACCAGAAGATCGGCTTGGCGAAAGGCCGCACGAAGGGCGCCATGCGGCGCAGCAGCCTGGCATCGTAGCTCTTGTCGAGCTGTCCTTCCTCGAAATAGCCGATGTCAGTTTGCATACCGGTCCTCTTCGATTTCCTGCAGGCGGTAGGTCCGGGCGTAATAGCGATTCTTTTCCATCAGCTCCGGGTGCGTGCCGCGTTCCGTGATGCGGCCCCCTTCGAGCGTGATAATGGCGTCGGCGAAGCGGATGGCGGAAAGCCGGTGCGAGGCGATCAGAACCGTCCGGCTCCCGGCCATTTGCCGGATGGTGGCCACGATCCGGTTGCCGGTCTCCAGGTCGACCTGGCTGATCGGATCGTCCAGGACGATGACCGGCGCGGGATGCAGCAGGGCGCGGGCCAGGGCGATGCGCTGCTTCTGGCCGCCCGAGAGGATGACGCCCTTTTCGCCGACGATCGTGTCATAGCCGTCGGGAAAGGCGCCGATCGTGTCGTGGACGGCGGCCCGCCCGGCGGCCGCGATCAACGCGCGGTCGTCGCGGTCGGGGCCGCCGAAGGTGATGTTCTCGCGGATGCTGCCGGCGAACAGAAAGGGTTCCTGCGGCACGAAGGTCATCTGGGCCCTCAAGTCCCGCAGCTTGAGAGACCGGATGTCCTCGCCGTCTAAAAGAATGCGCCCGCCCGAGACGTCGTACAGCCGCGGGATCAGATTGAGCAACGTGGTTTTACCGCTGCCGGGCGGGCCGACGATGCCCAGAACGCTCCCGGCCGGAACCTCGAGGTCGATGCCGCTCAGCACCCGACGGGCAGGGGCCGCGCGGCCGGAGGCATAGGCGAAACCAACATTCTCAAGGGTGACCGCACCCCGAGACCGCTCTACTGCTTTGGCGCCCGGGGCGTCGATAATTTCCGGGCCGGTCGCCAGGATGACGTTCAGGCGGTCGAGCGAGGCCTTGCCCCGTTGAATCAGATTGGTGACCCAGCCGAGTGCCATCATCGGCCAGGTCAGAAGGCCGAGATAGCTGATGAAGGCGACCAGGTCGCCGGGCGTGATCGTCAGGGTGATGGTCTGGCGGCCGCCGACGAAAAGGACGATGGCCATGCTGACGTTGGTCAAAAATCCCATCATCGGGAAGAAGGCGCCGGTGACCTTCACCAGGTCGATGTTTTCCGTAGCGTAGGCACGGGAGATCGCGGTCACGCGCGCGGTTTCGTGTTCCTCCCAGCTGTGGGACTTGATCACCCGGATGCCGGCAAAGCACTCGCGGACCGTTTCGGTCAAGTCGGCGAAGGCGCTCTGGACCTGCTGGTAGCGCCGGTGCATCCGGCGGCTGAAGTACCGCGTGCCGAAGACCAGCAGCGGCATGGGCATCAGGACCAGCAGGGTCAGGCGCACATTGATGTAGGCCATGAAACCGATGGCGGCGGCCCCCAGCACCAGGGCGTCATTCAGAGCCACCAGGCCCATGCCGGCCGCCATGCGCACCTGCTGGATGTCGTTGGTGGCGTGCGCCATGAGATCGCCGGTTTTGGCCCGGTCGAAATAGGAGGGCGACAGGGTCTGGACGTGAGCCAGAAGCTCGTTGCGCAGGCCTTCCTCCACCCGCCGCGAGGTCCCGAGCAGGCAGTGCCGCCAGATGAATCGGAAAATCCCGATCAGCACGGCAACGCCGGCGATCTGGAGCGCATAGCGCAGCAGGTCCTGCGGCACGATTTGCAGAATCGTCAGGTCGTCGATCGCCCATTTGATGATTCGGGGAATGAAGAGCTGCAGCACATCGACGATGATCAGGCTGACCATGCCGACCGCAATCAACCGGCGTTTTTCAAGGAAATAGGGTTTGATGAGGTCAGTCGGCTTCATCGATCCGCGTAATAGTGCCTATAAGATAAAGGTTGTGGCAAAGCCGGAGAAAGGCGGCTGTATTCAGGGCCGGGCGCGGAGCGCCCCGTTTGAATTTAACGGTAAAAGATAGGGACGGCAACCCGTTCCCGCAACACCGACCGCGCCACCTGCGGCGGCGGCCGGAACCTGCCGCCGTGGGGGCACGGCGCGCCGTGCCCCTACATCAAAAGGCGAGAAGTGAACGGAAACTTTCAGCACCTCCCGGCGAATTGACTTTCAAATATTCGGTTGTTAGTATCTCTGGCTATGGAAAAAGGCTGCATCATCGAGTACATCGATCGCCAGAAAGTCGTGTGCGCGGTCGTCATGGAAGTCAAGGACCAGCGGCTGCGGGTATTGACCGAAACCAACCGCGAGGTGAACCTGTCCGGCAACCGGTTGTCGCACGCGGCGCGGGACCGCCTGGATGCAGCTTTGGGGCGCGAGAACCTGGTCGCGACCTTGAAACGCACGGCCGGGCGCCGCGAAGCCCTGTCCGGCCAGGTCGATGTCGGGGAACTTTGGGCGGTGTCGACCAGCGAGCAGCAATGGATCGATCTGGCGACCATGACCGGCTTGTGCTTTCCCGACGATCCGGACGCAGATCACGAATCGGCGGTCGTCCGGGCTTTTTTCAGGGACCGGCTCTACTTCAAGTTCAACGCCGATCGGTTTTTCCCGAACGATCCGGAGCAGGTCGAGCGCCTGAAGGCCCAGCAGGAGGAGGCCGAGCGCCGGAACCGGCTGATTGACGAGGGCGCCGCGTGGCTCAAGAGCCTGACAAACGGAGATTCGGCCGCCGCCGTTTCTCTCTCGGAAAGAGAGCGGGAACTGATCGACATTTTCAGATCGCTCTACCTGCACGGCAAGGAAAGCCGGCATTACGCCACGGGGGAGAAGATCCTGACAGCGGCCGGGCTCGATTCGACCGCGGCGCTGTTTCCGGTTCTGGTCAAGCTCGGCGTCTGGGACGAGAACGAGAATATCGATCTGATCACCTACGAGATCCCCACCGACTTTGCGCCGGAGGCCACGGACGAGGCCGGTGCCCTGGCGCGCGCGGCGGGAAAAACACCCATCGCGGTGGCGCCGGAATCCGTCCGCCGCGACCTGACGCGCTTGTCGCTCATGACCATCGACGGGCAGTCGACCCTCGACTACGATGACGCCTTGAGCCTGGAAACGCGCGCGGATTCCTATCGCCTCGGCGTCCACATCGTCGATGTGGGTCATCACGTGAAGAAGGACTCGGCCCTCGACCGCGAGGCCTTCACCCGCTGCAGCTCGATTTACATGCCGGACCGGCGGCTGCCGATGCTTCCGTCCTGCCTGGCGGAGGACCTGTGCAGCCTGAAGGCCGGCCATCTGCGGCCGGCGGTCAGCACCCTGGTGACGCTCGGCCCGTCGCTGGATATCGTTTCAATCGAAATCGTGCCGTCTCTGGTGCGGGTAGAGCGGCAGTTGACCTATTACGACGTCAACGTCCTGGCCGACGAGAACCGGGCATACGGCATCCTGCGCGATGTGGCCGCCCGCTTCCATGACTTCCGCCTGCAGGCCGGGGCGGTGCAGATCACCCTGCCCGAGGTTCACGTCTGGATCGGCGAGGGGGGCGAGATCAACGTCAACCGCATCAATCGCGAAAGCCCGGGGCGCATGCTGGTTTCCGAATTGATGATCATGGCCAACTGGCTCATGGGGCGTTTTCTCAAGGAACGCGGCCTGCCGGCGGTGTTCCGCTCGCAGCCCGAAGCCAGGGAACGCCTGTATCGGGGCGACTCGGACAGCCTGTTTCAAAATATCATGCAGCGCCGCCTGCTGAACCGCTTCGTTTTGAGCCACGCACCGGAAACCCACGCCGGGCTCGGGCTCGACACCTACGTGACCGCTACTTCCCCGATCCGCAAGTACTGCGATCTGGTGACCCAACGCCAGATCCGGGCGGCCTTCGGGCTCGAGGCCCCTTACACGGCCGCGGAAATCGACGCGATCATCCGGCAGCTCGAACTCCCCATGAGCCAGGTGTCGCGTCTTCAGCACCGGCGCGTGCGCTACTGGATCCTGAAGTACCTGGAACAGCGCGTGGGCCGCAAAGAGGAAGCCATCGTTCTGGCCAAGCGCCGCCGGAGCTATCAGGTGCTGATTCCCGAGTACATGATCGAGTGCGACATTCCGTTCACCAGCGGATTGGCGCTCAAGCCCGAAGATACGATCCAGGTGGTCATCCAGCGCGCCAGCGCCCGCCGCGATGTTCTCAATGTCTTCGTGGGCTGAAGCGGTAGCAAAGGCAGGGGGCTGGCCGGGCATTTGGCCCGCGGTCCGGCCGCCGGCACGATCGGCGCTTCATCAGCCGTTCTCGACGTCCAGTACGAACCCTTCCACCAGCCGCGTGAATTCCGCCGGAAACTCGAGCGCCATCATGTGGCCCGCCCCGGGCAGGACCGCATGCCGGGCATCGGAAATCCGACCGGCGGGGCAATCGCCATATTTCGGAGGTGTCAGCGCGGTCTCCTACGGCGCTCCTTGACCGGCATTTCCATCTTGAGGCGCTTCATTTTGCGCCACAGGGTGGTCGGATGAATCCCCATCTCCTCGGCCGTGGCCTTGCGGTTCCAGGCGTTTCTGACCAAACTCTTGTAAATGAAGGCCCTTTCGACGGTCATCAGCGACCCGTTTGCGACCCGTGGGGCGCGGTCCGGGG
This sequence comes from uncultured delta proteobacterium, assembly GCA_963728055.1. GTDB lineage: Bacteria > Desulfobacterota > Desulfobacteria > Desulfobacterales > SG8-13 > JARFQH01. The sequence goes on along the minus strand of CAVSIM010000020.1, from coordinate 77,449 downwards.
GGTGGGGGGCGCGGGTTGATTTTTGAAACAGGTTTTCCGGCAGGTGTTCGATCTTCAGGAGGCCCTGCGGGCAAACCACCAGGCAATACTCGATGATGCGCTCCAGCTCCTGCGTATTGCCCGGATAATCATAGCCCATCAGGATCGACAGGGCTTCCGGCGACACCCCCTCGATGGCCTTGCCGTTGAGGTCGTTGTACTTCGCGATGAGGTGATCGGTCAGCGGCGCAATGTCTTCCCTGCGCTCGCGCAAGGGGGGAATCCGGAAGGTGACCGTCCCGATAAACTCATGGAGTTCCCGGTCGAACGAGCCGGCGGACGTGTTCTCGACCAGGTTCTTTTGGGTGGCGGCCACGATGCGCACATCGGCCGCGGCCGGGCGGCCGGTTTGCGGCGGTCCAGCGGCAGGGTGCCCGAACAGCTGGGCGAGACGGTGCTGAAGCTTCGGCGGCAGCGCGTCGATGTCATCCAGAAAAAGGGTGCCGCCGGCCGCCAGAGACATCCGGCCGGGTTTGAGCGCCCGGCTGCCGGCCGCGGCTTCGACCGGGTGGCCGAAGAGTTCCGGCTCTATGAGGGTGTCGGGCAGCGCTCCACAGCACAAGGTGACCAGCGGTTTGTTGCGGCGCCCGCTCAGGGCGTGAAGGGCTTTGGCCAGGATTTCCTTCTCGGTGCCGCGCTCTCCTTCGAGCAGCACCGGAATATCTTTCTCGGCGACCATTTCCAGCATGTCGATCAGACGCCGCATTTTATCGTTCTTGCTGATGATTTCCGCAAACGTCCGTCTGCCGGCCAGTTCACGGCGCAGCTGCTGCACGTCGCTCAAATCCCGGAAAGTTTCGACGGCGCCGATAGCCCGGCCCGAAGGGTCTTTGAGCACCGCCGTGCAACTGCTGACGGGAATTTTTTCATCCGCGGAGTTGACGATCGTCAGGCTCGATCGGAGAACGGGCGCGTCTTCTTCCAGGGCCTGCTGGACGATGCAGCCCCGCTGGCAGAGGCCGGTTTTGAAGATTTCCCAGCACTGGCGGCCGACGGCCTCGGAGCGGCTGAAACCGGTGATTCTTTCGGCGGCGCGGTTGAAAAAAGTGATCACCCGGTTTAAATCAACCGTAAAGACGCCGTCGCCGATACTGTCGAGAATAATGCGGGCGTGCTCGGCGGAGGGCAGGTCCATGGGGGCCTTTCTGCTGTCTGGGGGGATTGACGCGCCCGTGATCCGGGAAGAGAACGTGAAGGTATCCTCAATGGCGGCATTTTGTCAAGAGTTTGACTTTAAACTTGCCCTTGACCAAACCCGTCAAATAAACTACAGACTATTTTGAAAATAAATCAGATTCACACAAAGCGGGGCGCAGATGGGCATACAGGAGCGCAAGGAAAGGGAGCGGGAAAGGCGGCGGCAGCAAATCATCGTGGCCGCCAAGAAGGTGTTTTCCGAAAAAGGGTTCAACAAGGCCACCATGGACGACATCGCCGGTGAGGCCGAACTCAGCCCGGGGACGCTCTATCTTTATTTCAGGAACAAGGAAGAACTCTACGCCTCGCTGTCGCTCAGAATTCTTCAGTACCTTCACATCCGGGTCCAGCACGTCGAAAACGCGAAGGACCTCGATCCGGAGCGGAAATTGGATGCGATGATCGCGGCCATGTATGATGTCTACGAGTTCGATCCGCTCGTGATCATCAACATGTTTCACCTCCAGTCGAGCGAAACCCTGAAGAACCTCTCGCCCGAACTCCTGAACGAGATAAAGGAACTCTCGCGCCAGTCGATCGGCGGCATGGCGCGCATCTTCAAGGAGGGCGTTGCCGCCGGGACCTTTGTCGCCGTGCATCCGGTCGCGCTTTCCGATATCTTCTGGTCCCTTTTTTCAGGGGTCGTGCTGTGGACGAGCAGCAAACGCATCATCAACGCCGATAAGGATTTTCTGCGCGAAACCCTGGATCTGGCCTTCGGTATCTTCAAGAAAGGCATCATGCGCGAAAAAGCCGCGTGATTTCATCTGTTTCGAAACGGGGCCACGCCGCCGGGCGCCGGTGGAGCCGGGCCTCGATGCCCGTTCCGGGTTCCCGGATTTCGCCGATCACGCTGACTTGGATGCCGGCCTTGTCCAGGTCCTGCAGCAGGCGCCGGACCACGCCGGGCCGGCAGCAGATGAGCAGGCTGCCCGAACCGATCAGGCCGAAGGGATCGAGGGACAGGAGCGCGCAGATACGCTTTGTTTCGGCATAGACGGGAATTTTGTCCATGTCGATCCGGATGCGGTGGCCCCCGGCGATGCTGAGCTCTTCCAGCGCGGTGGCCAGGCCCCCTTCGGTGACATCGTGCATGGCGCTGACGCCCCCGGCCGCCACGGCCAACGCCGCTTCGGGCATCACGCTGATGCTGTCCAGAAACCGGCGGCAGGTTTCGACGGCGGCCGCCGGCAGGCCCATGTCTTCCAGCCGGGGGCCGAATTCACGGGCGATGATGGCCGTGCCCTCGACGGCGACCGCTTTCGTCATCAGGACCGGGTCCCCGGTTTTCACCCCGGATTTGTCGATCAGCCCGCTTCTGGCAACGGTTCCCGCCATGGTCCCGGTGATAATCGGCCGGGTGACCGCATCGGTTATTTCGGTGTGCCCGCCGCACAGCGTGATGTTGCCGGCGCGGCAGACCGCGCTCAATTCCTCCATCACCTCCCGGATGATGAATGCGCTGGTGCCGATCGGAAACATCAGGGTGGCCAGGAACCAGCGCGGGGTGGCGCCGGCGGTGACGATGTCGTTGGCGTTGACCAGCACGGCGAATTTGCCGATGCTCTCGGTGGCGAAGGTGATCGGATCGGATTTCAGCACCAGGACCTCGTCGGGTCGAATGTCGACCGCCGCAGTGTCCTCGCCGATTCCCGGTTTGGTCAACACGGCGGGATCGTCGATCCCGAACCGCACCAGAAACTCCTTCAACAGGTCATTGGGAAGTTTCCCGCCGGGCAGGGGCCGTCCGTGCCGGACGATTTTGCGGATGTCCGCGAGGCGCGGCACGGTGAAGTCGCTCGCTTCGTCGGCCGGAGCCTCCGGCCGGCGGCTCTCGAGCAGGACGGTGACGGCGCCGGCCCGCCTTCCGGCTTCGATGTCGATCGGGTAATCGCCCACCATCAGAACCTCTTCCACCGCGACGTTCAGGCGGCGGGCCGCCATGCGGATGCCGTCGCCGCTCGGTTTGGGTTCGACCGGTTCGTCGCGCGTGACGATCAGATCGAAATCGGCGGCCGCGATGCGCTTGAAGTTGCGCAGGGCGCGCAGCACCGACCGGCGGCTGTTGCGGGTGACAATCCCCGCCCGCACCCCGACCGAGCGCAGGTAGCACACCAGCTCTTCGGCGCCTTCGTTGGGCCTGGCCTCGGCCGCGGCGGCCAGCTCGAAGCGGTCCACCGCCGCCAGAGCCGCCTGCCGTTCGGCGGCCGACGGCAGCTTTTCGATGTACTCGAGCAGATAGCTGTCGGCGGGACAACCGATTTGGCGCTTGATGACGCTCAGGTCAAGCGATTCCGGCCGGGTGAGGGTGCCGTCGAAGTCAAACAGAACGGCGCGGATGTAGCGGGGACTTTTTTTCATTTCGGGTCCGGGTCCCGGTGGTGGTCAGGGGTGCTTCGCAGCCAAACCCCGAGGCGATTTGCGGAGCGCAGGCGCCATGATACGCGCCGGGGACAAAAAGTCAAATGGCGGGTGAGCCCATAGGAACCATCGGTACGGTATGAAGATTCTGCTCATTTATCCTTATTTTCTCCATAAGCGCGTCAACGTCGACGAGATCCGGGTGCTGCCGCAGGGCATTTTTTTCGTGGCGGCCCTCTGCCGGCAGCACGGCTACGATGTCGAGATCCTGAACTGGCATGACATCGACCGCCGGCCGCAGGAGATTCGGCGGACGCTGCGGGAAAAAAGACCGGACCTGATCGGGTTTTCGATTCTGCACGCCAACCGCTGGGGCGCCATCGACATCGCCGCCATCGCCCGCGAAATCGATCCGGCCGTTGGCATCGTCTTGGGCGGCATCGGCGCCACCTTTTTGTGGAAGCACCTGCTGGAGCGCTTTGCCGACATCGATTACGTCGTGCTCGGGGAAGGAGAGACCGCTTTCCTGGAGCTGGTCCGCTGCCTGGAATCCGGTCGATCGGACGATATCGCGGCCATCGGCGGCATCGCCCGGCGGCGCGACGGCCGGCCGGTTTGCAGCGGTCCGGCCAAAACGGTGGCCAATATAGACACGCTGCCCAACCCGGCCCGCTTCTACCGCTATCAGCACGTGTCGCTCACCCGCGGCTGTCCCGGAAACTGCACCTTCTGCGGTTCGCCGGGATTCTGGCGGCGCACGGTCCGCTTTCACTCCGCGGCCTATTTCGTGGAGCAGCTGCGCCTCTTGTACGACAAGGGCGTGCGCCATTTTTTCTTTTGTGACGACACCTTCACCGTCAACGGCAAGAAGGCCGTCGCGGTGTGCCAGCGGATCCTGGAGAGCGGCCTCGACATCACCTGGCAGGCCATAGCGCGGGTCGATATGGTCGACGAGGAAACCCTCTACTGGATGCGCAAAGCCGGTTGCATTCAAATCAGCTTCGGCGTGGAAAGCGGCTCGGCGAAGATCCGGCGCCTGCTGAACAAAACCTTCACCACCGCCCAAATCGAACGGGCCTTTGCCCTGACCACGCGCTACGGCATCTTGTCCCGGGCCTACTTCATCTATGGCTGTCCGGGCGAGAGCGACGTGACCATCGGGGAAACGATCGCGCTGATGCGCCGCATCAAGCCGCTCGGGGCCATCTTCTATATCCTCGACCTCTTTCCCGGAACGGCCCTGTACGAGCTTTATCGGCGGTCGGCCGGCGTCACCGACGACATCTGGGGCGAGCGCATCGAAGACATCCTGTACTTCGAAACCGATCCGGACCTGAGCCCGGAGCAGGTCCTTTCCTTCGGGCGGCGCCTGCGGGCCGCTTTCCACGAAAACCTGCCGCAGTTTGCGCGGTCGCTCGACCTGGTGGACGCGAAGGACCTCTACCCGCTGCATGCCGATTTCTTGTCGCGCCTGGCCCTGACCTTCGACCAGGGGGACTACGCCGCCGTCGACGCCATTGCCGACAAGCCGCGGCTGGCCGAGTTCCTGTACCGCAAGGCGCTGGGTTTTCATCCCGATCGTCGTGCTTATCTGGGCCTGGGCATCGTGCTTCAGAAAACCGGCCGCCACCGTGAAGCGCGCGATATCCTCCGTGAGGCCGTCCGGCATTTCCCCGGCCACAAGCACCTCGAAAACGCGCTGAACGTCTCCCGTGTGTCTGCCGGTTAGCCGGTTGAGCCCGTTGGCCCGTTAGCCGGTTGGGCCGGTTAACCCGTTGCACCGGGCAACCTGTTGCCTACCGCATAACCCCGTAGGGGCAGGCCTGTGTGCCTGCCCTTGCCATCGATTCATCCGCCGGGCGATCGGGCACCCACAAGGGGCGCCCCTGCGATGAATATCATCTGCAACCGGTCGTGCGCCACATTTCTGTTTACCCGACTGGCCCGGTGGCCGGGTTAACCCGGTTGGCCCGTTAGCCCGTTTGCCGGTTTGCCGGTTGGCCCGTTGACCCAGGCAACCTGTTGCCTACCGCATAACCCCGTAGGGGCAGGCCTGTGTGCCTGCCCCCCACCGCAACAAAAAGGGCACGCTCGCGTTGTGCGGCGAGCGTGCCCTTTTTCGATCCTGAAAAACGATACTTTACACCACGGTTACATTGACGGCCGCCGGGCCCTTCTGGCCCTGTTCGATGTCAAAGGTGACGCGGTCACCCTCATGAAGCGTTTTAAAACCGGTGGCATTGATACCCGAATGATGCACGAACACATCCGTCCCATCTTCGGATTCAATGAAACCATAGCCTTTTTTCTCGTTGAACCACTTCACAGTTCCATTCGCCATAGTGACAACCTCCTTTCTTTAAAAATTCCCATGGTCCCCGACTGCAGGTGCCACTTTGACAAATGGAGCTTACCTTCAGTGCGAAACCGGCCCGTCAATTAAGAACAGACCTTTATTGATTGTCCGACATAATACTCTATTTATGCAAAAAGCCAAGCAGAATTTTCCGGTCAGGCGGCCGCGCGGTCGAACTCCTCCATCAGGGTTCGCATCAGTTCCTTCACCGACACGATCCTGTCGACCCGGTAGGCGTTTTTTCCCGCAAATGCAAAACCGTGCTTGAGTTTGCCCTTGCGGGCGTTGCCCAGTGCCAGCGCGATGCAATATGGACTCTTGCTCGAATCACAGGTTTTTATGCAGTGGAAGGGGCACTTGAAAGGTTTCTTCCTGCCCTGCGCCACGGCTTCGGTGAACTCGTTGCGGATGGCGCGGCCCGGCATGCCGACCGGACTCTTGATCACCACCATGTCCTCCTCCCGGGAGTCGACGTAGGCCTGTTTAAAGGCAACGTCCGCATCGCATTCATGCGTGGCCACAAAGCGCGTGCCCATTTGAATCCCGGCCGCGCCCAGTTCGAGATACCTGTGGATATCCTCACCGTTGTAAATGCCGCCGGCCGCGATGACCGGTATCTTTTTTTTATGTTCGGCTTCGAAGGGCTCGAGCGCCGCGATCACTTCGGTCACCAGGTGGTCGAGCGTGAAATTCGGATCGTCGATCTGCTCGGCCTTGAAGCCGATATGCCCGCCGGCCTTGGGGCCTTCGACCACCATGGCATCCGGCAGGTAATTGAACCGGGCCAGCCATTTCTGGCAGAGAATTCTGGCCGCCCTGGCCGACGACACGATCGGGGCCAGTTTTGTTTTGGCCTGGCCGACGAGGTAACCCGGCAGGTCGAGCGGCAACCCCGCGCCCGAAAAAACGATATCGATACCTTCCTCGATGGAGGTCCGCACCATGGCACCGAAGTCGGACAACGCCACCATGACGTTGACGCCGAGAACGCCGTCGGTCATTTTGCGCGCCTTCCTGATTTCATTGCGCAAGGCCCTGATGTTGGCCTCGGCGCTGTTGGTGGCAAAATCCGGCTCGTGTATTCCCGGCACGGCGGCGGAGATGACGCCGATGCCGCCCTCGTTGGCTACCGCGGAAGCCAGGCCCGCCATCGATATGCGAACGCCCATGCCGCCCTGGACGATGGGAAGGCGGCTGACGAGATCCCCGATCCGCAATTCATTGAGTTTCATTGATTGAGTGTGCCCAGAATGGATGATGAGTTGGGATGCACCGGCGGTCACGATTTTGAAGTCGATATACTCGAGATGTGAGCCGGTCATCGATTTGTGCCGAAAACCGCCATGTTAGATAAGCACGGCGCCGATGGCAAGGTGGAGGGGTGATTTTACAAAAGTTTTACAATCAATCGGGCGGGTCGGGATCAAAAACATAGCCTACCGAGCGCAGGCTCTTGAAATGGCGGGGAGCGCGGGGATTCTCCTCGAAATATTTGCGCAGGCGCACGATGAAGTTGTCGACCGTCCGGCTCGTGATATTGCGCGTGTACCCCCAGCCGACTTCGAGCAGGACGGCACGTGAGAGGGGCTTGCCCCGGTTCGCGATAAACAGTTTGAGAAGCTTGGCCTCCTGCTCGGTCAGCGTGACCCGGCCCAGGCGGCAGGTGGCGGTGCCGGTTTCGAAGTCGATCGTATTCGCGCCGAACCGGTACACGGTCTCGGCCGGCTCGCCGGGCTGCCCGTCGGCCTGGTTCCACCGGGCGCGCTTGATCAGGCGCTCGACCCGCAGCAGGAATTCCTCCAGGTTGAAGGGTTTGGTCAGGTAATCGTCGACGCCGCAGGCCAGGCCCTTGATGATGTCATCGGAGGCGGCCCGGGCCGAGAGGATCAAAATCGGCAGGCGCTCGTCTTCCAGGCGGATGGCCTGCAGGACCGAGAGCCCGTCGATGACCGGCAGCATGATGTCGAGCACGATCAGGTCCGGCCGAACCTCCTTCCATTTCCGCAGGCCGGTGGGCCCGTCGCCGGCCGTGACCACCCTGTATCCCTGCAGCGCCAGGTTCAGCGTCAACCCTTCGGCGATGTGGGCGTCATCCTCGATCACCAGGATGCATTTTTTATTATTTTCAGTCATAAGGTCAGTCCGTTGGCCCGGTTGAGCCCGTTGGCCCGTTAGCCCGTTGGCCCGTTTGGCCCGTTTGCCCGTTGGCCGGTTAACCCGTGAACCGGGCTACCCATCGCCCGCCGTATTACCCGTAGGGGCGGGCCTGTGTGCCCGCCCTTTTAATCGATTGATCCGTTGGGCGGCTACCCCGTTGGCCCGTTAGCCCGTTGGCCCGTTTGGCCCGTTGGCCCGTTGGCCGGTTTAACTGTTGAACCGGGCAACCCATCGCGTGCCGCATTCCCCGGTTATATCGGAATGGTCAGGGAGAATACGGTTCCGCGGCCGAGACCCGGGCTGTGCGCCGCTATTTTCCATTTGTGAATGCGGGCGATGTTCTGGACCAGATACAGGCCCAGGCCGCTGCCCTTGGCACTCATGTCCTCGGCCCGGCCGACCTGGTAGAATTTTCTGAATATCTTGCGCAGCTCTTTCTTGTCGATTCCGATACCGTTGTCCGCGAAACGGATCACGAGCTTGTGCGGATGAACGGCGAAATCGATGTCGACCGTGGGCTGGGGCGAATCGTTGTACTTTACGGCGTTGGTTATGAGATTCATCAGCAGCATGTCGAACAGGGGCCGATTGACCCGCAAGCGCGGGAGCTTCTCCTTCGGCCGATGGACACCAACGGTGCCGTTCTGGAAAAGATGTTTGTTGTTGACGAGAAACAGGTTGACGGCCTCGGTCAGCTCCGTGGCGACGAATTCGTTTGCATAGCTCTTGCTTTCTATTTTGGCCAGGTTTAAGATCCGATTGATATTTTCGGTCAGACGGGCCACATCCGAAATCATGAACTGAATGTACTTGAGTTGATCGGCCCGCGCCAGGTCGTGCTTGGAAAAGGTCTGCAGAAACAGCTTCAGGGAGGTGACCGGGGTCTTCAGTTCGTGGGTGAAGTTGTTGATGAAATTGTTCTGCAGGCGATAGAGCTGGAGCGTTTTCTGGCCGTAGACAAAGATCCCGAAAATCCCCATCAGAATGATTCCCACCAGAAGCGAGAGCACCAGTATGACGATCCAGGTCTGTGAGGCCAGCACCTGGTTGCGGTCCAGGTTGAAGCGCTCGATAACGGACCGCAGGCCGATATTGGCTTCCATGTACCAGTAAATATACAGAAAAAGCGACATGCCCAGCGCGGCAATCGACAGCAGAAAAATCAGGATCGGGTGAATGACCCAACGCGGTGAATTCATGACGGTCGTCTACAAAAAAAGGTATATGCAGCGAAGATCGATTATCTTAATAAACTCAATACCCGATTAACTCAATATTCATTTTTCAATTCAGAAAAATGGCCGGTTGACATCAAAAAGGAGAACGGCATGAACTTGAAGGCGAAGACTTACGTGGAAAACCAGAAGAAAGCCGCTGTCGACACGTTGGCGGCCCGCACCGCGCTGCTGACCGGAAAAGGTCTGGACGAGGCGGCGGTGCGGCGCGATCCGTCGGTCAGAAAAATCAGGGCGACCATCCGCAAGGCCAATTTCCGGTTGACCAGCATCGCGGCCCAGGAAAAATTAAACGCCGAGAGAATCCAGGATCGGGAGCGGAAAAGGGCGGAAAAAAAGGCCGCCTCGGCGGCGCCGGCCGTGAAAAAGGGCAAGGATGACGCCGGCCGGAAGGAAAAAAAGGAAAAGAAGAAAAAAACGGCCGCTTGAAGCCGGTCGGCTCGCATCATCCCGATGTCGTCCTGCGCCTGATCGACACCGGCTCCGGATTCGGAGGTCCGGGCCCGCGAAAAGGCGCCGGACGACGAAAAGCGGATGGGATTGCGTCGTATGACGGAGCGGGTTATGTTAATGCAGGGACGCATGATGGAGGTACGCTCGCGCCCGGGGAAAAGGCACCCGCATGCACATCCGGTTTCCACATCAGGAGAAAAAAGGTGAGTCGAAAAAAAAGCGTTCTCATCGTCGATGACCACCCGCTGTTCAGGGAAGGGCTCAAGTCGATCGTGACGTCCAGCCGTCAGTACGAGGTGGTCGGTGAAGCCGGCACGGGCAAGGAGGCCATCGAACTGGTGCGGCAGCTCACGCCGGATTTGATCCTGCTCGACCTGTCGCTGCCGGATGCCAGCGGGCTGGAACTGATCGGCGTCATCGCCAAACACAGTGCCCAGACCCGGATCCTGATCGTGAGCATGCATGCCAAGATCGATTATATTGTCAAGGCGTTTCAGGCCGGCGCCACCGGCTACCTGGTCAAGGGCTCGGCCGCCGAGAAGCTGCTGCAGGGCATGGAGCACGTCCTGAAGGGGGACTACTTCATGGACACTTCCGTTTCCCAGCAGGTCGTCAAGAAGCTCGTGGGCCTGGGGCCCAAGGAAACCATGGCGACCGGATCCAATTACGATGCCCTGACAGCCAGGGAGCAGGAGGTCATGGCGCTGCTGGCCAACGGGCAGAGCGTCAGCCAGGCCGCCGAGAGACTCTTCATCAGCCCCAAGACGGTTGAAAACCATCGTTCCAGTATCATGCGCAAGCTCGGAATCCACAAGACCCTCGACCTGGTGCGCTATGCCGCCCGGCTGGGGCTGATCGACATCGATTTGTGGAAAGAATAAGCCCGCCGCAGTCCTATGAAGCTTCGTTCGCTTCGCTCGCACTTGGAATAATGGAACTATGGAATGATGGAATACTGGGACCATTGGTGTTCTTGTTCCCATAGTTCCAACGTTCCACCATTTAATGAATGCGGCATAAAACCTGTGCCGCTGAAACTGCGTGATTTAAATATGGTATAGAAATTCCGAGACGTTTCCGCCGCTTTCCCCGCATTCCGGCCCCATGTCTCCCGCCAGCCGGCCGACCCCTTTCGGGTAAACTCCCGAATCCGGGGATTTCTCCCGTTTAAATTGAAGCCTCCCGCCTATGGACATTGCCGCTCAAGTCGGCCATCTTCCTTAACACAAGCGTTCCGGTTCAGAATACTGTTTGCGGGAGTGACCATGGCGGAGAATCGAATCGGGCCGGCGATAACGCCCCGGCAGACCGAAAATTGCAAAGGCGGGTGCGGCTCGCCCCTCAAGCCCGATGTGGCGCATCTCATCCGATCGGTTCAGCGTCTGGAGGGTCATCCGGACTGTTTCGGGAAAGCGGTGACGGCGTGCCGCCTCGATTGTCCCTGGGGCGTGTATTGCGGGTTCTTGACGCGTTAGGCAGGTCGGGCAGGGGTGAGGAACAACACCGGCGCCCCGGCAGGGCGATGCGAGCGTCGGTTCGGCACATCGGGCCGATGGCCGTGAATACACCGGCCCGTCGTCGCGAAGCAGCTTCGAGCGGGGGTTAATGGATTGGACGGCACGGCACCACAAAGGAGGTCCTATGGCCAGCATACTGATCGCGGATGACCATCCCCAAAACCGGCAACTGGTTTCGCGGGCGCTGCATTCGGAGGGCCACAGCATCACCGTTGTGGGAGATGTCGGCGGGGCGTGGCGGCACATCGGAAATGGCCGGCCGGACATGGTGCTGCTCAACTGCCTCTCCGAGGATTTCGACAGCTTCGAGTTCCTGATCGACATCAAGCGCAAGCATCCGGATTATCCGGTCCTGGTGTACGTCGCCGACACGAGCGAGGCGATCGACTCGCTCAAGGAGACCATCGGCTGCGTTCTGGCCGAAAAACGGGTGAAAGCCCGGAATGCGGCCCGCAATCGCAAGCCCCTCTCGTGAAGGGTTCGGCTCGGCCCTTTTAAAAAAGCCGCGCTCGCTCAATCCGGGCGCCAGGAGGATGACCTATGCCGGAAAGCCATTTCGTGTGGCGACGGCCCGCCGGTGCACGCCGCGGTTACGATCGCGAGGATGGGATGGTATTCGAAACCCGCCGAACGGAGCCGGCGTCCATGCCGATCATGGCTGAAAAGGATCGGGAGGAGCGGGTCGAGAGCGCTTTTTTCAGCGTGCTGGTGGCCGAGTGCAACCCGGCCATTCTTCAAGTGGTGGCGATGATGTTCCAGGCCCTCGGATGCCGGGTCAGCACCGCCCGGGGGTGGGGAGAGGCGGTCGGCCGTTTCGCCCGCAGCCCGGTAAACCTCGTGGTCAGCGAATTCTGCATGGGGAAGGTCAACGGATGCCAGCTGGCTGCCTACATCAAGGAAAGATCACCGCGAACCAGGGTGCTGATCATGACCGGGCGCTGCCAGTCCGAAGTCGCCGCGGAGATGAGGTCGAGCTGCGTCGACGGGTGGATATTCAAACCCTTCGGCTTCGAGGAACTGCTCGATATTCTCGAAGAAATGAAACTGCCGCGGGCCTGCCCCCGCTTTCCGCGGACCAAACGAAGCGACCGCCTGCCCCAAACGGTGAAACATGTTGAGGGCCGGTATGCCGTTCTATAGGCTTCATGATTTTGGCAAGGAAGGCGGCCGCATTGAAATATGCCAACGACCGACACCACAGCAGCCAAAGGCTTTATCCTGAAGCCTGCATAACGCCAAGGAAAGGTTCATAGATGGCCAGCAATTTTCGCGTGGATGTCATCGCGGGTGATCTGAAGCGGCTCAATTTGAAAATACTGGGCGATTTCGATGGGGCCTCGGCTTTCAGGCTGCTCAACGTCATCGAAAAAAAGAGCCGCGCCGCCCGCAACATCATCATCGATACCGACGGTCTGAGGTCGGTCGCGGCTTTTGGTTCGGACATTTACCGGAACCACATTGCAGCGATGAGCAATAGGTGCGCCACCATCGATTATACCGGAAAATACAGGGAGGCGTTGGCGGAGGAGTGAGGTGCGCGGCGCCGCGATATAAAAAGCGAAGCCGGGCGGGAATCGGACACGATCGGAGGCAGCATGAAACCATCGGATACGGCCTACTTCAAAAACACGTTGAACCACTGGCAGGAACAGCTGCTGCGCCAGGCGGATCACGCCCTCGTCGGCTTCCTGGACGCCTCGGTGTCTTCCTCGGACCTGATCGATCAGGCCGCGCTCGAAACCGATCGTGATTTCGCCTTGCGGATGCGCGACCGGGAAAGCAAGCTCCTGCGCAAGATCAGAAACGCCCTGGCACGCATCGAGGCCGGCACCTTCGGCATCTGTGAGATGTGCGGGGAACCGATAGCGGTGAAGCGGCTCAAGGCCCGGCCGGTCACCACGCACTGTATCGACTGCAAGAGAGTGCGCGAAACGCTCGAACGAACGCTGGGCGAATAAGCCCGTAAACTTCACTGAAATCAAGGGAGGGGGCGCCTGGAGACTCAGGCGGGAGGTGACCATATGAACACGCTGCAGAAAGAGCGGCCGCAAAGCCGCCGGACATGGGCGCTGCACGCCGAGTGCATCAAATTATCCGGCAAAAGCGATGTCTTCAACGCCACATCGATCAATCACGCCGGCAACACCATGGTGCTCGTGTCCCGCAAGGCCTGCAAGCCCGGCACCAACATCATCGTGCGGATGCTCGATTTTCCGCCCGCGACCGGTGACGATGATTCGCCGCGGATCAGGGGAATGGGGCTGGCCGAAGTGCGCTGGGTCGAGGAGGTCATGAACGAGGATGGGCTGGCCTACGAAATGGGCATGCGCTACGTTTATATGGATTGAGATCGATGAGGGTGCATCCGTATTCATCCCGTTCCAGAGACCAAATTCCGCGCGACGCCCCCTGACGGCATCAGGTCGATAACGTTCGCCCCGGTGCGATGGTGCCGGGAAGAAAAAGGGCGAGAGCCGCGCGTTTTCGTCATCGGCGTCAGCTACTGCCGACGTTTCCCGCCTCTTGCGACCCGTTATTTTCACCAAATCGTGTTTTCCCCCGCCTCGTGAATTCTCTTTCCAGTGCCGATCCCAACGGATTCCCCAGACGAAACGAAGCGGCGCTACGGCGCAATAAGCTTGTGATTTCGAAATTTGGTCAGTGTGATCTGGTTGGTGTTCGTTCTTTGCGATTTTGATTTTTTTCGCGGAAGATAAAAAGGTTCCTGCATGATCAGGCGGGGCGGACAGCGGTGGGGTTGAAACGCAGCCGTCTCGCCATCGGATTGCCACGGCGCCGCAATCGTCATTGACAGCAAGCCGGTGTTTGAATATGTAAACAACCACTTTAACAAAAAAACCCGGACTGCCGCTGCGGCCGCAGACGCGCGCAAAAGGACTTTTTTTATGGATATTCTCGAGGGTGCATCGAAAGCCAAGCAGGCCGCCAATCAACTGGCGGCGGTCGACGGCGCGCAAAAAAACGAGGCCCTGGCCGAAATCTCGCGGGCGCTGGTCCGGCGTACCGCCGACATAACGGCCGCCAACCGGCGCGACCTGGAGCGCTCGGAGGAGGAAAAGCTGGCGGCGCCGCTCCTGAAACGGCTGCGCTTCGATAAGGACAAGGTCGAAGAGGCGTGCGGCGGTCTGACGAGCTTGATCGGACTGGCGGATCCGGTCGGGGTCACGCTCAGCGCGACCCGGCTCGACCAAGGGCTCGACCTTTACAAGGTGAGCTGCCCCATCGGTGTGATCGGCGTTATTTTCGAGTCCCGGCCCGATGCGCTGGTCCAGATATCCTCGCTGTGCCTCAAGAGCGGCAATGCGGTGATGCTGAAAGGCGGCAGCGAGGCGGCCGACACCAACCGCATCCTGGCCGAGGTCATCGGTGCGGCCGGAGAAAAAGCGGGCATCCCCGCCGGGTGGCTGACCCTGCTCGAGACCCGCGCCGCCGTGAGCGAGATGCTGCGTCTGAACGAGTGCATCGATTTGATCGTGCCGCGCGGCAGCAACGCCTTCGTGCGGTACATCATGGAAAATACGAAGATACCCGTCCTGGGCCATGCCGACGGCATCTGCCACGTGTATGTCGACAGGAAGGCCGATCTCGCCATGGCCGCCCGGATCGTGCTCGACAGCAAATGCCAGTACGTGGCCGTCTGCAACGCGGCCGAGACCCTGCTGGTGCACCGGGACGTCGCCGGCGCCTTTCTGCCGCAGATGAAAGCGGCCCTGGAGGAACGGGGCGTGGAGATCAGGGGCTGCGAGGAGACCCGCCGGCTGATCGACGTCCGGCCGGCCACGCCCGAGGACTGGCGCACGGAGTACCTCGACCTGGTTTTATCCGTCAAGGTCGTTGACCACTTGACCGAGGCGGTCGCCCACATCAACCGCTTCGGCTCGGGTCACACCGAGGTGATCGTGACGGCCGACCGCGAGCGGGGCACGCGCTTCATGGACACGGTCGATGCCGCCGGCGTCTTTCTCAACTGCAGCAGCCGGTTCAGCGACGGCTACCGGTTCGGTTTGGGGGCCGAGGTGGGCATCAGCACCAGCAAGATCCACGCCCGCGGGCCGGTGGGGCTCGAAGGCCTGGTGATTTACAAGTGGCGGCTGTTTGGCAGCGGCCACATCGTGGCGGACTACGTCGGCCCGGCAGCGAAACCCTTTATCCACCGCCCGCTGGCATAAAATTTTCCGAAACAAAAAAAGCCCGGCACAGCCAGCCGGGCAGGGGCGTCAAAGGGCCACCCGGCGGGATGCGCCGGCGGAATCGGTCAAAAATCGGCCGGATCGACTTCCAGGCTGTAATCGACCCCCGGCATGCCGAACCCGTGGTGGCGCAGGAATTCCTGACGCAACCCGTCGACATCCGCCAGTTCGGCGAGGCTGTCGGCATCGACCTTTTCCCAGAATTCGGCCACCTCGCGCTGGATATCGGGACGCATTTCGAAGTCATCGATCCGGATGCGGCCTTTTTCATCTACGCGCAGCGGCCGGCCGCTGAAGAGGTGGTCGCGGTAGAGCCGGTCCATCTGGGCGATGCAGCCCTCGTGCAGCCCCCTGTCCTTCATCACCCGGTAGAGAAGGGCGATATAGAGCGGCACGGCCGGAATCACCGCGCTGGCGCGGGTGACCAGGGCCTTGTTGACGCTTATCAGCGCCTTGCCCCCCAGCGGCGCCAGCAATCGATCGATGACGGCGACCTTTTGCTCCAGGTCCTTCTTGGCCGCGCCGATGGTTCCGTCGCGGTAGAGGGCCCGGGTGTGCTCCGAGCCGATATAGGAAAAGGCGACGGTCAGAGCCCCGCGGTTCAGCAGATCGGCCGCGCGCAGTTTTTCCAGCCACAGGAGCCAGTCTTCGCCGCCCATCACCTTGACGGTCTGGCGGATTTCTTCGGCACTGGCCGGTTCGGCCGTCAGCGTCGCGATGGAGCCGGTGAGAAAATCGAGCGTCTTGGCGGTGAACGGCCGGCCGACCGGCTTGATGACCGAGGAATACATCTCCCCGGTGGCGGGGTCCATCCGGCGCGGGGCGGCAATGCTGTAAACGAGAAAATCGATGCGTCCGAGCTTATCCCCGATCAGGCGGGCGGCCGCGGCCTTGGTGGCTTCCGCGAACGCGTCGCCGTTGATGTCCCAGGCGCCCAGACCTTGCCGTGCGGCTTCTTCGCGAAAGGCCCGGCTGTTGTACCAACCGGCCGTGCCGGTGCGCTGCGCGCTGCCGCTTTTCTCGTAGCCGATCCCGATCGTGTCGGCCCCGCAGGCGAAGGCCGAGACGATCCGGGCCGCCAGCCCATAGCCGTTGGAAGCGCCGACCACCAGCACCTTGCGGGGGCCGTCGATTTTTCCGCGGGAACGGACATAGTCGACCTGCGCGCGCACCTGCGCGGCGCACCCCGCCGGGTGGGCGTTGACACAGATGTTGTTTCTGATCCTGGGCGTGAGAAGCATTTTTTGGTTGGTGTTTGGTGTTCGGTGTTTGGTGGATGGTTACGGGTTGCGGGTTACGAGTTACGGGTTGCGGGATTGCGGGTTCACGATATCTGAATTAAACCTGTTGCCGTGCGCCGTGTGCCTTTCGCCTTTTGCCTTACACCCTATACCTTACACCCTGTACCGTTAAATTAATTGTTTTATGTTTTTCCAGTTTCGAGTTTCAAATTTCCGTGAACGCTGAGCGGTGAACCTTCGAACCTTCTACACCTTTCGTCGGCGAAATGAAATGGCCTCTCTCCAGGATAGTTCAGGTGCTTCCCGACATCAAGACACGACGGTGACACGATTCAAGGAGTGAGATTGCAGTGGCAACGGATATGACACGAATAGGTGAAAAGGCGCGCAAGGAGCCGGATCTGGTTTTTACCAGGCGGTCCCACCCCATCTGTGATGTGGACCACCGGCGGGCCTGCTTCGACACACGGGACCTCGCAAGGTAAACGATGCCTGCTGCAGAAAACGTGAATCAACCGGGCGGGTCCGGTGACGGCGCTCAGCAGAAATCCGCGCTGCTGGTGGCCACCGTGACCTCCTTCATGGGGCCCTTCATGATTTCCGCGGTCAACGTGGCCCTGCCGGCCATCCAGGCCGAATTTGCGGTCGACGCGGTGTTGCTGGCCTGGATTTCCACCGCCTACCTGCTGGCCACGGCCGTGCTGCTGGTGCCGATCGGCAAAATCGCCGACATTTACGGCCGCAACAAAATCTTCACCGCGGGGCTGATCCTCTACAGCTTGTCCACGTTTGCGTCCGTCTGGGCCGGTTCGGTGGAAATGCTGATCTTTCTGCGGATATTCCAGGGTTTCGGTGCCGCCATGTTCGTTACGACCGGCATGGCCATCTTGACCTCGGTGTTCCCGCCTCACCGGCGCGGCCGCGCGATCGGATTTTACGTCGCGGCCGTTTACATCGGTCTTTCGGTCGGGCCCTTCGCCGGCGGCGTGCTGACCCAGCACTTCGGCTGGCGCAGCATCTTCTGGGTCGCGGCCCCGATCGGCGCGGTATCGGTTTACATCACCCTCAGGTACCTGACCGGCGAATGGGCCGATGCCGGCGGCGAAAAACTGGACGTGCGCGGCAGCCTCCTGTATGTGGTGGCGATCTTCACCCTGGTGTACGGCGCGGCGCGGCTGCCGTCCGGTGCGGCGGCGGCGTTGCTTGTTGTCGGCTTCACCTGCCTGGCGATTTTCATCCGCTACGAAACCCGCATTTCCAACCCTGTTTTCGAGGTCGGCCTCTTCAAGCGCAACCGCCTGTTTGCATTTTCGAGCCTGGCGGCCCTGATAAATTATTCGGCCACTTTCGCGACCACCTTTCTGGTCAGCCTCTACCTTCAGTACATCAAGGGCATGAGCCCCCAGAGCGCCGGGACGGTTCTGATGGCCCAACCGGTGGTGATGGCCATCCTTTCGCCCGTCGCCGGCCGGCTGTCCGACCGCATCGAGCCGCGCCTGATCGCATCGGCCGGCATGGCGGTCACGAGCCTGGGACTGCTCTTCTTCGTCTTTATCGCCGAAGGGACCCCCGCCGGCCTGATCGTCGGCAACCTGGCGCTGCTCGGCCTCGGGTTCGCCCTTTTTTCCTCGCCCAACATGAGTGCCATCATGGGGGCCGTCGAAAGGAAATACTACGGCATCGCCTCCGGAGCGGTGGCGACCATGCGCCTGCTGGGCCAGATGACCAGCATGGCCACGGCCACGGTCATCTTTGCGGTGTTCATCGGCCGCTCTCCGATCACACCGGCCGTCTACGACCTTTTTTTACACGCCGTCCGCATGACCTTTGCGATCTTTGCCGCCTTGTGCATGGCCGGGGTCTTTTTTTCGATGATGCGTGGCCGGATCGGGGCGGGGGAGAATCCCGCCGGCCGGCAGGGGCGCTGAGGAGCCCGCCGCGCAAAGCGGAAGCCGGCGGTCGATGTCTTGTGGACGTATTTGTTGCCGTGACTTACGCGGATTCGCCGGTCTTAAGAAGGCGGCTGATCTTCTGTGACAGGGTGTTCAGGTCAAACGGCTTCTGGATAAAGCCGTCGCAGCCGTATTTGGCGATGGCCCCGGCCTTGCTGTCGAGTGCATACCCGCTTGAGAGCAGCACCTTGACGGCCGGATTCACGGCTTTCAAAAGGGCGCAGGTATCCTTTCCGCCCAGATCGGGCATGATGAAATCCAGGATGACCAGCCCGATGCGGTCGGCATGGCGCTCGTAGATCCGGACCGCCTCCCGGCCGCCGGAAGCCGTCAGCACCTCGTAACCGAGCCGCTGCAGCATCTGCGCGCCCACGGCCAGGATCATCTTTTCGTCATCCACCATTAAAATGGTGCCGGCGCCTCTGTGAACGGCCGCAACGGGCCGGGCGGCGATGTCCGTCGGCCGGTCGGTGGCCGGCAGGTGGATGTCGAAGGTCGTGCCCCGGCCTTCGGCACTCTCGACGGTGATGAAGCCGCCGTGGCTCTGGATGATGCCGTAAGCCGAGGCCAGCCCCAGGCCGGTGCCGCGCCCCATTTCCTTGGTGGTGAAAAACGGCTCGAAGATGCGCCCGCAGGTGGCGGCATCCATGCCGATGCCCGAATCGGCGACCGAGATCCTGACATAGCGGCCGGCCGGCAAGTGGTAGCCCGCGACGGCACGCTCGTCGAGATCGACGTTGACCGCCTGCACCCGGAGGGTGCCGCTGCCGGGCATGGCCTGCCAGGCGTTTATGTAAAGATTCAGGAGCACCTGTTCGATCTGGCTGCGGTCGGCCGCGACCCGCCACAGATCGGGCGGCAGATTTTCCTCGATGACGATTCCTTTCTGCATGCGACCGAACAGGCGGTTTTTTTCCCGGATCACCAGCCCCAAGTCGAGCGCTTCGACCTCGTAGCGCCCGCCGCGGGCGAAGCCGAGCAACTGGCGCGTCAGGTTGGATGCGCTGCGCACGTGATCCTCGATACCCTTGAGGTTTTCGAAGTGCGGGTGATCGGCCCCTATTTCGGACAGCATCAGCGATGTGCGGCCCTGAATCCCCATCAGGAGGTTGTTGAAGTCGTGGGCGATTCCGCCCGCCAGGGTGCCGATGGCTTCCATTTTCTGAGCCTGAAGCAGTTGCTCCTGGAGGTGTTTGGTCTCGGTGATATCGCGCGAGACCACGACGGCGCCGATGGTTTCGCCGGTTTCGTCCCGAAAAGGCGTGTAGGTGGCGTCCATGAAGCGGCTGCCCATGCCGGCAAAATCGAACCACAACTGGAAGGTGACCTCTTCTCCGGCCAGGCAGCGGCGGAAGCTGGGTTGGATGTCTCTTTCAAACCGGTCCCGGCCGACCAGGTCCTGGATCGAACCGCCGATGATTTCGGCGCGTTCTTTGCCGTGCGCCTTCAGGTAACTGTCGCTGACCGCTTGGAAAACGGCGTTTTTATCGATCAGCGCCATCAGGTCCTTGGATGTGGCGACGATCTTTTCGTAGCGGCGCAGGGTCTCTTCCACCCGCCGCCGTTCGGTGAGCTCCCGCTGGAGTTTTTCGTACAGCTGGGCGTTGTCATAGGCGATGGCGGCCAGGCCGGCAAAGCGGCTGAGAATGGAGATTTCCGCCGGTTCGAACGTCTTTTTTTCCCCGTCACGCTCCAGCCCGATGATACCGAACACATGATTGCCGGATTTAAGGGGGATGGCCACAATCGCCCGCAGATCGTCGAATACCGGATTGGGGATTCTCCCCGGCCAACTGCGATAGTCATCGACCACCATCGGCCGGCCGTCGCGCCAGACCTGGCCGGCCAGTCCCTGGCCGGGCTTCAGCCGGGTGCCGACGGCTTTTTTTAATTTGCCGATTCCGAAACGGATGACGAGTTCGTCGGTCGCACCGTCGTACAGATGGATGTAGCCGTTTTCGGTTCGGGCCAGCCGGGCCGCCCGCTCGATGATGTCCTGCAGGAGTTCGTCGATTTTGTGGTGACCGATCAGGTCGATGGTCGTTTCGTGCAGGGCGGTCAGGTACTGGATTTGTTCCCGCAGGGCATCCGCGGCCGGCTGGCGATCGGCGATGTCCGCCAATTCTTTTTCCAGGGCGGCGATCCGCTGGCGGAGCTGATCATGGGGGAGTTCGGCGGCCATCAATAGATGCTCTGAATGTTTTTCAAGCGGTTGACCATGTCGAGGATGTCGGATTCGGCGCGCTTGACGAAGTCCTCCAGGTGCGGGGTGCGGTCCTTGTCGAAGTCGGTCACGGTGCCGGCCAGTTTTATGTCGACCGGCGTGTCCGCGATCCTGAAATCGGCCTCGTGAATTCCTTTGAGGATGCGGCGCATGGCGGCCCGGGCATTTTTCTGGCTGGTCATCGGCAGCAGGGCCATGATCCTGCTGCGGTCGAGAACGCCGATAATGTCGGTGCGCCGGCCGACGCGCAGCAGGGTGTCGAGCACGAAGCGCATGACCTCGCCGCGCCCGGCGGCGCCGGCGCCGAGGGCTTCGGCCGGGGTGATTTTGTAGATGGCCAGCGTCAGCACCGAGAAAGGGGTGTCGTAGCGCAGGGTGCGGTCGATTTCCTTCTCCAGGAAAAAAAGAATGCTGTTGCGGTTCAGGATGCCTTTGGGCAAGGCGGTCTTGACCGCTTTCTCCTCATCCGCCGCCTTGGCGGCCGCCGGTTCCGCCGGGGCGGGCGCCCGGCCTGGCGCCGGCTCGTCGGCATCGGTCGGGGCGCGCAGTTCTCCAGGGACCCCCTGGGAGCCGGATCCCGTGGACGCACCGCCGGCCGCCGGTTCCACCGTCGCCGCCGGCGATGCGGCACCCGCGCCAGCGTCGGGACCGCGGCCGGCCGTCCAGCGGGACTTCAGCGCATCGAGGCATTCCTCCATGCGTTCACCCAGCCGCTCGGCCACCTTGCGCAACATGTCGGAACTCAGGTCCTTGCCCTTGAGCCGCTCGACCAGGGTCGTCTCGATCTTCGAAATCAGGCCGCGCAGGTGCCGGTCGCCGGCATCGCCCTGTTTCCGGGCGGCATCGAAGGCCAGTTCCGAACCGACGCGTTCGATATAGTCGACCAGCAGATCGGAGAGGATGGTCTCGTCCCCGGATCCCCGGCGGATTTCGGAGGCCAGGTAAATCAATTCCGCCGCGCTTTTCGGGTCGCGGTTGACTTCCTCTATGAGGACATCGGCCGAAATTCCCAGCTGTTCGGCGCTTTTTTCGAGGGCCGTGACCAGGTCCTCGCTCTGCAGCTCCTTTTTCAGCTCGCGGGTCAACTGCAGAAATTCGTGCAGCTCCATGCCTTCGGCCAGCAGGGCGGCTTTTATCTTCGGCATCAGGCGCTGCAGCTCGGCCGGTTCCGGCACCAGGCGCCGCAGGATCTGCGCCAGGCGCTGAACCGAGATTTTTCCCTGCTGGTATTCCTCGCAGACGAGTTGAATCAGGACCTGGTCGGTGAGCGCCTGGGTCTCCTCTATGATCTCGCGCTCGTTCTGGTAAACGATCCCTTCGGCCTTGCGGGCCGCAATGCCGTCGAGAAGGTTTTTCTTCATGGCAAAGACGGCATCGGCCAGTTCGCTCAGGTCCGGCTTGGCGGCCGCCGAGGACGACGGGTCGACCTGCTCCCGGATCCGCTGCAGCTGGGCCATGATGACATCGCCGGCGGCCGGGGCCCCGGGCTCGCCGGATCCGGCCGCCGCCTGGTCGGCCGCGATGATCTTCCGGGAGGCACCCGTGGGGCTCTCGATGATGCTCTGCAGCGAGAGGGACTTTTCCAGCTCCTCCATCAGCACGCTCTCGGCCATCAGCCCCAGCACCTCGTCGGTGCCGTGAGCGGTGGTGCCGGAGGCCGATCCGGCGGAGAACTGCTCGAACAACCGCCGGTCGACGACCTCGTCGTCGGCGGTGACCTTCTGGTAAAAGACATGGTTGATCTTTATGCGGCGAATGCCCAGCGCCTCGCAGGCCGCCCTCATGGCCGCGGCATTGACATGCGTGGCGATGTCGTTGAGCACCCCGGTAAAGCGGGCCAGTTCGGACTCCGTCATCCCGTGCTCGAAGGAGATCGAGTGAATTTCGGCCTTTTTGAAATGGGCCAGCATTTTACCGGTGTTGATCCGTTGATCGAGCGGCTCTTCCTCGATGAAAAACTGTTCCTGATGCATGATCAGGACGATCGGGGAGAAAAGGGCCAGGCCGCGGGTCGTCGTGGTGAAAAACTCGGAAAGGGCCTGGGTGGTGAACGGGTGGTCGACCGTGTACATCGCCGAGCGGTTGAATATCAGGGCAAAGGCTCTGCCGATCCGGTTGGAAATCTCCTTGGGAAGTTTTGTGGCGGTCATGGATGACATCCCTTGGTCCGGTTACAGGCGGTGCCGGCGCTGAAACTGCTCCAGGTCGGCCATAAAATCCCGGCCGCCGGCATACCGATCCTGCGGATCGTAAGCCGTGGCCTTGGCCACGATCCGGTCTATCTCCGGGTCGAGGGCCGGGTTCACTTCGGAGGGTTTTTTCAGAAAAAAGCCCTGCCGGCTCAGGATCTTGTGTTTGAGGAGATCGGTTTTCTTCTTGAAGTCCGGCAGCGGCAGGTCCGTGACCAGCATCTGGTAGAACATGGTCCCCGCGGCATAGATATCGGCGCGTCCGTCGACTTCCTGTCCGAGAATCTGTTCGGGCGCCATGTAGAACGGGGTGCCGTGAACGGCCTTGGCGGCTTCGCTGTCGCCGTTCAGGACCTGCACGATGCCGAAATCGGTCACCAGCGGCCGCCGGGAATGTTTCTCGATCATGATGTTGCCCGGTTTGATGTCGCGGTGGACGATGCCCTGGGTGTGGGCGTAATCGAGCGCATCGAGAACCTGGATCATGACCCGCAGGCTCGCCGCCAGCGGCAGGACGCGCCGCGAGGGGATCGGGTTTTTCTGGGCGAATTGCATATACTGGCCCAGGGTGTTGCCCTGGATCAGCTGCATCGTGATGAACAGAAACTCTTCGGTGTCGCCGACCTCGTAAACCGGAATGATGTTGGGGTGGGAGAGAATGGCGACGGCCTCGGCTTCGCGCTGGAAAAGCTCGGCCGACTTGGCCGTGATCAGGCTCTTGGGAAGGACCTTGATCGCGATCTGACGTTTCAGGGTCTTCTGGAAGGCGATGAACACGATGGCCATGCCGCCGCGCGCCAGTTCCCTTAAAATGGTCGAAGTCCCCACCCGCATGCCGATCAGACGGTCAACGTCATAATCCGCTATCGTCGTCATCGATACTGCTCCTGATGGTTTTCGCCGATAATGTAATCTGTCACTTTAGCTTTTTGTGCATCTCCTCGTAGAGATCGGGGTCGAAGGTTCCCATTTCTGCGGAATGCGCCTTCCAGGTGTGCAGGCAGATTCTGGCGTCCGTGAGATTTCCGTGCTGGATGGCATATTCGAAGCACTGCAGGCTGCTGCGGATCGATTTGTCGTAGATCTTCCTCTTGTACTCGTCATAGTCGGCCTGGTCGAAAATGCCGGCGTCGAGGGCATTGCTGCGCCAGACGTTCAGCGCGACGCGCGCGGCGTAAAAGCCTTCCTTGTCGATGGCGTATTTCAGGCGCCAGAGGCTGCTGTTGGCGGCCGACTTCAACTGCTTTTCGGTAATCGGGGGCTGAGGTGCCGCCGGGTCGGCGGAGGTGTCGATCGCCGGCAGAGTGCCGGTAAACAAGAACAGGACGGCCCAGGCCGACAGGGCCGAAATAATCCGGGAAGCGTTCAAAATCGGTGTTCCTATCTGCTGTCACGATTAAAAAAGACTAGTATAATTGAATCATTATAGATGATTCCGCGCTTAAAATCAAAGCCGAACACCGCGGCGGTCACGATCACGGCCGGCGGCCGGCGTCAGGGCAGGCGCAGCAGGGCGCCGGGCGCCCCGGCCGTGACGCGGGACGATTGCCACAGGAGCTGCGGAGCGCCCGCCTCCAGCCACCGCGGCGGGGAGACGTCGACGAACATGAGGACCACAGAATGCCGGCTGCGCGCGGACGACAATTCATCCGGGCAAAGGTCGCCGAGCGCGACGGCGGTCGCGGCCGGAAACCGCTTCAAGAAAGGGTAGGCCCGATCGAGGTCGGCGTAGACCACCCACAGCCGTTCGGACTCATTTATCAGGGCCGCCGCCGCCGCCAGGCGCTGGTCGCCGAACACGGCCGGCGCGGCCCAGCTGCGCTTTCTGCCCCATTCGGAAGCGCGCCAGATGCTGCCGGGCGGCATGACGGCTTCAGCGGGGCCTTTTCCTGCGGGCCGCTGCCGGCTTGCCGCAGAGTCCGCGCCGGATTTCGAGTAGCCGTGCGGCAGGGCGATGGCTGGTTTGTGTTCGTTGCCGAGGGCGGCATACGCCAGCAGGGCGATGCCGGTCGCCAGCAGGACCCGCCGCCCTCTGCGGCTCACGCGCCAGGGCGGCAGGAAAAACGCGGTGCACACGCTGCCGCACAGGAAGAATACATCGAGGTAACGGACATTTTCCGGCTGCCAGGCCGGGATCAGGGCCACCAGGAAAAAATAGCCGGCCAGGGCGACGGCGACCGCCTTCAAACGCCTGGGCGCCCGGCGGGCGGCGTAAGCGACCGCCGGCAGGATCAAAAGGAACCCGAAAGGGCCGTACCAGGAACTTTGCTCGTCGGCCCCCAGGGCGATGGTGAATGCGGCCGCCGCCCCGCGGCCGTCGAATACGGGCGCGATCAGGGCTTCATAGAGGTGTTGCAGCAGGCCGCCGATCGAAAAGCCCACGGACCACTTCAACAGGCCATCGACCGGGGCCGTGACATCGATGCTCTGCAGCAGGTAACGGATTGCGTTGGCCGCCGCGCCCTGCAGCCCGTCGGTGTTGTACGCCGCGACGGGCAGCAGCCGGCCGGTGCCGCCGCCGGCGCTTGTCGCCGGAAAACAGGCCCAGGGCAGAAGCGGTGAAAAAACCAGGGCCGGCAGCGCGACTATCGGCAGAACCGCCGGACGCGCCGCCACCAGGTGCCGCCAGGTGTCCAGGCCGTGGCGGCGGAAAAGCAGCAGGAGGGCCAGCGCGGCCAGCACCAGCGGGAATGCCAGCTGCAGGGTGGTGGTCGAAATCATGAATATCAGACCGAGAACGAGCAAATACAGGTCGCGCAAATTGGGCGTTTCAACCGTCCGGTAAACGGCCAGGAGACAGAAAAGGGCCGCAGCCGTCGGGATGATGTCGTAGCCGGGCGATGTCGCCAGGTACACCATGCGCGGCAGGCTCAGGGCCATCAGCGCCACGGTGAAAGCCGTTTCAGGCCAGGCATACCGGCGGGACAGCGCATAGACGCTGAAGCCGATCGATAGATACGCCGCAAATCCCAGCAGGCCGATGCCCGCATCGGTGTGGAAGCGCAGAAACAGGTGCGGGAGAACCAGGGTGTTGGCCGATGCCGGTCCGGCCGCACTCGCGGCTGCCGCGGCGGACAGCCCGGCCGGAAACAGGGCCGGTTGCCGTTCAAGTGTCAGCAGGCGCGCGAGCGGTTCCCAGTGGATCGTTCCGGGCGGTATGAGGATGGCCGTTAAAACGAGGTAGCTCCACAGGAGCCCGACCACCAGGAGAGCCAGCGGGTGTCGTGACCGCAGGGATCGGACGGCGGTCAGGGCCAGGCGCACTTCCGCCCGGTGCCGCACGACAAACGTTAGTGCCAGTGCGGTGACAAGGCTTTCGATGAAAAAAGAGGCGGCCGGCAGATTGACCAGAAAGCAGACCTGGAAAACCAGAGAGAGCCCCATCATAACGGTCATCAGGCCGTAGGCGCCCGATTCGGCAACCGTGTTGCCGCACCGACGGAAAAAAACGAAGCCGCCCAGGCTCAGAATGACCAGCTCCGCGATGACCAGGCTCACGGCAACCGCGCCGGCGGTTACCACCGGGCCTCATCCCGGCGCGAGGCGCCGTTTCGCGGGTGGCGGTCGCGCCGGCCGGCCGGAGAAACCGGGGCCGTTTGCGGATGACCCGGACACATACGGTGGCGCGTGCTCACGGTTGCGATGACTTTCCCTTCAGGTCCGCGACGATCTCGATCATGAAATCGCGCATCTCGGTCGCCAGCCGCTCGCACTCGGGGCAGTAGACTTTTTTCCGCAGGAAGCCGTGCTCGTTGTTCTGGTGCCAGTACCAGCGACCGTAAGGCGAGCCCTTGCAGAACTTCTTGCCGGTGTACTGGGCAATGGGACAGCCGATGCACACCATCATGTAGTAAATCCGGCAGGGAGGGCAGTCCAGAATGCCGCCATCGGATCCCTTGCCGGCGATGATCCGGTTCCATTTGCGGACCGAGGCTTCCATGATTTTGATTTTATTCATGTTCCTCTCCCTCCTGCATGACAAGTGGCGTGTCGTTCCCGGAAGCGCCTCGATCCCCCTGGGGCGCTGCGGATGTGACCGGCACAATCGGTTTCCGATTTTCCCGCCCGGCGGCGATTCAACGTCCGGGGGGGGCGGGTGAAAGCGGATTGCGGTTTCGGCTGGCGGCCATGTGCTCGATTGTGGGCATAAAGGCCCGCGCGTCCCGCCGTGCCGGCCCGGCTGTTTTTCGGCCCCATCAGATGCAAACCGTTCGGCCGGAAGAGTTCACGATGAGCGGCGGGGCCAGGCTTTTCCAGTACCGGCGCTGGACGTTCATGACCCGCTTCAAGGCATAGATCACTTTTTTGGGATTGGCGGCGGCGGCGATGTCGGCCACTGCGGTCTGGGTGGCGCCGGACAGCTCGTTCAACACCGCTTCCACGCTTTCACCGATGGTATGGACATCGTAGCCGCCTTCCAGGACGAGCACCAGCCGCCCGCCGCAGCAGGCCGCGGCGTTTTCGAGCAGGCAGCGGGTCAGGGCCGCGAAGCCTGCCGGGGTCAGGCGCATGCCGCCGGCAGGATCGGAGGCGTGCGGATCGAAACCGGCGGAAACCAGGATCAGATCGGGTTTGAACTCTGCGGCCACCGGCGCCAGGACCGCCGGCAGAATCGCGGCATATTCCGCGTCCTCATAGCCTCTCGGAACCGGAACGTTGATCGAGTAGCCCTCGCCGCGGCCGATTCCCGCGTCGGTGAAGCAGCCGGTGCCGGGAAAATGCGGATACTGATGGATGGAGACGAACAGGACCCGGTCGTCCCGTTCGAAGATGTGCTGGGTCCCGTTGCCGTGGTGGACGTCCCAGTCCAGGATCAGCACGCGCTCCAGGCCGAGGACCTTGCGGGCATAGGCGGCCGCCAGGGCGACGTTGTTGAACAGGCAGTACCCCATGGCGCGGTTTCTTTCCGCATGGTGCCCGGGCGGCCGGACAAGGGCGAAGGCATTGGCGAGGCGGCCGTCGGCGACCCGGGCGACGGCCTCCAGTACGCCGCCCGCCGCCAGGCGCGCGGCGCGGTAGGAGCCGGCCGACGCGATGGTGTCCGGCGTCAGGGCCGTGACATCGTGCAGGGCGGTCGCGGCGAGCTTCTCCAAATGGGCGACCGAGTGGACCAACAGGATTTCATCGTCTGCGGCCTCCCTGGCCTCGACGAGGACCAGCCGCTGCAGCAGGCCGGTCCGGTCCAGCATGCTGTGGATGGCCTCCAGCCGCGCACGATGTTCCGGGTGTCCCGGCGGGGTGAGGTGATCCAGAAAAGCCAGGCTCCTGACAATGCCGGTTGCCGGTCTGATCGGCGCCGGCGAGTTGTTCATGATTTCGGCCATCGGATGCCAACTCTGGATGGAAACTGGATACTTGAAACTATATCTGGAAACTGGATACTTGATACTCGCAAATAGGAATCCGAAACTGATCCGATAGTGGCAATTGAATTCGCAACCCGCAACCAGAATAGAAACTCGAAACACGAAACTTGAAACTCGCAAATAGGTATTCGAAACCGATCCGATTGCGGCAATTGAAGCCCGAACCACAGAGGTTCAAAGGTTCACCGTTCAGCGTTCACGGTTGAATGATCGAAGCCTTTCAGTAAACCCGCAAACCGTGACCAAACACAAAGCACCAAACACAAAACACCAAACACGAAACACCAAACATAAAACAATTAATTTACCGGTACAGGGTGTAAGGTATAGGGTGAGCAAAAGGCGAAAGGCACACGGCGCACGGCAACAGGTTTAATTCAGATATCGTGAACCCGCAATCCCGCCGCCCGTAACTCGTAACCCGCAACCCGCAACGCGATTAGAAACTCGAAACTGGAAACTTGAAACTAGCAATTAGGTATTCGAAACCGATCTGATATCGACAATTAAAACCCGAAACACGCATCCTGCCACCCGTACACCAAACGCGAAACACAAAACACGAAACACGAAACACCAAACGTAAAACAATTAATTTAACGGTACAGGGTGTAAGGTATAGGGTGTAAGGCAAAAGGCGAAAGGCACACGGCGCACGGCAACAGGTTTAATTCAGATATCGTGAACCCGCAATCCCGCCGCCCGTAACTCGTAACCCGCAACCCGCAACGCGATTAGAAACTCGAAACTGGAAACTTGAAACTAGCAAATAGGTATTCGAAACCGATCTGATATCGACAATTAAAACCCGAAACACGCATCCTGCCACCCGTACACCAAACGCGAAACACAAAACACGAAACACCAAACACCACCATCGGGCACCCACAAGGGGCGCCCCTACATCTTATCTCAAAGGTAACACCCGCAACCCGCAACCCGAAACCCGTAACCCGACCGCAACCGACCCAACAGACCCAACCGACCCAACCGACCCAACAGACCCAACAGACCCAACCGACCCAACAGACCCAACAGACCCAACCGACCCAACAGACCCAACGGACCCAACGGACCCAACCGACCCAACAGACCCAACAGACCCAACCGACCCAACAGACCCAACGGACCCAACCGACCCAACAGACCCAACGGACCCAACAGACCCAACGGACTCAATAGACCCAACCGACCCAACCGACTCAACACGGCACCGTGAGCACCTCGCAGGGCGCGCGCCGCAAGAGGGTTTCCGTCGTCGAGCCGATCAGGAGTTTCTGGAGCCCGTGTCGCGGCCGCACGCCGACGACAATCAGGCCGATGGCGTTGGCGGCCGCATAATCCAACAGGCTGTCGGCCGGGTTTCCCTGCAACACCGCGGCCGTGAATGCGTCGCCGCGGCGAATGTATTCGGGCAACCGGTGCACCAGGCGCCGCTGCAGATGATTTTTCAACGTCTGCTGGACCTCGCTGTAGGGGCCGGCGGCGGGTTTAAGCGGCTTTTCCGCCACGGGTGTTTCGATCGTGTGCGCGAAATGGAGCCTGGACCCGAAACCGCGCGCAAAGGCGGCCGCCCAGGCAAAGAGGGTATCGGTTCCGGCCGACAGGTCGCAGGCCACCAGGATGTTGCGCAGCGCAACGCCGACCTCTGGCCCCTGCGGCGCGGCGGTCCGCACCGTTTGGACCACGAACAGCGGCCGGGGGAGGGAGCGGGCCAGTGCCTCGACGATCGTTCCCCCCAAAAAACGTTTCCAGCCCGAGAGCCGGTAGGTGGCGGCCATCACGAGCCCGATAGCGTGATCGCGCACATACACCTCGATGGCCTCGACCGGGTCCCCGGAGCGGATGACGGCGTGCCAGTCGATCGGACGGTCTGCGACCAGTTTCGTTATCCGTCTGCGGGCGGTTTCGACCTGCTCGGCCGCGTCGGCGCCCGGATTGCAGAGCGCCTCATCCGGCAGCCGGGTGCGGGGAACGTTCAATGCGTGAAAAACGGCGACCCGCGCCCCGAAACCCCGGGCGAGGCCGGCGGCGTAGTCGAGCAAGGCCGGCGAGAACCGGGAGAAATCGATCGCGCACAGGATGGTGTTGACCGCAAGGCTCATTCGTTTCTTTCCCCGATCGGTTCCATGTGATCGACCGGCTCGAAAGCGGAGATGATCCGCGCGGCAGGTCGTGCCGGCCGCGATTGCCCCCGCGCGGGTTACCTGTCGAACCCGGCCTTGCCTCGTGGTCGATATGACCGGCTCGGCCGGCTGACATTACGCCCATAGAGGCTTCGAGAGAAAGATTTCGGTATATTTTTTTTACGGCCGCAAGAGCCGGGTACAGCTGGGTCTGTCCGATGGCAAAGGACGTGTCCGACGGGCGCGGTCAAGGTCGGTCGCACGGAAGAGGAGCAGATGAGAAAAGCTAATGCATCACTTTAGCCTGGAGGCGACAACAGCCGCCCGGCCGCTGTCGGCAAAATTGGTCAGCGTCTTTTCTCCATCCCCCTTTACCGCCAGGGGAGGGGCGTTTCGGTCAGGCACTGATTAGCCATACACAACCCTGTATTCAAGCGGTTTCCGGATGTCATTGTGCGGGGTGATCGGTGTCGGCTTCCTCACCGTCCGGCGTCCAGTTCCGGATCTGGATGTAGTGCGGGAAAGCGTGCGGTTTGTAGACCGACTTTCCGAGCAGGACCCGCAGGCATTCCTGGATGTTTTCCGACATCGTGGGATGCGGGTGCACGGATTTCAGCACATCGTCGATACCTTTTTCCTGGTCCATCAGCAGGGCGATGGACATGATGGTCGTGGAGGCCTGGGGTCCGGCCGCGCGCATTCCCAGAAGCATCTGCTGGTCGTCGTGGCTGACGATGATTTTAACGAAACCGTCGGTGGCCTGCATGGCGATGGCCCGGGTGACCAGGGCATTGGAATAGACCGCCACCCGGTAGGGGATCTTCTTCTTGCGGCAGCCCTGCTCGTTGAGGCCGACGGCCGCCACCGCCGGTTTGAAAAACATGACGGTGGACATGTTGCGGTACCTGAGCGGCCACCGGATGGCGTTGAACATGTGTTTGACGGCATAGCGGGCTTCGGTTTCGGCGATGTTGACCAGGGCCGGGTGACGGGCCACGTCCCCGGCGGCGTAAATATTGCCTTTGACCAGGCAGTTCTCGTCGGTGGTGAGAAATCCCAAGGTGTCGGTCGTCAGCCCGATCCGCTCCAGGTTCAATCCGGCCAGATGGGGTGTGCGGCCGATGGAAATCAGGGCCGCATCGGCTTCGACCACCTGGGAATGGCCGTCATTGAAGTCCAGGATCACCTCCAGGTGCCCGGTCCTGGCGTTGATGGTCCGCAGGATGGCGGAATGAAAGATCTCGACCTGGTTGCGCCTGAGGTTCCGGCTGACGAAACGGCTCAGGTCCTCGTCTTCGAAGGGGATGATCCGTTTCTGATGATCGACCAGGAAAACCTTGGTTTGATCGAAATTGGAAAAGATCGTGGCGTACTCGCAGCCGACGATGCCGGCACCGATGATGACCAGCCGCTTGGGGAACTCCTTCAGGTTAAGGATGCCGTCGGAGTTGAGGATGCGCTGCTGATCGACCGCGATATGCGGAAAATCGCGCGGCTTGGAACCGGTGCAGATCAGAAAGAAGTCGGCCCCGATCTCCTGCCGGCCCCCGTCTGTAGCGGTTACCTCGATGCGCTCCGAGGAGATGAAGCTCGCCTGGCCGCGAATGAAGGTAATCGACCCCGGCCCCTGCCAGCGCTCGGGGGAGTAGGTCTCGAGCTGGGAGAGCATCTGGTACTGCTTTTCCTTGACGGCCTGGATCACCGTGTTGCGGACCGCGGCATAGTTGACGACCAGGCCGGCGCTGCGGTATCCGCGGTCGATTTTGGCGGCGATGTCGTAGTCCTTGGCCAGCTCCCACATGGTTTTCGAGGAAAGGGCACCCCACATCACCCCGGTCCCGCCGATCTCGTCGGCCTCGACGATACACACATGCCGGCCCAGGTCCAGTGCGCGCATGGCCCCGGCAAAACCCGCCGGACCGGCGCCGATGATGCAAAGATCGTATTTTTCCGGCATGCCGCACCGCCTTTCGATGGATCGTCCCCGGGGGTATCGGGGGGATATCGGGTTCCAGGGGCCATTCGGGGGCATTATAGGCAATCACGTCCGCCAGGTCAATACAGGCTTCAAGATAAAGGTTTTGGCTGTATTGTCGGATGTTGGCGTATGATAAAAGATGGGTACAAGGTTCACGGTTCACGGTGCAGGGTGGAAGGATGAATGCGATTTGAGGTTCAAGGTTTAGCCCCGCCGCTGACCGCGGAGCGCCCGGTTTGCCCGTTAAAGAAACTGTGCCATTTTGGCGTAGTTTCATACGAGCGGCGCCTCTGGCTGCAAGCGGCCAGTCACAAGGTTCAGGGAAAGGTTCAATGATGCTGATTTCCAGACTTTCATCCACCAGTGCCCGGATCGAGCGCCACAGAAACCGGCGCTCGATTCAACCGATTGACTCCCGGCGTTGTTTCTTGAAATCGGTTGATTTTAGGGTAGCAGATGTCATATGAGATAGGGGCTTGACGTCACTTCCCATCCTCGGGTTGAAGAAAAGGGCGGGCCGACGCGGCCAACAAATTCTTAAAGGAGGCTGTAAGATATGGGACAAAAGATATTGATAGCATTCGATGTTTCAGAAAATGCGATGCGGGCCGTGCAGTATGTCGCCCGGACATTTCCCACCGACAACCACGTCACCCTGTTCAGTGTGCTCCAGGATACGGCCGCGCTGTGCGACATGAACAGCCCGGAGTTGACGCCTTATTTCAAGTCCCAGCAGCAGGCCTTCTGCACCCTGGAGGAGAAAAAGAAGGACCTGGTGTCTGCGGCCCTGGCCGAGGCCGCGGAGGCATTGCGGCAGGCGGGGTTCGCGGTCGATAACATCACCATAAAGACCGAACCGAAAAAAAAGGGGATCGCCCGTGACATCGCGGACGAGGCGCGTTCCGGCTACGACCTGGTGGTCCTGGGCCGTCGCGGTGTTGCCAGTATCAAAGACTTTTTTCTGGGAAGCATTTCGCAGAAGGTGCTGAACCTGGCGCAGGAGGCGTCCACGCTGATCGTGAGTTAGCCGGCTGGTCCGGCGGTCGGTTGGCCCGTTGGCCCGATGGCCCGTTACGCCCGTTGGCCCGTTACGCCCGTTTGCCCGTTGGCCGGTTGACCCAGGCACCCCATCGCCCGCCGCATCCCCCCGTAGGGGCGGGCCTGTGTGTCCGCCCTTTCCATCGGTTGGCCCGTTGGCCCGTTACGCCCGTTTGCCCGTTGGCCGGTTGACCCAGGCACCCCATCGCCCGCCGCATTCCCCCGTAGGGGCGGGCCTGTGTGCCCGCCCTTTTCATCGAACACATTGTCGGAGGATCGTTTTCCGGGCTGTATTGCCATCGCGTGGCTTGCGCACCGGCCAAGTTGCCGGCGGCGGTATCAGGCCGGACCGCTGGGCGCATCGGCAAGGTGGCGGTCGAATGATATGGACAGGCTGTAGATGCCGTCTTCCAGGTTGGCCTTGATGGCGAGCCCGCTTTTTTCGAACACTTTCATCATCGCCGTATTGGTGGCCAGCACATCGGCGGTGAATCCCCGCAGGCCTCTTTCCGCGGCCAGACGCACCAGCAGGTTGAACAGGTAAGTCCCGATGCCGAGGCCCTGGTAGGCTTCGTCCACCACGAAGGCCACATCGGCCACGGGGTGCAGCGGGTCCTTGACGAAACGGGCCTCGGCGATGATGCGGCCGGCGCCGGGGTCACCGACCAGCCCGACGACCGACAGCGTTTGCGCGTAGTCGATGTTGACGTACTTTTGGGTTTTCGCGTGCGGCATGGTCTTGACGGGCGTGAAATAGCGATAGTACACGGCCTCGTCCGAAAACCGGTAGAACAGCCGGCGCATGCCGTCTTCGTCCGAGGGTTTGATCGCCCTGAAGCGCACCGCGACTCCGCCCTTGAAGGTCCGCTCGGCTCGAAGGTGGGCGGGATAGAGGTGGGCCGAGGCGGCGATGAAAATCTGGTCGGGATACAGGATGTTCATGGCCTTGGCGGCTTCGATCAGGTTCAGCCGGTCTGCCGGATGGGCAACCTCGATCAGCGCCTGGGCCCGCTCGCGCACGCTGCGCCCGCTCAGGCTGGCCACCCCGTACTCCGTGATGACCATGTCCACCGATTCCCGGACGTTGAGCTGGTTGGGAAAGTCATCCACCTGCGGGCGGATGTTGGCCTCGCCGCGCAGATTGCGGCTCGGCAGGGCGAACAGGCGCAGTCCACCGGCCGATAACTCGGCCCCGTGCAGCAGGTCCATCACATCGCCGGGCCCGGCCGTGACGTTGCCCTTGCCCACATGCATCACGATGCGGCCGGAAAGATCGACCTTGCGGGCCGGCAGGATTCCCACAAACCGCGGGTTCTGGCCGATCAGCTTCGGCGCGAAGACCTTGTCCAGCTGCTGAAATTCAACCAGGGGATTGCGGTCGAGCCAGGTCATCAGTTCCCGGGTGCCGAAGGCGTAGGAGGTGAGCGACTTGCCGCGGAAGATCTCCTTGTGGCGGTTGGTCACGGCCCCGCTTTTGACCAGGTCCATCACGGCGTCGGTGAAAAAGGGCGTGTGCAGCCCGAGGTGCCGCTTGTGCACCAGTTGCCGGCCCAGAGCTTCGTACAGCGGCCCGATCGAAAATGCCAGGCAGCTGCCGTCCTCGATCACCGCAGCCACATGGGCCGCCACGCGGTCGAAAACATCGTTCACGGGCCAGCGGGAAAAATAGATCGGCGTTTCGGTGGAGCGCACCAGGTGGTTGAATTCGGACACGTGCACCAGGGTGTCGCCCAGGGTCACCGGGACGTGCGCGTTGATCTCGCCGATTTTAACGCGCGCCCGATCGAGCGCGAGCCGCGCCACGTCGACCGCCATTCCGAAGCTGCAGTAGCCGTCCGCGTTGGGCGGTGTGATCTGGATCAGGGCCGCGTCGATCAGGATCCGGCCCGAGGCGATCAGGTGCGGTATTTCCGAAAACCGGCTCGGAATCAAATCGATTTGTCCGGCGCCGATGGCCTCGCTGGCGGCCCACCCCGAATAAAATGTCTTCAGGCGGTAGCGATGCGTGCCGAGGGCCTCGAGGGAAATGGCATCGCCCAGGCTGACCAGCTGAATGAGTTCCAGATCCTGGAGGTGGGTGGCTTCGGCTCCCATGACGTGCTTCATCAGGGTGCGCGGTTCGGCCACGCCGGTGCCGATGAATACGCTCATGCCGGGCGCAAGCTCGGCGATGGCCTGCGCCGGCGGCACGGTCAGCTTTTCCCAGTCGGCGCGGGCCTCTTTTTTATCGAGCGGGTCGTCCGGTTTGACGGATCTGGTCTTCATCGCTATTTTATATTCCGTACTGCCGCCGGGGGTCAATTCCAAAATGGCGGGAGTCCGAATCGGCGCCCCTTCTATCGGCGGTTGACCTCGCGGGGTAACATGACCATTCCTTCCTGGCTCGAAAACGCCTTTCTGCGCGGCACGAATGCCTTCTTTCGGCGTTATCCGCAGCCCCGGCCGCCGGCCAGGCGCCTGGCGCAGTGCCGGATCGTCTCCCATCGCGGCGAGCATGACAATCGGCGAGTCCTCGAAAACACGCTGCCCGCCTTCCAGGCCGCGGTCGACGGCGGCTGCTGGGGCATCGAGTTCGACGTGCGCTGGACCCGCGACCGGCGGCCCGTGGTGAGTCACGATCCGGATGCCCGGCGCCTGTTCGGGCGGGCCGTCCCCATCCGGCAAACCGATTTCACGGACCTGAGACGCGCCTGTCCGCTGATCCCGGCCCTCGACGAGGTGGTGCGCGCTTTCGGTCGCAACGTGCACCTGATGGTTGAACTGAAACTTGAACCTTTTGCTGACATCCCGGAGCAGCGGCGGGTTCTGGAGGCGCAATTCTCGGGCCTCACCCCCATCAAGGATTTTCATCTGATGTCGCTTTCCCCGGAAGTTCTGGAGGTATTCGATGTCGTGCCGTCCGCCGCGCGGCTGCCGATCGCCTGGTCCCGCGTCGGCCCCATGAGCCGCCTGGCGGCCGAGCGTCACTACGGCGGTCTTCTGGGCCACTACCTGCTGGTGACCGACCGGCTGGTCAGGCGCCACGCGGCCCTCGGCCAGAAGACGGGTACGGGATTCGCCGACTCCGTCAACTGCCTCTTCCGCGAAGTCAACCGCCATGTCACCTGGATTTTCTCCAACCGGGCCGTGGCCCTGCAAGCGGCCATCCGCACGGTTTCGGGGCCTGCGACCCCTGATCCCCGGTCGGACGCAGGTTGATATTTTCGCCGGCGGACGATACAGGTGGGGTTGCGGGTTGCGGGTTGCGGGTTAGCGGGTTGCGGGTTACGGGTTACGGGCGGTGGGATTGCGGGTTCACGATATCTGAATTAAACCTGTTGCCGTGCGCCGTGTGCCTTTCGCCTTTTGCCTTACACCCTATACCTTACACCCTGTACCGTTAAATTAATTGTTTTATGTTTGGTGTTTCGCTTTTGGTGGATGGTTGCGGGTTAGGCAGCGGTTGCGGGTTACGGGTTACGGGTTGCGAGTCACGCGTTGCGGGTTACGAGTGGCGGCGGGATTGCGGGTTCACGATATCTGAATTAAACCTGTTGCCGTGCGCCGTGTGCCTTTCGCCTTTTGCCTTACACCCTATACCTTACACCCTGTACCGTTAAATTAATTGTTTTGTGTTTGGTGGGTGGTGGTTGGTGTTACGGGTTGCGGGTTACGGGTTGCGGGTTGCGAGTCACAGACGGGCGGCAGGATTGCGGGTTCATGATATCTGAATTAAACCTGTTGCCGTGCGCCGTGTGCCTTTCGCCTTTTGCCTTACACCCTATACCTTACACCCTGTACCGTTAAATTAATTGTTTTATGTTTTGTGTTTCGCGTTTGGTGTTACGGGTGGCAGGATGCGTGTTTCGGGTTTTAATTGTCGATATCAGATCGGTTTCGAATACCTATTTGCTAGTTTCAAGTTTCCAGTTTCGAGTTTCTAATCGCGTTGCGAGCGACAGGTGTGATCTATGAGGTGAGACTGTAGGGGCGCCCCTTGTGGGTGCCCGGTCAAGTTTCACCTATCCGGAGGATAGCGATGATCGAATCGATACAGAAACCATTTGGCCTGGCGCAAGAGCAGGACGGTGCCGGCAGCGGTACGTGGCGGCGCTGCGGCGGCCCGCCGGTGAGAATCTTTTCGCCGATAAACGGTGCGGCAATCGGGGGTGTCCGCACGGCGTCGAGAGACGACTGCGAGGCCGTCATCGACCGCGCGGTAAAGGCCTTCGAGACCTGGCGCACGGTTCCGGCTCCCCGGCGCGGCGAGATCGTGCGCCAGATCGGCGAGGCCCTGCGGCATCACAAGCGTGAGCTGGGGGCCCTGGTCAGCCTGGAAACCGGCAAAATTCGGTCCGAGGGCGAGGGCGAAGTGCAGGAGATGATCGATATCGCCGACTTCGCGCTGGGCCAGTCGCGGATGCTCTACGGCCTGAGCATGCACAGCGAACGGCCCGACCACCGGATGTACGAGCAGTGGCATCCGCTGGGGCCGGTCGGAGTGATCACGGCCTTCAATTTTCCGGTGGCGGTCTGGTCGTGGAACGCCCTTCTGGCCCTGGTGGCCGGTGACACCGTCATCTGGAAACCCTCTTCCAAGGCCATGCTGTCGGCCATAGCCGTCATGAAGATCGTCTGGCCCATTCTCGAGCGCAACGGCTTGCCCGAGGGGATTCTGAATCTTCTTATCGGGGGTCGGCAGACAGTCGGAGAACCCCTGATCGAGGATGACCGGGTTCCGTTGATTTCGGCCACCGGCAGCGTCGGCATGGGGCGCTACATCGCCCGGACCGTGGCGGCACGCCTGGGGCGAAGCCTCCTGGAACTGGGTGGCAACAATGCCATCGTCGTGACGCCCAACGCCGACATCGACCTGGCCGTCCGCGCGATCGTCTTCGGGGCGGTCGGCACCGCCGGGCAGCGCTGCACCTCGACCCGGCGCTTGATCGTGCATGAAGACATCTACGACCGGCTGGCCGCAAGACTTGTCGACGCCTATCGGCAGATCAAAATCGGCGATCCCTTGGAGGAAGGGGTCCTGATGGGACCGCTGATCGACACCGAAGCCACGACGGCCTTCAAGGCCGCCATCGCGCAGCTCGAAGAACAGGGAGGCCGGGTGCTCCAGGGCGGCGATGTGCTCAGCGGCGGCCTTTACGATGCGGGCACCTACGTGAGCCCCTGCATCTGTGAAGCCCGCGCCGACATGCCGGTCGTGCAGGCGGAAACCTTCGCGCCGCTGCTCTACCTGATCAAGTACGAGACTCTCGCGCAGGCGATCGACTTCCACAACGCCGTCCCCCAGGGGCTTTCCTCGGCGATCTTTACCCGCGACATGCGCGAGTCCGAGTATTTCCTGAGCG
This sequence comes from uncultured delta proteobacterium, assembly GCA_963728055.1. Taxonomy (GTDB): domain Bacteria; phylum Desulfobacterota; class Desulfobacteria; order Desulfobacterales; family SG8-13; genus JARFQH01. The sequence continues at coordinate 38,467 of CAVSIM010000020.1, read as the reverse complement.
CCCGCGGCAGTGATTGCGGCATCGCCAATGTCAACATCGGGACCTCGGGCGCCGAAATCGGCGGCGCCTTCGGGGGCGAGAAAGAGACCGGCGGGGGGCGCGAGTCCGGTTCCGACGCCTGGAAAGCCTATATGCGGCGCCAGACCTGCACCATCAACTGGTCCAGCGAGCTGCCCCTGGCGCAGGGGATCTCTTTCGACTTGGGATAGGAGAGGAGCGGGAGCGCGCCTTTTCGGCAGCCGCCCGGGACGCGGCGCGGCATTGCTTGTGAGACTGGTGGTGTTCCGGGCTCGAGGCTTCACGCCGGCTGTTCGACCGGAACGGTGATGACCGGCACCGGGGCGTTGCGGACCACTTTTTCGGCCGTGCTGCCCAGGCGGTAGTGGCCTTTTTCGCCGCGGCCCGCCAGCACCACGGCATCGACTTTTTCGGCCTCGACCAGTTTGAGGATCTCCTGCGCGGGATCTCCGATCGCCACGTGTTTGACGTACAGGGGGCAGCCCTCCAGAGACGCCGCGCAAAGCTCATCCAATCGTTTTTTAGCGGTTTTTTCTTCCCACGTGACGATTTTCTGGATGGTTTCCTGCTCGAAATCCCCATACCAGGACTTGTGGTGGGCGATGTCTTCGATGACGTAGAGGACGTGAATTTCGGTGTCGTATTTTTCGGTCAGCGACTTGACGAAGGGCAGCGCTTTTTCGGCGCTGCCCGACAGGTCGGTGGGCCATAGAATTTTTTTCAGTTCCATTTAATTCTCCTTTCGCGCACGGTATAGATGGTGACTTTAACATATGTCCCGCACCGCGAAAGTAAAGAGGCCGCGCGGTTGGGCGCTCCGGCCGCGACTCTGAAAATCGGGACTTTCAACAGAATCGATTTAGATGATGAAACTTAAGCTGCGGGTTTTGGTGATGGTGCTTTTGGCGGCAGGGGTCGCTTCCGGTGTTCGGGCCGAAGAGGGCGGGCCGGAATCGCTGGCCGCGCGCATGCAAAAAAAAATCGAGGCCGAACGGCAAAAAGGCCGGTTCACCTGCCGCGAAGAGCTGATCTGCGGCGTGGCCGATCTGCCGCTTTTTTACGCCCGGCGCGGTTTTCAGCCGGCCTGGATCTCCGAAACCGCCACGTCCAGCGCCGATGCCCTGGTCGAGGCCATTTATGCCGCGCGGCGTGACGGCCTGCAGGTCGAAGACTACCATTTGACCCCCATCGAACAGCTGCTCCACGCGCATAAGCGCAACCGGGCGCTGGACATCCCGCCCGATCCGGCGCTGGTCGTCGATCTCGATCTCCTGTTGACCGACGCCTTCCTGCTGCTCGGCTCGCACCTGCTGAGCGGCCGGGTGAATCCCGAAACGGTCCATTCCGAGTGGGTGGCCTACAACCCGAAAGTCAACCTGGCCGGGGTCCTGGAGACGAGCCTGGCCGCCGGTCAGATCGCGCCGGCCCTGGATCGCTTGCGGCCGCCGCATGCCGGGTATGCGCACTTGAAACAGGCCCTTTGGCACTATCGCGATATCGAGCTTCTGGGCGGGTGGCCGGTTCTGCCCGCCAGCCTGCTGCAGCACAAAGGCACCGGTGAACCGGTCGCCTTGCTGCGCCTGCGCCTGGCAGGTTCGGGCGATCTCGAGGCGCAGGCCGTTCAGGCCGAGGACCGCTACGATGACGCTCTCGAAGCGGCGGTGCGGCGGTTTCAGGAACGCCACGGGCTGATTCCCACCGGCCGCATCGACGAGAAGACCCTGGCGGAGTTGAACGTTCCGGTATGGGCGCGGGCCCGGCAGATCGAATTGAACCTGGAACGATGGCGCTGGATCTCCCACGAGCTGGGTGACCGCTATCTCCTGGTAAACGCCGCCGACTTCAAGCTGACCGCCGTCGAAAACGGACAGCCCCGCTGGGACATGCGCGTGGTGGTCGGACGGGACTACCGGAGCACGCCGGTGTTCAGTGCCGATATGCAGTATCTCGAATTCAACCCTTACTGGAACGTGCCCCAGAAACTGGCGGTGGAGGACATCCTGCCCAAGGTCAAGCGCGACCCGCGTTATCTGCTGCGCAAGAAGATCACGGTTTTCGAGAGTTGGCGCGCCGATGCCGGTGAGGTCGATCCGTTGAGCGTCGATTGGTCGCGGGTGACCCCCAACAATTTTCATTACAAGCTCAGGAAAGAGCCCGGGCCGTCCAACGATCTCGGCCGGGTCAAGTTCATGATGCCCAACCGCTTTGCCGTCTTCCTCCACGACACGCCCAACCGCAACCTGTTTGCAAAACACTTCCGCAGCTACAGCTCGGGGTGCATCCGGATCGAAAAACCGCTCGAACTGGCGGAGTACCTGCTGCGTGACGATCCGAGTTGGTCGTATGCCAGTATACGGGGGGCGATCGACAGCGAGAAGAACAGGATCGTGCGGCTGAAAAGGCCCATTCCCGTCCACCTGCTTTACTGGACGGCATGGGTCGATCCGGAGGGACGGATGAATTTTCGCCAGGACATTTACAAGAGAGACCCGCAGCTCGACCTGGCGTTGAAGGAAAGACCGCCGCGCGGTGATTTACAAGCGCAGCGGCGGGTTCCCGCCGCTGCGCCGCCCGTTCAGGCCCTGGTCCGCGTCAGTCCGTGAACGCCGGTAGGGGCGAAAGATTTTTCGCCCCCTTATAGATCAACGGGCCAACCGATGAAAAGGGCGGGCACACAGGCCCGCCCCTACCGGGGGCTGCGGCGGGCGATGGGTTGCCCGGGTCAACGGGCCAACCGACCAACGGGCAAACGGGCCTAACGGGTCAACGGGTCAACGGGCCAACCGATGAAAAGGGCGGGCACACAGGCCCGCCCCTACCGGGGGCTGCGGCGGGCGATGGGTTGCCTGGGTCAACGGGCCAACCGGCTAAACCGGCCAACCGGCCGCGCGCCTACCAGCTGCGGACCGGGCCGCAATCCACATGCACGAAATCCGACTCGGGATAATAGCCGACGCCGCCGGCCTGGATGGCGAGGGCTGCCGTGCGCACGGTGCTCGTGCGACGGTCCGGCAGGCGGAAATCGATCGCCATGCCCCGCATGTGAAAACTGCGGGACGCCACCTTCAGGCTTTTGCGGTGCAAGGCCGCATTCGTGGCCGGGGATCGGTAGCCCGAAACGATGTGGAAGGGTCCGGCGGTGTGGAGCCGACGGGAAAGCCGGTAAAGGATGTCGAGGACGCGCGGGTCGATGGCCCGGGTGTCACCGGTGCGGTGATCGCGCAAAAGGTGCCGTATTTGGTTCAGCGCCGGGGCGGGGTAGCTTCCGTTCCGGCAATAACACACCTCCAGGCTCTCGCCGGTGTGCGTGTTGAAAAACGACAGGTTTTTTTTCGGTCCCTGGCCGGACGACACGGCGGCGACGGCGTGTGCCGGAGCAAAGGCGGCCGCGGCGGCCGCCAGAACGCCGAACCTGATGAACGTGCGTCGGTTTATCCGTAACTCAGGGGGCATTTTAGTGGGTTTCTTCGAAAAACAGGGCAATATGCTGGAATCCTCTTTTTTTTTGATGATTGGAATCGATTTTAACCGTATAACCTCCGACGGGCTCCATCGGTGGAAATGGACCTCTGCAGCGGAACCACCCGCATTTGTTCAATTATATCCGCATCGCGCTGCAGTGTCAACCGCCGCGGACAGGGACTCGCCCGACCGTATAAGTTTTTCAAGATCGATCACCTTCGCGAATATATTCTGAAACCGGCTCCGCCAGCGACGCCCGATTCGTAACGGGTTTCCAACGGCGCCGCCTTACCGGCCGGTGATCTTCGCTATTTTCTGAAGGTTAAGCTTTAACACTTAAACCGCCATCGAGGCCGACTCGCTGAACGCCGCACGTCTCTTTGACCGCAATTCTTCCGGGAGAAGAACCCGCGGGGGTCGTTGTCGCCTCAAATAAACGTTGGTGCCGGTCCCGAAAAATGATATGGCTGCTCGAATTCAGGAGCAAGCGACCGCCGGCGATGCTTCGGCCGGAAACCATTTTCAGCACCACGTTCCATTCACCGTCATTGCAGCGAAGGGAGATCAGGGATGAAAAACGTACTCATCGGATATGTCAGCAGAACCGGCAGCACCGAAAAGATGGCCGACAGCATCGCCGAGGGGATCCGGATCGCCGGACACACGGCGGAGCTCAAAAAGATTTCGGAAATAAAGAGCGAAAAGGACCTGGAGGGTTTCGACGGGTATGTTTTCGGCTGTCCCACCTATCACCGGGACCTGACCGGCGGCATGAAAACCTTTTTATTCCTGGCGCAGAAAGCCAACCTGCTCGGCAAGATGGGCGGCGCGTTCGGTTCCTACACCCACAGCGGTGAATCGGCCCCGATGATCTTCGATACCATGCAGTATGTGTATAAAATGGACATGGTCGATCTGGGCGCGCTGAGCCTCAAGGAGAGCATCGTGCCGACACCCGACGGCCGGCGCGCCTGCCAGGATTATGGCCGGGCGCTCGGTCAGAAATTTGCTTGAACCGCGGTTTCGACAAGGAAGGGCGAATGAAAGATCAAAAGGTCGTTATCTTCAAGCCGTATCCCTTCGCCGAAGGGCAGAAGATTTACATCGACGGCGGACCCCGCGGCGGTGACTGGGAAGTGGTCGGCGTCACCGACCGCAAGGTCAAGCTGCGCTGTCCCATCAGCGGGCGCGAGTTCGACTGGGACCGATTCTGTTACCTGGTTGAAGAGCGCACCGGCGTCGAGTGGCCCCGTAAAGACGAAAAGGGATAGCCGCTGGCCCTTGCCGGCATGTGGTGGGGTGCAGCGGGGGGCGGCATCGCTGACGTGACGACAGGCGCCGGTCCGGTTGCGACCGGCAGCCTTGCGGCGGATCGTGATTTTTGCGGCGCGGTCTGCCGCAAGGCTTTTTTATTGCCAGCGGATCAGCGCGCTGCCCCAAGTCAGGCCGCCGCCGAACACCGGCAGGCAGACGAGATCCTGCGGCCGGATGCTGCCGTCGCGCACGGCTTCGTCCAGCGCGATCGCACAGGAGGCCGAGGAGATGTTGCCGTACTTGTGGAGCGTCATGTAAAACCTTTCAGAAGGTATGTCCATCGACTGCGAGATGTACTGGAACATGCGGATGTTGGCCTGGTGGGGAATGAACCAGGTGATGTCCGGCACGGCGATGGAATTGTGGCCGGCCGCCTCCCTGATCGAATCCATGAAATACCGCACCGCGACCCGAAAACTCAGGCTGGCCTCGTGCATGTTCAGAGTGTGCAGCCCCTTGTCGACACTCTCATGGCAGATCGGTGTGGTTTTCGAGCCTCCGCCGGGCAGCAGCAGGTCCCGGCCCTTGGCCCCGTCGGTGTGAATGTGGGTCGAGAGGATCTGCGGCCCCGTGTCGCCTGATGTCAGCAACGCCGCCCCGGCGCCGTCGCCCCAGAGGATGCAGGTCGTGCGGTCTTTCCAGTCGAGGGTGCGCGTCATGATTTCGGAGGCCACCACCAGAACGCAGTTGACGGTCTTGTTTTTCAGGTACTGCTCGGCGACGTTGAGAGCGAAAATAAACCCCGAACAGGCCGCCGTGACATCGAAGGCGATCGCGCGGGGTGCATCGAGCCTGGCCTGCAGCCAGTTGGCGGCCGAGGGACAGCACGTGTCCGGGGTGATGGTGGCCACGATGATCAGATCCAGGTCGGCGGCCGTCAGACCGGCGGCCGCCAGCGCCCGCACGGCCGCCTCGTAGCCGAGGTCGGACGCCGCAACATCCGGCGCCGCCACCCGCCGCTCGCGCACCCCCGTGCGTTTGGTGATCCATTCATCGGAGGTGTCGAGCCCCATTCCGACCAGGTCGTCGTTGGTCAAAATCCGCGGGGGAACGTAAGAGCCCGTTCCAAGTATCCTGATCGATTCCATAGTGTCCGTGAGGGTTGCTGGGTCTGTTGGGTCTGTTGGGTTTGTTGGGTCTTGTTGGGTCTTTTGGGTCTGTTGGGTCTGTTGGGTTTGTTGGGTCTGTTGGGTCTGTTGGGTTGATTGGGTTGATTGGGTTGATTGGATTTTCGAGTGTGCTCTTTTTTTAGTTAAAGCAGCGCAGCTGCGCTTCATAAATTTTTCAAGGAAAAATTTATATCGGTTTACCCCGGACGTAGGGGCGAAAAATTTTTCGCCCTCCGGTCTAAACCACCCACCTCACACGAAACACTACAAAACACGAAACACGAAACACCAAACATAAACCAATTAATTTAACGGTACAGGGTGTAAGGTATAGGGTGTAAGGCAAAAGGCGAAAGGCACACGGCGCACGGCAACAGGTTTAATTCAGATATCGTGACCCCGCAATTCCGCCGCCCGCACCCCGCAACCCGCAACGCGATTAGAAACTCGAAACTGGAAACTTGAAACTAGCAAATAGGTATTCGAAACCGATCCGATAGCGGCAATTGAAACCCGCAACCCGCAACTCGTATCCCGCAACCCGCACCCCGCAACTCGTATCCCGCAACCCGCACCCCGCAACTCGTAACCCGCAACACCAAACACCTTACACCTTCTACCTTACACCTCATACCTTACACCTCATACCTTACACCTCATACCTTACACCGTGCACCTTTCACCCTATATATACCGGTCGGCCAGCCCGGCCAGGAATCGTTCCACCCCCTGCGGGCCTTCCGCCGCCTGCCGTTCCTCCACCAGGTTCCGCAGTTTGGCGTAGAGCGCCGGATCGGTGCCCAGATCGTCCAGGGACCGGTAGGCTCCGCCGCGGCGGCCGGCGCGATAGACCAGGCGATCGGTGTCATCGAGGTCCTGGTAACGCCGGATGACGGCCAGCATCTTCGGCTTGTCTTCGGGCAGTTTCCCGCCGACCTCCTCCAGCAGGTTCATGATGTGGTCGCTGCTGACCGTGCTGGTGATGCCATCGAGGTTCTCGACCAGCAGCCTGATCTCCTCGGCCAGCATGTCGTCGGTCTGCATGGTAAACGAACCGTCCGCCAGTTTGCCGTAAAGCGGGACCCGCGGCGGCACCCGCAGGCTGCGCAGGCGGATGAAATGCGGGTCGATGCGGTTGAGAACATCGGCGGTCGCCAGGGCGTGCTCGCGCCACATTTCCCGGCCCCCGAGACCGGGCATCACGTATTCGGACAGTTCCATGCCCGCGGCCAGCAGTTTTTTTCCGGCCTCGACCTGCTGGGCGGCGGACACTCCTTTTTTCATCAGCTTCAGCAGCGGGTCGTAGCCGGTTTCCAGGCCGATATGCACGCGATCCAGGCCCGCCTGACAAATCCGCCGCAGGGCTTCGACGGATTTACGGGCCACCGTCCGGGAACGCGAATAGGTCGTGACCCGGGAGATCGTCGGAAATTTTTCCCGCAGAAACTCGAGCACCGCCACCAGATCATCGGTTTTCATGATCAGGTTGTCGGCATCCTGCAGGAAACAGGCATCGGTCTTGTAATAGAGCCAGGCGGCAACGCTGCGGTGGGCATCGCCGTATTCCGACCGGTTGAAAAGATGACTGACCACGCGGTCATCCACCTCACCGTCGCTGCCGAGTTGCCGGGAAAGGGCGATGATGTCGTCGGCGACGTCGCGGGCGGCCTGGATGTCCTGCTTGATTTCCGCCACCGTGCGCAGCGAGAACTTGCGGTTCTTGTAAACCGGGCAAAAGAGACACTGGTTCCAGGGGCAGTTGCGCGTCAGGCGCAGCAGCAGGCTGCGGGCTTCGTTGGGCGGCCGGATCGGGCCCTGCTCGAAGGTCGCGCTTCTCTCGGTCATCCGGGCAAGTCCTTTCATGATGCATCGCAGCGGCCGGCCACCGTGCGGCTGCCATGATTTGATCCAGCCAGCCGGTGGTCGGAGCTTGCTCTGCGGGAAAAAAAATGAGTCAAAATGACGGATTCGGATCCTAAAAGCAATTAAAATTTCGAAAAAAACGCCTCTCGCGTCGGGCGCCGGTCGTGGCGGCCCTCCACCGGGATGACCTCACCGGTAACAGGGCCATCACAGAGTGCGCGGCGCGGCGGCGCTCAGAGCCTTTCGCCTTCCGTGGAAAGGTAGTCCGCGACGCCTTCGGCCGTCGGCTTCAACCCGGCCTCACCTTTTTGCCAGCCGGCCGGGCAGACTTCGCCGTGTTCTTCGGTGAACTGCAGCGCATCGACCAGGCGCAGCATTTCGTCGACATTGCGGCCCAGGGGCAGGTTGTTGACGACCTGGTGCTGCACCACGCCGTTTCTGTCGATCAGAAATGAGGCCCGCAGGGCCACCCCGTCCGGGTGTTCGATGCCGTAGGCACGGGTGATGGCGTGGGAGATGTCGGCGACCATCGGAAACTTGACCGCCCCGATGCCGCCGTCGTTGACCGGGGTGTTGCGCCAGGCGAAGTGGGTGTACTGCGAGTCGATGGATATGCCCACGACCTCGACGCCGCGCTCCTTGAACTGGTCGAGGCGGTGGTCGTGCGCCAGGATTTCCGTCGGACAGACGAAGGTGAAATCGAGGGGCCAGAAAAAAAGGACCACGTACTTGCCCTTCAGATCCGACAACGTGAAATGTTCTTCGATGACGCCGTTCGGCATGACGGCCGGCGCCGTGAAATCGGGGGCTTCTTTGGTAACGAGCACGCTCATGATGGTCTCCTATATAAAAAAATGCTGACCGGCATCCTCATCGCGATCGCAACCGGCCATGGTTTTTGAGAAAAGACACCCAACGGTTTTCGATCCGCCAACCGGGCTTAAATATGGTTCCGAAACCACCGTTTTTCAAGTGTGAGCGGAATTCAGTGCAGGCTGCCGCGACGGGGCAAAATCACCCGTTAGCGGGACAAGACCCTCAAACTTCCCAAAGGCAGGCACCGCCACCCGAATGATCGGTGCCGCGGCAGACCGCAGGCTGCAGGGAAGGCGCGCCGTGCCCCTGCAAGGTTACGCGATATCGGCTGCCGGTCACGAACCCGTAGAAGCGAAAATTTTTTCGCCCCCGTGCAAGAAGGTCAAATAAATTTTTCGTTGAAAAATTTATGAAACGCAGCTGCGCTGCTTTAACTGAAAAAAAGAGCACACTCGAAAACCGATCAACCCATTCAACCCAATCAACCCAACAGACCCAAAGGACCCAACAGACCCAACAGACCCAAAGGACCCAACAGACCCAACAGACCCAAAGCCAACGACCCAAAGGACCCAACAGGACCCGAACAGAAGACTCAACAGACTCGAAGGATCTGCTCAGCCAGACCCAACAGACCCAACAGACCCAAAGGACCCAACAGACCCAACGGACCCAACAGACCCAACAGACCCAACAGACCCAAAGGACCCAACAGACCCAAAGGACCCAACAGACCCAAAGGACCCAACAGACCCAATAAACCCAACCAACAATTTTTTCCCCGTGGTGGTTCAGACGGCGGTGGAGGCCGGCGCCTTCAGCAGGGGCATGAACTTGAGGTTGGCCTTGGGGAAGGGAAAGCCGGGCAGTTCTTCCAGCTCCACCCAGCGATGGTCCGTGGGTCCGTCAAGCGTCACCTGGCCGCCGACGTACCGGCAGCGGTAGACGTCCATGACGATCTTGAAGTGGGTGTAGGCGTGGCGGATGCGGGCCAGGTGGGAATCGATCGCCACCGTCAGATTCACCTCTTCCCGGATTTCACGCAGGCAGGCGTCCGCCGGCGTCTCGCCCGCGCGCACCCGCCCGCCGGGAAACTCCCACAGCCCCCCCAGCAGGCCTTCCGCGCGGCGCCGGGTAATCAGGACCCGGCGGCCCTTGAAGACCACGCCCACCGCCACCGGGTGCAGGGGCGGCGGCGGCTTCCGCAGGCGTTTCGGAAACTCGCCGACCTGGCCCCGGCGCTCGGCCCGGCAGTGGTTTCTTATCGGGCAGTCGCCGCAGGCCGGCTGGCGGGGGGAGCAGATCAGGGCGCCCAGTTCCATCAGGGCCTGGTTGAAGGTCCCCGGCTGCGATGTATCGAGAAGCGCGGCCGCCGCGGCCTTGAACGCTTTGTGGGCAGCGGACCCGTTGACCGGCACGTCGATGAGCAGCAGGCGCGCCAGCACCCGCTTCACGTTGCCGTCGACCACGGCCAGGGGCCGATCGAAGGCGATGCTCGCCACGGCGGCGGCAATGTAGTCGCCGACGCCGGGCAGGCGCCTGAAGGCGGTCGCATCGGCGGGGACGACGCCTTCGTGCCGCTCGCCCACGATCCGGGCGGCCCGGTGCAGGTTGCGCGCGCGGGCATAATATCCCAGTCCCTCCCAGGCCATCAGCACGTCGTGCAGGTCGGCGCGCGCGAGATCCGCGAGGGCGGGAAACCGGGCCATGAACCGCCGATAGAAGGGCAAAACGGTTTTGACCGTCGTCTGCTGCAGCATTACCTCCGAGACCCAGACCGGGTACGGTTCGGTCGTCTCGCGCCAGGGCAGCGGCCGGCAATGGCCCAGGTACCAGGCGACCAGGCGCCGCCGCAGGTCCCATGTTTCTTTCTCAGAGAGCATCGGCGTCTTGCGGCAGGTGGTGGTAGGCCGGCAGGGTCGAGACCCGCGGGTCCTCGATCGGCCGACCGACCGTAAAGTGGTAGAGGCTCTGCCAGGTATTGCCCGAGAGGCCGGCCAGGGAGTGGACAGCATCATCGAAAAAGCAGCCGATGCCGGTGCCGCGCAGGCCGTGGGCCTCGGCCTCGAGGTAGAGCACCTGGCCGATGATGCCGCATTCCCAGAACAGGTGCCGGTAGCGGTAAGGGGCCGGTTGAAGGGTGTCGGCGAAGCGCGCGAGCATGCCGAGTGAAAATGCCGAATAGCCGGCGATCTCCTGATGGCAGCTGACGCGGATGGCTTCGGCGCGGAAATCGCCAGGCGTCAAGAGATAAAGCGGCAGGTCGGCGGCAACCGGCTGCCACATGAAACCCGGCTGGAGGTCACGGCGCAGCGCGTCGAGATCGGCCGGGTTGCGGCATAAAAAATAGAGCCCCCGCGCCAGGGTCGAAACGTTGTGCACGAACAGCAGCAGGTGGACTGCCGCGGGGCCGAGTCCGAGGTCGAAAGGCGCACGGTGGTCGCGCGGCAGGGTCTTGTCGAGCAAGGCGAAAAAACTGTCACGACCGGTGGTTGCGTCCGGGTCGAAGGCGGTGGCGCTGCGGCGCCGGCGGATAATGCCGGCCGCCGTCGAAACTGCCGGAGAATGGATGAAAAAAGGGGCTCCGCCGAATCGGCCCCCGGCCTCGCTCGTGCGCGGCTTGCGACATTTTTCGGCCGTATCGTAGATGATCTGCCACGTGACCCGGTCCGGACTCAGCCGGTTCGGTTTTCCGGCGATCCCGAGGTCGGAAAAGTCGGCAACGATTTCTTGCGGCAGCGTGCGTGCAACGGCGGGCCCATTGTGGGGCTGCACGAAGCAGATGAGATCGGGATGCTCGGCCTCGAAGGGTTCCCAGGCGGTCCGGTCGAATCCGAGCAGGGTGTCGATGTCGGCATCGGCCAGACCGGTCAGGCCGGTGAGCTTCCAACCCGCAAGGGCGGCCGCAAAGCTCAGGGCAGCCAGCGCGTGGCCGACGTCGTGGTTGCAGTATCTGAAAGCGCGCTCGCCGTATTTCCAGGCTTCGCGCCAGAAGATGCTGCTCAGGGCCACCATGAAGCCGTCGGTGTTGAAATGAGCGGCGATTTGCCGCCCCAAATCCGCGGGAATTTCCGTCCGCCGTTCCAGGGCGTGCCGCAGCGGGTTGTAGTGGTAAAGGCCCGCGGCCAGCCCGGGTGTCGCCGGCAGCACCAGGTGGGCTTCGGTGGGGTGCAGATTGCCGCTGGAGGGATTCATCCGCAGCGACCACCGACTGCTGCCGTAGGCTTTCCAGGCCGACAAACCCAGAGAAAGCTCCAGAAAGCCGGCGATGGTAGACAGGTTGAAGGGCTCGCTGCGCGCGGGTTTTTGCCGGTAGAGGGCCATGTGCTCGAGCGGCGGGTCCTCGGCTATGAGCGGCAGCGGAATCGTCACGGCGCCTTCGAAGAACCGGAAGGGGTTCGGCTGGGTGTTCCAGTCCATGTATCCGGGAGAGCGCGCGTAGCGGTCGAGGTGATGCTTGGTCCGTTCGTGATAGCCGGTGATCTCGGCGGCAGTTTGATCGTTCATCATCGAACCTCGTGTCTATCGGTATCCTTCGACGGTCCTCATTTCGGTTGGTTCTGTTCGGCTGATTCACGTGTGACCGTTTTAGCCGGGGCAGGTGTCGAGAGCCCGGATCAATTCCCGCATGTGGGCTTTTTCCGCCTGGGCGATGGAGAGCAGTGCGTCGCGCACCTCCGTTGAGGGTATGCGGGCGGCCGTGGTCCGGTAAAGATCGAAGGCCGCGTACTCGATGCGCAGCGCGAGTTCGATCAGGCTCAGACAGGCCTGGCCTGCAAGGGCGTGCATCTGCTCGAGTGCGGCGGCGAGCGTTTCGCCGCCTTCGAGGATTTCGCCCGCCAGACCGGTGAAAAGCTCGTCAAAGTGCGGCGGGTCGATCGCGTGCCTCGCCCAGATGGCATAGATGGCTGCGGCGTGGGCATTTTCAGCCCGGGAGAGCGTTGCGAAGGTTTTCGCAAAAGGCTCGGCTTCGTGTCGTTCGGCGACGGCGGCGTAGAATCGCCAGGCGCCTTTTTCGAGGTCCATGGCCGTGTGGAGCCGGTCGGCCATCCCGTGGCCGGTGTCGAAAACGCGAACCTTCGGGAAACCCGAAAGGGTCCGCCCGTACCAGTTCATGATCCCGCCGGCCAGGTTGTAGATGCGGCGTTCGGTCACCTCGGCGTCCAGGGTCAGGGTCGCGGCGGCCATGGACCGCGCCCCGTTGGCGCAGTAGAAGATCAGGTCCTGGTCTGCGCGAAGGTCGAAGAGGCTGGATTCCAGTTCGAGCAGGGGCAGCAGAACGGCGCCGGGGATGTGCTCGTGGCGGTATTCAGCCGGTTGCCGGACGTCGATGAGGCGGTAGTCTTTTTCGTCATGCGCCGCCATGAAGGCCTCGAGGTCTTCGGCGCTCATTTCGACCGGACTTGGATAGTCACTTTTGCTCACGCCAGTCCTTTGCCTGCGAAGCCCTCAAACCGGGCGGATTGCCGGGGAACATGGCCGGGCCGGGTCATCTCTGACGGCGGTTGCCGCCTCGGCGGGGCGACCGCCGCTCCGCCGGTTATCGGCGGGCGTACCGGCGTGAGGGCGAAAAGGGTGCCGGAGAGGCAATAAAAAAGGGGCAAGCCCGCTAGACGACTTGCCCCCTTTGACGATGCCGTGCCTATCAGACGCTGCAGGAACTTCCAGAGCCGCAGCCGCTGCAGGCCGAATCGAATTTGATGCTGCTGGTCAGCCGGAAACCATAGTCGATAAAATCGACCTTGACCGGCTGTGCCTTTTTGAGAAATTCCTTGTCGATGACATACGTAAAGCCGTCGACCGTCTTGACTTCATCGGTGTCTTTGGGCTCGTCCAGAGCCATGGCCAGCGAGGGCCCGCCTCACCCGCCCTCGTTTAAAAAGATCCGGATCGGAGACGCCTCGCGATCCTTGAAATATTCACTGATCTGCTGCGTTGCCGCTTGTGTAACCTCTACCATTTTTTTCCTCCTTCGTATCCACCCGAGCACGACCGTCGGATAGGGTTGTTTTCGTCAGCGCTGGTAACTTAATTACAGCGTTTCTGTTTGTCAATCCGAATTTATGGAATCAACAGGGGAAGATATCGTTTACCGTACATTCTCAAAGAACACGGATTTTCGAAACATAAAAAAGCATCCCTCGGCCTGTTATTTTTTGGAAACCGGCAGACGTTCGTCCAGGTAATCGGCGTAAACCTTGCGGTCTGCCTCCGAGAAAAGAACGAAGATGACTTTTTCGACGAGCGGATCGGTTTCAAGAAAGTCAAGGGTGGTGTCGATCGCCACCCGGCAGGCCTTTTCGATCGGATATCCGTAGACGCCGCAGCTGATCGCGGGAAACGCCAGTTCACGGACACCGCTACCGGCCGCCAGCGCCATGCTGTTGTGATAGCAGCGCCGCAGCAGCTCTTCGGCCCTGACCGCGTTTTTGGCGCTGTAAACCGGGCCGACCGTGTGGATCACGAACCGGGCCGGCAGGTCGTAACCGCCGGTGATGCGCGCCTCTCCGGTGGGGCAGCCGCCTAAAGTGCGGCACTCGGCCAGGAGCCGCGGCCCGGCGGCGCGGTGGATGGCGCCGTCGACCCCGCCGCCGCCCAGCAGCGATGTGTTGGCGGCATTGACGATGGCATCGACGCCAAGCCGGGTGATATCCCCCCGATGAATGTCGACCCTCTTCCGCAGCAAACTGTTCACAGACGCTCCTCTCCCTGGAGTCACACTCTTACAGATCATATAAGGTATCGTCCCTGTTCGGCCGCGCCGCGGAGGCAGGGCCGGCGCCCGATTTCCTGGCCGGCATTAAAAACGGTTCTTCGCCTTCGAGCAGGTCGCCCATTTCGGCTTCGATCTTGTCCGGGTCCTCGCCCCGCTCCATGCGGCTCAGCGCTTCCTGCATCCCGTTGCCGAGTTTCATGCCGGTCATATCGGTCAGCTTGCGCATGAGGTTTGCGGCCTGGCGCGGGTCGTCCTCGTTGATTTTTTCGGCTTCTCCGGCCAGCATGCCCATGGCCTGCTCCATCTTGCCCTCGTCGAAGGGCAGGTCATCCGGGCCGTCTTCTTCTTTGGCTCGGCCGGCAATGGCAAAGGCGGACATCCGCCGCTGGAGTTCCTTCTTGTCGCATTTGGGGCAGGCGGGCGTCTTGGTGGTGTTGACCGTCCTGGAAAAAAACGTGAAAATCGTGTTGCAGCTGTCGCAGTAAAATTCATAAATCGGCATGCGGCTCCCCCCCGGCAAATGATGATCTTTTAAACCGTCACTGAAACACTGGAAATGATAAAAGTTGGCTCTTTTTTTGTCAACTGCCGAAATGGCTGTCCGCCGCAGCCCCACGGCGCGGGTTGACTTGCGGGTTTGCAGATGGTATTCGGGGCCGGGGATAATGGGTTGGTTTTTGGTGTTCGGTGGATGGTTACGGGTTGCGGGTTGCCGGGAACAGGTGTGATTTATGGAATGAGACTGTAGGGGCGCCCCTTGTGGGTGCCCAATTGTTGGGGGGCGGGTGTTTGGGTTACGAGTTGCGAGATACGAGTTTCGGGTTTTATTGTCGATATCGGATCGATTTTGAATACCTATTTGCGAGTTTCAAATTTCGAGTTTCGAGTTTCTAATCTTTGCGGGTTACGGGATACGGGTTGCGGGTGTGATCTATGGAATGAGACTGTTGGGGCGCCCCTTATGGGTGCCCGGTCTTTATAAGGCATTGAATAGATAAAGGAAAAAAGCATGGAAAGAACCCTTTCGATTGTCAAACCAGATGGTGTCGGCCGGGGGCTGATCGGGGAGGTCGTCCGGCGGCTCGAGCAAAACGGGCTGAAGATCGTGGCCATGAAAATGCTGCACCTGAGCCGTGCCCAGTCCCGCGGGTTTTACGCCGTGCACCGCGAACGGCCTTTCTACGAGAGCCTGACGGAGTTCATGTCTTCGGGACCCTGCGTCGTGATGGTCTTGGAGGGCGAGAACGCCATCGGCCGCTACCGCGAATTGATGGGGGCCACCAACTATAAAGACGCCGCCGAAGGCACCATCCGGCGCGAGTTCGCCACCGACATCGAAAAAAATGTGGTCCACGGCTCGGACGCGCCCGAAACCGCCGCTTTCGAAATCGGCTACTTCTTCAGCCAACTCGAAATTGTCGCATGATGCCTGCGGCCATCGAGCTGGACAACATCGCCATCGTCCTCAACCGGCCGCGCTACCCGGAAAACATCGGCGCCGCCGCCCGCGCCATGCGCAACATGGGCATCAGGCGCCTGGTGGTGGTCGCACCGCAAAATTGCGATCTGACCCGCATTCTTAAAATGGCCACGCACGCCGCCATCGATGTGATCGAAGACATGCAGGTTTGCGACACCCTGGCCGAGGCGCTTTCCGCCTTCAACCTGGTGGTGGGCACCACGGCGCGCCTCGGCCGCCAGCGGGCGGTCATCGAGTCACCGGCAAAGCTGGCCCGCGAGTTGATCCCGATCACCCGCAACAACACGGTGGCGGTGCTCTTCGGGCCGGAAGACCGCGGGCTGACCAACGAAGACATTCGTTTGTGCCAGTGGCTGGTCAACATCCCGACGGCGGAATTTTCCTCCCTCAACCTGGCGCAGGCGGTCATGGTCGTCTGCTACGAACTCTTCGGCGCCAACCGGCAGACGCGGGGCGCTTATGCGCCGCGCCTGGCAAACCGTAACGAACTCGACGGCATGTACGAGCAGGTCAAGGAGATCCTGGTGCGCATCAACTATATCAACCCGGAAAACCCGGACTACTGGATGGCCGGAATCCGCCGGTTCTTCACCCGCCTGCAGCTGCGGGCCAAGGAAGTCAGCATCATCCGCGGGATTTGCCGCCAGATCGACTGGTATGCCGGCAAGTGCTTCGAAGACGGCCGCAAGGAAAGGGAGCAGGGGTCATGCGGCTGATCCGGTTCGGGCCCAAAGGCGAGGAACGGCCGGGAATCGAGGTCGACAACCGCATCGTCGACCTGCGGCGCTATTTTCCCGATATTCCCGACATCGGCGAGGCCTTTTTCGGCCACGGCTGGCTCGACAGGATCGCCGGTCTCGATGCGCCCGGCGAGGCCCTGACCGTGCGGCGCGGCTGCCCGCTCGTTCGACCCTCCAAGATCATCTGCCTGGGGAAAAACTATGCCGAACATGCCCGCGAAGGCGGATTCGACCAGCCGGACAAGCCGCTTCTGTTCTGCAAGGGGCCAAACGCCCTCACCGGCCCTTGCGATCCGATCCTGCTGCCGCGCAGCTGCGGGAAAATAGACTGGGAGGTCGAGCTGGCGGTGGTGATCGGAAGACAAGCCAAACGGGTCCGCAAGGCCGATGCCCGCGATGTGATCGCCGGGGTGACGATCATGAACGATGTCTCCGGGCGCGAAGCCCAGTTCGCCGATTCGCAGTGGTTTCGCGGCAAGTCCTTCGACACCTTCGCACCCATGGGGCCGGCCATCGTGACCCTGGATGAGATCGGCGACATCCAGAACCTGCGGCTGACGGCGGTGGTGGACGGCACGGTCATGCAGGACGGCAACAGCCGCGACATGATCTTCGATGTGGCCGCCCTGATCGAGTTCATCAGCGAGGACATGACGCTGTTTCCGGGAGACGTGATATCGACCGGCACGCCGAGCGGCGTGGGGTTCTTCCGCCGCCCGCCGGTCGTGCTGGCGGCCGGCAATCTGGTGGAGTGCCGGATCGAGAAGATCGGCGCCATCGTCAATCCTGTCGTCGACCGCCTGCCGGGTTAAGGCTTATCTTCCCGCCCGCATCTTCAACAGCCTCCGCACCGCATCTTCGGGCAGTCGGCTGATGTCACGGCCGCTGCACAACGCATGGAAATACGCCTCGGCCGATTTTTCCAGCAGTTCCGCATTGAGCATCGCCTCGGCCAGGTCCGCGCCCAGGCAGAGCGCGCCGTGGTTCTGGATGATGTAACAGCGGCAGCCGTTTTGCAGGGCCGACGCCACGTTGTCGGCCAGCGCGTCCGTGCCCGAAAGGGCATACGGGATGACGGCGACCTCGGCCCCGATTTCATAGGTGATTTCATCGAACAGGGCCGGGATCGGCTGGTTGACCAGCGCCAGGACACTGGCATACATCTGGTGGGTGTGAACCACGGCCTGGACATCGGCGCGTTTCGCGTAGATGCCGGCGTGCATGGCCGCTTCGGTCGAGGGCGGCAGGGGTCCCTCGATACGGCCGAGCCGCGAATCGATGACGCAGATGTCCTGGACCGCCATCGCGTGGTAGGGTTTGCGGCTCGGCGTGATGACGATCAGGCCTTCGGCGCGCAGGTACAGCGAGACATTGCCGCCGCTGCCGAGCTGCGCGCCGAAGTAACCGTGATCGCACAGCCAGCGCGCACTGGCCAGCACCTCGTTTTTAAAAGCTTCGTAGTCCGCCATGCTACTCGATAACAGGTTTAGAAAAACGTCGAACAGTGAACATCGAACGCTGAATGTCGAAAAATGGGTGTCGCTGCGCTCCGTCAGCGATTTAGAAAACAACGGTATTTATTATTCAGCATTCGACGTTGGACGTTCGATGTTCGACGTTTATTTCTCTTTATAATTCAATCCTCGTCCCCAACACCTCCAGAAACAACGCCAGCCAGCGGGGGTGCGCCGGCCAGGCGGGCGCCGTCACGAGTTTGCCGTCCCGATGGGCCTGGTCGACGGCGATGTCGACGAACTGGCCCCCGGCGCCGGTCACATCCGGTCCGACCGCCGGATAACACGAGCAGCCGCGACCCTTGAGGATGCCGGCCGCGGCCAGAACCTGCGCCCCGTGACAGACGGCCGCAATCGGTTTGTCGGCATCGGCGAAGTGGCGCACGATTTGAATCACGCGCTTGTCGAGCCGGATGTATTCCGGCGCCCGGCCGCCGGGAATGACCAGGGCGTCGTAATCCGCCGCCCGGATCTCGTCAAAATCGGCATTGAGGGCGAAATTGTGCCCCGGTTTTTCACTGTAGGTCTGATCGCCCTCGAAATCGTGCACCGCCGTGCGGACGGTGTCGCCGGCCTTCTTGTCGGGACAGACGGCGTGCACCGTGTGCCCGACCATCTGCAGCGCCTGAAACGGCACCATCACCTCGTAGTCCTCCACAAAGTCGCCCACCAGCATCAAAATCTTTTTAGCCGCCATATTCGCCTCCTTTCGATAATGTCACCGTTGACGATCGGGCACCCGCAAGGGGCGCCCCGAAGGTCTCATCTCCCAGAACACCGCAGTTCCCCGCAACCCGAATAGATACTCGATACTCGAAACTTGAAACTAGCAAATAGGTATTCGAAACCGATCCGATATCACGATTAAAACCCGAACCTCGTACTTCGCAACCCGCAACCCGCAATTCGTAACCCGTAACCATCCACCAAATACAAAACACCGAACACAAAATACAAAACACGAAACAATTAATTTAACGATACAGGGTGTAAGGATTAGGCTGTAAGGCCAAAGGCGAAAGGCACACGGCGCACGGCAACAGGTTTAATTCAGATATCGTGAACCCGCAATCCCCCGCCCGTGTCTCGCAACCCGCAACCCGCAACCCGCAACTCGCAATGCGATTAGAAACTCGAAACTGGAAACTTGAAACTAGCAAATAGGTATTCGAAACCGATCTGATATCGACAATTAAAACCCGCAACCCGCATCCCGCAACCCGTAACTCGTAACCCGCAACCCGTAACACCACCCACCAACCACCCAATATATCAATACTTCCCATCCGCATATTCCAGCCAGCCTCCGGCCATGACCAGGGCGCGGTCGAAATCCGAGATGGTGAAAGGTACCGTTTCGCCGGCACCGGCGGCGCGAAGGGTCAGTTGCGCCTGGTCGAGATCGATATCCATCCGGGCCGGCAGGGCCGCATAGGCGCTGAACAGGTGCTCGATGGTGTCGGCCGGCAGTTCGATGGCCAGCAGGCCGCAGTTGAACATGTTCTGGCGGAAGATGCGAGCGAAACTCGGCGCCACGACCAGATGGATGCCGTTGACCTCCAGGGCCCACGCGGCGTGTTCGCGCGAGGAGCCGCAGCCGAAATTTTCGCGCGCGACGATCACGCTCTTACCGGGCAGGTCCCGCCGGGGATCGAAGCCTTTCAGTTCCAGGTCTTCGAGCAGATAGGGCTTGAGCGCCGCCTTGCTGTTTTCGGTCAGGTATTTGGCCGGAATGATTTCATCGGTGTTGATGTCGGCCCGGTCAAGAAACAAAATGTCGCCGCCGAAGGTCTTCATCGGGTGTCTTGCCCTTCATTTCTATAGTGTAAAATCCTGAGTGGGGATGGAGTGAGGGAGCGTTGCAGAATAGGAATACTGGAAAACTGGAATGTTGGAACGCTGGGAAACTGGAAGACTGGAATACCGGAAAGCTGGAATACTGGAATGTTGGGACTCTGGGAAATTGGAGTACTGGAATACTGGAATGTTGGAACGCTGGGAAGCTGGAAGACTGGAATGCCGGAAAGCTGGAATACTGGAATGTTGGGACTCTGGAAAATTGGAGTACTGGAATGCTGGAACACTGGAGTGTTGGAACACACTGCAGTGTTGGAATACTGGAAGGTTGGGGCACAAAGTAAACTGGCCATTGTCCGTGTGCCATTTTTATCCACTATTCCACCATTCCTTTCCAACGTTCCATCCCTCCATCCTTCCACCGCCCCATCACTCCATCACCACTCCATCCTTCCAACATGCCTTCATTCCAACCTTCCACCATTCCATCTGTCCCTTGTTCCACCCTGCCAGCGCTTCACCCCCAAGCTTTCCCATCCTCATCCTTTGAACAGCTCCGAGTTGGTGATCCGCCCGGCGATGGCGGTGGCCGCGGCCGTGGCCGGGCTCATCAGGTGGATCTTGCCGCCGCGGCCCATGCGGCCGTTGAAGTTGCGGTTGGTGGTGGCGGCGCAGACCTCGCCCGCGGCCAGAACGCCGTTACTCATGCCCAGGCATGCGCCGCAGGTGGGGTTGGTGACGCAGAAGCCGGCGTCCATGAAAATCGCGATCAGTCCTTCCGCCAGCGCCTGGCGATAGATTTTCGACGTGGCCGGGGAAAGAATGGCGCGCACCGCGCCGTCGACCTTGCGCCCCTTGACCACGTCGGCCGCCACCCGCAGGTCTTCGATGCGGCCGTTGGTGCAGGAGCCGATGTACACCTGGTCGACGCGGGTGTCGGTCATCTGATCGACCGGTTTGACGGTGTCGGGCCTGAAGCCGTCGGTGGTCTGCGGCGCCAGGTCGTCGACCCGGTGGTCGATCACCCTTTCATACCCGGCATCCGGATCGGCGGCAAACGCCCGGTAGGCTTCCAAAGCGGCCGACCGGGAGGCGAATTCGCCTGCGATGAACTCCCACAGGTACGCCACGGTGGTCTCGTCCGCTGCGCAGATCCCGCAGGTGGCGCCGGCCTCGATCGCCATGTTGCAAAGGGTCATGCGGGCTTCCATGCTCAGGCCGTCAACGGTCGGCCCGGCGAATTCGATCACGTGGTCGGTGGCGCCGTTAACGCCGATGCGGCCGATGACCGAAAGGATCACGTCCTTGGCGAACACCCCCGGCCGCAGCCGGCCGGAGATGTCGATGCGGATCGTTTTGGGGTGCTTGAAGGCGCAGACGCCCTTGAGAATGCCGACCGCAAGGTCGGTGGTGCCGACCCCGGCGGCAAACGCCCCGAAGGCCCCGAGGGTGCAGGTGTGCGAGTCGCCCATGATGATGGTTTGGCCCGGCCGCACGAAACCTTTTTCCGGGAAGAGGGCATGGCAGACCCCGTTGCAGCCGATGTCGAAGAAATCTTTTATGCCATGGCGGCGGGCCCAGTCGCGCAGGATCTTGCCCTGCGTGGCGGTCTTGGAATCCTTGGCCGGCGTGACGTGATCGATGACCGCCTTTATTTTCCCAGGGTCGAAAACCCGGTCGCGGCCGCGGTGCACCAGATCGTTGATGGCGATCGGGGTCGTGATCTCATGACAGAACACCCCGTCCAGGCGAAGGACCTGGACGTCGGCCGCCGGCCTGTCGACCAGGTGGGCGGCGAAGATTTTTTCGGCGATTGTTTTTCCCATGGCAAGCCCTTTATCGAAAAATCACATTGCGCTTTATCGCATTTCGAACACGGCATGAGACTTCTGACGCGACCAGGTTTGTGGTTCGAATTTGGTCGTTGTGATTTATTTGGTATTTGTCATTTAAATTTGGAATTTTTCACTGAAGAATTAAAGTTTTCTTTAACGATCAAACTGGACGTACACGGCCACCGGCTGGGCTAAGCCCTGAACCTTCGAACCCTGTACCTTTGAGCCCCGGACCATTTCCTAATCCGTGTCGGTTCTCAGTACGGACAGAAATGCCGACTGCGGTATCATGACCTGGCCGACCATCTTCATCCGTTTCTTGCCGCGCTTCTGCTTTTCGAGCAATTTTCGTTTGCGGGTGATATCGCCGCCGTAGCACTTGGCGGTGACGTCCTTTCTGAGCGGCGACAGCGTCTTGCGGGCAATGATGTTGCCGCCGATGGCGCCCTGGATGGCGATTTTAAACATCTGCCGCGGGATTTCCTGCTGCAGTTTGTCGCAGGCCATCCGGGCCCGTTCGACGGCCCGGTCGCGATGCACCAGCTGGGAAAGGGCGTCCACCCGGTCGCCGTTGATCAGGATGTCGAGCTTGACCAGGTCGGTGACGCGGTGATCGAGCAGATCGTAGTCGAAGGAGCCGTAGCCCTGGGTGATCGACTTGAGCTTGTCGTAGAAATCGTAGATCACCTCGGCCAGGGGCAGCTCGAAAACCATCTCCAGCCTGTCGCTCGTCAGGTACTGGTAATTGATGCTGGTGCCGCGCCGGTCGAGGCACAGTTTCATGACCGCGCCCATGTACCGCTCCGGTATCATGATCGTGGCCCGGATAAAGGGCTCGCGGGTGACGCCGATGCGGGTCGGGTCAGGGTAGTGCGCCGGGTTGTCGATCACCAGCTCGGTGCCGTCGTTCATGGTGAGCTTGTAGCGGACCGAGGGCGCCGTCAGGATCAGCGACAGGTCGTATTCGCGCTCCAGCCTTTCCTGCACGACCTCCAAGTGCAGCAGCCCCAGGAATCCGCAGCGAAACCCGAAACCGAGCGCCACCGAGGTGTCTTTTTCGTACACCAGGGAGGCGTCGTTGAGTTTGAGCTTTTCGATGGCGACCGCCAGGTCTTCGTAGGCGTCCGATGCCACGGGGTAGATGGAGGAGAAGACCACCGGTTTGGCTTCCTTGAACCCGGGCATCGCCTTTTCGCACGGCCGGTTGCGCAGCGTGATCGTGTCGCCGCAGCGGGTGTCGCTGACGGTCTTGATGCCGGCGATGACGTAACCGACCTCGCCGGCCGCCAGGGATTTCCGGGGCACCATGTCGATCTGGAAAATTCCGACTTCTTCCACCCGGTAGGCGGCGTTGTTGGACATGAACCGGATGACATCCCCGGGGGCCACGCGCCCCTCGAAAATGCGAAAGTGGACCACCGTTCCGCGGTAGGCATCATAGTGGGAGTCGAAAATAAGGGCTTTCAAGGGGGCTTCCGGGTCGCCCGCGGGCGGCGGCAGACGGCGGATAATCGTTTCCAGGACCTCGGTGACGCCCGTGCCCTCCTTGGCCGAAACCAGAAGGGCCTCGTCGGGATCCAGGCCCAGGTCCTCGTTGATCTGTTTTTTCACGCGGTCGATATCGGCCGACGGCAGGTCGATCTTGTTGATGACCGGGATGATCTCCAGGTCGTGCTCCATGGCCAGGTAGAGATTGGCCAGGGTCTGGGCTTCGACGCCCTGGCTGGCATCGATCAGGAGCAGGGCGCCTTCGCAGGAAGCCAGCGCGCGCGACACCTCGTAGCTGAAGTCCACATGGCCGGGGGTGTCGATCAGATTGAGCCGATAGTCCCGGCCGTCGCCGGCGCGGTAGGGCAGGCAGACCGAGTTGCTCTTGATGGTGATCCCGCGTTCGCGCTCGATATCCATCGTGTCGAGGATCTGGTCTTGAAAGTCCCGGTCGGCCACGATGTGGGTGGCCTGGATCAGGCGGTCCGAGAGGGTCGACTTGCCGTGGTCGATGTGGGCGATAATACTGAAATTTCTGATAGTGTTCATAATGAAACCGTCTGCGACGTCATCGCACCGCCGATGCGCTCAGCGCGCCGTGCGCAAACGCCGGCGGCGGGCCGCGGCGGTCGCACCCGACGACATCCGGCCCCCTGCGATACAAGCTGCCGTGGTGATTGAACTATTTTAAAACCTGAGTTGACACTGCCTGGTTTTGCGTTTATACTTTTTTGCTACTGAAACTGATCGGGACGGCTAACCTATCAGTTTTTTTCCAAATTTGTCAACCCCGGCCCAGAAGAATCCAGCCGGCCCGCTACCCCAGAAGTCCACTATGGCGCCAGCGACCAAAAAAACCAACATACTGATCGTGGATGACGAGGTCGGCGTTCGCGATTCGATGAACGAGTTCATCCAGATGGCGGGCTTCAACTCCATCATGGCCTCGGATGCCGAAGAGGCTTTGGGGTACCTGAAGAAAAACAGCAGTGACATCCAGGTGGTCATCACCGACATCATGCTGCCGGGTATGGGCGGTCTGGAACTGACCAAGATCATCAAGGGCAGCTTCAACTCCGATGTCATCGTCATGACCGGCTACAGCGGCGACTATTCCTACGAGGAAGCCATCAACATGGGCGCCAGCGATTTCGTTATCAAGCCCGTGCGGCTCGAAGAGCTGCTGCTGCGCCTGAAGCGCGTTCTCAAGGAGCGCGACCTGACCCACGAACGCGTGCGGATGATGGAGAAGCTGCAGCGCCTGGCGATCACCGACGGGCTGACGAAACTCCATAATTCGCGCTCGTTCTACAGCCAGCTCGAGATCGAGGTCGATCGCTTCAACCGCTACAAGCACCCGCTGGCGCTGCTGCTGCTGGACATAGACCACTTCAAGGACTACAACGACGGCTTCGGCCACCTGGAAGGCGACAAGGTGCTGGTGCGCATCAGCCAGGTGATCAAATCCTGCCTGCGCAAGCTCGATTCGGCCTATCGCTACGGTGGCGAAGAATTCACCGTGATCCTGCCGGAAACCAGCTGCGAGGAGGCGCTGCTGGTGGCCGAGCGTATTCGCAACGTGGTCCACTCGGAAGTGTTTCAGCCGGAAGACGGCAAAGAGATCTCGATTACGATCAGCGTCGGGGCCACCCAGTACGTGGAAAACGAGGAATTGTCCGCCTTCATTCAGCGGGCCGACAAGGCCATGTATCTCTCCAAGCAGAAAGGCCGCAACCGGGTCACCGCCTTCGAAGCCGATGATGAGGCGGGCGAAAGGGAAAAGGCGAAAGGCTGAAGATAAAAGGCGAAAGGCGAAAGGCGAAAGGCAAAAGGCGAAAGGTAAAAGGCTAAAGGCGAAAGGTAAAAGGCTAAAGGCAAAAGGCGAAAGGCTAAAGGCAAAAGGCGAAAGGTAAAAGGTAAAAGGCGAAAGGTAAAAGGCGAAAGGCGAAAGGCTAAAGGCGAAAGGCAAAAGGTAAAAGGCGAAAGGGAAAAGGCTGACGGCTAAAGGGGAAGGGCTGACGGCTAAAGGCGAAGGGCTGACGGTAGAAGGTCAACGGTCGGCGGCTGAAGCCTCCGACTGCTTTGATTTATCACCCCTGCACCATGAACCCTCAGCCAACCGTCCTTCGCTAATGCCCCATCCTGCCCACCCGTCACCGTATCTGCACCTTCAAAATCAGATCTCCCCTCGCACCGCCCGTCAATTGGCGGCCCATCCCCTTCAAACGCAGGGAACTGCCCTCCGCGGTTCCCGCCGGCACGGTCACCTTGAGCATCCGCGTGTAGAACCCCCAGGGGACGTTGACCAGCTTGCGGGTGCCGGCCAGGGCCTCGCGGGCTGAAAGTTCGATGAAACCGTACAGGTCGGGGGTCTCGCCGCTGCCGCGCGGGTGGATCACCTGCAGGTGGCGCGTGGTCGTCTTTGCGGTGACGGGGCCGAGCTTTTCGGCGATGCCCGTGGAGGGCAGCAGCTGAAACAGTTTCAGGAACACGATGCCGAATACGAAACCGCCGATGTGGGCCCACCAGGCGATGCCGCTGACGGCGCCGTGGCTGCCGGCGGCGCTGATGAACTGAAGCAGGAACCAGAGGCCGAGGAAGAAGGCCGCCGGAATCTCGACGAACCACGGAATGAAAATAATCGGAATGAGGGTCAGGACCTTGGCGGTCGGAAACAGGATGAAATAAGCGCCCATGACCCCGGCGATGGCCCCGCTGGCCCCGATGGTCGGGGTGGTCGAATGCCAGTTGAGGAGCAGGTGCGAGATGCCCGACGCCAATCCGCACATCAGGTAAAAAGCCAGGTAGCGCGGGTGTCCGAGCCGGTCCTCGACATTGTCTCCGAAGATGTAGAGCGACCACATGTTGCCGAGAATGTGCCAGAAACCGCCGTGCAGGAACATGAAGGAAAGAAGCGAAAAAAGCTGCTGCAGCGGCGAAAAATAGACCGCGATGCGCGGGTCCGAAAACCGGGCCGGCACCAGCCCATAGATATAGACGAAGCGATCGGCTTCCGGCCCCTGGGCCATCTGCACCAGGAACACCACGACATTGATGCCGATCAGCGTGAGGTTGACGACCGGCCTGTGGCGGGTCGCGATGGTGTCGCGAATCGGTATCATGTGTTATCGGCCGAGTGTCTATATCCTTTTACCGGCTCAACGGGCTAACGGGCTAAACCGGCCCAACTTTTTTCAGGCATCGTTGCAGCCCGCAGGGCCGATGCGCATGCTCAGGTCGACGCTGCGCGCCGCATGGGTCAGAGCGCCCACGGAGATGAAATCGACCCCGGTTTGCGCCAACCGGGCCAGCCGGCCCGCGGTGACATTGCCCGAGACCTCGATCAGGGCCTTACCGTTTATCAAGGCCACCGCCGCTTCGATCCGCTCGATGTCCATGTTGTCGAGCATGATGACCTCGGCCCCGGCCGCCAGCGCTTCACGGACCTGCTCCAGGGTGGCGGCCTCGATCTCGATTTTCATCAGGTGCGACACCCGTCCGCGGATGCGGGCAACGGCCGCGGCGATGCCGCCGCAGGCGGCAATGTGATTGTCCTTGATCAACACGCCGTCGTAGAGGCCCATGCGGTGATTGCCCGCGCCGCCGATGCGAACGGCATATTTTTCGAGCACCCGCCAGCCGGGCGTGGTCTTGCGGGTGTCGACCAGGCGGGCGCCGCCGGCCGGGATTTCGGCGAGATAGGCCCGTACCTGGGTGGCGATACCGGAGAGGCGCTGCAGAAAATTGAGCGCCACCCGCTCGCCCGTCAGCAGGCCCCGCAGCTTTCCCGACACCGTCAACACCGCGGTGCCGGCGGCCACCGTCTCGCCCTCCGCGCAGTGGGGCCGAAAGGTGATCCGCGGATCGAGCCGCTCGAAAACCAGACGCGCGACCTCGAGCCCGGCCAGCACCAGCGCCTCCTTGGCAACGATCCGCCCGCTGCCCCTGGAATCGGCCGCGACCAGATTATCGGTCGTCACGTCCCCGGACCCGATGTCTTCCTCAAAGGCCAGGTCGATCAGTTTTTCGATGCCATTCATCCCCGTAACCCGAAACTGGAATTGAAACTCGAAACACAAAACAATTAAATTAACGGTACAGGGTGTAAGGTATAGGGTGTAAGGCCAAAGGCGAAAGGCACACGGCGCACGGCAACAGGTTTAATTCAGATATCGTGAACCCGCAATCCCGCCGCCCGTAACTCGTAACCCGCAACGCGATTAGAAACTCGAAACTCGAAACTTGAAACTAGGCAAATAGGTATTCGAAATCGATCCGATATCGGCAATTGAAACCCGCAACCCGCAACCCGCAACGCGATTAGAAACTCGAAACTGGAAACTTGAAACTAGCAAATAGGTATTCGAAACCGATCCGATATCGGCAATTGAAACGCGCAACGCGAAACACAAAACCCCAAACACCACATCACCCCGCCATCTCCCGAACCTTCGCCAGCGTCGCCTCGAGTTTTTGGAGGGTCAGGTGCAGCTGCTCCTGTTTCTCCCTGGCTCCTTCCACCACCTGCGCCGGGGCTTTCCTGAGAAAGTCCTCGTTGTTCAGCTTCTTGAAGATCGGCATCAGGTCGGCATTGACCTTGTTGATTCTTTTCTGCAGCCGATCGGCTTCTTTCTCGAAATCGATGATGCCTTCCAGCGGAACGAACAGCGTGCCGCCGGCGATGATCGTCGTGGCGGCCGAGGCCGGTTTGCGGCCGGGCCCGGATACCCCAAGGGCTTTGAGCCGCGCCAGGTTGGTGACGATGTCGCGATGCTCCGCCACCGCGGCGCGCACCGTTTCGTCTTCCGACTGAAATTCGACGGTCAGTTCGAGGGCGGGCGGCAGATCCATCTCGCCGCGCACGTTGCGCACGCCGGTGATGATGTCCGAGATCAGCTTCATTTGCGATTCGGCTTGCGCATCGTGAACGAGGGCGGCCGAGCGCTTGTCGTCCAGGGGGTGGACGGCGCGCATGATCGAGCCTTCGGCACCCGGCAGCTTGTGCCAGATCTCCTCGGTGACAAAGGGGATGAACGGGTGCAGCAGAACAAGGGTGTCGCCCAGCACGCGTCGCAGCACCGCCAGGGTCGCCGCCTTCTGCTCCGGCCCCTGCCGATCGTAGAGCACCGGTTTGACGGCTTCCAGGTACCAGTCGCAGAACTCGTGCCAGACGAAGTTGTAGAGCGCGCCGGCGGCCTCGTTGAAACGGTACCCGTCGATGGCGTCCGAGACCGCGGCGGTCAGCGCCGCCAGCCGTGAAAGGATCCAGCGGTCCGGCAGCGAGCGGCTGTCCAAAACGGGGACGGGCCGCTCTTCGGTGAGGTGCATCAGGCACAGCCGGGCGGCGTTCCAGAGCTTGTTGATGAAGTGCCGGTAGCCCTCGATCCGTTTCTCGGACATTTTGATGTCGCGCCCCTGGGCGGCGAAGGCGGCCAGGGTGAACCGGAAGGCATCCGTGCCGTAGGTGTCGATCACGCTCAGCGGGTCGATGACGTTGCCCTTGGATTTGCTCATCTTCTTGCCCTCTTCGTCGCGCACGAGGGCATGGACGTACACATCCCGGAACGGCACATCGCCCATGAAGTGCAGGCCCATCATCATCATGCGGGCGACCCAGAAAAAGAGGATGTCGAAGCCGGTGACCAGCACCGAGGTCGGGTAGAAGATCTTTAGAAGCGGTGTGCGCTCCGGCCAGCCCATGGTGGAAAAGGGCCACAGCGCCGAGCTGAACCAGGTGTCGAGGACATCGGTCTCCTGCACCGGCGCGGCGCTTCCGCACGCCGGGCAGGCGGCCGGGGCCTCCATGGCCACGATCAGCTCCCGGCACCCCGCGCAGGTCCAGGCCGGAATCTGGTGACCCCACCAGATCTGACGAGACACGCACCAGTCGCGGATGTTGGTCATCCAGTCGAAGTAGGTGGCGGCCCAGGTTTCGGGGACGATGCGGGTGCGGCCCTCCTTGACCGCCGCGATGGCCTTTTCGGCCAGCGGACCGGTTTTCACGAACCACTGCCGGGAAAGATTGGGTTCCACGATGTCCTTGCAGCGGTAGCAGTGGCCCACGCCGTGCCGGTAGTCCTCGATTTTGACCAGATGCCCGCCGGCCTTGAGCGCCTCGACCACCGCCTTGCGACACTCGAAGCGCTCCAGGCCTTCGAACTTTCCGGCCGCGGCGGTCATCCGGCCGTCGTCGCCGATGGCCTTTATGACCGGCAGGTCGTGGCGCAGTCCGATCTCGTAGTCGTTGGCGTCGTGGGCCGGGGTGACTTTCAGGGCCCCGGTGCCAAAGGCCCTGTCCACATAGGCGTCCCTGATGACCGGTATGACCCGGTCCGTCAGCGGCAGGAGGACGGCATCGGCCGCAGCCGTGCGGTAGCGTTCGTCGTCCGGGTGGACCGCCACGGCCGTGTCGCCCAGCATGGTTTCGGGGCGCGTGGTGGCCACGACGATCCCCCCGGCGCCGTTTTGGTAAGGATAGCGGATGTGGTAGAGGTGGCCGTCGATCTCCTCGTGCTCGACCTCGAGATCGGCCAGGGCGGTGGCGCAGCGCGGGCACCAGTTGATGATGTAGTTGCCGCGATAGATCAGGCCCTCCTCGTAAAGCCGGACGAACACCTTGCGCACGGCCAGCGAGAGGCCCTCGTCCATGGTAAAGCGCTCGCGCTTCCAGTCGCAAGAGGCCCCCAGCCGCTTCAGCTGGTTGGTGATCGCGCTGCCGTACTTCTGCCGCCACTGCCACACGGCCTCGATGAACTTTTCGCGGCCGAGACGGTGACGGTCCAGGCCCTCCTCGGCCAGTTTGCGTTCGACGACGTTCTGGGTGGCGATGCCGGCGTGATCGGTGCCGGGCATCCACAGGACGTTGTCGCCCCGCTGCCGCCGGTAGCGGCACAAAATATCCTGCAGGGTGTTGTTCAGGGCGTGCCCCATGTGGAGGACCCCGGTGACATTCGGCGGTGGAATGACGATGGAAAAACTCGCGGGCGCAGAATCGATGTGCGCATCGAACAGACCCTGCTCCTCCCAGTACGCATACCAGCGGCTCTCGACCGCCTGCGGTTCGTAGCCCTTGTCCAATAGGTCCTGACTCATACCCCTTTGCTCCTTTTGAAATGAGGCCCGCCGGTGGGAGCCCCATGAGAGTGCGATATCAGACTGAAAAAACAAGGCCCATCCTTATTAAACTGCCGCTGATTTTTCAACAGGTAATCGCGTCGCGGTCGGCACGTGCCCATCCGCGAACGTTTTCAGGCACGTTTGGTGTCCAGTTCACAAGCGATTTATTTTTTTTCTCCGATCAAGGCCGTTCCGCCCGGCGGGAGTTGTCCGCAGGCGCAGCAAGCCTGCGACGAGGGTAAAAACCCACTACGAGCGGACGACCGGGGAAGGGTAGGGCCATTATGGACGGACACTGAATAAGAGGGAAGATATCAAGGCATGAAATGTATCAGGCGGTAAATCGCAGGGGGCACGGCCGCCGGCGGTATATCGCAGGGACACGGCGAGCCGTCGGCAAATCGCAGGTGCACGGCCGCCGTCGGAAAATCGCAGGGGCACGGCCGCCATCGGAAAATCGCAGGTGCACGGCCGCCGTCGGCAAATCGCAGGTGCACGGCCGCCATCGGTAAATCGTAGGGGCACGGCGTGCCGTGCCCCTGTCAGGCGATCAACTATCTCGATCCATGTTACCCAACAGCAGGGTTTTCAGCCGCTCGATTTCCGTGGTCACCGCCTTGTCGATGGCATCGGCGAGCATCGCATCTATTTTTTCGCCGAGCAATTTTTTGACCGCCTGTTCGACAAGCGCTTCAAACGGCGCTCCGGAAGGGGTTTCCGGCCCAGATTCGCTCAGCGGACCGGACGGTTCGTCGCGGTCGGAACGGTATCCGGCGGCCTGCGAGGACAGGGAACCAGCCGCCGCGATTGCGGCGTCCAAATCGGGCGCCCCCCCCGGACGCTCATCCGTTTTGGATGCGGCTGCCGCCGTCTGCTTGGCAAAGCCGGTGTCGGTAATCTCGGCCGGTTCCACGATGCCGTTCTCCGATGCTGTTTCAGCTTCCGCGGGAAATTTGCGGGCATCACGGCTGCCGACGTCTTCGTCATCGGCCAGGAGCGAGTCCACCGAAAGCTCCTCGTCAGCGGCCGCTGGCTCCGCGCTGAAATCGGTCTCGACGGCTGCGTCTTCTTCGGCGGTCTCGTCGAAATCAAAATCAAAGGTCTCGGACGATCTCCCAACGGTGGCTTTGGCACCATCGGCTTCGGTATCAGCGGGGTCGGCATCCGCCAAATGATCGTCGCCGGCGGCCCGGCGGCTTTCGAAGCCGACGGCATCCAGTTCCGGGATGTCCGCGCCGATTGCGGCCGTACCCGCATCGGCGGCGGTTCCGACCGGCGTTTCATCGGCAATATCGAGGCTCAATTCCTCTTCGAGGATGCGTCGATCCGCCTCGGTCAGTTCCAGCTTTTCCCGGGGGTCAGCGGTCGTCGAGCTTTCGGGTGCGGGCGCATCCGCGAAGACCGAAGATGGCTGAAGCGCTGCGGGGTCGGCTTCGGAGATCTGGTCTTCGAGATCCGGCAGGACCTCCGATTCGCCGGCTTCAGCCCGCTGGTCGGCATCCTCGGAGTTTCGATCCGCAGTCCCGAAGGCCGGTTCGATTTCCGATGCGCTGGGAGCATCGACCGGGTCCGCCGGCGTTTCGGTTTCTTCATCGGTTGAGAAAAGATCGATAATGGCCTCGTCATCTTCCTTGTCGGACGGTTTTTCATCGACAGCGGGACCGGGCGCATCATCTTCGAAGATATCGGCCGCGAGCGCCATGTCGTCATCGACCTCGACCACCGCATCGTCTTCGATCGACAGCTCCTCGATGGACGGGTCGTCGAGGTCCTCCTGCAACTCGAAGGCCACATCGATCTCGTCTTCGTCGGTTTCCGCGAAGTCTTCCAGCTCGAGGATGTCTTCTTCCGCGGACGGATCCAGATCGATGTCCTCGGTCAAGTCGAGAAAATCGTCGCCGCTTTCCGGCTTTTCGGCCACCTCCGTCAGATCGATGATGTCATCGTCATCTTCTGCCGGTGCTTCGCCCGCACCTTGGCCGGGACCGCCGCCATCCAGATCGGCCAGAACCGTTTCAGCGAATTCGATGATGTCATCATCGCTCAGGGGATCTTTCGCGTCACTCGCCATCGCGGGTTTGTCGTCGTTTTGCATGGGGGTCCTCGTCAATTGGGGGTGAGGCTATTGGTGAAAATTTCTGATTAATTCTAATAGATTACCATAGGGGTCGTCTTAAGTCAAGATGTTTGGACGGCCGCAAACCCGTGGTCTTTAAGCGTTTACAAACATGCGGGTTTGAGGCTATAGAGCCGTCATGCGCTATTTCTTTGCCGAAAAAATAGCGGCTGCCGGTGCCAAGATGACCGTGTGCGGCACCGAGGCCCGGCACGCCCAAAAAGTGTTGCGGCTGCAGCCCGGAGACACCATCGGACTTTTCGACGGGTGCGGCACGGCCCGCGCGGCGCGCATCGAGCACTTCGTGCCGGACGGCATGGTGGTCGAGATCGTCGGCAACGTGGCGGCAGCGTCCGAATCACCGGTCGAAATCATCATGGCCCAGGCCTTTCTGAAAGACAAAAAAATGGACGGACTGGCGCGGCAATTGACCGAGCTTGGGGTTGCCGGATGGATGCCTTTTTTCGCCCGGCGCTCCGTTCCCGCTCCCGACCCTCGGCGACTGGCGGGTCGTCTGGCGCGCTGGCGGAAAATCAGCCGCGAGGCGCTCAAACAGTGCCAAAGGTCGCGGCTGATGACGATTGAGCCGCTTTGCACCCTGCAGGACGTTCTGATGCGCGCCGTGACCTGCGATGTAAAAATCATTTTCTGGGAAAATCAGCCGCAGCCGATCGACCTGCGGGAGGTGTTGCCCCCGGGCGTCTGCCCGCGGAAGGTCTTCGCGATTATAGGCCCCGAGGGGGGATTTGCGCCGCCGGAGGTCGAAGCGGCGACGGCGGAAGGGTTTCTTGCCGCCGGCCTCGGCCCGCGCATCCTGAAAGCCGAAACCGCCGCCGTCGCCGCGGCCACACTGCTGCAGTTCGCCTTCGGTGATATGGGAAAAAATCCTTGACAAAGCCCGGGGCCTTCAATAGAAATGGCACTTTCCAGCCAAGCGCCGAGGTAGCTCAGTCGGTAGAGCAGGGGACTGAAAATCCCCGTGTCGGCAGTTCGATTCTGTCCCTCGGCACCAGTTAACTAAAAGAAATCATTAAGAAAGCCTCCCTCGACCTGAGTGAGGACACTGTCGGCCCTGTCAAGGGATTCATAAATCCCCAAACAATGACGGGCCGACATTTGTTTTTTAAGAATTCTCCCCAGCAAGCTTGTCATGGTAAACGAAAAGGGCTCCCCAAAGCGTTCATGACGAACCCGTCGACCAAATCTCGATCAGAAACCGCTGCCTTTTATACCATATATCGTGGTCATTCAATGTTGACATACAATATACGCTTATAATAGATTGTCACTAAAATTTCCTGACTGATGGGGCTGCCTCAGTGATAAAAATATTAATTTGTATAATAATTTCAGTGTATTACTTGGCCAGAATTGAATATTAACAAATCTTTATTTGCGTTAATACTATGACAGACCATCTGACAACCCAGCAGCGTAGCTGGAACATGAGTAGAATTAAGTCGAAAGATACCAAACCAGAAAAAATGGTAAGATCCCTTTTACATAAAATGGGATACCGTTTTAGAATTCATAAGAAAGTTTTGCCCGGAAATCCTGATATTGTTTTGCCGAAATACAAAACTGTTATATTTGTTCATGGTTGCTATTGGCATAGACATAAAGGATGTAAATTTGCTTTCATGCCGAAAACTAAAGTTGATTTCTGGGAAAAAAAATTCGTACAAAATTTAAACCGAGACAGAAGGAAACAAAAAGAACTACAAGACCTCGGGTGGCACATTATTATTATTTGGGAATGTGAACTTAGGGATTCTGTATCATTGAATAGCAAATTGTGGGATATTAAAACACGAAAACCAATTTGAAAATGGCCAGAAATTAGCGAAATCGAGGCTAATTTAATCCAATTACATGAATTTTAAACAGGAGAGCTATGTGAGCGATTCCGACACCAAATTAGTATATAAACAAACTGGAACAGATGTTCCTTGGTATCAGAGCCAAGATTTAAGTGAATCGGAAAGGGAGGTGTTTCGTAAGAGATCCATCGCATCGGCGAAAGCAAAATCAGATGCTTTGAATGGTAACGGAAAATCCCCAATTCATCCCATAAACAAACCCCTTTTAGACCCTGAGAAGCTTATGCCTCGGTTAAAAAGTAACGGTTTAAGATCCCTGTCATTATTCAGTGGGGGAGGGGGATTAGATCTTGGCTTCGACCTGGCTGGATTTGAGCATGCCGCTTCATATGAACTTATTGAAAATATGGGTGAAACTCTAAAACAAAACAGACCGGAGTGGAACGTTTATTCGGGGGATAAAGGCGACGTTAAGTTTGTAAATTGGAAAAGATATGAGCAAAAAATTGATGTCATCCACGGTGGGCCTCCTTGCCAGCCATTTTCCTTTGCTGGACGGCAAAAGGGGAAACAAGACGTAAGAAATATGTTTCCAGATTTCATAAAGGCCGTCTTGTCGGTAAAACCAAAGGCATTCGTTGCAGAAAATGTTGCAGCGTTAACCAGTAAAAAATTCGTCGGCTACCTTGAAAAAGAAATACTCAAACCTTTACGTACCGAATATAAAATTAACACCTTTGAGCTTAAAGCCGAAGATTTTGGAGTACCGCAGAAAAGAAAGCGCATTTTTATTATCGGTTTTATGAATCCCAAGCTATTTGATAAATTTAAGCCGCCATCTCCAACTCATTCTCCTAAACATCTTTTTCCATATAATAGAAAAGAAGATAAAAAATACAAACAAAAAAGATTAATTGGGGAATTCGAGAGTGGAGTTTTCCCCAAGTGTATGGGGATTAGAGAAGCGCTTGGTCTTCCTGATATAGGTTTTGATGCACTTGCTCCGACACTAAGAAGTAGCCTAACCGGACCAAGGCATACAACTTCAATTTTGAGCAGTACAGCAGCCTTAAAGTTGTGGGATAGGCTTCAAATATGGCCTAATGGGGTTCAGTTCACAAGAGAGAACGCTCATAATTTTATAGCTAAAAACGCCCATTTCAGACTATCTGTGATGGATTGTCAGGTAATGCAAGGATTTCCTGAAACTTGGAAGTTCTATGGGGCTTCATATATGGCTTTAGGTCAAATAGGTAATGCTGTTGCGCCTCCAGTGGCATACCACCTGGCTAAATCTGTTACTCAAGCATTGAGTTGAATGGCTTCTCTAACAAGCTCTCTTAAACGATTTGCATGATTTTCTGTAATTTTTTCCCAACCTGCAAAATAGCTTTCTGGGATGTGGGGGTTATTAAGAGTCGCCCCACGTTTAAGCAGATATCCGCACCTATCTTTTAAAATTTCAAGCATTCTTTCATGCGTATATCCGGTTCCAACATCCATTAATTCTCTATACTTAGCTATGTTGTATTGCTTTTTTTGCAAAAGCTTTGCATCCTCAATAGTATAAATATCTTTTCGGCCAGCAATGTTAAAAAGATCTTCCTTGGTAAGATAATTTGCCACACATTCTGCAATTTCGTAATCAGGTTTAACGTACTTTGCCTTTTCATCAATCCAGGGTTTCATCATGTTGGGTGATCCATATAATGAATATTCCAATTTTGTAACCTTTCTATTGTAGAAACCAATTAACCAATGTTTTTCTGTCCATTTTTCGATATGATCAGGTCCAAAATCACGTACTGTAGTTACTGAACCACGGGTGGTAGATTTAAGTTCAAACGGAATATCTCGACCATCGAGAATTAAAATGGCGTCATTCCCTGATCGTCCTTCTTCAGGATCCTTCAACCCAAAAAGAATTCTTAATTCATTTTCTCTTACATCATCTTGTACAGCCATAATTCGTTTTTGATCCTTCTGCACGACCCCTGGTCGAATTATTTAAATGACGTAGCCTATGAATCCTTTTCATCAAAATTAAACAGTATTGAAGGGTTAATGTTTAGGCATTCAGCAATTCTGCAAATATTTACAAGCGCTATGTTCCTTTCTCCACGCTCTACACCTCCAATGTATGAGCGGTCCATGTTGCACTCAAAAGCGAGTCGCTCTTGAGACCAACCTCTTTTTGCCCTCAATGCTTTAAGCTTTTTTCCGAACTGACGCTTAGGATCATTCATGACAAACAATCTCGATAAAATTTATGAATTTTATTGGTATGAGTTAAATAAGTCCACGGACCATGAGTACCATTATAAAATCTATTATACTCTGGGAAGCCAGTGTTGGCCTTCTTTGAGCATCAAAGGGTCTGGCCAATTCCTTGATCATATCTTCTGGAAATGATATCTGGACTAAGGAAAAAATGTTGACAGTTTAATAGGATGCCGGAGTGTTTGAACATGAATGATACCATTTGGGCAGCAATCATAGCGGTAAGCGGAGCATTGATTGCATCTTTAATAGCGGCAATCGTACAGATAAAAATCACCAAAAAGGTATCAGATAACTCAAAAGAAACTGCGATGGCTCAAGTTGTGACCGCCAGCAGATTAGAGCTTGAAAGGAAGAGGAGGGAAAATATTGTTGGCTTAATTTCCGATTTAGTAGCGACAATTCATCCAGAAAGAAATAAAACCTTAGATCCTCAGAAAGTGGCACGTATGCTATACAGGATACAGCTTCAGCTTAATAGAAATAATGAGATGGAAAAAGTTATTAACGGCCACTTGAATAAAATCGGATTTATTGCAGATGGCACGGAACCAACATTTGAAAGCACTGGATCTGCACTTTTAAGAGAGCAAGGCAAGCTTACAGACGCCGTTTGGGAGTGGTTTAATTCTTAATCTTCTATCTGTGGGCTACTGCATAGGTTTACAAGGTTTTAATACATATCCAGCCGGTTATCAGATTGGGGTTATCGATTGGAAAATAACTGGAACGAACCAACAATGAGCCAAGAAAATAAAATCAAAATCTCAAAACAACGGGATGTAAGAACTTACGCTGAAATGTGGCATACATCCAGAGTGCTCCTCCAGAAGGGCTTGGATGAGCCCAAAGGGTGCAATCACCAGTTTATGGCAAGTCTTGTTTTTACAGCATTTACATTTGAAGCATATCTAAACCAAATTGGTAAAAAAATATTTTCGTGTTGGAAAAGCATAGAGAAATTGAGTCCTAAAGACAAACTGAACGTGATTGCCGAAAAAATTGAATTGGAGGTCGATTACGGAAAACGACCATGGCAAACTATTAAAGACCTTTTTAGGTTTAGGAATGACATTGCACACGGAAAATCAGAAAAAATAACGGAAAAGATCGCTATCGCAAATAATGATTTCGCTGATTCGAAAATAAACGAGTTTTCTCGAACTAAATGGAAAAATACTGTACGAAAGAAAATGCAATTCGTGCAAGGGAGGATGTTGAGATTATGGTTGAGGAGTTACATAAGGTTGCCGGTATCACAGGAGAACATACTTTCATCGGAGGAATGCAGGAATCAACTGCTGTGCTTAGCTAATAAACCTAAACATGTTGGCTCTGGCCAACCTAATTATTCCCTCGCTGGCTTATCTATAGGATATTCCCGAGTCAGTATGTCGTGACTAACGAAACAAACTCCCCCCCATAGGGTGGCCTGACCGATTTCTGACCGCATCCATCATATATTGTTGCCTTCCTCCTTGATTCCATAGGCCTGCTGCTGCATCCAGGGCCATAAAACCGACAGCTTCAACCGACAATAGGCCATAACCTTTTGAAATTCTTTACCTGTCGAGGGATTATGAATCCCCTGGCAAGCTGAATGCCAGCTAAAAGGCGCCTGCCGGGGCCTGCCCTGGTGGTCTGCCTGCCGTCCGGGGCCAGCTCTGCCTGCCTGCTAAGTGTCCTGCCTTTATCTTCGCTATTATGCCTGCCCAAGTCCACCCCTTTAAATAGGACAATTTTAGTCCGTTTACTGGCCACAAACAGGAACCACTGGTATAATGATTGACACACTTTAAACGGAAAAAGGAGAGCTTGAATCTTGTTAAGGAACCGATCAGCCCCGAGCTGCCATATCACGCAACATGGGCCTGCTGGGAAACAAGAAAAAGAAGGTGGCTGACCAGTGGATCGACACAGGATATGGATTGATCGAAATCATGCCGTATCCGTATGATACCAGGGCCTATGCGGCTGTGCTTA
>CAVSIM010000019.1:0-373008 GCA_963728055.1 uncultured delta proteobacterium | reverse complement strand
TATAAACGCGTTTCGTTCGGTTGGTAAAAGCGCAACTTGTATACAGTCACGGGTCCGATGTCAAGAGTTTTCTTTCGCGGATCAGGCCTCGTCGACGACCTCGACCGCCACATCGTTGTAGGCGGCAATGCCGGTGCCGGCGGGAATCAGCCGGCCCATGATGACGTTTTCCTTCAACCCCCGCAGGAAGTCGACCGCGCCGGAAATCGCGGCGTCCGTCAGCACCTTGGTGGTCTCCTGGAAAGAAGCGGCCGAAATGAAGCTGTCGGTGCTGAGCGAGGCCTTGGTGATGCCCAGGATCAGGGGCTCGGCCACCGCCGGCTTGCCGCCCTGCTCGATGACGGCCCGGTTGGTTTCGTCAAACCGCACGCGGTCCACCTGCTCCTCGGCGATGAACTCGGTGTCGCCGACCTCCACGACCTTGACCCGCCGCATCATCTGGCGCACGATGACCTCGATGTGCTTGTCGTTGATGCGCACGCCCTGCAGCCGGTAAACCTCCTGGACTTCGTCGACCAGGTAACGCGCCAGGGCGACTTCGCCCTTGATGTTGAGAATGTCCTGCGGCACGGCCGAGCCGCCGATCAGCGGTTCGCCGGCGCGCACGTAATCCCCGTCGATGACGTTGATGTGCTTGCCGCGCGGAATCAGGTATTCCTTGGTTTCACCGACCCCGTCGACCGGGCTGATGGTGATTTTCTGCTTGCCCTTCTTGGTGCCCTTGGCGATCGAGACATAGCCGTCGATCTGGCTCAGGATGGCGACCTCCTTGGGCTTGCGGACTTCGAACAGCTCGGCCACCCGCGGCAGACCGCCGGTGATGTCCTTGGTCTTGGTCGTCGCGCGCGGCAGCTTGGAAACGATATCGCCGGCCTTGACGCTGTCGCCTTCTTCGACCATCAGGATCGCGTCGATCGGCAGCATGTAGCGGGCCATGGCGGTCGATCCCGGCAGTTTGGCGGTCTTGCCGTCCTTGTCCTTGATCGAGATGCGCGGCCGCTCTTCGGTGTTCTTCGACTCGGTGATCGTCTGGCTCGACTTGCCGGTCACCGGGTCGACCTTTTCCTGCATCGTCTTGCCGGGCACGATGTCGCCGAACTTGACGATGCCGTCGATCTCGGTCAGGATCGGGGTGGTGAAGGGGTCCCAGGAGGCCAGCAGGTCGCCGGCTTTAACCTCGGCCCCGTCCTTGACCAACAGGTGCGCGCCGTAGATGACCGGGAAACTCTCGAGTTCCCGGCCCTTTTCGTTGACGATCGTGAACTTGCCGCCGCGGCGGTTCATCACCACCATCTGACCCTCGGAATTGCCGGCCACCCGCAGGTCGACGAATTTGATCGAGCCGTCCACCCGGGCGCGGATGTCGGCCTGCTCGACCCGGCGGCTGGCGGTGCCGCCGATGTGGAAGGTGCGCATCGTCAACTGGGTGCCGGGCTCGCCGATCGACTGGGCCGCCAGGATGCCGACCGCCTGGCCGTGCTCCACGGTCTGGCCGTGGGCGAGGTCCCGCCCGTAGCACTTGGCGCACACGCCGGTCCTGGTCTTGCACGTCAGCACGGAACGGATGCGCACGCCGGTCAAGCCGGCATCTTCGATGCGCTTGACCACGGCCTCGTCGATGTCTTCGTTGGCCGCCACGATGACCTCTTCGGTGAACGGATCGATGACGTCCTCGGCCGCCACGCGCCCCAGCAGGCGTTCGCCGATGCGCTGAATGACCTCGCCGCCCTCGATCAGCGGGCCGACCTCGACGCCCATGCGGGTGCCGCAGTCATCTTCCAGGACGATGCAGTCCTGGGCCACATCCGCCAGGCGGCGGGTGAGATAGCCCGAGTTGGCCGTCTTCAGGGCCGTGTCCGCCAGGCCCTTGCGGGCGCCGTGGGTGGAGATGAAGTACTGCAGCACCGAAAGCCCCTCGCGGAAGTTGGAGGTGATCGGGGTTTCGATAATCTCCCCCGAGGGCTTGGCCATCAGGCCGCGCATGCCGGCCAGCTGCCGCATCTGGTCCTTGCTGCCGCGGGCGCCCGAATCGGCCATCATGTAAATCGGGTTGAAGCTCTCGGCGATGATCGGCTGGCCCTTGTCGTCGGTGACCGGCCGGCCTTCGGCGTCCATGACCGGCGCCAGCCGCATGGCCTCCATCATTTCGTTGGCGACGTCATCGGTGGCCTTGGCCCAGATGTCCACGACCTTGTTGTATTTCTCGCCCTGGGTGATCAAACCTTCGGTGTACTGGCGGCTGATCTCCTCGACCTGGCGTTCGGAATCGTTGAGGATCTTCCACTTCGAGTCGGGCGTGATCATGGCGTCGATCGAAATCGACAGGCCGCCTTCGGTCGAATACCGGTAACCGGTGTTCTTGAGGCGGTCGGCCAGGATGACGGTCGCCTTGGGGCCGAGGTTGCGGTAGACGTAGTCCACCAGGTCCCGCAGGGTTTTCTTGTCCATCACGCGGTTGACGACCTCGAAGGGGATCGGCGCCTGGCGCCGCAGCACCTGAAAAATGTGGTGTTTGCCGTCGGCCGAGAGCACCTCGCTGACATCGCCGACCTTCAGGTAGTACACCTTGTCGGCGGTGTCCTCGTCGATGTTGAAGTAATTGACGAACTCGTCCTTGCGGACCAGGCCGATGTTGCCGCCGTTTTGTCTGTCGGCGCTCTGGGAGTGGGCCGCGACCAGGTCGGCGAAATCGGCGCCCTCTTTGAGTTTGCGATGAACGAGACGCGCTTCCACGCGGTCCTTGACCATGATGTGGCGCAAATCGAAGATGTCTTCCTCCGGAATGATCTCCCAGAGCAGGATCCGTCCGACGGTGGTCTTCACGCGGCTGCCGTTCATGCGCACCGCGATTTCGGCGTGCAGCTCGGCCGCCCCGGCATCGTAGGCGATGCGGACCTCCTCGGGGTTGGCGAAGTACTTTCCCTCGCCGCGGCGGGCCGGAATGCTGCGCGTCATGTAGTAGAGCCCCAGGACGATGTCCTGGCTGGGAACGATGATCGGCGAGCCGTTGGCCGGCGAGAGGATGTTGTTGCTCGAGAGCATCAGGACGCGGGCTTCGATCTGGGCTTCGACCGACAGCGGCACGTGGACCGCCATCTGGTCGCCGTCGAAATCCGCGTTGAAGGCCGTGCAGACCAGCGGGTGCAGCTGGATCGCCTTGCCTTCGATCAGGGTCGGCTCGAAGGCCTGGATCCCCAGCCGGTGAAGGGTCGGGGCCCGGTTGAGCATCACCGGGTATTCCTTGACGACCTCATCGAGCGTGTCCCACACCTCGGGCGTCTCGCGTTCGACCATTTTCTTGGCGCTCTTGACGGTCGACACCAGCCCTTTTTGTTCCAGACGATAGTAGACGAAGGGCTTGAACAACTCGAGCGCCATGACCTTGGGCAGGCCGCACTGGTGCAGCCGCAGGTCGGGTCCGACCGTGATCACCGTGCGGCCCGAGTAGTCGACACGCTTGCCCAGAAGGTTCTGACGGAAACGGCCCTGTTTGCCCTTCAGGGTGTCGCTCAGGGATTTGAGCGGCCGCTTGTTGGTGCCGGTGATCACCCGGCCGTG
This sequence comes from uncultured delta proteobacterium, assembly GCA_963728055.1. Taxonomy (GTDB): domain Bacteria; phylum Desulfobacterota; class Desulfobacteria; order Desulfobacterales; family SG8-13; genus JARFQH01. The sequence goes on along the minus strand of CAVSIM010000019.1, from coordinate 369,450 downwards.
GCGGCCGTTGTCGAACAGCACGTCGACCGACTCCTGCAGCATCCGCTTCTCGTTGCGCACGATGATGTCCGGGGCCTTGAGATCGATCAGGCGCTTCAAGCGGTTGTTGCGGTTGATGACCCGCCGGTAGAGATCGTTGAGGTCCGAGGTGGCGAAGCGGCCGCCTTCCAGGGGCACCAGCGGCCGCAGGTCGGGCGGCAGCACCGGAATCACGTCCATGATCATCCACAGCGGGTTGACGCCGGACTTGCGGAAGGCATCGACGATTTTCAGGCGCTTGGCCAGCTTCTGGCGCTTGGCGACCGAGCCGGTCTCGCGGATGTCCCGGCGCAGCTCCGTGTAGATCTCGTCCAGGTTCAGGTCGGCCAGCATTTCCTTGACGGCTTCGGCGCCGATGCCGGCCTTGAAATTCGGGCCGTACTTTTCGAGCGCGTCGCGGTACTTTTCGTCGGTCAGCAGCTGCCCGCGGGTCAGGTCGGTCTCTTTCGGATCGACGACGATGTAGCTGTCGAAGTACAGGACCTTTTCCATGTTCTTGAGCGTGAGGTCCAGAAGGTTGCCGATCTTGCTGGGCAGGCTCTTGAGAAACCAGATGTGGGAGACCGGGGTCGCCAGCTCGATGTGGGCCATTCTTTCCCGGCGCACCTTGGACTGGATGACCTCGACCCCGCATTTCTCGCAGATGACGCCGCGGTGCTTCATGCGCTTGTACTTGCCGCAGTTGCACTCGTAGTCCTTGGTCGGGCCGAATATCTTGGCGCAGAAAAGCCCGTCGCGCTCGGGCTTGAAGGTCCGGTAGTTGATGGTCTCGGGCTTCTTGATTTCTCCGAACGACCATTTGCGAATCTGCTCCGGAGAAGCCAGCGAAATCTTGATGCCGGTGTATTTCCGCGGATCGGTCGGTTTGGCGAAAAAATCGTACAGTGTATCCATCATGGCAGTTACTCCCTTTTACGTCTCGAGTGGGGATGGTGCGGGGCGCCGGTGCCGGTTGTCAGCTCTTGCCCTCGATCAAATCGATGTCCAGCCCCAGGGCCTGAAGCTCCTTGGTCATCACCCGAAACGACTCGGGGATGCCGGGTTCCAGAACGTTCTGACCCTTGACGATCTTTTCGTACATGCGCGTCCGGCCGGCCATGTCGTCGGATTTGACCGTCAGAAATTCCTGCAGGGCGTAGGCGGCGCCGTAAGCCTCCATGGCCCAGACCTCCATTTCCCCGAGCCGCTGCCCGCCGAACTGGGCCTTGCCGCCCAGGGGCTGCTGGGTGACCAGCGAATACGGGCCGATGGAGCGGGCGTGGATCTTGTCGTCGACCAGGTGGTGCAGCTTGAGCACGTACATGGTGCCGACCGTGATTTTCTCCTTGAAAGCCTCGCCGGTCCGGCCGTCGTAGAGGGTCGTCTGGCCGGTCGTGTCGACCCCGGCTTCCGCCAGCAGCGCCTTGATCTCCTCCTCCTTGGAACCGTCGAAGACCGGCGTGGCCATGTGGACCCCGTTCCTGTATTGGGCCGCGAACGCCTGCAGGTCGCCGTCGTCATAGGCCGCGATCACTTTCTGCGTGTCGGGGTCGGAAAATATCCGTTTGAGCTTGTCGCGCACGGCATCGGCTTTCCGGCTTTCGAGCAGCAGGTTCAGCTGATCGCCGAGGGTCTTGGCCGCGCGCCCGAGATGAATCTCCAGGATCTGGCCCACGTTCATGCGCGAGGGAACGCCCAGCGGGTTCAGGACCATGTCGACCGGGGTGCCGTCCTGGAAATAAGGCAGGTCCTCGACCGGCAGAATGCGGGAAACGACGCCCTTGTTGCCGTGGCGGCCGGCCATCTTGTCACCCACCGACAGCTTGCGCTTCATGGCGACGTAGACCTTGACCAGCTTGATGACGCCGGGCGGCAGGTCGTCGCCCTTGGCATAGCGCCCGACCTGCTGCTCGAAGAGCATCCGGGTGAGTTCGGCCTGGTCGCGGTAGCGCTCGAGCAGTTCGTGCACCCGTTCGGTCAGCTTCGGGTCTTCCAGAACCAGGCCCTCGAGCTGGGCCAGCGGGATCGTGCTCAGGGTTTCGTCATCGAATTTGGCGCCCTTGGTGACCAGCAGCTTCTTGCCCTTTTTGAGGGTCGACTGGGTCTTCTCGCCCGAAAGCAGCAGCTTGAGTTCACCGCGAACGACATCCTCGATAACGGCCACCTCATCGTCGCGGTCCTTTTCGAGGGCGGCGATCTCCTCGTCTTCGATCAACCGCGTGCGGTCGTCTTTTTCGACCCCGCGCCGCGAGAACACCTTGGCATCGATGACGATGCCCTGAATGCCCGGCGGCACCCGCAGGGAGGTGTCCTTGACGTCGCCGGCCTTTTCTCCGAAAATCGCCCGCAGCAGCTTTTCCTCGGGTGAGAGCTGCGTTTCGCCTTTGGGGGTGATCTTGCCCACCAGGATGTCGCCCGGAACGACCTCGGCCCCCAGGCGGATGATGCCGCTCTCGTCGAGGTTCTTGAGCGCCTCCTCGCCCACGTTGGGAATGTCGCGCGTGATGTCCTCCTTGCCCAGCTTGGTGTCGCGGGCGACGACCTCGAACTCCTCGATGTGAACCGAGGTGTAGACGCCGTCGCGCACCAGCCGTTCGCTGACCAGGATGGAATCCTCGAAATTGTACCCGCCCCAGGGCATGAAGGCCACGGTCACGTTTTTGCCGAGCGCCAGTTCGCCCTTGTCGGTCGCCGGGCCGTCGGCAATGATTTCACCGGCGGCCACCCTCTGGCCCTTGACCACGATGGGCCGGTGGTTGAAGCACGTGTTCTGATTGCTGCGGATGAATTTCGACAGGTTGTAGATCGTGACATCCTTGGCGCGCGGCTCGTCCGAAGGCTCGTGCTTCAGCACGATCCGGGACGCATCCACGTCCACCACTTCCGCATCGCGCTGGCAGACGACCGCAACGCCCGAATCCTTGGCGACCACCCCCTCGATGCCGGTTCCCACCAGCGGGGCCTCGTTGACCAGCAGCGGGACCGCCTGGCGCTGCATGTTGGAGCCCATCAGCGCCCGGTTGGCGTCGTCGTTTTCCAGGAAGGGGATCAACGACGCCGAGGCGCTCACCAGCTGATTGGGCGAAATGTCCATCAGCTCGATGTCCTCGCGCGGCACCATCATGAACTCGCCGGCCACCCGCGAGGTCACCATGGCATTGGTGTAGTGCCCGTTCTCGTCGATCGGGGCGTTGGCCTGCGCGATCGGGTGCTCCTTTTCCTCGAAGGCGTCCAGGAATTTGACCTCGTTGGTCACCACGCCGTCCTTGACGACGCGGTAGGGGGTCTCGATGAAGCCGAAGTTGTTGACCCGCGCATAGGTGCTCAGCGAAACGATCAGGCCGATGTTGGGACCTTCCGGCGTCTCGATCGGGCAGATCCGTCCGTAGTGCGAGGGGTGCACGTCGCGCACCTCGAACCCGGCGCGTTCGCGCGTCAGCCCGCCGGGGCCCAAGGCGCTGAGGCGCCGCTTGTGAGTGGTCTCGGACAGCGGGTTGGTCTGGTCCATGAATTGGGAGAGCTGGCTGGTGCCGAAAAACTCCTTGACCACCGCCGAGACCGGCTTGGGGTTGATCAGGTCGTGGGGCATGAGGGCATCGACTTCCTGCAGGCTCATGCGCTCCTTGATGGCCCGTTCCATGCGCACCAGGCCGATGCGGTACTGGTTTTCGAGCAGTTCGCCCACCGCGCGCACCCGCCGGTTGCCGAGGTGGTCGATGTCGTCGACCACCCCTTGCGTATCGCGCAGTTCGATCAGCGCCTTGGCCGTCAGCAGGATATCTTCCTTGCGCAGGATCCGCAGGGTCAGCGCGGTGTTGATGCCGAGCCTCTGGTTGATCTTCAGGCGCCCGACGCCCGAAAGATCGTAGTAGTTGGGCTTGAAGAACAGATTGTCGATGAAATCCTGCGCCACCTCGGGGGTGGCCGGGTTGCCCGGCCGCAGCCGGCGATAGATCTCTATCAGCGCCTCTTCCTTGCTGCCGACCTTGTCGACCAGAAGCGTCTTGCGGATCGAGTCGCTGGTGGAGACCCCGTCGATGATCAGCACTTCGAACTCGTTGATTCCGGCCTTTTCGAGCGCGGCCAGGATCTCCTCGTCGACCGTGTCGTTGGCCTTGGCGATCGGCGTGCCGGTCGCCGGGTCGATGATGGCGTGGGCGAACACCCGGCCGATCAGGTCTTCCAGCCCGATGGCGATGGCCTCGGTGGCGGTGGCCTGCAGCCGCTTGATGGAGCGCACCGTGAACATGCGGCCTTTTTTGACGAGCACTTCGCCGGTTTCCGGATCCTTGATGTCGCGGGTAGCCCGCTGCCCCTTGAGGAATTCGGGGTTGAACTGCTTGGATATCCGTTTGCCCTGAATCAGAATTTTTTCACGGTTGTAAAAATAGGTCAGCAGGTCTTCGACGCTCAGGCCAAAGGCCTTGAAGAGGATCGTGATCGGAAATTTCCGGCGCCGGTCGATGCGGATGTAAACGATGTCCTTCGGGTCGATTTCCATGTCGATCCAGGACCCGCGCACGGGAATGATCCGCGAGCTGTAGATGATCTTGCCGCTCGAGTGGGTCTTGCCCTTGTCGTGATCGAAGAAAACCCCGGACGAGCGGTGCAGCTGACTGACCACGACCCGCTCGGTGCCGTTGATGATGAAGGTGCCCTTGTCGGTCATCAACGGGATGGTACCGAAATAGATTTCCTGCTCCTTGATGTCGCGGATGTTGGAAACACCGGTTTCGGCGTCGATATCGTAAACCACGAGACGCACGGTGATCCGCACCGGTATCTCGTAGGTCATGCCGCGGTGGATGCACTCCTCCACGCTGTGCTTGACCTCCGCAAAACGGTATGACACAAACTCCAGCGATGCGCTTCCGGTAAAATCCTTGATGGGAAACACCGATTGAAACACCGCCTGCAACCCGGCGTCTTCGCGCTTCTCCGGGGGCACGTCCATCTGCAGGAACCGGTTGTAGGATTCCCGCTGGACGGCAATGAGATCGGGAATGTCGACGATCTTACGGATTTTGCCAAAATTTTTTCTTATCCGCCTGCTTGCCAGGGATCTTTCCGACATGTTTTCTCCAACTTCTTAAAGGTTACTGGCCAAAACCTGTGGTCAGCCGGTGGGGTGGATGGCCGGCCCCGGGCGCGTCCATGCCGGCCGCAGGGCCGGCATGGCGTCGGTCTTTCGTGCGCTTGCGGTCGGACATCGCCTGTTCCAACCTCAAAATCGCGGTCACCCCTACTTTACTTCGACCTGGGCTCCGGCTTCTTCCAACTGGGCTTTTATCTTTTCGGCCTCATCCTTGGGCACGCCCTCCTTGACCGGCTTGGGCACCCCGTCGACCAGGTCCTTGGCGTCCTTCAGGCCGAGACCGGTGATGGCCCTGACTTCCTTGATGACCTGGATCTTCTTGTCGCCGTGGGCCACGAGAATGACATCGAATTCGGTTTTTTCCTCCGCCTGGGCGCCGGCGCCGTCCGCGGCGGGTCCGGCGGCCATCATGGCCACCGGGGCGGCCGCGGAGACGCCGAATTTTTCCTCGAGTTCCTTGATGAGTTCGGACAGCTCGAGGACCGTCATGTCGGCAATGAAATCGATCACGTCTTGTTTCGTTATATCCGCCATTTCTATTCTCCTTCGATAGGTAAACGTCGCTTCGCAAACAGTTTTTCGGGTGTCGCCGTGACCGTCTATGCGGCTTCCTTCCGGTCTTTTATGGCCTGCAGGGCGTACACCAGTTTCTGTGGTATTCCGTTCAGCACCCGCACCAGGCCGGTGGGAACGCCCGCCATTGCCGAGAGCAGCTGTCCGAGCAGGGCCTCGCGTGTCGGCAGCGCCGCCAGGGCCTTTATCCCGGCCAAATCGAGCGCCCGCCCCGCCATCATGCCGGCTTTTATCGCGAGCTTTTCGTTCTTCTTGGCAAAGTCGATCAGGACCTTGGCCGGTGCCACCGGGTCGTCGAAACTCAGCGCGATCGCGCTGGGGCCTTTGAACTGGTCCTGAATCACGGCGACGTCGGTATCCCGGGCGGCCCTGATCAGGAGCGTGTTCTTGACGACCTGAAAGTCGATTTTTTCTTCGCGCAGCTTCCGGCGCAGCTCGGTCATCGTTTCGACATTCAACCCTTTGTAGTCGGCGACGATGACCACCTTGGATCTGGCCAGCCGCTCGTGCAGCTCCTCGACGACATGCTTCTTATCTTCTAGTTTCACAATTCGATTCACCTCCTTTCCTTACCTGTGTCGAACCGGAGGTCGTGGCGGTTGCGGCGTGTCACTGTCCAGCGGCATGAGAGTGAGGTCCACACGGATGAAGCGAACGCGTCTATCGATCGAAGTCGAACGCAACGTGTCAAACCTGTCTCGGTAGGCCGGCAAACGCCGATTAAACCAATGGGTTCCAAACGGTGTACCTACGGTCTTTGACAGATAGTCGTTATTGGGATGTAAATTCTTCCGGGATTAATGAAATGACAAAAGGGTCGGTGACCTTTCCGCGCGTCCCTGACAACAGTCGCATCGAAGCAAGCCGGCCGTTTTTCTTCGTCCCACTATTTCACCAGGTCTTTCACCATGGCCGTATCGATCCTGATGCCGGGCCCCATGGTCGTGGAGATCGCAACCCCCTTCAGATAGGTTCCCTTGCTGGAAGCCGGTTTGAGCCGGACGATGGTCTCGAGGAAGGCGGTCAGGTTCTCGACGATTTTTTCGACCCCGAAAGACACCTTGCCCATGGGCACGTGCACGATCCCGGCCTTTTCGACCCTGAATTCTATCTTTCCAGCCTTGAGTTCCTGAACGGCGCGGGCCACATCGAAGGTGACCGTGCCGGTCTTGGCGTTGGGCATCAGGCCCCGGGGGCCGAGGATCTTCCCGATCTTGCCGACCGATCCCATCATGTCGGGCGTGGCCACGGCCTTGTCGAACTCGAGCCAGCCGCCTTTGATTTTTTCGATGATCTCCTCGTTTCCGGTAAAATCGGCCCCGGCGTCCAGCGCTTCCTTTTCCTTCTCGCCCTTGGCAAAGACGAGCACCTTGACCTCTTTGCCGATGCCGTTCGGCAGCACCACCGAGCCGCGGACCATCTGGTCGGCATGACGCGGGTCCACCCCGAGCTTGACGCTCACATCGATGGTTTCGTCGAACTTGGCAAAGGACGACTCGATCGAGGTCTTGACCACCTCGGAAAAATCCGTTTTCTGGGCGGCGACGGTTTTCTTTTTGGCTTCCAGGTATTTCTTACCACGCTTCGGCATTTTTTTTACCCACCTTGTCGACAAATTGAATAGATCGAATCAAAGCGCCCGTCCGGCAAGCCCGGCGGCGGTTTTCGTCCCCGGCAGCGGTCAGGCGACCTCGATCCCCATGCTGCGGGCCGTTCCTTCTATGATCTTGCAGGCACCCGCCAGATCGTTGGCATTCAGATCGACCATTTTCTGCCGGGCGATCTCTTCGACCTGGGACCGCGTCACCTTGCCGACGCGGTCGCGCTTGGGATCGCCGGCGCCCTTGGCGATCTGGGCGGCCTTTTTGAGCAGAACGGCGGCCGGCGGCGTCTTTGTAATAAAGGTAAAGGAGCGATCCTGGTAGACGGTGATGACCACCGGGGTGATCGTTCCGGCGTCATCGGCCGTTCGCGCGTTGAACGCCTTGCAAAAGTCCATGATGTTGACGCCGTGCTGACCCAGCGCCGGCCCGATCGGCGGCGACGGATTGGCCTTACCCGCTTCAACCTGCAGCTTTATCATTGCCATTACTTTTTTAGCCATGTGAAATTCTCGCTCCTCACCCTCGCTGTGTTGTCGCACCGCAACCCGAAAAAAAGGCTGCCGCACTGCAATCGAAATGACATCCGCCCGCGGATCGGTCAATGGCGGCGGGCGGCCGGCACCCGCCGTCCGCGAATCAGGCCTTGCTGACCTGCACGAAATCCAGCTCGACCGGTGTCGCGCGCCCGAAGATGCTCACCAGGACCTTGATCTTGCCCTTTTCGGGGTTGACTTCCTCGACCGTGCCGTTGAAATTGGTGAAAGGCCCGTCGATGACCCGTATTTCATCGCCGGTTTCGAAAAAATATTTCGGCTGCGGTTTTAATTTTCCGGCTTCCATGCGGTTCAGGATCTGATCGGCTTCATCGTCGGTCAGCGGCGTCGGCTGGGAGCGGCCGCCGAGAAAGCCGGTCACCTTGGCGGTGCTGTTCACGATGTGCCAGGTGTCCTCGGTCAGTTCCATGCGCACCAGGATGTAACCGGGATAAAACTTGCGCGAGGAGGTTTTGCGCTTGCCTTTAACCAGTTCGACGACCTCTTCGGTCGGAACCAGGACCTCACCGAACATTTCCTGCTGACCCGAGGTCGCGATCCGTTCTTCCAGAGCGGTTTTGACCTTGTTTTCAAATCCCGAGTACACGTGGACGATGTACCATTTTTTCTTGTCGGTCACTTTCCATCTCCTGGTCTTATTGCAGCACGAGTTTCACCAGACTCGACAAACCGATATCGACCGCTCCGAGAAAGAACGCAATGATCGTCACCAGGACCAGGACAACAACCGTGGAGCCGATGGTCTGCTTGCGCGAAGGCCAGGTGACCTTCTTCAGCTCCATTTTGACTTCTCTGAGAAACTGCAGCGATTTGGTTATGAAATTGTCTTTGACTTTGGTTGGTGCCGGCCGGGCGGCAACCGGAAACTTGCGGATCTCCAGATTCTTTGGTTTTTTTTCGACCTGGGATGCGTCGCCGACCTTCCTGGAAGCCGCGCCGGTGCTCACCACGGCCTCGTCCTCCAGGGTGCCATCCTGCTTTCTTTTCTTCTTGACGGGTTTTTTGCGCAGTAGACGTCCCAACGTTGCTCCTGAATCGATTAAAAGCCGGAAACCGATACCCCGGCGGGCGCATTCTCCCCGCGGCGCTCGGGTTTCAAGCCGGGTTCAAATTCAAGGTGGCAGGCCAGGAGGGATTCGAACCCCCAACACCCGGATTTGGAGTCCGATGCTCTACCATTAGAGCTACTGGCCTGCATGACCACCTTATCGGCCGGGAGCCTGTGTGTCCCGTGCCATCGACACCCATTTTATTTGGTTTCCCTGTGAGCGGTGTGCTTGCGGCAGAAACGGCAGTACTTGCTGAACTCCAGTTTGTCGGGCGTCGTCCGCTTGTTTTTCGTTGTCGTGTAATTTCTGCGTTTGCACTCGCCGCACGCCAGGGTTACGATAATTCTCACCGGTCGACTCCTTGCCCCGCTATTCGATGATGTCGCTCACCACGCCCGCTCCCACGGTCCGGCCACCTTCACGGATCGCAAAGCGCACCTCTTTCTCCATGGCAATCGGGGTGATCAGCTCCGCCTCGATCGTCACATTGTCGCCGGGCATCACCATCTCAACGCCCTCGGGCAACGTCAATATCCCCGTCACGTCCGTGGTCCGAAAATAAAACTGCGGCCGGTACCCGTTGAAAAACGGCGTGTGGCGCCCGCCCTCCTCCTTGCTCAAAATGTACACCTCGGCCTTGAACTTGGTGTGCGGCGTGATCGAGCCGGGCTTGGCCACCACCTGCCCGCGCTCCACCTCGTCGCGCTTGGTCCCGCGCAGCAACACCCCGATGTTGTCTCCCGCCCGACCCTCGTCGAGCAGCTTGCGGAACATCTCCACCCCCGTGCACACCGTCTTGAACGTCGGCCGGATCCCCACGATCTCCACGTCCTCGCCCACCTTCACGATCCCGCGCTCCACCCGGCCCGTGACCACCGTGCCGCGGCCCGAAATGCTGAACACGTCCTCGATCGGCATCAAAAACGGCTTCTCCACGTCGCGCACCGGCTCCGGAATGAACGCATCGATCGCCTCCATCAGCTCGAATACGCACTTGGCCTCGGCCCCGTCCGGATCGTCGCTCTCCAGCGCCTTCAGCGCGCTGCCGCGGATGATCGGCGTGTCGTCGCCCGGAAACTCGTACTTGTCCAAAAGCTCCCGCAGCTCGAGCTCCACCAGCTCGATCAGCTCCTCGTCGTCCACCATGTCGCACTTGTTCAAAAACACCACGATCCGCGGCACCCCCACCTGCCGCGCCAGCAAAATGTGCTCGCGCGTCTGGGGCATCGGTCCGTCGTCGGCACCCACCACCAGAATCGCCCCGTCCATCTGCGCCGCCCCGGTGATCATGTTCTTGATGTAGTCCGCGTGGCCCGGACAGTCCACGTGCGCATAGTGCCGGTGGCTCGTCTCGTACTCCACGTGCGCCGTGGCGATCGTGATCCCGCGCTCCTTCTCCTCGGGCGCCTTGTCGATCTGGTCGAAGGGCACGTACTGCGCCATGCCCTTCAAGCCCATGTGCTTGGTGATCGCCGCGGTCAACGTCGTCTTGCCGTGATCGATGTGGCCGATCGTGCCCACATTCACGTGCGGCTTGGTCCGCTCAAACTTCTTCTTCGCCATCTGTCCGTCCTCCCCTGGTTTTGGCATTCAAAACGTTTTGAATTGGCACAATCGTCTCATCTCGTCAGCAAAGGCTTCAGGCCATCGGCACCTGAAAAAAAGGTGATGGAGCCCACGACCGGAATCGAACCGGTGAACCTCTTCCTTACCAAGGAAGCGCTCTACCTACTGAGCTACGTGGGCCCGACGTGCCGACCGTGCCGTTCTTCGCCGGCGGCAGTTCTCTCGGTTAGCCTGTCTGTCGGGGTGGAGCGGGCGACGAGATTCGAACTCGCGACATTCAGCTTGGAAGGCTGAAGCTCTACCAACTGAGCTACGCCCGCCCGAAATACCAATCACCGTAAAGCGCCATGTACAGGCTTTAAGATAGAGCTTTTGGCCTTGTTGACGGTCGGTGGCGTCGTGCAAAAACAGCCGCCGGCCTCGGGCCTTGCCAAAATCCTTATCTTAAAGCCCATAGTCCCGACCCACCCCCCGACACGCACCATGGATGAAAGCCTGCGCCGTCTCATTATTTTGCGCGTGACCGCGCGCAACCGATGCGGGAAGCCGTGTAGTTAACGACCTCGATCGTGAAATCGAAATCTCCTACATCCAACTTGCATTGAGGTTGGTGGTGGGGGGAGGATTCGAACCTCCGAAGGCTTCGCCGACAGATTTACAGTCTGTTCCCTTTGGCCGCTCGGGAACCCCACCTCAATGATGACTGGAGCCAGAGACAGGAGTCGAACCCGCGACCCGCTGATTACAAATCAGCTGCTCTACCAACTGAGCTACTCTGGCCCGGCAATCAAAACAACAGCGAAACGGAAATAACCCATCGAAAAACTGCGGTGTTTATCCAAAATGTAAATAACTTCCCCTTTTAAACGTATTCTTCGTAAAGATCAACCGAAAATTACGATCTTATCCGTCAAAAAAAGTCCGACGGGCCGATTTAGGGAAAATTTTCCCGGTTAATCCGGCAATTATCTCTTCTTTAAATGAAAATACGCCGTATGGCACCGATCGATGGCCGTCTCCCGCTGCCGAAATCCCTCCCGGCGGCAGGACCGCTTGTAAACCGGTCGCCCAATCGCGGCTGCCGCTGCTTTTTTCGAAAAATTTGTTTATATATTAAGGGATCAGCCCGTTGTCAATAGAAAAAAATGATGTTTCATCCGCGCCCATCGTATGGTATAATTTTTAATCTTCGGTGTCTGGATCAATGCGCGCCAGGGAGGGAGTCGGTGGCGCGCGTTGTGGCATTCTCGCCGCTGCGGCTCCTCATACAAAAGAAATCGGACCATGACAAAGAAACCAGTTCTGTTGTACCTCGTCGCTGCCGTCGCCTTTTTCCCTTTTATATTAAATGGTTGTGCAACATCCGGCACAAAGGCGCGCTCCGTCGCCCCGGCGGACGCCGATATCGTCCAGAAGCCGGCCGGCGACGAAACAGCCGCCGAGCGCCCCGGCCTGTTTTCAAAGTCCGGTCGCCAGGCGCCGATTCCTTCGAAGGGCGGCGGCGAAAGCAATGTTGCGACCCTCGAGGAATCGACCGACAAGGACCCGGGCATCGAAGAGGCGGAAAATCCGGATGCCCCGGAATTGACGGAATCCGAAAAGGCGGTGCAAAAGATACTGGACGAAGCCCTTTCCTATTGCGAGGTCTCGCAGCAGTTCTGGCAGAAGGGCGAACTCGACAACGCCCTGGAAGCGCTGGACCAGGCCTACGCGATGATCCTCGATGTCGACACCTCCGACCAGCCCAAGCTCATCCAGCAGAAGGAAGACCTGCGATTTCTGATATCCAAGCGGATCCTGGAAATCTACGCGTCGCGCAACATCGTGGTCAATGGAAATCACAATGAAATACCCCTGGTGATCAACAGCCACGTCCAGGCCGAAATCGATCGGTTCACGACCGGCTCGGAACGCAATTTTTTCATCGAATCCTACAAGCGTTCCGGCCGCTATCGGCCCATGATCCTGGCCTGCCTGCGCGATGCCGGCCTGCCGGCCGAACTCTCCTGGCTGCCGCTGATCGAAAGCGGTTACAAGGTCAATGCCCTGTCCAAGGCCCGGGCCCTGGGCCTGTGGCAGTTCATTCCCTCGACCGGCTACAAGTTCGGGCTCAGCCGGGACAAATACATCGATCAGCGCCTGGACCCCGACAGGGCAACCGCCGGAGCGATTGCCTACCTCAAGGAACTGCACCAGATCTTCGGTGACTGGACGACCGTGCTGGCGGCCTACAACTGCGGCGAAGGCCGGGTGCTGCGCGTAATCAGGGAGCAGAACGTCAACTACCTGGACAACTTCTGGGACCTGTACGAACGCCTGCCCTATGAAACCGCCCGCTACGTGCCGCGATTCCTGGCAACCCTTTACATCATCGAAAACCGGGATCGTTACGGCATGAGCGACATAGAACCCGACCAGCCCAGCGACTACGAGGCCGTCGAAATCGCCCGGCAGGTCCATCTTAAGCACGTGGCCCAGAGCATCGGCGTATCGGAAGACGACATGTCGGCCTTGAACCCCGAGCTGCGGTACAAAATCGCCCCGCCCGACACGTATCTGCTCAAGGTGCCGACCGGAACCGGCGCGGAGCTGATGGCCAAGCTGGACAGCATCCCCGAATCCAAGCCGCCGACCCGCGCCGTCGTCTACCACCGCGTCCGGCACGGTGAAACCCTTTCGACCATCGCCCGCAAATACCGTGTTAAGGTCACCAGCATCATGCGGGCCAACAACATGCGGCGCTCGAATTACATTGTCGCCGGACGGCTGCTGAAAATACCCACATCCGGCACCAAGTTCCAGGAAGCCCGCGCCGCGGATGCCCGGGTGTCAACGGCGTCTACCCACAAGGTGGTCCGCGGCGACAACCTCTGGAAGATCGCCCAGCGCTACAATACGACCACCGGTAAAATCAAGGAAATCAATAACCTGAGTTCCACCACCCTCTATACCGGCCAGGTCCTGAAGCTCCCCGGCCACGAGGACGGCCGCAGCGCGACTTCCTCCTCCGGCAGCTTCCGCATTTACAGCGTCCGGGCGGGTGACAACCCCGGTGCCATCGCCGCTCAGCACAAAATGAACCTGAGCCGTCTGCTGGACATCAACCAACTCTCGAGTGCAAGCAAAATTTACCCGGGTCAGCAACTATATATCGAATAGGGCCGGCCATTACCCGGCAAGCGGAACCTAGCGGGAGAGGGGGCAGCGCGAAGGCAGCGCACGGGCCCTTTTTTTATTTCCGGCGACCCGCACCGGCGGGCGGGGCGGCGTTTTTCGCACCGGCCCGAGGGCCCTTTTCTTTGGTGAGTTCCTCGAGACCCTTGATTTCGCTCTCGCTGAGGTAGCGCCAGCGGCCTTTATCCATCCCCCCTAAGCGGATGCAGGCCACGCGGGTACGTTTGAGCGTCACGACCCGGTGGCCCACTTTCCCGACCATCCGGCGAATCTGCCGGTTACGGCCTTCCTTGAGGATGATTCTGAAGCGCCGGTCGGACAGCTTTTGCACCGCCGCCGGCCGGGTGCGCCTTCCCATCAGCGGCAGCCCGGCCGCCAGCCGGTTGAGGGCATCCGCCGCGATCGGCCTGGCAACGCTCACCTCGTACTCTTTTTCATGATCGAAGGACGGATGGCTCAGCCGGTGATGGAGGCGGCCGTCATTGGTGAGCAGCAGCAGGCCGGTGGAATCCTTGTCCAACCGGCCCACCGGGTACACCCGCTGATCGAGGGCCACCAGATCGACAACGGTTTTTTCCCCCGGGTGGTCGCAACTGGTCACATAGCCTTCCGGTTTGTTCAGGGCGATGTAAATCGGCTCCGGCTGCCAGGCAATCGGGGTGCCGTCGACGGCGACCCGGTCCGCGGCCGGATCGATGCGGGTCCCCAGCTGAGAAACCGTCTGCCCGTTGACGCTCACACGGCCCTGGCGGATCAGGTCCTCTCCCCGACGGCGCGAACAGAAACCGGCGGCCGAAAGATATTTCTGCAAACGGACGAGAGTCATCGTCGGTCATCAACCCGGATTGCCCGCGGTTGACCTGCGGGCGGCGTAAAAAATCAGCTGCGGTAGTCGGCGTTTATCTTGACGTAATCGATGGAGAAGTCACAGGTCAGAACCGCGGCCCTTCCGGCGGCCATTTTCAAGTCGATGGTGATGACGAACTCGGGTTTTTTCAGCACGGCCGTTGCCTCGGCTTCGACCGATTTGCCGCGGCCGAGGCCGTTTTGAACCATCATCACGGTGTCGAAAGAGATGTCCACCCGCTCCGGATCGACAGGAACACCCGCCCGGCCGACCGCCGCCAGGATGCGGCCCCAATTGGCATCCTGCCCGAAAAGAGCCGTTTTCACCAGGCTCGAGTTGGCGACGGTGTCGGCCACCATGCGGGCCTGCGCGTCATCAAACGCCCCGCGCACCCGGATCTCGACCAGCTTGGTGGCCCCCTCGCCGTCCTTGACGCACAGCCGGGCCAGCTCGAGCAGGACGTCGTCCAGGACCCCCTGCACCGTCTGCCGCGCCGCGCCCGTATCGGGCGCCACGCCGGAGGCGCCGTTGGCCATGAAGAGCACCGTGTCGTTGGTGCTCATGTCCCCGTCGACGGTGATGCGGTTAAAAGACCTGTCGACGGCGCTTTTCAGCATCGCCTGCATGGCCGCGGCCGGCAGCGCGATATCACTGACGACAAAACAGAGCATGGTGGCCATGTCGGGCCGGATCATGCCGGCGCCCTTGGCAACCGCCGCAAGGTGAAAGTCTTTTCGGCCGAGCCGGCTTTTCACCGCCGCCACTTTGGGGATCGTATCGGTGGTCATCATCGCTTCGGCCAGTTCCATGAGCCCATCGGGTTTCAGGGCACCCAGCAGGGCCGGAACGGCGGCGGTGACTTTTTGCAGCGGCAGCGGCTCCCCGATGACCCCGGTGGAGGCGACCAGCACCTGTTCGGCGGGCAGATCGAGCCCTTCGGCAGCGGCCCGCGCCATGGCCAGGGCCGCCTGCATCCCCTCGGTGCCGGTGCAGCAGTTGGCGTTGCCGCTGTTGACGATGATGGCCCGGCCGGTGCCGTTCTGGATTCTGTCGCGGTCCAGCACCACCGGTGCGGCCTGAACCCGGTTGCGCGTGAAAACACCGGCCACGGCCGCCGGCACCGTCGAAAAAATCAGCCCCAGGTCTTTTCCGCCGTTTTTTTTCAAGCCGGCGGCGACGCCGCCCATCAAAAATTTTTCGACGATGACCGTCTCTTTCATCTGTTCGCCTCCTTCCGCCCGCCGCATGGCCGTAAAGAATTCAAGGAAAGCAATCGTATCCGTTTTCACGCCCCGTCACAACCAAAAACCACCGCCAAACCCATAGCCCCTTTGGTCCCAAAACCTGAAAAAGCTTTCATGAGCGGCCATTATCGTGCTAAGCGGTCGTGACCCTTGCAACCGGCAGCAGAAGATGAAAAATCGAGTTTCCTGCATCGCCCGTGGTTCGGACACACCGGCGCCGGAACCGGGGGCGCCGGACCGTGTCTCCGTAGGGGCGAAAAATTTTTCGCCCTGGCTGGAATCACAGACCGAACCCGTGTTGGAATTTGGTATTTAATATTTGGTGTTTGGTATTTGGTGTTTGGTATTTAATGTTAGGTGTTTGGTGGGTGGTGGGTGGTAATGCAGCCGTAGGGGCGCGCCTTGTGGGTGCCCGGTCCGCCGGCCGTCGACGGCCGGTTTTTTTGATCGGAGAACAATGATGAATTCTTTATCCGTCTTTTGCCGCCGGTGCGGGCGGCGGCTCGAACTGCAGAAGGGCTGAAAAAAAGTTTCCCTGTATTGCAGGTCCTGCAATACCACTCACGGGCTCCAGGTTTATCTGGATCAAGTCGATGAAGATCTCGACGAGGCCCTGGGCGACGTGCGCTGCGACAGGATCTGAGTCGTGATCGTTCTCGAGAGCATCCTGCCGGTGTTCGGGCTCATTTTCCTGGGCGTTGTCCTGAAGCGCGTTCACCTGACCACCGACGCGTACCTGGCGACCTCCGACCGGCTGGTCTATTTCGTTTTTTTCCCGCTCATGCTGTTCTGGAAGATCGGCGGAGCGGGAAAACCGGCGATAAACGGTCCGCTTGTGGCCGCCGGGCTGTGCTCTCTGGTGTGCGCTTACGGGTTGGGGTGGATCGGCATCCGGATCTTCAGGATCGGCGATTACCAGGCCGGAACGTTTTCACAAAGCTGTTACCGGTTCAACACCTACATCGGCATGGCCATCATCCTCACGGCGCTGGGGGAGGAAGCCGTCGGAACCTTCGGCGTCCTGATCGGGGTCATGATCCCGGTCATCAACCTGCTCGCCGTCGCGACCCTGATCTGGCACTCCGGCAAAACGATTGCCGCACACGATCGCAACCGTCTGCTGATCAGATCCCTGGTTTCCAACCCCCTGATCATCGGCTGCCTGGCCGGTATGGCGTACGCGCGCATTTTTGCGGGGTTCCCGGTTTTTGTCGACAACGCGCTGCGACTCGCGAGCCTGGTGACCCTGCCGCTCGCCTTGCTGTCCATCGGCGGGAACCTGACCTTTGCGAACGTCAGGGCCTACGCCCGGCCTTCGCTGCTCGCGGCGCTGATCAAGATGCTGGCGCTGCCGCTGGCCGGGTATTTTTTCCTTGGTCTTTTCGCGGTGACCGGCCAGCCGCTGCGGGTAGGCATGCTGTATTTTGCCTTGCCGACCTCACCGGCCATCTTCATCCTGTCATCCCAGCTGAACAGCGACGTGCGCCTGGCATCGGCCGCCATCGTCATCTCGACCCTGCTCGGCCTGGTGTCGCTCGCGCTGGTGTTGGTCATTTTCTTTTAAAATTGAAGCCGGCAGCCATGACCGACAAAACCGAAAATCGATCCGAACCGCCCCGCGGCAATTTCAAGCTGACCATCGAATACGACGGCTCCGGCTTCCACGGCTGGCAGCGGCAGAAGGGCTGTGGGACCGTGCAGGGCGAGATCGAGAAGGCCCTCGAAATCCTTTGCGGCCAAAAAACGGCGCTGATCGGCTCCGGCCGCACCGACGCCGGCGTGCACGCCCTGGGCCAGGTGGCCGGTTTCACCTGTCGCACACGGCTGGATCCGGCCACCGTTCAACGAGCGCTCAACAGCCTGTTGCCCGCCGAGATCGTCATTCGCGACTGCCAGCCGGCCGGGCCGGGCTTTCATGCCCGCTTCGATGCGCGCCGCAAGACATACCGCTACCGCATTCTAAACCGGCCCCTGCCGGCGGCCGTCGGCCGCCAATATGCCTGGCACCTTCGCCGTCCCCTGGACCTGGCGGCCATGCGCCGTGCAGCCGCCAGTTTGATCGGCCGGCACGACTTCGCCGCTTTCGAAGGCGCCGGCAGCCCGCGCTCCCACACCATCCGCCATGTTTTTACCTCTGATTGTCACGCCGATGAAGGAGGCGCCATCGTGGCATTCGACATCGAGGCCGACGGTTTCCTGCGGTTCATGGTCCGCAATATCGTCGGGACTCTGGTCCTGGTCGGCTTGGAGAAAATCGGGGTGAACGACTTCGCGGAGATCCTGCAGTCGCGGGAGCGGCGGCGCGCCGGCCCCACCGCGCCGCCGCAGGGTCTGTTTCTGATGCGCGTCACCTATAGTCATTAAGATCAAGGTTTTGGCGGTGTTATCGGTCGGCGGCGTATGACTTATACAGCCTTCTCCCTCTAGCCTTGCCAAAACCTTTATCTTAATGACTATAGAGCCTGGATCGCCAAGGTTTTGGCGGTGTTATCGGTCGGCGGCGTATGACTTATACAGCCTTCTCCCTCTAGCCTTGCCAAAACCTTTATCTTAATGACTATAGAGCCTGGATCGCCAAGGTTTTGGCGGCTGGTGTCGGTCGGCGGCGTATGACTTATACAGCCTTCTCCCTCTAGCCTTGCCAAAACCTTTATCTTAATGACTATAGAGCCTGGATCGCCAAGGTTTTGGCGGCTGGTGTCGGTCGGCGGCGTATGACTTATACAGCCTTCTCCCTCTATCCTTGCCAAAACCTTTATCTTAATGACTATAGAGCCTGGATCGCCAAGGTTTTGGCGGCTGGTGTCGGTCGGCGGCGTATGACTTATACAGCCTTCTCCCTCTAGCCTTGCCAAAACCTTTATCTTAATGACTATAGAGCCTGGATCGCCAAGGTTTTGGCGGCGGGTGTCGGTCGGCGGCGTATGACTTATACAGCCTTCTCCCTCTATCCTTGCCAAAACCTTTATCTTAATGACTATAGAGCCTGGATCGCCAAGGTTTTGGCGGCTGGTGTCGGTCGGCGGCGTATTCCAATACAGCCTGACTCTATCCTTGCCAAACCCTCTAATTTGCGGTGGAAGCGGCGGTGTCCGATTGGCGGTGGCTGTTTTTGATGCCTTGGACCTGCCGATTGTAGAACGCGATCACTTCTCTTCGTCCCAGCATTCCGATCAGCTTGCCGTGATCGTCGTCTTCGACAACCGGCAGGCTGTCGATGTTCTTGACGGTAAACTTCTGCAGCACGGAATTCAGGTCTTCCGAAGGCGTGGCCACGATGATCTCGGAGGTGCCGATGTCCTTCATCACCACCAGTTCTTCGATTTCCTGCGAAAACAGAACCCCCCTGACATCATTGATCGAAAAGATGCTCACCAGCCGCTGGTCCTGGTCCATGACGGGGAAGTACTGCTGCTGCGAACTCGAAAAGTAATTCTTGAAATCCGAAAAGGTCATGTCCTGCGGTATCAGCCGGACTTTTTTCACCAGTTCCATCAAATCGCTCACCCGGATCGCCTGGAGAATGTCGATGAAGAACTCGCCGGCGTGGGCCGGCGAATCTACCTTGCTCTTGACCTGGCGGTGAAAAATGGTCCATTTGCGCGCGGCCAGGTAGGAGATCGAACACACCGCCAGGCTCGGCAGCAGAAGGTGGTAAGAGTTGGTCATTTCGCTGACGAAAATAATAGTTGAAATCGGCGTGTTGGAAACGGCCGTGAAGAAACCGGCCATGCCGACGACGACAAAAGCGCCCGGTTGGCTCACCACGGACGGCATCAAATAGTGAAATATTTTTCCAATGGCGCCCCCCATAGCCCCGCCGATCACGATCGACGGGCCGAAAACACCGCCGCTGCCCCCGGAGCCGATCGAAAAAGAGGTCGTCAACACCTTGCCGATGGCCAGAAACAGCAAAAAAGGAATGGTCAACTGGCCCTCGAGTGCTTTTTGGGCAAAGCCGTAGCCGAAGGCGAGCGTTTGCGGCAGGAAGAACCCGACGATGCCGGTCAGCAGGCCGCCGAGGGCGGGCTTGAGGTGGTTGGGAATTTTTATCTTCTTGAACTGCGCGATGGTGCCGTAAAAGATTTTGACGTAGAAGATTCCCAGGGCGACCAGCACGAAGGCCAGCACGATGTAAGGGCCCAGTTCGAGCGGGTTGCGGAAATGAAAATCCGGCGACTGGAAAAGCGATCCCCAACCGAAGACGAGGCAAAACAGGCAGTAGGCGACCACCGACGAGACGCCGGCCGGAATGATGACTTCGGATTCGAACTCCGGATCGCGGTACAGCACTTCGGAAGCAAACAGCGCTCCGGCCAGCGGGGCCCGGAAGATGCTGCCCACCCCGGCACCGACCCCCGCCGCCATCATGATCCGCCGCTCGCGGTCGGTGAGTTTGAGCCTGGTGGCCAAAAACGACCCGAATCCGGCGCCGATCTGCGCGATGGGTCCTTCCCGGCCGCCCGAGCCGCCGGTGGTCAGGGTCAGGGCCGAGGCGATCGTCTTGATGATGGGCACCCGCCCGCGGATGAAACCGCCCTGGTTGTGGTAGGCGTTGATGGCGGCATCGGTCCCGTGGCCTTCGGCCTCGGGTGCGAACGTGTAGACGAGCCACCCGCTCAGCACGCCGCCCATGGCCGGCAGAAACAGCAGCATCCAGCGGTTGAAGGGCGTGGCGGTGGGCGCAAGCAGATGATGCTCGCCGGCCGGCGGCGGCGGCCGGTAACCGGCCAGAAAATCGAGAAAAAAATGCAGGCCGAGCTGGGTCAGATAGTGGAAGACGATCGATCCCAGACCGGCCACGATGCCGATCATGACAAACCGGAAGGTCCACCGGCCGGCATCGGCAAAATTAAACGACCGCCCCTTGTTGGCCAACCTCTTGAACCGTGAGGTGGGGTGTGCGGACAGTGTCATGAGGTAACCTGATGACTTCTCTTATGCGCTCAAATCGGCGACGCCCTGCAGAATGACGTCGAACAACCCGGCCAGGTCCTGCTCCTCGATGCACGAGAACGCCACGCGCAGGTTTCTTTCGCCGATGGCGATCAGCCCCACCCCGTATGTGTCCAGAAGGTGCCGGCGCAATTTTTCGGCCTCCACGGTTTTCAGCTTGAGACACATGAAGTAGCCCGAATTGAAGGGATACACCTCCCAGGCTTCGCCGAACTTCGGATCGGACAGCACCGCCTTGACCCGCAGGGCCCGTCTTTTCAAAATCTCGAACTTGGCGGCCTTTTCGGCCGCGAACGTTTCGCTTTGCATCGACGCGAGGACGATCGACTGACTCAGGTGGGCGGCGTTCGAGATGGTGCCGCGCACGCATCCGGCCGTCTTGCGTTCCAGCGCATCGTAGACCGGCCCCGGATCGCCGTCGATGTGCGCGCCGTAGGTCATGAAGCCGACCCGCAGCCCCCACACGAAATTTTCCTTGGTGCACCCGTCGAGCTTGACCGCCAGCAGGCGCGGATGCTGGCCGCACAGCAGCGAGAAAAGGGACTCCTTCAAAGTGTCGTCCTCGTAAAAGAGGCCGAAATAGGAGTCGTCGGTCACGGCAATAACGTGGCTCCCGGCTTCGGCCGCCTCGATGAGGATGCGGGCGATGGCCTCGCCTTCCCGGCGGCTGATGGTGTACCCCGAGGGATTGTGCGGAAAGTTCAACATGACGATGACCTTGCCGCGCCGCCGGGCCTCGGCATCGACTCGCTCCGCAAACGCCCGCAGATGAAACCCGCCGTCGTCGGCGAACACCGGGTAGTGCGTCACCGCGGCGTCTTTGCGGACCTGGAAAATCATGTTGTAATTGCCCCACATCGGCTCCGGCAATATCACTCCGTCCCCCGGGTCGACCCACAGCTCGGCAAAAACGCTGATGCCGTGGGTGATGCCGCAGGTAACCACCGGAAGACTGATCGGGCGCCCCGCCAGCGAAGGATTCTTGTCGAACAGCTGCCGCTGCCACAGCCGCCGCAAGTCGAGCAGGCCGAAGGACGGCGCGTAGGTGAGCGCCTGATCGGCACGCAGACCGCCGATCAGCCGCATGACCGAGTCCAGTCGCATCGTCTCGCCTTTCTCCATGGCGATGCCGGCCGTGGCGTTGTAGCGGTGCGCCTTTTCCTTGGCCTCCGCGCTCTGGACCAGGATTCCTTTGGGAAAGAAGAGCCGCCGGCCGATGCGCGACATCATCTTCGTCAGGCAAGGGCTGCCGTTATCGATGCGCTGGTTGAGTTCTTCTGCGATGGGATTCATGAGCTTTCCGACCTCCGTGGCCTGCCGTGCAAGGATGTTACGACACGTGTTGCGTGCCCGTTTCTACTTCCCAGCCAGGCCGGATGTCAAGCGAAAAGGCCGCGGGCAGCGGTTGCGCCCGGTCCATAAAAAAACCCCGCCCAGATGGTGAGCGGGGTTTGTCACGGCACCGGGAAGCTTATTTTTTCTTGTTCTGACGTTTGGAGGCCTTGAGCGGATTGATTTTGGCGCTCGCCTGCGCAACGGCGGAACTGACGTGCGTGGCCATGTTGCAGTTGCCGATCTTCCATTTGAGCGACGGATCGGGGCAGGCGGCACAGTACCATCCGGACTGGACTTCCACCGTACGGGCGCAGCCGTTGCATTTCTCGACGATTTCATGGCAGAAGCCGCCCGTATAAGAACAGCCCTTGGCGGTCATGAAAGGGCACTCCCTGCCTTCTCGAACAGTTGTACAAATCATTGGAATCACCCCCCTTTATAAAATATGTGGCAAATGCCACCAATAAAATGGACAGGAGAAACGCTCTCCTGCCCGATTCGGATGCAAGATCTCTATAAAAGATGCACTATAGAGATGTTCAAAGGTCTTGTCAACACTATTTTGAAGCCGCCGCCAGCGGCCCGGCCGGTCGCGCCCGCCTTGCCCGCCTTGCCCAGGGCTGTTGACACGCGGCCCCCGATCGTCTATACGACAGCCGTCTTGATTCGCAGTGCCCGCGCCTTACCATTATCAAGCGACTCGTTCAAGCGACTGCAGGTTTCAGAATAAGGGCTTTGGCGGGGCCGGAGGGCGGCGGCGGTCTATGCCATGAGCCGCCGACCGACACCGGCAGCCGAAATCTTTATCTTGAAGCCTGTAGCTATAGCTTGTCAATTCATTGCATGAGCGCTATGATTATCCGCTTAGAATCCGCTTAAAATCCCTTATGCCGAGGCCGATTCATGGAAGAGTTCGACATCATCGACACCGCCATCCCCACCCTGGGACCCGCCAAGATATCCTCGCCGATCAAGCCGCCGCTCGATGACTCGCGCTGCAACAGTTTCGTGGCCGACGACGACCGGGTGTCACTGGACATCGACATCGACAAACTGAAGCAGCTGATCGAAGCCGGGATCGACCCACCGTCTTTCGAGCTGGCCGGTCCCCGCGAAAAAATCTACTTCGATTCGAGCAAGCTCAAGTGCGCGATGGTGACCTGCGGCGGCCTGTGCCCCGGCTTGAACGACATCATCCGCTCGATTGTCCTGCAGCTTTACTACGGGTACGGCGTCCGCAACATCGTCGGCATCCGGTACGGCCTGCAGGGGTTCATCCCGAAATACGGTCACGATGTCATCGCCCTGAACCCGGAGGGGGTCGCCAACATCCTGGACACCGGCGGATCGATTTTGGGATCGTCGCGGGGGCCGCAATCGGTCGACGAAATCGCGGACAGCCTGGAGCGGATGAACATCGGCATCCTGTTCATGATCGGCGGCGACGGGACCCTTCGGGCCGCCTCGGCCATAGCCGACGCCATCAAGGACCGCAACCTGAAAATCAGCGTGATCGGAATTCCCAAGACCATCGACAACGACATCATCATGGTGTCCCGGTCATTTGGCTTCGACACGGCCGTCGACGTCGCCACCCGGGCCATCCAGGGGGCCCACAACGAAGCCAAGGGCTACCCGAAGGGCATCGGCCTGATCAAACTGATGGGCCGCCACTCGGGATTCATCGCGGCCACGGCCGCCATCGCGCAGCAGGATGTCAATTTCGTCCTGATTCCGGAAATCGAGGTCGACCTGGACGGCGAAAACGGTTTCCTGCAAAGCCTCGAAAAACGGCTGCTGCTCAGAAATCACGCCGTGGTCGTGGTGGCCGAGGGCTTCGGTCAGAAGCTGTTCGAGGGGTCGGAAGAGGAAATGGATGCCTCCGGCAACGTAAAGCTGAAGGATATCGGCATTTTCCTGCGCGACCGGATCAAGTCCTATTTCGCCGCGCGCGGAGTCGATATCTCCCTCAAGTACATCGATCCCAGCTACATGATCCGCAGCCTGCCGGCCAACGCCAACGACAGCGTCTTCTGCGGTTTCCTGGGGCGCGATGCCGTGCACGCCGGCATGGCGGGAAAAACGAGGATGCTGATCAGCCACTGGAACAATTTCTTCGTGCACGTGCCGATGAGTCTCTCGGCCGGCAAGCGCAAGCATGTGACCGCCTGCGGCAAGCTCTGGCGCACCGTGCTCGAGGCCACCGGACAAGGATCGCTGCGAAACGATCGCTGAAGGGGCCGGGTGGCCGGCGAGCCCCTATTTAAGCTCGACGAACCCCTCGCCCTCTATTCTGAGGATCGTCAGGTGCTTGTCGGCCTCGCGCCTGCCGTCGAAGGAGGTCAGGCCGGTGACCCCGGGAAAGTCCCGCAATCTCAACAGCGCCTCCTTCACGTCGGTCCTGGACTGGACGTCCGGGTTCTGGCAGATCTGAAACAGCATCAGGGCGGTGTCGTAGGCCGTGGCCTCGATGACGCCCGGCGTCTCGCCGTAGGCCTCCTCGAACTGCCCGACGAATTCCCGCACCAGTACGTTCTGACTCTCCGGGAAAAACCCGTCGGCCATGATGGCCCCCTGCACGTAATCTTTGGCCATTTCGATCATCTTGGGCGAGTGCCACAGGTTGGTTCCCAGAAGGAACACGTTGTCGATATCGTAATAGGCCAGCTGGGGGACGATCAGGCCGGCCTTGGCCGGGGCGTCGGGAATGAAAATCGCATCGAAGTCGACGATCGCCCCGGGCCCCGGGTCCTGCCGGTGGCCCCTGCCGCCGCGATTTTGCCCGGCCTCCGCGTCGGCCGCCGTTTCGTTCTCCTGCGGCGGGCGAACGACATCCTGCAAGTCGCGGGGCGTCTCGTAATATTGACCCACGAGCTTTTTGATCGGCTCCGCAAAGTCGGTCTGATTCGGATCGTAAGACTCCACCCCCACCACGCGCCCGCCGTTTAGAATGACCTCATCCCAGAAAAGGTTCATGAAGGTGATGCCGTATTTTTCGTCGGGATGGAGAATGACGAAATTGCGCGCCCCGAGCGTATTCACGGCATAGCCGACAATGCGTTTGACCTGCATGTGCGGGGTCATGAAATTACGGAAAACCCAATCGCCGATCTTGGTGATGTCTTCTTTCTGAGTAAAGGTGATGATGGGGATGCCGTTTTTCTGGGCGATCTCGGCCGCGATTTCGGCATCGACCAAGGGCCCGACGATGGCGGCCACCCGCGCCTGGACGAGTTCTTCGATGGCCGCGGTCAACATGCCCGGATCCGAGCCGCTGTCCTTTACGAGCACCTGCACGGGCGGGCCGCCGAAGGACAGCCGGTTGAACCGGTCCAGCGCCATCTGGACGCCCTTCAGCGCCCGGTCGCCATAAGCCTGGTAGCGGCCGCTGAGCGGCAGCAGGCAGCCGATCGTGGTCCGGCTGTAGACCGCCCGCCCGGAGAGGTCGTCCAGCAGCCGGCGGGCCTGCGGGGCGTCTTCGCTGGCGGGATAGGCCGCCAGAAAATCGGTGAGCGCGCGGGCGGCCTCCTCGTAGTTGCTTTCGGCGGCCAGGGTGACGCCGAGCTGATACATCAGGTAGCCGCGCAGGCGCGCTTCCTGCACGTTCCCCAGCAAGGCGCGGATGTCACCGCTTTTCAGCCCTGCGGCGGCGCTCTTCAGCTTTTCGTAAATCAGGGCCGCCTGCGGCGCCTCGGCCAGGCGGATGGCCATGGCGTAAAAATAAACGGCATCGGCGGGAGACTTCAACGCCAGATACGTGTCGCCCATGATTTCGTTCGCGCGCGCCTTGGGGCCTTGGGCCAGGGGCTCGTCGAGCATCTGCGATCCCAGCCGCACGGCGGCGTCATACAGGCCCTGGCCGTAGTAGGAGGCCAGGATTCCGACCTGGGCGTAGCCGGCCAGCTCATTGCGGGGATAATCGGCCAGGAGCCGGTTGAAAGAGTCCCGCGCCGCTTCGTATTGCCCCATCGCCGTCTGGGCGGTCCCGATGCGCAGCAAAACCGTCGCTGCGGCCGGTCCGCCCGGATACTGCTCCAGGTAGCGCCGGTAGGCGTCGATGGCTTTCTCGTAATTTTGGGCCTCGAACAGCCGGTCGGCCTCCATGACCGTGTCTTGTCCGGGGTACACCGCCGCAGGCCTGGGCTGCGTGACCACGACGGGTCGCGGGGCGCAAGCCCCCACCAACAGCAGTCCGATGACCAGCCGGATGAAGAATGTTGATCTGCCGATTTTCATGAAAAACAGCTTCCGTTAAAAGGTTCGCCCGCCCGGTGTTTCATCCACGGTCGGCCGGGATCCCGGGCCGCAGCGCCGACCCGCGCCGCGGAAACCGGCCGCCCCCGGTCGCATGGTGCAGAAAAACCGGGCGTGAAACCGGTTAGACGAGGCGCCTGGCCGACCCCGGCCGGCGTTTCGCTGCCACGGGGGGGTGATATCACGCCGCGGCGGCATCCGCAATATGGCGCCGGGGGTCCGTGCGCCCGGTGCCGCCCCCGGCCGCCGCCGGGCGCCGTCACGTCGCTTCCCGGTACCGGTGCCGGATCGACCGGATGACATCGAGGCTCGAAAAAAATATATCGACCAGTTCCGGGTCGAAATGGGACCCGGCACCTTTTCGCAAACTGTCCAGCACCTCGGATTCCTTCCAGGCGCGTTTGTAAATCCGGCTCGAAGACAGGGCATCGTAGACATCGGCCAGGGCCACGATCCGGCCGAAAATGGGTATTTCGGTCCCTTTCCTGCCCAGGGGCCGGCCGTCGGGACCGGAATGGCCGGGCAGCGCCAGGCCGCTGGCCGGATCCACGTGGCCGGGATATCCCGACCCGTCCCATTTTTCATGATGGGTCAGGGCGACCTGGGCGGCGGCGTCGTCGAAGTCGGACTGCCGCCCCTGGAACAATTGCGCGCCCAGTACCGTGTGCTGTTTCATCAGCCGGTATTCGTCGCTGTTGAAGCGCCCGGGTTTCTGGAGAATCAGGTCCGATATGGCCACCTTGCCGACATCGTGCAGCATGGCCGCCATCCGCAGCAGATCACGGTTCTTGTCGATCTCGCGCGGCAGACGATCGTGCCGCAGGGCCCATTTCTCGTAAATCTCCACCGCGATACCGCCGACGCGATTGACATGCGCGCCGGTTTCCTTCGGGTCGCGCAGCTCGGCCATGCGGATCATTCTCAGGATAATGGCCCGCATCATCTGGGCCCGCTCCAGCGCCACCGCGGCAATACTGGCAAACTGGAGCATCATGTGTTCATCGGTTTCGGAAAAGCGGATGACGGCCTTGTCTTCCCGCTGGGCATTGATGATCTGCAGGATTCCCAGAGTTGCCCCGTTAGCGGACTTCAGGGGAATCGTCAGGGCGCTGCGGGTGGCATAGCGCGAGGCCTGGTCGAACTCCTTGCTGAAATTGTAGGGCGCCGTCGCGTCGATCTCGTACACATTGGCGATGTTCAGGGGCCTGCCCGTGGCCGCGACATACCCGGCGATACTGTGCGTGTCGATCGGCAGGGAAAAGGTCGAATAGATCAATTTCTCGCCTTGCGACAACCGTTTTTGCAGCGAATCGTTCTGGGTATAGGTAAAGCGCAGGAGGCGGTCTTCGGCAATGTAGATCGATCCGGCGTCGGCGTTCACGAAACGCCGCGCCTGGGTGAGGATGTGCTCCATGAGGATGTCGAGATCGCTGACCTGGTTTAACTGAATGACCAGGCGGCTCAGGGTTTCCAATTTTTCTTTTTCAGACAGCATTCAAATGGCTTCTTTAAACCGAACGGATCGGTTCCGGTAAATCACCCTGACCGACATTCGCAATCACAAACCCGTTCGGGCACGCAGCGCAAACGGGGGCGGCGCCTGCCCGGCTTTTCAGGATAGCACAGGGCGCTTGAAAAAAGAATAGCCGCGTGCCGGTCACGGACGTTATGTCTGGCCTGACACCGCCGTGGGCCTGACGGCCCCCGGCGGGCGCGGCCGACACGGGGCCAGAAACTCGACCCGCCGAGCAGAGGAAACACCGGGGCAACCGATTTCATACCGCCGGGAATATTTTTGCAAAACAGGCGCCGATATGCTAAATTATAAGGCACTCACGCATGGGGCTGACGGAGCCGTCCGGGCGGCGTGACCACCACGGGTTAAAATTTAAACCAAAACCTTACATTAAACCGATAAGCTCCTGAAAGGAGGTTATTTTTTATGTCATGGCTTAAACTCACCCTCACGCTGGCCTGTCTGCTGTGCGCGAGTGCGGCCGCGGCGGAATTCTACAAGTACCTGGACGAAAAGGGCAACGTGCACTTCACGGACGATTATAACCAGGTCCCTGCCGATCAGCGCCATCAGCTTAAAGGCTACGAAGAGTATCGGCCGCAGGACACCCCGGCCGCCGCCCAGGCTAAAAACGACCCCGCCGCCGTGCGGGTTCCGGCAGAACCCGCCGCGGGTGACACCGCCGGGGAGGCCGCGCCGAACGATTTCGACGGCCAGTTGAAGGCGCTGGATCAAAGAAAGGCCGAACTGGCCGGCGAATACGAAACGCTCATGCAGGAAAACACCCGTCTGAACGACGTCAAAAAGAGTGTCAAGAACCGGGCCGATGCGGACCAGTATAACGAAAGCGTCCGGAAGTTGAACGCCAGGCTGCAGGAGCACGATCTCAAGCGCAAAGAATTTTTCAGTGACGTGGAAGCCTACAACGCCAGGGTCGGTCAGGAAAACCAGGCCCGTAAAAAAGCCAAGCCCACGGTTCAATGACCGCCGGGGCGCCTGAAGGCTCGCTCACAAACAACTGAAGATTTCGAACAGACGACCCTCGAGCGGCGACGCCAAACGGTAAACGAACCCGCAACCTTCTTGACCGGTCGATGGCTCCGGTAAAGCGCCCGGCGCCGTTGGCGGTCGCTGTTCACCCTGCAAAACCCATTTCGCTTGTAAACCCGGACACTCACCTTCGCGGAGCCGTCCGCACGAGCCGACCGCCATGACATCCCCCGCAACCGGCGATTTCGTGAAAATCGCGACGCTTGAGAGTATCGTGGAAGCGCAGGTGATGGAATCGATCCTGACGGAACAGGCGATTCCCTATCGCATCCGGTCGTTTCACGACACGGCCTACGACGGGCTCTTTCAGCTTCAAAAAGGATGGGGCGACCTGTACGCCCCGGCGGCGCATGCAGCGGAGATCATCGAAATTCTCAGCGGTCTGCGCACCCCGTCCCCGACCCCGGAATCTTAAGGCAGCCGCCGCGGGCCGCTTTCCCGGACTGCAGACCGTGGCCCGCATTTTTAGCCGAAATAAAATTAATGTAGAAGGTTAAGTCAAACCGCCATATACCCGTAACCAAAGGAATTTAAAAAAATGACTCCGATCTCCGCCAAAGATTTCGCCCACGCCCTGCGCATCGGCCGTCCGCCCACGATTGCGCGCCTCTTCCCCAACTCGAAGGCCCTGATCGTAAGCGGCAAGTTCATCGACCGGGCCATGCTGGCCAAGGGCCGCGCGATCGCCCTGGCCGCCAACGGACGGAGCGACTTCGTCATCAAAGGCGTTCTGCGCGCCGCTCAGAGGGCCAATGCGGCGCTGATCATCGAAATTGCCAAGTCCGAAGGCGGCGCCGGCGCCTATTGCGCGGTCAATTACTGGAACATCGCCCGCCACGTGGATGCCGCCTGCAACGAACTGGGCATTACGGTGCCCGTGGCCGTCCATGCCGACCATTACGGCATTAAAAGCGACGCGGACATCACGGCGGCGGAAATCGAAATCCCGACCCTTTTCGAGGCCGGCATCACATCGATCGCCATCGATGCCTCCCATCTGCCGGACGACCGCAACCTGCTCGCCAGCATCGCGCTCCACCACTGCGTGCCGAAGTGGGCGGGGCTGGAAACGGAAGTGGGTGAAATCAAGGGCAAGAGCGGCCTGTCCACCGTGGCGGAAGCCCTTTTCCTCATCCAGGGGTTGAATGCGCACGACATCTTTCCGGACTGGATCGCCCTGAACAACGGCACCACCCACGGCATCGAAGCCAGCGACCAGGGCATTCAGGTCGAATTGACCCGGCAAATTCATGCCGCCCTCACCGACTACAAGGTCTCCGGCGCCCAGCACGGCACCTCCGGCAACAGTACGGAGCGCCTCAGGCGGATCGCCGGAAACACCCTGACCACCAAGGCCAACGTGGCCACCGCCCTGCAGATGATCTCCTGGGGCCTGGAAGTCAACGACTACGGCAACGCGCGCCTCGATGCCCGGGGCGACTTCGTGAAGGTCGAAGACCAGGGGGTCACCGCGGATATGTGGCGGCAGATGACGGCCCAGGCCAAGGCCGTCGGGTATAAAGCCGGCGACTATAAAAAACTCAACCTGCCATTCGAAAACAGGCTCCTCGGGCAACCCGCGCCGATCCGGGAGCGCATGATCCGGCGCGTCGAAGACTTTGCCTACCGCCTGATGATCGATGTCTTCAATGCGGCCGACACGGCCCCGCTGGCGGTTCAGGCCATTGTGGCAACCGGTGGCTTCGATCCGGGCCCGAAGGCTCAAAGGATCCAGGATCCGGCAAAATGGACGCCGGAGGCCATCGTCGAGCGCGCGCGCTCCATTCCCGCGACAAAGGGCGCGGCCGGAAACTTCGATGATTGAAAAAACTAAAGGTTTTTTACCGTACGGGCGATAACATCATCAGGCTCTTGCCGCCGCTGTAAAAAGCGGCACCCGGTCACCTCAGGCAAACGGTGAAACCTCATGCACGTCACGAACTACCAGATGGAAAACGTCCTGAAGGTCTACACCAGCCAGTTGAGCCGCCCCCGGGCACCGGTTTCCGGCGGCGCCGGCGCCGGCATGTCGGCCGGTGGCAAGCGGCAGAACCTGATCGAAAGAATTGCCGCCGATATCATTGCCCGCATCCGAAACGGCGGATACCGGCCAGTCCGCGAAGCGGTGGCCGTCCGCGCCCTCGAGCAGGAATCCGGAAATCCGGTCGCGGCTCCCGAAAACCGCCCGGCCCGGTTCGTTTACAATGTCATCCGGGGCCGGGCGGAGAAAAAAACCGCTGTTCTGACCGTGGAAAACGCCGATTTTCTTGCGCGCGGCGCTTCGGGCGGCTGGTCGGAAGGTTGACGAACCGCTAAGGGCCGCCATCATCCGCCTGAAGCGGCCGTATGGGGTCGAGTGCACCCGGGCAGGCAGGGTCATCTTGCCCGAGCGGAATTTGCTGCGGGGCATATAGACGCTGCAGCCGGAAACCCGCGGAGATCCCGCCTGCGGCGGGACTCAACGGAAAAAAAGATTATTTATGGATAAACGGGAGGAATGCTTTTTGATTTCAGGGAGCAGGTGCGAAAATCAGGAGGTAGCCAGCCATGATCAATGCCATCGGGGAAGCCATCGTACAGCAGACCACGCGCGCGATCCTCAGCGGCGCGGACCATGACAAAGAAGCCGCGGCCCGTAAAGAAATTCAGGCCCGGACGGCGCGTGCGGTCGAAATGACCAATGACAGCCGCCGGTCGGGGCACCGGCCCGCGGATGAAGAAAAAACCGACACCACCACCCGGCAACGTTTCGAGGAAGGAAAAATAGTCCTCGAAAAATACGATCGGCGCGGCAAGCTCGTGCAGAAAATTCCACCGGGCTACGTCCCGTTCGGGGAAATTGCCTGACCGCCGGGATAAAAAGGGTCCGCCCATGCCGCGTCCGGTGCGGGAGCCATAGCGGCGGTCAGTCGGCCGGGGCTGCGTCTTCCTCGCCTTTGATCTGCCGCCAGATCCGGTCCAGTTCCGCCGCAGACCGGCTCTCCATCCCCATCCCCGATCCGGCGGCGCGTTTTTCCAGTTTCCTGAAGCGATGCTCGAACTTTTTGATCGCCCCCGCCAGGGCGGTCTCCGGGTGAATCCGGGCGAAACGGGCGACATTGACCAGGGTGAAAAAGACATCTCCGAGTTCCATGGCGGCCAGTTCCGGCCGGTCGCCGGCCTGGGCGCTCTTGAACTCGGCCCATTCCTCCTCGACTTTTTCCATGACGCCGGACATTTCCTGCCAGTCGAACCCCGTGCGGGCGGCCCGTTCGGATATCCGGTAAGCCCTCATCAGCGCCGGCAGCTGCGCCGGAACCGAATCGAGTACCGAGGTATCGGCCCGGTTTGCCTTTTCGCGCCGCTTGATCCGGTGCCACTGCTCGCGGACGGCCTCGGCGCTGTCCAGCCGGTCGTCACCGAAAACATGCGGGTGGCGCCCGATCATTTTTGCGGTGTTGCGCCGCGCCACCTCCTCGATGTCGAACCGGCCCTGCTCGTGAAACAATTCCGCGACGAAAAAGACCTGAAACAGCACGTCTCCCAGTTCTTCCCGGATTTCAGCCGGATTTTCGCCCTCGATCGCCTCGATCAGTTCGTAAACCTCCTCGGTCAGATAGCGGACGAGCGACCGGGCGGTCTGCTGCCTGTCCCACGGGCACCCCTGCGGCCCTCTCAGGGTCCGGATCAGCTGCACCAGTTCCTCGAAAGGATCGGGGGCCCGGGCCGGCGGCTTCTCCGGGCTCATGGGGTGAGTTTCCAGGATTTTTTCAGGGCATCGACCTTGGACGCAAATTTTTGCTTCATCTCCTTTGGCACCACTTCGATCATCAATTCGGAGACGGCGGTGACGTGCGGGGCCAGTTTGGATTGCTTGACGAACGGCGCGTTTTGCGGCAGAAAGGTGGTCGCCACGATCAACAGGATCGCCGCGATCAGCACCGCCTTGAACAGGCCGAAGAGGGCGCCGAAAATGCGGTCGAGCCAGCCGATGAAGGCGATGCGAAGGACGTATTTTATGATGACGCCGATGGCGCTGATGACCAGAAACACCACCGAAAACAAAACGAGAAAGCTTATGATATTGACGTAGACCGTGTTGGTCACCCAGCGCGACAGCACAGCCGCCACTTCCCCATAGTAGGAATAGGCCGCATAGTAGCCCGCCAGAACCCCGACGATCGAGGACATTTCCTTGATGAGACCTCGAAAAATGCCCCTGATGACACTGTAGGCCAAAATGACAATGGTCAGTATGTCGAACGGATTCATGGCAACCCTGGTTCTGGGCCCATCCGGAAACCTGCCGGGGCGCTTGACCGGCTTGCGGTCCGGAAGGGGGGTGTGTTTTTGCAGCTTCGGGCAACGGCGCGCTGACTTGCCGGAGAACGAACGATAGCGGCTTTGACTACCACCTGCGGTCGTTTTGAGTCAAGGTGTTTTTCGGCCGGTTCGGCCCGGCACCGCATTCGCGGACGTGATCAATGATCGGTTGCATTCGGACGAAAAAATGTGATAAAAAATTCCGCTTGACCGGCAATGGACGATACAGCAGCACCCCCCATGAAAATTCGGTCGGAAATGAATACAATGCCCCCTTCTGCTGAAGGCCTCGATTCCCGCGCCGGGTCCGGCGGCAGCCAGCTGACCTTTCCTGAAATCGGTCTGGCCCGCCAGCTGTTCGGCGAACACAACGGCAACCTGCAGAGAATTGCCACGGCCCTGGAAGTGCGCGTCAACGCCCGGGGCACCACCGTTTTCATCGAGGGCGAGGCGATATCCGTGCGGCTGGCCGAAAACCTGCTGAACCAGCTCTACGGTCTTCTGGCGGCCGGCTGCCCCGTCCATCCCAATGATGTCGAGTACGCCATCAACGTCCTGAGCGCCAACGACAAGGCCAAGCTGAAGGACATTTTTCTGGACACGGTGCTGGTAAAATCCAAAAAAAGTTTCATCGCGCCCAAAAGTCCGGCCCAGAAGAACTATATCGACGCCATCCGCACCCATGACATCGTGTTCGGCATCGGTCCGGCCGGCACCGGCAAGACCTATCTGGCCATGGCGATGGCGGTCGAGGCGCTCAACAAGGGGCGGCTCAGCCGCATCGTCCTGACCCGCCCGGCGGTCGAGGCCGGGGAGGCGCTGGGGTTTCTGCCCGGCGATCTGGCCGAAAAAGTCGACCCGTACCTGCGACCGCTCTACGATGCCCTGCACGACATGATGCGTTTCGAAAAGGTCGCCAGCCTGATGCACCAGGGCATCATCGAGGTGGCACCGATCGCCTTCATGCGCGGGCGAACTTTAAACGATGCCTTCATCATTCTGGATGAGGCCCAGAACACGACCTCCGAACAGATGAAAATGTTTCTGACCCGCATCGGGTTCAATTCGAAGGCGGTCATCACCGGCGACATCACCCAGATCGATCTGCCGACCGACAGACCCTCGGGGCTCGTGCAGGCCAAAAACATCCTGCAGGGGATCAAGGGCATCGACTTCGTCTTTTTTTCGAAGGTCGATGTCGTCAGGCACCGGCTCGTGCAGGAAATCATCAGGGCTTACGAGGACCTGGACAACGGGAAAAAACCCTCCACGGAGCAAGGCCTTCTGTGAATCCGACACCTTCGACAAAATCGTCCGTCAGGGATCGACAGACGGGCATCGAGAAACACACGGAATCGGTTCGCAAACTGTTTTACGAAAGCCGCAGTTTCCGGTGGATTCTGCTTCCGGCACTGACCGTGTTCTTTATCGTCCTGCTCCACCCCCACCTGATCGTGACCCGGCCGTCTTACAAACTGGGCGACGTGGCCGAGCGGGACATCAAGTCCCCGCAGGACTTTTTCATCGAGGACCTCGATGCCACCGAGGCCAACCGGCGCCGGGCGGTGGCCGAGGTGCTGACGGTCTACGATTACGACAGCGCCCTGCTGCCGGCCCTGCATGCCCGTGTCACCGGCGCCTTCGACGACCTGCAGACCGTCATGGCCCAAGCCGCCGCCGCGCCGGAACTCCGTCGCACGGTGGCCGTCTACGGCCGGTCGGTGGCGCCGGACGCGAGCACCGGCACCCCGGCCGCAGCCAAACCGGTCTGGCAGCTCAGGGAGGATTTCGCGCGGAAGATCGGCATCGATGTCAAGGATGACGCGTTCAAGATCCTGGTCGAAGAGGGCGGTTTCCCGCCGGCGGTCGCGGCCATCAACCAGATCCTGGCGGCGGTCTTGAGCAAGGGGGTGGTCTCGAACCGCGCGATGCTGCTCAAGGATGCCGACAAAGGCATCCTCCTGCGGGATCTGAACACGAAAAACGAGCGCGTGATTTCGGACCTGAAACAATTCTACGACCTGGACCAGGCGAAGTCGATGGCCCGTTTCATCGGCGAGCCCCTGCTCAAGGACCGGAACTACACGCTCAGGAGCCTGGTCATCGATTTCACCCAGCGCCTGATTCAGCCCAACATCACCCTGAACCGCAGTGAAACCGAGGAGCGCAGAACCCGGGCCGCCGAGGCCCTCAAACCGGTCTTGTATAAAATCAAGGCCGGCGAGATGCTGCTGCGCGAAGGCGAGCGCGTCACCGAAGCCCAGCTCCTGAAGCTCGACGCCCTTCAAAAGCACCTGAAAAACGAAAACGTCATCATGCGCAGCATTGGCGCGGCCCTGCTGGTCATGTGCCTGTTCATCACCACTTTCGTGTTGTTTCAGCCAAGCTTCGGCCAGACCCGCACCGAGCAGAACAAGCGCCTGCTGTTTATCGCCATCGTGCTGGCCGTGTTTTTCCTGGTGGCGCAGCTCTCGGTCTATCTGGCCGAATCACTGGCCGAAAAAGGGCCGGCCGACATGGGCGCCGCCTCGGTCATCTACGGCACGCCGCTGGCCGCGGGCGCGATGATCATCTGCCTGTTCCTCGGCTTCGAACTCGCCCTGC
The DNA here is from genome assembly GCA_963728055.1 of uncultured delta proteobacterium. GTDB lineage: Bacteria > Desulfobacterota > Desulfobacteria > Desulfobacterales > SG8-13 > JARFQH01. The sequence continues at coordinate 333,709 of CAVSIM010000019.1, read as the reverse complement.
CCTTCACCGTGGTCACGGCCGTTCTGACGGCGCTCATCTACCAGGCCGATTTCACCCTCCTGATCTATTTTATGATCAACGGCACGATGGCCGCCTACTGGATCCGCAGCTGCCGCGAACGGAAAGTCTTCATCAAGACCGGCGCGGCGCTCGGGCTTCTGAACCTGGTCCTGGTCACCGCCATCAACATCTACCATTCCCGCATACCGGGGCAGAAACTTCTGTGGGACTGGGTTTTCGCATTTTCGGGCGGCATCGGCTCCGGGATCGTGGCCGCGGGCATCATCCCGCTGGTGGAGATCGCCTTCGACTACACCACCGACATCAAACTGCTCGAACTGGCCAATCTCGACCGGCCGATCCTGCGGCAGCTCCTGATGGAAGCGCCGGGCACCTATCACCACTCGGTCATCGTGGGCTCGATGGTCGAGGCGGCGGCCTCTGAAATCGGCGCCAATTCGCTGCTGGCCAAAGTTTGCGGCTACTATCACGATATCGGCAAGATCAGGCAACCGCTTTATTTCATCGAAAACCAGCACAACGGCAAGAACAGGCACGATAAACTGGCGCCCTCGATGTCGGCCCTGATCCTGGTGGCGCACGTGAAAAACGGGATCGAAATCGCACGGCGCAACCACCTGGGGGCGTCGATCGGCGACACGATTCAGCAGCACCACGGCACCAGCCTGATCACCTATTTTTACGACAAGGCCAAGCAGCAAAAGGGGGAAGACGCGGTCAAAATCGACGATTTCCGCTATCCGGGCCCCAAACCGCAGACCCGCGAGGTGGCGCTCGTGATGCTGGCCGATGTCGTCGAGGCGGCCTCGCGAACCCTGGCCAACCCCACGCCGTCCAGAATCCAGGGCCTGGTGCAGAATCTGATCAACAAGGTTTTCTCGGACGGACAGCTCGACAACTGCGAACTGACCCTCAAGGACCTGCACAACATCGCCAAGAGCTTCAACAAAATTCTCAACGCCATTCATCACCACCGCATCGAATATCCCGAAAAGCGCCCGGTGAGCGGCGACAAAGGAAAAAATGGGAATCCTGATCGACAACCGCCAAAACAGCCAGCGGATATCCCGCGCGAAAATCCGGAAAAAAGCGCGGGTCATCTTAGGCGCCTTGGGCAGTCCTGAGGCGGAGCTTTCGATCCTGTTCGTCGATGACGCCGCCATCGCCGAAATGAACCGGCAGTACCTGAACCGGCCGGGGCCGACCAACGTCATATCCTTTCCCATGCGCGAGGGCGCGTTCGCCGACCTCTCGCCGGAACTGCTCGGCGATGTCGTGATATCGGTCGATACCGCCACCCGCGAAAGCGAAGCGGCGCAAATGACGCTGGAAACGCGCGTGGACGAACTGCTGGTGCACGGCATCCTGCACCTGTTCGGCTACGACCACGAGAAAAACAGCGCCGATGCCCGCGTCATGGCGAAAAAGAGCGCCGAGATAATGGAATTGCTGGGAAAAAAGGAAAAAAGTAAAAGGCTGAAGGCTAAGGGGAAAGGGCTGAAGGCTGAAGGAGTTTAGCCGGCCAACCGATGGGAGGGCGGGCACACAGGCCCGCCCCTACGGGGGATGCGGCGGGCGATGGGATGCCTGGTTCAACGAGCCAACCGGCCAACGGGCTCAACCGACTCACCGACTTTAAGGAACCTGATGGCGAAACTTCTCGTGCAGCTGGACCCGGTGGCGACCCTGAGGGAAGCCGGCCGGTCGATTGTGCCGGATCCGGCCGCGGCCGCGGTTGTGGCGGAACTGGGCGGCGCCGACGGCATTGTCGTCCATCTGCGCGAGGACCGTCGTTTCACGAAGGACCGCGACGTCCGGGTCCTGAGAAATGTCGTCCACACCCGCTTCGACCTCAAGATGGCCCCGACCTCCGAAATGCTCGGACTGGCGCTGAACGTCAAACCCGACGTCGTCGTCCTGGTCCCGGAGATGCGCGAGGAGAGTGCCCCGGCGGGCGGGCTCGACCTGATGGTCCACGGGGCCGTCACCTCGGAAACGATCGACAACCTGGCGGGCAGCGGGATAGCCGTGGGAACGTTTATCGAACCGGATCCAGAGCAGCTGAAACTGGCCCATCAGTGCGGCGCCGGTTTCGTGGAAATTCACGCCGGCGCGTACTGCGAGGCCGCCACCCGCGCCAAACGCCAGCACCAGTTGAGCCGTATCGTGGATACCGCCAAACTGGCCTACCGGCTGAAGATCGGCGTGCAGGTCGGCGGCGGCCTGGATTTCACCACGATCGGCTCTTTCAAAAAACTCGCGGAAGTCCATGCGTTCTCGATCGGCCACGGCATCGTGTCGCGGGCCGTTTTGATCGGCATGCAGGCGGCGGTCCGGGAAATGAAGCGGCTGATCGAACAGCTTTGACGGGAGGCGACCGGATGTATCTTGTCACGACCAGGGAAATGCAGGCCATGGACCGCCGGACGATCGAATCCTTCGGGCTGCCCGGCAGAATCCTGATGGAAAATGCCGGCCGCGGGGCGACGGCCGCAATTTTCGATACGTTTCCCGACCTGGCCGCGCGCCGGGTCGCCGTGATCGCCGGTCCGGGCAACAACGGCGGCGACGGCTACGTGATCGCACGCTGCCTGTCCCAGCGGAATGTGGCGGTCACCGTTTTCCTGCTGGCCGACCGCGCGCGCATCGCCGGCGATGCCGCCGCCAACCTGGACCTGCTCGCCCCCCTCGGGGTGCCGGTCGTCGAGGTCCCCACCGCGTCCGCCTTCGATGAGGTGCGCGCCGCGATGCGCGCGCCGGACATCTGGATCGACGCCCTTCTGGGCACCGGACTGCGGTCGGAGGTGCGCAGCTACTACAGGGAGGCGATCGATTTCATCAACAGCCTCGAGCGGCCGGTTTTCGCGGTCGATGTCCCTTCGGGATTGAACGCGGATACCGGGCACCCCTGCGGCACCTGCATCCGGGCCACGGCCACGGCCACCTTCGGTTTCGCCAAGACGGGTCACTACCAGTTTCCCGGGGCCGATCTGAGCGGCAGGCTGCACGTGGTCGATATCGGAATTCCGCCGCACGTGGTCGCGGACGTCGCCCCGCGGCAGTTCCTGCTGACCGAAGGCGACGTGAAAAACAGCCTGGCGCCGCGCGCGCCGGACAGCCACAAAGGCCGCAGCGGGCACCTGCTGGTCGTCGCCGGCGCTCCCGGTAAATCCGGCGCCGCGGCCATGACCGCCCGGGCGGCCCTGCGGGCCGGCGCCGGCCTGGTCACCCTGGCGGCTCCGGCGGGCATCAATCCGATCCTGGCCGCCGGCGCGCCGGAGGCCATGACCGCCCTGCTGCCTGAAATCGACGGCGGCCGTCTCGGCCTGTCGGCCTTCGAACCCATTTGCGGCCTGCTCGACGGCAAACGCTGCCTGGCCATCGGGCCGGGCCTGGGACAGGCGCCGGAAACCGCAGAACTCGTGCAGCGCTTGGTCGCGGAAAGCCGCCTGCCCCTGGTGATCGACGCCGACGGCCTGAACAATCTGGCCGGGGCCGCCGACATGCTCGCACGGCAGACGGCCCCGATCGTCCTGACACCCCATCCCGGCGAAATGGCCCGCCTGGCGCAAACATCGGTCGCCGCGGTTCAAAGCGACCGCATCACCTGCGCGCGCGAATTCGCGCAAGCCCTGAAAGTCCACCTGGTGCTCAAGGGGGCGCGCACGGTCATCGCCCACCCGGACGGGTTCGTGTTCGTCAATGCCACCGGCAACCCCGGCATGGCCTCGGGCGGGATGGGCGATGCGCTCACCGGCCTGATCGCCGGCTTCATCGCGCAGGGCTTCACCGTTGCGGCCGCCTGCCACCTCGGTGTCTACCTGCACGGTGCCGCGGCGGACCGGCTGGCCGCCGGCAAGGGCCCCTGGGGCTACCTGGCATCGGATGTCATCGAGGCCATCCCCTTCGAAATAAAACGTCACCTGAACCGATGACCGCGGCCGTCAGGCAGACACGCGTCGGCCGGCCGGGGCGGCACGAAAGGCGTCCGGCCGGACGCGGACCGCATGGCACCGGATGGGACTCGATCCCGCGCGCCGGCGATCCGGCGCGAAATACGGGCGCTTCACGGGTGACGCCGGCTTTCGGACGCACCGCTTTCTGCCGCCGGCGGCGCGAACGGGCGTGAAAGGAGCGCCGCCGTGAAACGGTTGTCATTCGACACCACCACCCATTCGGCCGAAGAGACCCGGGCGCTCGGTGAAACGCTCGGCCGGCACGCCGCCGCCGGCACCGTGATCGCTCTTAACGGGACACTCGGCAGCGGCAAGACGGCTTTCACCCAGGGCCTCGCGCGGGGCTTGCAAGTCCCGGTCGAATATTATATTACCAGCCCCACTTTCACCCTGATCAACGAATATCAGGGCCGATTGCGCCTTTACCATGTCGATTTGTATCGGATCACGGACCCGGGCGGCATCGAAGAAATCGGGTTGACCGACATCATGTCCGGCACGGGCGTGACGGTAATCGAATGGGCCGAGCGGCTCGGCGCTGAACTGCCCGCGCGGCATGTCGGCATTCACCTGGCGATTGCGGGCGAACACACGCGCCGCATGACCCTCACGGCCGCGGGGTCTGAGGCGGTCGAACTGGTGCGGCAGGTCGCCGGAGCATACCAGGCCCGAAGAGGGGCGGTTTGAATCGTCATGTTCACCGCAGAGGCGCGGAGCACGCGGAGTGCCTTTTTCTAATTTTTACTTCCGCCGAGCGGGCGGCAAGAAAAAAGTCCAAGACTTCGATAAACGGGGATGCCATATGGGGTTGATCGTACAGAAATACGGCGGCACGTCGGTCGCGGACCTGGAACGGATCCGCCATGTGGCCGGGCGGGTGGCGAAAACCTTCGATGAGGGCCACGAGGTGGTGGCGGTCATCTCGGCCATGGCCGGCGTCACCGACGGGCTGCTGAAGATGTCGGGCCAAATCAGCCAAAAGCCCGAAAAGCGGGAGCTGGATGTCCTGCTGGCCACCGGCGAGCAGACGACGGCCGCGCTGCTGTCGATGACCCTGTGCGCCATGGGCTACCCGGCGCGGTCCCTGCTCGGGTTCCAGGCCGAGGTGCACACCGACTGCGCCTACGGCAACGCGCGCATTCTGGACATCGGCACCGACCGCATCCGGCGGCTGATGACCGGACGCACCATCGTGGTGGTGGCCGGCTTTCAGGGGTGCGATCCGGACGGCAACATCACCACCCTGGGCCGCGGCGGCTCGGACACCTCGGCCGTGGCCATCGCGGCCGCCCTGCAGGCCGACACCTGTGAAATCTACACCGACGTCGACGGCATCTACACCGCCGATCCGAACATCTGCCCGCGGGCGCGCAAGCTGACGGTCGTTTCCTTCGACGAGATGCTGAACATGGCCAGCCTGGGCGCCAAGGTGCTGCAGATCCGCTCGGTCGGCTTCGCCAAGAAATACAACGTTCCCGTGCACGTCAGGTCATCCTTTAAAGAAGAGGAGGGCACAATGGTGGTGAACGAAGATTCCGGCATGGAAAAGCTGATTGTGACCGCGGTGACGCACGACAAGGATCAGGCCCGCATCACCTTGAAGAAGGTCCCGGACCAGCCCGGAATCGCAGCCAAGATCTTCACGCCCATATCCGCGGCCAATATCATCGTGGACACGATCATACAGAATACCCGCGCCGGGGGCCAGACGGACCTGACCTTCACGGTCCCGCGGTCCGATTTCGCCCGCGCACTGGAAATCGAACGGGAAGTGGCCGGGCAGATCGGCGCCGAGGAGGTCTACGGCGGCAAAGACATCGCCAAGGTCTCGGTCGTCGGGGTGGGCATGCGCAATCACTCCGGCGTGGCCTCGTCCATGTTCAACGCCCTGGCCCGCGAAAACGTCAACATCATCATGATCAGCACCTCTGAAATCAGGATTTCCTGCGTGATCGAGGAAAAATACACCGAACTGGCCGTCAGGGTCCTGCACACGGCCTTCGGTCTGGACCGTGAGGACTGACCTCGGCCGGCGGACCGCGTATCGTGAAAAAATTCAGTCCCGATCAGCTCCTGGCCGTTCTGGCCTTGGGCGCGCTGATTCTCGGCATCGTCCTTTACCGGCGGCTGACCTTTTTCTAAGGGTGAGCCCGAAGAGAGCCTTCGCGTCCGTCGCGGCGGCCCTTTTCGACCGTCTGCCGCGGCTTGTCTGCAGCGCTCGCCGCTCCTGCCGAAAAGGGGCCGGTCCGGTGCTTGGAAGTGGCACGCCGCCTGTTGACAAGTGCCGCCAAAGTCGATAATTTCGCACCCCTGTTTCAAATCCCGGGCACCAAAAAGACGCGGAGGGTATGTTGAATTGGACAAGTTAATCCCCAAACGAATGTTTTTTACCAAGGGCCTCGGCTATCATCGCAACAAGCTCCAGAGCTTCGAGCTGGCGCTGCGCAACGCCGGAATCGAAAAATGCAACCTGGTCTATGTGTCGAGTATCTTCCCGCCGGACTGCAAGATCATCTCGCGCGAAACCGGTATCGAAGAACTCAAGCCGGGCCAGATCACATTCGTCGTTTTGGCGCGCGAGGGAACCGACGAGCCCAGCCGCCAGGTGTCGGCCGCCGTCGGCCTGGCGCGGCCCAAAAATCACGATCAGTACGGGTACATCTCCGAGCACCACGCCTTCGGCGAAACCATGAAAAAGTCGGCCGATTTTGCCGAAGACCTGGCGGCGACCATGCTGGCCTCGACGCTGGGGATCGAACTCGACCCGGATGTGGCCTGGGACGAGCGCAAGCAGGTCTACAAGGTCGGCCAGCGCCTGTTCGTCACCCGCAGCATCGCCCAGTCGGCCCGCGGCCATAAAAACGGCCTCTGGACGACGGTCATCGCCTGCGCGGTCATGCTGATGACCTGAAATCGGTTATGCCCGTTGAGCCGGTTTTGCCCGTCAGGCCCGTTGGAGCTGGGGCTCCGACCAACCGGCTCAACGAACTCAACGGGCCAAACGGGCTCAACCGGCTCAACGGACTCAACCGGCTCAACGGGCAAACCGGCTAACCCTCCCTACAAGGACCTCCGTCCATGCCGCACCAGTCGCTGTTCAAGGATCATCCCGACATCGTTCCCCCCGCCCTTGGCACGGCCATGTCGGTCGTCGACCTGATCGAGGTGCTCGGCCGGACTTCCTTCGAGGCCCGCAACGTGCACCGGGGCGCGCGGCTGCTGGAGCGCATGGTCGCCGACAACGACGTCATCTGGCTCGGGATCGCGGGCGCCGGGGTCGCCGGTGGCATGGGCGGCATGATCACCTCGCTGATCGAGGCCGGCGCCATCGACGTCATCTGTTCGACCGGCGCCCAGGTCTATCACGACCTCCACTTCGCCTTCGACCTGCCGGTCAAGGCCGTGTCGCCGAACTGGGACGACAACGCGCTCAGACGGCACGGCGACACCCGCATCTACGACATCGGCATCCGTGAAAAAGAAACCCTGGAAGCGCAGGATGCCCTCATCCGGCGTTTCGTCCGCGAGTGCCACCCGCAGTTGTCGGACCCGGCGCTGTCCAGCTGGGAATTCAACCGGGCCCTGGGCCATTGGGTCGATCGGACCGCCAAATACCCGCAGCGCAGCTTCGTGGCCGCCGCCGCCCGCAACGACGTGCCCGTGTTCTGGGACTCGCTGGCCAACCACTCCATCGCCATGAACCTGGTCCTGACCGATCGCACCGGGCTGCCGGTCAGCCTGTCGGCCCAAAAAGACATTTTCGATTCGGCGGCCATCGTGTTCGCCACCGCCCGGACCGGCTTCATCGAACTGGGCGGCGGGGGTCCCAAGAACTTCATTCAGCAGACCAGCCCCACCATCAGCCAGATCCTGGGCATCGACTTCGAGGGCGCCGACCGCGGGCTCCAGATCGGCACGGCGATCGAGCGCGAAGGCAGCCTGTCGGGCTGCACCTTCAGCGAAGCGGTGACCTGGGGCAAATACCGCAAGGTCGATGAAGAGAAAATGGTTCAGATCTGGGGGGAATACAGCGTCATTTTTCCGCTTCTGGCGGCCTATGCACTGGCCAAGTGCCCGCCCCGTCCGCCCAAGAGGATCGCCGCGCAGCTGCCCCGCTACGCCGCAGAGCTGGAGCAGGCCCGTTGACACCCGATCCGCAGCCGTTTTTAGATCCCGACCCCGAATTCGCCGCCTTCGAAACGGCCGCCGCCGTGATCCTGCCGCTGCCCTACGAGGGCGGCGTGAGCTACGGCGCGGGCACGGCCGAAGCGCCCGCAGCCGTCATCGCGGCATCGCACCAGCTGGAGTTCTACGACGAGGTGCTCCAGGCCGAACCCTATAAAATGGGCATCGCCACCATTTTGCCGCCGCAGCTGCCCGAAGATGCCGCCGGCGTTCAGGCGGCGGCCTGCCGCATGTTCCGGGAACTGCTCGAACGGAAAAAGTTCGTCGTGTCGATCGGCGGCGACCACTCGGTCAGCAGCCCGCTGGCGCGCGCGCTCAAAGCGGTGCACGGGGCCCTTTCGGTGATCCAGCTCGATGCGCACGCCGATCTCAGGGAGAGCTACGGCAACAGCCGCTTCAGCCACGCCTGCGCCATGGCGCGCATCCGCGAGACAACTTCCGACACCCTGCAGCTGGGCATCCGCAGCATGTCCGGCGAAGAAGCGCGGCGCATCGAACGGGAAAAGCTGGCCGTGTGCACCATGTCCGCTTTCCGCTCCGGTGCGTTCGACATCGATGCGGCCCTCGCCCGGCTGCCGGACCCGGTCTTTCTGACCATCGACGTGGATGCCTTCGACTGGAGCGTCATCCGCAGCACCGGCACGCCCGAGCCGGGCGGTTTCACCTGGGACGAGGCCCTGGCCCTGCTGCAGAAGATATTCGAGCGCAAGAATGTGGTCGCCTTCGACGTGGTTGAACTCTCCTGCGCGCCGAACGACCTGAATTCACCCTTCGCGGTCGCCAAACTGATTTACAAACTGCTGGGGTTCAAACTGGCCCGCGCGGTCCGCGAGAGGCTGGGCGACTGGCCCGCAAAGCCGCGCGGGACGGTGCTGGACGGCGGCTGATCCCGTTTGGGCCGTTTGGCCGGTTTGGCCCGTTTAGCCGGTTTGCCGGTTTGCCGGTTTGGCCCGTTACGCCGGTTACGGCCGTTTAGCCGTTAGCCGGTCAGCCGGTTTGGCCTGTTACGCCGGTTAAGCCCGATCTGCCCGTGTAGCCGGTCAAGACCGTCGTTCCTTAAAGTATTTTATCGATTTAATTAATTAAGTATTTAATATTTTTATAATTTTTCCTTTTCCTTCGCCCTTCGCCCTTCGCCCTCTACCCTCTATCCTCTGCCGTCCGTCCTCTGTCGTCCGCCCTTTGCCCTCTGCCCTCTGCCGTCCGTCCTCTGCCGTCCGCCCTTAGCCGTTTGCCGTCCGCCCTCCGCCATCTGTCCTGGTTGATGGTTACCCGTTTGAAAGGGCCTGCTCGATTTCCGCGTTGGTCTCCTCGATTGCGGCAACGATATCCGCGGCGCCGAGCAGCGGGCGGCCGATGACCAGCAGGTCGGCGCCCTGCGCGATCGCCCCGGCCGGCGTGGCCGTCCGCCGCTGGTCGTCGCCTTGCCGGTACCAGGCGGGCCGGATGCCGGGGCAGATCTTTTGGATGTCGAGCGCGCGGATCGCCATCAGGTCCGCCGCCGAACACACAAGATAGGCATAGCGGCCGACGGCCTCCGCAGCCATTTGCGCCACCATCTCCGGCAGGCTCCCGCCCCGGTAATAGCGTCCGAAATCCTTTTCGCCCAGCGATGTCAGGATCGTGACCCCGGCGATGCCTTTCTTTGTGAGCCCGTGGGCGGCCGGATCGTAGCCGGAGGTGCAGTGAACGGTCGTGATGTCGGCCCCGGCCGCCAGATGCAGCGCCAGGGATTCGGTCATGGCGCTCGGGATGTCGTAGAGCTTGAAATCGAGCATGACCCGCCCGTGACGCCGGATTTCGTCCAGGACCGCCAGGCCGCGCTCGAGCACGCTGCGCCGTATTTTGTACCCCCACACCCGGCCCGCGGTCCTGCGCATGATCGCCCGCGCCCGCTCCCACTCGACGTGGTCGAGCGGCAGGATAATTCGACTGTCCATCGCCTCACTCCTCCTTGGCAACTTGATCCTTGATGCTGGAAACTGGAAACTTGAAACTGGCAAAAAGGAACGCAAAACGCTCCAAGTCTCATGGCTCAAAAGAATAAATCATTGTCGATCGGGCATTCACGAGGGGCGCCCCTACGGCAGCATTACCAAACACAAAACACCCGACACCAAACACACGCTGTAACCCGTAACCCCGCAACCCAAACAAGGCGCAGGGGCACGGCGTGCCGTGCCCACCGGGGCAAAGCGGGATCGACATCGGATCCGGTCTACGATTCCAGCAGGGCGAAAAATTTTCCGCCCCTACGAGACCATCAGACCCCCGGTTCCGTCACCTCGTTGCGGCCCTGGGCGGCCTGTCGTTAACGAGCCGGGGGCTGGAAGCTTTAACGGCTGCGTCACCAAACACACAGTGTAACCCGCACCCCGCAACCCGCAACCCGCACACCCGCCCACCATAGCCGAATTTGGCGATCGGACCAAGCGCTTTCGCGGGGTCGGTTGCGTTGAAGGGCAGAAATCTATTGAATTGAAGTACTTTTGAATGGTATAAAGGAGGGGTCCCTCGTCGTGAAGACCACCGCTTTCCTCTGTCAGGATGCTCTGCACATGAGTATTTCACTGCCGAAACAAACGATTCCCTCGGGCGGGTACTGGGTCGGACGCTCGGGGCCGATCATGCTGCAGGCTTTTCTCGGAACCTGCGTGGGCGTGGCCGTGTTCGATGCCGTCAGCGGCATCGGCGGCCTGATTCACCTGCTGCTGCCCGAACCGGCCGGCAGCGCCGGAGAGCAGGCCGACACCCGCTACGCCACGACCGGCCTGCCCTTTTTTCTCGCGGCGCTGGCCGAAGCCGGCGCCGTCCGCGGCCAACTGGCCGCGGTGATGGCCGGCGGCGCGCTGGTCGGTCCCTTGAATGCCGCCGACCTCGACCTCAACATCGGCGGCCGCACGGCCGAGCTGGTCGAATCGATTTTGTCGGCCGAAGGCATTCCGGTCGTGCACTCGGAAACCGGCGGGTTTTTCACCTGCAGCCTGCGCCTCGACCTGGAAAACTGGTCGTACCGCATCGAACCCCTGGGACAGGAAAAGAGCCTGGCCGGCGAAACCGGGCGTCTGCCCGATCCCGCCGAAATCCAGCTCACCACCGAAAGGGTCAAGCCGATACCGCAGGTGGCCCTTAAAATTCTGCACCTGCTCGATACGGGCACCGCGGACATCCGGCCGATCGCCGAAGAGATCAAGAAAGACCAGGTCTTAAGCGCCCGAACCCTTCAGCTGTGCAATTCGGCGATGTTCGCCAGGAAGAACAAGATCGACTCGCTGGATCACGCCCTGGTTTTTCTCGGTGAAAACCTGTTCATCAAGATGATCATTTCGGCCGCGGTCAACGAATATTTCTCCGCCGCCGGCAATGGCTATTCGCTGTGCCGCGGCGGCCTGTTCCATCATGCCGTCGGCACGGCCCTGACCGCCGAAAAAATCGCCCACTTCACCGGCAAGGCGCCCCTGTCCACGGCCTATACGGCCGGGCTGCTGCACGATATCGGCAAGGTGGTGCTCGACCAGTTCGTGGCCGACGCCTTTCCACTCTTTTACCGGAAGATGAATTGCGGGGAAGCCTACTCGCTCGGGCTCGAAAGAGAAATCTTCGGCATCGACCACACCGCCGTCGGCCGCACCCTGGCCGACATGTGGGCATTTCCGGAATCCCTGGCCGCCACCATCGCGCATCACCACGAACCCGAAAACTCACCGCATCATGCCGATCTGGCCCATATCGTCTTTCTGGCCGATCTTCTCATGGCCCGGTTCAATACCGGTCTCGAACTGGAAGGAATGAGCAGCGGAGCGATCGATTCGCGCCTGCAGAAAGTCGGCCTGGGGCCCGTCAATTTCGCCCAGATCGTCGATCTCATCCCGCAGAGCCTGCTCGAATCCGACCCGCAAGGCAACCCGGTGCCCGGTGGATGAGACCTCCACGCCAAGTTGCCGCAAAAAGATCATGAATCTCAATCAGGATCAAAAAGAGGGCTTGCGGAATCTGCCCGGTGTCGACCACGTTCTCGAACGGGTCAAATCCGATCCGTTTTTCGAGGGCGTCCCCCGATCGGTCGTCACCCGTGCGATCCGATCGTGTCTGGACCGGCGCCGGCAGCAGATCATCGCCCAGAAGCCCGAGCGCATCGCGGAGCTTGTCGAAGATCCGGCCATCGTGGCCGGCGTCAAGGATCTCGTGCGGCAGGCGCTGGCGCTGAATCTGCGGACGGTCGTCAACGTCACCGGCATCGTCATCCACACCAATCTCGGCCGCTCGCTGCTGGCCGAGGCCGCCATCGAGCACCTTGGCGCGATCGGCCGCCGCTATTCGAACCTGGAGTTCGACCTCGGCGCGGGCCGCCGCGGGTCCCGCTATGCCATCGTCGAGGATCTCGTCTGTGAGATAAGCGGCGCCGAATCGGCCATGGTGGTCAACAACAACGCCGGGGCGGTCCTGCTGGCGCTGGAGACGCTGGCGGCCGGCAAAAAGGTCATCGTCTCGCGCGGCGAGCTGGTCGAAATCGGCGGGTCCTTCCGCATCCCGGATGTCATGGCCAAAAGCGGGGGCATCCTGTGCGAAGTCGGCACCACCAACCGCACCCACCTGCGAGACTACGAGACTGCGATCGACGAACAGACCGCCCTGCTGCTCAAGGTCCATCAAAGCAATTACAGCATCGTCGGCTTTTCCTCCGCGGTCCCGCTCAAGGACCTGGTCGCCCTGGGGCACCGCCACCGCATCGCGGTCATGGAGGACCTGGGCAGCGGCACCTTCATCGACTTCTCCCGCTACGGCCTGCCGAAGGAACCGACGGTGCAGGATTCGGCCGCCGCCGGGGCCGACGTCATCACCTTCAGCGGGGACAAGCTCCTGGGCGGGCCCCAGGCCGGCTTGGTCATCGGTAAAAAAACGGTCGTCGAGCGCATCAGAAAAAATCCGATCACCCGCGCGCTGCGCATCGACAAGCTGACCCTGGCCGCGCTCGAAAGCACCTTGCGGCTGTACCGCGACGAAGACAAGGCGGTGCAGGCGATTCCCACCCTGCGCATGATGCTGCAGCCGGTGGCGAGCCTGTCGGACAAGGCCGCGCGCCTGAAGACGCTGCTGGAGGCCGCCCCCGGCAACCGCATGACAATCGAGGTCCTGGATGTCGTCTCGAAGCCCGGCGGCGGCACCCTGCCGCTGCTGGAACTGCCCAGCAAGGGTCTGGGCGTGCGAATCGACGGCCTTTCCGCCAATGCCGTCGAAAAAAGCCTGCGCCGGAACTCACCCCCGATCATCGGCAGAATAGAAGATGACCGGTACATCATGGACATGCGGACCCTGCAGGACGACCAGTTGGAGATTGTCCGCAGCGCCTTCGACACTCTGCTGACGTAAAGGAACGACGATGACCCCGGAACCGAATCGTTTAAGCCGCGACACCCGCGCCACCCGCAACTTTCTGCTCTCAAAGGCCCGCTCCGACGCCGTGCCCCGCAGGGCCGGCACCAGCGAAGCCGACGCCGCCGCCGACACCCTGCGCCGGGCCTTTCCCCATCTTCTCAGCGGCAAATCCCTTCTGGTCCGCGCCATGAGCCGCCTGGAAGAGGTCTCCGAATTCGCGGCCGTGGTGGTTCAAATCGACGCCGGCCGCCCCGCGGATCCCCCCGCCGCCGAAGGCGGGCCGTCCGTGCAGACGACGCTGGCCCGCGCCCTGGAATCGGTTTGCCGACCGGCATCCGGCCTGTGGGGACTGCTCGACCCGAACACCTTTGGATGCTTTCTGCCCGGCGGCACCTCTTTGACGACGATCGCGCCGATAGAGACGATCGAAAAAACGGTGGCGGAGGCGGCCGGTGCAACCGTGACGATCGGCACGGCATTCTACCCGACCCTCGAATTTCCCAAGGAGGCCATCCTCGAAAATGCCCGCAAGGCCCTCGAACACGCCAAGTTCTTCGGGCCCGGCAGCCGCGTCGCCTTCGACGCCATCAGCCTCAACATCAGCGGCGACAGCCTCTACGACCAGGGCGAATACCAGAAAGCCATCGAGGAATACGAGACGGCGCTCAGGCTTGCGCCGGCCAATGCGAACCTGCACAACAGCCTGGGCGTCTGTTACGGGGTGACCGGCGAATTCGCCCGCGCCATGGCCCGGTTCAAGGAGGCGATAGCCCTGGATACCGACGAGGCCCTGGCGCAGTACAATGCCGGCCTGGTTCATCTGCTGCTGGATGAAAGGGACCAGGCCCGCGCGCACCTGCTCGAAGTCGACAACCGGCCGCACAACCTCTTCGAGGTCAGGCTGCAGCTGGGCAAACTCTACCTCGAGGACGACCAGCCCGATCTGGCCCGGATCTATCTCGAAAACGCCGCCGCCATGCGGCCGCAGTCGAACACCGTCCACTGCCTGCTGGGCGAGTGCTATGCCGCCCTGGACTTGACCGCCGAGGCGGTTGCGGCCTACAAGAAATCGCTGCGGCTCAATGCCAACGATCCCGCCGCCCTCTCCGGCCTGGGCTGGCTGTATCATGCGCTGGGCCAGAACACCGACATCGCCACGCTGTATTGCCGTCACAGCACCGTTATCGCTCCCCGAAACGGTCTCTTCCACCACCGCCTCGGCTGCCTCTATCTGAAGCAGGACCAGCTGGCGGAAGCCCGGGACGAATTTCGCACGGCCGAGGCCCTGGGCTGTGATTGTGCGGCGCAACTCGACGAAGTGAAGAACCGCCTGCTGGACATCGCCTCCTGACAGCCATGCAAACCCTCATCCGTTCCATCCTGGACGAAAGCCTGGCGGTCAAAGACCGTTCCGTAAAGGAAAACCTGGTGCGGCTCGAAACCGGCGGCCGTTGCCTGGCCGAATGCCTGGCGGCGGGCGGCAAGGTGCTCATTTTCGGAAACGGCGGCAGTGCGGCCGACGCCCAGCATATCGCGGCCGAATTCGTCAATCGTTTCGGCATCGAGCGGCCGCCCCTGGCGGCGATCGCCCTGACAACCGACACCTCGATTCTCACCAGCATCGCCAACGACTATCGCTACGAGGACATCTTTTCCAAACAGCTCCGGGCCCTGGGCCGCAAGGGCGACCTCGCCTGGGGCATCAGCACCAGCGGCAACTCGGCCAACGTCCTCGAAGCCATGGCCGCGGCCGCAGAAAAGAAGATGGCCACGATCGCCATGACCGGCCGCGGCGGGCGCCTGGCGGCGATCGCCGATGTGCCGTTGACCGTGGCCTCCGATTCGACCGCCCGCATCCAGGAAACCCACCTGGTCATGGCGCACATCCTCTGCGAGCTGGTGGAACGCCTGCTCTTTCCGCAGCAGTTTAAAAAAAAGCCGCCGGCTGCAGCGCCTCCCTGACCCGCGCCGCCCATGCTCGCGGACGCTCTTCCTAAAGCCTTCTGAGCGTGGTCACGCAATTGGTCGCCGCCGAGCCGCCGACGTTGAACACCACCGCAATCGCCGGCTCGCCCGCGTTCGGCGCCCTTCCGATCGGCTCCCCGATCAGTTGCTTGTAGGCCAGCGCATGCATGGAACACCCGGTGGCCCCCACCGGATGCCCCTTGGACTTGAGCCCGCCCGACAGGTTCACGGGACAGCGGTCGTCGGGGCCGAAGCGCCCATCGAGATAGTCCCGGCCGGCCCGTCCGTCCCTTGAAAGGCCGAGCGCTTCGGTCGTCAGGATCTGGTTGATCGAAAAGCAGTCGTGGACCTCCGCCAGATCGACATCGGAAACAGTGATCCCGGCTTCCGCAAAAGACTTTTCGACCGCCCGTTTTCCGGCAACCAGCTCGTGCATGTTGTCGCGCACGTTTTCGGACAGGCGCTCGGTCGTCATCCCGATTCCCGCGATCTCCACCGCCCGCCCGCCGTCCGAGTGCGCCTCGCTGGTCGGTGCCAGGACGAGCGCCGCCGCGCCGTCCGATATCAGGGAGCAGTCATGCAGCCGCAGCGGGTCGGCGATCACCGGATTGCCCCCTTTGCCCTCCGCCGGTAAATTCAAAATGGCTTCGGGCGTAAACAGCTTGAGTCGATCGGCCGGTCCGCCTTTGCCGAAGTGCGCCAGCGGGTTTTCGATCCCGTTACGGTACGAGAGGGCGGAGACGGCGGCGAACATTTGCTGCATCTCGGCCGGACCATAGCCATAGTGCCGCATGTAGCCCTTGGCATAGGCGGCGAAAAGCCCCGGAAAGGTCACCCCCCGCGCCCCCTCCTCCGGCCAGTAAGACGAGCAGGCCAGGGTGTGCGTCACCGCGGCCGTCGGCAGCAGGCTCATCTTTTCCACGCCGATGACCAGCACCCGGCGAAACCGGCCGGACTCGATGCCGAAAATGGCGTTGTAAAGCGCCACCGATGAGGACGCGCACGCCCCTTCGGTTCGGGTCGTCGGAACGAACCGCAGAAAGTCCGGGGCGACCTCCAGGCCCAGCGGCCCCACGTGCTCCTGGTTGACGAATTTGGCCGGCGAACAGGAGCCGATCCAGATGCCATCGATTTCCGACGGGTGCAGGCCGGCATCCTCGAGGGCCCCTTGCCCGGCTTCGATGAGCAGTTCGTAAAAGGTTTTGGTATCCTTGACAGTGCCGGTTTCCCGGTTCTTTTCGACAAAAGCGCCGAATTTGGTGTTGTAAGCACCGATAATGCTGACACGGCTCATGACGGATCTCCTGTGGTTTGAAAGTGTCTGAAAGTTTCTGGCACGATCGTAACGCGACGCTCAGCGGCAGGGAACCCCTTCAGCTCAGTTGACGCCGGGGACCGATAGCGGCAGCCAAAATCTTTATCATGAAACCCTCCCCTCACCTGCCCGCGAGCAATTCTCATGCCGCAGCCGGCGGGACCCGCCCGGCAAAGCCCCCGCTGAACGGCGCACGGCCCAAGACCCGGCCTGGTGTATCTTTTTTGGTACATTCAGCCGCCGGTCGACATGCCGCCACCTTGTTCGCATCACATCCGGCGACTGTAAATAGTCCATTTAACAGAATGTTACGGTGCCATAGCCGGTCCGGATATCGTTCGGCACGTCTTTTGCCACGCGGTATGAACCATACGTCTTTTTGCTGCGCTGTCCACTGCAACCGCCGTCACGATCAAGGAGCGCCCGATGAATCTGGGAATGTTGTTTACCCGTCACGCCCGCTATCGACCCGATCACACCGCCGTGGTGTTCGGCGACCAGCGCCTGACCCATTTGCAATTCAATCGAAATATCAATAAAGTGGCGCATGTCATGCTGAGCCTGGGCCTCGGCCGGGGGTCCAGGGTCGCCACCGTGTTGCCGAATTGCCTCGAGCTTCTTGAAACCTACTGGGCCGCGGCCAAGGTCGGCGCCGTGGTGGTTCCGATGAGCACCCTGTTGATGGAAGGCGCCCTCAGGTCCCTTTTGAAAGACGCCGACGTGGAAATGGTGATCACCCATGCGGCCTTTGCCGATATCATAAAAAAAATTCAACCCGATCTGCCGACCCTTCGTCCCGGCTGTTGTCTTCTGACGGACTCGCGGGCGGCGGCGGGATTCCAGGAGTATCATCGCCTGAAAGACGCCGAACCAGAAAGCGAACCGGACGTCGCCGAAGTGAACGGGGATGATCCCTTCAACATCATGTACAGCAGCGGCACGACGGGCCGGCCCAAGGGGATCGTTCACACCCACGATATCCGCATTGCCTACGGCACCTCGTTTGCCGCCGCCTTCCGGCTGGCTCCGGAAAGCGTCACGCTCCACGCCGGCGCCATCGTGTTCAACGGCGCCTTCGTCGACTTGATGCCCACCGTCTTTCAGGGCGCCACCTACGTTCTGCTGCCGCAGTTCGATCCGGCGGCCTACATCGAAAGCATCTACCAGGAAAAAGTCACGCACGTGATGATGGTGCCGGCCCAGATTATCGCCATGTTGAACGCACCCAATTTCGACCCCGCTAAACTGGCATCTTTGGAAATGATTCTCGCCCTGGGCGCCCCGCTGCACCTCGAACACAAAAAGACCTTGAACCGGCTGCTCCCGGACCGCTTTTACGAGCTTTACGGTTTGACCGAAGGGTTTGTGACCGTCCTGGATAAGCTCGATTATCACCGCAAGCCGTCTTCCGTCGGGATTCCCCTGCCGCTGTTCGACATGAAAATCGTCGACGAAAACGCTGCCGAGCTGCCGCCGAACCAGGTGGGTGAAATTTGCGGCAAGGGCCCGATCCTGATGCCCGGATACTACAAGCGTCCCGATTTGACCCAGGAGGCGATTGTCGACGGGTGGCTTCACTCCGGGGACCTGGGCTATGTCGACGAGGATGGTTTCCTATACCTGGTGGACCGCAAAAAAGACATGATCATTTCGGGCGGCGTGAACGTTTACCCGAAGGATATCGAAGAGGTTATCGTCCGGCATCCGGATGTCGTCGAGGTCGCCGTGTTCGGGATCCCGGACGAGAAATGGGGCGAAGTGCCGTTCGCCACGGTGACGCTGTGCCCTTCCGCGAACGGGTCGGAAGAGGAACTCAGGCAATGGATCAATTCGCATGTCGGCGCCAAGTTTCAACGGGTGGCCGGCGTTAAAATCATGCCGGACTTCCCGCGCAATGCGGCTGGAAAAACGTTGAAAAGGGAACTGCGGGAAATTTTCGGGAAAAAATCCTGTCCCCATGAACCGAAACGACCCTGATGTATCAAGCAAGCTACATATCGCGCTTTTGATACATCGCCTGAGCGCCGGCGATCGAAGAGGTGGTGCGCGCGAATTTGCCGGCTTATCGAAGGCGGAACAACGGCCGCGAAGCCTAACCGCGCGGCGCATCGAAAGCGCCGCCAAAAGAAACGAAGGAGGAGGAGTCATGAAAAGATGTTTGAAGACAACGGCAGTTTTTGCGGTTATTTTTCTTTTCTTCACGAGCCTGACCCTGGCCCAGGACAAAAAGACGAAGTCGGAGCGGCAGAAGTTCGGCGCCGACAACCGCATCGAAAAGGTGAAAGACCTTAAGGTCACGACCAGCGACAAGAAGCACCGCTGGAAAATGGTGCTGCCCTGGTCCAAGGGCCTGCTCTTCTACGACATGGCGGTCCATTTCTGCGACACGGTCCGCCTGGCCTCCGGCGGCCGCCTGGACATCAAGCCCTATTCGGCCGGCGAACTCGTCCCGGCGATGGAAATCTTCGATGCCGTCAGCAAAGGCTCCTTCGATGCCGGTCACGACTGGCCGGGGTACTGGAAAGGCAAGAACGAGGCCTTTATCGCCTTCGCCTCGGTCCCTTACGGGCTGGACGCCGAACTCTACAATATCTGGCTCTATGAAAGAGGCGGCCTGGAAGAGATGCAGGCCCTGTACGGCCAGTACAATCTCTTTGCCCTGCCCGGCGGCCAGGCGGGACAGGAGATGGGGCTGAACTCCAACAAAAAAGCCTCCAAGATGGAGGATTTCAAGGGCATGAAGGTCAGGACCTGGGGCTGGTACCTGGACATCCTGAACGAACTCGGCGCCTCCGGCGTCGCCACGCCGGGCGGTGAAGTCTACCTGTCGCTGCAGACCGGCGTCCTGGATGCGGCCGAGTTCTCTTCACCGGCGATCAACTGGCCGATGGGCTTTGACGAAGTCACCAAATACATCATCCAGCCCGGTGTGCATCAGCCCGCCTGCCAAAACGCGTTTTTCTTCAACAAGCAGTCCTATGACGCGCTGGCCGACGATTTGAAGTGGATCCTCGACACCGCCGCCAAGGAAACCCAGCTCTGGAGCTACAGCTGGCTCAACAACCTCAACGCCGAGGCCATCCGCCGCTTCGAGGAGAAATCCGAAATCGTGATGATGGATGAGAGCGCCATCGTCGATTTCGCCAAGACGACCCAGGCCTACCTGGAAAAAGTAAAGGAAAGATGCCCGGACTGCAAGCGCTTGCTCGAGTCCCAGGAAGCCTTGAAAAAAGACTTCGCCGACTGGCGCGCCGCCCGGTCGGGGGTCACGCCGTGGCCGCTCGACCAGGTGGTCAAGGGCAAACTGCACGAGTAAAAAAGGCTGCGGACAAAAGACGAAGCACCATTGGCGACCCGGCTCGATCCGCCCGCACCGGCTGATCCGGCCGGGCGCCGCCTGGCATGCGCCGACGACCCATACCGGCAGCCAAAATATTTCAAGCCCTGTATCTTCCGCCGAACAGAACAGGTATGGGAGCGGTCGTCCAGGGCATGTGCGGCGGAAAGAAGAGGAAGCTATGAAGCGGCTGACGCAAATAATCGATACTATCGTCCGGAAGCAGGGGGAGGTGTTTTCCCTGCTGATGGTGGTCCTGGTGCTGTTGATGTGCTACGAAGTCGTCCGGCGCTATTTCTTCAACGCCCCGACCATCTGGGGCCTGGAACTCACGACCTTTATCTTCGGCGTGCACTTCGTCATGGGCTACGGGTACACCGAATTGTACGACGGCCACGTGCGGGTCGACATCTTCAGCAGCAAATTTTCCCGGAAAACACAAGACATCCTGTACATTGTCCTGACGCTCATCATCACCCTGCCGTTGGTGGCCCTGCTCGGCATCTGGGCCTGGGACAACGCGATCATTTCCACCAAAATCCTGGAAAACTTTTCATCGGCCTGGGCCCCTCCGATCTGGCCGGTGAAGCTGTTGATGGCCTTGGGGTTCACCTTTCTGTTCCTGCAGGTTCTCTCCAACCTGATCAAACGCTTCCTGGTCTTCGGTCAGACGGAAGCCGAGCGCCGATGAGGATGCCATGAGCCCTGAATTGTTGACCATTGGAATGTTCGTCACGCTTATCCTGCTTATCGTCCTCGGGCTGCCCCTGGCCTATTCGCTGGCCGGGACCGCGGTGATCTTCGGCCTGATCGAAAACGGTTTCAACATCGACGGTCTCCTGGGGTTTTTCATCAACAATGCCTGGGGCACCATGAACAACTTCGTGCTCGTGGCGGTGCCCCTGTTCATTCTGATGGCCCAGCTGATGGATCGCGCCAAAATCTCGGACGCCTTGTTCGATGCCCTCTACGTGGTCATGGGCGGCATAAAGGGCGGGCTCGGGCTGGCGGTGATCTTCGTCTGCGTCATCCTGGCCGCCACCACCGGTGTCGTGGGGGCATCGGTGGTGGGCATGACCCTTTTAGCCGTGCCGAAACTCCTCGAAAAGGGATACAACAAGAAGATGTCCGCCGGCCTGATTTGTTCCGGCGGCACGCTCGGCATCCTGATTCCGCCAAGCATCATGCTGGTGGTCTACGGCGGCTTGACCGGCCTGAAGGAAACCTCGGTCGGGGCCCTTTTCGCGGCCGCCATCCTGCCGGGACTGCTGCTCGCGTTTTTGTACCTGGCCTACGTGTTCGTCATGTGCCAGATAAAGCCCGCCTACGGTCCGCCAATCAGCAGGCAAGAGGCCGCCGGATATTCTTCGCGGCAAAAGATGTGGATGGTGATCAAGTCCATGGTCCCGCCGCTCGTGCTGATCTTCGCGGTCATGGGCACCATTCTGGGCGGTGTCGCGACGCCTTCCGAGGCCGCCGGGGTGGGTGTCCTGGGGGCGGCCATTCTGGCGATCGCGCGCGGCAACTTCAACTGGACGGTCGTCTTCGAGTCCAGCAAGGCGACGCTCCGGACCAGCTCCATGGTCATGATCCTGGTGCTGTTCGGCAACCTTTTCAGCGCCACATTTCTTTTCGTGGGCGGGGGCGATGTCATCACCGACCTGCTCATCGGCGGCGACCTCCAGCCGGCGATGGTCCTTTTCATCATGCTCCTGGCCATCTTCTTGCTGGGCATGTTCATCGACTGGGTGGCCATCCTGCTGGTCTGCCTGCCGGTTTTCATGCCGGTCTGCCTGGAGCTTGGCTTCAACCCCCTGTGGTTCTCGATGCTGGTCTGCATTGTCCTTCAGACCTCGTTTCTGACCCCGCCTTTCGGCTACGCGCTTTTCTACTTCGCCGGCGCCGCGCCGGCCGGAAAATACCAGATGATGGACATCTACAAAGGCGTGCTGCCGTTCATCGTACTGCAGGCGATCGGCGTTTTGATCTGCACCCTCTTTCCGTCGATCATCACCTATGTTCCCGGCATGATCTTCAAGTGATGCCCCTCCCTAAAGCCTGTGTCTGTCCCGAAGGCTTCCGGTCATTCGACGACCAGGCGCCCTGCGGCGACCTCCTGGCCGACCGGCAGGCCCAGGCTGAGGCCGGCGGCATCGGGAATTTCGACCTGGTAACCGAATTGCCCTTTTTTGACGAACGTCAGGCTGGCGGTCCCGCCGCGCGGCAGGAAGCCGGTGGTAAAAAAGGTGTCTTTTTCGCTGAAGCCCGAAGGCGATCGGGTCGCCGACCGGCAGGCCGCGGCGTCTTGCCGGAAGATGATCCGCACCGGCGGCCCCTGGACCCAATTGATCCAGACGACACAGGTGTCGGCGGGAATGCCCGCCTCGGCCGGCGCGACCTGGATCCGATCGCCCGCGGCACCGTTTTCGCCGGAGATCCTGACCAGCTGGCACTCGGCCGCCGTGAGCCGGCAAAAATGCGGCAGCACCGCCAACACCATCAACAGCGCCGCTAAAACACCCCCATACCGCAGATAAAGCCTTCGCATCATCATTTCCTTTCGTTCGCGCCGAATTCGCCCCGGCATGGGGGTTCTCCCCCTCTGGACGGACAATCGTCAGCTTCTTATAATATGGCCGCCCGGTTGCCGCAAGGGGCAAACGCCGCCGAAAATCTCCGGCGCCCGGCGTGGTCATGAATCCGATAGCTGTTTACACGACATTTTTGTTGTTCTATAAGGAAAGGCTCTGAAGCGGCACTTAAACCTTTTTCATATCATCTCAAGCAATTATTTTTTTGCGAAACCAAACCGATCGCCGGCTCCCACCGGCTGCGCGATGTTTTCGGCACGGTATCACCCCTACCCGGAGTCAGCGCCTGGTGGCGGCGTGAGAAAGGGCCCTTTTATGGTGAAACGGGAATGTGCATTTCGGGCGGGCGGCCGGATATCGGAAGGGATCCGGCGCCTCGCTCGACGGACGCGGGGGGCATTTTTTATCCTCCTGTTCGCAATGGGCGGCCTCGATGGGTTTGCGGCCCCCACCGCCCCCCCGGCCGAGCCTGCCTTTAAATTCGACGACGTGGTGGCCAAAGCCAGAGACCTGGCGGCGCAGCCGTTTCAGGACCCGCGCGGCAGTGTGCCGGACTTTTTACTCAAGGCGACCTACGACCAGTGGCGCGACATCCGTTTTCAGCCCGACAAATCGCTGTGGCGAGCCGAGAGCCTGCCGTTCGAAGTCCAGTTCTTCCACCTCGGGTTTTTTTACGACCGGCCCGTCAAGATCAACACCGTCAGCGCGCAGGGCGTCGAACCGGTCTCGTTCTCGACCGAGCTGTTCAACTACGGCGCCAACGATTTCAAGGCCAAGCTGCCGGATAACCTGGGCTTTGCCGGCTTCCGCCTGCACTATCCGATCAACCGCAAGGATTACAGGGACGAGGTGGCCGTCTTTTTGGGGGCCAGCTATTTTAGGGCCGTCGGCAAGAACATGGGCTACGGCTTGTCGGCCAGGGGACTGGCGATCGACACCGCCCTGGATTCGGGCGAGGAGTTTCCATATTTCAAGGAATACTGGCTGGTCAAGCCCTCGCCCAAGGCCAAGGAGATCGTCATCTATGCCTTGCTGGACAGCGTGAGCCTGGCCGGCGCCTACAAATTTACCGTGCGCCCCGGCGCGGCGACCGTCATCAAGGTCGAGACGATGATTTTCCGTCGCAAGGAGGTCGGCAAGCTGGGTATCGCCCCGCTGACCAGCATGTTTTTGTATGCGGAAAACACGAACCAGCGCCCCGTCGACGATTTTCGGCCCGAGATCCACGATTCGGACGGGCTGCTGATCGCCGACGGCAGCGGGGAAATTCTGTGGCGCCCGCTGGTGAACCCCAAGCGGCTGCGCGACAACTCCTTCCAGCTCAACAACCCCAAAGGCTTCGGCCTGCTGCAGCGCGACCTCGAATTCGATCACTACCAGGACCTGGAGGCCCGTTTCGACCGGCGGCCCAGCGTCTGGATCGCCCCGGTCGGCGAGTGGGGCAAGGGCCGGGTGGAGCTGATCCAGATCCCCTCGGGCAGCGAAATAGATGACAATATCGTCTCCTTCTGGGTGCCGGCATCGCTGCCCGAGCTGAAGGAACCGCTATCGTTCGCCTACGATATGCGCTGGTATTTTCCCGCCGATGACCCCAACGCCGGGGGCTATGTGTCCTCGACGCGCACGGGCACGGGGCGCGACAAGGACATGCGGCTGTTTGTCATCGATTTCAAGGGCGGAAGGCTGGACAAGCTGCCCGCCCAACTGCCGGTCGAAACCCCGCTCGAGGCGATGGTGACCGTCGGGGAGGGCGTGACGCTGGTCGAGAAACACATCGTTAAAAACGAACCGAACGGCGGTTGGCGGCTCGTTTTTCAGCTCAAATCCGCCAGCGAGGGACCCCTGGATAAAGTCCTGGCCATACCGAAAAATCAACCGTCGCCGGAGATGCGGGCTTTCTTGAAAAAAGGCCAGGATGTGTTGACCGAAACCTGGAGCTATATTCTTTCGCCTTGAGGTGGCGGCATTGAAATCCCGACCGGTCCTGCCGGAAATCACAACGCCAGCGGATGACGCAGGGCTCGAGGCCGCGGCGGCGGATATCTATCCCCGTTCAGCCACCGGCTGCAGCACCTGGCAGGATGCCCGCGACAGGGTGCTGCTGTATCTGCGATCGCTCGACCTGCCGCCGATTTTAGGTCTCTCGGTCGCTCTCGACGTGCTGCGCCGCGCCGTAAAAAAATGCGAACAATCAACTGACCTTCACCCCGGCCAGGCGGCCATGCTGGCCCTGCGCGACGTGCTGGCCGAGCGGCATCTCGATCCGCCGGCCCGGGCACTGTGGGACCGCAACCGGATTGCCAGCCCGGCCGCGCCGGCCGCTGCGACCGATGACGCCGCAGACATGTTGCCCGTGCCGGCCGTGCGCGCCGCGGACCTGCCGGTGACCCCCCCGCTCGTGCGCGGTTTCATGCTGACGGAGTTTATCGATCGAAAGCCGGTGCGCTCCTTTATCGGAAGGCTCTTCAGGCGCACGCCGGCATCCGGGCGTCCGGTTTTGAAAAAACCGCCGCGGGTGCCGCCCAAAGGAGCCGCCGGCGGCCGGAGACCCGGCAATGAACCGTAAGCCGATAAAGAAGTTCTGGGAAAAAGAGGCCAGGCGGCGGCGCATCCTGCTGCTGGTTCTCATTTTGAGCACCACGGCGGTCGCCAGCGCCTACATGGCCAATGTGCTGCCGCACATGGGCCGCACCGGGCTCGAGGTCACCCTCGTCATTTTCTTCGCCCTGCTCTTTGCCTGGATTTCGATCGGCTTCTGGACCTCGTTCATCGGTTTTCTGATCCTCATGCGGCGTTACAACCGGTTTACCATCAACCGGCCTTGTGCCGCGGACGGCGGCGGAATCGATAAAGATGCCCGCACCGCCATCCTGATGCCGATCTACAACGAATCCGTCAAACGGGTCATGGCCGGCCTGCGGGCAACCTATGACTCGCTGGCCGCCACCGGTCAGATGGCCTCCTTCGATTTTTTCGTGCTCAGCGACTCCACCAATGCCGACCGCTGGGTGGAGGAGGAGGCCGCCTGGGCCGACCTGTGCCGGGACGTCGATGGCTTCGGCCGCATTTTTTATCGCCACCGGCGACCGAACATCAAGCGCAAGAGCGGCAACATCGCCGATTTTTGCCGCCGCTGGGGCCGCGCCTACCGCTACATGATCGTCTTCGATGCCGACAGCGTCATGAGCGGCGGCACCCTGGAGCGCCTGGTCAGGCTCATGGAGCAAAATCCGGATATCGGCATCCTGCAGACGGCCCCGGTGGCGGTCGGTCGCGAGACCCTGATCGCCCGCGTGCAGCAATTCGCCAACCACGTCTACGGGCCGATGTTCGCCGCCGGACTGCACTACTGGCAGCTGGGCGACGCCCAGTACTGGGGCCACAATGCCATTATCCGGATCGAGCCCTTCATGCAGCACTGCGCCCTGCCGCAGCTGCCCGGCGAGCCGCCGCTGGGCGGCCACATCCTGAGCCATGACTTCGTCGAGGCCGCTCTCATGCGCCGGGCCGGCTGGGAAGTGTGGCTGGCCTATGACCTGGACGGCAGCTACGAGGAGGCCCCGCCGACCCTGCTCGACGGATTGACCCGCGACCGGCGCTGGTGCCAGGGCAACATGCAGCACCTGCGGCTGCTGTTGACGCGCGGCATATTCCCGGCCCACCGCGCCCTTTTCTTAAACGGCGCCATGTCGTACATATCGGCCATCCTCTGGTTCATGTTTCTGAATCTGAGCACCTTGGAGGCGCTGGCCCAGGCGATTTTCGAACCCCAATACTTTCCGGCCCACCCCACCCTCTTTCCCCACTGGCCGGTCTGGAATCCGGGCTGGGCGCTGACGCTGCTGGCCTCGACCGGATTCATCCTCTTTCTGCCCAAGCTGCTGAGCTTTTTTTTCATCGTCTTCAAGCAGCGGCGGGCCCGGCTCTACGGGGGCTTTTTCAGGCTTTTTTTCAGCCTCGGCACCGAAGTGGTCTTCTCCACGTTTTTCGCACCGATCCGGATGTGGTTTCACAGCAAGTTCGTATTTCTGATTTTGATGGGCCAGAAAGTGGGCTGGAACGCCCAGCCGCGGGACGACCGCGGCACCTCGTGGCGCGAGGCCTTGCGGTTCCACTACGGCGCCATGCTGCTGGCGCTCGTTTGGGGGTTTGTCGTTTTCACAATCAACCGCGCCTTTTTCTGGTGGCTCACGCCGATTCTGATCCCCCTGCTCCTGTCGGCGCCGCTCTCGGTGTGGTCGGGCAGGGCCGGTGTCGGACGGGCTTTTCGAAGATACGGCTTGTTTCTGGTCCCCGAAGAAACCACCCCGCCGCCGGAGCTGGTTGCGCTGAAGGCCTACCTGGCCGAGGACGATGGGCCCGCCGGCACCCTGGGGATCGAAAAAAAAGAGGGCTTTGTCCGCGCGGTCGTCGATCCGAAAGTAAATCGCCTGCACCTGGCGATTCAGCGCCCGCCGCGGCGCGTTGCGCCCGCTGTCGCCGAGCGCCGCCGGCGGCTCGTCCTGAAAGCCGTCGCCGCCGGGCCCTGCGGGCTGAGCGACCGGGAGAAAAAAGAACTTCTGATCGATCCGGCCAGCCTGGCGACGTTGCACGAGCTGGTCTGGGAAAGCCCGGAAAAGGTTTTCTCCGGCCGCTGGCGGGTTTCCGTACCGTGATCCGTTTCACACCATGCCTTTTTTACCGCAGCGCCCGCTGATCGCCGCTACCCGGCCGGCGTGTGCGCGGCTCCCGAAAGCCACATCACCAGAAACAGCACGGCTCCCTGGATGACCCAGCCGATGAGGCAGACGCCGATCGCGCGCCCGTTGGACGTGTAGTCGAGGGCTTGCCGGACCGCGATGACCATCGCGACCAGCTGCCAGACACCGGCAATGAAGAAAACAAGCCCGCCGATCCCCGGCAGAAAACCCAGGATGCGGATCACACCCGGCGAACTGGAGAAGCCGGTCGTGCGCAGCAGCTCGCCGACATCGGCGCGGGTTTGCGGCTCGGGCAGCCACTTCGTCCCGATGTAGTAGGCCAGAAGGGCCCAGACGTACCACCCCAAAAGGGCGCCGAGCGTGCCGGTCACGATACCCCCGAGACCCATGTGGCCGATGTTGCCGATCCCCGCCGCCACGCTGGAAATGACGACCACCGTCATGGCCTGGCCCATCGTGGTGCGGTCGGCTTCGACTTCCTCGTAAAGCGCGGGGTCCAGCTTGGCCGCGCGCAGCATGCGCTCGAGTAACAGGTTCATACGCTTCTCCTCTCGTGTGCTTTCCTGGTATCGGTTTTAAAATAAAGGTTTTGGCGGCGTTACCGGACGGCGTCATTTTACATTACAGCCTCCTTACTATGGCCTTGTAATAAACTCATCAAAAAGCCCGTGGAATGCTGGCGTCCTTGAACCATTCCCCGTTTTGCTGTTCATGGTGCATACCATCGCGTGCGCAAACACGCAATTAAAAATAATGAGGATACGATCACCTTGAATCCGCACACAGTGACGGTTCTATCTTCTCTGTCCTGGGCCCTGTCGGCGGGCCTGCCCTCAAGGCGCCTTCAGCAACCAGATCTATAAAACGGAAGATTACGGCCAAAACCGGCTCCCGGGACGGAGCGGCGTCTATAGCCGTCCAACGTGCAACATTCAGATGGAGCTGGACAACGACGCGGCCAAGAAGCAAATCGTTGAAGGTTTCGAGGAACCGGTCAAAATTATCAAATACTGCCGTAACTGTGAACTTTCCTGTCCCGTGGGGAGGTAACCCATATCGGATTGGCCGTTTGACATCGAGATTGACTAACCGGATCGACGCCACCGATTCCCGAATCGGTCGCGCTAACGGCCTTGACTAAAACCGGAAAAAGTCGGATAGTTTTTTCATCTGAAGAGCCATAAACCAGAAACAGCGGTCAGGGCGTGCCAAAAATATAAACTCGATGCCACGGTTCACTCTCCTGACGGCCACGGACACGGGAGGCTGCCGATGAAATTCACCCGCACCAGAAGCGGACGCGCATTGATTCACATGCTGCTCACCCTGCTGGTGGTCGTCTGCGCCCTTGCCGCCCTGGCCGTGGGGCACCCGGACCTGTTTCGCAGAATTTATTTGGTCGATACCAAAACCGTGGTTCTCAACGGGTTCATCCTCCTGCTCTTCTTCACCGGCCTGATTCAATTGAGCAGGGCCGTCGCCCACCTGGGCCGCGAGGAGCAGCAGGTGGCGGACTTCGTGCACGACAAGCAGACCCGCCGCTTTGCACCCGAAGAGCTGACCGCAACGTCGCTCATCGGCCGGCGCTACGCCACCATCAAAGGCCTGCACGAGCGCAAGGTGCCGATCAATCACGGCGCGATCGCCGCCATCACGGTGGCCGAAGAATCCCTGAACCTGTCCTACCCCAAGTTCGTCAACAACGTGCTCATCCTGACCGGCGTCTTCGGCACGATCGTCTCGCTGATCTACGCCCTGATCGGGGCCACGGCGGTTTTGCGCAGCAACGCCGCCGGCGAGGGCATGGGGGTGATGCTGCTGGGCATGAACACGGCCCTGAACACCACGGCCACCGCCATTGTCTGTTTCTTCGTGTTCACCTTCTTCTACCAGCGCCTGGCGGACCTTGAAACCTACGTCCTCAGCCGGGTCGAGGAAGCCGTGCTGCTGCACATCATTCCGGAATTCGCCTTCGATTCCGAGGCGGTCAACCACAAAACCGAACGGCTGGTCTCGGAACTGCAGCTGCTGGTGGAGGACATGAAGGCCGGCACCGATTTCATCCGCGATGCCCTGACCGGCCTCGCCAAGTACAACCGCGCCTTTCTGGCGCAGTTCGCGGCCCTTGTCAACCGCCAGGACAGCCAGGCCGAACAGGGCCGGCAAGTTCTCGGCCAGCTGCTGAAAATAGAAACGGTGCTCAAAGAGGGCTTCCGGTTGAAAGACCCGTCGCCCAAGTAAACGGCCAAGAAGATGCACAACTTCGAGAATTTCATCGACCTGCGCCAGAATCATCG
Organism: uncultured delta proteobacterium; assembly: GCA_963728055.1. Classification (GTDB taxonomy): domain Bacteria; phylum Desulfobacterota; class Desulfobacteria; order Desulfobacterales; family SG8-13; genus JARFQH01. The sequence continues at coordinate 303,966 of CAVSIM010000019.1, read as the reverse complement.
CCGCCAGATGTCCGATATTTCCATCTGGCCCAGCTTCACGGATATCATGACCGTGATCCTGATGATTTTCATGCTGACCATGATCGTGGTCATCATTAAAAACGCCGACCTGGCCCGCGAGCTGGTCCAGAAGCAGAGCGAAGAGCAGCAGCTGCAGTCGATGCTGGCCGAGACCCGCGGGGAGCGTGACGCTCTGAAGGTCGTCATCACCAACCTGGAGGAGAAGCTGCGCGCCCGGCAGATGGAAATCATCCTGCTCGGCGACGAGAACAAGGTGGTGCAGAGCACACTCGAGGCCAAGGTGGCCCTGGTCAGCGCGCTGCAGCAAAACCAGGCCGCGATCGAGGCCGAGGCCGAAGAATTGAAGCGCCGGCTGGCGGCCGCCGAATCCGAGAAGCGGGCCCTCGCCACCGGATATGAGGAACAGGTGGAGGCGATCAGCGCCGAGACCCGGCGCCGGATCGAGGAATTCAACCGCAAATTCGCGGCCCTGATGGAGCGCCTGGGGGAAAAGGAAGATCTGATCGTCGCCCTGGATGCAAGCCAAAAAGACCTGGAACTCTCACTGGCCAGGCAGCGCAAGGCTTACCTGGTGCTCGAAGACAAGTATCAGCGCCTCATCCGGCCGGCGCGCAGCGCGCTGGGAAAAGATGTCGTCACCGTGCAGTACTCCCGCTTGGACGGCCAGGTCCGCATCCTTTTCAGCGGACCCGGCGACCAGGGGTACGAACCCGTCACGCGCGCCGAACTGGAAGCCCGCCTCGATAGGCTCAGGGATCGCCTGCGCGAAAAGCTCTACGTCAAGATCGTCATTCCGGAAGCCAGCGGATTGTCCTACAACGAGGCCTGGAATTTCACCCGCGACATTCTCTCCCGCTACGATTATTACTACTCCGAAAAAGAGGCCCCGCTCCCGGAGGCGCCCGAGTAAGCCCCGCGCCGCAACGCCGGCGGGCAAGCGCCAGGCCACCCTAGACCCCACTCTTCGCGGGCAGCCGGGCCAGCTGACCGAGAATCATCCTCGCGCTGCCGGTGGTCGTCCTCTCCCGCGGGCAGTGCCCGCCCGCTTTCAGCCCCCCTGCGGGCCCGCCATCCGCCGGGCCCGCTCCCGGATCAGGAAATGATGCAGGGCGTCGCAGTAGCGGTCCAGTTTGACCTTGCCCTTGCCCGACACCGAGTAGCGCCAGAAGCCGTAGAGCTTGGACAGGTTGATCAGCCGCCGGCTGTAAAGGCGCCAGTTGAAATGTTCCCGGACCCGCCGGGTGCCGTTGACCGATAGCGTTTCCCAGTAGCCGGGATCGGCCTGGCAGGCGTCGAGGAATTCCTCAAGGGCGGCGGCGATGAACGCCGGCTTGCTGGTGTTGAGCAACAGCCCGCTCACGCCGTGCTCGATAATTTCCAGCGGACCGCCGAACTTGGGCCCGAAGGTCGGCAGGCCCGAGGCCATCGCTTCCAGGATGGTCAGCCCGAAGGCCTCGAAAACAGCCGGCTGCACGAAAACCCCGCCGCCGTCGGCAACGATGCGATACACCTCCCCGGTTTCCGGTTTGCTGATGCTCGGCAGCCAGCGCAGGTCGTCCGTAAGGTCGTAGCGCTCGATCAGGCCGTAGGCTTTCGCGATTTCCTCGCGTTCCTCGGCGTCCTGGGAGGCCTCGATATCGATGGTGCCGGCGGCAAAAATCAGGTTGTAGTGCGCCCTGAGCCGGCGGCTCATCCCGAAAGCCTCGATGAGGCCGGTGATGTTCTTGATTTTATCGAAGCGCGCCATGGTGAACAGCGCCGGTTTACCCGGGTCTTTCAAGGTCCCGAAGACATCCGCACGGCGGTCGCCCAGCAGCCGGTCGCGCCAGAAACGCCGCTGGGCATCGACCCTCTTTTCGGTTTCGGTGTAGGGAAAATAAAGGTTTTCGTCGACCCCCGGCGGAATCACGTTGAACTTGGGCGCAAAGAGGTTGATGCCGCTTTGCACCTGGTAGAGTCCGGGCAGGCTGAACGACTGGTAGGATTCGTACTGTCCCATGGTGTCTTCGGTGCCGATGATCTCCTGGTGGGTGCTGGTGATGATGAAATCCGACTTGTTCATCGAGAGCATGTCGGCCGAGAACTGCAGCGAGAAATTATAGTCCTCCTCCTTGTCGAACCAGTACATGTCCGAGAAGAGATACTTCGTTTTTTCGAGCGCGTGGGCGATCGTGCACTGGATCACGTCGAACTTGTCCGAGAGCAGCGTGGCCACCAGGTTGCCGTCCGAATAATTGCCGATGATCAGATCGGGCCGTCCCTCGAAATCGCCGCTGAGTTCCGTGGCCGCATCGGTCGCAAAATCCTCGAGATAGGGCCAGATCTTGAAACGGGATATCCAGTGCGGCACGACGGTGTAGTTCTTGTCGCGGAAGGGAACGCGCAGGATCCACCCGTTGCGGGTTTGAAAGATCTTTTCCCGGCGCTGCCCGCAGGTGGTGTCGCCCGCATCGGGAATCAGACGCGTGAGCACGATGATCTGGGGCTCCACCGTCAGCCCGGTCAGCCGGATTTCCTCGCGCAGGTGTTTTTCGAGCGCCCGGACCTGGTCGAGAATATAGATCACCTGCCCGCCGGTGTCCGGCTTGCCGAGCACGTTGGTCTGGCCGAACCAGCCATGCGGCGACACGATGGCGATCTTGGAGATCAGCGGCATCGGCACCCGCGAAATGAACTGCTCCATCAGCGACACGCTCGGCTCGCCGAGCAGATCGATCAGCAGCTGCATGGTCTCCAGGATGCGCCCGACCGTGTCGCCCCAGCCGACCTCGAGGCCGCGCTGCTGCAGCTCGGATTCGACCGCGGCGAAGGGGGTTTCGGGCGGGCGGCTCTTCAGGCGCTTGACGGTGCGCTCGAGCGTGCTGAAAAACGTATCGAAATCCTTGATCACGGCGCCGTTGACCAGCAGCTGGCGCCCGTTGTGACTGTGAAGTTTGATGAAATCGAAGAGCTTGGTGTTCCATTCGTCGGGCCGGCTGAAGATGTTGCTGCACAGGTAGCGGTTGAGAAACCGGATGCCGTTGCCGATGGTTCGGGTGTCGCGGATCGAGGGCGAATAATCGTAGAACGGAACGAAGTCGAGGTGCAAATGGGTGCCCGCGCTGCGGCCCCCCAGAACGTAGCGGTCCTTGAAATCCAGAAAGGAGCGCCGGTCGATTTCTTCCATGAAATCCCCGTCGCACCCCAGAAGATAATACCGGTAGCGGGCGATCTCGTAACGGTGCAGGATGACGATGCGATCCTCGAGGATGAAAAGCTCCTGAACCTTTTTTAAAAATGCGGAAATGGAAGAGGCGTCCTCGAATTGCGGGTCTTTATTCTTCCCGTCGCAATACCCCTGCCAGCGGCAGAGAATCTCGTTGCGCAGGAAAAACTGCTGATCCTGGTTGATCAGCAGGGCGACATACTCTCTGAAGTCCTTGCGCTCCTCTTTTTTCAGGATCTCGTCCAGTTCGTTCAGCATGACACCTCGTGTTTTGTTGACGGCGATTCAACTCGATGGACGGCGGCGGGCCCCGCTGGCCGTCGCCGTCCCGAGGACGATTATAGCAGACATGGGAAGTAAATGGTAATCGGTGGGGGAAAAAAAGCGCGAAGCGGCGACAAGCGTTATCTGATCACGGCCGCCTGGGCTATGGCCTGCCGCAGGTTTTCCGCGCCCGGGTTGCTGACGGTATTTTGGATCAGTATCTCGGCCGGTGATACCGGCCGGCCGTAGTACGCGGCATTCCATTCGTCGCGGGTCGCGACGACCGAACCTTCCAGGGACAGGCCGCCGTACAGGCCCTTGGAGAGGGCGAACGAGTAGATGTCGGCCATGATGCTGGTTTTCGCCCCGCCGCCGATCGGCCCGACCGTAATGGCCAGATCACCGCCGAGCTTGAAGGAGGAAGACAGCAGTCTGTCCACGGCAGCCTGGGTGCGGATCACCATGATCACCTCGGCCGTCTCACCGCCGATCAGAAACCCCAGGTTCACCGACCCGAGGCTGTAGAAGGCCGGTTGGCTCCATTGCCCCCTGGCATCCCGGACGAGCAGCACCCCGCGGCCGCCGGCGCCCCCCAGGATAAAACCGCCCCGGAGCAGACTCGGAATGATCAGCAGTCCCCTGGCTTCGTGCAGGTGGCTGCGCAGCCAGGTCATGCTCTCCGCCCGCATGAAGTTGTTGAAGGTCACCAGTGCCGCATCGACGAGGCCCTGCTGCGCGCTCGTCCCGGCGGCGGCCGCCGGCGGCGCGGCGGTGCCGATCAGTGCCGTCAGGGCGGCAACGGCCAATAAAATGACAAACCCGTGGCGTACGTTTTTCATTTCAACCCTCCAGAAGGTACGGTGGTGACGATGCGGGGGTGCCGGCCAGGCGTGCCCGCCTCACTGCGGCGTCGCCGGCCCATGCCGTGTGTGTCGGGACCGGCAAGCCGTGTCTGCGCATCCCAAGCTTAAATTATTTTGCCCGAAAAGCAATGATAAAAAAAAGGACCGGCACGCGGCCGGTCGGCCCGGTGCGACCCCAGGGTCTCTTCCCGCAAAAACGGCCGGTGGCGATGGTCAAATCCGGTAGACCGTGTCCCGGTTTTTAGAATCGTCTTGACATCCTGCGGTGGTCGGTGGTATCAAAGCTATTTTTCATCCGGCGGGCGACTGCCGGTTCATCCTTGCTCCGGGCCGGCCCGGGGCTTTACAGCCACGAGGAGGAATCTGACGCATGCGCAGGTACGAAACGATCATCATCCTTGACCCGGATATTTCCGAGGACGGACGCGCGCCCGTGTATGAGCGCATCGGTGAGACCATTTCCCAGGGAAACGGCTATCTGGTGCTGCGCGACGATTGGGGCAGCCGCAAGCTGGCCTATGAAATCAAGAAAAAACCCCGCGGGTTTTACACCCGCTTCGATTTCTGCGGCACCGGCACCATCGTCGATGAGATCGAACGTTTCTGCCGGATCGACGATCGGGTCATGAAGTACCTGACCGTGTTGATCGACGAGGCGGCCGACGTCGAGAAGCTCAAGGCCGAGGCCGCACAGGCCGAACAGGCCGAGAGCGAGAAGAAGAAGGCCGAAGCCGCCACGGCGCCGGCGGCCGAGAAAACACCGCCTGCGGAGGCCGTGGAAGCCAAGACCGAAACGCCGGCGGAACCGGCGCCGGCCCATGCAACCGAACCGTCCGACACCGAAACCGGCAAGGAGGAGTAAGATATGGCACCCCCCTACAGACCCCGCAGCGGCGGCGCGCGCAAAAAAAGAATCTACCACCGGCGCAAGGTTTGCCGGTTCTGCGCCGACAGCAGCCTCCAGATCGACTACAAGGATTCGAAAAACCTGAAATATTTCATCACCGAACGGGGGAAGATCATTCCGCGCCGCATCTCCGGGACCTGTTCCAAGCACCAGCGGCCCCTGACCCTTGCGATCAAGCGCGCGCGTGCGATCGCCCTGCTGCCCTTCGTCGGCACCCTGGACTAGCACCGGGCTGCCGATCCGTTTCGCAGGCTGCCTCACGGAGAAGAGGATCGTGGCCCTGATCGGCTCCGTCGACACACTCAAGGACATGGCGATCGGCGTCGGCGCTACCGGCGTCCTGTTCATCATCACGCTTCAATCGCCGGTCTTGGGGTTTTTCTGCACCGTTGTCATTCCGCTGCCGACGATGATCTGCCGGGCCAAACACGGCCGGGCCGTCGGCGGCCTGGTGCCGGCCATGGCGCTCTTGACGCTGGTTCCGGTACTGGGCGGCTTTTCGATCGACCTGGTCTATTTTTTCGAGCTGGTTTTCTGCGGTTTCGTCCTGTGCGAACTGTTCGAGCTGGAACTGCCGGTCGAAAAAACGGTCGTGCTGAACGGCGCCGCCCTCCTGGCGGCCGGGCTGCTCATCGTTCTTATTTACGGCGCGCTGAGCGGTGTCGGCTTGGGACAGCTGACGGCGGGCTACGTGCGCGCAAACCTCGAGGCCTCGCTCCGGCTCTACGAGAGCATGGGGGTGCCGACCGACACGATCACCGCCATCCGGGAGGCCCTGGACAGCATCCAGTACGTTCTGGTCCGCATCGTTCCGGCCCTGGCGGCCGCCGCGGCCCTCTTCCTGTCGTGGACCAGCCTGCTGCTCTCGCGGCCGCTGCTGAGGCGCTTCGGTCTGCCGTACCCGGACTTCGGCCGCCTCGACCTGTGGAAGGCGCCCGAACCGCTGGTCTGGAGCGTGATCGGTTGCGCTCTGCTGGCGATGGTTCCGGCGCCGGCCGTCAGGGTTATCGGCATCAACGGCCTGCTGGTCCTGATGACGGTGTATTTTTTTCAGGGCATCGCCATCATTTCCTTTTACTTTGAAAAAAAGCGTTTTCCGCGCCTGCTGCGCATCGTGCTATACAGTCTCATCGCTTTGCAGCAGCTCGTCCTGCTGGTCGTCGTGGGGCTCGGTTTTTTCGACATGTGGTTGAATTTCAGAAAACTGGGGGTCGAAAAAAAGAACTGACACCCCCCTTCGGTGGGGCAAGCGCCGCACCCACAACACGCCGCCGGCCGCACTCTTTTGGGTTATTGGAGGTTTACATGAAGGTCTTGTTGACGGAAACAATCGATTCGCTCGGCATCATCGGCTCTGAAGTCAATGTGGCCAAGGGCTATGCCCGCAATTATCTGCTCCCGCAAAAAAAAGCGATGATGGCCACATCGCAGAACCGCAAGCAGCTCGAGCAGGTAAAGGCAAAATTCGAGGTCCAGATCGCCAAGGAAAAGAAAATTGCGGAGGAAATGGCCGAAAAACTCCAGGGCGTCACGGTGACCATCCCGGCCAAGGTCAGTGAAGAAGACCGGCTCTACGGTTCGATCACCGTGCGCGATATCATGGATGCCCTCGAAAAACAGGACATCACGGTCGAAAAGAGGATGGTGCTGCTGACCGATCCGATCAAGCAGGTCGGCACGCACAGCGTTCCGATCCGGGTGTACAAGGATGTCGAGCCGGAGATCACGGTCGAAATCGTGCCGGAAACCTGACGCCGGTCATCCGATGCCGGGGGGTCCGAAAAAAGGGCCCCGGTATCATCGTCGGTACACCATGGGTTGTGGCATCCAGGGGCGGCGGCATAAATCGTGCAGCCGCACGACAAGCCGCCCTTCTTTCGTTTCAATTCGAGATCACCGCCCGACAGCAGGTCCGCCCCCATGCCGGAAAGATCCCCAGTCAAACAAACCGACCCTTCGCTGGTCCACCTGCCGCCGCAAAACATCGCGGCCGAGGAGTCGCTCATCAGCGCGATCCTGGTGGACAACCACACCCTGCTGGATGTCCTCGAAATCCTGGCCTCCGACGATTTCTACAAGACCGCCCATCAGAAAATTTTCGCCGCCGTCACCGATCTTTTCAGTCGCAACGAGCCGATCGACCTGGTGACCCTGTCCAACTATCTGAAACAGCTCGGCCAGCTCGATCAGGTCGGCGGGCCCGCCTACCTGGCGCACCTGGTCGATACGGTGCCCCTGGCCGTCAACGCCCCGCACTACGCCAAGATCGTGCACGACAAGGCCAGCCTGCGGCGCCTGATCCTGAAGGCCGCCGACATCACCCGCCGCTGCTTCGAGGACCGCGACGAGGTCGACGAGGTGATCGACTTCGCCGAGGCGTCGGTCTTCGAAATATCGGAAAACAAGGCCCACCAGTCCTTTCACCCGCTGAGCAAGTTGATCGTGAACAACATCGACATGCTCGAAGAGCGTCAGGGCAACAAATCCCTGATCACCGGGGTGACCACCGGTTTTACGCTCCTGGACCACAAGACCTCCGGTTTTCAGAAATCGGATTTGATCATCCTGGCGGCCCGGCCCGGGATGGGAAAAACGGCCTTTGCCCTGAACGTCGCCCGCAATGCCGCGATCGATGCCGGCGTGCCGGTCGCCATCTTCTCGCTGGAAATGTCCAAGGAACAGCTGTCGATGCGCATGCTCAGCAGCGAGGCCCGGCTCGATTCGACACGGCTGCGCACCGGGTTCATCAGCCAGGAGCACTGGGAGCAGATCACCGAGGCGGCCGGCAGCCTGACCAACGCCCCTATTTTCATCGACGATTCGCCCGTGCTGACCGCCATGGAAATACGGGCCAAGGCGCGCCGCCTGAAACTCGACAAAAACATCGGGCTGGTGATCATCGACTACCTGCAGCTGATGCAGGGCCGGCGGTCGGCCGAACGGCGGGAACTGGAGATCTCGGAGATATCCCGGGCCTTGAAGGCCCTGGCCAAGGAACTCAGCATCCCGGTCGTGGCCCTCTCGCAGCTCAACCGCATGCTCGAACAGCGCAGCGACAAGCGGCCCCAGCTCTCGGATTTGCGGGAATCCGGCGCCCTGGAGCAGGATGCCGATGTCGTGGCCTTCATCTACCGCGACGAAGTCTACAACAAGGACGAGAACAACCCCAACCGCGGCAAGGCCGAAATCATTATTTCAAAACAGCGTAACGGACCGATCGGCACGGTGCCGCTGGTATTTCTGGGTGCCTATACCCGCTTCGAAAACCCGGCCAGCCAGGACAACATCGTCCCGTTTCCCGGATAAGGCGGCGAGGCGGCCATGAAAAGGCTCCACGGCAACACCGCCGGACTCAAGGCGAACCAGACCCGGCGGCTCGAAAAACTCTACCGGCGCCGGGTTTCTCCCGATCAGGTCATCTCCTTCGAACTGGCGCGCGAGCTGAGCAGCCTGTCCAACGAAAGCCGACGCCAGATAGGCCTTCTCATCGACCGCGGCGGCCGGGTCGTCACCGTCATCATCGGCGATCACCGCAAAATCGTCATTCCCGACCTGAGCGAATACCGCGCCGCACCGGGCCGTCTGCGCGGCCTGCGGTGCCTGCACACCCACCTGAACGACGAACCGCCGTCACGGGACGACCTGACCGACCTGGCCCTGCTCCGGCTCGATTTGATGGGGATCGTCACGGCCGTCGCGGAAACCGATCTGCCCCGCGTCCACCTGGCCCACATCCTGCCCGGCGCCCCGGCCGAGGCCCCCTGGCGGCTGTTGCCCCCGCGTCCGGCCAATGCGATCGATATCGACTGCTTCGGCCTGATAAAGGCCCTGGAGGAAGAGCTGGGGCAGGTGCGCGCGCTGCACCGCGCCGCGCGGGGCAAGGAGCGCGCCCTGCTGGTCAGCGTCACCGGCGCTCCGGGCCGAACGGCCCTGGACTCGCTGGCCGAACTCGAGGAACTGGCGGCCTCCAGCGGCATCGAGGTGGTCGATACCGTCCTGCAGCATCGCAAGCAGACCGATGCCCGCTTCCTGATGGGCCGCGGGAAGGTGGAAGAGCTGACCCTGACGGCGCTCAACCGCGGGGCCAGCATGATCGTCTTCGACCAGGACCTGAACCCGTCTCAAATCCGCGCGATCACCGACCGGGTCGAGATCAAGGTCATCGACCGCACGATGCTGATCCTGGATATCTTCGCCCAGCGGGCCCTCTCGCGCGAAGGCAAACTACAGGTCGAGCTGGCGCAGTTGAAGTACATGCTGCCGCGGCTGATCGTCAAGAATACCGCCATGTCGCGCCTGACCGGCGGCATCGGCGGCCGCGGGCCCGGCGAGACCAAGCTGGAGATCAACCGCCGGCGGGTGCGCGACCGGATCGCCCAGCTGGAAAAGGCCCTGATCCTGGTCCGCCGCCAGCGCAGGCAACAGCGCGCCCGGCGCAGCAAAAAGCGGCTGCCGATCATTTCCATCGTGGGCTACACCAATGCCGGCAAGTCGACGCTGTTGAACACCCTGACCAAGAGCAGCGAGCTGGTCGAAAACAGGCTCTTTGCCACCCTGGATCCCTCCAGCCGGCGGCTGCGGTTCCCGCGCGACATCGAGGTGATCATCACCGACACGGTCGGCTTCATAAAGGACCTGCCGCAGGACCTGGTGGTCGCCTTCCGGGCGACCCTGGAAGAACTCGAAAATGCCGACCTGCTGCTGCACGTCATCGATATCGGCAACCCGCGGCATCCCGAGCAGATCCGCGCGGTGGAAAACATCCTCAACGACCTGCACCTCGAAAAACTGGCGGTCGTCAGGGTGCTGAACAAGCAGGACCTTGTCGAACGGGACCTCGTGCGGACCTTGTCGGACAGGTTGGACGGCATCCCGGTCTCGGCCACCGCGGCCGCGACCCTCATGCCGCTGATCGAGCGGATGCAGAAACATTTTCTACCGGCCCCCGAAAACCGTACCGGTGCCGGCGACGGCCGGCCGCAAAAGGAGACGAGCTGATGGATCGGCACGACATCGATATGGAAAGCGTCAAACGGGTCGGCATCAAGGCCGCCTACCAGGCGGCCGACATCCTGCAGCAAAAGTTCGGCCGCATTTCACAGGTGCGCAAGAAAGGCGTCGTCGACCTGGTCACCGAGGCCGATACCGCCGCCGAACAGCGCATTTTGGAAGTGATCCGCAGCCGGTTTCCCGACCATGGCATCCTGGCCGAGGAGAGCGGCCGCGCGGCCGGCAAAAAGGCTTGCACCTGGATCATCGACCCGCTGGACGGAACGACCAACTACGCCCATCAGATCGGCTTTTACGCGGTCTCGATCGCCTTCGCGCTGGAAGGCGACATCGTCCTGGGCCTCGTGCTCAACCCCGTGACCGGTGAACTCTTCACGGCCACCGCCGGAGGCGGCGCCGAGTGCAACCGGCGCCCCATCCGCGTCTCGGAAGTGACGTCGCTCACCGACAGCCTGCTGGTGACCGGTTTTCCCTACGACGTGCGCGCGGATCCGGCGCCGGTCATATCCCGCTTTGCCCGCTGCCTGACGGCGGCGCAAGGCATTCGCCGCCTCGGATCGGCGGCCCTCGACCTGTGCCATGTGGCCTGCGGCCGTTTCGAAGGGTTCTGGGAGGAGAATCTGAAGCCCTGGGACACGGCGGCCGGCATGCTGATCGCGCGCGAGGCCGGCGCCCGCATCACCGATTTCTCCAACCGCCCCTACCGGCCCGAGAGCCGCGAACTGCTGGCCACCAACGGCCGCATCCACGACCGGATGCTGGAGCTGCTGGGTTAGAACTTGCCCGAGTGGAGCTTCTGGCGGAAGAACTCGACCTGTTTCTGGATGGCGCCGCTTTCTTTCAGCCCTTTTTCGATGCAGTTGACGGCGTGCAGAACGGTGGCGTGATAGCGGTTGAAACTGCGGCCGATCGTCTGAAGCGGCGAGTCGGTGAAGTTTCGCGCCAGGTACATCGCGATCTGGCGCGGACGGACGAGATTCTGCTTGCGGGAGCGCGAATCGATTTCGGCGGCCGTGATGTTGTAGTGCTTGCAGACCAGTTTCTTGATCACATCGATGGTGATGGTGTTTTTCTGGCGGACGATGTTCTTGACGACGCTCTCGGCCAGCGCCAGGTCGATCGGGCAGCCGAGAAGCGAGGCCTTGGCCGTGACCCCGATCAGCCCGCTTTCGAGCTGGCGCACGTCGTCGGTCAGCTCCGAGGCCAGGTAGTGGATGATCTTTTCCGGCATGGCCGCCCCCTTGAGCATCGCCTTGCGCTGCAGGATGCGCACCCGGGTCCGGAAATTCGGCGCCTCGATGTCCGAAATCAGGCTGCCCGACAGGCAGGAGCGCAGCTTGTCGTTGATCTTGGGAATCTCACCGGGGCGGTAGCAGCTTGAAAATATGATCTTTTTTTCGGCTTCGAACAGCGAGTCGAGCGTCATGGACAATTCCACCTGGGTGCGCTCCTTGCCGCTCAGGTGGTGAACGTCCTCGAGCAGCAGCACGTCGCAGTCGTTGCGGTATTTGCCCTTGAACTTGTCGATCGAATCGCTGCGGTAGGCCTGGACCATCTCGTTGCTGAAGTCCTCGGCCGTCATGTAAAAAACCCGTTCGCCGGGAAACTGGGTCAGGATGTGGTGACCGATCGCCTGGGTCAAATGGCTTTTGCCCATCCCGGTGTTGGACAGCAGAAAAAGCGAATTCTGCAGCGCCGCCTTGCGCGAGGCCAGGGACAAGGCCGCCGAATAGGCGAAGTCGTTGCTGCCGCCCACCACGAAGCACTCAAACGTGAAGTCCTTGCGCAGCAGGCGTCCGCCGTGGGGTCGCACCGTGAACTCCGGCAGACTCAACTGCCGGCTGAAATCCGGTGTAGCCGTCCGGTTGCCGTTACCGTTGGCCACCAGAAAGGTGATGGTGCACTGTCCGCCCAGCGCCTTTTGAAACTCTTCCATGATGCAGGGCCCGTAGTTTTCCTGAACCCGCTTCTTGGAGAAAAAATTGGGACAGGCCAACACGAGGCTGCCGGCCTCGTCCAGAGAACACCTGATCGGTTCGATCCACATCCGAAAGCTGTGATCGGGAATCTTGCCCTTGATCGCGGATTTGACCTGGCTCCAGACGGTTTCCATAAGGTTCGGCACTCTCTTATGTTAGATATTTGTTAAAGAAATGGCGACTAAGATACTGTTATGTCAATGTTAAATTTGATAAAAAAGTCGGTATTGAACGATGGGGGAGATTTATATTCAGTTTTGTGATGCCGGTGGATGCGACAGGTGAGTCTTACCGTCTTTGCGAACGCGGTGTCAATCCGGATGGTCGGTATTTGGGTTCTCAACCTAAAACGGTTATAAACAATCTGTAAAATTTCGGAATTCTTATTATTTTCTATAAACAACCCCTCAACTCCCCTGAAATACGAATCTTTTTTATGTTAGGAATTTATTCAAGCATTCTAAGCATATCGCCCTTTGGCAGACCGGCGCATACAAAAAAGCAATCTTGGAATTCCTCTTTTTTTCCCCTTTTTTCTTTAATTTTCATAAAAATCGTCGCAGCGAAACACCGCCCCGTCGGCCGGGCGGTATCAATCCGGCCGCCATCCGAATTTCAGTAGTTTGAAAAAGCCGCAAAGATCTGTAGTATGCTGAAAAATTACCGCCAACCGGAACGGAGCGCAGCGATGGACGCGCACACCTCGATTGTCATTCGTGGCGCACGGGTGCACAATTTAAAAAATGTCGATCTCGATTTGCCGCGTAACCGGCTGATCGTGATCACCGGGCTATCGGGGTCGGGCAAATCGAGCCTGGCCTTCGACACGCTGTATGCCGAAGGTCAGCGCCGGTATGTGGAATCGCTTTCGACCTATGCCCGCCAATTTCTCGAGCGCATGGAAAAACCCGCGGTCGATTTGATCGAAGGGCTGTCGCCGGCCATCGCCATCGAACAAAAAACCGCCAGCCACAATCCGCGCTCCACGGTCGGCACCGTCACCGAAATCTACGATTACCTGCGGCTGCTTTTCGCCCGCGTCGGCACGGCCCACTGTTACCGCTGCGGTGAACCGGTAACGGCCCAGTCGATCGACCAGATTGTGGACCGGATTATGGCCCAGCCGCCCGGCACGCGCCTCATCATCCTGGCGCCGCTGATCGAGGGCGTGAAAGGAGCGCACGAAAAGCTTCTCAAGCGCCTGCGCAAGGACGGCTTCGCGCGCGTGCGCATCGATGGCGACATCCTGGAAATCGAGGCCGTCGGCGCGCTCGACAAGCGCAAGGCCCACAGTATCGCGGTGGTTATCGATCGTCTGGTGGTCTCGGAAAAAATCCACAATCGCCTGGCCGACTCCCTGGAGCTGGCCCTGGCGCTCTCGGAGGGCAAGGTGACCGTCGAGCTGCCGGGCCAGGGCACGATCGGCTTCAGCGAGAAAGCGACCTGCCTGCGCTGCGGTATCGATTACGCCGAATTCACCCCCGCCAGCTTTTCGTTCAATTCGCCCCGGGGCGCATGCCCCCGCTGCGACGGCCTGGGGACCACCACCGAATTCGATCCGGATCTCATCGTGCCGAACCCCGAACTGTCGCTGCGCGAAGGGGCGGTCGCGATCTGGGCCAATCGCAACACCATGCAGTTCATTGAATTCCTGGACGCCCTCACCCGCCATTACGGCGCCGATATCTACACGCCGTACAAGGACCTGCCGGAACACTTCAAAAAGGTGCTGATGCAGGGATCGGGCCGGGAGCCAATCCCGTTTTACTTCGAACGCGGCGAGCGCCGGTACACCTACAAAAAACCGTTCGAAGGCATCATCCCGAAATTGCGGCGCCGCTACGCGGAGACCGATTCCTTCCAGGTCCGCGAGGAGATCAAGCTGTTCATGAACTTCAGGCCCTGTCCGGAATGCGGCGGGGCGAAACTCAACCGCGAAAGCCGCTCGGTCAGGGTCGGCGGCCTGGCCATTCACGAGATCACCGCCCTGCCGATCGCCCGGGTGCAGTCTTTCCGGACCGCGCTCGCGCTCGAAGGCCAGCGCGCCGTGATCGCCGAGCGGATCCTGAAGGAAATCGACGAACGCCTCGGTTTTCTGGACAACGTCGGGCTTTCCTACCTGACCCTCGACCGGCCCGCGGCAACGTTGTCCGGCGGCGAAAGCCAGCGCATTCGGCTGGCCACCCAGATCGGATCGAAGTTGACCGGGGTCCTTTACGTGCTCGACGAGCCGAGCATCGGTCTTCACCAGCGCGACAACCGTCGCCTGCTGCGGGCCCTGATGCAGATGCGCGATCTGGGCAACACCGTGCTGGTGGTCGAACACGACGAGGAAACCATCCGCACCGCGGACTTCGTGGTCGACATGGGCCCGGCCGCCGGCGTCAACGGCGGCCGGGTGGTGTTTGCCGGCCCGCCCGACCGGCTGCTCACCGACGCCGCGTCGTTGACCGGCCAGTATCTATCCGGCCGCAAGCGGATCGAGGTGCCGCGGCAGCGCCGAAAAGGCGACGGCCGTCACGTTCTCATCAAGGGCGCCTCGGCCCACAACCTCAAGCACATCGACGTGTCTTTTCCGCTCGGACTGCTCGTCTGTGTGACCGGCGTTTCCGGATCCGGGAAATCGACCCTGGTCCTGGAAACGCTCCACAACGTCCTGGCCCAGCGGATTTACCGCTCCCGCATACCGGCCGGCGCCCACCGGGCGGTCGAAGGCCTGGAGCATGTCGACAAGGTCGTCAATATCGACCAGTCCCCGATCGGCAAGACGCCGCGATCCAACCCGGGGACCTACACCGGCGTCTTCACCTATATCCGCGACCTTTTCGCCCGCACGCCGGAAGCGCGCGTCAGGGGCTACAAGCCCGGCCGGTTCAGCTTCAATGTCAAGGGCGGCCGCTGCGAGGCCTGCGGCGGCGACGGCATCGTCAAGATCGAAATGCACTTTCTGCCCGACGTCTACGTGACCTGCGACGTCTGCCGCGGCCGGCGCTACAACCGCGAAACCCTGGAGATCCGCTACAAGGGCAAGAATATTGCCGAGGTCCTGAAAATGACCGTCAACCAGGCCCTGGCCTTTTTTGACAGGATCGGCAACATCCGCACCAAACTGCAAACCCTGGCCGATGTCGGATTGGGGTATGTGCAGATCGGCCAGCAGGCCACGACCCTGTCGGGCGGAGAAGCCCAGCGGGTCAAGCTCGCCCGCGAACTGAGCAAGAAAGGCACCGGCCGGACCGTTTACATCATGGACGAGCCCACCACCGGCCTGCACGTCGACGATATCCGCAAACTGCTCGAGGTCCTCAACCGTCTGGTGGCCGCCGGCAATACGGTGGTGGTCATCGAGCACAACCTGGATGTGATCAAAACAGCCGATCACCTCATCGATTTGGGGCCGGAAGGCGGCGATGCGGGCGGCTTGGTGGTGGCGTGCGGCCGGCCCGAGGAAATTGCCGGCTGCGCGGCGTCCCACACCGGCCGCTGGCTGAAGAAGGTCCTTTAAAAAATGGAGCCTTGATTTTTTTCGTGACTGGATTAGAGTATGAGTTTTGTATCCGCTGACCGCTAAACATCGCCGCGACCAAGGAGCGTCACCATGCCGATTTACGAATATCACTGCCAAAAATGCAACCAGGATTTCGAACGCCTGGTGTTGGGGGACGAAAGACCCGACTGCCCGGCCTGCCGCAGCGCCGATGTCTGCCGCCTCATGTCGAGCTGCGGCTTTGTCAGCAAGGGCGGCGGCGGGCAGACGGTGTCCAAGTCGGCCGGCTCGTCATGCAGCGGATGCTCGGCCACCAGCTGCGCGAGCTGCGGCCACTGACCATGAACACGGTATTGAGGATCGGAACCAGAAAAAGCGCCCTGGCGCTGTGGCAGGCCAACTGGGTTCAGGCGGAACTGCTGAAACGCGATCCCCTGCTCTCGATCCAGCTCGTCACCATCACCACCAAGGGTGATAAAATCCTGGATGTTCCCCTGGCCGCGGTCGGCGGCAAGGGGCTTTTCGTCAAGGAAATCGAAGAGGCGCTGTTGGAGGGCCGCATCGATCTGGCCGTCCACAGTATGAAGGACATGCCGGCCGAACTGCCGCAGGGGCTTTGCATCGGCCCGATTCCCGCCCGTGAAGATCCCGCCGATGCTCTGGTCGCCGCCCACGACACGCCCTTCGACCGCTTGCCGCGCTCGGCGCGCATCGGTACCAGCAGCCTGAGACGGGCGGCGCAGCTGCGCAGTGCGCGCCCCGACATCGAGATCGTCCCCCTGCGGGGCAACGTGGATACCCGACTGAAAAAACTGGACGATCCGGCCGAAAGGCTCGACGCCATCGTGCTGGCCGCCGCCGGACTCCGGCGGCTCGGGTTGGCGCGGCGCATCACCGCCCTGCTCGCGACGCCCCTCATGCTGCCGGCCGCCGGCCAGGGGGCCTTGTGCATCGAAATCCGTCAAAATGATCCTGCCGTCGCCGACAGGCTGGCGGCGATGGATCACGCGCCGACGCGCCAGGCCGTTTTAGGGGAGCGGTCTTTTCTGCAGCGCCTGGAAGGCAGCTGCCAGATTCCGATTGCGGCCCACGGCACGATCGGCGGCGAACGCCTGAACCTGGAGGGGCTGGTGGCCGATATCGACGGCCGCACGGTATTCCGGGATTGTCTCGACGGGCCGGCGCAGGCCGCCGGCGCCATCGGGCGCGAACTCGCGGAACGGCTCCTTGCCCGTGGGGCCGACAAGGTCCTGGAGAAACTGTCCGATTATGGAACCTGATACGTCAACAGGCGTGGTCTATCTGGTGGGCGCGGGTCCCGGCGATCCGGGCCTGATCACCGTCCGGGGGCTCGAGGCCATCGGCCGCGCGGATGTGATCATATACGACTACCTGGCCGCACCGGCCCTGCTGCGGCACGCCCGCGACACGGCCGAACTGATCTACGTCGGCAAGAAAGGCGGCGACCACACCCTTTCCCAGGACAAGATCAACGCCCTGATCGTCGCAAAGGCCCGGCAGGGGGCCGGGGTCGTCCGGCTGAAGGGCGGCGACCCTTTCATTTTCGGCCGCGGCGGCGAGGAGGCCGAGGCCTTGATCGAAGCGGGCATCGCCTTCGAAGTCGTGCCGGGCGTCACCTCCGCCATTGCCGCCCCGGCCTACGCCGGCATTCCCCTGACCCACCGCAAGTACACCACCACCGTGGCCTTTGTCACCGGTCACGAAGACCCCGCAAAGGAGACCTCCGGCATCGACTGGCCCGCACTGGCCCGGGGCATCGGGACCCTGGTCTTTTTGATGGGCGTCAAGAACCTGCCGCACATCGTCGCGCGCCTGATCGAACACGGCAAGCCGGCCGACACGCCGGCGGCCTTGATCCGCTGGGGCACGACCGCGCGCCAGCAGACGGTGGCGGGCACGCTGGCGACCATCGTCGAGCGCGTGCGGCAGGCCGGCCTCGAGGCCCCGGCCGTCATCGTGATCGGCGAGGTGGTGCGGCTGCGCGAAAAAATGACCTGGTTCGACAACCGGCCGCTGCTCGGAAAGCGCATCGTGGTGACCCGCGCGCGGGCCCAGGCCAGCGACCTGGTCCGGCAGCTCGCGGACCTGGGCGCCGAGTGCCTGGAATACCCGACCATAACCGTCGAACCGCCCCTGGACTGGACGCCCCTGGATCGGGCCATCGACCGCATCGACGACTATGACTGGCTGATCTTCACCAGCGTCAACGGGGTCGAGCGCTTTTTCGAGCGCCTGTTCATCCGCGGCCGGGACGTCCGGGCGCTGGGCCGGATCGGCACCGCCGCCATCGGTCCGTCCACCGCCGCCGGGCTCCTCGCGTTCGGACTGGCCAGCGACATCGTTCCGGAAAGCTACCAGGCGGAAGCGGTGATCGCCGCCTTCGAGAAAATAGATGTCACCGGCCGTAAAATCCTGCTGCCGCGGGCGGCCGAGGCCCGGCCGATTTTACCGCAGCAGCTCGCAAAAATGGGGGCCGCGGTCGATGAAGTCCCGGTCTACCGCACCCTGCCGGCCGCCGACGGAGCCGCGGACCTGGTGGCACGACTGTCCACCGGGACCATCGACATGATCACCTTCACCAGCTCCTCGACGGTCACCAATTTCAAGTCCCTGCTGCCCGGCGACCGGTTCCAGGACCTGATCCGGCCGGTCACCATCGCCAGCATCGGCCCGATCACGACCGAAACGGCCGTGAAACGGGGCTTCGAGGTCCACCTGACCGCCGAAAGCTTCACGATCCCCGGCCTGGTCGCCGCGATCGTGCGGCACTACGGAAAAATAGACCTGGCACCCACAAGGGGCGCCCCTACGGCTGCATTACCAAACACCAAACACTAAACACCAAAAATCAAACACCAATTACAACCCGTAACCCGTAATCTCGCAATCCGCAACCCGAAACCCGCAACCTGTAACCCGAAACTCGTAACCCGCAACCCGCATCCGGCAACTTACGCCCAAGGGCAAAGCGGGACCGCCATCGGGTTCGGTCTGTGATCTCAGCAGGGCGAAAAATTTTTCGCCCCTACGGAGACGCGGTCCGGCCCCCCGGTTTCGGCGCCGGTGTGTCCGAACCATGGGCGATGTAGGAAACTCGAAACTTGCAAAAGGGCCGCTAGATGCACGGTTTTAAATCATTTCGAACCGACACCCCAAAGACCAAATACCAATTACTAACCACACCCCGCACCCCGCGACCCGTAACCCGCAACCCGCAACTCTCAACCCGCTCCGACCCGTGCCGTTTGACAGCGTCGCCAAATGGCGCTACCTTCGACTTGGACGTGTTTTTCAAGGGAACTTCGCCTGATGCTGCTGCACCGGCTTATCGACCGCTATAACCGCCACCTGAACTACCTGCGGATTTCAATCACCGATCGCTGCAACCTGAGGTGCGTCTACTGCGTCCCGCCGGAGCGCATCCCGCGCTTGAACCACACCGATATCCTGCGCTACGAGGAGATCCTGCGCCTGGTTGCCATCGGCGTCGACCTGGGCATCTCCAAGGTCCGGATCACCGGCGGCGAGCCGCTGGTCAGAAAGGGCGTGGGCCATTTTCTCTCCGTCCTGTCCCGTACCGCCGGCCTGGAGGAAGTCACCCTGACGACCAACGGGGTGCTGCTCGAGGAAAACATCGGCTGCATCCGCGATGCCGGCATCCGGCGGGTCAACATCAGCCTGGACACCCTCAAACGGAAGAAGTTTTCCGAGATAACCGGCCGCGACGATTTCGACCGGGTCTGGAGCGGCATTGCGGCCGCCCGCCGGGCCGGCATCGATCCGATCAAGCTGAACGTGGTCGCCCTGCGCGGCATCAACGACGATGAATTGCTCGATTTCGCCCGCCTCACCCTCACGCAGGCCCTTCACATCCGTTTTATCGAACACATGCCGATCGGCAAATCGCGCGTAGCCCCCCAGGCGCCGCTGCTGGTGCCCGAGATAAAGGAGCGCATCGCTTCGATCGGCCCCCTGCTGCCGGTCGAAAAAAATTTTGCCGACGGCCCGGCCGAGCGCTTCCGGCTCGCGGGCGCCGCCGGTGAAATCGGTTTCATCAGCGCTATGAGCCACCATTTCTGCAGCAGCTGCAACCGGCTGCGGCTGACCGCCAGCGGCCAGCTGCGCCCCTGCCTCCTGTCGGATCGCCAACTCGATCTGCGGGGACCGTTACGGGCCGGGGAGCCCGATGAAGAACTGGCGCAGATCTTTCGCCGGGCGGTCGAACACAAGCCCTCCGATCATGCTCTCAGCATCACCTCCCCCTCCGGCGTTCGGTGTCAGATGTCCTCCATCGGCGGTTGATGAGCACCTGAATCTGCGGCTTCCCCGATGCCGCCACCACACGATACTGCCGATAACCGGTTGACCTTTATCGTCATTTCGTATTATGAGGACTCCTGGAAATGCCTTGATCGGCTTTTGTCGCCAGCCGCAGAAAATCACAGGGAGGACACGTGATGTTCACCGCACCTTTCACCGATCGCCGGATTCTCGTTCTTGCAGGCTTTATTTTCGCGCTCCTGACGGCCGGCTGTGCCCACAGCCCGACGGTGCCCGCCCAAAAAACCGCCGCCGACGCTGCCACGCTGAGGGTCGGGGTCACCACCACCTCGCCGCCCTTCGTCTTCAAACAATCCGGGGAGATATTAGGATTGGAAGCCGAAATGGCGCGTGAGTTCGCGCACTATCTCGGCAAGGACCTTCGCTTCGTCGAACTCGAGTGGGACAACCAGATCCCCGCCCTGCTGGACAACCGCACCGACATCATCATGTCGGGCATGTCGATCACGAACCTGCGCCGCATGACCATCGATTTCAGTCAGCCGTATTACCGCTCGGGCCTGATGGCCATGGTCCGAAAATCCGAAGCCGATCGTTTCCCCGTATCCTACTTCGGCCTGCTGGGGCAGGCGCCCGCCATGCGCTTCGGGGTCGTCAAGGGCACGACCGGCGAAGTCTACGTCAAGAACAGCTTCGCAGCGGCCCAGAAGATCAGGGCTTACGAATCGACTCGTGAGGCTCTCGATG
Organism: uncultured delta proteobacterium; assembly: GCA_963728055.1. GTDB lineage: Bacteria > Desulfobacterota > Desulfobacteria > Desulfobacterales > SG8-13 > JARFQH01. The sequence goes on along the minus strand of CAVSIM010000019.1, from coordinate 283,181 downwards.
CCCTGACGACGTCATTTTTGGTGAATCGCATCGATGTGTTCGTCCACGACGGCCCGATCCTGCTCATGCTGCTGGCGCAAAATCAATCGGCCGACTTGACGGTGTTGCCGTCACCGCTGACCGACGAGTATCTGGCCTGGGGAATCCGCAAAACCGACCCCGGCCTGAAGGAATCCGCCGACCGGTTTCTCGAGCTTATCTCGAGAAACGGTCAACTCGAAAGCATCGTGCGGCGCTGGATCCCCTACTCCGAGCAGTAGCGCCGCCACGGGTTGCCGGTTTCCAACCTCTGAATCGTCAACGAAAGGCCGCCCATGGACAACACAAACCACCGGAGCCGGGGTGGGGACTGACCGTCTCTCGTAGAGGCGAACAATTTTTCGCCTTTTAAAAGCATTGACCATACCCGATGTCCCTGCGCTTTGCCCCTGCGCGTAAGTTGCCGGATACGGGTTGCGGGTGACGGGTTGCGGGTTGCGAGGTTACGGGTTACGGGTTGTAATTGGTGTTTTGTGTTTAGTGTATAGTGTTTTGTGTTTGGTGTTTTGTGTTTGGTGGGTGGTGTTTGGTAATGCAGCCGTAGGGGCGCCCTTGTGGGTACCCGGTCGATAATGCTCTAACTCGTTGATCAGTGAGATTTGGAGCGTTTAGCGTTCCTTTTTGCCAGTTTCAAGTTTCCAGTTTCGAGTTTCCAACTTCTGGGGGACAATTACCCGTCATGGCCTCTGCCGGGAATCATTGGATGCGTTATCTGTTATTCTTGGCGGTTGCCCTGATGGTTGCCGCCGGCTTTGCGGGATCAGATCTCGGGCCCTCGCGGGCGGACGCCGCCCAGAAGATGGTTTTCAACAACCAGAAAGAAAAAACCAAGGCCGCGGCGCCGGAAACCGCCCGGCTGCCCGAACACATCGAAGCCGACAAGGTCGACGATTTTATGGCCGCCCTGAGCGACGAACAGGTGCGGCGCCTGCTGATCGAGGCCCTGAGACGACAAGCCGCCGAGGAAGCCGCCGCGACAACCGCCAAACAAAAGATGACCGGCATTGCGGGCTTCATTTACGATTTCAAAACCAAGTTCGAACTGATCCTTGAGCGCTTGGACGCGCTCAAGTCAGGCGCGGATACGAAAGTCGCTAAAATTCCCTCCCTCTATACCTACCTGGGCACAGGAGAGCGGGACGCGAACGCCACCCGGGTCCTCCTCAGCGCCGGCGCTGTTTTCCTGCTGGCCTTCTTCACCGACTTCCTGTTCAACCGCTACACGGCCGCCGTCCGCCGGCGCATCGAGGCCACGCGGCCGGCAGACTGGAAGGCAAGAATCGGTGCCCTGCTCCTGCGCGGGCTGCTCGATCTGGCCTCGATCTGCGTGTTTGCAGCCGCCGTTCTGGTCATATTTCATCTGTTCCCGGACCGTTCGACTCCCCAGCGCGTGCTCGTGGCCACCTACCTGGCGGCCATCCTGATCGTGCGGGCGGCCCTTCTGCTTTCCCGGCTCCTGCTGGTACCCAGAGTGCCGCCCCTGCGCATTCTACCGCTTGCGAACGAAACGGCGCTGTACCTGCACCGCTGGATTATGGCCATCGTGGCGGTGGGCAGTTTTGGACTGTTGACCTGCGGAATTTTCCGGCTGGCCGGCACGTCTGAAGCAACCCACTTTATCATGGTTTCCCTGGTCAGCCTGACGCTGGCCTTCATGCTCATCGCCATGATCCTTTGGAAACGCGAAACCGTCCGGCAGGCGTTTACCGGAAACCTGCCGGAGACGAACCTGCGTGCCCGCCTGGCGCAATACTGGCATCACTTCGCCATCGCCGGCGTCGTTCTGCTCTGGATCTTTGCGGTCCTCAGTCGGCTGCTGGCCGGCGACCAACCCGGTTATTTCGCGTTGAAGACCCTGCTCATTATTCCGCTCTACTTCCTGCTGGACTGGATTTTAAGGCAAATACTGGAAGCGGCTTTCGGCCTGGTTCATAAATCCGGCGAGCCGGACCCAAGCGTCCAAGCGGCCATCGGCAGCGACCCGAGCGTCGTGGTCGCAAGCGGGGCCGGGCCCGCGATACCTGAACCGGCACCGGCGCCTGCCACCGGCCATCTGGACATCGATCGCCTCAGAAGCCTTGTTCGAACCGGCCTGCGGGTGGCGCTGGGATTCTTGATGTTTTTCTGGATCCTGCGCATCTGGGGCGTCAACCTGCGCATCGGCCAGGAGGTGGCCCGGGCCGCCTTCGACATCCTAATCGTCGTGCTGGTCTGTTTCGTGGCCTGGGAACTGGTCAATGCCGCCATAAAGCGCCGCCTTGCCAAGGAGATGTCCAACGGTGAGGATAAGGACGATGAAAAGGAGGAAGGCGGCACCGGCGGCTCGCGCATCGCCACCTTGCTGGTGCTGCTGCGCAAATTCATGCTGGCGGTCATCGTCGTGCTGGCCGCCTTGATCATCCTGTCCGCCATCGGGGTCAACATCGGACCCTTGATCGCCGGCGCCGGCGTCATCGGCCTGGCCATCGGGTTCGGCGCCCAGACCCTCGTCAAGGACATCATTTCGGGGATGTTCTTCCTGATCGACGACGCCTTCCGCGTGGGAGACTACGTGGATACCGGCAAGCAAAAAGGGACGGTGGAACAGGTGTCCCTGCGTTCGCTGCGGCTGCGTCATCCGCGCGGGATGGTTTACACGATCCCCTTTGGCGACATCAATTCGGTCACGAATTTCAGTCGCGACTACATCATCACCAAGCTCGACTTCCGGGTGCCCTTCGACACCGACGTCGACAAGGTCCGCAAGATCGTCAAGAAAAAAGTCTACCGGGAGATCATGAAGGACCCCGAACTCGGGAAAAAACTGCTCAGCCCGATCAAGAGCCAGGGGGTCAGGGAACTCGACGATTCGGCCCTGATCGTGCGCGTCAAGTACAAGACCCCGCCCGGGGAGCAGTTCGCCATCCGCAAGCACGTCTACCGGTTGATGCAGGAAGCATTTCAGGAAGCCGGGCTCCATTTCGCCCATCGCAATGTCACCGTCTCCCTGCCGCCGGACATCGAAAAATCCCTGGCCGATGCGGACCCTGCAACCCGCCGGAAGATCTTAGAGGCCGGCGCCGCCGCGGCCGGCGCCGCGATCCAGGCCGAAGAAGAGCAAAAAGAAAAAAAATAGATTGGTGTTGTGCTATAGATTGAAACCGTGCAGCCGGCGGCCCCGGTGCGGCCGCTCGTTTTCGTCGGCATCGGGGTCTGCGGCCAGGGGGCAGGCAAGGGTGATGCGCGTGCCCTGGCCGCTGCGGCTGGTCCTTTCAAAGGGTCCGCCCAGGATGCGCGCGCGCTCTTCCATGGCGATCAACCCCAGGCCCTTCTGCGGCCAGGTTCGGGCCTTCACCTCCCGCACGTCGAATCCCTTGCCGTTGTCTTCGATCGAAAAATGCACTTCGTCTTCTTTCTTGACTATCGCAATCTTGACCCGCGTTGCTTCGGAGTGCTTCCTGATATTGGCCAGGGCCTCCTGAAAAATACGGTAGATAACGATCTGTTTGGCGGGCGGAAGCAGGCCGTCGCAATTGTCCGATCGATGAGCGACCTCGATCTGCGTTTGCTCGGCGAAATCCTTGACCATCAACTCGAGCGCCGCCGATAATCCCAGGTCTTCGAGAATCACCGGGCTGAGCCAGTGCGAAAGCTTGCGGACATTGTCCATCATCTGGTCCACGTGCCGGCAGGCGCTTTCAAAAACCTCGGGGATGCGGCCGCGTTTCCGGGGCAGGTCCTGCTGGGCGAGCTTCAACCTCATTTTCAAAACCGCCAGGTCCTGGCCCAGGACATCGTGCAATTCGAAGCTGATTCGGCTCCGCTCGTTTTCCTGGGCCGTTAACAGCTTCGAGGACAGGTAGCGCAATTTTTCTTCCGATTCCCGCAGTTCCTCCTCGACACTCACCTGCGACGTGATGTCCTCGTAGGAAAGTATCTGTTTGCCGCCCGGCAGGGCGACGTTGCGAAAGTGAATGACCTTGTCGCGACCGTCCTTGCACCTGACCCTGAAGGTCCGGGAAGCCACCTCTCCGGTCCGAAGCCGGTCGTGCGAGTCTTTCTCCCATATGGCGCGCACGGCCTCGCGGTAGGTCTTGTCCGGATACGCTTTTCTGAACCACGTTTTTTTGTTCGGAATGTCCGCCAGCGTATAGCCGAAGGTTTCGGTGAATTTCAAATTGACATACTCGAAGGTCCGATCCGGTTTCATGATCGAAAACCCGTAGGGGGCATGCTCCACAAGGGTCCTGAACTTCTCCTCGCTTTCCTGCTGCGCCGCCGCGGCCCGCTTGTAGGCGCTGATGTCGCGCACGACCGAGACCCTGACCTTCTTGCCTTTATAGTCGGCCATTTTCCCGCGGATTTCGACCGCAAAAGTGCTGCCGTCTTTTCGCAGCGCGGTGACCTCGTAGCGCCCCGCGTATTCCGAGAGCATGTTGTCCCGGACCGTTTCCCTGCATTCCGGGGAAACGAGATCCGCACCGAACCGGCCGCGCAACTCGTCCTGATCGTAACCGAACATGTTCGCCGCCGTCTGATTCGCATCGACGCAGATGCCGTTGTCGAATATGAACACGGCTTCGAAGGTGGCGTCCGCCAAGGCCCGGAAGCGCTCTTCGCTGTCCTGCAAGGCCGCCGGGGCGTGACGATGCCGCCTGACCGCAGTTTTGTGAAGAAGAATTTTCTTTCTGACATCACGGCGGACGGCGGTCCCGCGGCACTTCCCGGTCCAGATTATCTTCACTTGTTTCGAACGGCGGCTCGGCACTGCGGCATCTGGCCTCATGACATGACACCTTCGGCATAGGGTTTACAATCTATAGGCTTCGACATCATAATTTTGGCAAGGCCGGAGGAAGAGGGCTGCATAGTCAAGCGCCGACGACCGACATTGGCAGCTAAAATTATTTATCTTGAAGTCTATATCGGACAACCCGGTTCAGGTCGCAGAGCATCACGGGCGCAGGCGGGCAGCAGTCGGTTCGGTCGGACACGCAGGATGTCAGGGTCGACTCGCGATTACCGGATATGTTAAAGGTCGCGCGTTTCAGGGTGACGGTGGCGGTTTTGGTTCACCATGGATAACACCGCCACAACCATAATATCAAAGTCCATACCACATCGGCGTCGCCGTCGGCAAGAATTAACCACCGATACGCACAGGCGGGCCATAAAGAAAGGGTATGTCACCCGCAAGCGGTGACATACCCTTTCTTTATAAAAAATCGAAAACTTTAAACGACGGTCACGTTGACGGCGGCCAGTCCCTTTTGGCCCTTTTCGACGTCAAAGGTCACCCGGTCGCCTTCTGCCAGCGTTTTGAACCCGGTTCCGTTGATGCCGGTGTGATGCACGAAGACATCCGTTCCGTCTTCCTGCTCGATGAAGCCATACCCTTTTTTCTCGTTGAACCACTTTACCGTTCCATTGGCCACGATGACACCCTCCTTTCATAAAAATTTCTCATGGTCCCAAACTGCAGGTGCCACTTGGTCAAATGGAGCTGCCCTTCAGTACGAAACCGGCCCGGCGACAATCGACGGGCCCTCGATGATTGAATAAACTATATAACCTGTTTTTTAATTTAATCAAGTGAATTTTATTGCAGATTACCGGCCGTGCCCGCTGCGGTAAATCGTGGTGAGAGCCTTTGCCACGTCACGGCTGAAATCGCCCAGGGTGCGGCTCTGGGCGGCCACGACGGCCTTGTAATCCGACCCGCCGAGATCGGCGCGGTAGGATGCGGCGCGCCTCAGAACGACCTTGCCGTCCTGGTGCCGCAGGACCTGCCACTGCACCTCCAGCAGCGTGCCCTCGCCCGGCCGGGCATCGAACCGGGTCACTACCGCGGAAACCTGAAACTCGAAGACGGCGCCGGGCGGCCAGGGATAAACGAAAATGCTGTCGGTGTTCAACAAGACCGCCAGGTCTTGCCGGAAGACGCGCAGGAAATTGGCCTGCAGCGGTTCGGCCCAGCGGTCGAATTCGGAAAAGGAAATCTCGTTCGGACCGGTGCGCATGACGATCTGCGGCCGGTCGAGATAGTCGGGCAGAGATACCGGCCCGATTCCGAGCGTGATGTCCGCCGGGGCCGGATCGGTCGCCGGCGCGGACGCCGCCGCCTCCGGCAGGGCGCTGAGCAGGTAGTACGTCGAACGGGGCGACGAACCGGCGCAGCCGGCCACAAGGGCCGCCACCAGGCCGATCCATGCGGCCGTCGTGAAAAAGTTGCTGTGCGACATGGGGCGCATCTCCAGCCGGCAAGGGTCACGGTTTCCGCAGATCGACAATTTCCATGCGGTTGTTGCGTTCCGGGTGTTTGCGCGACGGTCCTTCGGTCATCACCACCAGGTGTCCGTCCAGACCCTGCGCGGCAAGCCAGTTACGGATCCACCCGCGCCAGTTTGTCGGGTGTTCCTGCTCGCAGACCGGCTGGACGCCGTAGGAGAAAAGCAGGTCCTGGCAGGTTTTCTCATAGCTGCTGACCGCCACGGTCCAGACCGGCAGCCTGAAGCGCGTGATGCGCCGGGCGGTGGCCCCGCTGTGGGTCGGCACGATCACGACGGTGGGCGCGATCCGCCGGGCGGTGGTGACGACGCTGCGCGCGATCAGATCGGGCAGGCTCACGTCGGCGTCACCGTCGGAGGCCGCCAGTTCCTCGCGCACGGGAAAAACGGTCCGCAAGGGTTCGATTTTCGCGGCGATTTCGGCCAACATTTCGGCGGCCTCCACCGGGAACTGACCCACGGCCGATTCCCCGGACAGCATCACGGCATCGGTTCCGTCCAGCACGGCATTGGCCACATCGGTGGCTTCGGCGCGGGTGGGCCGGCGGTTGCCGATCATCGACTCGAGCATCTGCGTGGCGGTGATGACCGGTTTGCCAAGCCGGTTGGCTTTCCAGATGAGCTGTTTCTGGATGATCGCAATTTGCGCAATCGGAATTTCAACCCCCAGGTCGCCGCGCGCCACCATGATGCCGTCGGCCGCCTGCAGGATATCGTCGATGTGATTCAGAGCGTTGGAGCGCTCGATTTTGGCGATCAAAAACGGATGGTGGCCCATTTCGGCCGCGGCGCGCCGGACGGCGGCCATGTCGGCGGCGGTTTCCACGAAGGACTGACTGATCGCATCGACCCCGTTTTCGAGGGCAAACGCCAGGCAGCGCCGGTCGTGATCGGTGAAAGCGCTGATGCCCAGATCGATGCCGGGCAGGTTGAGGCCTTTTCTCGACGTCAGCCGTCCGCCCATCAGGACCTTGCAGCGGACCTCCCGGCCGGCGACGGCCGACACCTCGAGCTGAATCAGGCCGTCATTCAGAAAAAGCCGGTCGCCGGCTCTGACCGCCTGCGGCAGTTCCGCGAAGGTGACCGCCACCCGTTCGGCGGTTCCCTCGATATCGGCCGTGGTCAACGTAAAGGTGCCGCCGGCCCTCAGGTAGACCGGTTCTTCGGCAAACTGGCCGATGCGCATCTTCGGCCCCGGCAGGTCGGCCATGATGGCCACGCGCCGGTTTGCGGACCGCGACACCGCCCGAATGCGGCGGATGAGGGTTTCGTGCCCGGCGAAATCGCCATGCGAGAAATTGAGCCGGGCCACGTTCATCCCGGCCCGCATCAACCGTTCCAGGCTTTCCGTTGAGTCGGAGGCCGGACCGATGGTGCAGACGATCTTGGTCTTGTTGCCGGTCAATGCCACGGGTGACATTCCTTTCGAATTGTCGATCAAACGGTCAGGGACTCTCGATGCCGCCACGGGTAGGGGCGAAAAATCTTTCGCCCTAATAGGCTCTCGATGCCCCTGCTGTTGAGGGGCGAAATATTTATCGCCCCTACGGTTTCACCCCGACGGTTTCAATTGATCGGCCACGGCCTGGGTGGCCTTGCGCACCGCGTCGGGATCGCCCAGGTAATAGTGGTCGACGGGCGTCAGATCGTCCTTCAGCTCGTAGACCAGCGGTATCCCGGTCGGGATGTTGAGGCCGACAATGTCATCATCGGCCACCTTGTCCAGGTACTTGACCAGCGCCCGCAGGCTGTTGCCATGCGCGGCGATCACCACCCGCCGGCCGGAGTCGACCACCGGCGCGATGGTCTCGTGCCAGTAGGGCAGAAACCGTGCAACCGTATCCGCGAGGCATTCCGTCAGCGGGAGCACTTTGGGGTCCAAGGCGGCGTAACGCGGGTCGCGGGCGGGGTTGCGGTCGTCCGCGGGGGTCAGGGCCGGCGGCCGGATGTCGTAGCTGCGCCGCCAGATGTGCACCTGATCCATACCGTGCCTGGCGGCGGTCTCGGCCTTGTCGAGGCCCTGCAGCGCGCCGTAGTGGCGCTCGTTGAGCCGCCAGCTGCGGTAAACCGGGATCCACATCAAATCCATTTCCTCCATGACCAGCCAGAGCGTCTTGATGGCGCGCTTCAACACCGAGGTGAAGGCGACATCAACGCCGTAGCCTTCTTCCTTCAGCGTCCGGCCGGCGGTGATGGCCTCCTGCGTCCCCTTGTCGGTGAGCGCGACGTCGGTCCAGCCGGTGAAGCGGTTTTCCCTGTTCCAGAGGCTTTCGCCGTGGCGCAGCAACACGAGCTTTTTCATTGTCACCTGCCCTTTTTTTTTGGCGTTTGAGTCAGTTAAGTCAATCAGGTCCATTCTGTCAGTTAGCGGCTGACTGTATGAGCCGGACGCGAGAGGAGTGCTGGAAAATTCATCCAGCGTAGGGGCACGGCGCGCCGTGCCCCTACCGCATCGCACACCCGCTTATCCTGGCGCAGGCGCTGACCGCCTCGTAGGGGCGAAAAATCTTTCGCCCCTACAAACGCAAGCGGTGGTAGGTTGGGGTGAGTGAAGCGAACCCCAACAAGAGATGATGGACCTTCGCCGATGTTGGGTTTCGCTTCGCTCACCCCAACCTACGATTTTATGTTTCCTACCCTGAACCGGGACCTGCATTCGGTTCTATTTTTGTGCTAACCCTCGGCCTTGGGGTAGCCGACGCCGTTGGCGCGTCGCATCTGTTTGAACGCATTGATCAGGCCGTTGGTCGATGAGTCGTGGGTCGACACGGGCGCGTCGCCGTCTAGTTCCGGCAGGATCCGGCCGGCCAGTTGCTTGCCCAGTTCGACCCCCCACTGGTCGAAGCTGAAAATGTTCCAGATGACGCCCTGAACGAAGATCTTGTGCTCGTAGAGGGCGATCAGCCGGCCCAGGGTGCGGGGCGTCAGTTTTTTAAACAGGATTGAATTGGTCGGTCGGTTGCCGTCGAAGACCTTGTGCGGCGCCAGTTTTTCGATGTCGCCGGCCGATTTTCCGCCTTTTTGCAGTTCGGCGACGACCTCCCCGCGGCTCTTGCCGCGCATCAGCGCCTCGGTCTGGGCGAAAAAATTGGACAGCAGGATGGCGTGATGGCGGCCGATGGGGTTGTGGCTGACCGCCGGGGCCAGAAAATCGGCCGGGATCAGCTTCGTGCCCTGGTGGATCAGTTGATAGAAGGCGTGCTGGCCGTTGGTGCCCGGCTCGCCCCAGATGATCGGCCCGGTCTGGTATGCGATCCGGTTGCCCGCGCGGTCGACCGATTTGCCGTTGCTCTCCATGTTGCCCTGCTGAAAATAGGCCGGAAACCGGTGCATGTACTGATCGTAGGGCAGGATCGCTTCGGTCTCGGCCCCGAAGAAATTGGTGTACCAGATCCCGATCAGGGCCAGGACGACCGGGATGTTCTTTTCGAAAGGCGTCTGGCGGAAGTGCCGGTCCATGTCGTGGGCGCCCTGCAGCAGATCCCTGAAATTGTCGAACCCGATCGCGCAGGCGATGGACAGCCCGATGGCCGACCACAGCGAGTAGCGTCCGCCGACCCAGTCCCAGAAGACGAACATGTTCTCGCGGTCGATTCCGAATTCCTCGACTTTCTCGATATTGGTCGAGAGCGCCGCGAAGTGCCGCGCCACGTGAACCGGGTCGCCGGCGCGATCCAGGAACCAGTTGCGGGCCGTGTGGGCGTTGGTCATGGTCTCCTGGGTCGTGAAGGTCTTGGAGGCAATCAGAAAGAGCGTGGACTCGGGATCCAGGTGCCGCAGGGTTTCGCCGATGTGGGTCCCGTCGATATTGGAGACGAAGTGCACGGCCAACCGGCCGGCATAGGGTTTGAGGCACTCGGTAACCATCACCGGCCCCAGGTCCGAGCCGCCGATGCCGATGTTGACCACGTCGGTGATCGGCTTGCCGGTGAAGCCTTTCCACTCGCCGGACCGGATGCTGCGGGAGAATGATTTCATCCTGTTCAGCACGGCGTCGACTTCGGGCATCACGTCCCGGCCGTCGACCAGCACCGGCGTGTCGGCCCGGTTGCGCAGGGCCGTGTGCAGAACGGCGCGGCCTTCGGTTTCATTGATCTTCTCGCCGTCGAACAGGCTCTCGATGGCACCGGCCAGGTCGACCTCATCGGCCAGCGCGATGAGCAGATCCAGCGTTTCGCGTGTGATGCGGTTCTTGGAGCAGTCGACCAGGATGTCATCCAGCCGAAACGACAGCGTCTCGAAGCGCGCCGGGTCCTCCTCGAAAAGATCCGTCATCCGCAGGTGCCTGACCTGCTCGTAGTGACCGGCCAGTTTCTGCCAGCTGCGCGTGCGCGCGGGATCGATTTTTCCCAGCATTGCGGGGCCCCCTTTCGACATCGGTTGCCGACAACATAACCACTCGGACCGGTGCTTCAACACGCTGCGGCGCGGTGGGCGGAGCCGCAGCGTGCGCCTCGGAAAAGACTCGCGCGGCCGCGCGCGAGCGGCGGCCGCGCGAGTTGACAGATGCCGCTAAAGCATTAGAATACCGCCGAACTTTCGATTCCGCATCGATCCCCGTCAAAAAAGGAGACCGCCATGGTCGATGACCGTGTCCGCTATCGCGCGCTGCATGACAAAATCACCGATGCCGCGACGGCGGCCAGGCACATTCAGGACGGCACCAATTTGTTTATTTCCGGCTTCACCGCCGGCTATCCCAAGCTGATTCCGCAGGAGCTGGTCAAGCGCGCGGCCGGCGGCGAAAAGTTCAAGATCAACCTTTTTGCCGGTGCCTCTACCGGCGATGCGGTGGACGGCGACCTGGCCCAGGCCGGGCTGGTGGCCTGGCGGCGGCCGTACATGAGCAACCGGATCATGCGCGAGAGGATCAACCGCGGCCTCATCAATTTCAAGGACGATCACCTGTCGCGGCTCTCGGCCCTGGTGCGGGCCGGGGACTGGGGCACCGTCGATGTCGCGGTGGTCGAAGCTCTGGCCATCACCGCCAAGGGCAACCTCATCCCGACCATGTCGGTCGGCAACACCCCGACCTACGTGAAAAAAGCCGAAAAGATCGTCATCGAAATCGCCTCCGAGCCGCCGGCGCTCGAGGGCATCCACGACATCTTCATCCCCGAGGACCCGCCCTACCGCATGCCGATCCCCATCTACCGCGCCGCCGACCGCATCGGCAAGCCGTTTATCGAGATGGACCCGGCACGCGTGGTGGCGATCGTCATGAGTTCCGAGCAGGACAGCGCCGCCGTCTTCAATGGCCCCGACAAGATTTCCGGCCGCATTGCCGAACTCCTGCTCGATTTCGTCCGCCACGAAATAAAGATGGACCGCCTGCCGCCCAATCTGCCCTGGCAATCGGGTGTCGGCGATGTGGCCAACGCGGTCCTGACCGGTTTCATGGAAAACGGCTTCTTCAAAGACCTGGAACTCTACTCGGAGGTGCTGCAGGACAGCGTTCTCGACCTGATCGATATCGGCAAGGTGCGGGCGGCATCGGGTTCGGCCCTGACGCTTTCCACCAAGGCGCGCAAGCGGTTCTTCAACGAGCTGTACCGGTATAAGGAGAAAATCGTCCTGCGGCCGGTCGAAATTTCGAACTCGCCCGAGGTTATCCGCCGGCTGGGCGTGATAGCGATCAACACGGCCATCGAGGTCGACATCTACGGCCAGGTCAACTCGACCCACGTGTCCGGCTCGCAACTGATGAACGGCATCGGCGGCTCGGGCGACTTCATCCGCAACGGCGCCATTTCCTTTATCGTCACCCCCAGCACCGCCAAGAACGGCCGCATCTCCGCCATCGTACCGATGGTGACCCATGTCGACCACTCGGAACACTCGGTGGATGTGGTCGTCACCGAACACGGGCTGGTCGACACCCGCCCGCTGACCCCGCGCCAGGTGGCCGAACAGGTCATCCGGAAATGCGCCCATCCCGATTACCGCGATGCGCTCCGGGAATACTACCAGCGGGCCGTCCGGGAAACCGGCGGGCACGAACCGCACCTTCTGACAGAAGCCTTCTTCATGCACCAGCGGTTCCGGGAAACCGGCGACATGCGGCGCGGTTGACCGGCCGACAAGCCGATGTCGACGCGCCGCCGGATCAGGGCCGGGCGCCGGTTTCGTGAATCACCTGGCCGCGTGACACGAACGATATCCCCTGCTGCATCCGGGTGCCGATCATCACCCCTTCCAGGATGGGGGGGGTGACCGCAACGGCCGCCCGCCACTCGACGATGAATTTGGCGCCCGAACCGCCGCTTTTGTCAGACTCCCGGACGACGTAACGCTCCGAGGCCAGCGCGCCGATCTCGAACGGTTTTTCCAGGTAGCGGCGCAGGAGCTTGCCGTCGGAATCGAAATAGTCGACGGCCGTCAGGGTGATGGCGAGGGCGGGATCGGTGTTGCGCACACTCAGGATCGCCGTCAGCAGAAACGGGCTCTCCCGGTCGCCGCCGTAGACATGCGAATAGATCGGCACATAGACCTTCTGACCCCGGGACAGCTCGTCGGCCGCCGCGGCCTGAATCATCGCGGCCGCTGCGGCGGCGGCCAGCAGCCAGACTCTCAAGATCCCGCCAACGGTCGCGCGTGTGACGTGCATCGGAAAAGCGCCTCCCTTCCGCCTGTCGCCAATAGCGTTTCCTTTCCGTGCGAAATCGGAAAAAGGCTATTGATGAAAGTTTTTCATAGGCTTTAAGATTAAGATAAAGATGTTGGCAAGGTCAGAGAGAGGCGGCTGTATAGTGCATAGCTAGTGCCCATCCGCGATCTTTTTTAGGCACTTCTCAGTGTCCAATTCATAAATGTGGATTTTTTTCGCTGGACAAGGCCGCACAAGGGTTTGCGGCGAGGCGTACTTTATGTACGCCGCAGCCGGAAACACGCGGAGAACGCCGTCCAGCGGAAAAAAGACCATTTATGGATGGACACTAGCTAACGACGATACCAGCAGCCAAAACCTCCACCTTAAAGCCGGTAGATAGTGCCCCTCCGCGATCTTTTTTGGGCACTTCTGAGTGTCCAATTCATAAATGAGGATTTTTTTCGCTGAGCAAGGCCGCACAAGGATTTGCGGCGAGGCGTACTTTATGTACGCCGCAGCCGGAAATCCGCTACGACCGGCCGCTCAGCGGAAAAAAGACCATTTAGGGATGGACAATAGCTATCTTCTCGACGCATCGGCCAACCGCGCCCGCAACTTGTCCGCTCCGGGATTGTGAAATTCCTTTTTTTCAAAAATATCGACCGGCGCGACCGCCTGACCGTAATAGGCCTGGTTATAGTCCTCGGCGACCGATATCAGGGCCCCATCCAGCGATGCCCCGATAAAGGCCCCCTTGGATCGGGCGAACGAGAGAAAATCCGCACTCAGATCCGGCGCGGTGGCCCCTTCGGCGCCGATTCCGACCGGACCGGCCGCGACCGAAGCCCCGCCGCCGACTTTGAAAGTCGTGGTGAACAGCGATTCGATGCCGTTTTGGGTCATCACGATCATCACCACCTCGGATATGGACCCCCCGAATTGCAGTCCCAGGCTGCCGCCGCCGATCGTGTAAAAAGCCGGCCCGCTCCATTCGTTGGTGCGCGGGTCGCGCACCATCAGCAGTCCGCGGCCGCCCGATCCGCCGACCCAGAAGGCCGCTTTGAATAGCGAGGGGATGATCAGCACCCCTTTGGCATAGTGAATGTTGTTGCGCAAGTAGGTCATGGACTGATCGTTCAGGAAGTTATCGATGGTCAGGGCGGCCTGGTCCACCAACACCTGCTGATGCTCCTGCTGGGCCGACGCCCGTGTGCCGAAAAAAATTGAGAAAGCGAAGACAAGGGCCATCGCCGCCATCGGAAACCGGAAACGGGGTATGGTCATTTTTTTCTCCTGCCGCCGACTCGGGTCCGGCAACAACTGATTTCACGAGATGGCGTCGGTTGACGCCGAAATTGCGGGAAAGGGCCATTTGTGGACGGAAACTACTTCACCTGGTCTAACCAGTCGTCCTGTTGAAACCACCTGTTTTTGAGGCGCTCCAGCGTGCCGCTGTCGTGCAGCGCGGTCAGAAAATTGTCCACCAGGTTGATAAACAGCGTGTCGTTGGCCGGCAGGGCAATGCCGATCGGCTCATAGGTCAACGGCGCCACGATCGCCAACAGGCCCTGGCCGGGATATCGGGCCACGCTGACAAGGCAGATCGGTTGATCGGCCACCATGGCGTCCGCGCGGCCGCCGATGACCATGTCAACCGCCTCGTCATAGTCGCGGGCCGGCACGAACTGCGCCCTGGGAGCCGCCGTGCGGATGAAATCGGCGCTGGTGGATCCCGCCAGCGCGGTGAGCCGGATCGTGGCCACGTCGACCGCCGCCGGGTCCTTGATGCCGGCAAGGGTCGCTTTGCGGGTCAGCAGACCCTTGCCTGAAACGAAATAAGGTCCGGCGAACGCCACGCGGCGGTTGCGGTAGGTCGTCATCGTCATCCCGGAGATGACCAGGTCCACCTTGCCGGCTTCGAGCGACGGCAGCAAATCTTCGAAGGCCATGGGCTCCAGCCTGAGCACGACATCCATGGCAGCGGCGAGTTCCTGCGCCAGGTCGACTTCCAGGCCGATGATGGTTCCGTTCCTGGCGGTCATATTCAGCGGCGGCATGCCGGCGGCGGTCCCCACCACGAGTTCGCCGCGCTGCTGAATGCGATCCAGGACCGGTGACGGCGACGTGAGGACGTAGGTTCCCAGGTTGTGGGGCGAACAAGCGGAGATAACGACCGCCGCCACCAGCAGAAAGAGCGCCCATCCGAATTTTTTCATCCGTTGCTTCTCCTTGCTACAAACCTTGGACCCCTCAACGGAGCAGACGCCAAAAACCGCCATCCCCACCCGCAATTTATACAGGAGCCTATGGTTGCCCCGCCGGTCACACGGGATGCGCGCAGCCGGCGGCTGTGAGGAACATCGTCACCGGCGCGGCGCTTTTCACTATAGGAGCCAATGGTGCGGCTGTCAAACGAAAAGCCTTCAACGGCCGATCGGACGCGACGGGCCGCACGGACCAATGCGTGCGCTTCCCCTGAAGTCGGCTTTCGGTTCGGCCCGGATCCCGAGGGGTAAACGTTTGCAGCCAATGGGGTGAGGCATGCGTCTGGCAGCCGGCGGCAGCCGCTATTCTCGGCCGCGGATTGAAAACCGCGCCGGCCTGGTATATGATGCCGAGATGAAAAAAATAGATGACCGACGAACATCGACCATCCCCCATCATTTGGTGGATTCTGTTTCTGGATTTGGCATTCTCGACCTTGAACCCTGAACCGTTCTTTCGTTGACATCGATGACGCGGTTCTTACCATACGGTTCCGAACGAATACCGTCATCGGAAAAACGCGCCGGCGGCATTTATCACCGTCGGCCTTTTTTTGAATCCAAACCGCTCCAACAACCGGAACGCACCGCATATGACGAAGCGAATCCTTCTCGCCCTCCTCGCCCTGGTGGTGGTGGTCGGCATTCTGGGCGGCATCAAAACCCTGCAGATCAAGCGGATGATCGCACAGGGACAGCAGTTTTCGCCACCGGACGAGCCGGTCAACACGGCCGTCGTGCGCCGCGAGACCTGGGAATCCATTTTGAGCGCCGTTGGATCGCTCGACGCGGTTCAAGGGGTCATCGTGTCCGCGGAGCTGCCCGGCAAGGTGGCGTCCATCGAATTTGAATCGGGCTCGAAGGTGAAGGCCGGCGACCTGCTGCTGCAGCAGGACATCTCCGCCGAAACGGCCCAACTGCGGGCGGCCGAGGCGACCCTGACGCTCGCCAAAATCGATCTCGACCGCAAGCGCAAACTGCTGGGTCAGAAGACCATTTCCCGCTCGGAATTCGACAACGCCGAGGCCCAGTACAAACAGGCTGCGGCCCAGGCCGACGCCCTCAGGGCCGCCATCAAGAAGAAAATCATCCGCGCGCCCTTCGCCGGTCGCCTGGGCATCCGCCAGGTCAACGTGGGTCAGATACTCTCGGCCGGCGATGCGATCGTATCCCTGCAGTCGATCGATCCGATCTACGCCAATTTCGCCTTGCCGCAGCAGCAGCTCGCACTGGTCAAACCCGGCCTGGCCGTGCGGGTGACCAACGATGCCCTGCCCGGGCCGCCGGTCGAGGGCACCATCACGGCCATCAACCCCCAGGTCGATGCCGCCACGCGCAACATCCAGATGCAGGCCACCGTTGTCAACCGCGACGAGCGCCTGCGGCCGGGCATGTTCGTCAACGTGGCCGTGGTGCTGCCGGAAGCGAAGGAAGTGCTCGCCATTCCGGCCACCTCGGTGCTCTACGCCCCATATGGTGATTCGGTCTTTATCGTCGAGGATAAAGAGAATAAAGAGAGTAAAGAGAGTAAAGAGAGTAAAGAGAGTAAAGATGGTAAAGAGGGTATAGAAGCACACAAGAGCGGCCAGGACGGCAAGGTCGTGCGCCAGCAGTTCGTGCGGCTCGGTGAAAAACGCGGCGATTTCGTCGCCGTCCTGTCCGGACTCGAACCGGGCCAGACGATCGTGTCGACCGGGGCGTTCAAGCTGAGAAACGGCCAGACGGTCGTCGCGGACAACATCGTGTCCCCGGAATTCAAGCTCGCGCCCCAACCCCAGGAAAGTTGACCCGAACCAAAGTCTCCTGAATGAAATTCACCGACATCTTCATCCGCCGTCCGGTCTTGGCGATCGTGGTCAGCCTCGTCATCGTCATCGCCGGGCTGCAGGCGATCCGCTCGCTGAACGTGCGCCAGTATCCGCGCAGCGAGAACGCCGTCGTCACGGTCACGACCGTTTACGTCGGCGCGAACGCCGACCTCGTGCGCGGGTTCATCACCACGCCCCTCGAACGGGCGATCGCCGCCGCCGACGGTATCGATTACATCCAGTCCCAGAGCGCCCAGGGGCTTTCGACCATCAACGTGCGCCTCAAGCTCAACTACGATCCCATCAAGGCCCTCTCGGAGATCAGCTCCAAGGTGGATCAGGTGCGGGGCGATCTTCCGCCCGAGGCCGAAGTGCCCACCATCAACGTCGAGTCGGCCGACAGCCAGTTCGCCTCGGCCTACCTGAGCTTCACGGCCGAGGGGCTCGAACAGAACGAAATCACCGACTACCTCGTGCGCGTCGTGCAGCCGCGTCTCTCGGCCCTTCAGGGCGTGCAGCGCGCCGATATCCTCGGCGCCCGAACCTTCGCCATGCGCATCTGGCTGAAGCCCGAGAAAATGGCCGCCTTCAACATCAGCCCGATGCAGGTCCGCCAGGTGCTGTCCGCCAACAACTTTCTGGCCGCCGTCGGCCAGACCAAGGGCAACCTCGTCCAGGTCAATCTGACCGCCAACACCAACCTGCGCTCGGTAATTGATTTCAAGCGGCTGGCCGTCCGCGAGCAGGACGGCGCCATCGTGCGGCTCGAAGACATCGCCGACGTCGCGCTGGGCGCCGAGGACTACGACACGGAGGTGCGCTCCTCGGGCCAGACGGCCGTCTTCATGGGCATCTGGGCCCTGCCCAACGCCAACTCGATCGACGTCATCGCCCGCATGCGGGCCGAGATCGACTCGATCAGAAGGAACCTGCCGAGCGGCATGCAGGCCCGCATCAACTACGATGCCACCGAATACATCACCAGCGCCATTCGCGAAGTGGTCAAGACCCTCAGCGAGACCCTTCTGATCGTGATCGTCATTATTTTCCTGTTCCTGGGCTCGATCCGCTCGGCGCTCATCCCGGTGGTGGCGATCCCGATGTCGCTGATCGGGGCGGCCTTCCTGATGCAGGTGTTCGGATTCACCATCAACCTGCTGACCCTGCTGGCGGTGGTGTTGTCGGTCGGCCTGGTGGTCGACGATGCGATCGTGGTGGTGGAAAACGTGCAGCGCCACCTCAGCCTGGGCGAGTCGCCGATGGATGCCGCCATCCGGGCCGCGCGCGAACTGGTCGGGCCCATCATCGCCATGACCATCACGCTGGCCGCGGTTTACGCCCCCATCGGGCTGCAGGGCGGTCTCACCGGATCGCTTTTCCGCGAGTTCGCCTTCACCCTGGCCGGCGCGGTCACGATTTCCGGCATCGTCGCGCTGACCCTCTCGCCGATGATGGCCTCGCGGCTGCTGACACCGGGAATCGAGGATCGCGGTTTCGCCGCCAAGATCGCCCGTGATTTCAAACGGTTCCGCAACTTCTACGGCCGCCTGCTCGACATCACCCTCGCCTCGCGACCGGCCGTCTACCTGGTCTGGGCCGTCGTGAGCCTTCTGACGATCCCGATGTTTATCATGTCGCCCAAGGAACTGGCGCCGACCGAGGACCAGGGGGTCATTTTCGGGATTCTCGACGCCGCGGCCAACGCCACTCTCGATCAGACCAGCATTTTCGCGGCGCAGGTCAACCGGGCCTATCAGAGCGTTCCGGAAACCGACTTCACCTTCCAGATAACCCGCCCGACCTCGGGGTTCGCCGGCATGGTCGTCAAGCCCTGGGACGCGCGCGAGCGCACCATCTTCCAGGTCCTGCCCGAGGTACAGGGCAAACTGCAGGCCATTCCGGGCGTCCGCATCTTTCCGGTCCTGCCCCCGGCCCTGCCGGGCGGCGGCCAGTTTCCGGTGGAGTTCGTGATCGCCTCCACGGCCGAAGAGGACCGGATTTTGGAGTTTGCAAAACAGATTCAGCTCAAGGCGGTGCAAAGCGGCCTGTTCGCCTTTCCGCCCCTGATCGACGTCAAGATCGACCAGCCGCAGTCCGAGATCGTCATCGACCGCAACAAGGTGGCCGATCTGGGCCTGACGCTGGAGCAGGTCGGCGCCGACATCGGATCGATGGTCGGCGGCAATTTCGTCAACCGCTTCGACATCGCCGGCCGCAGCTACAAGGTGATCCCTCAGATTCAGCGCATCGACCGCCTCAACCCGGACCAGCTCAAGAACATCTACGTCACGGGTCCAAAAAACCAGCTCGTGCCGCTGAGCACGATCGCAACGATCAGCAACTCGACCGTCGCGCGCTCCTTGAACCGCTTCCAGCAGCTCAACGCCGTGACGATCAGCGGCGTGTCGGTCCGGCCGCTCGACGAAGCCCTGAAGTTCCTGGAGGAGGAAGCCGCCAAGATCCTGCCCAAGGGCTACGTGCTCGACTACACCGGCGAGTCGCGTCAGCTGCGCACCGAGGGCAACCAGTTTCTGCCGACCTTCGCGCTGGCCGTCATCCTGATCTTCCTGGTCCTGGCGGCGCAGTTCAACAGTTTCCGCGACCCCTTCGTCATCCTGGCCGGATCGGTACCCCTGGCCCTTTTCGGCGCCCTGGTCTTCACCTTTTTGAAAATACCCGACCCGAACGTGGCCTTCTGGACCCGCGGCTGGACCACGACCCTTAACATCTACTCGCAGGTCGGCCTGGTGACCCTGGTCGGGCTGGTCTCCAAAAACGGCATCCTGATCGTCGAATTCGCCAACTCCCTGCAGGAAAAAGGGCGCACCAAGCTCGAGGCCGTGCGCGAGGCCACCCTGACCCGGCTGCGCCCGATCATCATGACCACCGCGGCCACCATCGCCGGCCATTTTCCCCTGACCCTGGTCACCGGCCCCGGCGCCCAGGCCCGCAACTCCATCGGCCTGGTGCTCGTCGGCGGCATGGCCATCGGCACGTTCTTCACCCTGTTCGTCATCCCCTCGATCTACATGCTCGTCGCCCGCGACCACCGCTCTAAACCAGACGCCGGAGCCGCGGAAAACCGGCCGTAAAAAAAAGCCGGGATACCCAACAGGGAAATCCCGGCGCTATCTTCGGCAAAGCCGCGGTGGTGCCCGACCTCCCGGCCGGGCGTGCGGACGCCTACCGCCCGCGGGTCAACACCC
This sequence comes from uncultured delta proteobacterium, assembly GCA_963728055.1. Taxonomy (GTDB): domain Bacteria; phylum Desulfobacterota; class Desulfobacteria; order Desulfobacterales; family SG8-13; genus JARFQH01. The sequence goes on along the minus strand of CAVSIM010000019.1, from coordinate 263,009 downwards.
GGTAAACCCTGCCGTCGGGGGTTTCGATCGGGTAGATCCGCCGGCTCATGGGCCGGCCGGTATTGACCAGCCGCAGAAACAGGTCGTCGAAAAACTCGGGCGTTTCCAGGCTGAAATTGTGAAAGTTGCGGGTCCGGTTCACCGGGGTGACATCCACCACCGTGATGGTGCCGTTGTGGGGATCGACCAGTCCGAAAATGCCGGCGGCGGCATCGGCCTGGTCGGGATTGGCCGGGTCCAGCACGCTTTCGCCCAGGCGCCGGCTGCGGTTGATGATGCGGCTCATCAAAAGAGCCCGGTCGTTGGAGGACACGTAAACCGTGAGATTGCCGGCCAGGGCGAGGATCTCACGCTTGAACCGCTCGTTGAACTCTTCCTTGTCGACATCCGGCGCCGTCAGCACCACGTTTTCGATCTCGGTCCGGGCGTCGGCCAGGTCCGCCGCGCGGTACAGGGTGCCGAAGGCTTTCACCACCACCTGCCCCCCCATGCTGTTGGCCATCAGCCACAACCGGTCCGGTCGAACCTGGCGGATGATCAGTTCCAGGGTGCGGGCCAGTTCAGCCCCGGACTCCGAGGCGATCGCCTTCGCCCGCCGGTACCCGCGCGGGGTCGAGCCCTGGTCGCCCGGCCAGTCGAAAACCAGGACCGGGGCATCGATGTCGAGGACATGGGCCAGAAACGCCGTCTTGCGCAGGGCCGAAGGAAACCGCTCCCGGAACCCGTTGACGTTGACCAGCAGCGCGCGCAGAGGGGAGGCCTGCACCTGCCGGCGCAGCTGATCGAGAAATTCGGCCTGGTCCAGCGCGGCCACCTGCTGGAGCTGGATTTCCTCGTTCTGAAACCAGTCGGTCGGATTGATGAGCATGCCGATGCCCAGGCTGGGCTCGATCCGGGTGTCGAACAGGCCGAACTTGAGCGCCTCTTCACGCTGGTTCCCGAATCGTTCCTCTAAGGGGCCATCGCCGGTTTCCAGGCGGCGATTGGTGGCGAAAAAAAACCGGTAGGCCTCCTGTCCGGCCAGCCTCGTCACCACCATCCGCCGGAATTGAAACGCCTCGGCGCGTTCCAGGGCCTGCTGGGTGGGACGGTAGAAAAAGATAACCACCGCGGCCATCAGCAGCGCCACAATCAGCGCGCTTAAAAGTAGCCGTCGTTTAAACCGGGTAATCGCGGCCTCCTGCCGGGTCCCGCCGGTCGGCCGTCACGGCGCCGACTAAACGGCACCGCCCAAGATTTGACGCCGCCCGGCAGTCGCCGGAATAAAATTTTTCGATTCTAAAAAATCACGCCCAAAAGACGTTCACCGTGTCGGTGTTGAGTCTTGCGGCCGGCAACGCGCAAAGTCAGGGGAATATCCGGATTTTTACGTATTTTCGCAACGCCGCCGGACGCGATGTATCGACACCTGGAACACAACGATATTTCCGAGCGTGTTTCGCGCTGGCCTTCTATCCGGCCTTGCGGGCGACAGCCCGGCGCAGGCCTTCCGCCTGCGGATTGCTGACGCTCCTGGAGACCAGGATATCGACCGTGCGGACGTTTTGGCCGTAATAGGCGCTGTTCCACTCGTTTCTGGGGTTGATCACGCCGCCTTCCACCGACAGGCCGCCGAACACCCCTCTGGCCCGCGAAAACGCCAGGATATCCGCCACGGCGGCACTCACCCCGGCCCCGACCGGGCCCGCGGCAATGCTGGCATCGGCCCCCAACTGAAAGCTGGCCGACAGAAACCGGTCCACGCCGCGCTGGGTCATGACCATCAGGACGACCTCGGCGACATCGACCCCGGCCTGAAATCCGAAGGACCCCTGGCCCATGCTGAAAAAGGCCGGATAGCTCCATGTGCCCGTCTGCTGATCCCTGACCAGCATCGTTCCGCTGCCGCCGGCGCCGCCGAAAACGAATCCGGCCCGCACGACTCTGGGAAAGATGATAATCGCCCGCGCCTGGTCGATGTTGTTGCGGAACCAGGTCATGTTGGGGTCTTTCGAGAAGTTGTTGAACGTGACCCGCGCGGCGTCCACCAGGTCCCCGGGCCGGCCGTAGTCACTGGACGGTTTGGTGGTGGCGCAGCCGCTCAGCATCAGAGCGGCCAACAGGGTGACGAAGACGATACGGTTTTTCATGAACAGCCTCCTTTGACGTTGGTGTAAGTTGCCATGCGATGTCATCGACTCAAACGTGTTAAAACTTCCAGATCAGGTTCGCGGCGAAAAAATGGGTTACATTGGTGCCGTAATCGCCCTGGAGCGATCCCTGCAGGGGACCGCCCCGCCGGCCGATCCTGGCTTTGCCCAGCTCCCCCAATTCGTAAGCGGCGCCCACAGTCACGCTGTCGGTCCAGTCGTATTGAAGTCCGGTGCCGATCCGAATTTGGCGATCCAGCGGTATTTGGCGAAAACGGATTTTCCGTTCGCCGGTTCGTTTTTTCCAGGTCGCGGAACAATATGACGAAATTCGATTTCCTGCAAGCTTTTCAATGTCTGAAATTAGCATGATCAGGGTATCGTCGAGGGTATCGATGCAAGGTGACGGCAGCTTTTCCAAAACTATTGACACGCGCCCAACCTAGTGCGATGGGTAGCGTCGCAATCGACCGGCTCCGTTTCGATCCTTGGCTCTTCACTCGACTGACCAAGTCTTCGACTTCGAGGCGCGTGTGTCGCCGAAACCCTTTGTTCCCCTTTTTCGGCTTCCTGAAGAGGTGATCCATGACCGACCATCGTTTTAGCGTCGCCCGGCTGACCGCATTCTGCGCCGTTCTCCTGCTGTTCGGCGGCGGTTCGGCCGCGGCCCAGACCCCGAGCATCGCGGAGTGCGCGGCGATTCAGTCCGACGGTGAGCGGCTGGCCTGCTACGACCGCCTCAGCGGCGCCCGGCCGGCCGCGGCGCCCGGGGAGCCGGCGGCCGCAGCGGCGCCGGAGGAGATCGCGCATCCCGAACCGGCCGGGACCTCTCCGACCGGCGCGAAACCCTCCCTGATCGATGCGGCCTGGGCCTTCGGGCCGGATGCCCCCCGCTATGTCATCAGTACCTACCGCCCCAACTACCTCCTGTTTGCGCACTACACCAACGACGTCAACAACCGCCCCTTCTCCCCCCTTTTCGATGCGGCCGACACACCGGAGCAGGAGCTGGACGCCGTCGAGGCCATGTTCCAGATCAGCTTCAAGACCCGCTTCTGGACCACCGACACTCACCGCTGGGGGGCGTGGATCGGCTACACGCAGCAGAGCCAGTGGCAGGTCTACAACAGCGACATATCGCGGCCGTTCCGCGAAACCAACTACATGCCCGAAATCTTTGTGAGCTACCGGCCGGATGTGACGTTTGGCGGATTCCACTGGCGACTGCTCAACCTCGGGTACAACCACCAGTCCAACGGCCGCACGCAGATCCTGTCGCGCAGCTGGGACCGCCTCTTCGCGGAGTTCGGCATCGAACGCGGCAATTTCGCGCTTCTCGCCCGGCCCTGGTACCGCATCAGCGAAAGCGAGGCGGACGACGACAATCCGGATATCGTCGACTACATGGGCTATGGCGACATCACCGCGATCTACAAGCCGGGAAAGCACAGCCTGGCCCTGATGCTGCGCGGCAATATCTCCACCGGCAAGGGCGCCGCCCAGTTCACCTGGCAGTCGCCGCCCCTGCTCGGCCCGCTGCGGGCATATCTGAAGGCTTTCACGGGCTACGGCGAAAGCCTGATCGACTACAACTGGAACCAGACCTCGATCGGCATCGGCTTTGCCCTGAACGATGTGCTGTAAGGGAAGGTGTAAGGCGAAAGGCGAAAGGCGGAAGGTTTAAGGTATAAGGTTTAAGGTATAAGGTATAAGGTATAAAAGGTGTATGGTTTACGGGTCGAGGGTTGCGATTCGCCGCTGCTTGCGGGCCTCCGGCTTTGATCTAAAGAGACGGCAGGACGAGGGGGAAAAATCCCGTCGGCCGCCAATCGAAAAAATCCCCTAATACGGAGGAAGAATTTCATGGCCCCCACCAAGCGCAGCAAGCCGCGGGACGGCGCGCCGCAGAAAAAGATCATCGATCTGGCCCTGCAGGGCGGGGGCTCCCACGGCGCCCTGACCTGGGGCGTGCTGGACCGTCTGCTGAGCGACCCGCGCATCCAGATAGCCTGCATCAGCGGCACCAGTGCCGGGGCCATGAATGCCGTGGTCGTGGCCGACGGGCTGCAGCGCGCCGGCCATGAGGGCGCCCGGCAGAACCTGGCCGACTTCTGGAAGGCGGTCAGCGACGCCGCCCGCCTGTCGCCCATCCAGCGCGGCCTCTGGGAGCGTCTCAGCGACGGGTTCAGCCTGGACAACTCGCCCGGCTATCTTTTCTTTGAGCAGCTCACCCGCTGGTTTTCGCCCTACGAGCTGAACCCTCTCAACATCAACCCCCTGCGCGACCTGGTGGCCGCCACGATCGATTTCGAGCGGGTCAACCGCTGCCCGAACCTCAAGGTGTTCGTCACGGCCACCAACGTGCGCACCGGCCGCGCCCGGGTTTTCACGCAGCCCGAGTTGTCGGTGGACACGATCATGGCCTCGGCCTGCCTGCCGTTCGTGTTCCAGGCGGTCGAGATCGACGGCGAGGCCTACTGGGACGGCGGCTTCACCGGCAACCCGGCGCTGCACCCCCTGGTGGAGGACCAGGCCACGCGCGACCTGGTCATCGTCAAGATCAACCCGATCGTGCGCGACAAACTGCCGCGCACCGGCCGCGACATCATCAACCGGCTCAACGAGATCACCTTCAACGCCAGTCTGATCAAGGAATTGCGCGCCATCGAGCTGCTTCACCAGCTGATCGCGGCCGAGAACCTGGAGTCCGAACGCTACCGCGACTGTTACGTTCACCTCATCCACGCCGATGAAGAACTGAAGGGCCTGGATGCATCGAGCAAGATGAACGCCGAGTGGGCCTACCTGACACACCTCAAGGAACTCGGGCAGGCCTGGGCGGACACCTTTATAAAGAAGCATTTCGCAGACCTGGGCCGGCGCTCCACCTTCGATCTGACGAGCCTTTTCAGCGACAGCTTCAAGCCGCCGTGCCTCGATAAGCCCGCCGCGGCCGACCGCGCCCGGGAGCCAAAGTCATGATCGGCATCCCGGTCATCCAACGATGGAGAACCTGCATGAAAAAAAAGCGTGCAGCAGCGGTTATGGCGGCCTTTGCGGCCATAGCCGCCGGCTGCCTTCCCCCGGACCGTCCGGGGCCGGACCCGAGCGCACGGCCGGTGATCCAGGAGGATGCCTTCTTTTTTTGCGGGGATACCCCGGTCGCCTTCGGTGCCCGGCAGGGAGGTGCGCAAATGAGCGTCGCCGGTGAATCCTTCGACCTGGAAACCGCCGTCTCAGCCTCCGGCGCCCGCTACACGGCTACGGACAAAACGGCTACCGCCTTCTGGAGCAAGGGCGAGCGGGCCCTGGTGACCGTGCGCGGCCGGGAGCTTCCGGAGTGCTGCGCCCTGCGGGAGCCCGCGCTGCCCTTTACCGCCCGCGGCCAGGAACCCGGCTGGATAATCACCGTCGATGCCGACACGATCTTCCTCAATGCCGATTTCGGGGCCCTGCAGCTCCGCATGCCGAAACCCGAGCCGCTGAAGACCGCCGAGGGGCTGCTCTACCGGACCGGGTCGCAGGGCCGCCGCCTGGCGGTCGCCATCCGGCCGGGGATCTGCGCCGATGTCGCCACCGGCATGCCTCACCCCTACCGCGTGCGCTACGACCTCGACGGGGAAGTCCAGACCGGCTGCGGCGGAGACCCGAACGCCCTGCTCACCGGCCAGGAGTGGCGCGTGGAGAGCATCGGCGACCAACCGGTCATCGCCGGCTCCAGCGTCACGATCGAGTTCCTGGAGGACGGCCGGGTGGCCGGCAGCGCCTCCTGCAACCGTTTCATGGGCGGCTACCGGCTGACCGGCGAGGGCCTGACGTTCGACCGGATGGCGGGTTCGATGATGGCGTGCGAGGAGCCCTTGAGCCGGCAGGAAGACCGTTTCCTTGGCCTGCTGCAGGACACGGTGCGCTTCGAGATCGACCCGGCCGGTCGCCTGCTGCTGCACACGAACCACCAGCAGGGCATTGTGGCCCGGCGCTGACGCGCAGGTCAGTTTTGGGTTACGGGTTACGGGATGCGAGGTGCGGGTTACGAGTTTCGAGTTGCGGGTTACGAGGTGTGGGTTACCGGTTACGAGTTATGGGCTACGGGGTTCCAGGAGTGTTTTGTGTTTTGGGTTTGGTGTTTTGTGTTTGGGGTTTTGGTCCGAATCCGAGGTTGATCCCGCCTTATCCGCAGGGGCACGGCATGCCGTGCCCGTACAGCATCAGTTTCAAGTTTTTCGAGTTTCCATTTACTGCGCCGTCATCCCCCAAAAACCGATGACGGCGCTTCAGACGGGTTAGGATGTGGCCTCTTCCCCTCTTTCGATCACCTGCCGCAGTTTCTCCTCCTCGTCGATGCTCAGGGAGGTCTTCAGGACCTTGCCGTTGAAATCTTTCAGGCGTTCGAGCTGTCCAATCCATAAAAATGGAGTCGTTCGCTGGGCAAGGCCGCATCCCGCCCGGGCGGGACGACGAAGCGTACTTTATGTACGCCGCATTTGGAAACCCGCTACGACCGGCCGCCCAGCGGAAAAAAGAATGGAAACTAGAATATGATAGCGAAAATTCCAAATACTCCGATAATCACCAGCAGAATCGCCATGATCTTGGGCAGCGCCCAGGGTTCGATATAGATGAACCGGTCGGACTTGATCCGGTCCAGAATACGGTTATACTGGATGACCCCCGCCATGATGCCTAAAATGCCGAGGACCATGAAACTGATCCCGAATATGAAAGGGGTGTGGAGGCTGTCGAGCATTTTGCCGGTCTTTTCGACATAGTCGCTTTCCAGGAATTGGTAGGATTGAGCGATGGCAAATCCGAAACCGATCAAGGATATGGCCGTGCGAATCCAGGCCATGAGCGTCCGGTCGGCAGCTTCCCGGTTGCGCTCTTTAGCCAGTTCGTTCGTCAGACTCTTGTTGTCATCGTTGGGGCTCATCAGGGTTCAGCGCTCCCTTTTTAAAAAAGTACTGCCGGCGGCCGGTGCGGCAGTTTCCAGTAAGATATTATGGATCATGCGGCGTCGTGCGTCGTCATCCGGCGTTTGCTCAAAAGCGAGTAAGGAACGGCCAGAAGCGCCCCTAAAATCATGTAGGCCAGGAGCGTGGGGATAAACTGCTGCCCGTAATCGGATAATCCCGCGATGAACAGGGCGAGCCCCACATTGCGCGCGATGCTGGCAATGGCGAGCGCCGAACGCTTCTCCCGGTCCGGGCCCCCCAACAGGTGACCGATGGCCAGGGAACTCCCGACCATGACGATGATCGCCGCAACGGACGGCCCTCCCAGATTCAACATGGCCCGCAAATCCGGTGCCAGAGCCAGGAGAAGGATCACTCCGGCAAACAACAGAATGAGCAGCCCACTGGCGAACACGGCCACGGGTTTGCCGATACGCGCGCTGAACCCCGGAGCCAGACGCTGGATGAGCAGGCCGACGACAACCGGCAAAAAGGTGACCCGGGCGACCTGCGAGGCCACCTGGAAGGCGGTGACTTTTTCGAGTGACAGCTCAAACAGGACATAGAAGATCGCCAGAGTCAGCGGTGTCAGCACGAACGCCAGCAAAGCCAGCGTCAGTTGCAGGCTGGCGGAGTATTCCGGATCGCCGCCCGCCATCTCGACTCTTTTGGTCGTCAGCGGGGCGCCCGGCGCGGCCGCCAGCACCGCCAGGCCGCTCGCCACGGCCATCGGCAGGTTAAAGGTCCACAACAGGAGAGCCACGACCGCCGGGACCAGCACGACGGCCGCCAGAAGAGACCGCAGCAGCAGTCCGGGACGGCGCCACAGGGAGGTGAGCTGCCGGAAAGAGCGGTTGATGCCGATGGCGAACATGAGGCTGAAAATCGTCAGGGTCACGAATTTCATGAAGATGGCGTTGTCCATGCTGCATTTCTCCTGTCATTCTGGTCGAGCCTGAAGAATATAAGGGGCTTTTGACAGTCAGTTTTTGCTTCTTACGGAAATCATGGGTCTTTAACTTCAACACTCCTCACTCTTCAGGATCGTCGGCCGCTCCATGGACTCCCTGCCAGGGCCAGCGGCCGGTGACTTCCAGTTCCAGGACAAAGTGCAAAAAGGTCCGAATGAGGACAAGCAGCCCCAGCATGCCAAGAGTTTCGAAGCTGAGGTCGAGGGTGACGGTGAGGATAATGTCAGCGGCCACCAGAAGGTCAAGGGCCAACAGCAGCGTGCGGCCAAATCCCCGTCGAAAAGCCCGATACGCCTGGTGCGGCTTCGACCCCTGAAACAATTGCCGGATAGAGCACCCCAGACCGAACAAAGTCCCGAAGATCAAGACGGCTACCGCAACGGCTTCAAAGACGATCACTGCTTTTTCAAATAGTTCCGCCATCCGATTCCTTACTGCACTTGGGTTGTGTCGAAAACCACCTGGTCGTACCGCCAGAGTTGCTCGAAAAAGGCGCGGGCAAGCTCGTGGCCGGGGGATGGTGCTCCCCGAGTTGCAGGATCGTTCCGGATCTCGGTGATGGTGCGGTGCCCATCGATACAGTCAAATAAGCGTCTCTGCCCTTCATCAATCGGCAGAACGAGGTCCGCATAGGCGTGGTCCTGATTGATGAGCACCGCGGCCGCACCGGGCGGCAGGCGCTTTTCAAGGCAACGTGTCCGCGGCAGCCGGATCGGGACGTAGAATTGCCAACCATCCTCATCGAACCCGATGGGCTGACCGCTGACAGGCCGGTCGCTGCGGTAAACGATCACATTGTGACGGACCATCGTTCCCCGCAACAGCTCAACGGCCGCATACTGCTCCGCAGGGGGAAGTCGGCTCAGGCTGCAGCCGTGAGGAATTTGGGCCAGGGCACCGCACTGGGGCAGGTAGGGTGCCTGCCGCAACCAGCGCCCGAACGTCAACCCCGCCTTCTCGATGACGTCGAACAGCTGCGGCACGGTAAACGATCGATCTTGCGGATGCAGCAGGGCATCGGCCAGCCCGGCCTTGGTTCGAAAATCCGGCACCTGGCCCAGCAGATGCGCCAATGGATGCCCGGGCGGCAGCGCCGTGAGGGTATTGGCAAGATCCAGGATTTCCTGGTCGGAGTGCCCGATCCCGAGCCGGCGACAGTATTCCTGCAGCATGGTGATGCCGCTCCGGCCATACGTCGCATACACCATCAGGTGCATGGCCCCATCCGGTTTGAGGACGTTGCGCAGAGCGCGCAGCCCTGCATCCGGGTCGGGGAGGTGATGCAGCACCCCCGTGCAGACAACCTTGTCGAATCTCTGCCCAAGCTCTTGCAACCGTTCGATGGGGAGCTGGTGCAGCTCAAGATTGTTCAAGTGATAGTGACGCTTGAGGGCCTCGGTATGCCGGATGCTCGTCGCACTGAAATCGATGCCGGTAACGCGCGCCGAAGGATGGCGCAGGGCATGTTTGGCCGCCTGGGACGTGCCGCAGCCGGCGACCAGCACCTGCAGGTCCGTGCGGTAGGCCTTGCCCGGCCAGTGCAGATGAAAGTCCGCCCGGCGCCGGACCTCGTCCCGCCAGCGACGGCGGTAGCCTGCGAGGTCACCGGCCGGCGGCGGGTAGGGGTGCCGGTCATAAAAGGCCCGCACGGCCTCCCTGACGCCGTCGGTTTCCGAAAAACGAGGGTCTCGATCGTCCATAAAGATGCCGGCCAGGCCGGAGGAAGAAGGCTTTAGGGTGTCATGCGCCGGCGACCGGCGGCACAGTCAAAACCCTTTCATAAAGCCTTGGGCTGCAACGCACCGTGATGGTGCGTCGCAGCCGGGGGTCACCGGTTCCGTCAGTCGATGTTCAAGGCCTGTTCCATCTTCGCCAGCGCTTGATCGATGCTGAAACTGGCCGGCTTCATGCGCGGCGGGAACTCCTTGAAGGTTTCCAGGAAATTCCGCACGATGAACTGCGCCGCATAGGTCAGGTAGACGCGGTCGATCATCCAGTCCCAATAGGTATTGGAGGTGACATCCGCTCGTTCGAAGGGGTCGGTGCGCAGGTTGAAGATTTTTGGGACGCGCAGGAAGGTGAAAGGCTCCGCCCAGATCATGATCGTGCCCTGGCAGCGTTGTTCGGCGAAGACAAATTTCCAGTTGTCGAAGCGCAGCCCCACCAGGTCGCCGTCATCGGAGAAGTAGATGAAGCCCGGCCGCGGGCCTTTTTCCTCCTTGCCGGTGAAGTGGGGCAGGAAGTTGTAGCCGTCGAGGTGCACCTTATAGCGCTTGCCGCCGGCCGTATGCCCTTTCTTGAGCTTCGCGGCGATATCCGGCTCGCCGGCCGCCGCCAGCAGGGTCGGCAGCCAGTCCTGGTGCGCGATGATCTCGTTGGAGACCGTGCCGGCCTCGATCTTGCCGGGCCAGCGCACCATCATCGGCACGCGGAAGGCGCCTTCCCAGTTGGAGTTCTTCTCGTTTCTGAAAGGCGTCATGGCACCGTCGGGCCAGGTGTTCATGTGCGGTCCGTTGTCGGTCGAATACATCACGATGGTGTCTTCGGCGATGCCCAGTTCATCCAGCAGGTCCAGCATCCGCCCGACGTGCTTGTCGTGCTCCACCATGACATCGTGGTAAAATGACTGCCATCGTCCGGCCTGGCCGAGAACCTCGGCCGGCGGGTGCACGCGGAAGTGCATCCAGGTGGTGTTGAACCAGACGAAAAAGGGCTTGTCGTCCTTGTGGGCGCGCTTGATGAAGTCCTGGGCGGCGTCCAGAAACTCGGTATCGCAGGTCTCCATGCGCTTCTTGGTCAGCGGGCCGGTGTCCTCGATCTTCTGCTTGCCGACGCGGCCCCAGCGCGGATGGTCGGTCGGGTCGTCCTGCTCGGTCGCCCAGGAGTGCATGACGCCCCGCGGGCCGAACACCTTCTTGAAGTCGGGAAAGTCCGCGTCCGTCGGGTAGTCCACGTTCTCCGGCTCCTCCTCGGCATTGAGGTGATACAGGTTGCCGAAGAACTCGTCGAAACCGTGGGCCGTGGGCAGGTAATTGTTCTTGTCGCCGAAGTGGTTTTTGCCGAACTGACCGGTGGCGTAGCCCAACGGCTTGAGCATCTCGGCAATGGTGGGATCTTCGGCCGACAGCCCGATGTCCGCACCGGGCATGCCCACCTTGGTCAGACCGGTGCGGTAGGGGCTCTGCCCGGTGATGAAGGCCGCCCGACCGGCGGTGCAGCTCTGCTGGCCGTAGGAGTCCGTAAAGCGCAGGCCTTCGTTGGCAATGCGGTCGATGTTGGGGGTCCGGTAGCCCATCAGGCCGTCGGAGTAGCAGCTCAGGTTGGTAATGCCGATGTCGTCGCCCCAGATAACGAGAATGTTCGGTTTTTTCTTTTTCGCCATGGTGATCTCCTCCTTTTTGGTGGTATGAAACGCACGCAGCGGTCACGGCCTGCGGCGTGGTTTATGCCGAGCCTTCACCCGCCCGGTGCAGCGACGGCGCACCACTTTCCGGCTGGCTGGGGGGTAGCGGCCGGCTTCCGTCCCGGCCATGGCATTTCTTGAACTTGAGGCCGCTGCCGCAGGGACACGGCGTGTTGCGGCCGACCTTTGCCGATCCGGCCCCCGGATTGGGGCCGTCGCGGGCCAGCAGCGGCATCACCTGCGCGGCCGGCTGCCCGCGGCGCAGCAGCTGGACCATGATCTTGAGGGGCCGGTCGATGTGCCGAAAAAACGGTTTGTAGCCCGCACACAGGTAATTCAGCCCGGGCTCGCCGTCCGGGGTGGTCAAAAACCGGTTTTTGGGGCATTCCCCATGGCAGGCAAAGCGGACCTCGCAACGGCGGCACATCTGCGGCAGGCTGTCCAGCTTGTTGCGCCCGAACGTTTGCTGCCGGTCCGAACCGGCCAGCCCGGCCATATGCCGCTGGAGGATGTTGCCCAGCTTGTACTCGGGTGCGACGAAGTGGTCGCAGGCGTAAAGGTCGCCGTTATGCTCGAGGGCCAGACCGTGGCCGCAGGTGGGATCGAAGACGCACATGCCCGACGAGCCCAGCCCCAGCCAGGAGCGCACCGCAGCCTCGAACGTCTGCACGAAGATGCGCCCGACATCGTTTCGCACCCATTCGTCGAAGACGGTCGTCAGGAAGTCGCCCCACTGCTCCGGCGCCACGGTACGCTCCGAGACGCCCGTGCCGTCCGGGCCGGTTCGCTCGATCGCCGGAATGAACTGCACCCAACTGGTGCCGACCGTGTTCCGTAAGAACCGGTAGACCTCCAGCGGGAAATCCGCGTTGATGCGGTTGACGGTGACCAAAACGTTGTAGTCGACGCCGTGTTTCTGCAGCAAGCGCAGGCCCCGCATCACCCGGTCGAAGGTGGGCCGCCCGCTTTTGTCCAGCCGGTAGGCATCGTGGAGCTTGCGGGGCCCGTCGATGCTGATGCCGACCAGAAAGTCGTTTTCGCGCAGGAACCCGCACCATTCATCGTTGAGCAGGGTGCCGTTGGTCTGCAGGGTGTTCTCGAAAGTCATGCCCGGCCGGCGGTATTTTTCCTGAAGCGCGACAGCCTTTCGGTAAAAATCGACCCCCATCAGGGTCGGCTCACCCCCCTGCCAGGCCACCGTCACCGTGTCGGTGCGATGGGACTCTATCAGCTGGGAGATGTAACTCTCCAGCACCTCGTCACGCATGCGAAAGCGGCTGCCGGGATAGAGGCGCTCTTTTTCGAGATAAAAGCAATAGGCGCACTTCAGATTGCAGGTCGAACCGGCCGGCTTGGCCAGCACGTGAATGCGCGGCGGAATGGTGTCGCTGGTCATGACGCGAGCCCTTGTTCTGATTCGGGACGACGGGTTAATTGCGAGTCTTTGGGGACACGAATTGAACGGTAAGGCGAATCGACCATCCGGTACCGATGTTATCCGGCTTCTCGATGTTACAAAAAACACTGCACCGAAGCGTTAACGGGTTGTTTGCCGACGCGCAATACGCGCCCGAAGCCGCAGCCGCCGCCGAGCGGTATCGTCCAGGTGTTGTCGCCGTCCGCCTCCCCTTAGCCTTCGAGGACTTTCCGAAGCTCATCTTCCGCGTCAACGGTCAGCGAGGTTTGAAGAACTTTCCCTTTTAAACCTTTCTGCTTCAGCCTGTCGAGGACTTTGTCACCGGTCGCCTTGCGAACGAGGATAAAAAGGGCCGACGTTCCCTCTGTGAGATTCGCCCCCAGTTCCTTCATGAATTCGTCGCTGATCCCGATATCGCGCAGTTTACCCGACAGCGCACCGGCGCCGGCCCCCACGGCCGCGCCTAAAAGCGGGTTGAGGAAGATCATTCCGATGAGCATTCCCCAGAATGAGCCCCCCACCGCTCCCGCGGCGGTCAAGTTGACGGCCTGGTGCAGCTTGACTTTGCCTTTTTCATTCTTGGTGACGACCACGACGTCATCCATTTCAATCAAATACTCTTTCTGCAACTTGGCAAGCTCGGCACGCATGTCAAAAGCCGCTTCCTCATTATCGAATTCAATCACAACGAGATTACTCATGGGTCACACTCCTTTCTTATTGGGATTCAGTTATTATGGACGTCGTAAATAGCGCCCTCCAGTCCGATTTGCCCTTTGTCGACCATGCCCATCAAAATAGGGCTGCGCTCCCGGATGCGTCGTTGACAAAATTTCCCGCCACCCGGGCATTAAAAATGTCGCCGATGCCCTGGTCGAAGATCAATTGCATCGACTCGCGCGAGTATAATACTTTGATTTGATATCATGTCATTCGCTCAGAACCGATAAAAAACCGACAGACTCAAGAACCCGATCGTGGTGTCATAAAAGTCGATATTGGCATCACTTTTGATGCCGGCAATGGTTCCGACAAGGCTCAGTCGCTCCACGCCGAACAAATTTTTATAAAAGGCGCTCAAGGTGCCGCCATAGGTGTTGTCATGTCGTTTCTTCAGGTAAATGGGGTTGGTCTTGTCATAATCGGCGTACGCATACAAAAGGTTTGCAGCCACGTCGACTATGTCTCCGGTGTAAAAATAGGTCAGCTGGCCCTGGTAGCGATCGTTGGCCATGGCTCCGCCGTCCAGATCCAGGCGGGTGTAATTAAAAGCGGGCGCGATGACGTGCCTGCCTTTTTCGAATCGAAAGGGGTACAACACTTCAAACTGGTAGCTGTCGCCCTCTCTGTCCAACAACCTTGTTTGGGCGACTGTCAGATCCCCCCGCTCGACCAGCTGAGTAAGACCGCTGAGTTCGTCGTCCAGTTCGATGCTCCGCCAGGTGAATTGGATTTGGAAATCCGATCCTAGTATTCTATCGTATTGCAGGCGCACGCCTGATGCCGTGCGGTCGGTCTCGGACCGATTCCGGTCGACGACGTAGGGATCGGCCCAGACATCCGTGGGAATGCCGGAGAAAACGTAGCTGACCTCGAGGAGGCTGTTGTCCGGCAGCTCCTGCCGGACGCCGGCCAGGGTTGCCGTTTCGAAACGGATGAAATCTTCGAGGCTATTGCCGAAAAACAGCTGGGTGCGCGTCGAAGCGAAGGTATAGGCCAGTTCGCCGTTGAGAACCAAGATCACATCGCTTTCGGAATTGGGGCTGTCGGTCAAGGAATCGATGCGGCTGTTTCCGATGTCCGCCTGGCGGTTCCCGGCAATCATGTTGCTTTCGGCCGAGATGCCCCCGGCACCGAGGTTGATAAATCCGCTGATGCCGCTCTCCTTCGGGAGGGGCTGCATCGACAGCCCAGAAGTTGCAAAAAAGAACCCGGAAACGGTCAAAGACAATAGAATAAGAAAGATACGGTTCATGACGGTTCCATTATTTTGGGGGTGGTGTCCGGGGGAGTCATCAAAACTTCCAGATTAGGTTCACGGCGAAAACATTGGCCGTGTTGGTGCCGTATTCGCCCTGGAGTGAGCCCTGCAGCGGACCGCCCTGTTGGCTGATCCTGGCTTTGCCGAGGTCTATAAACTCGTAGGCGGCTCCCACGGTCAGGTCCTTCGTCCAGTCGTATTGAATGCCGGTGCCGATTCGGATTTGTCGGTCCAGCGGTGTATCCGGGGTCCGGGTGTCCGACTCCAGAGGCGACGAATCATAGGCGGCGCCCACCGACCAGAGCCATTTTTGATCGAACCGGTATTGAGAACCCAAGGCAAAGTGCCAGGTATCTTTATACTCCAGACTCCTGTGTAAAGGTCCTCGCGTTCGTTGACCGCAGCGTCAGGTCCTGTTTGCCGAACGCGCTCCAGTCCTGCCAGCCGATGTTGGCCATCAGAGCCCAGCGCTCGTTGATCAGGTAGTAGCCGCTCAGCATCACCGCCTGGGGGATGTTCATATCGATGTCCACGCGGCTGCCGGTCAGCCCGGTGAGATTCAGCAATCCCTGCAGGACCGGGCCGATGTTCCTGAGCTCGGCCACGTCCTCGAACTCCAGGTCCACTTCCGACCGGTAGGTGATACCGAAACGCAAGCCTTCAAGCGGCTCCAGCAGTAACCCCAGGTTAAAACCGAGTCCCGTATCGTTTCCTTCGATTTTCAGCTCGCCGTCGGCCAAACCCGCCTGAAAGGGTACGGCACTGTTGTTGACCGCCGCCTTCTGGTCCAATTTTGCATACAATACGCTGAAACCACCACCCAGCGACAGCCAGTTGTTGACCCGGTAACCCACGCCGGGATTGACGCCGAAAGTCAGCAGCTCGGCTTCGGTGGTGTAATAGCGACCGGCCCAGGTCTCGTTGTAATCGAGTCCCAGGCCGAGGTAGGACCCGGCGCTGATACCGAGCTTCCAGTCCGGGGAGATGCTTTGCACGTAATGCAGGGAGCCGGACGGTATGAATCCCCCTGCATTGCCGCCGTCATTGCCGCCGAAGGTGGCGAATTTAGTGTCGAAGCGCGAGTCTATGTAAATCCCCTGGGCGGCGATCAGCACCTGGGAACGCTCCAGGCGTGTCATGCCGGCCGGGTTGATGCCGGCCGTTGAGGCATCGGCGGCCAGGGCCGCACGACCCGCCCCGGCGGTGCCCAGGTCGGGGGTGCCCATCTCGTAAAGCCACAGCCCGCCCCCCCAGACCGGCGAGCTCATCAGAATGCCAAGTATTGTCACCAGGCACATACGCAATTGTTTCAGCCAAGTGGCCCTCTTGTCTTTTCGAATAAATGGCATCACCATGCACCCCCACACGCCATGAAGTGGTTCAAGGGATTTCCGCCGCTATGTGCGAGCGGCGGATCGATACAATCGTCCGTGTGGTCCAGCGCTCCGGAGAGTTGCCGCGCTAGCCCGTCGCAAAAATGAATAACCGCCGACAATCCAATTTACATGCCAACAAACTTGAAAAAAGGACTTTGCCATTAAGATGTCAATCTTATTGATAATTCTTAATATAAATTTGTATTGGGGCCGGCCGCCGAAGTCGAATTTTCCGTGAAATTTGATGGAAGCGTTACATATCGCGGAAATCGGGTGGACCGGCAGCGGCGGTGACGCCGGTCGGTGATGCCGTGACCTTCGTCTTGCTTGCGGCCGGCGGGTGACTCGATCCCCCGATTGAGATGACCGGAAGCTTTGCCGGGACGTGACGAAGAAAAACGTTCAGGGTTTGTTGATTCCCGATTTCCGCATACGGGAGCGCAGCGTGGAGGGGTTGACTTTGAGAATCATCGCAGCACCCTTGGATCCGTCGATTCGCCAGTTCGTTTTCTCCAGCACCCGGACAATATGACTGGTTTCGATTTCCTGCAGGCTTTTCAAGGTTTCTGAATCTGTGTCTGTGTTTGAATCGGGCACACAGAGATCGTCCACCAACTGCAATTTGGACTCCGTGCTGTTGATCACCGCTCGTTCGATTATGTTTTGCAGCTCACGCACATTGCCGGGCCATCGATATTCCTGCAGATGCGCCATTACATTTTTCGGTATGAATTTAATGGTCTTGCCGAGCCTTTTGGCAGTTTTTTCCACGAAAAAGCGGGTGAGCAGGGGAATGTCCTCGCGGCGTTCCCGCAGGGGCGGGACCGTGATCGGAAACACGTTTAAGCGGTAATAGAGATCCTCCCGGAAGGACCCCTCGCGGACCTGCTTTTCCAGATCACGATTGGTGGCCGCAATCACCCGCACATCGACCTTCATCGTAACGGAACTGCCCAAACGTTCGAATTCGCCGTCCTGCAGCACCCGCAGCAGCTTGCCCTGCAGCTCGAGCGGTAATTCACCGATCTCATCCAAAAATATGGCCGCACCATTCGCCACCTCGAAACGGCCTGTTCGCCGGGTCTGTGCCCCGGTGAAGGCCCCCCGCTCGTGGCCGAACAGCTCGCTTTCGATCAGGTTGGCCGCCAGGGCGGCGCAGTTGACTTTCACCAGCGGCCGTGCCCTGCGCAGGCTTTTGCTGTGGATGGCCCGGCAGATCAATTCCTTGCCGGTTCCGGTTTCCCCCAGTACCAGAACAGTGGTGTCTGTGGCGGCCACCTGTTCGACTTTGTAGAGAACGTACTGGATGGCGGCGCTTTGTCCGATAATTCCCTCGTCGCTGTGTTCCAGGCGGATCTCTTCCTGCAGGTAAGCCGTTTCGGCTTCCAGCTGGTTCTTCAGTTGCGTGATCTCCGCATAGGCGGTCTTTAGATCGGCTTGCGCCAGTTTTTGCTCGGTGATGTCAATGTGGGAGACGATAACCCCGCCTTTGAGACCGGAAAACGGGATGACTTTCATCATGAACCAGCGTTTATTTTTGGGCGAATCGCAGGGATACTCCAGAATAAATTTCTCCCGGGTTCCTTCCAGCACCGACCGGAGCCCCTCCAGCGCGACTTCCGCCAGCGCGTCACCGGTTTCGGAGCTGCGGCGGCAGACCTCGAGGTAATTGTTACCGCGGCCGATCTGCTCCAGCGGGGTCGCATCGTTTTCACGGGCAAACCGTATCCAGCTTTCATTGACGTCCAGGATGTTGCCTTGGCGATCCAAAACGGCAATGCGGTAGGTTAGAGAATCGAGAATCGATCGATTGAAGTTTTTGCTCTGCAGAAGGGCTTCGTTGGACCGCTTGCGGGCCAACGCGTGGGCAATGACCTGAGCGACCATCCCGTATCGCCGGATCATATCCTGCGACCATTCTCTGGAATGTGTCACCATCCCGAGTGCCAGCATACCCCGGGTACTTCCGCCGGTCGCAACGGGAATAACAACGGCCGACCTGATGCCCTGAGATTGCATAAAGGCCTTCTCCACTCCGGCTTCAGCAGGCAGGTTGTCGGGATCGGAAAAATAAAAGCTCTCCCCCAGCATTATTTTTTTACGAGCCCAGGCAAACCGGTCGAATTCAATCTGTGGGGGTGGCGGCATAATGTTGTCGTCGGCATAGGATTGGGCAATCTCCATCCGCTGGTCCATTTCGGAGAGTTCGAACAATGTAATACGATCCACCTGGAGACACTCGCCTATGGTTCGCAACTCAGCGGCAATCTGCGCATCCACCTGGTTCGGCGGCAGATCTACAAATCGGGCCGAAAGCTCGGCCAGCATCTTCTCGAAAGCCAACCGTTCAGTCAGTCGAACCTCGGCCCGGTGGCGCCGGACATTTGTCGCCAACAGAAAAAAAATCAGCATGCTTTGAAAAACCAGAAATGCAATGATGGCAACGATTTGCCTGCGGTAATGGTCCCATACCGACTGGCCTTTGAATTGTACGACACTTCCGCGCGGAAGCTGCTGTTCGTCGATCCCCCAGCGCTTCAGCTGACGCCAGTCAAACATGGCTCGATTTCCCGAGGATGTCTCATTGATGGTAGCTGGCGCGTCGCCGCTTAAAATTTTCAAGGCAACGTCCGCAATGATTTTTCCTTTATCGCCGGCACTTTGAAGATAGCCGCCCACGATTCCATACCCCAAATAAACATCGAAGAAACCGAACACGGGTGCATTGGCAGTTTGCGAAACCTCGGACAACACCTCGCGCGATATGAATGCAGTCCCCTCGGCATCACGGGTAAGAGCCAAATAGAGCACCGCGGCGTGTTCGGGCAACCGGGCGACTTTGGCCAGCAGCGCCGCTTTGCTCATATCGCTCAGGTAAACGACTTCGAGCGGCCCCTGATAATTTCTCAAACCACTCCGGACCATCTTTTCACTTTCGCGGTCGCTCTGTGCGGAACCCGAAACGACAAAGAGACGGCGCGCTTCGGGCAACAATTCTTTAATCAGGGTGACTTGGGCAAGTACATCGGTTCCCAAGACCAGGCTCTTCAGGTTTGGCTTTACAGAGGAATCCTGCTCGTACTTGATATTGTATGTGTAGAGGATTATCGGAATGTTTCCGAACAAGGCCTCGCCGTATTGGTCGACAATACTTGCGGCTTCATCCCCCAGCCCAAGGACAACGTCCACTGGAGGCTGAGAATATTTATACTGCAGCAGATTGATAAACTTTCGCAGGTAGACATGATCCGTATACCGCACTAGGTCGGCGTACTCGATGTTCAGCTCGACGGGATACGGAGACTTCGAAATGAGGCTCCTGCGCAGGCCTTGGACCAATTCCGACGTGAACGGCAAGTTTTCATCAGAAAAAAGAATCGCCAGGACCCGCTTCTTTGCGATGTTTCCGGTGTCGGCGGCATCCGCCCAGGAGCCGAGCGACAGCCAGGCCAGAAATGCCAGGATTATGGCTTTTTCATGTCTTCGCATTATCCCCCAAAACCCTAGCCATTCCGACGCATGTCAAATGGTCTCCCGGCCATCGATTCTGGTATATATCAAACCCGATATTGCCTCGAGGCTATGCCGTTCATCCGCTGGGGTGAGATGCTTTCCATGCCCTTGGTAAAACCGGAGAGCAGTGCCGAAGCGCTTCAACCTCATATCGCACGGATGCTGTTTATGTCAATGTTGTCACAATGACACAAAGTAAATCCGTGGACCGGCTGGATTAATCCGGATTCGAATTCATAGGCCGATGTCACAGGGTTCCACGTCATATCGATCGACGGTTGAACAGCGCGTCTGACCGCATCTGCAAACCGATCCATGGTGAAACCGCCGTTTGAACGGCCACTTCTTGCCCATATGCATAATCCTTATACTTAACCGGAAGATGACACCAATATTACAGTTTGGTAATTTTTAAGAGGGCAAGGGGCCCAGCCGGAGGGACGGTTGAAGAAGGCAGCCGGGGCGGGGACTCGAAATGCATCGGGCCTATGGCGCGATCCAAAGGTGGAGACGAAATCGGAACGATGCTCACAAACACCCAAGGCCGCCGCGCCTTTTCAACTGTTACGACCGAAGCACTTGCGGCTGTTGAGATGCGATGGCAGGTCGACAGACATTTCGGGGCGATCTGCCGCAATCGCTGGACGACGAGCGGCAGTGCCGGAGGGGATGCGCCGGCTGTCTATATCAATTCGGCTGGGACTTTTGGCTCTTCAATAAATCCGTTTGGATGCCGGCCGTTGAGACCCCCGGCCTTTGGGCGTATGGCACCGGCAGCCCTGAACGGGGCGGGTCGCAGCAGAAAACCATCCGTGTCATCACCGGTGCGGACCCGGTATTTTCAGGGGTTGAGCAAAATCACGACAAAGCCGTAGATTCCGATCAGCAACAGCATGATCGCGCTTAGAAAACCCAGGGGCCAGCCTTCTATGCGAGGGTAGCCGCGCTTCTCCAGACGCTTTTCGATCCTCATATTTTGAATGACGGCCGCGAACAGCATCAGAACGCCGATCAGGATAAAACCGCCGCCGAAAACCTGAGCTGTAAAAAATGGGTCGGCGTATCTTCCAAGTTTTTCCAGGTACTCCAGAGCCCTGCCGATACCGAAGCCGAAACCGATCAGGGAAAGCGAGGTGCGTTCCCAGGCAATCACTGTGCGGTCACTTGCCCAGTAGGTCCGGTCAGCCGACCAGCGGGTGCGGTCGTTTGCCAAGTCGGTTCGTTTGAAGGCGAGCTGGGTATTGGTGTCCAGCTTTGTCTCATCGCTCATTTTGGTTCGATCCTCACTTTCGAAATAGGTTTTCTACCAATACTCCTCGCAGGAAGGGCGCCTCTATCGCATTTGACGTTTGCTCCAGACACCGTATGGCAAAGCCAAGACCGCTCCCGCAATCATGTAGGTCAGCAGCGTGGGGATAACCTGCTGACCGTAGTCGCACAGCCCTGCGATGTAAAGGGCCAGTCCGACGGGCGATGCAGGCGGTGGCCAGCGTGGAACGCTGCTGCCGGGGCGGACCGCCCATCAGGTGGCCGATGGCCAGCGCGGCCGCCGCCATGATCAGAATTGCGGCAAGGGGCATACCCCCCAGATTCAGCATCGCTCTGAGGTTGGGGGCGATTGCCAGGATCACGACGATCAAAACCAGCAGCAAGACAAACAACACATTGGCGATTTTTTGCGCCGGTTTGGAATATCGTCACGGAAACGAATTTTTGAAGTATGGCGTTGTCCATATTCTCATTTACCTGTCATGCCGCGATATGTTGTTGGATCGGCTCCAGTTTATACTTTGGCACACGCAGGGCATCTTGGGTCAACCAATCACGCTTTTCTGGTGATACCGCAAATGGCGAGTCCTTTTCATCAAAGACGAGGTTCAGGTCATCCGGACCTAAAACACCGAGACCCAGTTCCCTGGCACGCTGGACCGCGACCCAGTCCCAGTTGCTAAATTCCTCATCGCAGAGCTTGGGATCGGTTCCCCTGAAGAGGTTTTTTTCTTCAGGCCATTTCAGATCTTTGATAAGACCCTTAAATGCCTCGACCCAACCTGTGGGTTGCGGTTCATAATGCCCTTGCAAGCCATCCGGGGCCAACAGCGTGCCGTAGCGCAATATGGCCAAGCCGAGAACATCCGCTGCGATGATGTCATTGGCCGCTAAAACCAGGTTGGCGTGGCAAAAGGGGCGATCCGTCCCGTCGGGCCCGCCGGTCAGAATGATTTGCGTGGCGTCGGCGACGCACAATCTTTCCTTTTTTATGTGAGCCAGGTGCAAGTCAGCCATGAGTTCAGTGTATAACGGCTCCGTTCGGATCGGATCGTGCTTGCTCAGGCCGTTTAAGAGATGCCGATTGTTTTTAAGATAATTTAACTGGTGCATCCAGACGCGGTCATCCGGACGCATGATCCCGACCCAGTTTTTAATCGCCATTGTGTAGTGAGACCAGATATGGGCCGATATCCGGAACACGTTGATGATATGATCCGCTTTGTCCAGCAGCTCAGGAACATACAATCCGGGTATCGACTCCTTAAGCCTTTGATCGAACAGGCGTGGTATGTACATTCTGCTCGCCGTGCCTCCGCCAAGCTTATCGGCTCCTTTCAATTGCCGGCGGACCCATTTGGCGGAAAGATTGGTTCCTGTTGAAAGATTTTCATCATCTTCTGCTAAAAACTCATGCCTGCGCCAGCCATCCTCGCGAAAAGTCGTGATGTGAATGCGATCCTTGGCATCCATCTCAGTGCCGATATTGACAACCGCTTCATAAATACCGGTTTTTTTGAACGTTTTGATGGTGTGGTCTTTATCAAAACCTGCGAAATTCCCGGTTTTCCAATGTTTTGTCATCGTGTGCTCAAAACCCATTTCATCGGCCACATATACCTTGGCTGCGCCACGTTCGAGGCACATCCGGACCAGTTCGGCACAAGAAACCGGGCTCGCGGTAAAGGGAAACTGCCCGTCGGAATTGAGGGCAGGCTTGATGACAACGGTTTGTCCCGGCTCCAGCCAATCCATTCCCCCGGTCAACTCCACAACCCGGCGGATGGCTTCTCCGGTCCGGGATGGATCTGCATTTTCTGCGATTGCTACGGTGCCGTTCGGGGTCTTGCGGCCTTCCATTGCGTTCATTTGAACCTCCTTATCTGGTCGAGCCAGAATAATATAAGGGTTTTTTACAGCCAGTTTTTGCTTCTCCCGAAAATCATGGGTCTTTAACGTCAACACTCCTCACTCTTCAGGATCGTCGGCCGCTCCGTGGGCTCCCTGCCAGGGCTCAATGGAGCGCCCGGAGCAGGCGGCAGGTCGAACAGCCACAGCAGCATAACCACCACCAGGGGAACCAGCCCGATCACGGCCAGCAAGGAGCGCAGCAGCAGTTGCGGCTGGCGCCACAGGGTTGTCAGATGCTCATAGGAGTGGTTAACCCGATGGCGAACATCAGGCTGAATATCGTTATAGAAACGAATTTTAAAAGTATGGCGTTGTCCATATTCCCATTATACCTGTTCTGCCGCGATATGTTGGCGGTCGGTCTGCATGGGCGTTGTTAGCTGGCAGAACCAACATCACCCTTCCACGAGTTACCTCGACTCGGGCCAAAAGATGGTCTTCCAGTCCCGCTTCATGTCCACAACGAGCCAGCCGCGCTTGGGGGCCTCCTTGAGGGCTTCGACAAGCTTGCCGGTGCTCTTCGTCTTGGCGTCATAGGCATATTCGCGTTCACTATCGGTATGGTGGACGATGAGGCCGAAGCTGGGGCGCGGGTTGTTGATTGTGGTGTACTGCAACATCGCGTGGTCGCCGTCACTGTTCCCGCAACATATCGTCGGTCGCCGGCCGATAAACTGATGAATGCCGACTGGCTTGCCCTCCTTGTCGTTGACGAATAAATAGTCGAGTGTTTTTGTCAGCACCGGTCCGCTGTCGCGCAGCTCGAATGTCGTCCGCGCTGTCGAGCCGACAACCTGCTCCGGTGGTATGCCGTAGACGCGCTCAACCCAGACGCGCATGAAGTCCGCGCCGCCACCGGAAACGATGAAGTTCTTGAAGCCATTCGCCCGCAGATGGCGCAGAAGTTCCTGCATGGGTTGGTAGGTGAGTTCGTCATAGGGCCTGCCATATCGCGGATGTCTGGCCGATGTGAACCATGCCTCCACGGCGTCACGAAACGCGTCGATCGTCATCCCGGCATGGGTGAGTGCCAGGACCTGCATCAGGCCATCGAAGTGATCGCCTTCCAGGAGTTTTGCAAAGTCGCCGGCCAAGGCGGCTTGCAGCATTGGATCCGAAGCGAGCTTGGGCTCAGTGAGGATGAGTCGGTTCAGTTCGTCGATGGCAAAGGCCGCCTGAAACGGCATCGGATTCTCCGGCCAGAGAGTGCCGTCGTTGTCGTACACGGCAATGCGTTCTGCCAGTGGCAAGAAGTCGGGTGATCCTTCCTTTGTCACCTTGGCGATGAACGCGAGGATCCCCTGTTTGGCGGGGCCATCGTTCCAGGAAGGCAGCGGATCAGTACAGTGAAGGTCATAGAGCTTCCTTTGTGCGACGCCATAATCCCCCACCTGGTATAGGCTCACGGATACGGCCCGGACGGTGAAGGCCTCGAATGGCTCCGCTTTCAGAGCGTCCACAAAGTCACGGGTCCCTATACCGACGGTCAGATGAGGGTGGTAGTTCATGCCGGTGCGGGGTCCGACGAAGTTGTTCACGTAGTCCACGGTCGGCTGGCTGATCGCCTGGCCGTCGGGGCGGGGCGCAAAGGCCTCGCCTGTCCCTTTGTCCACAGCGAACGGGGCGACGGCGTCGATGATCCGTTGCTGAAGTCGGCGCAGATCCTCGGTCGGTTCGATGACGATGCCCACCAACCGGAGATCCTTGTCGGCCAGGGCATAGTAGCCGACCGCATGGCATTCCCATTTCATCGACTGCTCTGCACGCAGCACTGCGGCCACAGCATTCGCGACCTCGTCGAGGTCCGCTGTCCGCACAAACCGCTGGAGAATGGTGATGTGCGGCGCGTGGTTGGCATCGAGTGCGAAACCGTCCGGATAGCTCTCTCGCAGCCGCGCGTTCGTCGCCTGTGCCTTCTCAACCGTGGCAGCATCCGGGTCCAGCAGTACGTTGATCGCGATCAAGGTCATGGGGCTTCTCCTTTCAGGGGAGGGTCTTGGCGTCTTCCATTGCGTTCACTTAGATCTCCTTACCCGTCGAGTCAGAAAAATATAATCGTTTTTTACAGCCAGTTTTTGCTTCTCCCGAAAATCATGGGTCTTTAACTTCAACACTCCTCACTCTTCAGGATCGTCGGCCGCTCCGTGGGCTCCCTGCCAGGGCCAGCGGCCGCTGATCTCAAGCTCTAGAATAAAGTGCAGAAAGGTGCGTATGAGCACGAGCAACCCCAGCATGCCGAGCGCCTCGAAGCTCAGGTCCAGGGCCACCGTCAGAATGATGTCGGCGGCCACCAGAAGGTCAAGAGCCAGCAGCAACGTGCGGCCGAAGCCGTGTCGGAACTTCCGAAACGCCTCATTGCCCTTTGAACCCCGCAGCAAGGCATTGATGAAACGCACGAGAAACACCGTCGCTCCGATGATCAGCACCCCTGCCGCGAGCGTCTCGAAAGCGATAACGGTGATTTTAAACAGTTCTGTCATGGGATGTTCCAGAGTGTCCGGATGCATCGAAAACCTCCTGATCGCACCACCAGAGCTTCTCGAAGAAGGAGCGGGCATGTTCATGGCGGCGGGATCGTCCAACCCGGGCGGTTACCATGTCCAGGATCCCGGCAATGGTGCAGTGCCCGTAACCAAGTATTCAACTACCCAATCTTGACAATATCATCCGGTTTCCAGGTTTGCTCGAAGAAAGCCTCCAGCGGCCCGTACAGGCGGATGTAGGTAAACCAACCCTTGCTGGGAACGGTTTTGACCCAGTTCTTTTCTTTTCCAGCGGGTGCTTCCGGACCAAAGAAGACATCGTAAGAACCGTCATCATTCTGTTCAGTCCCGTCAAAGCTATTGATGCTGGGCTTGGGCATGCCGTTTTGCAGCAGCGAGCGCGTCCTGGGGTCGTATAACGTCACCGACCAGAAGTTGTTGACGGGAATATTCGGCGGCAGGTGAAGCTTGTAGGTTTGGCCGCCATCCAGGTAATCGCCATGCGCATCGACATAGGCAGTCAGGTACTGAGACCCGGCGCCCACTATTTTCTTGACCATGGCCGGGGTGACGCAAATGGCGGTGAAGTGGAAGAGGGTTCTGGCATCCAGGTTACGGACGCCGTTCTTCAGGAACTCATGGCTGCCGCCCACAAAAACGTGCAGGCGGTTCGGAATGGTTGTGGCGGTCATGATGCGGTCTCTCTATAAAACCCGGGAAAACGGATCAGCGGCGCTTGGGGAACAGCAGTTGAAACGACAAGCGAATCGACCATTCGGGACCGATGTTGTCGGGTTTCTCGATGTTGTAAAAACCCTGTAATGCAAGATTGACAGGCTGTTTGCCGATGCGAAATATTCGTCCGAAGCCGCCGCCGATGGGGATCGTCCAGGTGTTGTCGCTGTCTGCCTCCCAGTTGGCGGTAATGGCCGGTGAACTGACCAGATACCAACCGCCGTCGAGGTTGTAGTTGATAAAGGGCTGCCAGGTGAACAGGTTGACCTTGGTCTCGTCGTTGTCTGCATTGATCGACCAGATGTTGTTGAACAAAGAGCCGATCACCCATCGGCCGGGCATCGTCAGAAACACCGCCGACGGTCCGATCCCCCATTCGCCGGGGCCCAGACGGTCGTCGGTACTGGTGGGCAGCAGGACTGCCGGTCCTGCGCCCCACAGCCAGTCGCCGAGCCACCAATTCCGGTTTTTGGGTGAGAAGAAGGCCGTAAAGACCGTGTCTCCCAGACCGAATGTCCGATCCTCGTTCGGTGCGAATTCCGGCTGTGAGATGACCGGAAGGACCGTGCGGGTGATCATCAACCAGTCCTGGCTCAGATCAAAAGGAATCACGGGTTGGATATTCAGAACGTTCTGGGTCTTCTCCTGTGGTCCGAAATTGAAGTTGGTGTTGTTCTGAAAGGGCAGGCTGATCATGTCGGCAACCGGATTCTGGGCCGCCCTGGCCAGTTCGGCCGTGACGTCATCGCCCTGCTGGATGATGCCGTCGCCCAGATAGCCCTCACGGCCTTCCTCACCTGTTGCATAAACCGGCGTATTTGCGGCCGCGCCGAATAGCGGCACGGCGATCAGAACGAGGGCCATCCACAGCACTGCCGGTTTGCGCCTGGTGTTGTTCGATTTGTGCATCAAAATCTCCTTCGTCGTGCCGGACCGAATGGCTTTCGGGTTGACGGCACTCGTGATAAATTGATTTCCAAGGGCCAGAGGAATTTCCGATCCTGCCGACCGTCTCAGCGGGGCGTGCAGACACCAAAGGCGACATCCCCGACAAGGTCTCCCGAGGCGGTCAATACCATCCGGCCGGTATCCTCCATGATAGGATTTCGGCTTACCTATGCTGAAATCGTCACAGCCGGCCCGTCTGACCGGCTTTCTAAGGTCGTCTCCCCCGCCGCCGGGATGGCTGTCAGCCGCCGCTGCGGTAAAACGATTCATCCTCGCAAATCCTGATTGTCGGTTCTTTGCTCAAAAGGCTTCGAATTCCCAACAGAACCGTGAAGTGAACCGACTTCAGGTAAGCATCCAGTGCGCTACGGTCTGTCCAGGTGGTCAAAAACAGAATATCGCTTTCATCGGCCGCATTATAATAAAATCCCGAATCCACACAGCCTTGCTCCTTTTTAACATGCGCGGCGAGAGAATTGATGGTTTGCCGAACCTCTTTGCATTTTTCCGGCAGAATATTCACTTTGACATAGAAAAGAGCCACCGATTTCCACCCCCAATGGCACCAAGAAGGTTGTAAAGTTCTAGCCGCTCATCGAACGCATACAAAAGATCTCCAAAATGTATGCCAAGGTGACCGTTCAAACTACAATTGATAAAACTAAATGATATAATTGTATATTTTATATTTGGCCGAGGGTGTGATCGAAGAGCAGACGCGTTTCATTTCGTGAAATAACGAAGAAGCGTTAAATCTCGCGGAAATTTGAAATTCGATGACGCAGCAGCAGCCAACGCCACAGGTGAAATTTCGGGTGATACCTCGACGGCATTCGGCAGCACGGTGTCACCCTCCATCGTGACCACCCTCAATTCCAGCAGGGAGCCGGTGCCTTCTTTCGATCGGGGTGACAATAGAATTTAATTGAAAAGTTCAACATATCTCCTTATCCCGCGAGCGCGGGTAGCGAACACACGACGAGAAAAAAGACGAATATGACCGACATTGGCTTCATAAAAAGACTCCTTTCGTTAGACGAGATACATGCCGGATTCCGACTCTTCCATTTTCGGTATCCTGAAAAAAAGCCCGTCATCCGCGGCGGTTTCATCTCAGGGCCGGGAGGCTTCATCGCCGCGGAAAATCCTCGAAGATCTGGTCCATCGCGGCTTTCGCCAGCTCCTCGGCGGTCACCCAACGGCCCCCGCGCCTGAAGAAATCCCTGAAGCCGCCCAGATTGCTGCTCAACGACTCCTGGGTATAATCATAGAAAGCGGACCAGGGGATGGTTTCCTGCCGGCAATCGATGAGATACACGTCAAAGGCGATCGAAGCGGGCGATTCGACCGACAGCCCTCCCCCGACGCGCTCCCGAAAACGATAGACATGCCCGATCATAATGGCATCGGCCCCGAGCCGCCGCCCGGTCTGCAGGAGCAGCTCGAGCTGGTTCCAACGGCGTCCCTCGCCATCGGCCAGCGCGTTGAGGATAACCGTCGCGTCGCGCGAGGGCAGGATTGCAAAGGCCGTGTCCCGCCGCACGTGGGCAAACAGCTGACCGGTCAGAAACTGCTCGGCGCGCTTGTCCACCGGACCCGACACGAAGACCCGTCCGGAAATCGGACTGAGAATGCCCGTGTCGGGTGGATGCCGCGCGGCCATGTTCTCGTAGGGCAGAATGACGACTTTTTCGATGTCGGCCACATCTCCCTGCAGCCGGACGACCGGGCCCCGCGCCGCACAGGCTCCCAGAAAGATGATCGCCAGCGCCAGGCCGGCGAGTCGGGCAAAGTCTCGTGGTTCAACCGTCATGGCACCTTTCAGCCGTCCGGCGCAAGCGCTCCGCGCCCGAAATATCGGTTTAAAATTAAAAGATTGCGGCACGACCGGCGAAAGGCGGCTGCCAAAGAATCGTTGTGCTTCCACGTTCACCCGTCGCATCGGGCGCCGTCATTTCAGGATCGGGCCGGGACCCAGAAGCACCGCCATCCAGCGGGTGTCTGCACTGGCCTCCAGCGCGATTTTGACGATCATGGTCAGGGGCACCGACAGCAGCATTCCGATCGGCCCCAGGACCCAGCCCCAGAAGACCAGCGACAGGAACACCACCAGCGCCGAAAGCCCGATCTCTTTGCCGAACAGCCGCGGTTCGATAAAACTGCCGATGACGGTGTTGACGACCAGGTAACCGAAACACACGACCATGACCTCGACCATGCCGAATTGGATGAATGTCAGCAGCACCGCCGGGATGGCGGCGATAAAGGAGCCGATCGTCGGCACGAAATTCAGCAGAAAGGCCATCAGCCCCCAGAGCAGAAAGAAATCCACCCCGATCACGTACAGCATCAACGCCAGGATGACCCCGGTGGCCAGGCTCGTCAGGGTCTTGATGACCATGTACCGGTTGATATTGGTGAAAATCTGTTCGAAACGGGTGAGGGTGTCGCTGGAGTCGCGGAAAGCGGCGGCCAGTTTGTGAGGGAAGCCGGCCGTTTCCAGCAGGATGAAAGAGACCGTCAGGAGAATGAAAAAGGTGCTGGTGAAAATGCCTCTCAAAATGACCAAAATGTTGGACGCCAGGCGCATGGCCGTGCCGGGGTTGAAATACTGGTAGATGGCATCGGCCGACAGGTCGACCCCGAATCTGTCGAACCAGTGCAGGTAATGCGCGACCGTTTCCCTTAATTGGACCTGGTAAGCCGGGATCCGCCGCGCGAATTCGGTGATCGAATTGCCCATGAAAATAACCAGCGGCACCGCCATGAGAAAAACGACAAACATGATGAGCATCAGTGCCACCAGGCTCGGCACTTTGTGGCGCTGCAGCCAGAAGAGAAACGGCGCGCAGATGGAGGCGATGAAAATCGACAGCAGGATCTCGACCAGTAACGAGGCCGCTTCACGGCAGCCGGTCACGATGATGACCAGGCAGGTCAGGACGATCAGAAGCTTGAGACTGTAATCGGCCGTTGGATTCGAGTCCATAGCGCCCTCACCGGCAAGGTCCGAAAAAGCGTGCCATTTATATAACGCGGTTCGGCGTTTTGCAAGATCGTTTGTCCGGCTAAAAGTCGAACTTCCAGATCAGGTCCACCCCGCTCGAGCGTTCGTTGCCCACTTGACCAACGACGCTGAAGTTGCGGTTGAGCTGGTATTCTATTTCCATTTCCCCGAAGGTGCGGCCGGAAAATTCATACCGGTAGGTGACGAAAATGTTGCGGGAGACGTATTTCCCGACGGACAGCGAGCCCGAGCCCCACCCCTCTTCCCCCGGAGAGATGCTGAGGGTGTCCACCTTCAAGGTGTCGCCCAGGACGGCGTTGAGTTGCCGGGCCGCCAGGTTGCCGGCCAGGCTCAGGGCGGCCGCCTCGGCGCTGGTCGCCTGCTGGGAGCGCAGTTCGTTGGTCGGGCGGCCGAAAACGAGGAAAGACACGATGTCGGCCTGGTCCATGGCCGGATCGCTGTCCAATGACAACTCGATCTGCCGGACGCTGCCGCCGATGCGAACGATGATCGTCACCTCGCCGATGCGGGTTTCGGCCTGAATATCCAGCCGGGGATCGGGCTCCGGCAGACCTTGAAACTCCACCACCCCGCGGGCGATGGTGAACCGGCGGCCCTGGAACTCGTAGGTGCCGCGCACGGTGTTGAGCGACCCCGTCAGGAGAAAGGGGGCCTGTCTTTTCTTCTTCAGGCGGATCGTGCCGGCGATTTCGGCATTGAGGTTCTGGCCTCGCAGCCAGACATTGCGCGGAATTTCGATGGTCACGTCGGCCGCCAGGGGCGCCAACGGGCTCTCCCCGCGCTCGCCGATGACGATCGCCCGCCCGTCGGCCGTCTGTTCGCCGAGGACCACGATGTCCGCCGGGCCCCCGGCCGCCAGGCGGTCCAGGTTGATGCGGCCTTCCAGGATGCGGATCGAGCCCGCGACGTTCGGCGCCGTAAGGGACCCGGTCAGCGCGATGTCCGGCTCGATCCGGGCGGTGAACTCCCGGTTCCACGCAAAGGCGGCCCGCTGTCCGGTCAGGTGCAGGTCGAGGTCCGCCGGCGTCAGTCCGTCCAGAAGAACCTGTCCGGACAGACTCAACCGGCCTTCATCGTCGCCGTTGACCTGCAGCTGCTCGATCGTCAGCTTGCCCGGCACCAGGCGCAGGTCGGCCTGCAGGGCTTCATAGGTCAGGCCGTGGCGCGGCAGGGCCAGAGAGCCGTCCCGCAGGCTTAAGGTCCCGGTCAGCTGCGGTTGGCGAAGATCTCCGGCGGCCTGGAGGTGGACGCTCACGCGGCCCTCGAGCTTGACCTGGCGTTGCGCCGGCAACGGCAGTTCGGAGAGCACCAGGTCCTCGGCTTCCAGGCGGGCCTGCAGGCTGCCGGGCTCGGGGGTGAATTCGAACGGCAGCAGCCGCAACGCCAGGCCGCTGCGCGCCGTCAGTTCGAAGAGGCGTGAATTCTTCTTTAAAGCGGTTGCGGTCAGGCTGGCGGTGTCGTCGCGATACCCCAGCTTAAGGTCGATTTCCGCAAGCGAGACGTCATATCCGCTGACGTCGCGGGCGGCCACTGTGGCATCGATAACGGGGTCGACGGCCGTTCCCTTCAAATTCATTTCGGCCGACAGGTTGCCCTTCAGCGTCGGCTCGTCCTGCCAAAAGCTTTCGAGGTCTGCCAGGGAAAGGCCTGCGACCAAGAGCCGGAACTGCTGCGGACCCGTGCGGGCGAGCCGGCCCTCGGCTTGCAGCGAGGCTTTTCCGGCTGCCAGCTCGAGGGAGTCGACATCGATGCCGTTCGGGTCGGTGCGCAGCCGGATCGGCGCCGTATTTCTGATTTCCGCCGCCAGCCGGTCGAACGGCGCGGCGATGCCGGTCACCCGCAGGATCTCGATGTCGACCCGGCGCTCGGCGCGCCGCCACTGGCCGACCGTGCCCTTCAGCGTCAGATGTTCGCCGGCCGCATGCGCAAGGCTCAGATCGACGCCCAACTGCTCCGGCTTCAGGTCGGCGGTCAGTTCCAGCCGCGGAAAGCGGCGGCCCTGGACGTCGATATCCGTAAACCGGCCGGTCGCCTTACCGCTGAGGGTGGCGCCCGCGAGCCGAAAGCTCCCGTCCACATCGAGCGCCGCCACCTCGATCGCCTCGAGGGCGACATTGTCGCCCGTCATCCGCGCCTTGACGTCGGTCCGGCGCGGGCTGCCGTCCACCCGGCCGGTGACCCGAAGGGTGCCGGCCGGAACCTGTGCGGCCGGAAGGTCCGGCACCAGCCGGGCCAGCAGCGGTTGGAGCCGTTGCAGTTCGGGAAATTCGACGCGGCCGTCAATGCGGTAGGACCGATCCCGGGCCGCCGCCTGCCCGGTCAAGACGGCCTGTGCGAGTCCGCTGTCAAGCTTGAAGGACGTCAGGCGCACCAGCGCGCCGTCCCAGGCCGCCCGGGCTTGGGCGTGGGTAATGGAGGTGCCGAAAAGCACCGAGGGCCGCAGGGTGACATCGGCTTCGGCCGTCCAGTCGGCCATATCACCGGCGGCGCCGGCGGCGGGTTTTGGCCGGGCGGCGGCCGAGACATCGGCATTGACCTTTCCCGCCCACCGTGGATCGGCCAGGAAAGCGGCCGGGTCGAGGTCGCGCACCTCTCCGGAAATGGCGATGTCGTCAAACGGAGCCCCGGTCTCGATTCCGGCCACCCGGCCCTGAAGGCGGAGGCGTCCGGTGGGGCCGGCGAGTGCGGCCGTGGTGACGGCCAGATCGCCGTTTTCCAGCGTCAGATCGAAATCGCCGTTTTCGACCTCGAACCCCGCCAGGCGCGAAGCGGCCACCTGCACCGTCAGGTGCACCTGCCGCTGCGGTCCGTCCACATGGCGGGCGGAGACGGAAAAACCGGCGTCGATGTCCCCTGCCAGGTGCGGTGCATCGATAAAGGGCCAGGCCGCCGGATCGATGTCGGTTAAAGAGCCGGACGTCTCCAGCGCCACCGCCCTGTCTCCGGTCAAGGCCAGCTCGCCTTCGGCGGCCAGCGACTGGCGCTGGTCGAAAGTGAGCTTCAGCCGGTGGTGCAACTGCCGCGGCGTGCCCTGCAGATCGATGCGGCCGGTGATCTCGCCTGTCGCAAGGGCGTCGGTGTCAAGCACGCGTCCCACTTCGGCCAGGTCCAGGGTGTCGATTTGCACCGCCGCCCTGATCTCGGGCTCCGGCTGCTTGAATTCGATGGCCGCATCGAGCGCCAGGGCCGAGGCGTCGGTCTTGAGCGTTAGACCTTCGACCTGCAGGGCCGACCGCCTCTGATCGTAGCGCAGACGCCCTTCGAGGCCGGCAACGACGATGCGCGGATCGTCGAGGCTGAAGGCCAGCTGCCGCAGGTCGGCCTTTATTTCCGGGGCGATATTCAGCTGCAGATCGAGCCTCAGATTGTCGATTCTCCGGAGTTGGGGCGGCGCCGACATCTCGTCGCGGATCGAAAGGCTTCCGCCATCGATCGCCAGGCGCTTGACGGCCACCGCCAGGGGCGGACCGGCGGACGGCTCGCCGGCGGGCGAGGCAAACCGCTTCGCCTCCTCTTCGATGTTCCAGGTGCCGTCCGCCCTGCGGACCAGGTAGACCTGCAGGCCCTCGAACCGCAGGTAGCGTATCAGCAGCGTGCGCTGCAGCAGCAGCGGCAGCGCGTAGCCGATGGAGATGCGATCGGCGGCCAGCAGCGGCCCGGAAGGGCCGTCCAGGCGCAGATCGGTGGCGCTCAGGTGGGTGAACAGGCTGCCGGACAAGGTCCCCAATTCCAGGCGCAGGCCGGTTTGCCGTTCCAACGTGTCGATGGCCAGCGCCTTGGCCCGTTTCTGGACCGCCGGCACTTGCAGCGCGAGGGTGGCAAGGACGCCCGCTGCGACCAAGACCAGCAAAATGGCGGCCACCACCGTCAAGAGCCGTTTTATGAGGCGGCGCCGGCCGCTCTTGCGGCGTGGCGGCGTTTTTTCAGGGGGCGTTTTTTTCATGGTGTTGGGTGGCGGCGTCGAAAAACAGGCCGCAAAGCGGTTCGCTGCCCTTTCTAGAACGCCTGGCCGATATTGATGTAAAAGCGCCAGCGGTCGCCGACGATGCCGTTCGGATCGGTGACATCACCGATGTCCTTGCCGGTCGGCGGGTTCAGCTTGTAGCCGAAGTCGAGCCGAATCGGTCCGATCACGGTATTGTAGCGCAGCCCGAGGCCGCAGGTGTAGCGCAGGTCTGAAAACTCGAGGTTGAAGGGGTCCAGGCCCAGCAACCCGGAATCCACGAAAGTGACCCCTGAAAGGTCTTTGTAGACCGGAAACCGCAGCTCCGCACTGGCGAGGAAGGCGCTCTGTCCGCCGATTGGATCGCCGTTGGAGTCCAGAGGTGGAAGCTCCTGGTAGCCATACCCGCGCACCGTGTCGCTGCCGCCCAGGTACAGCCGTTTGAATGCCGGAATGAAAGTGCTGCCCTGCATCCCCTGAATGGTTTCCAAGTACACCCGCCCGGCCAGAACGACATCATCAAAAACCGGCAGGAGCGTCCGGGCCTCGATGGCCGGCTGGTAAAAGGCGAGCTGTGATCCGAGAAACTCCGGCGCCACGGCGACCTTGGCCGCCAGCAGCGAACCGCTCGTCGGGTTCAGCAGGTCGTTGCGCGTGTCCCTGGCAATTTCCAGCCCGACGGCGGAGATCCGGGTGCTCTCGTCCAGAAATTGCCGCTCTTCGAGGCTCACGGGGGTGTCGGCGGCGACGCTTTCCTCGGTGTTGAACGACAGGCTGTAGCCCGTTCGCATAAACCAGTGGCTTCCCAGCTTGCGGTTCAAGGCCACATCCGTGAAAATGCGGCGGTTTTTGTAAGCCGGGGGCTCGTCCAGCTCGTTTCCGGCCCGGGCGGTGAGGTGATTCCGGGCATCCAGGAAATACGGCTGGTCGTAGGCCAGCTGAACGTTCTTGTTGATCGCCGAACTGCGGGCACTCAGCGTCAACAGGCCGCCTTGACCGCCCGGGTTGCGGTACGTATACCCAACCTGGAGCCGCAATTTGTCCTCGGTGCCGTAACCGATGCCCAGGCGGACGCTCCGGCGGTCTCGGGCGGTGAGCTGGACCCGCATCGGAATGCTGCCACCGTCCTCGGCCGGCGGCTCCCCGGTCTGAATGATCGCGATTCTGAAAACATCGAGCCTGAAGAGGTTGCGGCGGCTGGCTTCGACCTTGCGCGCATCGTAGAGCTGCCCTTGAGTGTAGGTCAACGCCCGCCGGAGGACCGCCTCGGAGACGGCGGTGCCTTCCTGGCTGATCGTGGTCGGCCCGAAGTAGGTCAGGGAACCCGGGATAACGCGAAAGGACAGCTGCGCCTGGTTGGCCTGGGGATCGACAACCGCTCTCCCGGTGACCTCGGCGAACGGGTACCCGTTGTTGGCAAGGGTTTGGGCGATGTTTTTTTTGGCTTCCTCGTATTCGGCCACCTTGAACACCTGGCCGGTTTCAAGGTGCGTGTCGGCCAGAAGGACCGCCCGCTCGACACCTTTTAACGGGCCGTCGATGGCCAGATCGATTGAGTCGATCACAACCGCCGGTCCCTCGACGATCGCGAACGTCACGCGGACGCGCGGCAGCTCCTCGTCTTGATCCCGGCCGGGGTCCGCGATCTTTTGATCCAGGGACGCGGGCGCCCCGGTGCTGTGGGCCGGTGCCGGGCCTGACACCGTGACCACTGTATCGACCGTTGTCCGGTAGAACCCGTTGTTGCGGTAAAACTGCTGGATGCGCAGCAGGTCCTCTTCGAGATCCTGGGCGTTTAAAACGGGATCCGGGGCCCAGACCTTCCAGACCGGCGGCGCCTGGGCGGCCAGCGTCCGGGCCAGGGCCGATCGCGACACGCTGTTGACTCCGGTGAAGGTGACCGCCGCCAGTTCGAACCGCTCCGGTGCCGCAACGGCAGCGGCAACAGCCGGCATGATCAGCAGACTCACCCCCAGCAGAAAAATCTTCGTCGCGCGCGACATCAATTATTTCCGGTTGCCTTTGTCGGCGATGGTTTCCACCCGATGGACACGAGGCTTTAAGTCCTATTAATATGGAGCCCTTTGGCTGCAGGTGTTGATCGACACTGTATCACGGTATAGCGCCACCATTGGCTTTGCCAAACTCTTGGTCTTAAAGCCCGCACCTGCCCCGTCCGGTTCGGGGAACCATGCCAGAATTTGCCCTCCAGTGAAAGGCCTTTTTGCTCGCGTCAAGGGGGCGCCGCCTGCGGTTCGGAGGAGGACAGGAGTTTTTTTCCTCCCGTTGTCGTTGCCACCACCCTGCCCTGCGAGACGGCAGCGGTGCGGCGCGCCGCGCCCTTTTTGCATTCGACGTGCCCCTTCCCATTCATTGTTCACCGATCCCCTGTCCTGTTCAATGCGATGATCGTGGTTATCTTCACCCAGCCAGTACCTTTATCTTGAAGCCTGTATCTCTTTTGATGCCCCGTACGGCTATCGCAGGGGCGAAAAGGTTTTCGCCCTTGCGGCCGGTGCCAACCGCATCTCAACCCGCGCAAGGAGGTCTATATGTCGTCATCGAGTCGCACGAACCGCCGCATCGTCCTGGCGGCACGCCCGCACGGCACGCCTGTTCCCGAGAACTTTCGCCTGGAAACCGCATCGGTGCCCGAGCCGGTCGAAGGCCAGGTGCTGCTGCGCACGGCGTATCTCTCGCTCGACCCGTACATGCGCGGGCGAATGAGCGATGCGCCGTCGTATGCCGAACCGGTCAGGATCGGCGAGGTCATGGTCGGCGCCACGGTGGGCCAAATCGACGCATCCCGGCACCCCGATTACGAAAAGGGGGAATGGGTCCTGGCTTACAGCGGGTGGCAGGACTATGCCCTGTCAGATGGTTCCGGCCTGACCCGCTTGGGCAAAAATCCGCAAAACCCCTCATATGCCTTGGGAGTTTTGGGCATGCCCGGTTTCACGGCCTACATGGGGCTGCTGGACATCGGCCGGCCCGAAAAAGGCGACACCCTGGTGGTCGCCGCGGCGACCGGACCGGTCGGATCGACGGTGGGGCAACTCGGCAAACTCAAGGGCTGCCGGGTGGTCGGCGTCGCCGGCGGCGGCGAAAAATGCACCTATGCGGTCGATGAACTCGGCTTCGATGCGTGCCTGGACCGCAAGGCCCCTGATTTCACGCAGCGACTGGCCCAGGCGTGCCCCGAGGGCATCGACATCTATTACGAAAACGTCGGCGGCATGGTCTTCGACGCCGTTTTGCCGCTGCTCAACACGAAGGCCAGGATTCCGGTGTGCGGCCTGGTTTCCCAGTACAACGCGACCCGGCTGCCCAAAGGACCGGACCGCTCGCCCATTCTCATGAGCACGATATTGATCAAGCGCCTGAAGGTCCAGGGCTTCATCATTTTCGAAGATTACGGCCACCGCTACGAGGAGTTTGCGAAAGAGATGACGCCACTGGTCGAGACGGGAAAGGTGAAATACCGCGAACACCGGGTCGATGGGCTGGAAAATGCACCGCAGGCGTTTATCGGCCTGCTGAACGGCGAAAATTTCGGCAAACTCGTCGTCAGGGTGAGTTCGTGAGGGCGAAAGATTTTTCGCCCCTACGAATTTTTATTCTTCGAGAAATTTTTTGGCAATCAGCAGCAGCCCTTTGCCCTGCAGCACCATGAGGGTGGAGGTTCCGTGGGCGATAAGGCGTTCACTTTCATCGAAGACTTTTGCTTCCGAATAACTGATGGACCGGCCGGCGCGCAGGCAGTTCGCCCTGGCGGTTAAGATGCCGTCAACCACCGGCTGGAGATAATTCAGCTTCAAGTCCACGTTTACCAGGCCGGCATCTTCCGGCAGCCTGAGAAAGGCCGACCAGAATGTCGCCGTATCGATCATCGTGGCGATGACTCCCCCGTGTACGATGCCGAAGGGTTGCAGGTGGTAACTTGCCAGCTTAAGGGCGATATCCGCCCGGTCCACCTCGATGTGGGCCAGCTCCATCGCCATGTGCCGGGGATACGGACTGTTTTTAACGACGTTTTTCAGCTCTTCGATATAGGCCGGATTCAATGCCTTCATGTTATCTTCATTTCCTGCAGCGCAAATGATGTCACACAATGACGCCGGATGGCAGGGGCGAAAAATTTTTCGCCCCTACGGTGATAGAACCCACCATCGATAAAATTCCATGAACATGGTTGGGCATCAACACAAACGCATCCAATTCCACCGGCGGGAAGTGATCGGGGATGGCATTCCAACACGCTTTCACCATCAAACCCGCTTCATTCATTCGCATTCGCCCCTCAACAATATTCCCATACAACCATTCCCGGTGTTTGGTGCAAATGGTCACGAAATAGGCCCCTGCCCGGGAATAATCATAACCCTGTAACCGTATGGATCGCCGGTGGTGAATGGCGGAGTTATTTTTCATGTTCGTTCATTACCATGGCCGGTGTTTTTTCCTGCTGGAAATTCTTTCTCATCGTCCGAAAAATTGGCCCGGCAAATTCAATACGAACCTATAGGAATTGTACGCTGAGGCGCCGTAGGGGCGAAAAATTTTTCGCCCCTACCGTGGGTTTCCCCACGCCTTACTGCTTCTCATGATCTTCTTTTTGACAATGCGCCAGGTGTCGGTCTCCAGAAATGACTCCAGCCACCGGGACAGAAAGGCTTCAAAGAGCCCGTAGGGGACGGTGAAAGTCATTTCATCGGCTTGCATATCTCGATTCCGATTATCAGTCCAGACTCACTCCTTCAAACCATATTCTCACATATCGATCAGCACTATCTGGAGATCCATGACGTTGGTCCGGGTCGGGCCGGTGATGAACAGATCGCCCAGGCGTTGAAAAAACGGGTAGGAAGCGTTTCCGGCAAGATGCGCGGAAGCCGACAGTCCGACAGCTTCGGCGCGGATGACGGTGGAACCGTCGGCAAAGCCGCCGGCGGCATCGGTGGGTCCGTCCGAGCCGTCCGTACCGGCCGAAAGAATCAGCGTGTCCGGCACGCCCGACAGGGCGATCCCCGCCGCCAGTGCGAGTTCCATATTGCGCCCGCCCTTTCCCTCACCTTTGAGCGTCACCGTGGTTTCGCCGCCGGAAAGCAGGCAGGCGGGTGCCGGGACCGGCCGCCCGCTGCGCCGTACCTCACAGGCTATGGCGGCCAGGACCTTGGCCACCTCTCTTGCTTCGCCCTGGATCATCGATGAAAGGATGAGCGGATTGAATCCCAATCGCCGGGCCTCGCCTTCGGCAGCCAACAACGCATCCGTAACACTGCCGATAATCCGGTTCTCCACACCCGCAAATAAAAAATCGCCCGGCTTGGGCGTTTCATCTTCGTCGCCCCTGTCGCCGGCAGCAAGGCGATCCCGCACGGATTCGGAGACGCGCGCGAGAAGCCCGTAGCGCGACAGAATCCCGATACAGTCGCCGAAGGAACTCGGGTCCGGTGCCGTCAGGCCGGAGGCAATGATATCCAGGTTGTCGCCGATGACATCGGAGAGTATCAGTGAAACGATGCGCGCGCCATTGGCCCTGCGACACAAAAGCCCGCCTTTGATGCGCGACAAATGCTTGCGAACGGTGTTTATCTCGTGAATGGTCGCCCCGCTGGCCAGCATCAGCCGGGTCGTCTCCTGCTTTTCGGCCAGGCTGATCCCCTTTGCCGGAGCGGGCGTCAAGGCGGAGCCCCCGCCCGAGATCATGCACAGGATCAAATCTTCGGGGCCGGCGGTGGCGATCAGGTCCAGGAGTGCCAGGGAAGCCTTTACTCCGTTTTCATCGGGAATCGGATGTCCGGCTTCCTTCACGCGGCACCGGCGCAGGGTCAGGCCGTGCCCGTATTTGGTGATAACCAGTCCCGCGTCGATGCGATCGCCCAGAACCTTTTCAACTTCCGCTGCCATGGCCGCAGAGGCCTTGCCGGCTCCGACCAGATAGAGCTTTTTGATCTTTTCCAGGGAAAAGGACGCCTTGCCGATACGCAAAACGCCCTCAACCAGTCGCAGGTGCCGATTGACGCAACTTTTCGGGTCCACGGCCGATAACGCGGCGTCGAAAATCGATCCCGCGCTATTTTTCAACCGCTGCCTGTCATCCGCTGTGTTCACACCCGGTTACCTTTCAAAAATGCCGTCACACCAGAGAACTCAACCACAGCGAAGCCATGCCGGCGGAGATGGTCCATAACACGTTCTTCGTACGCCAGGCGATGACGGCGGCGATCAGTCCGGCCCACATGCGCTGGTTATCGAAAGAGAATGCCGCCTGCTGCGGGAAAACAATGCCTGGCAGGACCAGGGCCGCCAAAACCGACGGCGGCACGAAGCGCAGCATCCGCTGGACCACCGGGTGCATTTCGCCCCAGCCGAAAAGCCAGATGAAGGAAAAGCGGAGCAGAAAGGTCCCGGCACCGATCCCCAGGATGGTGATCCACATGGTCAATGAGTCAAGCTGCATTATCGGTTCTCCATTCCGCCAGGCTGCCGGCCGCTATGCCCCCTGCAGCCGCCAGCACCAGTCCGGAATTATAAGGCAGGCTGTGTCCGATCAACGCCAGTACGCCGGCAATTGCAGCCGCGATTAAAGACGGGCGGTTTGTGATCGCCGGGAAAAGAAGGGCCAGAAAAGTCAACGGAACCGCAAAATCTAGCGACCAGGATTGCGGAATATTGGCGCCAAGAAAAATACCGACCGCATTGCCGGCCTGCCAGACCCCCCACATGAGCAGGGCCGCTCCGAAGAAAAACCACTGTTTATGGCTGTGCTGGTTGCCGTAGTAGGCGGTAATGGAGACGGCATAAGCCTGGTCGGTCAGCAAATACGCCAGCAGAGCGCGCCGGCATAGCGACAGACCACTGAAATGCGGGGCCAGTGAGGCACTGTACATGCTGAAACGAAGGTTGATGATCAAGGCGGTCAAAACGATCACCGCCACTGACGCATGCCGGCCGACCAGATCGACCACAGCGAGTTGAGCTGCCCCGGCAAAAACAATGGTGGACATGCCGAGTGCCTCATATTTGGAAAAACCGGCCTCGACCGCCGAAACGCCGGCGATAAGAGCGAAAGGGATAACGCCGAGCAGGATCGGGGCAATGGTTTTGGCGCCGGAGAGAAAAGCATTTCTCCTGTTGTGCATCGTCAGCAGAGAATCATAAAAAAAAGATTTGGACAGTCCTGAACGGTTCCGCGAAATGACAGGTCAATTGGCAGGGGCGAAGAATTTTTAGCCCCTGCACGTCCGTTTCGCGGCGTCCCAGGCGTTTTCGAGAAGCGTCAGGGTGCCCGGGCGGGATTCTATTTTCAGGCCGTACTTGTCGCTGAATTCGGTCGTGTTTTGCCTGAGTTCTTCTTCACCCAGGACGGTGGTGGGCAGCAGCAGGCTGCGCCTGTAATTGCGCATGAGACGATTCAGGATCTTTTCCTTCTGGTGGATCAGTTTCGGGGGCAGATCCGAAGACAGGATCTTTTTCCAGTGCCTGGAAAATCCGGCGTTCATGAACATCGTGCCGGCACACCGGCACTGCTCGCCATAGTAGTTTTCCCTGCCGCCGATGATCAGACCGACGCAGTCATCGACGGGATCTGCTTCGTTTTCCATCGGCAAACTCACCGGAATGGAAATATCCGCAAAGAGTTCGCCCCTGTCTTTGAGGGCGTTGCCGCACAGGCCGTAGCCCAGAAGCACGGCGTCGACAAATGGTGCCAGTTCCTTGACCGCGGACTTCACCGCGCTCCTGAGATTGGGGATGTTCGAGTGCAGCCCGACCTCCATCACCCGCATCAACACGGCAAGGCCATTGGTTTCAACGGCTTCGAACTCTGCGGGGTACGCCACCCGGTGCACCGGTTTGCGGCCGTCTTTTTCCAGGTTATGGATCAGCTCTTCGGAAAATTCATCCCCGAACACCCAGATTCCCGTCACGTCCGGGTCAATTGACAGAAGGTGGACGAATTCCAATTCCAATATCTGACAGGTCACCACACCCAGTCTATGCATCTCAAAGAATCTCCCCGTTTATCGATACCGCCAACCGGTCGAATCGGCCCGGGCCGACCTGCCGGGAATCTCGGCCCGGATCGGGCGTTGACATGCGCCGCTTGCGTGTTACGCTATGCGCATACGTTATCATTGTCAAGCTGCAGGCCTTTTATGAAAGGAGAACCTATGCCCCGACTTTTCGAACCAAGCGAGATCAAGGAAATGAAGCTGAAAAACCGATTCGTGCGGTCCGCCACCTACACGGCGCTGGCGGAGCTCGATGGAACGGCGACCGACCGACTGGCGGACTTCATGGCGGAGTTGGCCCGCGGCGAGGTCGGCCTCGTTGTCACCGGCCACGCCTATGTGTCCCGCGAAGGACAGGCCGGGCCGCGCCAGATGGGCATCTATTCCGATGCCATGATCGAGGGTTTGAAAAGGGTGACGGCGGCGGTGCACGATAACGGCGGCGTGGTGGCCGTACAGCTGGCACATGCCGGGAAAAAAGGTATCGGCAAGGGCGCTTATGCGGCGCTCGGCCCCTCGGATGTAGTTGAAGAGGGTGAAAAGAAAGCATCCGCGATGACCCTCGACGACATTCAGCGGACCGTCACCGCTTTTGGCGATGCGGCTGAAAGAGCCGTCACATCGGGCTTCGACGCCATTCAGATCCACGCCGCCCACGGCTATCTGCTGAGTCAGTTTCTGTCTGCCTACAGCAACAAGCGCGCTGACGATTACGCCGGAACCGTTAAAAACCGCTCCCGGATGCTTATAGAGGTGTACGCGGAAATCAGGCGCCGGGTGGGCGACTCCTATCCGGTTCTGGCCAAGATCAACTCGGAAGACTTTCTCGAAGGCGGTTTTACGGTCGCCGAGATGCTCGAAGTCGCCCACATGCTCGCTGATCGCGGACTGGACGCCATCGAGATGAGCGGCGGGACCTTTGAATCCGGCAAGTTCATCCCATCCCGGAAGGGCACCGCGAAGTCGGAAGAGCGCGAAGTCTACTACCGCGAAGCCGCCAAGGCCTTCAAGAAGAAAATTAAACTTCCCCTGATTCTCGTCGGCGGGTTTTTGTCATTTAATGTCGCGGAAGAAATCGTGGCTTCAGGACTTGCCGACTATGTCGCGCTGTCAAGACCCCTGATCCGGGAACCGCGCCTCGTCAAAAGATGGCAGGGCGGCGACCGGCGCAAGGCGACGTGTGTTTCATGCAACAAATGCTTTGCCACCCTCGCCACGAAAGAAGCCCTGCACTGTGCGGTGGAAGAAAAGGAACGCAGAAAATCACAGGGAGCGACACATAAACGGCAATAGTCGCATACCATGGGACCTGAATTCCGGCCAATGAATGGCTTTGATCATAAGGGCCGCCGACCTCAGGCCAAAACTTTTCTTGCAAACGCTTTGGCTTTGGCCACATCATCTTCGTTGGGGCGTCCGGTCATCTGTTTAACCATTTCCGCCCATTGCGCGTCGGATAAATTCTGCTTCTTTTGTACCATTTCGTGCAAGGATTCGGTCAGGGCTCCCTGGCAATCAAAAGAGCCTTTGTATTCTATTCCCTTTTCCTTGCATGCAGCTTTGACGGGTTCTGTAAACCCCTCCATGGACTGGTCCGGGTAGGCCGGGGCGAAATGGGTAATGAAACAGGCCATTTTTTGTTGCGACCCTGCTTGAATGTGGCCTAAAAAATCCTTGACCGGTGCGGCCAGATTACCGGAGTGAAGGGGAGAGCCGATAAAAATGACATCATATCCGGCAAAATCTCCCGCTCCGACATCCTCGAGTTTTTTCAGATCTGCCTGATTACCCTGGGATGCTTCCTCGTAAATGCCTTGAGCGATCTTTTCCGTGTTTCCAGTCTGGCTGAAATAAGTCACCAAAATTTTCATGATGCAACCTCCCCTTATTTGATTTACGACAAATGCGCCATATGCGCCATCCACTGCTTTTTGGCAACACGGTACACACCAATAATTTTTAAAGGCCTCGGTTCGAAACTCATCGTCCCTTACGCTTTCTTTGAATCTATCTGAAGTCAGGAAATTTGGATGCGCAGCTCTTTCTCGCCGACTTCCACCGGATAGGTACCGATGGGGCTGGGCGCCGGACCGTGTATTTTATCGCCGTCAAATGTGTAGGTGGACTTGCTGACGCTGCAGCACTGAACGGTATCGGTTCCCGGAACGTAATCCAGGCG
The DNA here is from genome assembly GCA_963728055.1 of uncultured delta proteobacterium. Lineage (GTDB taxonomy): Bacteria > Desulfobacterota > Desulfobacteria > Desulfobacterales > SG8-13 > JARFQH01. The sequence continues at coordinate 218,756 of CAVSIM010000019.1, read as the reverse complement.
GCGGTGTCCGATGTGGGTGCAGCGGTTCTCAAAAGCCCGGTATTGCCTGTCTTCCCCGCATACGACCAGCACCCGCGCCGGCAATCCCTTGCCTTCGAACCGGACGGCCCCGCCTGCCCGCGACAGCTCGGGGATGCGGTCCAGGTTGACGGTCAGCTGACCTGATTCATACCGCCAGCCGCTGTCGTCTTGTGGTTTGTTTGTGGCGGGGATGCCGAAAATCCGCTGCCAGATGCTGCGCTGTAAAAATTTTACGGTCATGTCCGAACCTTTCTGTTGAGTGTTTGGTAATGGCGCCAGAATGCCGCCACGCGGCGGCTGCCAAAACAAAGGAGTTACCTCCACGAATTCGTCACCACTTTGTTTCGGATTCATTCTTGTTTCGATTCATTCGAGTCATTTTTTCTCTGGGCAAAGCCGTCCCGAAGCAGGTGATTCTGGTTCAGGCCAACGCAGCGAATTTGAAACCGCAGACGTCGCTCGATTGCGTTGAGCATTTCAGATTCGTGAGAACGCCGGCCTGGACCAAAAGATGCTGCTGGCGGACGGTCACTCCCTATGACCGCAGCGTGGCGGTCAGCCTGAGCGGGTTCAACAGCAGCTCCAGGGCCGGAACGATGCCGACGCAGACCACGTCGGCCGCATTCAGCGTGGCCGCCGCCGCGCCCTCGGCCAGAACGACCGCAATTCCCAGCGCCGCGGCTTCGAGCATCAGGGCGTCGTTGCGGCCGTTGCCGATGCAGACGGTGCGCTCGCGGCCCAGCTGATCGACAAACGCCAGCTTGGCGCGGTCCTGATCGCCGGGGGGCAGGATCGTCAGCTGACAGGGGACGCCTTCGAGCTGCGCGTGCGCCCGGCCGAAAGTATCGGCCGTGACGACGAAAATTTCAAGCTTTTCAGCGAGTTTTTCGAGGCTCTCCCTGACCCCGGGCACCAGCAGGCCGTCGACGGCCAGGGTGCCGTTGTGGTCCAGGACCAGGTATTCGAGGCGCAAGCTCCCGTAACCCGGGATCGTCACGTCGATCATCCTTCCTCCTTCGGATAAGAAACGCAGCTGATTTAAACCGCCGTTCGTCTTTCCGCCAGCGCCTGTCGCATCCGCGCCAGGGCCTCGACCAGGACCGACCGCGGGCAGCCGAAATTGAGCCGCACGTAGCCCGGCCCCGCGAAGTCGCGACCGTCCTGAAGTCCGACGCCGGCCGACTCGAAGAAAGCCACCGGGTCCGTCAGCCCGGCCGCGCGGATGTCGATCCAGGCCAGGTAGGTCGCTTCCACCGGCGTCATCGTCAGCGCCGGTATTTCCCCTATGGCGGCGGTCACCACGTCGCGGTTTTGGCGCAGGTACTCCAGCAGCGCCGCATGCCAGGCGCCGCCGTGGCGGTAGGCCGCCAGCGCGGCGGCAAAGCCCATGGCATTGACCATCGGCACGATCCCGGCCATGGCGGATTTGACCCGCGCCCGCAAGCGGGCGTTCGATATCACCGCAAAAGAGCAGCCCAGGCCCGGGATGTTAAAGGTCTTGCTCGGAGCCATCAGGGTGATGGTGCGATCGGCGACCTCGCGGCCGAGGGCGGCGAAAGGGACGTGGCGCTTGGCCGGATCCAGGATCAAGTCGCAGTGAATCTCGTCCGAGCAGACCACAAGGTCGTGTTTTTCACAAACCGCGGCCAGCTTCTCCAACTCGGTGCGGTCGAAGGCCCGACCCACCGGATTGTACGGGTGGCAAAGGATGAAGAGGCGCGTTTGCGGGCCAACGGCGCTTTCGATCGCATCGAAATTCATCCGCCAGCGACGGCCGCCGGTGTCGCCGCCCGATCCCGCCGCATCGAATGCGGCCTCGTCAGGTCCGCTCAACGGCACGGTGTCCAGGCGGCGGCCTGAAAACCCGGGCGCCTTGAGAAACGGCGGATAAACCGGGACGGTGGTCAGGACCCGGTCATTTTCCCGTCCCACCGCCCGGCAGACGACATTCAGCCCGGTGACGAGGCCCGGCAGCCAGACCAGCCAGTCCTCTTCGATTGTCCAGCCGTATCTTTCCTCCAGCCGCGACTGAACCGCCCACACCAGGTCGCGCGGCACGGCGGGGTAGCCGAAAACGCCGTGCTCGGCGCATCCGTGCAGCGCTTCGATAACCGCCGGCGGCGAACGAAAGTCCATGTCCGCCACCCACATGGGGATGACGTCCCGCCCGCAGTACTTGTCCCACTTCATGCAAGCCGTTTCCCGGCGGTCGACCGGGGTGTCGAAATCGAAGGCATCGTCTTTTTGCATGGTCTCACTTATCTCCGGAAATCGTGTTAGAGTCCACCGGCCGCAGGCAGCGGGCCGGTCCTGCCGATCGCCGCCGCGGGTCCGCCGCGCGGCGGGCAACAGTCCGGAGTCCACCGCCGGCCGCTGCTGTCACCGGGCCGCGCCGCCCGTGTGTTGCCCGGCCGGTTTAAAAACGAAATAGTCGTCGAAAATATCCGGGTCGGTAAAGTGGGCCCGCCCGATCATTTTAACCGCGTGGTGCCCGCGCTGGCGCATGGAGCCGATGTCGGGAATGCCCACCGAAAAGAAGATATAGGGCTCGATGCGGGTGGAATCCTTCATGATGCCGGCGGCGGTAAAGACGCTCGCGTGCGATCCGTCGGACCGCGGCAGCGCTTCCAGGCCATCATAGGCGATCAGCCGGTAGCGCAGCGCATCGGACGCCACCGGCGACGCGGACAAGTGCTCGACCTGGTGCCAGCCGGAGTTCACGCGCAGGGTCAGCGGCTCGTCGGGAAACTCCGGCGGCAGCCAGGCCGGTACGAACGGATAGAGCCCGTTGGCGGTGGCGACTATTTTTTCCACCCTTTCCCGGCGCGGTGCGTAAAAATGGTAACAGCCGCAGGTGTTCATGATGTCCACCATCACCGGCTGCCCGTCTCGATCCAGGCTGATCCGCAGCGTGAGGCCGTCCAGGGGGCCTTTTTCGTAGGCCGGCGTCCTGCCGCCGCTCCTCTCGCTGTACCAGAGGGCATAGGTGATCTGCAGCACCGGCACCCGGCCGATAAAAGAGCGGGTGATGTAGAAGTAAAGCGCCGGCTGCCGCTGATCGATCGCAACCCTGCGGTCATTCCAGAAGACTTCGCCGAAGCGGTCGTAGCCGGCGACGGTGTCCTGTGAAATGACCGGCGCAAAAAACCGCACCAGCGCCGCGGTGTCCGCATCGCTCAACTCGGGCAGCCCGAAGGCGTTGCGCCGCGCCGCGGCAAAAAACTGCGCCGGTAATTCGGCCGCGCCGAGGTCGTCGCCCTCGGCCGTGAAAACCGTCAATCGACCCTCGACCGCCAGATCCGAAAGCGGCGACCGATGCCATTTTTTGAACCGGTCATAGGCGACCCGGGTGGCGATCGTGATCGGCGCGGCGGCGACGGGATAGAGGCCGAAGACCCGCATGGACGTGGAATATTCATCCGGAACGACGGCCGCGGCCTTCACGGTTTCGAAAAAAAAAGGCTGTTTACGGTCGTGGTCCAGCAGGGACGCGGTGGCCGAAGAGGTTTCGGCCAGCAGCGCATCCCGGTCGAACAATGAACCGCCGGGCAGATTCAAGCCGCGCGCGGCCTCGTCGGGAAGATTCCGGATTTCCTTTTTTCGGGCCGCAGAATCGAGCCGGACCATTTCTGCGATCCAGAGCCGCTGGTCTTCCTCGTCAACCAGCCGGGTTTTGATGGCCGCCAGGAATCGATCGGTGCGCAGGTAGGGAAACCCCGGCACCGGGTGACTCGACGTCTCCCGGACGCCGGCGGCGGTGACGGCGGTATCGAGTGCCTCCAGGAATTTCTCGGCCGGGGCCGGCCTTCCCGCCGAAAGCGCTTTCTGTTGCGGCGCCAGCCCGGCGCAGGCGTGTAAAAAAGCGCTCGCCAGGACGACAACCGCCACCATGACACACCGCTGCCGGCAGAACGCCGGTTGCCTTCGGCGCGCCTCCAGAGAACCCGGTGTTGACCGCGGCGGATGTCGATGCCTCATCTTGAAACAGTCCAGGGGGAGCCTCGCCCGTTCGGGGTGATCATGCCATCCGGAGACGACAGCCCGCCGGGCGGCAGCCGGCCGGATGAACCGGACACGCGCCGGCGGCTTTGCGGCCGGCTGTCGGCGCTCAGCGCCCGACGGCGGCGGTTTCTGGACTCAAAAACCGCTTCAGCACGTAAAGCCCGTCCGGTGTGAACGAGCGTTGCTGCCGGTTCTCCAGGATTTCGTCCAGCGGGTGAAAGCCGCCGCTCTCCACCTCTTCCGCCTGCAGCACGACGGCGCCGCTGTAAGTGCAGGAAAAAACGCGGCCCCAGACCCGGTTGCCGGCCTCTTCGTGGAAAAAATCGAAATGAGCCGTCAGGGGCACGCCGGTGATGCCGAGTTCCTCCGCCAGCTCCCGCTCGGCCGCGGTCTCGTAGGACTCACCCGCCAAAACCACCCCGCCGGTCGCCACGTCGTAATATCCGGGATAAATGTCCTTGGTCGGGGTCCGTTTCTGAACGAAAAGCTCGCCCCCGTCATTGAAAACAAGGATGTAGGTAGCGCGATGCACCAGTCCTTGGGCCCGCATCCGCCCGCGCGGCGCCTCTCCCACCACCCGGTTTTCCAAATCCACAATAGCGACGATCTCGTCCTCGATGACAGGTGCCATGGTTTGAGTTGATTGAGTTGATTGAGTTGATTGGGTTTATTGGGTCTGTTGGGTCTGTTGGGTCTATTGGGTTTGTTGAGTTTATTGAGTTTATTGAGTTGTATTGGGTTTATTGAGTTTGTTGGGTCTATTGGGTCCGTTGGGTCTGTTGAGTTTTTTAAGTCACAGTCTTTGTCTTTTTCAAGCAGCTCCGCTGCGTTTCATAAATTTTTCCCAGAAAAATTTATTTTGGGTCTATTGGGTCTGTTGGGTCTGTTGAGTCTGTTGGGTCCGTTGAGTCTGTTGGTTTGTTGAGTTTTTTCAGTCACAGTCTTTGCCTTTTTTCAAGCAGCTCCGCTGCGTTTCATAAATTTTTTTCCAAAAAAAATTTATTTTCGAACCGATTGAGCGCGCGATTTTTCCGGGCGGTTTCCGGGTCGAAAATTCTGCCGTTCATGGCGATGTAAACTCCCGGCGGCAGGAGCTGAACGGCTGCAAAGGCGCAGCCGATATTGAAGACCGCATCGGTCAAGCGGAAATGGGCCGGCTGCATGGCGCCGGTCAGGACGATGGTTTTGCCGGTAATTTGTTTGAGAACCAGGGCGGTGTCCACCATCGTGTCGGTTCCGTGCGTGACGATAACCCGATCCTGCGGGCAGGCTTTTACCGCTTCGCAAATGCGGCTGCGGTCCGCATCGGTCAGATCGAGACTGTCCTTGCGCAGCAGGGAGGTGATTTCGTAGCCGCAGGTGACATTGGCCTCCGTCAAAACCTGCCCGATGGCAGGCTCCCCGACCTGAAATTCGCTCCTGGCATCGAAATAAATTTTGTCGATCGTCCCGCCGGTAGTGATAATCTTGATCTGCGACATATCCTGTCCCTGTGGAATCGCCGACCCCGCGGACCGCCTTCCCGGTGAATCCCTGACCCGGCAAACCCCAGAACCGATCGATGCCATTGCGAAATCCGGCTTTAGAGGTATCACCGCGCCGTCTTTATTGTCAACAGGGGCAGACACAAGCGAATCCCATACACAATATCGGTATTACGGTAAAGTTTTTGGCACGAACCCTTTTTCCTCTTGACGAAAATGATCATTTATAGCGTTAAGAAACGCACACCTTTCACTTCACGGGCCGGTGCAGCGTCGTCGTCACCAACGCAGTTTTTTCAAAGTTTGAATCACTGAACGCCCGGGGACCAGGGTGTGAATTCAGAATTTCCACTTCGAATCAGGTGACCTAAAGCAAAAGGAGGCCGCGTATGTTCAACCACATTCTTTGCCCCACCGACTTGAAAGATCGATCCGACCTGGCCGTCAACCAGGCCATCCGGATGGCCCACCAGTTCGGCTCTAAAATCACCCTGCTCAACATCCACGAAGAATTCATGGACAAGGAAGAACGGGAGATGCTGCGGGTCAGCGTCAGCAAAATGAAAGACAAGTACAAGCAGAGTGCGGTGGAGTCCAAAAAAGAGATGAAAGATATCGTTCATCAGATGCACGGGGATGATGTTGACATCGAGTACCTGCTGCATGGGGGCAAACCGGAAAATACCATCGTCGACATCGCTGCAGAAATCGGGGCGGATTTGATCGTCATGGCCACCGACGGCAGGGACACCATTCTGGACTATGTGGCCGGAACCGTTACCGAACACGTCATCAATTCGGCCCGCTGCCCCGTGTTGGTCATTCCCTGCAAAAAATAAATCCGGGAGGAATCCAGGCCGCGAGTGAAGCATACGGGTTCTTATTCATCAGAATACAATCTCCAACCCATTGCCGGTCCCCCGCCGGCACGCTATTTTCTATGCCAAATCGTTAATTATAAACCGATACCAAAACGGGAGGTGGTCATGTTGAATACGGACAATCGTACCGCGGCTTCCTTGCTTTCCGACCTGGTCAGCGAGGTGACGGCGCTCATGCGGCAGGAAATGCTGCTGGCAAAAACGGAAATTTCCGAAAAAATCAACCAGCTCGGCCTGGCGGGAGCCAGCCTGGCAACGGGCGGGGCGGTGCTGTTCGCCGGTTTTCTCGTGCTGCTGTCGGCGGCGGTGCTGGGGCTGGCCCTCGTCGTTCCGGCCTGGCTGGCCGCGCTTCTGATCGGGGCCGTGGTGGTCATCATCGGCGGCGTCATGCTGATGAAGGGCTTGCACGACATGAGAGCCGAAGAACTGGCGCCCAAGCGCACCATACAATCGCTGAAAAGAGATAAACGACTGGCACAGGAACATATCGGGGGGTGAAAAATGATAGAGAATAACAATATCGAAAACGAATACGAACGCGAACGACCGTTTGCAGAAAATGCCGGCTGCGATGAAAGCAGCTCCGCGGAAGAACTCAGGCAATGCACGGAGCAAACCCGCGAGAACATGAACCAAACCTTAAACGAGCTGGAGGAAAAAATATCGCCGGCAGGGCTGTGGGCCAGGGTGCGCCGCGTTTTACTCGACGGCGACGGTGCCGAGATCAATCTGGAAAGAGCCGTGGGCCGAAATCCGGCTCTTTTTACGGCCATCGGCAGTGGGCTGGTGTTGCTCGGAGCCGGCATGACGATTTACGCCTTTTCCAAGATGCAGAAAAACCATTCCAGGGGGCGGATAACCGACCACCGGCCCCCGGCCGACCTGGACCGCTCGCCGGAAGAATTCTATGTGCCGCCGCACGAAGCCGAGCCGGCCGTCACGCCGCAACCGGACCCCGTTTCGAGCGCTAAAATTGTTGAAGAGGAAGCCAGCACGGAGGAGATTCAACGGCAGGTCCTGGAAAAAGCAGCCCGGGAAAATTCGGAGAGCATGGCTCCTGCCTGATGATGCCTGATGATTCACCCGCAGACCGTAGCTCTCGATTTTAAGCCCGGCAGGCCACCTGCCGGGCAACACCAAAATAATGGACCCTGCGTCTCAGCGGTGAGATTTTTTTCACTACCCAGAAACCGGGAAAAGGCCCTCAAAAGAGGGGGTTACCGTTATGTTTTCGTCATCAATCACCAAAAGAAATGAAAAATCTGAAGACAGCCGCGGCCGACGCGCCTCACGGCCCGGAGAGATTCCCCGCAAAGGCTGGGGGGACGTCCTGCTGCGGGTGAAAGACGAACAGTCGGACGACAATCTTTCCATTATCGCCGCCGGCGTGGCCTTTTACTGGTTCCTGGCCATTTTCCCGGCCCTGGCCGCGGCGGTTTCCATTTACGGGCTGGCCGCGGATCCGGCCCAGCTACAGCAGCAGATAGACACCCTTGGCACCGTCTTGCCCCCGGAGGCCTACCGGATCATCCAGGCGCAGTTGACCACGCTGGTGCAGCACTCCGGCGGCGCCCTCGGGCTGGGCATGATCTTCGGCATTCTGCTGACCATATGGAGTGCGAACAAGGGCATGAAAGCCCTGATAACGGCGCTTAACATCGTCTATGACGAACAGGAGCGCCGCGGTTTCATAAAGCTCAACGCCCTGTCGCTGCTGTTTACCTTCTGCGCCATTCTGCTGGGACTCGTGGCCATTTCCCTGGTGATCGCGGTGCCGGCCCTTATCGGTCTCGTCGGGCTTTCGGGGACGTTTCAGGCGCTGCTCACCTACCTGCGCTGGCCGCTGCTGGGCGTCTTTCTCGCCTTCGGGCTGGCCCTGGCCTACCGGTTCCTCCCGGACAGGGACGCCCCCCGGTGGCGCTGGGTCAGCTGGGGGTCGGTAACGGCCACCCTGCTGTGGCTGGGAGGATCGGCCCTGTTTTCCCTCTACGTGTCCAATTTCGGCAGCTACGGAAAAACCTATGGGTCGATGGGCGCAGTGGCCATCCTCTTGTTGTGGTTTTACCTGACCGCCTATGTTATTTTGCTGGGCGCGGAACTGAACGCCGAAATGGAACACCAGACGCGCGAGGACTCCACCGTCGGGCGCCCCGAACCGATGGGTCGGCGCCGCGCCTATGTGGCCGACACGACCGGTGAAAGCCGGGTTTAAGTGGCAATCGAACGGTAACTCTTTTTCCTTCATCCTCGACGTGGGGCCGGAGTAGGGTGAATACCATTCAGCAGGTATATCCCCTCCCCCAACAACTCCCACTTGTGAGGGGCGTTTCAAAAGTGTAAGCAGATAACGGAGGCTGTTTGAGGAGCCCGATCGATCGGTTTACGGCCGCCCGCACGCGGATCTACTGCTTCGCCGATTCGCTCGAGCTGTGCGGGGTTCTGCTGGAAGCCGGGGCACGGGTGATCCAGCTGCGCGCCAAGTTCGCCGACGAGGCCTCCTTCCGGCGGCTGGCCCGGGCCATGTTGGAACAGGTGCGCCGGTATTCGGACGCGGTGCTGATTGTCAACGACCGGGTGGACCTGGCCCTTGAAATCGGGGCGGACGGCGTGCACGTCGGGCAGGACGACGAAGCGTATGGCCGGGTCATCGGGCGCGTGCCGCCGAGGATGATCGTGGGCGTTTCGGCCCGCTTTCCCGCGCCGGCCATTGCGGCCCAAGAGGCCGGAGCCACCTACCTGGGCGCCGGGGCGGTGTTTGCCACCGCGACCAAGCCGGAAGCCGTCGTGATCGGCACCCGGGGCCTGCGCACCGTGGTTGACGCCGTCGATATCCCGGTCGTAGCCATCGGCGGTATCTCCGTCGACACGGCGCTGCAGGCGTCGGCTTGCGGCGCGCGTTTTCTGGCCGTCTTGTCCGGCATCAACGCCCAGCGCGAACCGGCCGAAGCCTACCGAAGATTGGAGGCTCTCTTACCCCCGCCCGATTGATGCGTTATCCGCTTCCCGTCTGTCAGCCGCGCTCCCACCAGCCCAGCAGAACGACCAGCCCGAGGACCGCCGCCATCAGCCCATATTCGCCGACCCGGATGCGATAATCCCGGCGCGTCGTCCGGCCGCGGCGCCCGAAACCGCGGGATTCCATGGCGAGCGCCAGGTCGTCCGCCAGGATAAACGACTGCACCGCCAGCGGCACCAGCAGGGCCGCCAGGTGGGGCAGGTTTCTGAGCCGCGGCCGCAGGTCGATCCCGCGCGCCTGCTGGGCGGCGCGAATATGGGCGATCTTTCCGGTCATCAGCGGTACGTAACGCAGGGCGGTGGTGAGAATAAAGGCCGGGGTGTACGGCAGCCCCGCCTGTCGCAGGGCACCGGCCAGATCGCCGGATTTCAGGCCATGCAGAAAAAAGGTGGAAGCGGCCAGCAGATTGAACAGGCGCAGCGACAATGCCAACGCCGTCCGAAGATCGTAGAAGATAAGGCCGATGACGAGCACGATCCCGATCGGCGCGGCCATAACGCCCGGTCGACAAACCGGCACGCGTCCGCCGCGCGGGATCGAAAGCGCGGCAGTCAACAGGAGGGCTTCGACCGCCAGCAGTTCAACCCGCCGTGTCAGCAGCACCGCCGTGACGGTTAAAACCAGAAGCACGAGCCGCGTTCTGGGGTCCAGCCTTGCCATCGAATTCTTCCGGAAATCTCTCGGGTCTGTGAGGGTCCTCGCCGAGCGCCGGCGGCGCCAGGAATGCCGCCGCAAGTTCTTCTCTGACCGCGGCCGGGCCGCCTTCGGCCCGGATCCGGCCTGCCTGGAGCCACAGCCAGCGGTCGGCCACCGCGGCGGCAAAATCAAGGTCATGCGTCACCACGACCGTCGCTGTGCCCGTCAGGGCGATGCGCGATAGAATCTCCGCCAGGGCCTCCTTGCAGCGACCGTCCTGACCGGCGGTAGGCTCATCCAGTACCAGGACTTCCGGCCGCATCAACAGCACGGAGGCCAGCGCCACGCGTTTTTTCTCGCCCTCGCTCAGCCGGTAGGGCGAACGGTCCATCAGGGCCTCGATGTGCAGGTCAGCGATGACTTTCTGCTGCCAGTCGGCGTCCGTCAGGCCCAACCGCCGGGCGCCGTCCATGATTTCACGCCGCACATCGGTGCGGAAAAACTGATCGTTGGGGTTTTGGAAGCAGATTCCCACGCAGGCGGCCCTGGCGCGCGGCGCGAACCTGCCGATCGGCTCGCCCCTGAAAAGAACCTCGCCGCGCTCCGGCGGCAGGAGCCCGGCCATATGCTTTACCAGGGTGGTCTTTCCGGCGCCGTTTTCACCGACGATCGCCAGCGTCTCGCCGGTACGAATCGAAAGCGAAATGTCCGCCAGGAGCTGGCGCCGCCCCCGGCGGCAAGCCAGGTGCCGCACGGCGAGCACGGTGTCGCTCGCCCAGCTGCCGGTGAAGCGGGTGCGCCGGGGATAGTGCGGGATCAAGCGGCGTTCGGCCAGTTCGACCGTCGCCGACCGCGGCGGGCCGTCATACCGGACCCGGCCGCGGTCGATCACCAGGCAGCGGTCGGCGACATCTATAAACGGACGGGCGCGATGTTCGATGACGATCAGGTTTTTACCGCGGCGCGCAATCCGGATCAACAGGTCCTGCAAGCCGCGCGCGGCATGCCAGTCGAGCCCGGCGAAAGGCTCGTCGAGAACCATCACGGCCGGATCCGTGCACAGCACCGCGGCGACGGCCGTCATCTTTTTTTCGCCGCCCGAGAGGGTCTCGGGGCCGCGGTCCAGCAACGGTTCAATTTCCAGTTCGGAGGCCGCGGCGCAGATGCGCTCCTCGATGACAGCGGCCGGAAGGCCGAGGCTTTCCAGCCCGAAGGCCAGTTCATCCCTGACGGTGGCATTGAAAAGCTGGGCATCGGCGTTTTGAATGACGAGCCCCACGGTGGCCACCAGGGCGCCCACGCTCGTTTGCCGGGTGTCGAGCCCGTCGACCAGAACGGCGCCTTCCAGACTGCCGCCGAAAAAGTGCGGGATCAACCCGTTCAGCAGGTAGGCAACCGTCGATTTGCCCGATCCGCTGGCACCAAGGATGACCGTCGCCTGACCGCCTGCTGTAAACAGGTCGAGGCCGTTCAACACGGCTGTCCCGCCGGGATAGGCGTATCGAACTTTCCTCAATTCGACGGCTGCCATATCTTTCCCCGGCGCAGCACGTGCAGCACGACAATTCCCAAGACCGTCCCGACGATGGTGCTGAGGCTGAAGGCGATCACCAGCGTGGCCAGAGCCATCGTCTTTCCCAGCAGCACGGGTCCGATCAGCCACGCGCTGGCCGTGGCGCCCAGCAGGCCGGTGCCGACGATCTCACCCGCGCCGGCCGCATAGACGTTGCGGGTCAGGCGGTAGGCCACGCCCGCCAGGAGGGCACCGATCATCCCGCCCGGAAAGGCCAGCAGCGTGCCGAGCCCGAGAATATTACGCAAAAGCGCGGCGGCAAAGGCGATGCCGACGGCGTAGGCCGGCCCGAGCATGACCGCCGCCAGGACGTTTATCATGTGCTGGGCCGGAAAGCATTTGGTGATGCCGACCGGAATGAAAAAAGGAGACAGCGCCACGGCCGCGGCGGTCAGGATCACCGCGCGGGCCACCTTTTTGGTGTGCATGATCTTTTCCTGTCGCCGGGAAAAAACAGGCTTCGAGATAATGGTTTCGGCAGGAATAGGGGGAGAATACACCAACGACTGCTGCCGGCAGCCAAAATCTTTATCTTGAAGTCCACGGCAGCGCACGGCGCGCCCGCCGAAAGAAAGCATGGCGTGGCCTTTTGCGAGAATGTCAGCGACCATGTGAGGTCAAGTTTTCAATATCTCCCAGAATGTTCTGGGGTAAACGATGCGCATGGTCTCTATTTTTTTTAGCGCCAGCAGTTCCTTGTCACCGGTCACGAACAGTTCTGCATTTGCGTTCACAGCCGTTGAAAGAAGAGGGACATCTTCCTCGTCTTTTATGTTGATATTTACCGGCCGAGCATTTGCGGAATAAAAGCAAAATTGTGAGGCTTCTTGAATTTTCTCGCCTGAAACCTTCCGGATATTCCTTCTTTAGGTTTTAAGATAAAGGTCTTGGCAAGGCCAGGGGGCGGCGGCCGTAGCCCTATCCGTGCGGTCTTATCGCGAAAGGGCGCGCGGTGGCGTGGCCCTTGGCAACGCCGAAGGGTTTGCGGGGCGGTCTTTTCACCCATTGCGGGCGCGGCTCTTTTTCGGGTGCCGGTGATCCATAGTCGAAGGCCGGCAAGCGGCGCTGCTCGATCTCGGCGCCGATCAGGCGGTTTATCGCGCGCACCATGACCGTGTCTTCGCCGGTGATCAGGGTGAACGCTTCGCCGCTGCGCGTCGCCCGGCCCGTACGGCCGATGCGGTGGATGTAGGCCTCGGGCGTGGACGGGATGTCGTAGTTGATGACATGCGAAATCTGGGTGACGTCGATGCCGCGGGCGGCGATATCGGTGGCCACCAGGATCTGGAACCGCCCGTCGCGAAAGCCGTCCAGGGCCGCCTGGCGGCGCGTCTGGGAAAGGTTTCCCTGCAGCGAGGCCGAGCGGAAGCCCGCGGCCGCAAGTTTTTTCTCGAGGCTCTTGGCGCGGTGCTTGGTGCGGGTAAAGACCAGCACCGATTCGGTCGTCGTGTTGCCCAGCAGCTTCAACAGCAGGGCCGTCTTCAAATGCGGGGCGACTGGATACAAGGCGTGGCTGACGGTGTCGGCGGGTGCGGTGATCCCCACTTTGACGGTGGCCGGCTTTTGCAGGATATCCCCGGCCAGGCGCCTGATTTCAGGCGGCATGGTGGCCGAAAAGAGCATCGTCTGGCGTTTGGATGGCAGGTGGCTCAAAATCCGGCGGATGTCGGGCATGAATCCCATGTCGAACATCTGATCGGCCTCGTCGACGACCAGCACTTCCAGCCGCGACAGATCGACACTGTGCCGCCCGATATGATCCAGCAGCCGGCCGGGGCAGGCCACGACGATATCGGCCCGTCTCAATTTCTGGATCTGCGGGTTTATTCCCACGCCGCCGTAAACGGTGACGCTTCTGAGGCGCGTTTTGCGCCCGAGGGTTTCGATGGCCTGGTGGGTCTGTTCGGCCAGCTCGCGCGTGGGGGCGACGATCAGGGCCCGCACCCGGCCGGATGCGCGCCCCATCAGTCGATCGAGGATCGGCAAAACAAATGCCGCCGTCTTGCCGGTGCCGGTCTGCGCCAGTCCGATCAGATCGCCGCCTGCCAACACCTGCGGTATGGCCTGCGTCTGAATCGGAGTCGGTTCTTTGTACCCTGCCGCTGCAACGCCTGCGGCAACGGCGGGATGAAATTTAAATGTTTCGAAATTCACTAAATGCCTTCTTTCTTTGTTTTCCAATAAAAAAAGCCCAGGAGTTATTCCGGGGCTTACGTGATTTTTAGTTACAACCAGGAAAAGCGTTAATTTTTAGCGATCATAGCGGCCTTCGGCAGCGTTGTCAAGCAGATTTCCGGGATGTTTATTTAACGAAGTCAATAAATTAAAATCCAGCATCCGCCGTCGCCCGGACATCAAAAATTAAACACCTTGGCTTCGGCCGCCATGTCTATCAGATGGGGGCCGCCGTCGAGCACCATGTTCGAAAAAAAATTCTGCCTCGTCAACCTGACGAGCTTTGGCGCAGGGAATTCAGACGCCGATTGGAATTTCGTTTTCAACTAATGCAAGGGGGATTCGGGATGCGGCGCTCACCGTTTGAAGAACGGCACCGGATCGGGGCACAGCTCGGTAATCTCGGACAAGTCCTTGCGGGCGCAGTAGCCCTTGTGCAGGTAACCTTTTTTAAGCCCGCCGACGGTGATGATCTGCAGGTGGGTGTGATGGTACCAGTTGCCGTTTTCGTGAAAGTCGCCGATGCGCGCGAATTCGGCCCCGGCTTCCAGGTGAGTGGCGGCGGGCGGCAGCGAGTCCGGGCTCAGGTGACCGTAGAAACTGTAGAAGGGATCGAAGCCATCGCCGGCGTGCTTCAGCAGAACGTACCCGCCGTAATTGCCCTCCCCTTCTTCGTATCCGGACTGGCTGACCACCGCACCCAGCGGCGCGTGCAGCACGCTGCCCACCGGAACCAGGATATCGAGGCCCAGGTGGTAAAAGCGCTCGTCGGCCACCATCTGCGGACAATCCCGCAGCAGTGTGTCACGGCGCTCCAGGTAACCGCCCAGCCCCCAGTTGGCGCCGGTCGGCAGGCGTACTTCCAGCATGGACTGGAAGCCCTTCTGATCCCGCACGTCGATCCGCTCCAGAAGGTGATTGCCGGTCGACAGGTCGAGCAGCAGCGGATCTCCGTGCAGGTTCCTGAAAAGCGGGAGGAGATCGAGATGGCGGGCATACAGCAGGTAGGGATAGCGAAGCATAAATTGGTTCCTCACGCGATTAACCGGTTACCGGATAAAGGTTCCGGCAACAGACGCCCGCCGCCAAAGGGTTGGGCCCGCAGGGGCGGTTTGGCCCGTTGAGCCCGTTGAGCCCGTTTGGCCGGTTGAGCCCGTTTGGCCGGTTGAGCCGGTTTCGCCGGTTTGTTGGGTTTGTTGAGTTTGTTGGGTCTGTTGAGTCTGTTGGGTCTGTTGGGTCTGTTGGGTCTGTTGGGTCTGTTGGGTCCGTTGAGTTTTTTGAGTCACAGTCTTTGTCTATTTTTTCAAGCAGCTCCGCTGCGTTTCATAAATTTTTCCCCAGAAAAATTTATTTTGGGTCTATTGGGTCCGTTGAGTCTGTTGGGTCCGTTGAGTTTTTTGAGTAACAGTCTTTTGTCTTTTTTCCCGAGCAGCTCCGCTGCGTTTCATAAATTTTTCCCCAGAAAAATTTATTTTAGGACTCGGGTCATCGTCGGGCCGTCGATGTTGCCGCCGCTCAGGATCACCCCGACCTTTCCGCGCAGCGGAAGCCGGCCGGCGAGCAGCGCCGCCACACCCAGCGCGCCCGAGGGTTCGACCACCAGCTTCATGCGGTAGAACAGAAAACGGACCGCGGCGATGATGTCATCCTCAGAGACGGTCTGCATGTCGTCGACGTATTTTCTGATCAGCGGAAAGGTGATCTTTCCGAGGCACGGCGTACGGGTGCCGTCGGCGATGGTCGGCGGATTGTGCACGGTGTGAAGGGTCCCGGTCCTGAAAGAGCGCGTGGCGTCATCGGCCAGTTCCGGTTCGACCCCGATCACGCGGCTGGCCGGGTTGACTCCCTTGACGGCCACGGCCGAACCGCTCAGCAACCCGCCCCCGCCGCACGGCACCAGCAGGACGTCTATCGGGCTTTGAAGCCGGATCATTTCCAGGGCCGCCGTCCCCTGGCCGGCGATGACATCTTCATGATCGTAGGGCGGTATCATCGTATACCCGTGTTCGGCTTCCAGCCGCCGGGCAATTTCCTCGCGGCTGGCGGTCCGAGGATCGTAATCGATCACGGCGGCCCCGTAAGCTTCGGTGGCCGCGCGCTTTATCAGCGGTGCATCGGCGGGCATGACGACCGTGGTGGCCACGCCCAGCAGGCGGCCCGCCAGCGCCGTGGCCTGGGCATGATTGCCGGAGGAAAACGTGACCACTCCGCGCGCCTTTTCTTCAGGCGACAGGCGGCTCACGGCATTGTATGCGCCGCGGAACTTGAAGGCGCCGACGCGCTGAAAGTTTTCGCATTTAAGGAATATGTCGGTGCCGGCCATCCGGTTCAACGTGCGGGAGGTCTGCACCGGCGTGACGGCGGCCTGACCGCGCAGCCGTTCGCCGGCGGCCTCGATTCGGCCGAACATATCGATTGCGCTGCCATCGTTCACCCTATGACCCTCCTAGTCTCGCACCCCAACCCGCGCACCCCGCGGCTCGCGCCCTGCAACCCGAAACCCGAACTCGAACCCCGCGCCTCGTAACTCGCAACCCGCAACCCGCCTTCCCTCATCCCCGACGGCTATTGACCCTTTTCCCGTCTGCGGGTCACGGTTTCACCGGCGATGCCCCAGTTGTCGGTCTCCACCTCATCGATTACGACCACGGTCGTCGCCGGGTTTTTACCCAGGACCTCCTGCAGTAAACGGGTGGCACCGCTGATCAGCCGGGCCTTCTGGTCAGCGGTGGCTCCCTCCCGGGTGATCCGGAAGTTGACGTACGGCATTTTTTTCTCCCTCGAAACTTCGTCCAGTCCGACTCCGGGCCGTCATCGCCGGAGAAATCGATTTTTGTTGAGATTTATATTGAAGTCGCCCATAAAATCAAACTATAAATTGGCGCCCGATCGTCAATCAGGTTCATTATCGGCCCGCGGCCAAGCTGAAAATACGCTCAGGGTTTAGGCCGCACCTCATCCGGCGGACCCGGACAGCTCCACGTGTGACACCGTTACCGGGCTTGAAATGTTAACCGATCATGGCCATTATATACCCGTGTGACAACGAGCCCGGGGTTCGACGGAGGGACAAATTATGGCCTATTATTTCAGCAAGTTTTTGAACATCCCCTTTCAATCGGCCGTGACGCGCGTATCCGAGGAGCTGAAAAAAGAGGGGTTCGGCATCCTGAACGACATCGATGTCAAGGAGACGCTCCGGAAAAAACTCAATGTGACTGTCAAACGCTACCGGATTCTCGGCGCCTGCCACCCGGAATACGCCTACCGGGCGCTTAAAATCGAAACCAAGATCGGAACCATGCTCCCGTGCAATGTCATCGTCCGCGAAAGCCAAGAGGGCCGCATCGAAGTGGCGGCCATCGATCCGGTCGCCTCGATGCAGGCCGTCGATAATCCGGCGTTGAGCGAGATCGCAGGTGAAATTCAAACCAAATTGAAAGAGGTCATTTCCAGACTATGATGGCAGCGACCCTGATGCGGATCATCGCGGCCGGCCTGGTGATTGCCGGATGTACGGGGGTGCCGACCGGACTGCGGCCGGTCACCGACTTCGAGCCGGAACGCTACCTGGGCAAGTGGTACGAAATCGCCCGGCTCGATCACCGGTTCGAAGAAAACCTCAGCAACGTGTCGGCCCGGTATTACCGCAAAGACGGCGGCGGCATCGGGGTCGTCAACCGCGGCTACAACGAAAAATCCGACCGGTGGGAAGAGATCGAAGGCACGGCATCCTTCATCAAAAACAACTCGGTCGGCAGCCTGAAAGTGTCTTTTTTCGGGCCGTTCTACGGCGGCTACCACATTATCGCCCTGGACCGGCAATCCTACGGCTACGCCATGGTGGCGGGACCGAACCGGTCCTACCTCTGGATTTTGTCGCGTGAGAAAACCCTCGACCGGCAGGTTCTAGCCGAGTTGGTGGTCAAGGCCGAGCAATGGGATTTTGACACCGCGGGCTTGATCTACGTGGAGCAGGATCGGCCCGACGCCTGAAACCGGCTTGTTGCAGCGGATCGCATCGTCAACAATGGAACCAAGGGAGGCACGATGGCCAAGCGGGACGAGTTTGTCACCAAAATGAAGGCACGGTTGGACGACTGGAACCAGGAGTTCGACAGTTTCGAAAAAAAAATTCAAAAGCTCAAGGCGGACATGACGGCCAAGTACGAGAGCCAGATAGAGGAACTGCGGCGCAAGCGCCGTGAAGGCGATCAAAAACTGGCGCAGATCCGAACGGCCGGAGAGGGCACCTGGGAGCATTTGAAAGCGGAATCCGAAACGGCCTGGGTCGCCATGAAAGATGCACTGGCGGCCTTCAAGGCCCACTACAAAAAAGAGAGCGGCACCGCCGAAAATCCGGTCGAACACCGCGAATGAGGCCACCCGCCGCGAGGTCCGCGATGATGTCAATACCGGGGCAGAATACAGCCTGGCGGCTGCGGCATGCAGCCGTGCTTTTGACGATGGTGGTGATCGCCGCGTGCTCCGGCATCCGGGTAAACCAGGACTATGATCCGGCAACCGATTTCAGCCGTTACCGCGCCTTTGCCTGGGCGCCCGAACCGGCCCAAAAGAGCGGCAATGCCCTGATCGACAGTCCCTTGATGGACCGCCGTATCAGGGCCGCGATCGAAACGACGCTAACCTCCAGGGGCTTCGCGGCGGCCGCGGACAACCGGCCGGATTTCCTGGTCACCTATCAGCTGGTCGTCAGAAACCAGGTCGAGGTCACTCCCGCCGGACCCGCGTTCGGCTGGGGCGCCTATCCCTACGGCTACTGGGGATACCCCTATCCTCTCTGGGGCGGAATCGACTATTCCGGCTATGTCAATTATTACCAGGAGGGGACCCTTATCATCGATTTTACGGATTCAGAAACCAAAAAGCTGTTCTGGCGCGGAATAGGATCCCGGCGTGTCTCGCGGCAGTCGACGCCCGAAAAAACCACCGCGGAGGTCAACCGGATCGTCGCGGAAATCCTGGCTCAATATCCACCGGCGGGAAGTTGAGCAGCTGCAGCCAGGCAGAGAGTACCGGCAATCACCCAATCCTAACGAAGACTTCTTATGGAGGACGTATGCGCATCGTCAAACTGGCCTTGTGGGCGGTCATCATCGTGAGCCTGGCAGGGTGTGCCGGTGTGAAGGTCAACCAGGATTACGAACCCGACACCGATTTTTCGGCCTACCGGACGTTTGGCTGGAAATCGGCCACCCACCCGCCGACCGGCGACATCCGGGTCGACAACCCGCTGCTGGACGGCCGCATCCGCAAGGCGGTCGACAGCACCCTTGAAGCCAAGGGCTTCAACAAAACCGGATCGGCCGGCGCCGATTTTCTGGTCGACTACAATTTATCCATCCAGGCCCGGATCGATTCATCACCGGTCAGTGTCGGCACCGGTTTCGGTATCGGCGGCGGGGGGTCCTTCGGCGGCATCGGCATCGGAACCGATACGATCGAAAGTTACGATACCGGGCTGCTGGTCATCGATTTTTACGATGCCAAAACGGGGCGGATGATCTGGAGGGGCTCCGGCAGCAAACGCCTGGGCCGGCAGGCGGACCCGGCCAACAATGCCGAGGAAATCAAGGCCCTGGTGGACAGGATCCTGGCACAATTTCCACCGACAGCGAAAAGCTGATCCCGCTATGTTAAATTAGACCACCGGCCGGCTTCAAGATAATGATCTTGGCGAGGGCAAAGCGAGGCGGCAGTCGTGTATGGTACGCCGGCGAGCGGTTATGCAGCCCACAGCTTTATGTTGAAGCCTGGAGTAATATTCCACCATTCCTTCGCACCCAGGCGGCGCTAAGGGCCATGGGCGTTCAACAGGCGATCGACGATGTTCCAGAAGACCTTCAGGCCCGGTGCGATCAGCTTTTCCGGAAAATCGTAGCCCGGGCTGTGCAGCGGCGCGCTCTGCTCTCCGGCACCGAGTGCGAACATCGCGCCGGGAATTTTCGAGCTGAACCGACCGAAGTCTTCCGACCAGCGAAACGGCTGCGTGAGCCGCTCGACCTTCAGCCCGCTTTGCGCCGCGGCCACGGTAACGGCGTCAACGGCGCCGGGGTCGTTGATCCCGGCCGCAAAATACTCCTTCCACGCGACGGTCCACTCGAGGCGCTCCGCACGCGCGCACGCGCGCGCGGTCTCGACGGCCCGCTCTTGCAGTCGCTCCAGATCGGCGTTGGTCTCGGCGCGCAGCGTCGCCAGTATCCGGCCCTCTCCGGGGGCCGTTCCGACCGCCTCTTCCCCTAACCGGGCGTGGACGAGGGTCACGAGGCCGAAGCCTTGCGCCGCAATGGATTCGGGCACCAGCGGCAGCCGGCGCATGATCTCGCACATGGCCGCAGCCGGGCTGAGCCCCTGCTCCGGGTGCGAGGCGTGCGCACTCCGGCCGGTCAAACCGATCAGCATCCCCACCGAGGCGCAGGTCATGGTACCCTCTTTGACCAGGATGTCTCCGGCCCGGTGCCCGGGGACATTGTGCAGGGCAAATATCAGGTCCGGCGCGAGGCGCGCGAACTTGGAATCGTTAATGATCTGCAGGGCCCCGGCGCCGGTTTCCTCCGCCGGCTGGAAGAGCAGGACCACCCGCCCGCGGCGCGGAGGCTGCCGGTGAAGCAGCACGCCCAGACCGGCTAAAATCGCCATGTGCCCGTCATGCCCGCATTTGTGGGCGACGCCGGCTGTGCGCGAGTGATGCGGCAGGGCGGAGGTTTCGGAAATGGGTAGCGCGTCGAGTTCCGCGCGGAACATGACCGTCGGGCCCGCGGCGCGACCCGGGTAGCAGAAAGCCAGGCCGCTGCCGCCCAGATCGGTCACGGTCTCGGCGCCGGGGGCATGGTGCCGGATAAACTCCCGCACCAGGGTCGCCGTGCCGCGTTCCTGCCCTGAAAGCTCGGCGTGCCGGTGCAGGGTGCGGCGCAGTGTCGCCAGCGATTCCAGGAGTTCACCGGAAACGGTGCCGGCCATGGCGCTACCCGGGGTCCGTAACGTAGCGCGGATAGGTCTGCTGGGCCTGATCGGCAATACGCACGTCGATGTCGAGAGTTATGAACGGCTTGCCGGCGGAGGTCACGGCGAGAACGCCGCCTTCCTGCGGTTCGATAATCCAGCCGCTGCCGGCCCAGGTCATCCCGTTGGGCCCCTCGCCGCCGAAACAGGAGGACAGGACGTAAGCCCCTGAAACCACCGCCGCGGCGCGTCCGCCGACCAGCCACTTGTCGGCCGAGCTGGCCGGAGTCGCCCGCGGGCAGACCAGCAGCCGGGCGCCGGCGTGCGCATAGGCGCGGGCATGTTCGGTAAACCACAATTCGGTACAGATCAGAAATCCGGCCCGGACCATTTTCAGGTCGACCGGCACGAAGTCGCGCGGACCGCGCTCGTACCAGGATGCTTCCCAGTATCCATCGTCATCCGGCAGGTAGTACTTGTCATGAACCGCCCGGTAGCCGTCTACCGGATCCCAGGCAAACCCCTGGTTGTAGCGCCGGCCGGCGCGGACCACGGGCCGTGTGGCGAGCACGACGGCCGGCGACAGCTCGCCCAGACGATCGAGCCAGGCATCGTGAGCCGCCACGGCGTGCTGCCATATCGACGGATCGACGGTCCGGGTCCAGGCCGGCCAGGGGAAAAAAGGCATTTCCGGCAACAGCACCACCTCGCTGCCGCTGGCGCGGACATGGCGCGCCAAGTCATCCCAGTCGCGCGCAAGGCGCTCGGGGCTGTTGCCGAGTTCGCAGACAGTGACTCTCATAAGCGGTTGTTTCGATTCCACCGACCGCCATCGTCGATCCGCTCCGGATATTTCCGAGCGGTGGCCCAGGCTGCGGGTGACGGGTCCATCCGGCGCACCTGCCGCAGCCGTGCCGTTGAACCCGCTCGATCAGCGGCGCCGGCATCGGTTCGGCCGGTGTGAGGTAAAGAACCCGCTTGCCGGCCGGCCGATGGGCGTGACTGTCGGCAGGCGCGAAGAAGGCGATGCAGATGGAGATCAGAACGGAAACTCCGATTCGACGCGTGCGGTTTGACCCTCGACGTGCGCCGGGGAGTCGAGTCGATCAAGGCCGGTTCGATGACGGTCGGACTTCAGCTTCCGGCAAGAGGGCGGTTTTGGGGAAAGACGGGAATTCGGCTCTGGCATCGGTGACGGTACCATGAATCTTCCTGCGGCAGACAGCAGGAAGATTCACGCATCATAAACCCTCGACTTAGTAGCGCCGGCCGCCGCCGCCGCCACCGCCGCCACCGCCGCCGCCGCGTTTTTCGGCGCGCGGCCGGGCTTCGTTGACATTCAGGGACCGGCCTTTCAGGTCCTTGCCGTTCAAGCCTTCGATAGCGGCTTGGGCTTCATCCCCCGAAGGCATCTCGACGAATCCGAACCCCTTGGACTGACCGCTGTACTTGTCTTTGATAATCGTCGCCGTATCCACTTTCCCGAAAGCTTCAAACGCCTGGCGCAGTTCATCCTCGGTGATCGCAAACGCTAAATTGCCCACATAAATGTTCATCCTGATCTCCTTTTCAAATGAATGTCGTGAATCGCACCCGTTTGATCGAAACGGTCGGCGATCGGCCGCTCAAGGTCCCGCCTGTTTGAAGCCTTCCGACAGCCTGGTGGCATTCGGCAGGTCGATGGCGAGCCGATCATTACAGTTCCGTCATGGCTTGTCAACACCATCCCGCAGTGGATCAGCGGCGGTTGCGAAAAAAAAACATCGGATCGCCGCCGGGAAACCCGTCAACATTAAATCGATACCGCCGAATCGTCCTTTTTTCTTCATTTGCGGGTAGGCTCGACGGCGTCCGACGATTCACCCGAAGAGAAATGTGCAGGCCAATATGGCAAAAATCACCCCGAAAAGGTCCGCCGTCAAGGCCGCTGCCAGCGTGTGCCGGATGCGCCGCACCTGCACGGCCCCGAAATACACGGCCATGACGTAAAAGGTGGTCTCGGTCGAGCCTTGCAGCGTGCTCACCAGGTAACCGGTGTAGCTGTCGGGGCCGATGGCCGGATCGTTGATGATCGAGGCCAGGATGCCGTAGGCGCCCGAACCCGACAGGGGCCGCATGATCGCCATCGGCAGGGCTTCCGCCGGCAGGCCGACCGCGGCCGTCCAGCCGCCGATCCAGCCGACCACGGCCCCGAGACCGCCGCTGGCGCGAAACATGCCGACCGCCACCAGGATGGCCACCAGGTAGGGAATGATGCGGATCGCCACCTGAAAGCCTTCCTTGGCACCCTCGACGAAAACCTCGTACACCCGCACGCGGCGGAAAACCCCGAAGACCAGAAAGAAGACCATCAGCGCCGGAAGGATCCAGGGCGATAGCGCCCGGCCGAAGACGATGGCCAGCGGAATCAAGGCCGCCACCGCGCCCAAGGCGCCGAGGCTGACCCACAGCGGGTATCCGGCAGCCGGCGCTTCGCTTTCGCCGGGCGCTTCGCCGGCGGACGGCCCGCCGGCGACCGGTGCGCCGCTATCCGGCACGGCCGCGGCCGGCGCGCTCTTGACGGGAAAGAAGCGGCGGTACAGCACGGCCGCCGCAATCGCCACCGCGGTCGATCCCATCGTTGCAAAAAGAGTCGTGGGAAGAATGCCGGCCGGATTCAGGGAGCCGGCCGCAGCCCGCAAGGCAATGACGCCGGTCGGCAGCAGGGTCACGCTGGAGGTGTTGATCGCCAGAAAAAGGGCCATGGCGTCTGTGGCCGTGCCCGGCTGGGGGTTCAGCTTGTCGAGTTCCTGCATCGCCCGTATGCCGAAAGGCGTGGCCGCATTGCCAAGCCCCAGGGCATTGGCGGACAAATTGAGGATCATGGCCCCCATGGCCGGATGGTCGGCGGGCACGTCGGGGAACAACCGGACCATCAGGGGCCGGATCAGGCGCGCCAGGATCGTCAGCATGCCGCCGGCCTCGGCGATCTTGACCAGCCCCAGGAAAAGGGTCATCACGCCCACCAGTCCGATCGCCAGTTCGACCGCCCCGGCGGCGGAATCCACCATCGCCGTGGAAACCGCTTCGATCGGCGCCGTCCGGCCCTCGATCGGGACCCAGGAGAACTGCTGCCAACCGGCAAACCCGAACGCCAGCAGGACGATGACCAGAAAAATAATATTCATGCAAAATCTTTGACTATAGGCTTCAAGATAATGATTTTGGCAAGGCCAGAGGAAGGCGGCTGTATAGGTCATACGCCGCCGACCGACACCGGCAGCCAAAATCTTTGACCTATAGGCTTCAAGATAATGATTTTGGCAAGGCCAGAGGAAGGCGGCTGTATAGGTCATACGCCGCCGACCGATACCGGCAGCCAAAATCTTTGACTATAGGCTTCAAGATAATGATTTTGGCAAGGCCAGAGGAAGGCGGCTGTATAGGTCATACGCCGCCGACCGATAACGCAGCCAAAATCTTTATCTTGAAGCCTATATCAGCCGACGATGTAGGTCCCGGTCCCCACCGCCACCAGCAGGCGTTCGTCGTTCTGCAGTTCCATGCGCGTCACGGCCACTTTCTTGCCGGCCCGCATGATGGAGCTTATCGCCCGGAACGCCTTGCCTCTGCCCGGCCGCAGATAATCGACCCGCAGGTCGATGGTGCCGATGCGGGCCATTCTTTTCTCGATGACCTCCACCGGTTCGCCCTGCAGCCTTTCGAGCAGGCCGATCGAGACGCTCAGCCCGCCGGTGGCATCCAGCACGGAAGAGATCACCCCGCCGTGCAGCGTCTCCAGGACATAGTTGCCGATCAGCTCGGGACGCATCGCAAACCGCACCACGACCCTATCGGCCGCGAGCGTTTCGACTTCGAAGCCCAGGATCCTGTTGAAAGGGATTTTCTGCTCGTACATAATCTTGAGATACTGCATCTGCATCTTGAATGCGGCCGGGGTATCGCTCATCGCTCGCGGCTCCTTCCTGGGTGGCGGCTTTTAGTTTATTCTTCCCGCGCGCGGTGTCAATGGACTTTTGCCGACGCCGGGCCAGATGCGGATCAGGCCGAAGAGTGCCCGCACGAGGATCCAGCCGGCGGTGATGAGCCAGATCGAGGTCAGGGCATCCGGCCGCCCCTTGTCGAGCAGCGCCAGCGCGGCCGCGCCGCAGCCGGTCGCCACGGCGACGGTGTTGCGCAAATAGCGGAAATCGCCCGTGCCCCAGTGAATCCCGTCGGTCGCGAAAGACAACGCACTGAGCGGTTGTACGGCCGCCGCCACCAGCCAGGCCGGCAGGAAGATCGCCACGGCCGAAGGCGGGACGAAGGCGGCGATGGCCGGCGCGCGACCGTACCACATGATACCGGCCAGACCGCCGCCGGCAACCGCGCTCCAGAAGCAGACCACGCCGGCCACCCGGCGGGCGGCGGCCACGCGCCCGGCGCCGATGAAGTAGCCGATCAGACTCTGCCCGGTGATCGCAAAGGCGTCCAGAAAAAGGGCGGTGAAAACCCACACCTGGCGGATGGCCTGATGGGCCGCGCCGGCGTCCGCACCGATGCGGGTGGCCGCCCGCGTGGCCAGCAGCAGGAACAGGGTCAGGAGGCCGGTGCGAACGAACAGTTCGCCGCCGACCCGCAGCAGCCGCTTCGCTTCCCCGAGCGGAATTTTATCCGGCCAGCCGAGCCGCCCGCGAACGGCGACCGCGGCCCACAGGGCGCCGGCCCACCAGCTGATCGAACTGGCCGCGGCCGCCCCGCCGATCCCGTAGGCCGGTACCGGCCCCCAGCCGTAAATCAGGACGGCATCCAGGGCGATGTTGAGAAGATTGATGCCCGTTGCCACCAGCAGGGGCGTGCGCATGTCCTGAAGTCCCCGCAGGCTGCCGAAAGCGGCAATGACGGCCAGAACGGCCGGGGCCCCGAAGAGCCGGATTTGGATGTAGCTCCGGGCCTGGTCCGCAATGCCGCCGGTGGCCCCCAGCAGGCGCGCGGCCGCATCCGCCGCCGGAAATCCGATGACCGCGAGCAGCAGGCCGAACGTCACCCCCAGGCCGAAAGCCAGGGACCCCATGCGCGCGGCCCCGGCGGAAGACCGGCCGCCCATGGCCTGCGCGACTTCGGTTTGCGTGCCGATGCCGAGAAAATTGAAGATCCAGAAAACGCTGGACAGGGCCATCGTGCCCACACCGAGGGCCGCCAGCGACTCCGAGCCCAGGCGCGCCACGAAGGCGGTGTCGACCAGGCCGGTCAGCGGTTCGGCAACCAGCGACAACAGCACGGGCAGCGACAGCGAAAGCAGCGTGCGGTGAGGCGATCGGACAAAAGGGTGATCGGCGTGCGGCGATGGTTTCATAGCGAATCGAGGGAGCAGAAACTTACGGGCCGTTTCCGTCAAAGGAGGAAATGCTGCGAGCCTTGGCGAAGACCGGCCGGCCGAACGGCCCATTCCGGCCTTCAGCCGCGGTTATCGACCATGCCGTCCGGTCCTCCGGGCGCTGTGTTTGTTGCAATCGCTCCCGCACCCCCCGGCGCTATAGCAGCGCCGGCCACGCGGCATGCCGGACGCTGCCGCTTCCCGGGTCGTAGCGGGTGATCGTTTGATCGTCGAACCAGCTGGGCACCGTGTGCAGCGTCCGGCCCTGCCGGTCGCCATAGCGGTAGGCGCGATGAAAATGGCCGACGAAGACCCTTCGGGCTCCCTCGGCAAATCGCGCTGTCGCGAAGGCCTCGAGCTGCCGCTGCGGCAGATGGCGCCGAAAGAGAGGATTGGTGTGCTTCAACCGGACCTTGACCTGTTCGACGAATCCGGGCCCCAGCGGCAGCAGGCGCAGGGCCGTCTGCGACAGGTTGTTTTTCACGGCGCGCCTGAAACACAGGTAATTTTTGTCCAGGCGGTTGACCTGGTCGCCGTGGCAGAAGATGTGGCCGCCATCGTCCTTCCAGAAGGCATCGGCGGTACACCAGGAAAAAAAGCGGCCCTTTTCACGCGCGAGGTAGTATTCGTGATTGCCTTCGATGAATCCGATGCGGCGGCGGACTTTCTGGGCGGCGCACCAGGAAAGAAAACGGCGGTGAATCGCGCGTTCGTAGCGCGGCAGGGCAATCCACAAATCGAATATGTCACCCAGAAAGACGATGTCCTCGGCGGTTTCTTCGAGGGCCCCGAGCATCTCGAAAAATGCTTCGTGGTTGCCCAGGGCCTCGTTGACATGCGCGTCGCTGATAATCAGCATGGCAGATAGAAAGATCGTAAGCGTTCACAGGGCACTGCATCTGCTTTGTTGTCGGGCACTTGAAGTACAAAAGTACGTCTGCGCGCCCGACGCCTTGCATCTGCAGCACCCTGTAAAAGCTTACAATTAGGTGGTTTGAAGCGCATCGGACTCTGCAACCCTGTGAACGGTTACGAAAGATCTTCCCGTTTCGCTGAACTAGACAAATTGGGAGCCTCCACGTCGAGGGTTCGCGAGGTGCCCCCCCCCCCGCAGCCCGGACCTCGCAGCGGCGCCTCCACCCGGTCGGGCGTTGCAAGCGACGGGCGAGGCGACGGCCCTACTTCTTCAAAAACAGATAGGCCGCCAGTCCTATGAGAACGCAGGCGAAAATCTTCTTGAAGCTGGCGGTCGAGACGTGTTCGACGAGCCGGGCGCCGATCTGGGCGCCGATGATGCCCCCGATGCCGAGCAGGATGCCCGCCCGGTAGTCGATATTGGCCAGCTTGTTGTGGGCGATCAGGGCCGAGATCGCGATCACGAGAATCGCCAGAAACGAGGTGCCCACGGCTTTTTGCGCCGTAAAGCCCATGAACAGCAGCAGCGGCACCATCAGGAAACCGCCGCCAAGGCCGGTAAAGGCGCCGCCGATGCCCACGCCCACCCCGATCACGATCATCAAGAGCACGTTCCAATTCAACGCCGCCATGTGATTACCTCCATCTTGTCTCGAGGCGTGTTCGCGCGCCTGGCGCACAAGCTGAAACTTTTGGCCAATTATCGCCGGAATGTCAAATCAAAAAAACGGTTGACATCCCGGACCGATGTTCGTACGTAATATTTTATAAATTATTATTTATTATAAATTTTCACGAACGGCATATGAAGATCAAGAAAGCCACCCTGCACATCCAAATCGCGGACGCATTGCGCGAAATGATCATGATCGGCGAGCTGAAAAATGGGGACAAGATCAACGAAAGCGACCTGTGCGGCGCCATGGGAATCAGCAAAACGCCCCTGCGGGAAGCTCTGCGGGTGCTCAGCGCCGAGAACCTGATCTCGCTCGTCCCCAATCGCGGCGCCTATGTGACGAAGCCGACCACCGCCGAAATCAAGGAGATGTTCGCGGTGATGGGTGTGCTCGAAGGCGTCTGCGCGCGGGCGGCGGCCGAAAAAATGACGCCGGCGGATTTCGCTCGCCTGGAAGAGCTGCACGCCGAGTTGGAGGAAAAATTCGACGGCCGCGATCAAGAGGAATACATTCGCATCAACAACCGCTATCACTCTTTCGTGCAAGACCTGGCCGGCAACCGGACATTGAATCAGATCGTCTCGGGTCTCCGGAAAAAGATCCTGCTGTATCGTTTTCAGTCCTTGAATCTTCCCGGCCGATTCGAAGCCTCCATCAAGGAACATCGCGATCTGCTCGAGGCTTTCCGCAACCGAGCCGCGCCGAAAGCCGAAAAAATCATGAAAACCCATCTGCAAAAGCAATCACAGGCGATAGAGGCGCTGGCAAAAAAAACCGGTGAGGAAAAACCGGCACCCGAATCGATTTTGCCCTGATCCCGCCGGCAATCCGGCGCCTGAGATTGCCGGCTTTTTTTAAATAATCTCTGTTTCTAATACTCCACTCCCCTCGCGGGAGGGGCTGGGGGAGGGAGATAAGGGGAAAGCGGGAAAGAGTTTGGCATTAAGTAGCCGACACCTTTTTTTCGGGCGGCAAATGCCAGGGGTTTGAGTAAACCGCAACAAATAAAGGAGGCTAAAAATGAAATCGCGAAAAAGCGCAGTGACAGGATGGTTTTCAGAATGGTTTTGTCTTTTAGCGGCAGTGGCCATCTTCCTGACGCCGATACCGGCCGCAGCCCGGTCGATGACCCTGAAAGTGTCGCACCAGTTTGCGGCCGGGGACATCCGGGACCAGATGGCCCACGTGTTCGGCGACATGGTCACCGAAAAAACGAAGGGGGAAATCGAGTTCCGTTACTATCCCGCCAGTTCGCTGTTCAAGGCCAAAGAGCAGTGGGATGCCTTGAGAAAAGGCGCGCTGGACATCGCGGTGTTTCCCCTGGACTATGCCTCCGGCAAGGTCCCCGAGCTATCGATCACCTTGATGCCGTGCGTTGTGGCCAGCGTCAAGCAGGGCCTCACCTGGAGAAACAAACCGATCGGGAAAAAGGTCGAAAAACTGCTGGAGGAAAACGATATCAAAAATGTCATCTGGGCCTGGTACGATGGGGGCATCGGCAGCAATGTCCGCCAGATCGTGCTGCCGGACGACGTAAAGGGAACCAAGCTCCGGGCGGCCGGCAAAAAGTTCGAATACATGCTCAAAGAAGCCGGGGCATCGATTACCAGCATGCCCTCGTCGGAAACGTATCACGCCCTGTCGACCGGCGTCATCGATACGATGCTGACTTCCTCCGCATCTTTTGTTTCCTACCGTCTTTACGAGGTATTGAAGTACATCAATGCGCCGCGCGACCATTCGATCTGGTTCATGGCCGAGAATTTAATCGTTTCGAAAAAAACCTGGGATCGGCTGACCCCGGAGCAGCAAAAGATTTTCCAGGAAGTCGCCGAATGGATGCACACGAACTGGGTGTATCAGAATGCAAAACCGGAAGTGGACAAGCTGATCGAGGAGTATACCAAGGCCGGCGTCGAGATCCACTACATGACGGCGGCCGAGTTCGATCAATGGCTCGATTTCGCGAAAAAGACGGCCTGGAAAGAATATGCTGCCGAAGTCCCGGGCGGGCAGGAACTGCTGAACCTGGCCCTCGATGCCATGAAATAACCCGCGTGGTAAATTTGTTTGGGATAAAAACCATGAAAAAACTGGGCAGGGTCCTGTCGCGTCTGATCGAAGCCTTGACGACCATAACCGGCTGGGCCTCCGCGCTGTGCATCGTCGCGGCGGCCTTTATCATCACCGAGGGCGTTATCGTCAGAAAAATTTTCGGGGTTTCAACCATCTGGCAGATAGAGGCCTCGGTATTTTTACTGATCTTTTCCGTTTTTGTCGGGGCGCCCTTTGTCCAGAAAAACGAGCATCACCTGAACGTCGACCTGCTGATCATAAACCTTTCACCCCGTACGCGCGCACTGACGCTGATCGTGGTATCGATCGTCTCCTGCCTGCTGGCGGGCGTTTTGGCGGTGTATGCCTGGCCGATGTGGTGGGAGGCCGTGGTCAACCACGAGCATTCCGAATCTCTCTGGAGCCCGCCGCTGTGGATTCCCTATTTGTTTCTTCCGCTGGGCATGACCCTTCTGTTTCTGCAGTACATCGTGCAGATACATGACAAAGTCATGGCTTTTTTGCGGGGTGAATACGAGGCGGACGCAGAGCCAAAAGAAGTAAAAGGGCTCCTTTCCAAATGACATGCGGGCGCGACGGTGCCCGCTTCCCGGCGGCCGCGGCGGAAGCGCCGCTTATTCTCGCCGGCCGGCGCTGTCGGTGCCAAGCCGGCGGGCGGTATGACCTCCCGGATCGGCATTTTACCGATCGCGTGGTGAACGAAAACTTTTTCCCCCTCATCCTTGACGGGGAGGGTCGGGATGGGGGTGAATAATATTGAGCAGTTACATCCCCCTCCCCCAGCCTCCCCGCTTGGGGCCGAGTTTTCGGTCAGACACGATGTGGAAATCCAATAGGGGATGCCTTCCGGCGGTGAGCGCCCATGGCAGCAACGTCCGAACCACGAGAGGGGTCGATCCGGCATGAACGAATATATCCTCGCTGTTCTCTTATTCGGCAGTGCGTTTGGCTTGCTGATATCCGGAATTCCCATCTGGGCCGGTCTGGCCGCCATCTCGGTTGTTTTCATTCTCATTTTTTCACCGTATCTCCTGACCACCTTGCCGTTTGTTTTTCACGGCAGCATGGACAACTTCGCCTTGCTCGCCATCCCCCTGTTCATATTGCTCAGCGCGCCGATCGCCGCCTCCCATGCGAGCCGGGATCTTTACGAAGCCCTTCACAAATGGCTCCACAGGGTCCCGGGTGGTCTGGGCATCGCCAACATGGTGGGATGCGGCATATTCGCCGCGCTGTGCGGTTCCAGCCCGGCCACGGCGGCCGCCATCGGGGGAATCGGCATACCGGAAATGCGCAAACGCGGCTATGCGCCGGCACTGGCCGCCGGCTTGATTGCCCATGCCGGCACCTTCGGCATCCTGATCCCGCCCAGCGTCACGATGATCCTGTACGGGGTGGCCACCGAAACCTCGATCGGCAAGTGCTTCATCGCCGGCGTCATTCCGGGATTGCTGCTGGTGTTGCTCAGCTGCGTGTGGGTGGGGCTGATCTTTTTTTACCGCAAACTGGTGCCGCCGAAACGAAAAAGTTTGTACTATATCAAGGACCGCGGGTCGGACGAGCACTTTTCGTGGAAGGAGCGCTTTGTCTCTCTTTTCAAGGTCCTGCCCTTTGTACTGATCGTCATCGGCATCATGGGCTCGCTCTATGGCGGCTGGGCGACCCCCAGCGAAGCCGCCGCGCTCGGTGCGGTCCTGTCCCTTTTTTTCGTCATGACCATCTACAAAATTTATAAACCCCGCCAGCTTTGGCCGATCTTCATCAAGGCGCTGAATGAAAGCGGCATGATCCTGATGATCATGGCCGCTGCCCTGGTGTTCGCCTGGGTTTCTTCGGACCTGTATGCGACCCAGGCCTTGGGCGAGTTGATCCTCCAACTCCCGCTGGGCAAATGGGGCATTATTTTTGTCATCAACATCCTGCTTCTGATCCTCGGCTGTTTCATTCCCCCGGCGGCCGTTATCCTGATGGTGGCGCCGTTGCTGCTGCCCATCATCCAGGGGTTGGGCTTCGATCCGGTCTGGTTTGCGGTTGTCATGACCGTCAACCTCGAAATCGGACTTGTAACGCCGCCGGTCGGTCTTAATCTTTACGTCGTTAAAAATATCGCACCCGACATCCCCATGTACCAGGTCCTGTGGGGGGTGACGCCGTTTGTGCTCATCGATTGCCTGGTGATCGTCATCTTGTGCATCTGGCCCGAGCTGGCGCTGTGGCTGCCGAACAAGATGATCGGGTAAAAGGAGATAAGAATGGGGGCAGAAACATTTACAGACTTGATCGAAGCGGCCTTCCGGGAGCATCGCCAAAAGAAGGCGATTTGCTTTCTGCGCGGTGCAGTGCCCGAAACCGATCTTTCATTCGGTGACTTGCACCGCGATACCGCCCGTTGTGCCAATTTCTTCAGCGCGGCCGGGGTCGAAAAAGGCGACCGGGTGGTGCTGTTTCTGGACAAGTCGCTGGTGTTTGTGGTGGCCCACCTGGCGCTCCAGAGAATCGGCGCGATTTCCGTGCCGTTGAACCCGGGGTTCAAACAATCGGAAATGGCGTACCTGCTGAAGGATGCGGATCCAAAACTCATCCTCGGCGATCCGGAAAAAACGGAGATGCTCTCCAGGATTGCGCCGAACACGCGCCTGCTGGCGGTCGACACCCGCAAGCCTTACCGGGAAGTCGATTTTTTCCGATCGGCCGCCCCCGCCGGCAGCGCCGTCGACCTCGACGCCGATGATCCGGGACTGATCATTTATACCTCCGGGACCACCGGAAATCCGAAGGGGGCCGTTCTCACCCAGCGCAACCTCGCCTGCGACGCCTTGAACATCATCGGCACGTGGGAAATCGCCGCCTCGGACGTGCTCTGCCATGCGCTGCCGCTCTTTCATGTACACGGCCTGTGTTTCGCGCTGCACACCGCCCTGCTGGCCGGATCGGGCGTGGTCCTGCTGGATCGATTCAAGCCTGACATCGTGTTGGACGTTTTGGCCGGCAAGGATCCCGAAAAAGCCTGCACCGTTTTCATGGCCGTTCCGGCCATGTATGCCAAACTGATGGACGACCCGCATGCGGGCCGGTCCCGTTATGACCGCATCCGGTTGTGGACCTCGGGGTCGGCGCCCCTGCTGGTAAAAGATTTCGACCGCATAAGGAAAACCTTCGGCAAGGAACCCGTGGAGCGCGAGGGCATGTCGGAAACCGGCATGAATTTCTCGAATCCCCTGCACGGAAAACGAAAACCGGGATCCATCGGCCTTCCGCTGCCGGGCCTGGCGGTGCGGATCGTCGATCCGGTCACGTTCAAGGACGTGCCGGCCGGCCAGGTGGGGGAACTCTGGCTCAAGAGCCCTTCCATAACCAGCGGCTACTGGCGTAAGCCGGCCGAGAGCGCCGCGACCTTCGTGGGAGACTGGTTTCGAACCGGCGACCTGGGAAAAGTCGATGAAGAGGGGTATTATTACCTGACGGACCGGATAAAGCACATCATCATTACCGGCGGTGAAAACGTGTCGGCCAAAGAGGTCGAGTCGGTCATCAACCTCATCGACGGCATCGTCGAGTCTTCGGTCGTGGGGCTGCCCGATGATAAATGGGGCGAAAAGGTCGTCGCCGCCGTGGTCGGGAAGGCCGGCGTCGACCTGAGCCCGGACGATATCAAGGCATTCTGCAAGGAGCGTCTGCACGATTGGAAATGTCCAAAAGAGATTGTGTTTGTTGAAGAAATTCCAAAAAATACGATGGGAAAAGTTCTTAAAGAAGACGTCAAAAATTTTTTCCAAGTTTAAAGAGGACCCATCCGATGGAACCAACCGGGATTATCGAGGGTAAGCGGGTTTTGATCGTCGACGACGAACAGGATGTGCTCGATGCCCTTGTCGATCTGCTGGTCGTGTGCAAAACCGACACGGCCTCGACCTTCGATGCCGCGCGCGACCTGCTTGTGCAAAACACCTATGACATCGTCATACTGGACATCATGGGCGTCAACGGCTACGAGCTGCTCGAAATCGCCGCCGAGCAGGGTGTTCCGGCCCTGATGCTCACCGCCCATGCGTTTTCCGAGGAATCCCTCAAGAAATCCGCCGAAAAAGACGCCTGTTGCTACGTTCCGAAAGAAAAGATGAGCCAGATCGAGGTCTACGTCGCGGACGTCATCGATGCGCTCGATAAGGGTAAAAACCCCTGGATAAAATGCTTCGAGCGGCTGGGCCGGTTTTATGACAAGAAATTCGGCGGAAAAGACTGGCGCGAAAAAGAAAAAAAATTCTGGGAAAAAAGAACCCGAAACTTCACATAGGTTTATTCCTCCACAAACCGGCGAAATCCCCCCATTCCCCTGTATTTACAGTCCTGTCGACCGCATGCGCCATTTGACAAGCGGCCCTTTTTGACTCATTATTGACTCAGTGCGGACATAAGGTAAAAAAAATTCGGCCAGAGGAGGGAAAATGGAATTGCGACCGCTGGGATCCTCGGACATCGGGATTTCCCCTATCGTCATGGGCACGTGGCAGGCCGGCAAGGACATGTGGGTCGGCATCGATGACCAGGATACCATCGCGGCCCTTCGCGCCGCATATGACGCCGGCATCACCACCTTCGACACCGCCGAGGCCTATGGCAACGGACATTCGGAAAGAATCGTCGCCCGGGCGCTCTCCGGGGTCAGGGAGCGCGTGATCTACGCCACCAAGGTCTTTCCCAATCACCTGCGCTACGAGGAGGTGGTCAAGGCCTGCGACCGGTCACTGAAAAACCTTTCCACCGACCGCATTGACCTCTACCAGATCCACTGGCCCTCGGGGTCCTTCAAAACGCCGAAAGTGCCGATCGAAGAGACCCTGCGCGCCTTGAACGACTTGAAAGCGAAGGGAAAGATCCGCGCCATCGGCGTGTCCAATTTCTCCCGTGCCCAAATCGAAGAAGCGGCCCGCTACGGGCAGATCGTCAGCCTGCAGCCGCCTTATTCACTCTTCTGGCGTCAAGTGGAAGCCGATGCCATGCCCTACTGCGTCGAGCATAACGTGACGATCCTGGCCTACTCCCCGATGGCCCAGGGCCTTCTGACCGGCAAGTTCGGCCCCGAACACCGGTTCGAAGCGGGCGATCACCGCGCCAAGAGCCGCCTTTTCGAAAAGGAAACCTATCGCCGGGTGCAGGCCGCCCTGGAAAAATTGCGACCCATCGCCGCCAGGCATGACTGCACCCTCGCCCAACTGGCTCTCGCATGGGTCATTTCACATCCGAACGCCTGCGCCATCGCCGGCGCCCGCAATGCCGAGCAGGCGGTCCAGAATGCGGCCGCGGCGAAGGTGAGACTGTCGAACGAAGACCTGGAACAACTGGATGGCATCGGCCGCAGTGTCACCGACCACCTGGATGACAATCCGGTCATGTGGAAGTTCTGATGTGAATCCCGCGGGGTGCTTATCGGCGCACCGTTTCGCGCCGAGCCCTGTTCCCTTGAGGCTCGCGAAAAAAATAATTTGGTTTTTTCGGGTGGCGCGCGGGCCCGTCCCGCAAAGCGTAAAATCTCAGGAATATCTGGATATTCCGACATTTTACACCGGCAGAAGGGCGGGAGGCATCGACATCTGAAAATGGTACGTTGTTTTTGAGCGAGCCCGCAAGGCAAACGAGACTCCAACGGTCCAATAAAAGGCTTAGGCAATGACCGGTCCCAAAGGCCCACAGCATCACAAGATGGAAGCGATCATCGCCAAGGTCGACAGGTGCGGCGTATATGGGCAGAGGTACAACGAATCGGAAACTCTGGAGGAGCTTTTCACCTGGATCGGTGAGGCGGTCTGTATCAGCGCCTTCAGGATCGTGCGCGCCGTTAAACCGCGCCGGATCGAAAAACTGGCACGGGCTTTCAAATGGGTTGCCGGCGCCCGGTACGATGCCTTTATTCACATGCGGATCAACCTGTTTGCCGCCGCCATATTTTTTGTCGCCGACAAACTGCGTGACGCCCTCCGGTCATGGGCCCTGGTCCCCTACCCCGAGATGATCGCGGATCAATCGATTTTCAAGGGCGCGGAAACATTTTCGAGCATCACCAACATGTCGGAAGAAGAAAAGAAGAATTTTTTTTCGGTCATGTCCACCAAAATGATCCTGCACCTCGACAACCCGCCGCAAAACACCGTCGATGCCGTGGCCCGGATAGTCGCCGAGCTGGGCAAGGATTCCGACGACAAACTGGTCGCAAGCCTTCTGGAATCGGCCGTCATCGCCGACCCGCTCGATTTGATCGAACCGCAGGGGTTCGCGAGCAAATTTCAAAAGCTGCTAGCCTGACGGCAGAAAGTATCCGCCGCACGACCGCCCCTCCATCCTTCCGGAACTCAGAAGTCCAGCAGCGGCACCCTCAGCGGCTCCTTGTCCCGCTCTATCGGCAGAAATTTGACCTCCGACTCGCGATATTCTTCCTCATCGGCCTCAGTCACTTTGTCGGCGATCGGTGAGTAGTAAACGGCTACTTTTATCTTGCGCAGGCTGCCGTCGTTTTTTAACTTGATCTTGATCCGGTCGCTTTTCCAACGATAGACTTCGGGTTCGCCGGTCGCACCGTAAACCACCTTCGGAATGCCGTAGTGTTTCTGGAGCCCATTTTTTATGCGGGCATACGCTGCGAGCGAGTCGATGTGAGCGTACACCGCAAACAGGCGCTTATCGTAAAACCCGTAGATGACCTCCGGAACTTCCAGACCGTCGAAGGTATGCAGGACATCCGGATTGAGATAGTAACCGACCAGGCCGTGCGAGCCCACTTCCTTGAAATTGCCGAGCGTATCGATTGAGGTGCCCCATTCAATACCTGAAAAACCGTCGCTCAGGTGCGCGGCCCACAGGGAAGAGTGCAGCACCAGAACCAGCACCGTCCCGAATATCAGCACGACTCGCTTGAAAACCATTTTTCACCTCCCGTGCGGCATGAATCCGCACCCTCTTTGACGGCCGCCGGGCCGGTTACGCCGGACGCCCGGTCCCATTGAGGACGACCAGCTGCGTCAATACTAAGCACCGCTCACCGAGAATCAATTCGTCTGCCTCCCGACCCCCCGGGGAAGCCCGGCTATGGCGCCCCACCGGTAAAGGTTCCGCCGGCATTGCCCTGACCGCCCACCCCGTTTTTTAACATTGACAACGTCATGATGATTCCCTATAAAATGAACCCTGTTCACGAGAAAGATCGGGGTCCACGCCCCACTCGGCAGAACCCGGAATCAACGGTTCACGAAGAAACGGGTTCACGATCCGAGGCGTTGCCGCACCCGGCCGGCAAGGCCCGGAAACACGTGTAAATCCGGTCATGGCCTGTCTTTGCACCAGTCGCCGGAGCAGATCGACCGGCTCTGGAATGCATCGTTTCTTTTTTGAATGAAACCCGGGCGACCCGCGTACGGGTCGGTGACGTTTCCGCCAAAGCCAGACAAGGAGAACAGATGGATTTCACCCTGTCGCCCGAACAGGAAATCTTGCGGGAGTCGGTCCGCGGCTTCGCCGAGAAGGAGATCAAACCGGTGGCGCGCGAGCTGGACGGCAAGGAGGCGTTTTCCTATGCGACCATGCGGAAAATGGCCGAACTGGGGCTCTTCGGGGTCTTTGTCCCGGAGAAGTACGGCGGCCAGGGAATGGATTACCTCTCCTATATCATCGCCACCGAGGAAATCGCCCGCATCGACGGGTCGCATGCGGCCACCGTCGCGGCCGAGAATTCCCTCGGCATCGGCCCGCTGTACTACTTCGGCAGTGAGGAACAGAAGCGGCGGCACCTGCCCGGGCTTTGCAGCGGCGAAGCCCTCTGGGGGTTCGGGCTGACCGAAGCCGGTGCCGGGTCGGACGCCGTGGCTTCCAAGACGACGGCCGTGCTCGACGGCGACCAGTGGGTCATCAACGGCAGCAAGATCTTCATCACCAACGCTTCCACAAACATCAGCGCCGGCGTGACCGTCATGTGCCGCACCGGGACCCGACCGGACGGAAAAGCGGAACTCTCCTGCATTCTGGTCGAGACCGGCACGCCCGGCTACACCGCCCGCGAAATGCACGGCAAGATGATGTGGCGGGCCTCCAACACCAGCGAGCTTTATTTCGAAGACTGCCGGGTGCCGGCCGAAAACCTGCTCGGGCCGCGCGGAGAGGGGTTCAAGCAGATGATGAAAACCCTCGACGGCGGCCGCCTGTCGATCGGCGCCATGGGCCTGGGCGGCGCGCAGGGATGTTTCGATCTATCTTTGAGGTACAGCCGGCAGCGGGAACAGTTCGGCATGCCGATCTCCAAATTCCAGGTCAACGCCTTCAAGCTGGCCGACATGGCGGTCGAAATCGACGCCGCGCGCCTGATGCTCTACCGCGCCTGCTGGCTGCGTGACAACGACAAATCTTTTTCCAGGGAAGCGGCCATGGCCAAGCTCTACTGCTCGGAGGTCATGTACCGCTGCGCCAACCACGCCGTCCAGCTTCACGGCGGCTACGGCCTGATGCAGGAGTACGATGTCGAGCGGTTCTACCGCGACCAGAAGCTGCTTGAAATCGGTGAGGGGACCTCGGAGGTTCAGCGCCTGGTCATCGCCCGCCACATCGGTGCATTGTAAATCGAATCGCTATTCTTTAGGAGAAGAATAAATGGCCCATCAGCCCACCAAACCCTACATAAACGTCGATTTTTTCGAGGACTTGACCGGTGTGATTCCGGAAACGCCCAAGGAAGGCATCGAAGAAGTCGGCCGCCGGATCAAAACCCTGCGCGAAGAGAAAAAAATGAGCCTCGATGAGCTGTCCAAAATGACCGGCTTCGAGGTGGCGATGCTCGAGCGCATCGAAAAAGACGAAATCCAGCCGCAGCTCGGCACCGTCATCAAGCTCTCCAAGGCCCTGGATGCCGCCTTCGGAAGAATCGTATCGGGCGTGGGCGACCGCCTCTATTCGGTCACGCGCCATAACGAACGCAAAATCATTGCGCGGTCGACCTCGCACGAGGGCGGCCGTAAGGCCTACACGTACATGAGCCTGGCGCCGGAGGTCAAGGGCCGCCACATGGAAGCCCTGTTCGTGCAGCTCGAACAGGACCCGGAAGAAGAAATTTCGGTCCACGAGGGCGAGGAGTTCATCTTCGTCATCGACGGGACGGTCAAGATGAAGATCGGGCAGGACGGCTTCGACCTGGAGCCCGGCGACAGCGTCTACTACCTGTCGACCACGCCTCACCACATCTCGGCCAAGAACGACAAGGCCACGATCCTGGCGGTGCTCTACGAGGGATGAACCGGGTAGCCGGTTGGCCGGTTTGACCGTTGAGCCCGTTAGCCGGTTTGCCCGTTAGCCGGTTGGCCGGTTTCAATTCCCAGAATATGACAGCCACATAAAAGAAAACTTCTTATCGAAAAGACGTGCTCCCCGTTGAACCGGCTCAACCGGCTCAACCGGCTCAACCGGCCAACGGGCCAACCGGCCAACTTCCTACAGCGGCTGCTCGCCCGCATACCCGGTCAACTCCGCATACCCCTTGCCGGTCACCGGCCGGCCGGCCATCTCGCCGCTGACCGACACGCTGCCTTCCCAGTAGGTCACGCCCGTGCTGCCCGGGGTGCGCATTTCCTGATCGGCCAGGTTCGCCGCGATCGACAGGTTCAGGTCTGCGGAAGGCACCCTCACCCGCCAGGCGGCCGGATAACGCCCCTCCGAATGCGGACTTTTCCAGTGTTCGGTAACATCCAGCCCGGCATCATCGGCCGACAGATGGCGGATGGATTCGTCGGCGTAGACCAGGGTGCCACTGGAAGCCGGATGCGGCTGCCCGTCTGCCTGCCGCAGCCGGTAGAGCATCAGCTCCGTGCCGTTGTCCAACTGCAGGCTGAACCAGTCCCAGCCGACAATGCCGGGCTGAAGGGCGGCCGAGCTGAATTCGTGGTCCATCCAGCTGAAACCGCCGACCGTCAATTCCTGTCCGTCCAGCCGGATGGCGCCCTCCGTTTTCAGGCGCGTAAACGAATAGTAGCAGCTGGCGCGCTCGGCCGTGTCGCCCTTGCGGCTGTATCCCCGGTCGCCGTGCGCCACCGGCGGTTTGACCGGCGCCAGGTTCAGATCGATGGCGAATTTCTCGGTCGCCGCCCGCAGTCGCTGCCCGTCGGGGCCGATGTCGATTGTCCAGCTTTTCAGGAAAACGGTCGTGACGGCGCCGGTTTGACGCACGCCGGCCAAATCGAGCGCGCCGCGTGCCATGTCCTCCGCCGCCAGGTGCCGCCGGCCGGATATGTCCGTCAGCGCGACGTGCCCCAGGTACAGCTGATCGGTCCGCCACGCGGAGGACGGGTCCGGCCAGTTTTGCCGGTCGCCGGCCGGGCCGATCCGGCGCCTGAACACGGTCACCTGGAACCCAAACTCCCGCCCCCCCGCCGTCGCCAGGTTGCCGGTGTAATACCACCATTCGGTTTTATACCCTGGGTGCGCCCCGTGATCGGCCGGAAACGCCAGCCCGCACGGCCCGGTCACCGCCGGATACCCCTCCCCCTCGCCGGCCGCCGCCGACCAGGCCCCGAACCAAATCGCCGCCGCCACAAGCCCGACAAAAAACCGACAGAATGTCTTATGTGTCCCGAATATCATAAGGTCAACACCCCCCTCCCCAATGAGCGCTTCCAATATCCAGCTTCTGATGTCTTTTAGGCCCGAAGGGCCCGGATTCTCCCAAAATCAATATTTTCCGAGGGGGAGCGCCAAGCTTTTCGGCGCTCCCCTCGAAGCCGGCCGGGCCGATGCGGCACCTGAAACGGTCACCCGGAACCCGACCTCCCGCCCCCGGCCGACGCCAGGTTACCGTTTTAGTACCACCATTCGGTTTGGTAGCCCGGGTGCGCCCCGTGATCGGCCGGAAACGCCAGCCCGCAAGGCCCGGTCACCGCCGGATACCCTTCCCCCTCGCCAGCCGCCGCCGACCAGGCCCCGAGCCAAATCGCCGCCGTCACAAGCCCGACAAAAAAACGACAGAATGTCTTATGTGTCCCGAATATCATAAGGTCAACACCCCCCTCCCCAATGAGCGCTTCCAATATCCAGCTTCTGATGTCTTTTAGGCCCGAAGGGCCCGGATTCTCCCAAAATGAATATTTTCCGAGGGGGAGCGCCAAGCTTTTCGGCGCTCCCCCTCGGAAAATATCAGGGGTTCCTCAGCAGCGTCGCCGGCGGCCGGCTGAAGATCAACCGGATGGCCGGCAGGGCCGCCAGGGTCGCGGTGAGGATGATCAGCGGCAGCGACAGCGCCAGCGCGCGCCAGTCGACCCGGTAGATGAAAGACCAGCCGAAGGACTGGACGTTGATGACGTAAATCAGCACGTAGGAAAGGATGAAGCCGCAGACCAGCCCCGCGATCTCCCCGGCGATGATCAGCAGGGCGGCTTCCCAGAAGATCATGGCCCGGATCTGACGGCGATCGGCCCCGACGGCCAGCAGGGTGTTCAGCTGGCGCGAGCGTTCCAGCACCTGGACCGCCAGGGTCGTGGTGATGCCGAGCGCGGCGATCACCAGGGCGATCACGAGCAAAACGGTGGTGACGGCGAAGGTTTCGTCGAAGATGCGCAGCACCGTTCCGCGCAGCTCTTTTCCGGCGACCATGTCGATGTGGCCGCCGCAGTGGCGCAGGATGTCTTCCTGCAGCCGGGCGACCGCGGCGGCCGGGTCCCCGGGGGGGGATTTGAAAAAAAGCCGGGCCCCGCTCCAGCCCGGATCGAAGTAGCGCTGGCGGAAAGCCGGCAGGTGGTAGAACACCACGCCGCCGTTGGTGCGGTAGTCGCGGATAATGCCCAGGATCGGCAGCTCGATGGCGGCGCTTTCGATTTGGGCCCGGTAGAGATCGCCCACCGTCAACCCGGAGCGATTCGAAAACACCTCCGATACGATCACCCCTTCGCCGGCGAGTAATTGCGGCTGGATCCGCTCCGGGTCCCCCCTGAGCCAGACGAACCTGCCGTGCCGCAGAAACGTGGCGATGTCCATCGCATCCAGTTCATAGACAAATTGTGCGGTATGGGTCAGAACGAAGCGCCGGTTCGGCACCAGGTCGACCGGAGTTTCCAGCCGTTTCAGCCCCGAGACGACTTCGGGCGGCAGGGGGTCGCGGAAGCGGTTGATCGATCCCAGGCGGGTGGTCACGAACACGTCGCCGCTAATGGTCTGGTGGACCCAGAGGTCGACCGTGCCGCGAAAGCTGCCGACCATGATGACCAGCGCCGCAAACAGGGCGACGGCCGTGATGAGGGCCCCGACCGAAATGGCGGTGCGGGTGCCGCTGTCCTTTAGATAGCGCCCGGCCAGCCAGGCGGGAATCCCCCCGAACTTCCGCAGCACGGGTGCCAGGGCGCCGCCGGTTTTTTGCAGGCCGTAGGGTGCCAGCAGCGCGAAACCGGCGAAAAGACACAAAACCGCCAGATAGCCGCCCAGCGGAATGCCGCCGACACCCGGCAGGCGGGTGAGCGGCCAAGCCGCCAGCATCAGCACGATGCTGAGCCCTGCCAGGCGGCGGGCCGTCAACCGCTGGGTGACCTGCTGCCGGGAGTCGGTGAGCGCCTCCTTGGGCGCCACCCGCATGGCTTCGCGCGCCGGCTGGTAGGCCGCCAGCAGCGAAATGAAAATCGTCACGCCGAAAGAAAGCAGCAGTTCCCATGCATCGAGCCGCAGGGTGTCGACATGGACGGGCACAAATAAGGTGGACACCGTGCGGCTGACCCCCTGCAGCAGGTAGCGGACCAGCAGGCCGCTCACGGGAATCGCGAAAAGCCAGCCGAGCAGCCCGAGAAAGGCCCCTTCGGCAAGAAAAAGGAAGAAGAGCTGGGGCGGCGCGGCGCCGGTCGAGCGCAGCACGGCCAATTCGTGCCGGCGCGTGGCCGCATTCAGGGCCACCAGGCTGTACACCAGGAACATGCCCACGAAAAGGGAAGCAAAGCTCAAAATGGAGAGATTGAGCTGGTAGGCGCCGACCATGGCCTGCCCGGTTTCCTTGCTTTCAGAGGGCGCGGCGATGCGGGTCCCGGGCGGCAGAATCGGCGCCAGCTCCCGTTCGATCGCCTCCCGTGGCTTTCGGGCCGCGGCCGGCGTAAGAACCAGGTCGATGCGGTCCACGACGCCGAAAAGCCGCGTGAATTCCTGGAAGCTGGCAATGTCGGTAATGGCCAGCGCGCCGCCCTCGGCCACCGCCAGGCCCTGGCTTTCGAGGATACCCAGGATTTTAAAGGACGCGTTGCGCCGGGCGCTGACCAGGGTCACCGTGTCGCCGACCTGCCAGCCGTTCCGGGCGGCCAGGGTGCCGCCGGCAAAAAGCGTGGCCGGTTGCCTGATCAACGTCAGCGCATTATCGGCGGCGGCAGCCTGCCCGCCGGCCAGCGACCACGGCCTGAATCTGCGGTCGAGCACCGGATCGAGACCC
The DNA here is from genome assembly GCA_963728055.1 of uncultured delta proteobacterium. Lineage (GTDB taxonomy): Bacteria > Desulfobacterota > Desulfobacteria > Desulfobacterales > SG8-13 > JARFQH01. Next base: position 175,558 of record CAVSIM010000019.1, on the reverse strand, counting down.
ACCAGCAGAAAGGGCTCCCCGCCGCCGTCAGCTGTTTCGACATAGGCGGACATGAAGGCGGTGGCCGCGGCCACAGCGGGATGAGTGCTTACCCCGGCCATGATCTCTTCGGGCACCCTGCCTCCCGGCTGATAAAGAACCAGGTCCGATCGGCCCGAAATACGATCCATGCTGCGCGAAAACGAATCGATGGTGGCGTGGACCGACAGGCGCACGCTGGTAAAGACCGCCGCCCCCAGGGCGATGCCCAGAACGACGATCAGGGCCCGTGCAGGGTGTTGCCGCATGTAGCGCAGGCTGAACCAGCGATAGAGCCGCAGGAAAAGAAGAAAAGGCCTCATGGTCGCGCGGCGATCCGGCCGTCCTTGAGGTCGATTTGGCGGGTGGCGTGCCGGTCGGCGAGGCTGCTGTGGGTGGCGATGATGACGGTGCGCCGCTGCGTCCGGTTCAATTCGGTCAGCAGCGCCATCACGGCCTCGCCGTTGCGGCTGTCCAGATTGCCGGTGGGCTCGTCGGCCAGGATGATCGCCGGATCGTTGATCAGGGCCCGCGCTATGGCGGTGCGCTGCATCTCGCCGCCCGAGAGCTGGGCCGGCAGGTGCGTCAGGCGGTGATCCAGGTGCAGCCAGCCCAGCAATTCCCGCGCTTTGGGCGCCACCTCCGGCAGGGACTTTCCGGCCAGCAGCGCCGGCAGACTGGCATTTTCGAAAACGGTGAGCGTCGGCAGCAGGTTGAAGGATTGAAAGACCATGCCGATCGCCCGCCGGCGAAAATGCGTGAGCCGCTTCTCGGAAATCCTGGCCAGGTCGTGCGCGGCAACGACAAGGTCCCCGGAGGTGGGGCGGTCAAGCCCGGCCAGAAGCGACAGCAGGGTGCTCTTGCCCGAGCCGCTGTTGCCCTTGAGAACGATCATCTCGCCGGTCGTGATCTCGATGTCGACCCGATCGATGCCGATCACCCGGCCGGTGCCATGCCGGTAAACGCGGGTCAGTTCCCGGCCGTGGATGATGCAGTCGGTGGCCAGGGGATCAAGGACGGCGCTTTCGTCGGCGGTTTCCATTCACCTATCGGATGACGGTGTGAGGTTCTTTGCAAAAAAACGGCTGTCGGATGGATGGTTCAATCTTTCTACACGGCTTCAGGATTTATAAGGAATTCCGAGGGCCAGAATGGCGATGGTTCCCCACCCCAGCATGAGACACAATCCGCCCGCCGGCGCCAGCATCTGAAACGTGCGGATGCCGGTCAGGGCCAGCAGGAAAAGGTTGCCCTGGAACATGATGCTTCCGGCGATGAAAAACCAGCCGGCATACTGAAAAGACACGGCCGGATGCGCGTGTTTCAGCAAGCCGACCGCAATCAGCGCCAACCCGTGATAAAACATGTAGCGGGTGGCCAGGTCGAAATTGGTGCTCCCGCCTGAAAGGGCCAGGGTGTCCTTGAGGGCGTGGGCGCCCAAGGCCCCGGCAAAAACGGCCGCCAAACAGAATATCGCGCCCAGGCTGATGTAGAATTTCATGATTATTTCCTTGCCACTTTTCGGACCATGGTGTTTGCCGTCCCCTCAATGGCAGCCACAAAAAAATCCACTCTGCGTGCTTGGCGTCTCTGCGGTGAAATTTAAACCACGTGCTCAAACCTGCCGCCCCGTCAGTGATCCTTCTTGAGCTTCGAGTGCAGCGCATACCAGTCGCTGAGTTCGGCAATCGCCTGCGACTGCTGATACCGCCCGCCGGCAAAGACGCCGTAATCACCGCCGCCGGCCATGGCCGAGGTAAACCGGATCGAGTTGCCGTAGAACAGCCAGATCTGATGCCACTTCTTTTCGATCGCCTCGTCGAACGGGTTCTGGCCACGATCGAGCCCCGCGGCCAGCCCGCTCTTCCAGATGTCGCGCATGAGATTGGTCGCCGTCAGGGTTTCGGCGTTCGAGGCGGCAACGGTGTGTTCGAACTTCTTCCAGTGCCCGGTCACCCAGCCGGTGGCGTGGCAGTTCAGGCAGATCTTCTGCATAGCCGCCGTGCGCTTCTGCATCTCTTCTTCGTCGATCAAAAAGGCCGAGGCAAACCCCCCGCCAAGATCGGTGGGCAGGGGCTGATCGTCTTTGTTGCGGATGATGGTCGTGTCGGGCGACCGGGGATGCGGGTGAGCATAGATCAGGCCGTAAATGCGCCACGGCAGGCGGTTGTTCATCCGGTGGCTGCGCTCGGCGACGACCTCGCCGTCCGGGTTGACGAGCAGGCTGACGTGACAGGTCGCGCAGGTCGGTGCGGTAAAGTCTTTTCCGATGGTCCACGGCACGGCCTGAAAGTCCCAGCTGCCGGACATGGCCGACTGGATGGTGCCGTGCTTGCTGGCCTCGTAGACCGGAAAGGCCGGCACGTCCGGCCCCACGTGGCACTCCTTGCAGGTGTAAGGCTTGCGGGCCATCTGGATCGAAAACCGGTGCCGCGTGTGGCAGGCCGCGCACGACCCGCGACTGCCGTCCAGGTTGATGCGTCCGACACCCTGGTTCGGCCAGCCGCCGATGACGGGAAATTCGAGTTCGCCGGCCAGTTCCGTGTTGCGGGTCTCCTTGCCCAGCACCTCGAGCCGGGTGCCGTGACAGTAGTAGCAGGCATCCGCAGCGGTGAGCGGGTCGGCCGGGCTGTAGGTGATGGCGCCGTCCTTGCGCTGCGTTTTTCCGATGATGCTCGTTTCGAGCTGCTGGTAAAGCGGGTTGTTCGCCAGGTTGCCGTAGGCATGCGACATGATATTTTCGGTATACTGCGCGGCTTCCTCGCCGTGGCAGGTGGCACAGTCGTCCGGACTCACGACAACGTGCACCTGATACCCGTTGTGCTCGAAGGTATCGGCATGGCGGTCGGGACGCAGCGTGTGGCATTCGGCACAACCGACCACCGTGCCCTTCAACGCCTCGGGAACCGATGAACCGGAAACCTTGCGGCCCAGGCCCTCGATGCTCAGGGCCTGGGCCGGGGTTGTCGCCGAATGCCGGCTGGCGTGCCAGTCCTTGGTGATACCGGAATGAATCGCGGCATGGCAGCCAAGGCATTCTTCGGTCGCCTGGCTGACGGTGGCATCCGCACAGAGGCCCGCGCCGTTTGCAAGTCCGACCACAGCCAGTCCCAGGATTCCGATAACCGAAAATTTCATGAAAACTCCTTGTGTGACCGGTTACATGGCATTGACCCGCACGCCGCCGGCAGTCGTCCGGAAAGACCGGCCGCCGCCTGCGGGTGGCGGAGAGGAACGGTTTTTTGTCATTCGCCTCCCTTTCGAGGCTATACTCATAATGAATATTGAGCCGCACATCAACCGAAAAGAATTGCGGCTTCTAAGAACGACATTTCGGTAATTATTTTCCTATTGTTAAAAATGGAGAAACTTTCCTGCTCGAGCGGGATCATTAGTGGAGACAACATGCGAAGACGATTATCAACCCTGGCTGCGGTCGTAGCGATTCTACTGTATATTTCCGGTCAAAATGTGGTCGAATGGCCGGCAACATGGGTTCTTAAGGAAGCGATAACCAGCGAACCGGCCGCTTCCCTCCTGAATCAGATCGAGGAAACTTCGGTGCTCGTGGCTCAAAGCGGGCAGTCGGATATCTGCAAGACACCCATCACGGCCTGCAAACTGCCCGAGTCCGGACCGATCGGTTCTTCCTGCTGGTGTGTCGGCCCCTCGGGACCGGTCAAGGGGGTTATCGCGGCAAACTGATCGTCCAAATTGCCGAAGGTCTATTTTAAACCGGTGGGCAATCGATCTGTTGCCCACCGGCTCACGACAGTAATAGTCAATACCGGCCTGTTACCCAACGACAGCCTCTGCAAAAATTACGATTTGAACGGGCCGTAGGAAGAAACTAGAAGAGGCCATCACGCCGGCGACAATATTCTGATTCCACCAGAAACGGTTATCGACGTTGTGACTCAACTCCAGCGTGTGCCAGTTGCCGTTTGCATGTTGCACCGCAACTGAGATGGCGCGAATAGAGAATCCGTCCGGTGTGTAATGTTCCAGCCCGTGCGGTGCCGAGAAGGATCCGGTTTCATCGGTCTGGGCTTTGACCAGGAATGTCTTCAGCGTCACCGGCCGCGGACCCGGCTGTACCTTGATATTCGTTTGGCTCCCATCTCCGGCCACATATGCGCCACTCGCATCGAGACCTCGAACCCTCACCCGCGCTCGGTCGGTGGCCACATTCGGGGTCCAGTCGTAATCATTCCATCCGGGAGCACAGGGTGTCGCCTTGGCTATTGCCGTCCAAGTATTGCCACCGTCTGTCGAAACCAACACCTCCGCCGTCTTGATCTGGTTGCCCCAAATATGCCATCGTATCGAAGTGGCGACATTGGTCAACAACCTTTCGCCGCCATCGGGTATCCACACCTCCAGATTCTGCCCTGATGTACCGGCCACCCGGAATGATGGCGGTCAAACCGGTGCCCTTGGTATGAGGCCATTCTTCCCGCTGGGCTGTCGAGCTATCGCCCCAGGTGGTGTGGAGCACGACAAACTTGCCGCTGGTGGCGATGCGATACCCAAGGGCACAGGTCGCGTGGTCCGGCACACCCCACACAAACGGCCGGCCGGCATCGATTTCCGCCGTGATTTCTTGCCACGCCCAATCGTTGGCGGCAGTGGCGACCACATCCTGAGTTGAAAAAGAATAGTTATAGGTCTTCGCAATAAAATCTGCAAAGCCGCTAAAGCCGGACCGCCAGGTCCCCGTTTTAGGGTCGATCAGCTGGTCGATGAAATCAGGAACGTTGTGTCCCGATTTGGGATGATCGAACCAGTATCCGACCAGACGTCCATAGCCGGTAATACCCCCGACGGCCTTGTTGTAGTTGTCATAGTAGCAGGTGGCCATGGTGAAGGCGGTCGGCACGCACCACCAGGTCCAGTTGACCGCCGGTACGCAGTCGGCCAGCGGTACCAGTTTGAACGACGTTGTCAGCGGATTACCTCCCACTTCATTTGCGACGGGTGCGGGGGCCATCAGTTTTTTTCCGACCTCTTCCACCGCCTTTGCATCAGCACCGGCCCGTTGCAGCGGGATAGCCTCTGGCGCAGCCGGTTTCCAGTACTCGTTGCGTACATCTCGCCCGGAAGAGACTTTGCCTTGCAATACTGACTCCGGCGACACCGGTTTCAAGCTGCGGACATCCATCATAACGCGTTGATCCCCGGCGGAAACACCGAAGTACTCCTGGTGAAAACCCACACAGTAAATTTTGTCAAGTTGACCATCGGCTGAGAGCATGGCCCGTCCAAGTTTCTGCGCCTCCTCACCGCGAACGAACAATGGATGCAGCGTGTGGACAACACGCAATACCGGATGCGCGGTTCGGCGCACCGCAACGTAAATCGATCCGAATCGCACCGTTCGATCCGCCTGATAGTCTGCCAGCGACGCGCCAGCCGGGAACGTGAGTGCACCAATCGCATAAGGAAAGACGAAAGCATAGACGGTGTCAGCGGCATCAACGACGGGAAATGGCTCCCCCCGGGCAGCCTCTCCCCCCCCATACTTCAAAGGCATGGGCGTCGGCGATGGCCGCCAGGGTCTTCAGGTCGACGCTATCTTCCGGTGGCCGATTTTCGTATAGCAATTGGAATGGTCTCATTTTTTCTTCCCTCTTTTATTAAGAAAAGTGGATGTTTATGCAGCAGAAGAAAGCCTTTGACAACGGGTCCCGGAATTTACACCGACCCCTCCGTGAGCTTTCAAGATTACAGGGTCCAACGCTGCTGACGCGTCGCAGTTATCGGTCGGCAAGGACCGGTACCAATTCGGAACGATGTATCCGATGGCAAGCCCGATACCACCGCTGATCAAAGCAACGACTTTCAGCTGCGGCAACCGTTCTGCGGACAGATCGGGCACCTGCGACAGCCACAGGACCACAACCCAGGCGGCGGCCATCAGCACCAGGCTGCAGGTGATACTTTCAACCCACCGCATCCAGGAGGGCAGCGGTTTTGCGCTCAAGACGCCGTCATCGGCCAGGTACGACAGCGTGACGGTAATCGTAAAGGACATCAGGAACCAAGGATAGATTGCTTTTATGTCATTTAAAGCCGCAATGAAGTCCCAAAACCAGACGAATTTAAATGTCAGCGAGATGAGAAAAGCCAACACCACGGCCAGCAAGCCGGATACCAGGTAAGCGGCCACCGGACGCTGTCCCACCCGCCGAATGTCGGCAAAAGGCCACACCACTTTAAGATAAATGGTCAGAAGAATCGAGAAGCCATAAATCGTCGCCACCATCATGGATGTCAATATGGTACGGGAGATCATGACGGATGTGCCACGGAAGAACAAATTGCCGAAGAACATGAACAGAAAAACGATGAAACCGATGCTGACCGCCTGATGCGCAGTCAGGGGGGAGCGGTTATCGACCATATCGCTGAAGCCCATTTCCTCGAGTTTCACTCTGCGCTCCCTGCCGGTTAATTCGCAGCTGAGAACGCTCCGTGCGATAAAGTTGCAAAGCTCCTTTTTTAATGTGCTCATTTGCTCCTGAAAATCTTTTTTGCATTCGTTGATTGGATGAACTCCTTCGGTGTCGTTGTAGTCGGACATCCACCGCATACACTTCATCGCCTTTGCGCGCAGTTTCTCGTAGCCTGTTTCCAGTTGGCGATACTCGGCCTGGAAAGTTTCGATAAAGCCGGAGTACTTTCTCTTGTCGGACCAGCTCCTGACTTCGAGATAAAGGGAGGTGATCTGCGTCCATTCGAACTGAGGACTGCTGTCCGGATGAAAGCGGATGTCGGCATCGGGAAAATCGGCCAGAAATCGCCGCAGTGTATCTTTCCGATGCCCCGGTACGATAAAGGTGGATCTGCGCATATTGCCGCACAATTCACGGGCCTCTCTGGGGATCCGACCGATTTCCTGAAATGTGCCTCTGAGCCATTTATCTATTTTAGACAACACCGGAAAGTTAGGCAGCAAGGTGGTCAGAAAAAGTGCCGACAACAGTGGACCGCCGGAAAGATGCTGGCCTTCCCCGGCGACATCGTCTGCGCCTTTTATCAATTGGTCGTACAATGCCGGGGATGCGGAAATACCACCGCCAAGCAGCAGGTACAGCAGACACAGCGACAGGAAATAACAGATAAATGCAAAATGATAGCGATACACAGTTGTCGAGGATTTGTTGCTCTTAGGCGTGTTGAAGCGCGATTGAGCATAAATAAGAACCAAAACAAATCCTATAATCCATTCTGTTGCTTCGTGCATTTTACACCTCCTTGCCTTTCAATGTGTCCGTGTTTCCATTGCGTACTCATAAAAATTAGAAGTCTCTCAAATGAGAGTCAGCGAGCAGGAACCCCTATAAAAGAGCGGGCACTGACCGGATCGCAGATAATTCTGCCTGACATCATTTCAAAGCAATTCAAGTGCCAGAGTCGAAATTTCAGTGAAACACCGATGCTACTAATATTAAGAGCTTGTATTTATTGTTGAAATCGTTACGAGGAGTTCTATGTACGGTTGGAGGAGATGAAATGCGGGAAAAAACTGGCAACTAAGTTTACATGTTAGTGTAAACTATAATTACAACCACCCCGGTACTTTTGGCTTTCGTTTGGCATGAAAATAATATGGCCGGGGAATTATACGGTCGGTCATAAGGATCGGTTCTTGAAATGACCATTCACACGCGGCCAAAATAGCCGACTTGGATGTGGTTGTTTTTCTGCTTTGATGCCTCATTCGGCAAAGATAGTGAACTTCAGCGGTTAGAAAATGCACCCAAGGCTTCGGTCAAAGCAGCCGCACGCGGGTGAATTCCGAAAGCTGCTCCGCCGCGAGCCTGGCCTGCATCTCGTCGATGCGGCCCGGTTCCGGTCCGGCGACCTCCCACAGACCGGCATCGTCGCTGAACTGCCTTGCCTTGATCGTGCCGTCCAGATGCGGGGCTTCCGATTCGGCCTCACCCGGCGCGAGGTGCCCGCTGAGCGCCTCGTGCGGAGTGGCGGGCAGGTCCACTTCCTCTTCCCTGAGCCAGCGAAATACGGCAGAGTAAACCGCGGGGATGTTCGGCAGTCCGCCGTGCACGCCCTTCACGTAACGGATGGGGGTGCTGTACAAAGCCGCCGAGGCCAGGGGAACACGTCCGTCGCCATCGCGGTGCGGGTCCGCGGCAATCCGGTCGGTTACTTTCGCCATTTTCTCCCACAGCCCGAAGAACCGCGGTTCGTAGGCGAGCCGGAAAAGCGTCTTGTACCCGACACCGGCGATCACCAGCATGCGGTCGCGCAGGGTTTGATCCAGGGCCCAGTGGGCGTCATCCATCTGCCGGTGAAACTCCGATGTGTGATTCAAGACATTCTGAAGCTCGGACGTCTGTGATGGCGTCAAATCGAGCGCCCAGCTTTCCGCGCGATACAGGTCGAAATTGGCGCACGGGTGCTGGTAGTCCTCAGCGGCAGGAGCAAAGGTCCAGGGCGAGGGGTCGGCCGGACGCGTGCCCGGATAAATGCCGCTCGGCGCCGGCAGCATGCTCAGCGCGCCCCACAGGGACCGAAACGTGTCGCGGCTCAGATACAGCCCGAGCAGGGCCAGGAGTTCAAAGCCCCACAGGTGGTTTTTCAGATAGCCGGCGATCGCGGGCGAGCCGTAATGCGGCGTGCCGATGAAAACGATACGGCCGATCCGGGGCCACAGTTCAGGGCCATGGGCCATCAGCGCGGCCCTGACCACCAGCCCCCCCATGCTGTGGGCCACCAGATGCACCGGGCGGTTTCCGTTCCCGCTGTAAAGCCGGTTGACCAGATCTTTTAACGCGGTCGCACTCAGGTGCAGCGGCTTGCGCCAATCGAAGGGAAATACCTCATGGCCGAAATCGTCGCGCGCCAGGACGGCGGTCAGAAAGGGTTCATAGGTCGGGTCCGAGGAAAAGGGCTCGATCTGGTTGGCCGGATCGGCATCCTCCAAACCGTCGGGAGCCAGGGCCAGGTCGTTGATGTGCTGCCGCGTGCGCACGTCGATCCACCACACGCCGCCCTTGGTCTTGCTGAGCAGCAGGCTGCCCATGATGCCCGGCACGAAAATCAGATTTTTCGGAGCCTGGATGCCGAGATGGCCGCTGTCCCATTTGGCCGCGATGTTGCGGTACTCGCCAAACGCCTCCTGCCCGAGATAAGCGGCCAACGCCTCGGCGTTGGCGTCGTCGCGGGCCATCTCGAGCCGCCGTGCGGTCGCAGCGGCCAGGAATTCTTCGATGAAATCTTTTGCCATCGGTCTTCCTCCTCTCAGTTGCGCAGGTGTTCCAGGTCGGCGGCACTGGCCATGAAAAGTTCGTACTGATTGACGTAGGTGTAGAAAAGTCCGCCGATGTTGCGGTACCGGGTCCAGAGGAACTGCCGTGTTTGAGTGACAGCCTCACCGGCCGCCATCGGCTTGGGCGGATTCTCGTCGTCGAAATACGGAAATTTCCGCCAGAAGAAGTGGAAGAAAATGTGGGCGAAACGGCTGGCGAACCGGATCGGGACTTTCGCCTCGGTGCCCAGATACGCCCGGCTGCCCCGGCTGAAAAAGCCGTTTTCCAAGTCGTTGGCGATATACGGGTCGCTGGTCGAGGTCGTGCAGGCGTTGGCGAAGACAAAGGGCTGATCGGCCAGTTTGCGGGTGCCGAGTTCCGTGCGCCCGAGCACCTCCGAGATCTGCGCGCTGTTGCCAAAGCGCAGCACCGGGTCGTTGCCGGCGCCGACCGCGCACTGGCAGAAGAAGTACAGGACCGCCATCGGCAGCGGGGCCGGGGCGTCGAGGCAGCGGACCAGCTCCGTTTTGTAATTGGAATCCGCCGCCAAAGACGGGATAAAAACCTGGTTCTGCAGGCCCGCCCACTGCTGCCGCTGCCACCTGGATTCCACCGCGGTCACATCCTGCGGCTGGTCGCCCCAGTACAGGAAGTGCCCGACATGGGCGTCCGCGAGCCGGCCCAGGGCCTTCGACCCGGCCTGGACCTCGTGCGCCGTGTAGCCCAGGCGAAAGCGCAGGCCCAGAAACCCCATCGGGTCCAGCGGCTCGCCGGCGGGCGGCAGGTCGAACAGATACATCAGCCCCCACGGGACGTGCGGCAGCCAGCCGGGGTTGCCGGTGGGCGTCCAGGAGATGTCGAGGCGATGGCCGGGCGTGAGCGAGGTTATCCATGCGTGCAGGGCGGAGGTTTCCGGAAAAAATGACTGGTACAGCGCGTGCCCGTCGTAAGCGAATTTGCGCAGTTCGGGACTGACATTGGCGTTGTCCCAGGCGTCGCGATGCGGCTGATCCGCCAAATCCTGCAAAGCGGTCCAGTCGTATTCGGGCGTCCAGTTCATGATCCGCTGCGACAGGTCCCCCGGATCGATGCCGTCGAGGTAGGCCTCCCACCGGGCCCGGAAGCTCTCGGCCGAGTTCCGCACGTTTTTGATCGGCCCGGCCACCTGCGCCTGCACCGCCGTCCAGGGGATGGTCTGCGGGCTCAGGTTGCGGGAGCCGTCGCCGCCCGAAACGATGGCGAACTGGCCCAGGATCGCAATGGTCGTCTGACCGGGCGGCGTCGTCCATTCGTGCGGTGCCGCCAGGTTGGCCTGGGCGGCGGGGGTGTGAACGAGATCGTACCGGACGGCCGCCGGCCCGGTTGGGGTTGAACGCCTGTCGCCCGGCAGTACATTTTCAGCCACGTTCAGCTGCACTTCGAATTGGCGATACAGCTCGCTGCCCGCATAGACCAGGACCTGCAGGCGCCCGTCGGCGTCGCGCGGCGTGACGACCAACTGCGGCACCGCGCTGTCGCCCGTCTCGGGAATGTGCAGCGCAAAAGTGGCCGTCCAGACCCTGGCACCGTCGATGAGTGTTTCCGAGACAACCGTGTCCGGCGTTTTGGCCGCAACTTCCACCGTATCGGAGGTGACCACCCATTTCGTGGCCAGGCCGCCGGCCGGAATGTCCGCGGCGGAAACCAGGGTTTCAGGCCCGTCAACGAGGCTGCCGCGCACGGCCTTCCCGACCTTGAAGTTCAGCGTGTACGTCTCGTTGACGCGCAGATGCTCCGCCGGCCGGCCGGCATCCTCGTCGACCCACACGCTGATGTGTCTTTCGGCGGCCGGCTCCAGCCCTTCTTCTGTTGTGGCCAGGGCATCATCCGGCCCGGCGCCCGCATTCGCTGGTTCTCCGATTTCTATGTTCTTGGTCATCGTGAAGTGCAGGTCCGGCGAATCGCCGTCTCCGGAATATTCGCTCAGGGTGCGCTGCCGGTCGGCGTCCGCCGGGTCGTTAACCGTGTAAATCCACTCTTCCAGCATGGCCTTGTGAGTCGTGAAGTCGACTGTTTGGCGGTTGGACCCGATCACCTGCCCGAAATTCTCCCCAGGACTCTCGAAGGTTTCCTGCAGAAGGTTTTTTGCCAGTGTCGTTTTAAAATAAGCCCACAATTCGGGGTCCTTCGACTCCTTCACCTGGGTCAATGCCTGGCGGCACAAGAGGATCCGCCGGGGCATGTCGCTCGCCCGACCGACACGCTCCAATTCGGCAACTACGGAAGATAAGTCAAGGGTCGAAAAGAGAGTCCCGGCCAAAACTTCACCAGCCCCTTCGCTGGTATCATCGGGTTTGCGGGTATCAGAATCCTCCATCAGGGCGGGCAGATCCTCAAACAGCACGACCCGGACATCGTTGAAGTAATCCGGGGGCGCATTAAAGGCCTCGGCCAGCTGCCGCAACAAGACGGTGCCCATTTTCCGCGCCTTTTTTTCGCTGTCCGCCGCTGGCGGAATAAAAAAGATTCGCCGCCGGTCCGGGTCATGGAGCAGCAGCGGGGCGTCTAGTTTCTTCTCGTGGCCGCAATGGTCGCAGCGGAGCACCCGCAGCGAACCGTCGCGAATAAGGTCCACCAGGTCGGGACGCTCCGCAGTATCGACGATAAGCCAGACATTTATCGCGGCGGATCGCTGACAGCGGGGGCAGGAAAGCGTGACCGGCTGAAAAAAGGACCGTTTCATGGCGCTCCTTTCGCCTGGAGGGTGATCGGGGCCAGCCTGGGGCAACCTGGCAACGGAGGCCGCGAAGCGATCTCCGTCACCGGGATGATAATTGTGTTACAAAATAGCACTTAAATGTCAAGCGCTTGTTTGCCTGTCAGGAAATGAATACAAAAAACAAAGAATTAGACTGAGCGTCGCGTTTGGTGGCATCATGTATAATGCATTATGTTGAAGATTTTAGCGAAAACATATGCGATTAGCATCAATAAGCAATGGCGCATATGTTTTGAATGGCTTGATGGTAATGCATTTAACGTCCAGATTGTCGATTATCACTGAGGTGTGGTCATGAATACGAAAATGCTTCTCGATCCGATAACACCGGGGGAAATCTTGCGTGAGGATTTCATGGAATCATTCGGTGTCAGTATAAACCGGCTAGCCCGGGATCTTTCCGTTCCTCCCAATAGAATCAGTGAAATCGTTAACGGGAAAAGAGCTATCACTGCCGATACCGCTTTGAGACTGCAACGCTATTTTGGTGTCGAAGCTCAATTTTGGCTGAATTTGCAAACTGAATACGATTTGCGGATGATGAAGCGTAAAATCTGGTCTGACATCGAGCGGCGAATAATTCCGATTGCGTCGGAGGCACACCCTTCATGATAGAAAGAAAGAGATGCCCGGCACATCCGGGGCGCATACTGAAAAATCTTTATTTGACGCCTCTGGCAATTTCGTCACCTATCGATAGACTTCAAGATAATGATTTTGGCAAGGCCAGAGGGAGGCGGCTGTATTGTAATACGCCAACGACCGATAACACAGCCAAAATCATTATCTTGAAGTCTATATCCCGGCAACTCGGTGTGTCGCGTAAGACCGTATCTGCCATTCTTAACGAACACAAATCGGTCACCGCCGAGATGGCCTTGCGATTGTCAAAAGCCTTTCCCAATTCAACACCCGAAAGCTGGTTGAACTTGCAGCGCAATTACGATTTATGGCAAGTTTCGCGCAGAACTGCCGCGTGGAAATCTATTGAGCCGCTACGGAATGCCGAAAGTTTTCAGTGAATTTTATATAGGCTTTCAATATTCCCGACCTCTTCAACATTCCCCGCGCTGCCACAATCGGATCCTCGGATTCGGGCACCATCAAAATACCCTGATCCTTTTGTCAGTTTTAAGGTTTTCTTACCTTAGAAGGTCCGGGACCTTTTGGGTTGACAAACGGCAAAATTCAACTACCGGCCGGTCGTCTCGGCCTTGATTCTTTCCGCTGCCTTCCGCACGCCTTTGACGATTCCTTTCGTCGGATTCTGGAGGATCTCCAGCACGGCATCGGCGATGACCGGCACCCGGTCCACCAGTGTTTTCAAGCCTTTTCTAAGGGCGGCGGCTTTCGGGGAGGTTTCATCCCCCAAACCAATTTGCTGCAGTTCCATGACCTGGTCGCGCACCGTTTCCACCGCTCGTTTCACGAGACGCTGGTCTTTTTCGGGAAGTGCCGCCACCTTTTTGAACACCTCGCTGAAGTGCATGGTCAGGGTCTGGTCGATGTCTCTTGCCGCTTGAGGGCGATCCCCCATGACGATGTCACGATCGCTTTGGTAGATATTTCCTCCGGCGGTCAAATTCGGTTGAAAAAATCCACCTTTAAATGTCCTGATATAGGTCGTTTCGCGTGAGCCGCGCATGTCGACCGCGTTTCCTCCAACAGAAACGGGGCCATTAAAATCGCCGTAAAGAATATCCCCCTGGACATTTCCGCCAATATTGGTCTGGGGTCCATGGGCGACTTGACTTCGCTGAGTAAAGCCGGTTAGACCCAGTAGGTCCGGGGCTCTGACCCCTTTGGGCATACCCTTGCCACCCAGCAGCAATCCCACCGGGAAGTTGCCGCTGAGCTGATAGTCCGGCCGCTGTTCCCTGTTCCAATCGGCCCCGGCACTTATGGGTACTTGTCGATGGACATGGCTCATGATGTCCGTCACCAACACCTCGGTAGCCTTCTCATCGGATTTTGCATGACCGGTGAGAGCCTCGATCAGATGATAGGTGAAAATGCTCATCTTCCCGTCGCGGCGCATGTATGACGGCTGGTTGGCTTGAGAAGAACTGATGACGGCGCGCCCGCTGCCTGTTGCCAGATCCTCGAGCCCCTTTGATCCATCGGCAGCCGCAATCGTCTTCTCTTTGCCCGTGAACAACCGCGGAGGAACGGCCGCCGATGCAAATCCTTCGGGTGACACTCCCTTCACGCCCATGCCGCCGGCATGGCAGCAGTCCAGGATCACCAGCAACCGCCGCGCCTCGAGTTCGTTAATCCCGGCTGCGAAATCCGACGCCCGCAAGGCCCGGGACCTCAATTGGTGTTCACTGACGTTGCAGGGTATCAGGTAGTAGTCGGGCGGGGCCTGTTCCGCGTCGCGCCACCCGTGCCCGCTGTAATAGATCACGGCGGTGGCATTTGCGCTCTTGTCCGCGGCAACTTTATCCCGCAACCGGGCCAACCCGTCCAGGATGTTATCGCGGGTCGCCTGCTTGCCGGTCAGGACGATAAGGTGGTCGACCGGGTACGCGCAGCGCTCCGGATGAATGAAAATGGACCTGAGCGCATCGATGTCCTTTACAACCTCGGGCAGCGACCACCTTGTAACGGCGTTCTCATTTACCCCGATCAGCAGGGCATATCCGCTGTCGAATCGTTTTGACATGTCGTCCTCCGTAGTCGAATTGGTGCAACCGTTTCAGTTCGGCTCTACCTGTGACCGTGTCATCGAGCTGATCTGCACCCAACCACTTACTAGTTTCAACGACTTTCCCATCGTATCTTTATTCGGGGCTTGATGCCATTGACAGAGCGAAGAGGGGCAGAAATCCGAGGCGTTAAAGAATGGGGGGGAGACCACGAAACGAAACCCGCTGCCGACGATGTAGTCGAACCTGAAGTCCGGGCTGAACGAGTTGCGGAAAGAGCAGCGGACGCCGTCCTGGCCGCCATACCAGGACCCGCCCCGCAACACCCGTTTAACATCGTCTCCGGCGTCCAGATCCTCACGGCCGTCGATTGGATCGTAAGGATACAGACGGTCGTGGCTGCGGGTCCATTCTTCGACGTTACCGCTCATATCGAAACACCCGTAAGGGCTCAGGCCATTCGGATACGCGTCCACCTGCGTCGTTCCGCGGCCGGACACATTACACATAGCCGCGTCCCACTGATCGCCCCAGGGGTATACGCGGCCATCGGTGCCCCGCGCAGCCTTCTCCCATTCGGCCTCACTGGGCAACATCGTTCCGGCCCATTTGCAGAACTCGAGGGCATCGTAGAAGGTGAGCTAAACTGCCGGGTGGTTTTCCTTACCCGGATCGAAGTCCTTGGGCCACCCCCCCAGGGCCCGATATCGCGTCTCGTCCGCGAAACGCTGGTAAAGCGCATTGGTTACAGGGAACTTTCCAATCCAGTATTTTTCCAGCCTCAGCTTCGACCGTTCTTCACCCATCTGGAACTCTCCTGAAGGGACGTTTACCAAGGACAAACCGAGACGATCCAACAGAGAGCGGATGCGTTCGTCGACATTCCGGCTGACATTCCCCAACTGTCCGGTCAAAAGCCGCAGCATGGGCCCCAAAGGGTTCGCACAGACCGAACGAGCACGCTGCGGTCACCCGCGAGGTCCAGCGCCAGTGCCGCCGCCAAGGATATGGCCGGTCGGCCTTCGGCCTTAACGCATTTGAGGAGATAGTCTTTCGCACCCCATTTGCCTATGGCAGCCAAGACATCGGCGGCCTTCTGCCGCCGGTCCGGATCTCCATTAACCAGCGCCTGCAGCACACCCACGATGCCGGTCGCTGTTTTGTTAAATTCCTGTGTTTTCGGGTCTGTTTGCATCCGCCAGAGCGTCGGCCGCAAGCAAGACATCAAATTCATTGAGCCGTCGCAGGAAAGGGCCAGCATCCGGCTGAAGCCCTACATAGAGTAAGATGACCTCACGCCACCAGGATTCTCCCAGATGGTCGAGTGGGGATTCGCCTTCGGATTGTGCATGAAGGCGTTCGGCGGTGAAGAACTCCTGAAAAGTGAAGTGGGCGAAGCCGTACGATGTTTTAGACTGCTGTCGAATCAGGCCGCTGCGCTCCATCAGTTCCTGGAGAAATTCGCCTTCGCACGCCGTGCCGCAGCCGATGTCCGTCAGCACGTTCTTCGAGGGCCTCCCGCAACGGCTCCCGGCCGAACACCCTCAGACCTTCTCCGTGAAACCGGAAGGCAATCTTTTGCAAGGCCTTCCGTTTCTGTTTCGCTGTGAACCGAAAGTCGGAATCCAAATCCCTTTCGGCATCGATCTTTTCAAGCAACTCGTCCGCGCATTTTCCGTAAAGCTCAGCCCGTCTATCGGGAAGACGCAGGTCTCGCTCGTACAGGAGGCATAGCAGGGTCAGCAGCAGGGGATTTCCCGCCAGTTGGCGCATGCGGTGGGAGCGCCCTAGAGACTGCAGGAGGCCCTCGGCATGCCTGTGAGCGGTAATGCGTGGGTTTCCGAACCAGGTACGGATAAAGCGCTCCACCTCCTTATCGTCGAACTCCTGAACCTCGAGGCGGTGAAATCCCCGCAGAACGGTTCGATGATCCCGAAACCCGGCCGTCCGGCAGGTCACCACAACCGGAACCCGATCATATTTATGAGAAAATTCCGCTATCTCTTTGGTGATCCGATCATAGGCGTCATCCGCCATCACCTCATCGAGCGCGTCGAGCATGACCACGCATTCCCCTTTATCCAGTTTTTGGACCAGGAAATCGCCAGGATGCGTAAATTTCTCCTTCTCCAACTTTCGGACAAGATGTCCATGCAGGGTGCCGCCATCCCGGGCCACGTCGTTCAGGGTCAAATAGAACGGCAGCGGATAGCGCGTGAGGCTGTCACGGATTCTCCTCAAGCCTGCCAGAGGCGCGGCAATCCAATATGGATAGAGCAACAAGAACGTTGCGGCACCCATCGATCCGATGGCCCACCACGGTGCCAGCCTGAAGCAAGCGGAAACGCCGAGGCCAAGTACAACCGCCGCCGAGCTGAACCAGGTGCCTCTTCTGGTAAAACGGATATAATACGGCAATTATCGCTGCGGTCAAAAAAAGTCCGATCAGCGCAGCCAGCACCCAGAAGTGCGATAGGAAGATACCGACGCCCCAGATGATGAGGGCGAGGATACCGGAAACAAAACCCCAGTTCTGCGCGTCAAACCCGACAAGTTTGCGCTGAATCCAGTCTGCTGTTTGCGCTTTACCCGGAGTTACAATTTTCCGCGACCAATCGCCGAAGGCCGGATCTTTCCCGGCGATCTTGAGAGCCAGGCATTTAAGCAGCGTCGTCTTTCCGCTGCCCGGGTCGCCCAGAATGGCCAGTCGCGGGGGGTCCAAATTCAGGGCTGCGTCTGCCGCGATGACACCGGATCGTTGTTGCGTGCTTGCCTCGACCGCGTTGCGTGATGGTTCATCTGGCTTTTCAACCGCCGGCACATACTCGCCGACCCTGAGCGATATAAAAATATTGTCCAACTCCAGTTTCTTGGCTTGTCCGAGGATGTCCAGATGCTGGTGCTCCCTGACGATACGCTCCCGATAGCGCTGCTCGGCCTTGGCGTCGTTGAAGGCACCAGTGCGCTTTTTTGGATGCTTCCGAGCGCCGTTCTCCTTCTTCACCAGGTTTTCTGCCTCGATTGACTTATCAGAACGAACATCGTTTATTGTGGATCTGCCGAGTTTGGGACCGTACTCTTGGAAGACGACCTTTATACGATAATGAATGTCCCGGCTTGCTTGCAGCAAGTCACCGGCCACACGCATATCCGGTTGAACAACTCCACCGGTTATCTCATCGATGCGGGTGCGAACATCGCCACCCCGCTCTTTTTCCAAGTGAAGCTGTTCGATGATTTCCAGCAGTAATGTTAAAAAGGCTTTATCGCGTTCATTCCCGCGTCGGGCTGCCAGCGATTCCCCATGTTCGATAAGCGGGCGAAAGAAGGCGTATTGCCCATCGCATTTGATACGCACCATTTCGCTTTGCAGCGAATCCCAGGATTCCTGCTTTACTATCGGTTGCCCAGTTTTGTCGGATCGCGCCAAGATTCTATCCTCTAAACTTCGGAAAGTGTCTGTTCCGAAACCACCTGTTCCTTTTTCAGGGGATACCATGCGGTATTTGTTTTAGATGCGGAACTTTCAAGGGCAGCCCTTCGAGGTAGGCCCCAAGACCGGCAGCCAGCTCGGGGCTGTTCCAATTCCAATGCTCGGCGCTCACCGGACCGGCCCAGTCGTCACGGATGAATTCCTCCAGCGCCAGCCCGAACTCGAACCCGCTCAATCGCAGCGGCAGCGGCAGCGGACCGTCCTCAACAGCCAGTTCATAGGCCAAATGCTCCAGAACGGTCGTCTTGCCGCAGCCGGGGTCCCCAAGCAGGATGACGCAGCCATACTTGTCCACGGCTTCACGCAGGTTGTCCAGCCGGACTCGCCGGATTTCACGACCATCCTCGACCAGTTCGCGACATTCAGGCACAATCCGTCGGCGCCGCTTGCGGACGGAAGGCGGTTCATGACACGCGGACCGGTCAGGCGCCTGTTCGGTGGTCTCGCCGATCAAGGGAATGTAATGCCGGGCACCTTCTGAAAACAGCTCACTGACTATTTCCCGATAGCGTCGCTCCGCGGCGTGAAGAATCTCCGGTTCGACCGGCTCGGGCGCCCCATCCCGAGTGCTGATCTGCTGGAGCACGATTTTAAGTTGCCTGATTTTATGGATGTTGAGATCTCGACCCGCCTGGTACAGGTCTCTATCAACATTCAACCCATTTTGAATGAATCCGCCCAGCATCTTGCCGACGTTCGTTTGGTGGGCGGTCCCCTTCTTCAGCTCTGCCTGGAGCTGCGTGAGAATATGCCGCAACTCTTCGTCAGTTTCTCTGTCGCGATCATAAGAAGGATGGCTGGTCAATGGTTCCAGAAAATCGAGAAGCGGCCGCAGGGCGGCGCACTGCTGATCCTCTCGAATACGTGCCAGTTCGATCTGCATCGAGGCTGACCGGCTTTCAGGTTTCATGGCGCACCCGTATTTGTGACGATTAATTCGATGCTATCCCCCTGGGAGCTGTAGTCGATGAAAATGCTCTTGCTGGGTTGATAAGGCTGGGGTGAATGAACCGTCCTGCCGCAAGAAATACTCTCCCTGCCATCATTCTCGTGGAGAGCGTGATGGAATGCGAAACGATCCTGTGGCAAGCAATGAGCCATAATCAAAGTAGATTGCAACTGCGTTCTTTCTCTCTTTGGCGATTGCGGCCGGGACCAGCAAACACGACTGCGGCGGTGTGGAGGGAGAGGTTGCGAGAGGAAACAGTAAGCAGTTCGCCGCGTCGTTCTCGTCTTTTTGTATCAGATTCGGCCGGGGTCTGTAAAGGTTTCACCGCGACTGCGGCCGCAAACGGCATGTTGCGGGGCACGCCGGCATTCTCGCGGTGATAGTTTTCATATCGGAAACTGATCAGTGTCATTCATAAAACCCCTGACGTACACTGATTCAGAGTATATCGAGGGCTGGCAAGAACTCGTATTCAGATTTTAAAACCGGATTTCACTTGCACGGCCTTCGCTGAAGGTGCATTTATGTGAGAATCATGCATATCAGGAGGCCCTGTGAGAACCAATATCGTCATCGATGACGACCTCATGGCCGAAGCGATGGAACTGAGCCGGTTGAAAACCAGGAAGGCGGTGGTGGAGAGCGGCTTGCGGCTTCTGATCCAGATCAAGAAACAGGAGCGCATCGAAAAATTACGCGGTAAACTCGTGTGGGACGGTGACCTCGACACGATGAGGATCGATCGGTGATTCCGGGTTATTCATCGGCCGGAATGGGTTATTTTGACGGAGAGCGAAACTGATCACCCTTTATATAGGTCCAGATGACCTCACGTTTGAGCATGCTGGAAAATCTGGTGTCTTTTCGTTCGAGATCTTCCCATTCCGACCGGGAGTAGACGATCATTTCCGCCGGAACCGGAAAACCATTGAGGTCCCATTCGAGCAAACGGCGCTCGAATGGTTCGACCGTTTCACTGACAACCGCAATCAAATCCAGATCACTCCCTACCCCCCAGTCGCCCCGCGCGTACGAGCCGTAATACCCGAGACGGATCATTGCAGGATTCACCTCTATCTGCTCGACCGTCCAGGACCGCACCGCCCGGTCCACCACCTGTCGGTCAGGCCATTTGAGAACGCACGAATTCAAGGATCTCACCGGCATAAGTATATCCTGTTTGAATTTTTGTATATTTTGCAGTATAGCTGATCATTATTAACCTCCTGAACTGAAAATAATCTACATATCCGCAGAAAAAAGTCACGACAAAAAGCCGTGCCATGAAAAGCGTGCAACGCGAGGTAAATGCCGCCAGCCTTAAAAGCGACCTCTTCGGGGCCACCGCGGCGGCCATCATCTCCCTGCCGATGGCCATCGGCTACGGGGTCACCGTTTTCGCCCCCCTCGGCCCGGAGTTCGTCCCCCAGGCGGCTTTGATCGGGTTGAATGCCGCGATCATCGGCGGTTTTTTCGCGGCCTTGCTGGGCGGCACGTCGGGGCAGATCTCGGGCCCGCAGGCCTCCCTGACGATGGTGCTGGCGACCGTCGTCGCGCAGCTGCTGCTCGCCGCCGCCCTGCCCCCTGAGGTCGCGGACAAGAACCTGGTCGTCGTATGCCTGGTCTCGTTTTGCGTGCTGATCGGCGGGCTGGCCCAGGTGCTGCTGGGTGTTTTCAGGCTGGGCGACCTGATAAAATATATTCCCCACCCCGTGCTGGCCGGCTTCTTAAACGGCATCGCCATTTTGCTGATCTGGAAACAGCTTCCGCTTCTTTTAGGCCTCGACCGCGACACACGACCGCTGGAAGTTCTGTATAATTTTTCGCTGGTCAACTCATCGGCGCTTTTGATCGGCCTTTCGGCGCTTTTAGCGGTATGGGCCGCCCGCCTGCTGCTCAAGCGCGTGCCGTCGATACTGTTCGGTTTTTTAATCGGCCTGGCCGTGTACGGCATCCTGCTGCTCTTTCCGGATAAAACCCGGCCGGTGGCCGTGATCGGAAACCTGTCGTTTAGCCTGCCCACCACCGGCATCTCATCGGAACTCTTTCATCTGCTGCGGGCCAATTTCAATCCCGGCCTTATTTACGACCTGTGCGGTTACGGGATCGTTCTCGGGATGCTCGGCACGATGGAGTCTTTGATGAGTTCGAGCGCCCTGGAGAACCTGGTCGATGTCCGGGCCGACAGCAACCGCGAGCTGATCGGCCAGGGGGCCGGAAACATCCTCGCCGCCCTGGCGGGCTCCATTTCGTCGGCCGGATCGATCATCCGCTCGCACGCCAATTTCAAGGCCGGCGGCCGGAGCCGGCTCTCGGGAGCGCTCTGCAGCCTGATCATGCTGCTGGGGGTCTGGGCCATGGCGCCTGCGATCGGAAAAATCCCCTTGGCCGTTTTCGCCGGCGTCATCGCCTCGGTCGGCCTGACGCTGTTCGATCTCTCGGTCCTGCGGTTCGTCAAATTCTACCGGCCGCTCTTCGGCATCCAGAAAGACATCTTCATCGGTTTTTTCGTTCACCTGTGCGTCGTCGTCATCACCGTCACCGTCAGCCTGATGACCGCCGTGCTGGTCGGCACCCTTCTCTCGGCGGCCTATTTTATCGCCAAGATGGGCATGAACAGCATCCGGCGGCGGTATTCGGGCGCCGAGATGACATCAAAGAAGATACGCAGCCATGCGCAGTACGATTGCCTGAAAGCCAACGGCGGACAGATCCAGGTTTTCGAATTGCAGGGGCCGATCTTCTTCGGCTCGGCCGACAAACTCGCGCGCGCGGTCGAAGCGGGAGCGCGGCAGGCGTCTTTTTGCATCCTGGACCTCAATCGCGTGACGGAAATCGACAGCACCGGCGCCGTCATCTTGATCCGGCTCTACAAGCGCTTCGTTAGATCCGGCCGGCACCTGCTGCTGACCCATATCAAAGACGGCCGCAGCATGCGCGATTTTCTGACCGTCACCGGCGTTTTAAGGGATATCGACGAGCAGCACCGTTTTCACGACACCGACGGGGCGCTCGAGTGGGCCGAAGAGAGCATCATCGCGCAGCTGTGCCGCCAGAGCGCACGCAAAAGTTACCGGCTGCGGGAACTCGAGGTTTTCGCAGGCTTCAACGCCGCCGAACTCGACCTCTTCAAGCGGTTTCTGGACTTCAAGGCCTACAAAAAGGGCGCCGCGATAATAAGCGAGGGACAAAACGAGCGCGACATGCTAATGATGACCCATGGCCTGGTGAGCGTGTGCCTGCAGTTGCCGAACAGCGACCGCCGGAAAAGGCTGTTTACGTTCAGCTGCGGCGCGATTATCGGCGAGATGGCGCTGCTCGACGGCCAGCCGCGCTCCGCCGATGTGTGGGCCGACGAGGATTCTGAATTCTACCGGCTCACGTTCGAGGGCTTCGAGCGGCTGCGCGGCGACCATCCGCAAATCGCCTTGAAGTTCGTTGCCAACATCGCCCTGGTCATCAGTCACCGGCTGAGAGTCAGGTCGCAGGAGGTCCGGATGCTCGCGGACGGATAAACGGCCGTTCACCGCGGGGACGCGAAGGACGCAGGGCGTGTGTTGGAGTGATCGGAGCACGACCTTTTATTCACGGGAGGTGCCCATGAAATGCCCCAAATGCGCTCACCTGAATCCCCCCGCCTCGAAATTCTGCAGCGACTGCGGACAGATGATGGGGGTCGTCTGTACGAGTTGCGAAACGGTCAACCTGCCGCAAAACAAATTCTGCAGCCAGTGCGGCAGCGTGCTGCCCGCCGGCGACGCGTCCGACGTCGACGGATTTTTCAAGCGCCGGCGCTCCGACGCCGCCCGGAGCGCCTTATCCAAAAAGCACGCGGGCGAGAGGAAGCACGTCACGGTCCTTTTTTCCGACATGGCCG
This sequence comes from uncultured delta proteobacterium, assembly GCA_963728055.1. Classification (GTDB taxonomy): domain Bacteria; phylum Desulfobacterota; class Desulfobacteria; order Desulfobacterales; family SG8-13; genus JARFQH01. Next base: position 152,543 of record CAVSIM010000019.1, on the reverse strand, counting down.
GCTACACCTCTCTGGCCCAGCGGCTCGACCCGGAAGAAATAAGGGACATCCTCGCCCGGGTATTTCACGAAATCACCAAAGTCGTCGACCGCTACGAGGGCTTCATCGAGAAATTCGCCGGCGATGCCGTGATGGCCGTCTTCGGCGCGACCAACGCCCACGAGGACGATGCAATCCGGGCCATCATCGCCGCCAGAGAAATCCACGAGCGGGTGGAGTCATACGGCCGCGAATACGAGAAGCAGTCCGGCCGGGGGCTGGCGATGCACACCGGGATCTACACCGGCCTGGTCGTCACCGGAGACGTGGATGCGGTCAAGGGCACCCACGGCATCGCCGGCGCGCCCCTGAACATCGCCGCCCGCCTGTGCAGCCTGGCCGCGCCCGGCGACATACTGGTCGGCAACGAAACCTACCGCCTGTCGCGCGGATACTTCAACTTTCTCCCGCTCGCCCCGGCCAAGCTGAAGGGCATCGATACGCCCCTGCCGATCTACAAGGTCATCTCACTGATCGATCAGCCCAAGAAAATCCACCGCTTTCATGGCCTGCGGGCCGATCTGATCGGGCGCAATCCGGAACTCGAGCTTCTGACCGAGGCCCTCGGGCGGGTGCGGGCCGGCGAAGGCCGCCTGGTGTCGGTCTGCGGCAACGCCGGGACCGGGAAAAGCCGGCTGGTCGAAGAATTCAAGATCATTTCGACCCATGAAAAGGTCAACTGGCGCGAAGGCCAGTGCTACCCCTATTCGCGCAACTTCACTTACTTTCCGCTGATCGACCTGCTCAACCGCACGCTCGACATCAAGGAAAGCGACCCGCCGGAGCTTGTCCGGCAAAAGATCGAATCGGGGCTGGACTTCATCGACCACAAGCAGGACGTGGTGCCCTACGTGGGCAGCCTGTACAACTTCGACTACCCGGAACTCGCCCGGCTCAACCCGGAAACCTGGCGGCTGCGGCTCCAGAAAGCCATCCTGGAAATCCTGACCGCGATGGCGCGCCGGGCGCCGACGATCATCTGCCTGGAAGACCTGCACTGGGCGGACCCCTCCTCGCAGGAATTGATCCGTTTTCTGCTCACGGATTTCAGGTACCCGGCCCTGGTCATCTGCGTCTACCGGCCGACGCTGACCTTGTTTTCGCATCAGCAGACCGCCAATCTCGGCGACGCGTACATCGACATCCGGCTGGAAGACCTGTCGCCGGCGGAAACCGAGGCCATGGTCGGATCGCTGCTCAAAACCGACAGCCTGCCGCTGGAGCTGAAACGCTTCGTGCGCGAAAAGGCCGGCGGCAACCCGTTTTACCTCGAGGAAATCATGAACTCCCTGGTCGAGTCCCAGGCCCTGGTGCCCGAAAAAGACCGCTGGGTGCTGCGCAAGACGATCGAGGAATCGGAGATATCCTCCACGATCCACGGCGTGATCGCCGCCCGGATCGACCGGCTGGAGGCCGAGATGAAGTGCATCCTGCAGGAGGCCGCCGTTATCGGCCGGTCTTTCTACCAGGAGATCCTGAGCCACATCACCGAGTTCAAGGACAACCTCTGGCACCACCTGAGCAGCCTGGAAACTCTGGACATCATCAAGGCGCGCAGCTACCGGCCGGCCGTGGAGTATATCTTCAAACACGCCCTCACCCAGGAAGTGGTCTACGGCGGCCTGGTCAAGGGCAAGCGCCGGGAAATCCACGAGTGGGTCGGCCGCGTCATCGAACACCTGTTCGAAGACCGCCTCTCGGAATACTACGAGGCGCTGGCCTACCATTTTCAGCGGGGGCGCTCGCTCGACAAGGCCGCCGACTACCTGGCCCGGGCGGGAGAAAAAAGCCTGGCACGGTATGCGCTGGATGTGGCGCAGCAGTATTTCGAAGACGCCTATGCCTGCATAGACGCGCGCGGCGGCACGCCGGATGCCGACGGTTTGAAGATCGAGCTGCTCAACAAGTGGTCTTTCGTGTTCTACTACCGCGGGCACTACAAGGAGTTGCTGGATTTGCTCGAACGCCATCAGACCGCCGCGGACGGCCTCGCACAGAAGGAAAAACGCGCCATGTTCTATGCCTGGCTCGGATGCGCGCTGTGGCACCGCGAACGGTTCACGGAAGCCCACCATCACCTGACGACGGCCCTGGCCCTGGCCGAAGAAGTAGGGGATGCCGCCGTCGCCGGCTATGCCTGCTGCTGGCTGACGTGGGTGAGCACGGAGCTGGGCCTGCTGGCGGAGGCCGTCGGCCATGCCGAAAAAGCCCAGGAAATATACGCCGCGGGGCGAACCGATGACTTCATCTACTTCAGTTCCATGGCCGGGATGGGGTATGCCTTCTGGCACCAGGGTGAAAAGGACCGGACGCTCGCAGCCGGCCGCAACCTGCTCGATTTCGGCCGCCGGCGCGGCGACTACCGCGCCAAGGGCATGGGGTACTGCTGCATTGGCTGGGGCCACCTGGTGGCCGGAAACGTGGCCGAGGCGACCGCTTATTTCGAAAAGGCCGTCCAGGTATCGGTGGACCCCTGGTACTCCCTTTTCCCGAAACTGGCGCTGGCCTTCGGCCTGCTCTTAAACGGCAGGGTTGCAGACGCCCGGCACACCATCGCCGAGGTGGAAGCCTTCTGCGATAAGTTCGGCGTCGAATTCGCCGGCAAACCGGCCCGTTTCTTCCAGGGCGTGGTCCTGGTCGGCGAAGGCCGGGTCGAGGAGGGCCTGGCGATCCTCGAGAGAAGCTGCGGGCAGTGGCAGGAAAACGGCAGCCGGCTGAGGTTTGCCGCCTGCGGCTCCATGCTGGCAGCGGTTTATTCCGACCTGACGCGCAAGGCCCGGGCGGGCCGCCACAAGGAGCTGGCGCGGCAGGCCGACCGCCAGGCGACGTCCTATTTCGAGCGCTCGATCGCATCGGCCCGGCAGATCGGCGCCAAGGGCACCCTGGCCCAGGCGTACCGCAACTGGGGCATTTACTACAGGGACAAGGGCGAGGTCGACAAGGCGCGCGACTGCTTTGCCGAAGCCGTCGGCTATCTGCGCCTGTGCGGGTCGGATATCCTGCTGCAGCAGGTAGAAACCGAGCAAAGCGCCCTGGCGGACGGGGATGGCGCCGACGGCGGGGACGGGTGAAAATTGAAACGAGAAACTTGAAGTTGCGGGTTGCGGGGTGCGGGTTTCGGGATGCGCGTTGCGGGATGCGCGTTGCGAGACACGGGCGGCGGGATTGCGGGTTTACGATATCTGAATTAAACCTGTTGCCGTGCGCCGTGTGCCTTTCGCCTTTTGCCTTACACCCTATACCTTACACCCTGTACCGTTAAATTAATTGTTTTATGTTTAGTGGTTAGTGTTTGGTGTTTAGTGGTTGGTGGCTGGTGTTTGGTGTTCTGTGTTTGGACGAAGCAGCCGTAGGGGCGCCCCTTGTGGGTGCCCGATGACGGGGTCTTCGAACAAAAAGGGCCGGCACACAGGCCTGCCCCTACGGCATCTCTCCGCCTTCCGTTGTCAAGGTGGCATCATTCTTCTCCGTTTGAAAAAAAAAGGGGGGGGGGAGGATTTTAAACCGCGTCGGTCCGGTCTGCGCCGCGACGGTCAGTTTGCCGCCGGCGCCGCGCGCCGGTTGGTGAGAAACACGCCGCTGACGACCAGAAGCGTCCCCGCGAAAAGGGAGGGGGTGATCGGCTCGCCCAGCACGAAAAAGGCCAGGACCACCGCGCTGACCGGAACGAAATTGATGAACAGGCCGGCCTTGGTGGGGCCGATTTTCTTTATCCCGTCGTAATACCACACGAAACCGGCCACCGTGCCGAAAAAGCCCAGGTAGAAGATGGCAAGCCAGTCGATGACCCGATACCGGCCGAGGCCGCTCAGCAGGCCTTCGCCGCAGGCCGGCAGAAACAGGGCCGCCGTGCCCACCAGCGCCGCATAGAAAATAGCGGCCAGCGGCGAGAGGGTCTCGAGGACGCTGCGGCCCACCAGGGAAAACGTCACCCAGCTCAGCACACACCCGAAAATAAGCAGTTCGCCCAACCCGAAGCCGCCGGACAGAAGCTGCGCCGGCTGACCGCGCGTAACGACGAAAACAGCCCCGGCAACCGACAGCAGGATGCCTGCGACCTGGACCCGGCTCAACCCCTCTTTGAACAGCAGGGCCGAGAACAGCGCAATGCCGATCGGATTGTTGGCAATGATCACGGCCGCCCGGCCGGCCTCGATAAGCTGCAGCCCCTTGAAAAAAAAGTAATTGTAGGCAAAAACCCCGGTCATTCCCAGGACCAGGATCGGCACCGCCTGACTTTTGCGAAGGGCGGGGATTCGTCCCTCCGCTCTCAGCAGGAACAAAAGCAGAAAAACCGCTGCGACCGCAAAGCGCAGAAAAGCCGCCGAAAACGGCGCCACGTGCCCGGCCAGGACCCGGCCGGCAATAAACGTGCCGCCCCAGAAAAAAGCGGTCAGTAACAGTTTGCCATAGACCATCATGAAAAAAGAAGTGCTCCTGCAACCTTTCCCGGCTTGAACTCCTTAACCGGTTCCGGTATGTAGAGGGTTGAAACTGGATACTTGAAACTCGAAACTCGATACTCAGAACCCTTAACCCTACAACCAATCATTTAAAGCCGAATACCGACGACTCGTTATCGACCGGGCACCCACAAGGGGCGCCCCTACGGCCGCATCAGCCAAACACAAAACGCCAGACACCGAACACCGAACACGAAACACGAAAAAAACAAACCCGCACCCCGGCCATGAATTACAGCCCCCAAAACACCAGTATCGTCCCGCTTCGAACCAGACCCGGCGGGTGCCTGTCCTGCGGCACGACCCTGAAAATGGGCCTGCGTCGCTATTGCTCGATCGAGTGCCGGCAGTATCTGCGCCGCACGCTGAACATCCGCACCGGCCTGCTCAAGGCCCTCAACACGAGGTTCGCGACATTTTATTTCACAGCCGACGCGATCCTGCTGGACGTGATGCCTTTCGGCGCGACGGAAATTTTCAGCTTCATTTATCCCCGTTCCAGTCGGCTGACGCCGGCCAGGGATTTCTGCCGCATGGCCGATACGCTCGGCAACGCCTGGTGGGCCGAGAAGCGCCGGACCAACCGGCATTACCTGGCATCGCGCCTGGTGCTCGAACAGGCCCGGCGCGACGCCGTCGACAGCGAGACGGTCAAACCTCTGGAGATAAGAATTCCGAGCGTCCGGGATGCGTCACTGATCCGCCTGCAACTCGGAAAGTCCGTCCTGAACTCCCCCGAACTCTTCAAGGTCATCAAAACCGCCTACCGCCGTCAGGCCCTCAAACACCATCCCGACCACGGCGGCGAGGCCGGCGCCTTCATGAAAATTCATCAGGCGTACGAGGAACTCCTCACCTGGGCCGAAAGCCCGTCCTTCGTCCGGCGCCGCGGCTTCCCCGACAAGTGGTTTTACGACTCCACCACCAACCGCTGGGTGCAGCCGACCCCGCACCGCCGCTGATATAGGCTTCAGGATAAAGACTTTGGCTGCCGGTGTCGGTCGACGGCGTATGACCTATACAGCCTTCTCTCTCGCCTTGCCAAAATCTTTATCTTGAAGCCTATAGAAAGTCGATGGTGTGCAACACCTTTATCTTAAAGCGGTCGCCCTTGTCCCAAGTGCTGGTCGCGTCCCTGCCGTCCCGGGCCGCCATCGGCGGCTCCGGTTCGAATCCCCGGCTGCCTTGCGGCTCCAGCCTGACGATGAAGAAGTAAACCATGAAGAGTTTCCGCGAAATCAAAATACGGTGGGGCCTTCCATGGGGATCGACGTGTCGGCGGGCGCTTATTCTATAGGTTTTAAGATAAAGGTTTGGCAAGGCCATAGGGAGACGGCTGTATAATCATACGCCAACGACCGATACAGCAGCCAAAAACTTTATCTCGAAGCCTATAGCGGTTCGTTTCTGGTCAGGGACGCAATGATCTGGGGGATGTACTCCCCGGCCTTGTCGACATGGAAACGACAGGCCCCGGCACCCGGATGGCCGCCGCCTTCGAACCGCGAGAGCAGCAGCCCGACGTTCACCCGGCAGGTGCGGTTGAAAATGCTGTGGCCCACGTTGACCGCTACTTTCTCCGGGTCCTTGGCATCGTGGCGAATTCGGATGTGCGCAAACGCTTCGGGAAAAAGAGAGTAAACCAGGAACCGGTTGCCGGTCGGCGCTTTGTCGAGCGGCCGGAAATCGGTGATCGCCACCCGATCCCGCACCTGCGTGTTCTCCTCCAGAAACCGGCGGTAGATCGCGTTCTCGGCGATGATCCGGTCGCAGCGCAGCCGGACCGCAGGGTCCGACAGGACCGACCGAACGTCCGAATGCCGCAGCAACGCCACCAGGTGGTTCCAATAGGCTTCATCGGGTTGATCCTGGTTCGAGATGGTCATCGAGAGCAGCACGAAATCGTATTTCTCCGGCCGCAGCACTTCGTCCATCGACAGGTCGGCCGAGTCGATCTTGTCGGCCGCGGTCACCAACTCGCGCCGAGTCGCGGGAAATCGGCCCGGATAGAAGCCGTAGATAATGCCGGCGGCCGAGGGCGCTTCGCGATACTCGCCCTTGAACGGCGTTTCGATGCGGTTGGTGAAGTGATGGTCGAACCACATCGCACAGCGATCATCGTAGGGCAGGTTGGCGATGATGTCGCCGGCCTGAATCTCCACCAGCCCCTTTTGTACGTCGCCGGGTTCGACCCACTTGACCGGTGCCGTAATCTCCTCGACATCGTGCAGCAGTACTGCGCAGACGACGCCGTCGAAATCGGGCCGGGTGACGATTCGCATGCGTGCCCTCTCCGGAAAGTAAATAATCCAATACGCTTGAAACTATTATAAAATTGTGTTTATATAGATAATTTGACTGTTTGGCAACCCTTTTAAAAAGGAGACCTTGCATGGCGCTTTACCTCGTACAGCATGGAAAGAGCCTGCCCAAGGACCGCGACCCCGAGCAGGGCCTGTCGGACGAGGGCCGGGCGGAAGTCGAGCGCATCGCCGCGGTGGCCGCCGGTTATGGGGTGCGGGTGGCGGCCATCGCCCACAGCGGAAAAAAAAGGGCCTTGCAGACGGCTGAAATTTTCGCCGCTTCCTTGAATGCGGCCGGCAAGCTGTCGGAACGGGCCGGGTTGAAACCGCTCGATGACGTCGCCCGGTTTGCCGCGCAAATCCGTTCGCCGGAAAACCTGATGCTGGTGGGACACCTGCCATTCATGGAAAAGCTCACGGCTTACCTGGTGACCGGCAATGCGGACATCACCGTCTTCAAATTTCAAAACGGCGGCATCGTCTGCCTGGAAGAAGGTGCCGGCAAGGAATCCTGGTTCATCACGTGGGCGCTGATGCCCCACATCGACTGACAGGCGTCAAGATAACGGTTTTGGACTGCGTTATCGGTCGTCGGCGTATGGGCATATACAGCCTCCTCTCTCTGGCCTTGCCAAAACCGTTATCTTGGCGCCTGTCATCAAAATGGCTGGATGGTGTTCACGCGGAGGCGGCGGCGGTTGGCATATACAGCCTCCTCCCTCTAGCCTTTCCAAAACCGTCATCTCAAAGGAGACGTCATTTTTCATGGATTTCGACTGCATCATCTACGAAAAAAAGGACACCGTCGCCACCGTCAAGCTGCACCGCCCGAAGGTCTTGAACGCCATGAACAAGCAATTGTGGCAGGATCTTCAGGCCGCATTGGACGATGTCGCCCAGGACCCGCACATAAAAGTGCTGATCATCACCGGCGAGGGCCGCGCCTTTTCGACCGGTGCGGACCTCAAGGAATCCAAGACCCGCAGCCTGGAAGACTACCGCGACTATCTCACCGAGCTGCAGGAAGCATCGCGCCGGATCATCCGCTTCGAGAAGCCGACCATCGCGGCCATCAACGGCTACGCCTTGGGCAGCGGCTACGAACTGGCCCTGGCGTGCGACATCCGCATCGCCGCCGACGAAGCCCGAATCGGCTCGCCGGAGGCCAAGGTGACCTCTTCCGTGACCGGCGGCGCCCTGCGCCTGGTGCAGGACCTCATCGGGCCGGCCAAGGCCCGGGAACTGCTCTTCACCGGCGAGACTATCGACGGCCGGGAGGCGGCCCGCATCGGGTTGGTCAACAAGTCCGTCCCGCTGGAAGACCTGATGCCGGCCGCCCTGGAGATGGCGCTGACAATAGCGGCCAATTCGGCTTTCTCCATCAAAATGATCAAAAAGGGGCTGCTCATGGCCAGCGGCGAGGCCAGCCTGGAAGCGCTCATGGACTTTGAAACCGAAGCCTGCCTGGCGTGCGTGTCGACCAAGGAGCGTCAGACATCCCTGAAAGAATTCGAGGATCGAAAGAGATAGGAGAAGCTTCATGCCCCTTGACAGGATTCTGAACGCCCAGTCGGTGGCCGTTATCGGCGCCTCGAAGGTGGAGACCAAGCGCGGTTTTCAGACCATCCGCACGCTGCTCGAAGAGAAGTACGGGGGCAAAATCTACCCGGTCAACCCCAAGGAGCGAAGCATCCTGGGGCTGAAATGCTACGGCAGCGTGGCCGAGATCGACGCCCCGGTCGATCTGGCCCTGGTGGTCACGCCGGCCGCCACCGTGCCGTCGGTGTTGGAAGAATGCGGCAAGAAGGGCGTCGCCGGGGCCGTCATCCTGGCTGGAGGCTTCGGTGAAACCGGCAGCGGCGGCCGCGACCTGGAAGCCAAAGTCCTGGCGGCGGCCCGCCGGCACGGCATCCGGCTGATCGGCCCCAACACCTCCGGCATGATCAATCTCAAGGACAACCTGAACCTGGTGGGGCTGCGGCACGCCCCCAAGGGCGACATCGCCCTGCTCAGCCAGAGCGGCAACATGGCCCTGACCCTGATCACCGAGGCGTCGGTCAAGAGCATGAAAGGGTTCAGCTATTACGTCGGCGTAGGCAACGAGGCCGATATCAAGTTTCACGAGTATCTGGAATTCTTCCGCCAGGACCCGCAGACGCGCGCCATCCTGATGTATGTCGAGGGCCTGCGCGAGGGCCGCGCGTTCTTGAAGCAGGCCTACAAGACGACGCTCGAAAAGCCGATCATCCTCCTTAAAAGCGGCCGTTCCACCACCGGCAAGAAATCGGCCGGATCCCACACCGGGGCCCTGGCGGGCATTTCCGAGGTCGCGCGCGGCGCCTTCAACCGGGCCGGGATCATCGTCATCGAAAACTCCGACGAGCTGTTCCCGGTCGCCGAAACGCTGTCGAGCCAGCCGCCGATCCGCAACAACAGCATTGCCATCCTTGCGGACGGCGGCGGCCACGCCACGATCGCGGCCGATATCCTGACCGACCTGGGCCTTCAGATCCCGGAGCTGTCCGAAACCACCCGCGCCAAGCTGCACCGCGTGCTGCCGCCGGCCGCCTCCGTCGTCAACCCGGTCGATGTGGCCGGCGGGACCGACAACGACCCGACCCTCTTCGCGGAGTGCGCGCGCATTATTCTCAATGACCAGCAGGTCGGCGGGCTTCTGATCGTGGGGCTCTTCGGCGGTTACGGCATCCGGTTCGCCGAGAGCCTGCGTTTCATGGAGGAAGACGCCGCCCACCGGATGGGCAAGCTGGTGCGCAAGCGCCACAAGCCGATCGTGCTGCACAGCCTCTACGCGTCCGCCAAGCCCCATTCCCTCGAACTGCTGCGCTACTACGGCATCCCGGTCTACGATTCGCTGGATATCGCCTGCAAGTGCACCGGCATGCTGGCGCACTACGGCAGTTTCCTCAAAAGCTACCACAGCAAGGCCGACTTCGACATGAACTGGGGCGTCAAAACCAAGCCGGCCGCCAGGAAGATCATCGCGACGGCCCGCAGCGAGGGCCGCAATTTTCTGCTGGAGCACGAGGCCAAGAAGCTGCTGGAACTGCACGGCGCACCGGTGACCGACGACCGGCTGGCGCACAGTGCGGACGAGGCCGTCCGCATCGCGGAGAGCGTCGACGGTGCGGTCGTGCTGAAAGTCGTCTCGCCCCAGATTCTGCACAAGAGCGATGCCGGCGGGGTGCGGATCGGGCTCTACGGTCGGGAGCAGGTGCGCCACGCCTATGACGAAATCGTGGCCAACGCGCGCCGGTTCGACCCCGCTGCCGACATTCGCGGCGTGCTGGTCTCGCCCATGGCCGCCAAAGGCATCGAGGTGATTATCGGCACCAAGTACGACGACCAGTTCGGTCCCGTGATCATGTACGGGCTGGGGGGCGTCATGGTCGAAATCCTGAAGGACGTCTCTTTCCGGGTGCTGCCCCTGTCGCCGGCTTCCGCCCGCAAAATGGTCGAAGAAACCAAGTCCTTTCCGATCCTCGACGGGGCGCGCGGCACGCCGCCCAGCGACAAGAAGGCCATTCGCAGAATGCTGCTGCTGTGCTCCGAGGTGATCGAGTCTTACCCGGAAATCGCCGAAATGGACTTGAACCCGATTATCGTCTACAATACGGGGCTGAGGATCGTCGATGCGCGGATCATTCTAAAGCCGTGAGCCGGAAGAACGCGAGTGGAACCGTGAAACGAAAGGCGGTGAAGGACGTGAAAAGCAGCAGATGCTTCCTGTTTATTTTCCTGGGCACGGCCCTGTTGATGGCCGGCTGCTCAAACCTGGGCAATATCCCTTCGGCCAGCACGGCCGAAAGCGGGCAAGTGCGGCTGGTGTGGAAAAACGTCGCCGGGGCGACCGGTTATGCGGTCTTCATGTCGACCTCGGCCGGCGTCACCCGGCTCAACGGATACCGGTTCGGCACCGACGGCAATTCCATCACCATCACGGCGCTTACACCCGGCCGAACCTATTACTTCATTGTAACGGCATTCGGGGCGGCGGGCGACATCGCCACCTCGCAGCAGATGTCATACCGGGCCGTGGACCAGGAGGTCGGACTGGTCGATTTCGGGAGCATATCCGCCGAAAACCCGCCCGCGCCGACATCCGCGGGGACGGCCGCGGGCTCGGCCGCGAGGACGACCCCGCCCCCGGGACCGGCCAAGCCGGTGACGGTGGCCTGGGAAAGCGTTCCCGGAGCGTCATCCTACAACATTTACTGGCGCAATCAGTCCGGTGTCACCCGTAAAAACGGCCGCAAGATCGCCAATGTCAACAATCCCCACACGATAACAGGCTGGAAATCGGGCCAGACGTACTATTTCGTCATCACGGCCGTCAACAAGGAGGGCGAAAGCCAGGAATCGGCGGAGATGTCGTACACCGTCCCCTGAGCGATCCTCTTCAAAGAAAAAAACGGCCGCCCGCGGTTTAGGGCGGCCGTTTCGATTACTTGTTCTCCTTGACCTTTTCGGTCAACTCGGGAATGAATTCGAGGATGTCCTCGACGATGCCCACGTCGGCCACCTGGAAAATCGGGGCCTTGGGGTTTTTGTTGACCGCCACGATGAACGGTGAGCCCTTGATGCCCCCCAGGTGCTGGAAGGACCCGCTGATGCCCAGGGCCAGGTACACCTTGGGTTTGACCGTCTGGCCGGAAGTGCCCACCTGGCGGGCCTTCTCCAGCCACTTGGCATCCACGATCGGCCGCGAGCAGGACACCACGGCCCCCATCGATTGGGCGAGTTCCTGGGCCAGCTCGATGTTCTCCTGGTCTTCGATCCCCCGGCCGACGGAGACCAGCACATCGGACTTGGTGATGTCGACATCGCCCTTTTCGGCCGCGACCACCTGCAGGTAGCGGCGCTTGACGGCCAGGTCCCCCGCTTCGGCGGACTTGTCCACCACCTTCCCGGCGCCGGCGGCCGTGTCCGGCGGCTGAAACGAGCCGGGCCGGCAGGTCAGAACGGCGCCTTTGGAAACGTCGCACGACACATGAGTGCTGACCATGCCGCTGTACTCCTGGCGCACCACTTTCAGCCGGCTGCCGTCCAGGCCCTCGAAGGCGACGGCATCGGCCACGTAGGCGCTGTCGAGTTTGATGGAAAGCCCGGGCCCCAGGTCCATGCCGAAGGTGTCGTGCGGCAGTAAAACGACGGCACCGGCCGGCAGCACGTTGACCAGCGCCTTGCGGATAATTTCGGCGTTGGGGTAGGCCAGCGCCGGGTTGTCGATCTTCCAGACCTCGGGATACGCGGCGCCCAGCGCGCTGCACACGCCCTCGAGTTCGGATCCCGTCCCGGTGACGATGGCCGTCACCGGCGCCGCGGCATCGATTTTGGCCGCCGCGGCCCGCAGTTCCAGGGCCGTGTCGTCGGCCGCCCCATTCTTGTGAACGATATAGGCAAAAACCTGTCCGGCCATCACTTCAGCCCTCCTTTGGCTTTTAAGAGTTCAATCAGCTTGTCGATCTTCTCCTCCATGCTGCCTTCCAGAATTTCGGCCCCGGCACCGAGTTCGGGAACGAAGTAATCGCTCCGGCTGACCCTGGCGCCCAGGGCTTCGGCCGCAAGGCCGAGGTCGGCCGCGCCGTGAACCGGGATCTCCACCGAGGCCACCTTGCGGATGCCCCGGATCCCGACGTAGCGCGGCTCGTTGATGCCGGTCTGGATCGAGAGCACGCAGGGCAGGTCGATCTCGTTGATTTCCTGATTGCCGCCCTCGATTTCGCGGCCGACCTTTATTTTGCCGCCGCCCAGGATTTCGATCGAGTTGACGACCGAGGCGTAAGGCCAGTCCAGGAGGGCCGCCAGCATGCCGCCGACCTGTCCGGCGCCGTCATCTGCCAGGGCCCCGGTCAGCACCAGGTCGTATGTGCCTTTTTCCACCGCCGCCTTGAGAATCGCCGCGATGCCCCGGCCATCGGCCGCCGCGAAGGCCGGATCGGACAGCAAAATGCCCTTGTCGGCGCCCATGGCCATTTCGCGCCTGAGAATCTCTTCGGCGTCTTCGTCGCCGACGGTGACGACCGTCACGCTGCCGCCCTTGTCGTCGCGGATCCGGATCGCCTCTTCGACGGCATAGTTGTCCCACTCGTTGACCGAGTAGACGAGATCGTCGCGTTCGATGTCCGAGCCGTCCCGATTCACCTCGATCTCGTTTTCGGCGGTGTCGGGAACCCGTTTCACGCAAACCAGAATTTCCATTTTAACCCTCCCCGTTTAAGTCCGTTGAGTCCCTTGGGTCTGTTGAGTCAGTTTGGTCGGTTGAGTCTTTTGGGTCTGTTGGGTCTGTTGGGTCTATTGGGTCTGTTGAGTCTGTTGGGTCTGTTGGGTCTGTTGGGTCTGTTGGGTCTGTTGGGTCTGTTGGGTCTGTTGGGTCTGTTGGGTCTGTTGGGTCTGTTGGGTCGGGTCTGTTGGGTCTGTTTCGGCAGTCTGTTGGGTCGGTTGAGTCTGTTGGGTCTGTTGGGTCGGTTGAGTCTTTTGGGTCTGTTGGGTCTGTCGGGTCGAACCCTCCGTTTTTTGGCCCACTGACGACGCGACGCTGCGCGATTTTACGGTTGCGAACGGTGGTTGACTGGCCGAGTAGGGGCGAAACATTTTTCGCCCTTACCGGCTCACAGCCGATTGACGGCCGGTTTTCAACCGCTGTTTGCAACCGTTTATTTCAATGGAGCAGTGCCGTCGACTCCTGGTTCTGCGGTCACCCGTCAGCTGCCGGGCTTCCATTTCCGCCCTGAACCTGGCGGCTGATCAGTTCGCACAGGTCGACGGCCTCCATCTGCCCTTCCAGACCGGCCACCTTGATGGCGTCTTCGATGTTCACCAGGCAAAAGGGACAGGCGGTGACGATGACATCGGCGCCGGCTTCCCTGGCCATCTGCACCCGCAGCACGCCCATGCGCTGCTCTTCCTGCTCCGGTTCGTAGAAGAGCATCAACCCGCCGCCGCCGCAGCAGAAGGAGCGGTCGCGGCTGCGCTGCATGTCGACGCGGCGCAGCCCCGGCACGGCATCCAGTATGGCGCGCGGCTCATCGTAGAGGCCGTTGTGGCGACCGAGATAACAGGGGTCGTGATAGGTGTAGGTTTTGTGACCGTTTTCGAGCGGACGCAACCTGAGTGCCCCGGCGCCGATCTTGCGGGACAAAACCTGAACGATGTGCTCGACCGGCGGCATGTCCCGGTAATCCTTCTTGAGGGCATTGAACGCGTGCGGGTCGGAGGTCACGATGCGCGCGGCGCCGCTGTTCTGAATCATGTCGGTGTTGTGGGCCTTCAGGTCCTGAAAGAGCATCTCCTCGCCGAAGCGCCGGGCTTCGTGGCCGCTGTCCTTTTCGTCTTTGCCCAAAATGCCGAAATCGATGCCGGCCGCCGTCAGCAGCCGCGCCGTGGCGCGGGCGATCTCCTGCATGCGGTCGTCGTAGGAGCTGATGCTGTCGACGAAATACAGCGTCTCGGCGCTCTGCTTGCCGCCCAGTATTTTGACGGGGCACTCGGCCTTGAACCCGTCCGCCGCAATCCAGTCGGCGCGCTTCTTTTCAAGTTTGGCCCAGGGGTTGCCGCGCTTTTCGAGCGCCTGCAGCGGTTTTTGCAGCGACTGCGGCACGATGCCCTCGTCGACCATGGCCCGCCGGACATCGACGATCTTGTCGATGTATTCGATCGTCACCGGGCACTCCTCTTCGCAGGCGCCGCAGGTCGTACAGGACCAGATCTCGTCCTCCTGCAGTACATGGCCGATCAGTTGCGGGTTCTCCACCCGGCTTTTCCCCAGCAGCGGGTATTTGCGGTAGCCGTGGTCGCGGGACTTTATCGAGATGAACCGCGGCGACAGCGGCCGGCCGGCGGCGTTGGCCGGGCAGTTGTCGGAACAGCGGCCGCAGTCGACACACGAATAGAAGTCGAGGATGTGCTTCCAGGTGAAGTCTTCGTAGACCTTGACGCCGAAGGATTCCAGGTCGTCGAGCTGCTCGTCGTTAACGCCCCAGCGCACCGGTTTTACGGTACCCCTCTCCAGCTTCATGAAATACACATTGAACAGCGACGTGATCACGTGGAAATGCTTGCCCAGCGGCAGGAAGCACAGAAAGAAGAAGAAAATCAGCTCGTGGACCATGAAGGACCACTGGTTCAGCTGCTGCAAGGTCGCCGCCGGCAGCGGCGAAAACAGTTTCGCGGCCAGCCAGTGCCCGGTGCCGGGCACGAGCGCCTCGGGCGCCAGGCCGGCAGCGCCGCGGGCGGCCGAAATACTGCCGTCGTAGATCATGTCGCAAACGACCAGGCCGCAGATCAGGCCCAGCACCAGAATGGCCTCGGCCGTGTGATCCTTGCCGTAGCGCGCCGGGACCGCGTAGCGGGCCGGCTTGAAGATGCCGCGCCGGACCATCAGCGCCAACGCGGCCACGAGCACATAGGTTGTTGCCAGATCTTTGAGGGGGCCGTAAAGGTGGCCGAGCCCGCCGCCGAAGCCCGGCAGCACGAATCCCTCGACGAAGCCGGTGATGACCAGCGTCAGCGAGCGCACCGACAGGATCAAAAAACCGGAGAAGAGCAGGATGTGCAGGATGCCGGGCAAGAGGTAGCGCGGATGCTTGTACTGCCCCAGCCAGAACTTGAACACCCGGCCGATGCGCTCGCCCACGCGGTCGAAACGCGGGTCCGCCGAAGCCTTCAGCAAGGGGGCGATCCGCCGGATCATGATGTAGGTGAAAATTCCGATGCCGATCAAGGGGATCAGGATGAACCACACCTGACCGGGAAGACCGAAATACGGCGCTTGCGACGGTGGGATCAGGACCGATTCCATGGATGCGTGCGTCTCTCCCTTCTGCCTGCTGATGGGGTGGATATTGGCTTTAATGTGAAGCTTTTGGCCATGTTGACGGTATTATATGTTTTGTTTTGTGGAATGCCGTTAAAACGGGTTCTTGCACTGAATGAACGTTCATTCATTTTTTTTACAGGCGGACGCTGCCGGTGTCAAGCGAAAAACGACCCTGTGCCGCTCGCAAAGAGCGCGCAGTCGCGGGCGGCAGGGGGCCGCCACCGCGGTGAGCCTCCCATTTATGAATCGGCACGGCCAACCAAAAAAACTTAAAGGAGGCATCCCATCGATTCGAAAGCTCCCGGCAAGTTCAACCAGTTGATAATTATTTATTTTCGGTTTAAAATCATGTATTCCTGCATACAAAAACGCTCTCCGGCGAATTCATAGACTGCTGCCGCGAGGAAAAAAATTTTTAGCATGGCCGCGACGGTTTAACAACTAAAAAGGAGACTGCCGTGACGAGTCCATCCGCGGGTCAGTTCAAGCCCTGGCTGACCAGTTACGAAAATGGGGTTCCGGAATTCGCCGAATACGAGGACATGTGCCTGCCGGCTTTCCTGGAGCGCTCGGCCGAACGCTTTCCGGATCGCTTTGCCCTCAACTTCCAGGGCTACCGGATCCGGTTCGGACAGCTCGAGGATATGGTGGATCGGTTTGCCGCCGCCCTTTCCGCTTTCGGCGTGGGCCCCGGCGATCGGGTGGCCCTGCTGCTGCCGAACACGATCCCGTGCGTCGCCGCTTACTATGCGGCCCTTAAAATCGGGGCCATCGTGGTGATGAACAACCCGCTTTACTCGGACCGCGAACTCGCGCACCAGCTCAACGATTCGGGCGCCAGACTGCTGATCACGCTCGATCTGCTCGGCAACCGCATGATCGATTTGCGGCCCAAAACCCGCATCGGGCAAATCGTGATCACCTCGATCGGCGACTACCTGCCCTTCCCCAAGAACTGGCTCTTTCCGCTGGTGGCCAAAAAGAAAAAACTGGCGGCGGATGTCAAGCCGGCCGACGAGGTTTTCAGGTGGAAGGCGGTGTTGGCCGCTCACCAGCCCCAGCCTCCTGCCGTCTCGCCCGGTTTCGAGGATGTGGCCATGTATCAGTACACCGGCGGCACGACCGGCCGGTCGAAAGGCGTGATGCTGACCCATGCCAACCTCAGTAAAAACGTGCAGCAGTGCCGCGCCTGGTTTCCGTCCTTCAAGGCCGGCGAGGAAGTCATGCTCGGCGCCCTGCCCTTTTTTCACGTCTTCGGCCTGACCACCTCGATGAATTTCGCCATTTACATGGGCTGGGAAAATGTCCTGGTTCCGAAACCGCAGCCCGCGCAGCTGCTGGAGGCCATCGGCAAGTACAAACCGACCTTCGCTCCGCTGGTCCCGACCATGTACATCGGCATCCTTCATCACCGCGACATCGACCGCACCCCGCTGACCTCGATCAAGGGCTGCTTCTCCGGCAGCGCCCCCCTGCCGGTCGAGGTCATTCACGACTTCGAGAAGCGCACCGGGGCGGTCATCGTCGAGGGCTACGGCCTGACGGAGAGTTCCCCGGTCACCCACGTCAACCCGTTTTCCGGCGGCAAGCGCAAGCCCGGCAGCATCGGCCTGCCGCTGCCCGACACCGACAGCCGGATCGTCGACCTGAACGACGGTCGCAGCATTCTGGCGGTTGGCGAAACGGGCGAGCTTATGGTCAAGGGCCCCCAGGTCATGGCCGGTTACTGGAACAATCCCGGCGCCACGGCCGAGACCCTCGTCGAGGGGTGGCTTCACACCGGCGATATCGCGCAGATGGACGAAGAGGGGTATTTTTACATCGTGGACCGCAAGAAGGACATGATCATCTCCGGCGGCTACAATGTTTACCCGCGCGATATCGAAGAGGTCTATTTCGAGCATCCCGACGTGAAGGAAGCCTCG
Source organism: uncultured delta proteobacterium (assembly GCA_963728055.1). Taxonomy (GTDB): domain Bacteria; phylum Desulfobacterota; class Desulfobacteria; order Desulfobacterales; family SG8-13; genus JARFQH01. The sequence continues at coordinate 134,977 of CAVSIM010000019.1, read as the reverse complement.
GCCATCGGCATCCCCCACCCGACGCGCGGCGAGGCGGTCAAGGTGTTCATCGTCCTCAAGGAGGGAAAAACCGCTACGCAGGAGGAGATGATCGATTTCTGCCGCGAAAAACTGGCCAAATTCAAATGGCCGACGGAGGTCGAGTTCCGTACCGAGCTGCCCAAGTCCAATGTGGGCAAGGTGTTGAAGAAGGAATTGCGGCAGAAGGTTGGAAACTAACCGCCGAATGCCTCGTCGGATATCTCGACCGCCGCTCCGTTGGTCTCGAGAATGGCCTTCATCTTCCCTTGGGTCACCGGCAAGATGGTGTGGACGAAAAACTCGGCGCTCTTCACCTGGCCCTCGTAAAAGGCCGCATCCTTCTTTTTGGCGCCTTTTCCCAGGGCCGCGACGGCCACCGTGGCCCGCCACAGGTGCATCCAGGCCAGAATGACGTCCCCGCAGACATCCATGAACGGGTGCGCGAAGGAAAAGGCGTTCAGGACCTGCGGCGACATGGCGCTCTGGCCCAGGTGCAGGGCCGTCTCGCCCAGCCGGTTGACGGCCTTTTCGATCCTTTCGGCCAGGCCCTCGAGGCGCTCGGCTTCCTTGCCCAAGGCCAGTGTCTTCTGAATTTCGCCCAGCAGGTCCATGATCGGCTGGCCCTTGTTCAACCCCAGCTTGCGACCCAGCAGGTCCATGGCCTGAATGCCGTTGGTGCCCTCGTAGATCATCGTGATCCGGCAGTCGCGCAGCAGCTGTTCCATCGGGTATTCCCGGATGTATCCGTAGCCGCCGTAAACCTGAAGCCCCTGGCTGCACACCTCGAACGACCGGTCGGTCACATAGCCCTTGGCCACCGGGATCAGTAAATCGATCATGCCCTGCAGGCGCGCTTTTTCTTTTTCACTGTCGCTGATTTCCTTGCGGTCGCCCAGGTTCCCGACAAAGTAGAGCAGGCTGCGCATGCCGTCGACATACGCCTTCATGGTGAGCAGCTGCCGCCGGACATCCGGATGCTCGATGATGGGAACCGCGGGCGCGCTGTCATCGCGCATCTTGAGCAGGTGACGGCCCTGAACCCGCTGGCGCGCATACTGGAGGGCATTCAGGTAGGCGGAACTGGCGCAGCAGAACCCCTGCATCCCCACCAGCAGGCGGGCCTCGTTCATCATCAGGAACATGGCCCGCATGCCCTTGTTCTCCTGCCCCAGGAGCGTGCCCCGGCATCGGCCCTTGCCGCCTAATGCCATGGAGCACGTGGCGTTGCCGTGAATCCCCATTTTTTCTTCCACCCCGGTGCAGACCACGTCGTTGAAATCGCCGAGGCTACCGTCGTCGTTGACCCATATCTTGGGCACGATAAACAGGGAAATGCCGCCGGTGCCCGCCGGGGCGCCTTCGATGCGGGCCAGCACCGGGTGAACGATGTTTTCGACCAGGTCGTGTTCACCGCCCGAGATGAAGATCTTGTTGCCGGTGATGGAATACGTGCCGTCATCGTTTTTCCTGGCGGTCGTTGTCAGGGCGCCCACGTCGGAGCCGGCCTCGGGCTCGGTCAGCAGCATGGTGCCGCACCACCGGCCGGTGTAGAGCTTTTTGACGAAAAGCTTCTTCTGCTCGGGAGTGCCGAACGTCTCGATCAGCCGGCCGGCGCCGTGCGTCAGGCCCGGGTACATCATGAACGCCAGGTTCGCGCCGATAAAATACTCGCTGGCCGCCAGCGCTACCGTCTGGGGCATGCCCTGGCCGCCCCACTCGAGGCTCTCGGTCATCGCGACCCACTCGCCTTCGCGGTACATCTCGTAAATCTTCTTGAATTCCTCGGGCACGGTCACGGCGCCGTTATCGAAGCCCACCCCCTGCCGGTCGCCGATGACCTGGGTCGGCAAAATTTCCTTGAGCGCCAGGTTGCGGGCTTCGGTGATGATCAAATCGATCGTCTTGCGGTTGAAATCCTCGAACTTTTCGTGTCGGCTGACCCCCTCGACCCGCAGCACTTCGTGAAGAAGGAAGTCGACATCCCGCCGATCCGCGATTTGTTGTGCCATGAACTGAGTCTCCTTGTGGTTAAAGTGTTATCCCGTGCCGATGCCGTGAAAAAAAAGATCCACCAGCGGGTCCGCCATCGACACCAGGTCGTATTGACGACCGGAGTGCAGCCAGGTGTTGATCACCTCGTCGACCGCGCCGATGATAAAGCGCTTCACGAGCCCCAGGTACAGGTCCTTGCGGATGCTGCCCTCGGCCTGGCCGCTCTCCACGATCTCGCTGATGATGTCCAGATACATCTTCGACATCTCTTTGATCTGCACTTCCGCCCGCCGGCTGAGCCGATGGGTCTCGGTCTGGTAGACGATAGCCAGATCCCGGTCGCGCTGAAACTCCTCCAGGTGCCGCCGGACGAGGTTTTTCAATTTTTCGGCGGCGCCGCCCCCGCGGTCGACGTCTTCCCGGAAGCGTTCGAAAACCTGCTTGGTCTTGAATTTGAAGAACTGAACCAGGATGTCGTCCTTGTTCTTGAAGTAAAGATAAATCGTCCCATCGGCCACTCCGGCCTCCCTGGCAATTTTGGCCACGGTCGACTGGTGGTATCCGTAGCGGGCGAACACCCGGATGGCCGCCTCCAGGATGCGGTGGTATTTATCGTTTTTGGCGTGACTGCTGATGATCGGCCTCCTGCACGATTTCCTGTATTATGAATGAATGTTCATTCAGTTTACATAGGGCGCAGGAGCTTGTCAAGTGCAATTGGCCAAATGACATTTTGGATATTATTTTAGTTATTTCAATAAGAAGAAACTCTGGAACGGAAACCGGAACAGGAATTTCGGAGAAAAAAAGGAGCGTGAGCGGTGGTTTTATTTTGAGGGTTTATTCATTTTTGGGGTCGCCAGGCGAATACCGACGGCGGCGGCATGGGCCGTCAGGCCCTCGGTGGTCGCCAGGCGCATGATGTCAGCGGCTTCCTTCCGGAAAGCAGCCTCCGAGTAATGGACGATACTTGTTTTTTTGACGAAGTGGCCGACCGAGAGGGCCGAGGCGAACCGGGCGGTGCCGGCCGTCGGCAGTACGTGGTTGGGGCCGGCGACATAGTCACCGACCGGCTCGGGCGTGTAGGCCCCCAGAAAAACGGCGCCGGCGTTTCGAATGCGGCCGAGCATGTCGAAGGGTGCCGCCAGGTGCAGTTCCAGGTGCTCGGGTGCGATGCGGTTGGCCAGTTCGATGGCGGCATCCAGACCGGGAACCACCATGATCGCCCCGTAGCGGGCCAGGGAGGCTTCGGCGATTTCCCGCCGCGTCAGGGCCGCCAGCTGGGGCCGCAGGGCCTCGACGACCTCGGCGGCAATCCGGCGATCGTCGGTGATCAGGATGGCGGAAGCCAGCGCGTCGTGCTCGGCCTGCGAGAGGAGATCGGCGGCAATGTACCGCGGCTCGGAAAACCGGTCGGCGACAATGAGGATCTCGCTCGGGCCGGCCACCATGTCGATACCCACCGTGCCGGCCACTATTTTTTTGGCCAGGGTGACATACAGGTTCCCGGGACCGACGATGACATCCACCTTCGAAATGGTTTCGGTTCCGTAGGTGAGCGCCGCAATGGCCCAGGCGCTGCCGATTTTGTAGATTTCAGCGACGCCCACCCGGCGGGCCGCCACGAGAAGATGCGGGTCGATGCGGCCGTCGCGCATCGGCGGGGTGGCCATGACCAGCCGTTTGACACCGGCAATCCGGGCCGGAATCGCGCCCATCAGGACCGAGGAAACCAGCGGCGTCGTGCCGCCCCGCCCGCCGGGAACGTAAATCCCCGCCGCCTGCACCGGGTTGACCATCTGGCCCACCAGCGTTCCCGGCCGGTCGGTATTGATCCAGGATTTCGGCTGCTGCAGCCGATGAAAGGCTTCAACCTGGCCGACCGCACGATTCAGCGCCCGCCTGAAGCCCGCGTCCACCTGCCGCGCCGCCTCCTTGTACTCCGCTGCAGTCACCGCCAGCGCTTCGACCTTCAGGTCGGGGGCATCGAACCGGTTGACATAGCCGATCAGGGCGCCGTCACCGTGGCGGCGGACATCCTCCAGGATGCGGCTAACGGCCGCGACATCTTTTTTCCTGAAGCTCGATCCGCGGTTGACGATCGCGGCCAGCCTCTTCTCGGCGTCACGCGACGGATACGTGTAGATTTTCATAGGGGCTTCTCTATCCATTTGCCGTTACGATGTCAACGGCCGGCAGGAGACTTTTTCCCGGATGCGGATTGAAGCGGATTGAAATCGATCAATCGATTATTGACATCTGCCGCCCAACCGGTACACATATGTCACGACCCGGACAATCACCCCGAGTGTGTTTCCACCTGACCCTATTATAACCTGAACGGAGGAGACGATGACTGCAGAAAGGATCCACAATTTCAACGCCGGGCCGGCCGCGCTGCCCCTGCCGGTGCTCGAGGAAATCCAGGCCTCGTTCCTGAATTACGATGGATCGGGGATGTCGATTACGGAAATCAGCCACCGGTCCAGGTGGTTCGACGACATCGTCAACGATGCCATCGCCAGGACCAGGCGGCTGCTGGCCCTCACGGGCGATTATCACGTGTTGTTCCTGCAGGGCGGCGCCAGCCTGCAATTCTGCATGATCCCGCTGAATTTTCTGGCCGACGGGCAGACCGCCGATTACGTCGACACCGGCACCTGGTCCACCAAAGCCGTCAAGGAAGCCCGGATTCTTAAAAAATCGGTGCGGGTGGCCGCCTCTTCGGCCGATAAAAATTACGCCTATATCCCGCAGGACATTTCCTTCGACCCCCAGGCGGCATACGTTCACATCACGTCCAACAACACCATCAAGGGGACCCAGTGGCAGAAATTCCCGGACACCGGCGCCGTTCCGCTGATCGCCGACATGTCCTCGGACATCATGAGCCGCCCCTTCGATGCCGGCCCATTCGGCCTCGTCTACGCCGGGGCGCAGAAGAACATCGGCCCGGCCGGCGTGTGCATGGTCATCATCCGCCAGGACCTGCTCGACCGGGTCCCGGCAGACCTGCCGTCCATGCTGAGCTATGCCACCTACGTTTCAAAAAATTCGATGTACAACACGCCGCCCTGTTTTGCCGTGTACACCGTGCAGCTGGTCCTCAAATGGCTGGAGGAAACCATCGGCGGACTCGATAAAATGGCGGCGATCAATCGTGAAAAAGCGGGCCGGCTGTATGCCTATCTCGACGCCGGCGGCTTTTACCGCCCCACGGCGGAGGCGGGCAGCCGCTCGGCGATGAACATCACTTTCCGGCTGGCTAACCAGGACCTCGAGCAGCCGTTCGTCGAGGAGGCTTCGAAAAACAACCTGGGCGGGCTCAAGGGTCATCGGTCGGTGGGCGGGTGCCGGGCCTCGCTCTACAACGCCACCAGCCTGGCGGCGGTGGACGCCCTGATCGATTTCATGAAGGATTTCGAGTCCAGAAACGGGTAACCGGCCCCGGCGGCGGCGGCGAAAATGGGGCGGCGTGCAGGCGTCATTTTGGGTTTTTCTTGACATAACCCGTAAATACCCATAATGACAGAGGCGGAAAGGATTTTTTGTTTTTCCCTGAATGGCTGGAGTCCAGCACGCTAATCGACCGCAAATTCGTTGACGCAAAGGAGGTTTTCGATGGACAAAATACTTCGCATCGACATGGGCGCTACCGGCGGGCCGAAAGCCGCAACGGAGCCGCTGGGCGCCTACGCCGGCCTGGGCGGGCGGGCCATGACCTCGGCCGTCATCGCCAAAGAGGTGCCGCCGCTGTGTCATCCCCTGGGCGAGGACAACAAGCTGGTCATCGCCCCGGGGCTGCTCAGCGGCACCACGGCCGCCATGTCGGGCCGGCTGTCGATAGGCTGCAAGAGCCCGCTGACCGGCGGGATCAAGGAGTCCAACGCCGGCGGCCAGGCCGCGCAGGTAATCGCCCGGCTGGGCTATGCCGCGATTATCCTCGAAGGCCGGCCCCTGGACGACACGCTCTATAAAATCCGGATCGACAAGGACGGGGTCACCATCACGGCCGACAACGGCCTCAGGATGCTCGGCAACTACGATCTTATCGAGAAGATAAAATCCGCCCACGGCGAAAAGGTCGCCTGCATCTCGATCGGCACCGCCGGGGAGATGAAAATGGCGGCCGCCTCGATCGCGGTCACCGACATGGAACAGCGGCCCACGCGCCATGCCGGCCGCGGCGGCGTGGGGGCCGTCATGGGCTCGAAGGGCGTCAAGGTGATCGTGCTCGACGATGCCGGCATGAAGATGCGCGCCCCCAAGGACCCGGAGAAGTTCAAGGCCGCCAACCAGGCCTGGGTCTCCGGGCTGCGCAAGCACCCGGTCACCGGCGAGGGCCTGCCCACCTACGGGACCAACGTGCTCACCAACGTGATCAACGAGGCCGGCGCCTACCCGACCAAGAATTTCATGTGGGGCCGCTTCGACGGCTGCTCCAAGATCAGCGGCGAGACCCAGGCCGAAACCGAGAATGCGCGCGGCGGCAAGGGCGCGGCCACGCACGGCTGCCACCGGGGCTGCGTGATCCGCTGCTCGGGGACCTACACCGACAAGGATGGCCACTTTCTCACCAAGCAGCCCGAATACGAAACCGTCTGGGCCCACGGGGGCAACTGCGGCATCGACGACCTGGACGCCATCGCCATGCTCGACCGGCTCGACGACGACTTCGGGGTGGACACGATCGAGATGGGGGCCGCCATCGCGGTTGCCATGGAAGCCGGGATCGTTAAATTCGGCGACGCCCAGGGCGCCATCGACCTGGTGAAGCAGGTCGGCAAGGGCACGCCGCTGGGGCGCATCCTGGGCAGCGGCACCGAGGTGACCGGCAAGGTTTTCGGCATCGAGCGCATTCCCACCGTCAAGGGCCAGGCGATGCCGGCCTACGACCCGCGCGGCGTGCAGGGCATGGGGGTCACCTACGCCACCAGCACCATGGGCGCCGACCACACCGCCGGCTACGCGGTCACGGCCAACATCCTGGGGGTGGGCGGCAAGGTCGATCCGCTGACGCCCGAAGGCCAGATAGAGCTGTCGCGCAATCTGCAGATCGCCACCGCGGCGGTGGACTCGACCGGCATGTGCCTTTTCATCGCCTTTGCGGTGCTCGACCAGCCCGAGACCTTTCAGGCGCTGATCGACATGATCAACGCCTTCTACGGTGGGGAGCTGACGGCCGACGGGGTGGCCGAGCTGGGCAAATCGGTGCTCAAGACCGAGCGCGACTTCAACCGGCGGGCCGGGTTCACGGCGCAGGAGGACCGGCTGCCGCAATACTTTCTGAAGGAAGAACTGCCGCCGCACAACGTCACCTTCAAAGTCAAGGACGAGGATCTGGACCAGGTCTTCAACTGGTAATTCCACGGGTCTAAAACGGCTGAATGGGGAACCCGCCAGCGGTGTTCCCCATTTTTTATGTTGGTGGCCCAGTCTTACTCTGTGAGAAACGAAAAAGCCTGCCGACCATGGAAAAACCCGGACAAAAGACAGTGCGGTTGGAGCTTGACCCCGCCGTCATACCGCCGTGCTTCACCCCCCTTTTCTCGCAGGGGGTCCGCATCGGCGCCTGCCTGGAATGCAGCGTGAAAGAATTGATCTGCGACCAGCTCGGAGTGCCGGAAGACTACCTCGAAAACCGGGTTCAGACCATTTTTTTAAACGGCCACCCCGTCGATGACGCCGCCGGGGCGATCGTCGGCGAGGGTGCGACGATCGCCTTGTCGGCCGCCATGCCGGGCCTGGCCGGGGCGGTTCTGAGAAAGGGCGGCGTCCTGGCCACCCTCCGTCGGGACATCACCTACCAAAACCAGGACCTCGTCCATGAAACCTGCCAGGGCCGTGTGACGCTGAAGCTCTTCAACATGACCAGCCGGGAAATCGGACCCGTGCTTTTGGCGTTCGGCATCTGGATCGATGGTGCCGGATTGAAGGACGTATTCGACCGCTGCGGGGATTTGCTGCGCCAGGGATGCCGGCAGGCACAATTAGACGGTGGCGCGATCGGCCTCGATGAACTGGCAGCGCGCATTGAAGACGACGAAACGGTTTTTCTTCAGGTCGACGCCGGATGAAAGCGATTCGAGATTTCGGGTATCGGCCGTTATAGTTCAACATGGCCGCCAGTTCCGCCCGTTACCCCCCGCCGACCGGTGGAAAGACCCCCAGCCGGCTGCCGTCTTTCAAAATCGTTTGCCGGCCGCCGTGCACCCCGTCGACAAAAATGAGCTTGACCTGCTCGTCCGGTACGTTCAGCTGCTGCAGCACGTCTCCGGCGGTGGCTCCCTCCGAAACGTCGATGACATTGCCGCCGTTTCGGCCCTGCTCACTCAAAAAGCGCGTCAGGGTGGCGTAAAGGTTGATCTCGACTCTCATCTTGGTCTACTTTCGTTTTTAAATGCGAGCACCTTAAGGCTTCATGATAAGGCTTTTGGCAAGGCCGGAGAAAGTCGGCTGTATCGTTGTCCGCCAACGGCCGACACCAGCAGACAAGATTTTATCCCGAAGCCTTGTAAAAACCGTTGGCGCGCATGACAAGCGTACAGTTATATTAGGTCTGATTTCCTGATATTTCAAGTCGGCACAAGGGCCGAGATGAACCCTGACACCTCTTTGCCGCTGGATCAAGCGGTTTTAAATCAATCCCGTTCCTACACGGATCCGGCCGGGCGTGACATGGCAGTCATCGAAGACGGCCCGGCCCGCACCCTTTCCAACCGCCATGCCCGGAGCCTGCTGGACATTTATCTTGCGGCCCTCGACCAGGGCATCTGGCCCTACCGCTACGTGCGCAATCGCGACATCTTAACCCTGGAAGATCAGCTGAAGCTGGCCCGGGCGAAGGTGACCGTCGTCGGGGCCGGCGGATTGGGGGGAACGGCGCTTTTACTGCTGGCGCGGCTGGGGGTAGGCTCTCTGACGGCGGTCGACGGAGACGTTTTCGACGAAACCAACCTGAACCGGCAGGCGCTGGCCGAAACCGCGAGCATCGGCGAGCCCAAGGTGCAGGCGGCAGCCCGGAATATCGGCGCCGTCAACCCGGCCGTCGCGGTGACCGTGTTCCAGAAAAGAATCGAGGCTTCCAACGCCGAACATATTCTGACCGGAGCGCAGGTCGTGGTCGATGCCCTCGACAACATCCCCGCCCGGATGACGATCGTCGGCGCCGCCCGCAGACTCGGGATTCCCCTGGTTCACGGTGCCCTGGCGGGTTTCGAAGGGCAGGTCATGACCATTTTCCCTGAAGATCCCGGTCTGGAGCGTATTTACGGCGAGCCGCCGCCCGTGGAAAGCGACCCGGGCCGTCCGGAAGCCGTTCTGGGCGTACCGGCCCCGACCGCTGCCATTGTCGCGACACTCCAGGCCATGGAGGTCGTCAAGATCCTGCTCGACCGCGGGCGGCTCCTGCGCAACCGCCTGCTGCACATCGATCTCGAAGGCAGCCGGTTCGAGAGCTTCAGTTTTTAACGCCGTGCCGTCAGATGGATTGATCTTTTTTAATTACAGCACCTTTCCCAGCTCCTCTCTGGAGGCAGCCGCCCTGAGGTCGAAGTCATCCCAAAAAGGACGGTCTTTTTCGCGCCAGCCGCGGCCGAACTTGCGGTCGAAAAAGGGCTTTAACCGGGAAAACCAGGTGTAGCGCTTATGGCGGGACCCCTGGCGAGCCTCCAGCAGGTCTGCCAGGTAGGTTTCGATATCCGCCATCTCGTCCTTGGGCAAATAAACGCACGGACCGGACCGACCGGACGAGGGTATCGGCATTCAGCGCATGGGCCGTCAGCATCAGCATGGGAATGCCCCTTGCGGCCGCCACCTTCAACAGCGCCAGGCCTTTTACGCCCATGATGTCGACGATGGCGGCATCGTAGGTGTTGGCGGTCAGAAGTTTCACGGCGTCCCGTAGCTGGATGCAGTGTCGACGAGGCTCGTGGCGAGCAGCTCGGCCAAGGTTTCACAGATATCCGGCTCATCGTCGACAATCAGCAGGCGTTTGCCCTTCAATATGTCATCGGATTGCATTGTCGCCTCCCCTGGTCGACGCAGCAAAGAATCGCTCCCCCTCCTGCCAAAGATATACGTTTATCTTTTCCATCCTCTGCGTCCCCGCCTGAATACTCCCGCGCGCCCGGCCGGGGATCAGGCGTCCGGCTGCGCATAAAACCGCACGAGGAAAGTGCTGCCGCCGTTGGACAGGCACTCCGATGCCCGATCGATGAACTGGCAGCGGGAGATTCTCCCCGGACATGAATTCTTTTCGTTCGCTAAAAAGGGGCAGCGGCGGCTGACGAATTCAACCGTGAACCCCAGCCGGTCCGCAAAGGATTTTATCCTCAGCAAGTCGGCCCCGGTGCCGCCGGCATTGAAGTCATAGGGTCTTTTGGAGGAATAGAAGGCGGTAGGCTGGGTGTGAAAAAAACCGCCGAAAATCATTTTCTGGTCCTCGGCTGTAATCCCGACCCCGAAATCGGTGAAGGTGATCCGGGTCTCATCGCCGCTCGTCTCCACGACGACCTCAACGGTGCCTTCATCGGGCGTGTTCTCTATCGCGTTTTTCAACAGGCCCGAGCAGACCTTGTCGAGGACATGCCAGTCGGTAAGGATGACGGCCTCTTCATCCAGGCGCCGGGCAATATGAATTTCGCGGCCTCTCATGGCTGCTGCGGCGCGCTCGCAGGCGCCTTTTACAAACGTGGCCACGTGGATGCTCTCCCGTGCGAATCCATCCCGTCCCCTGAAAGAAGCCAGCCGTTCGGCCAGCTCGTGCAGGACTTCCGGATAGCGCTCGGCCTGCTCCTCGAAGATCTCGTCGAGCAGGTCCATGGCCGCCCTTGAGATGTCGTGGCAGAAACCGGCGTCCGTGGCATGGCACTGTAAGATATCGTCGATCTGCTCCTGAAGCGTCTTCAGCCGCTTTACGCTGCGCTCGCCCCTGAGCAGGATCTTTTCCAGATGCGCGAGATCACCTTGCGCCGCCTTTGCGGAGGCCTGACGCAGCACACAGGCGATGACCGCCAGCGGGGTCTTGATTTCGTGCGACAGATGATCGATCGCCCGCCGCTTGGCCTTATCGAGCGCTTTGAGATCTTCGTACAGCCGGGCGTTCTCGAGGGCGATCGTCACGTAGTAGGATGCAGCGGTCAAAAGATCCAGGTCACGGGCATCGAAGTCGCCGCTTCTTTTGTTCAAGACCTGAAGGGTCCCGATACAGTGCCTTTCGCGATTGATCAGCGGAGCGCAGAGGATGTTGCGGGTGCGCCGACCGGTCGTTTTGTCGACGTCGGGCAGAAAACGGGGATCGTTGCAGGGATCGTTGATAATCGCAGCGGACTTCGTCCTGAAGACCCACCCCGCGATCCCGCTGCGGGGGGAAATGCGGACGGCGTTTTGTTTCAGATCGATCGAGGCGCATGACGACAAGTGATCGTCAATCGCATCGTAGAGAAACACCGAGGCCAGTTCGCTCGACACGATCTTGGCGGTTTGCCGCATGATCAGCTCGAACAGGGCCTCGGAGGTCATCTCGGAAGTGACCGCCTGTCCCAGTTCGCAGATCATTTTGTACCGGCGGACGAGATCCCCGATGGATGGGCCGCTGCCCTCCCCTGCGATCCCAAAACATTGGCGTTCCTTTTGCCCCTGCGGCAGCATGGATTCCTCGTTTTCTTTGTCGGTGACCCTATTGGGGGCCATGCCCTCCTCGGCCCCTGACTCAATGTTCCGGTCCGAGACAAGTCTCGAATCTATTTCTCTGAAATCAAAACATTGACTGGGGTCGCGGCTAAGGCCCGCCTTGGCTTTCTTACGACTTCACTATGTTCCTGTAAATCGTTGTTCTTCCTATTTCCTATGAGCTTTTTGAGCTCATCAGTTATGATGTCCCAGGCAAAATCAAACCTCTCGGTTTCAAAGTAGTATTCTATAGCTGTCAATACGTCATCGTCACTGTAAAGCCCGGCATTGAAAGCCGCTGCGATACGGACTTTACGGCACCGATCCTTCAACCCTTTTAAGACGGCCACTTTAGCCGTTTTACATTGCATGAGACTTAAATTTATAAGAGCCCACCGACGACAGGAAGATTTCGGCGATTTTAGAGCACAACCCTTGAACCATTCGTTAGCGTCAATTTCATTTGATTGAAGCATCTTAATAATTTCTGTTCGCAATTCGTGACTTATTGACTCAACGGACATCGAACACAGAACATTTATAAAGTCAGCATCAACCATCAACCTTTCCAGTTCTTGAACTGAATCAAGAGGCAGAGTGTCCTTGTATGTTTCTTTAAGCTGACTTAGCAAGGCGCTGTTTTTCATCGGCCCCCCCTTCCTTCCTGCATTTTTCACGATGAAATAGAAAACTTGTGTTCATCCCGGCAGCTCCGGACACGGCAACGATATGTCTTCATTAATCGCCGCCCCCGTTCAGTGCGTCGGCCGTTAAAAATGTTGCGTTCAGGCTTTCCTGAAACCGCTTGTTCAGATAGTAATCGACCCGGTGTCTATTCAGGGCGATACCGTTGTCCTCCAGTTCGCGAACCAGCTGTTCCTTGTTGGCTGTCAGATAAATCGCTTTGAGAATCGCCATCCGCGAGCAGCAGCGGAGATTCTGCGAGCGCGAATCCCACAGTTCTCTCTTGCGGTCGCAGCAGGTAATTTTCTTGTCGATGCAGTCGGCATAAAATGCCGCCGGGTCCTTTGCAACGTTCGTCTCTCCAAAAGTCAATGCAGCGCCGCAGATGATCCACCCGATTAAAACGACTGAAATAATGAGTTTCTTCATGTCCTGCCTCCTTTCAGTGCCTTGTGTTTTTCAACCGGTTCCGACACTCTTAAGAGCAGCATCGGTGCCAGATTGTCCCAAAAGCGCGGAAATCGGGTGCCGCCATTCCTATCTATTCGATAATAATATTATATTTAGTTTACATACGACTTATGTGATAGCGCGAGACACCCGCAGAATCACCAACAGTTGTAAAGTTTGTTGACAAGTATTGGGGCTTAACTGTGTAAAATATTTACAAGCTGGATAGCATTACCGGTCCGCCCGCCGGCCGATGATCTTTGCGGATTAAACCGGACAATTGACACATGTCGTGTTCATAAAAGAGACTGCCGATGGCCTCGCCCCCCCCAAACGAGTTGATTTCACCAGCCGCTGTTCATATTCAGGATAAAAAACCTGGGGGCGCTTCCATTCACCGTCTGCTTTGGTTTTTGCAAGCTCTTTGTTTTTATTATATAGGTCCGGACTTACAAATCGCTTACAACGAGTTTTTTAAGGAAGTTTGAAGGAAAGGAGGGTAACTTACAGGGTGTGGCCGCTGGCCATGGCTTGCAGTTGCTGTCGGAGCGCCTATATTTGCGGCGATGGTAAATCCCGTAACTAAAGATGTCATCCCCCATGGGGTGCATGCCGGGGGAGAAAATGCTATCAGCTTCGAAGGATTGCTCCGAATCGAAGAGAAGCAACAGCCCGGCGGCCCAGCCGCAACTGGTCACTTTTCTGGGCCTCCAGATAAAAATTTTGGCAAGCATAAATGCCGGCCCGATTACTGCCGCGTTCCTGACCGGGCGCACAGCGGGCAGTGCGGCGCGCACCGGGGACATAGCGGGTGCAGCTGGCCGCAGAAGTGGAGCTGGTATGTCCCGTCGCCGCAGCCGGCGCACACCAGGGGGTCGAGGGATTTGTCGATCGGATTGTAATAGAGCGTGAGCGGTTTTTGCCGCCGCCCGATGGTTGCGTTGCACAACAGCTTGACGGCCGGCGTGCGGATCAGCATCGCCCCGCTGAGGCCGAAGGAGACCTTGATGCTGTATTTATTAAACAGGTCGTGTTTCTTTTTTTCCATTTCCTCGGGAATCAACCGGATCTTTTCGCTTCTTTCGCGCACCAGGTGGTCGGAGAGGCCCGGACGGGTCATTTTTTTGGTCATTTCCTGTTTCAGGTCGCCGTAATAGGCTTCCAAGTTAGCGACATCGCGACTGAACCTGCGGTTCATGCTGGCGCGAAACTCTTGGATCTGCGCATCCATGATCTGCGCGGCGCGGCGCTTAACCCACTGGATGACCAGGCTCGTTTTATCCTTATCCAGAGTGATGCTCCGGCCGGCCGGCTCGGGTTTTTTATCGGCGGCTTCGAGCCGGGCGCTTAAATCGCCGACCGGCGCGCCGGTCTCGAGATTGAACGCCAGGGGCAGAAGCCCTTCTTTCTGCTCGTCGCTTTGGGCCAAATAGCGGCAGGTCAGCGCCAGGTATTCGGTCAGCACCGGGGCCGTCTTTTCGACTTTGACCAGTGCACCGTGAAAGGTAAACGACCCCTGCAGCAGGCGCTCGAAGCCCTGGCTCTTGATGTAGTGAAAAGAGAGCCGGAGGGTGGTAAACGGTATCTTCTCGCAGGCCGCCTCCGCGATTTTTTCCAGCAGCGGCGCGCCGTAGTGAACCGCATGGTCATCGGTTTTCTGCGCGCCGATTTTTATGCTGCAAAAATCCGGAACACCGATGCGCCGGGCCAGCTCCCGGGGCGCGAGGATGTCCAGGCCATCTCCATGCGCCTCGACCTCCGCGCCCTGGCTGATGAAAAAGTTCCGCACGAACTCACCCAGACCGTGACTGGAATCAGAGTTCATAATTCTCTCCGAAAAGCTTGTCATCCAGCGTGCGGGTCTTTTCGTACTGCTTCTTGGATCGCTTCAGCTCCGCGGCCAGCTGCGCGAAGCCTTTTGCACGGTCCGCCGGTGACGCCGACTGCAGCCAGATCTCATACACCCGTTCGGAAAAATCCTTGTCGCCGCTCACCCGCCCCAGCACCATGTCGATCTCGCCGATGACCATCTCGAACATGTTGATCTTGCGGTCCAGGATCTCCAGGATGTAATCCTCGATGCTGCCGGCCGCGCACAGGTTGAAAATCTGCACCTCGTTTTCCTGGCCGATGCGGTGGAGCCGGCCGATCCGCTGTTCGATTTTCATGGGGTTCCAGGGCAGGTCGTAGTTGACCATCTGGTGGCAAAATTGCAGGTTGCGGCCTTCGCCGCCGATTTCGGTGGTAACGAGGATGTCTCTGGCTTCACGGAAGCTCTGGATCTGCTCATCCTTGGCCTGGTTGCTCATCTGGCCGTGAAAAACGGCATGGGCAATCTTTTTCGAGGCCAGAAAATCCGTGACGTGTTCCAGCGTGCCGACAAATTTGACGAAGATGATTTTTTTGCCGGGCCTCGAGCGCACCAGTTCGTTCAGGATCCGGTTCTTGCTGGTGTCCGCCATGGACCGGGCAAGGTGGCCGATGGACTGGATCTGCTTGCGGTGATCCGCAGGCAGGTCCTTTTTCTCCAGCATGCGCGCCAGGGTCAGTTCCACCGCGCGCGGCGAGGAGCCGGCCTCGGCCAGCAGGTTTTTGAGCAGCAGCCTGTTACCGACGCCGTCGATGGCCGCAACCAGCCGGCTGATCTGCTCGTACAGCTCTTTTTCGGCGGCGGTCGGCTCCACCCGGATGGTTTCGGCAAAACGCGGCGGAATGTTGATTTTGGCCAGGGCGCGGGTGTTGCGGATCATCACCTGGCCCAGCAGTTCCTTGAGCCGCGAGCGATTTTGAGGGCTGGTGGGATCGCCACGGGTCATGAACTCTTCGCGGAAGGCGGTGGCGGTCTTCAGCTGGCCGGGCTTGAGCAGGGTAATCAGGTTGTACAGCTCCAGCAGGTTGTTTTCCACCGGCGTGGCGGTCAACAGCAGCAGGAACCGTTTTTTGAGCGCGTTGACCAGCTTCCAGTTGAGGGTCTGACGGTTTTTCAGGTGGTGCGCTTCGTCGACGATGACGATATCATACTCCCTGCGGGTGACGGTCTCCAGGTTGCGTTTGCTTTTGGCCAGATTGATCGACGCCAGAATAAACGCCTGACCCCAGAAGGCCTCCTCATTTTTACGATACTCCGGGTCGTCGGTGGAGGGAAAATCCAGGCCGAATTTGGTCTTCAGCTCCTCTTTCCATTGACTGACCAGCGGCGTCGGGGTAAGAATCAGTGCGTTTTTGACCATGCCCCGGTGAATGTATTCCTGCAGGACCATGCCGGCCTCGATGGTCTTGCCCAATCCGACCTCGTCCGCCAGAAGGGCGCGCCCGCGAAATGTTTTCAAGACCTTGCGGGCGGTTTCCTCCTGGTACCAGAAAGAGCGAATGTCCCGCAGGGTCGACAGGCAGATCAGGTTTTCAAAAGAATCCCTGAAACGGATGCGCTGGGCCTCGAGCGCAACCTCGTATTGCAGGGGGCTCGAGACGACCCCGGCGGACAAGGCGGTCCTAAACGTCTCCTCGTTGATGACGACGCTTACGGGAATTGCCGGCAGCGGCGCGCCGGCCGCCTTTGGTGGTGAAGGCCGGGAGGGCGGTATAGGGGTGGTGCTCTCTATTTTGGATTCCGACTGCCTGGCGCGGCCACCGGCAGCCGTCCTCGGTGCCGTGCTATTTGGTCCGGATTCGAGGCGAAAGCGACAGTACTCCCGGATGCGCAGCAGTTCGGCGCGCAGACGTTTGTTCGCATACCGTAGTTTGGGCAATCGCTTGGCGAAGCGGTCGTACACCTCAAGGGCGAGTTCGAATTGTTCGCCCATGCTCAACAGATTGATATACGTGGGCAGATACTCGTCATTCAGCCGGTCGCATCGATACAGCCGGGAGAGTCCGTCGAGTTCGGTCGCGTGATCATCGAGCTGGTGGCCGAGATGGGCCAGCTCCTTCATGGCCGCGATATTTTTGGGATCCAGCCTCAAAACCCTTCTGATCAACTGCAGCGCCTTCTCATATTTACCCTGGTCCCGGTACCACAGTGCTTCGTGAAAAAAATAATCCGCTTTTTCAGATCGCAGGCCGGCTTGAAGTGAGCTGCGCCGTTCCTTCAGCCTGGCTTTGCGGTCGGTCTTTTTTTTCCTGGGATTACGGGTTGTCATGGCGATCTGGCAATGAAACAGGTTGACGGGCGGGCGCAGGGCTCCGGCCGGCAGTGCAGTCCGCGCCGGCGTGAGAATTTCTGCATGGCCATAGTTAGCACTGCATCGTCTTTTGGGTCAATGGGATCTCAAGAACAGGGATTTACTTGACCGGGCCGTCACACCCGAAGGTATAGCTTGTCGGACAGCCGTATTCTCACTTCCGGGCGCATCCTCGAATTCCCTCCCCGTGCTTGGAGGCAGGCAACCCTTGCCGCCCGGTGACCGCTCATCCCCGGCGATTTTGCAGAGGACTCAGCTTCGATACGATCGGCCGGATCGCTCCCCCCGAGCACGAGGTACGCCGACCGGACGCAAAAAAAAGAGCACCCTCTCCTAAATAGGAAAAGGTGCTCTTTATCATCCCTTAACGGGAAATTAGATTACGGTGACGTTGACGGCAGCCGGGCCTTTTTGCCCCTGCTCGATGTCGAAGCTGACGCGGTCGCCTTCACTGAGGGATTTGAAACCGGTGGCGTTGATTGCTGAGTGGTGCACAAACACATCCGGCCCGTCTTCCTGCTCGATGAACCCGAACCCTTTTTGGTCGCTGAACCATTTTACAGTTCCGTTGGTCATGGTGATATCCTCCTTTCGTATAATTTTCAACGTCTCAAACTGGAGGATATCTCTTGTGCAACGGATGGGTCCTTCAGAACGAAACTATCCCACGAATGAGCTGCGGGACTTCATTGATAAATTTCAAGATAACCGTTAATGCATCAAATAGCAAGGCCTAATTTCGATTTATTCGCAAAGCTCGAACAGGGCCGCCGCGCCCATGCCGCCGCCGACGCACATCGACTCGATGCCGTATTTGACGCCGCGGGCCTTCATGTTGGCCAGCAGGGTGGCGCACAGCTTGGCCCCGGTGCACCCCAGCGGGTGTCCGAGGGCGATGGCGCCGCCGTTGATGTTCACTTTCTCCGGATCGAGGCCCAGTTCGCGAATGCAGTAAAGCGCCTGGCAGGCAAAGGCCTCGTTGATTTCAAACAGCCCGATATCGGCGATATCCATCCGCGCCAGATCCAACAGCTTCGGAATGGCGTAGCGCGGCCCGACGCCCATTTCCTCGGGCTTGCACCCCACCGTCGTGTAGCCCTTCAGTTTGGCGATAGGCCGCAGGCCGAATTCCGCGACCTTCTCCGCGCTCATGATGACCGCCGCCGCGGCCCCGTCGGTCGTCTGGGACGAATTGCCGGCCGTCACCGTGCCGCCGGCCGCAAAGACCGGGTGCAGCGCCGCCAGGCCCTCAAGGGTGGTGTTCTCCCGAATGCCGTCGTCGAAGTCCTGAACAAAGGTTTCCTTCTTGAACGTACCGTCCTTTAGCCGCACGAATTTTGCGGCCGGTGTCGGCACCAGTTCGGTAAAAAGCCCGTTCTTCTTGGCGTTGGCGGCGCGCATCTGCGACTGGTACGCGAAGGCGTCCTGATCCTCGCGCGCGATCTTGTAGCGGCGGGCGACGTTTTCGGCCGTGATGCCCATCGACACGTACAGCCCGGCATGCTCGCGGGTGTACTCCGGGTGCGGCCGGGGCATGTAACCGCCCATGGGGACATAGGTCATCGACTCCACCCCGCCGCCGATAACCACATCGGCCCAACCGGCCATGACTCTCAGGGCCGCACTTGAAATCGCCTCCAGGCCCGACGCGCAGAACCGGTTCACGGTGGCGCCGGTCACCTCGACCGGAAAGCCGGCAATCTGGGTCACGAGCCGGCCGATGTTCAGGCCCTGTTCGGCCTCGGGAAAGCAGCAGCCCACCATGATATCTTCGACGTTCTTTTTCTCAAGATGGGGCGTACGCTCCACCGCGGCCGTCAGGATAAAGGACAGCAGATCCTCGGGCCGGGTGTCGCTGAAAGCCCCCTTGACGCGTTTGCAGCCCGGTGTCCGGACGGAAGTGACGATATAGGCCTCTTTCATATCCCTACCCCTTTCTGGTACACTGCCAATGCAGATATTTTATATGAGCGCTCCTGGTTGACACCTGATGCCGGGCCGCCCGTTGGCTGCCGGTCGATCAATTGCGCAGCGGCTTGCCGGTTTTGAGCATGTTCTCGATCCGCGCCACGGTTTTTTCCTGCCGCAGCAGATCCATGAATGTCCGGCGTTCGAGCGTCAGGATCGCTTCTTCGTCCAGTTCGCCGTTGGCGCGCACCTCGCCGCCGCTGATGACGAACGCGATCCGTTTGGCCAGCAGGGCGTCGTAGTCGGAGATAAACCCGCCGTTGTGCATGTTGTAGATTTCGGCCGCAATCATGCCCTGGGCCGACTCGCCGAAGACCGTAACCTTGCGCTTGACGGGCGGCGCATAGCCTTCGTCCACCATCTTCAGGACTTCCTTCTTGGCTTCGCCGACCAGGTAGTCGCGATTGAAGACAATCCGGTCGCGCGCGCCGAGAAAGCCGTTGGCGCGGGCATCGGCGGCCGAGGTGGAAACCTTGGCCATGGCGATGTTCATGAAAACCGGAATGAAGAACCGCCCCAGGTCCACTTCGGTCACCGCGGCGGGAATCGTCTCGATCGTCCGGCGCCACAAGTTCAGGCAGCCCCCGCCGGCCGGCAGCAGTCCGACGCCGATTTCCACCAGGCCCATGTAGAGTTCGGCGTGCGCCACGATCCGGTCGACCGCCAGGCAGACTTCGCAGCCCCCGCCGAGCGTCAGGCCAAATGGCGCCGCCACGACCGGAAACGGGGCGTACTTCGCGCGCTGCAGTACCATTTGCAGATCGTGCACCATCTTTTCGATGTCCGCGAAGCGGTTCTCCTTGACGGCCGTGAGAATACCCTTCAGATCGGCGCCGGCCGAAAAGGCCCCCGGCATTCCGCCGGCCTGGTTGCCGATGACCAGCCCGGACCCGTTGGCGTCGACGAAATCGAGCGCCTCGGCCATGAAATCCAGGATTTCGGCATTCAGGGCATTCATCTTGGTGTGGAACTCGAGGCAGGCCACGCCGTCGCCGAGGTCGATCAGGGTCGCGGCGGCACTGTCGCTGATGACATTGCCGGCCCCTTTGAGCGACGCCAGGGAAACGATGCCCGGGCTCAGGCTGAGTTCGCGGTAGCGGCCGGCGGCGAAGTCGAAATAGGAGCGCCGGCCGTTTTCGGTCTTGTAAAACGCGGTGTGCCCGGCCGCGATCATCGCGCGGATTTTTTCGGGCACCTCGAACCCGTCGCGCTGCATTTTCGCGGCAGACTCCGTCAAACCGATCGCATCCCAGGTTTCGAAAGGCCCCAATTCGAAATTGAACCCCCACTTCATGGCATTGTCGATATCGACGATGGTATCGGATATCTCGGGGATGCGGTTGGCGGCGTATATCAGGTTGTTCGCGAGGGCCTTCCAGGCGAACCGCGCCAGCTTGTCGTCGCCGTAAACCACGGCGCGCATCTTTTCCGGCAATGTCCCGGCACGACGAGCCTTTTCCAGGCAGGGGTAGTCCGGCGGCTCGTATTCACTGTAGGACAAGGTGTCCGGGTCGATCACCTTGCGCACTTTTTGCCACTCGGGCGTCAGGTCGGTTTTGTAGAATCCGCTCCGGCTTTTCTTGCCCAGCAGTTTGTTATCGATCATGGCCTGAACGAACCCGGGCATCACGTAACTCTCGCGGCCCTCGTCGTCCGGCACCAGTTCGTAGGTGTTGCGGGCCACGTGGGCCAGCACGTCCAGGCCCACCAGGTCGGCGGTTTTGAACATGGCGGTTTTGGGCCGTCCCATGACCGGGCCGAACACGGCATCGACGGCCGGAATCGACAGCCCCTCTTCGCGCATCAGCTGCATGGCCTTGACGATGCCCTGCACGCCGATGCGGTTGCCGATGAAGTTGGGCGTGTCCTTGGCCCACACGATACCCTTGCCGAGGATCTTCTCGCCGTAGGCGGCGACGAAGTCGAGCAGCTCGGGCGCGGTGTCCTCCCCGGGGATGAGTTCCAGCAGCCGCATGTAGCGCACGGGGTTGAAAAAGTGGGTGCCCAGAAAATGCTGCCGGAATTCCAGGCTCAGGCCCTCGGACATGGCCTTGAGTGGAATCCCGGAGGTGTTCGTCGAAACGATCGTGCCCGGCCGCCGGACCTTTTCGATTTTCTTCAAAAGGTCCCGTTTGACCTTCAGGTTCTCCACGACGACCTCGATGATCCAGTCGCATCCGCCCAGCTTCCCGAAGTCATCTTCGATGTTGCCGATGTCGATGCGCGCGGCGTCGCGCGGGTGCATGAGCAGCGCCGGGCTGGCTTTGAGCAGGGTGTCCAGTCCCTGCTTGACGATGCGATTGCGCCCCTTCGGGTCTTTTTTCATTTCATCGGTCAAGTCCGGAGGCACGATGTCCAGCATCAACGTCCGCACGCCGGCGCTGGCCAGCAAGCCGGCGATGCCGCCGCCCATGACACCGGAGCCGATCACCGCAGCCTTTCTGATCTTTTTCATGAGGAGTGTCCTTCCGTCGATTAAAATGAATGAATATTCATTCACCTAACAGATTCGCACCGTCTCTGTCAAGAAAAAAGCCAAAAGGTAAAATACACCTTAACACTTTATATTTACAATAAAAACATTTCGATACCGTCGCAGGATAGGAGGTGCCATAACCTTTTCAATGGAAAATTCGGACGCTTCATCACTATGAATTCTCATTCAAAGAGGGCGTGGCATCCCCGGTCTACCCACCCCGGCTGCGGTGTCGACCGGGAGCATCATCCGCGCGGGCATCGGCGAAATGAACGGGCGACCCGTGGGGGTCGGGGGATCACGGGCTGAATTTGACCCAAAAGTGCAGACAATGGTAAAATAACACTCTGACCCAAAGGGGACAACCGGAGCAAACCAAAGAAAAGCGCCGCAGCGGCGGTGGAGCGGGAGGAGGCATTTTATGAACGCCAGAATCAAACGGTATCTTATCGGCGGCATGGTCGTTTTCGCCGCATACTTCATGGCGAGCCGGCACATTGTCATCAACAACAAGGAGTTCAAATTTTTAAAGAAGTCAGAACTGACCTACGAATACACCTTTTACAACGTCACCAGCCGCCAGCCCGACGACATCATCAAGATCGATATGCTGCGCGAGGACGGCATCGGTGATGTGCTGGTCGAGTTCGGGCTGCTGGACGAGGAAGAAAAAATCAGGCTCGAGACCTACTACAACACGCTGGAAGAGTGACCGGGTCTTAAAATCCCCCCCCACAGCCCCCTGGAAATGAGCCGTAAGCCCGCAGGAAAGCCTTGTCGGCATAAACCCGGTCAGACAACCGGCCGTCACGGTGAAGGGCGGAAACACCCCTTCCGTTCTTTGCGCCTCAATTAGCTTCGCCCTTAAAACATTGAATTTCTAATTATCTGGATAGCGGGCGATCCTTGCGGGTCGTCCGGCCATCCCGCCACGGTTGTGCGGATGGACAGGCGGCGCCCGTCGGTGACGACCGCAACGGCGCCGTCCCGGTCCGTACGCAGCAGGCGGGTTTTGGCCAGCCGGTAGCGCTTCAGCACCGCGGCGTGGGGGAAGTGGTAGCGGTTTTGCCACCCCGCCGAAACCACGCCGATCCGGGGAGCGGTTGCGGCGACAAAAGCGGCGGTGCTCGATGATTTGCTGCCGTGATGGGGAACGAACAGGACCGTTGTTCTCAACCGCTCGCCGGCGTTGAAAACGAGTTCTTTTTCGGCACCGGCCGTGATGTCGCCGCACAGCAGAAGGGATATCGCGCCTTTGGTAAACCGCAGGACCAATGAATTGTTGTTGAGATCGCGCCAGGGCTCGGCGGTGCGGCGCGATAGAAATTCCTCCGGCGGGTTGAGAATCTCGATTTTAACGCCGCCGATGTCCACCTGCCGCTCGAGCCGGCGAAAGGCGGGATGTTTGATGTCTTCTTTGTCTATGGCTGCCATCAGCCGCCGGTATCCGAGCGTGTCCGCCGGCTCGCCGTTGGTCCAGACGGTCTGTACGTTGAAGTTCTCGGCGATGTAGATCAACCCGTTGAGATGATCGCTGTTGGGATGCGTCAGGACCAGAGTCTCGATGGTCCTGATTTTGTTGTGCCACAAAAACGGGGCGACGATGCGGGCGCCGACATCGAAGACCGCATTGTCCGGATACCCGCCGCCGTCGACCAGCATGCAGTGCCCCCCGGGCAGCTCGATCAGGGTCGCGCTGCCCTGCCCCACATCCAGGGCGGTCGCCCGCAAGTCCTGCCGCCCCAGCCGTTGATAAGCCCAGTACCCCAGGTCGGCGGCCATGGCGAAGAGCACCAGCAGGAGGGCGATCCGGACCGGCCGCGCCCATCTATCGGTGCTGCCGGAGGCGAGAGTCTCCTCCGCGTCCGAATCGGCCCTTCCCGCTGCGGGCGCCGCCGGCGGCCTGCGCCGGGCGACAAGGCTCACGAGCAGGACCGCCAGCAGGTAATAGCCGGCGATCTCGAACAGCGACGGGGTGACGGTGCGAACGGCCGCAAAGGGCAGCTGCGCCGCCAGGTCCACCAGCTCGAGGCTCCGCGCCAGGACGGCCGCGGCCGGATGCAGCACCGCCGCGGCCGCAGCCGGACTGAAGGGCAGCAAAAAAGCCGCCAGCAACGCCGCCGGCACGACCAAAAAACCGATCAGCGGAACGAAGAGGCAGTTGGCCGGGATGCCGATCAGCGAGACCTGGTTGAAATAATACATCGTCAGCGGCAGGGTCCCCAACGTGGCCCAGACCGACACGAGTGCAAACAGCACCGCCTTCCGGATGAGCCGGGCGGTCGGCGGCGCGGTCACCGGCAGCGGTGCCGGCGACAACCGTGACACGCCGACGATGATGGCCGCGACGGCGGCGAAAGACAGCTGAAAGGAGGCTGAAAATAAGACCGGCGGAAACGCCACGAGGATCGCCAGCGCCGCCGCCGCCAGCGTGTTCAAAAGGTCCTGGTCCCTGCCCAGCAGAATGGTCGCCAGAAAAAAAGCGACCATGGCCAGCGCCCGCTGGGTGGAAGGCGACATGCCGGCTAAAACGGCGTAGGCCACAACGGGAAAAAACGTGCCGATCGCCGCGCCTTTGCGGGTCGCGGCGTGCCAGAGAAACCAGGGGATGCGGGCCAGGAGACGGGTCAAGAGAAAGAACGCCGCTGTCGCGACGATGCCGATGTGCAGCCCGGATATGGCCAGGAGATGGCCGATGCCCACCCGCTGGAAGGCGGCGGTCGTCGCCGGCGCCAGTTGTCCCCTCTCCCCGAGCAGAAGCGCGGCCAGCACGCCGCGGTGCTCGCCGGCCGGGGTCGTGTCAATCAGCTCGCGGATGCGTGCGCGCATCCGGTCGATGCGATTGGTCAAGCCGCTGCCGGGGCCTTTGTCCACCAGGGCTACGGTGTCGAGATCGCAAAAGGCCGTCGCCCAAATTTTTTGGAACGCCAGATAGCGCTCGTAGTTGAAGCCGCCCGGATTATGGAAATTCCGCGGTTGGCGCAGCCGGCTCTCGAAAGAAATCCGGTCGCCGCGCGCGATCCCGCAGGTGGTTCCAAGGGCGGTCACCCGCAGCCGGCCGGTCGCCGGCCGTAAGCCGCCGGCGGCTTCCAGGCGCTCGACCGTCAGCAGGAAACTCAGGCGGTTGGCCCGCGCGACCGGCTGCGATGCTACGGTGCCGGTGATGCGCCAGGTTTGTCGGCCGGTAAAATGAACGATGTGCTGCGGCGGAAAGTCGGGCGCCGTCCAGGGCTGCAAGGCGAGATAGCCGAGGAAAAAGAACATCGGCAGCGGTGCGAGTCGCGAGTTTTTGCGGCGCAGCAGGTAAACTGCCGTCACCCCGCAGGCCGCCGCCAGGCCGGTGAAAACCGCGGCTTCCAGGCCGGGCACGTAAAGTCCCGCGACCATGCCGGCCATAAACGCCAATACCGGTGGCATCAGCGGCCGTGCATATACATCCAAAGCGCCCACTCAAGCGGGCAGCCGTCTGACGGCGGCCCCGAGCGCGGCGAATTTTTTTTCGATGGCCTGATAGCCGCGGTCCAGGTGATACACCCGGCTGACCTCGGTCGCGCCCCGCGCCACCAGCCCGGCCAGGATCAGGGAGGCGCTGGCCCTCAGGTCGGTGGCCATCACCGGCGCGGCCGACAGGTGCGAAACCCCGCGCACGACCGCCGTGTCTCCGCTGACGCGGATATCGGCCCCCAGGCGCCGCAGTTCACCGACGTGGATGAAGCGGTTTTCGAAAATGGTTTCCGAAATGACGCTCAAGCCAGTGGCCACGGCCATCAGCACCATGAACTGGGCCTGCATGTCGGTCGGAAAACCGGGGTACGGCTGGGTCCTGACATCCACACTGTTAAAGGCATCGCCGCCGGCCACCGTCAAGCCCCCGCCCTCTTCCGTGCTGATCCGGGCCCCGGCCAGCTTCAACTTGTCGATACACGCCTCGAGGTGGGTGGGGTCGCAGCCGCGCAGGGTGACCTGCCCGCGCGTCAGGGCCGCGGCCACCATGAAGGTGCCGGCCTCGATCCGGTCGGGAATGACGGTGAAGGTCGTCGGATGAAGGGCCTCGACCCCGCGGATTGTCACAACCGAAGTCCCGGCCCCCTCGATGCGCGCGCCCATCCCGATCAACAGTTCTGCCAGCGCCACGATTTCGGGCTCGCGCGCCGCATTGCGCAAAACCGTGGTGCCGTCGGCCAGAACGGCCGTCATCATGAGGTTTTCCGTGCCCGTGACCGTGGGCAGATCGAAATAAATATCGGCCCCCCGCAGGCGATCGGCCCGGGCCTCGACATACCCGTGGTTCAGTTCGATGGCGGCCCCCAGGGCGGCCAGGCCTTTCAGGTGCAGGTTGATCGGACGGGCGCCGATGGCGCATCCGCCCGGCAGCGACACGCGCGCGCGCTTCAGACGGGCCACCAGCGGCCCCAAAACCAGGATCGAGGCCCGCATCTTGCGCACGATATCGTAGGGTGCCTCGGCATTGTTGAGCCCGGCGGCATCGATCCGCACGGTGTCGCCCGACCGCTCGACCCGGGCCCCCAGATGGGTCAGCAGCTGGCCGGTGCTGTCGATGTCTTTGAGGTCCGGCACGTTGGCGTACGTGTTCCAGCCGTCGGTCAGAAGGGCCGCCACGAGCACCGGCAGGGCGGCATTCTTGGCCCCGCTGATTCGGACCTCCCCGTTCAGCGGTCTGCCGCCTTCAACGATGATTTTATCCATAAATTTTTCTCCGAAAAATTTATAAAAAAAAACTTCAATGGCTCTGGTTTGACTTAGCACGGTGCATAAAAATGACGCGGCGGAGCCCGATAAGCGGTTGCCCTAGTAAGGGCGAAAAATTTTTTGCCCCTACGGGGTCTTGCACCGGACCCGATATCGATGCCGCGTAAAGGCACAAATTTCAAACCGTGATCCGACAGTATTATCGAGATTGGGCCTGGTCCGGTTTTAGAGCCCGTCGGCGACGAGTTTCAGTCGCGCTCGCAACCGCTTAGCCGGGTGGAGAAGCCTACCTTAAATTGAACCCTTATTCCACTTTTTGTAAAAGACCACGGATAAAAAAAGCGCTTGCTCTTTGTAACTTCTTTTAGAACAAGCGCTCGAAAAATAAACTGTTTTTATGCTTTGGCCGTCAGTGATGGTGGCTGCCCTTTCCCTTGCCGGTGTGGATGGCGGCCTTGATGACGCAGTATGTCATACCGAGTCCGATGATCGTCAGCGCGTACCACAGGCCCCCGTGAAACACCATGTGGCCCATATCCCAAACCCATTCGAAACTAAACGGAAACATGACGTTTTCCTCCTGTGCCTCTCGATTTATGCCTGCGCCGGCTGCAAGTCACCTTCCGGAGCCTCTGTCGCCGCCAGGGTTTCGGTTTCGGCAGAAACGATTTCTCCCGCCGGCGGCTCGATGGGGTTGAGCTCCGCTTCCTGGGGGAAAACCGGCAGGTAGCGGTAGGAGAGTGCCGCCAGGATGATGCCGTAGGCCACCGGCAGGAGCGTGGTGGCGACTTCCTGCCAGCTCGGGTAGTACAGGACCCACTTGATGAAGGGCATCACCGGCACGGCCAGCACCTGCAGCACCATCACCCAGCGGTTGAGGCTGACGCCGATCACGGCCAGAATCACGGCCAGCCAGAGCAGCTTGTTGTTTTCGCGGGTCTTCCTGAAGACCAGCAGCAGGGCCGGCACCCAGCCGCAGACGATCACTTCGAGCACCAGGATCCAGTACCCGTACAGGCCGTTGTTGGTATAAAAATCGCTCAGCACGAAGCCTTTGGCCGGCGCGGTGACCAGGGCCCAGTAAATGGTGTCGGCGGTTTTGGCGATGCAGTAGGTCAGCATCATCCAGCCCGCTATCTTGGCCAGCAGCCGGATCACGTTGTCTCTGACCAGTTTTTTCCCGGTCACGGCCTCCGTAATCTTGGTGAGCATGATGGTGAAGGCGGGCCCGTAAGCCGCCGCGGACCAGGTGAAGAGAAAAAAGGTGAACGGCCAGATGAGGATGTGCTCCCGGAACCCGAACGGCCGCCCGAACAGCACGCCGGCCACACCGCCCAGGGATCCCTGGTGGAAAAAGGACAAAAAGGCGCCGGTGGCCGCGAAGATCGCCATGATCTCGTGCATGTTGTGGCTCAGGTTATGAAAGAAGGGGACCCGGTCGAGCTGCCGATTCTCGAGCACCAGCGGGATGTACTCGATACTCAGAACGAAAAAGTAACAGGTCAGGCAAAACGCCACCTCGGTCAGCATCGAGTGCACGTTGGCATGCCAGAAAATGAACCAGCCCCTCAAGGGCTGCCCGATGTCGATGGCCAGAATCAGCAGGGCCGAACTGTAGCAGATGAAGCCGATCAGGACCGCAAAGTTGATGATGTTCTTCAGCTCGTCCTTGCCGACGAGATACTTTAGAAACCCGCTGAAAAACGCCCCGCCCCCCAGGGCGATGACCGCCAGGTCGGCCCAGATCCAGAGCGCGAAACCGTAGGCATTGTTCATGTTGGTCTGGTTGAGGCCCTTCAACCAGCAGAGCAACATGGCATATACGCCCCACAGCAGAACCAGGATGACCGGCGTCAGGCCGGCCACGAATTTCCATATTGGACAGCGGGTTACTCCCTTCGGCATCAATGCAGTGTCCATAAGTTCCATGCTCCTCGGTGTATTTTCGTTGAACCGTTTTCAAGCCCGATTCGGGTCGACCTTTAAGTCCACCCCGACGATATTGGACCAGCCCCGGAATACTCCCCGATCAGGCCTTGTCGTGTCCCGGCAGGTAATTGTCCCCCAGGCGCCGGACCCATTCTCTGCTGGAGTGGTAATAGACCTTCGGGTTGGTTCCCAGTTTCTCCAGCAGTCGGAACACGTTTTTAGCCCGGGGCTTGCCGCCGTTGTGGTTGTCGGGCCGGGCCAGCTGGTGAACCTTGTGGTCCGGGTTGTTCAAATCGCCGAAAACGATGGCCTTGGCCGGGCAGGCCTGGGTGCAGGCCGTCTGGTAGTCGTCTTCCGCCAGGTGGTTTTCGCCGTTGGCATCGGCGCGCGCCTTGGCGTGCTGATAGCGGTGAAAACAGAAGCTGCATTTTTCGACCACGCCGCGCATGCGCACCGAAACGTCCGGGTTCAGGGATTTCTCCATCCCATCCGGCCACACCGGATCATACCAGTTGAACTGCCGGACGTGATAAGGGCAGGCCGCCATGCAGTACCGGCAGCCGAAACAGCGGGTGGGAATCTGGCTGACGATGCCGGTGTGGGAATCGTAATCCGTGGCGGTCGCCGGGCAGACCGACACGCAGGGGGAGTGGCCGTGGTGCCCTTCGCAGTGCTGGCAGGGCCGCGGCAGATAACTGCTGTCCGCCTCCGGAAAGGCTTTGTTGTTGCTCAGTTGGTAGACGCGCATCCAGGTGACGCTGATCAGTTTATCGGTTTCGTCCTCCCGGAACGGCACGTTGTTTTCGGCCATACAGGCGACCATGCAGGATCCGCATCCCGTACACTTGTCCAGATCGATGAACATTCCGAATTTGTGGGCTTTTTCTACTTTCATCTAAACCTCGTCGCCGGTGTGAAAAATGGTATAATGCCGGTAAATGCCGCCACCGATCGTCGCCTGAAGGGGTTCATCAGGCTTTGTCGAGTTTGGCCATGATGCCCCAGGCGGCATCGTAACCGCTGGCGGCATCTTCAACGGACCCGATCAGGGTGTTGACGTTGACGCCCTTGCCGGCCAGAAACCTGCTGTGAGCCGTGTGGCCCAATCCTCTGGGCAACGCCACCACTCCCGGCATGATGCCATTAAACAGGTGCACCCGCACCCCGGCCGTGCCGTAAGGCGTGGTCAGCCTGGCGGCCTGGCCTTCCCGCAGTCCTAATTTACCGGCGGTGACCGGGTTGACTTCGATGTAACCGTCGTTTCCGGTCAACACCGTATCGGGAACGATCTTGATGACAAACGGCGGATCGCCGATATACCCGTTCCAGAGTTGCATCGTCTCGTACGGGACCAGTATCAGGGGCAGGGCCGCCTGGTCGCCCTGCGGTGCGACGGGCGCAAAGGGGGCCAGCGCGTCGATCTCGGCGTTGGTGAATTCGAAGCGCGCGGATGTGGTCTCGAAAACCGGGGGAGATCCGGCAGAGCCGGAGGTCTCCTCGGACCAGTACCCTTTTTCGTCTAGAATGCTCCACATGTCGCCGAGGGTTTCTTTCAGGCAAGTCTGGTAATCCTCCCAGGGAAAGGCCGCGGCGACCGTTCCCCCCTGCAGCCGCGCCAGTTCGATCACCACGTCCCCGATGGGCCGCGTGTTGAAAAGCGGTTTGACCACAGGCCGGGTCAGGTTGACCAGCGGCCGGGGATATCCGGCCGCAATCGGCCGGTCCTCGTACTGTTCGAGGTAACTGGGGCTCGGCAGAATGAAATCGGACATTTCGGCCGTCTCCCCGCGGTAGGCGGAAAAGCTCACGACCAGCGGAATTTTCTCGACGGCATCGATGAAGGCCTTGGCGTTCGGCTGTGAAAAGCAGGGATTGGCGTTGGCGACGAAAAGGACCTGAATCGGCGATTCGGCACTCGAGTTGACGGCTTCCGGCAGTCGATTGAGAAGATAACGGGCGTGAGGAAAGGAGCGGCTGCCCGCTTGATCGACACGCTCTTGCTGCATGCCGCCGGCGGCGATGGCATCCATTTCCGGTTCCGGCCAATCAATGTAGTCCGCCTCGGGAACCGCGCAAACCCCGCCCTGCCGGCCGATGGCTCCGACCAGGGCATTCAAGGCATGGACGGCCATCACTTCCTGCAGGCTGCCGGGGGTCTGCCCCTTGCCGCGCCCGCAGACGGCCACGGGGTGACGGGCGCCGGCAAATTCCCTGGCCAGCCTGACGATGGTCGCCGGCTCGACACCGGTGTGCCGGGCCGCGCTCTCGGGATCGTATGCCTCGCCGACGTGCCGCCGCCACGCGTCGAATCCGCTCGATTGTTTCTTCACGAAATCGGCGCTGTAAAGGGATTCCTTGACGATCACGCCGGCCATACTCAAGGCCAGCACCCCTTCGCTGCCGGGATTGACGGGGATCCAGTCGTCGGCCTTGGCCGCGGTGCGCGACTGGCGCGGTTCGATCTGAACGAGTTTGCCGCCGCTCTCGCACCAGCGGCTGCGGGCTTGAAAAATATGGACCGGCGTTCCCCAGCCGTCGAGCAGGCCGCTGCCGAAGCTCAGGACATAGTCGGCGTTTTCCAGGTCGAAACCGGCCGTGGCGCGAACCCCCTGCATCAGGTACAGCGCCGATTCGTAGGTGTCCTGAATCGAGGGCATGCGAAAAAACTGCGGCGATCCGTAAACGGTCAAAAACCGGAGCAACAGCTCCGGAACCGTGCCGCGATCGGAGTCGGCGATGCAGGCGACGCGGTGCGACTGTCCGCCTTGACGGAGGTCCTTCAGGCGGGTGGAGATCTCGTCCAGGGCTTCTTTCCAGGAGACTTCGACGAACCGGCCGTCGACTTTTTTCAAGGGGGCCTGAACCCGCTGCGGTCCGTAGAGGAGCTGGGCGCCGGCCAGCCCCAGGGTGCACAGACCGCCGTCGTTGATCGGATGTCCCTTCAGCCCCTCGATCTTGACCACCCGATCCTCGACCTTGCGGACACTGATGCCGCAGCCCCCCGGACACAGCGTGCAGGCGGAGGTGACGTGCGTGACCTCGCCCTTTTCGGGGACCGGCACCCAGGGCCACATCTGGGTCCAGATGGCGACATCGTCGGTCAGTTTCCAGGGCAGCGGCGACAGTGCGGTCCCTGCGGCACCACCGATTAAAAACGACAAGAAACTTCTTCTGTCAATCTTCATCGATTCATCCCCTTATGCCTGAGCAGGCTGCATATTTTTCGACAAAACTTATCCCGTTGCCGCCGCCGTGCGCGGCGCGCGGATTTACTTGTGGCACACGAAGCAGCCGCCGCGGCGGGTCTGGACGCTGCCCTGGCTGACGTTTTCGCGCACGTGGCACTCGGAGCAGTCATTCATTTTCATGCGGTCCCAGCTGTTGCGTTTGATGCCGGCGATGTTGTGCCCCCAGATATCGCGGCTGTAGCGGCTGATCCGGTTGTACTGATAGGGCCGCAGTTCTTCGCTTTCGCCGATGTGGCCGTGGCAGGTCACGCAGTCCATGCCGGCCTTCTTGACGTGGGCGGCGTGCGAGAAAAAAACGCAGGGCGGCTGTTTCGAGTAGATCAGCCAGGGGACCTCGCGATCTTTCTGCACGAATTCGGTGACGAAATATTTTTCGGCCTCGCTGTCGCCCTGAACCTCTTCGTGACACCCGATGCACTGCGCCAGCTTCGGCGCCCCGGCGTAGCTGCCGTCCTCGCGGAAGAAATGACAACTCTCGCAGCCCGCATCGACCAGCTCGTTGTGCAGCGCGTGATTGAAGGCGACCGGCTGCTCCTTCTGGGAATAGAGGAGCTTGGGAAAAACCACCCAACCGACGAGCAGGCTGGCGACGAGGCCGACAATGAAAAACAGGATGATCGAAGCACCGGATCCATCCTGTTTATCGTCTCCACCGCCAGAAGGCGCCGCTTGCGCGGCCTCGCCGGCTGCATTTTCCGATTCCGTCCTGTCAAGATCGTCTGCTGTACTCATGAAAACTCCGTCTATGAATGAGTGAAAGTGTCACAACCTGACGGTGCAAAATGGCTGCCCGACGCTTCCGGCAGTACGTATATCCGGGGGGCAAAATTTTGGGTTGTGTACCGTGCGAGTCCCTCTTTGTCAAGCGAAAATCATTGTCCCATGGCCCCGTAACTGTGCAATCCGGGAAGCAGATTGACGCCGAAATAGGTGAACAGCACGGCCGCGAAACCGATCAGCGAGAGGTAGGCGATGCGCCGGCCGTGCCAGCCGCGCATCAGCTTGGCATGCAGGAGTGTGGCATAGATGAACCAGGTGATCAGCGACCAGGTCTCCTTGGGGTCCCAGCCCCAGTAACGGCCCCAGGCGGAATTGGCCCACACGGCGCCCGAAATGATACCGACCGAAAGGAACAGAAACCCGAATACGATCATCTGGTGGGTCAGATCGTCGATCACCGCCGGCTTCGGGAAACGATCGAACAGCGACTCCTTGCCCGCGGGCGAGCGCAGGCGGGTGAGATACATGATGCTCAGGCCGAAAGCGACGGCAAAGGCGGCGTAGCCGATGAAACAGGTGATCACGTGCGCGATCAGCCAATTGCTTTTCAGGGCCGGCAGGAGCGGCTGGATGCGGTCGCTGACGTTCGGGGACAGGGAGGCGTAGGCCATCGCCAAAAAGGCCAGCGGCATGGTGAAGGCCCCGATGACCCGGTTGCCGTACCGCCGCTCGATGAACAGGTAGAGCAGGGTGATCGTCCAGGCGAAAAACACCAGCGATTCGTAGAGGTTCGAAAGGGGCGCATGCCCGAACCCCATCCGGTAGGACTCCGCCCAGCGCATGGCAATGCCGGCCGTGTTGCCGATCAGCCCCAGCAGGGCAACCCAGGTCGCCAGCACCCCCGGGGCCTGACGCCTGAAAACAAGGGCCATGATATACAGAAACGCGGAAAACCCGTACACGAACGTGGTGATGGAAAGCGTCAAGGAGCTGTTCATTGGTCATCCTTTGTGGTGTTCCGGCCGGCCGCGGCCGCCGCGGGCCCGGGACCGTTCCCGTTTTCGAGCAGGCGATCGAGACTGTCGGCGACGGTGCGGCGCATGCCGAGCTTGTTCTTGTTGGCGATCCCCGCAGCCGATACCAGGCTCTGCCGGCCGTCGCGGACCACCTCGATCCCCACCCTCTGATGCGACATGAAAAAAGTGATGATGCATCCGATGATCATCGATACAAAGCCCAAGTAGACGACCCAGACCCCGGGGTCTCTCGTGACCTGCAGTCCGGTGTAATACCGTTTTGCTTGAGTCCCCGCAAACGCGTCGGCCTCATCGAGCGCGATCAGGACCGCATCGCCGCGCCGGGCGTCGATCATGGCGCTCATGCGGTCGAAACCGGGGAATTTGAACGGCAGGAGCACGTCGACCGCCACGCCGTTTTTCTGGGTCAGGCGGCCGATGAGGGTCGGCCCGAGCTGCCGGCCGCGAAAGTCGAAAGCGGCCTTGAATTCCACGATTTCGAATTGCCCGAGTTCTTCGGGAATGGTGACCCGTTCGCCGAGGTGTACCTTCTTATTATAGACCATGCCGGTTTCCTTGCTGGTGAAACTCAGCGCGATCTCCTCGGGCGCCGCGCTCATCTGAAGCTCCGGCGGCAATTCCCCGTAGCTGGACTGAAAAATATTGATCCCCTTGTAGCGCAGCGGATGGTTGACCAGGACGTCTTTTTGCGCGACCGTACGGCCGTTTTCGACGATCGACAGGCGGCTGCGATATTCCTTGGGCATGCCGGAGGGGTAGAAACTGACATCGAAATCCTCGCAACGGATATCGAAACCCAGCTCAACCGGTTTGCCCGAATCCCTGAGCAGGACCGTGCGGGTCGTGTCACCCTCGGCGATGGTGACGAAGGCCTCGAAACCGAAAAGGGAACCGAGCAGCCCCCCGATCAGCAGGATGATGACGCTGGTGTGGACGACGTAGACCCCGAGTCTGGTCCAGCGCCATTTTTCGGCGAAGCAAAAAAAACCGTCCGCCGTCGTATCGCAGCGGTGATACCTGAACTTCTTCGCCACGAAGTCTTCGATGACCGGCCTCAGATCCTCGACCGGCCGCGGGTCCGTGCGAACGATCCGGTGTTTGTCGGCGCGGAAGCGGGCCGGATCGACCTTCGGTCGTGTGACGAAAACGATTTTCCAGGTGGCGGAAAGACGGTTGAGCGAACACACGATGATGTTGACCGTCAGCAGCAGCAGGAGCAGCTGGAACCACCAGGAATGGTACATGTCGAAGACATCGAGGGTCTCGAACAAGCGGTAATAAAAATCGCCGAAGGCCCGGCGGTAATTCTCCGGGTTTTCGTTTTGAGGGATGAGCGTGCCGATGATGGACGTGGCTGCCAGCGTCATCAAAAGTACGACGGTAAGCTTTACCGAGGCAAAAAAACCCCAGAGTCCATGTGGTTTCGAAGCACCCTCTGGAATCTCCCGGTTGTTCATCAGATTTCCTTTCCGTAAGAGATCTTTTCAAACACGAGTCTGGCTTCATACAAAATTGCGGCGGTCATTGCAACGGGAAAGCTATAGCGGCCTGGCATACCGACACGCGCGGATCGCGCACGGGTTCCCGGCCGAGGATCGGTCATAAAAAAAACGGGAATCAAGGCAACAAAGAGGGGCGGAGGGTGGGAACAAAAACGGAAAAAGTCTTCAGCGCGCACCGGCGGAGACCGGCGGCAAGCTGAAGACTTTCGATACGATAGGCTTCAAGATAATGATTTCGGCAAGGCCGGGGAAAGACGGCTGTCGGGCCATCCCGCAGACACGGTTCCAGCAGCCGAAATCTTTACCTTGAAGCCTATGATTTCTCCGCCGTCGGGGGCCGAGTGGGCGAACCCCCATCCCGGCCGGCGGCAAAGCAACCCGGCCCACACCTAAAAAAACGAATGGCGCCGGCGACCCTATGCTTTGGTGTATATTCCCCGGGACATCGACTTGATCGAGCCTTTTTTGGTCAGTTTGTAGAGGGCATTGCTGAGCTGGCGCGGATTCAAATCCGTCTTTTCTTTCAACTGCGCGATGGAAATTCCTTTTTTGCTCTTTTTGATGACGTCGAAAACCGAGTTGAGAACCGTTGCGCCCTTGTCTTCACCGGCCGTCTTGGCCTTCAGGGCCGGGGCCGCTTTTTTAGGCGCGGACTTGGTCTTGGACTGGGGTTTGGCTTTCGGCTTCGTCACCGTGCTCTTGGCCGGTGTCTTTTTTGCCGCAAGACCCTTGTCGACTTGTTTCGAAAGCTTTTCTACCTGTTTGGAGAGGGTGGCGAGGTGTTTGGCGATGCTTTTCAGTTGGTTGCTTTCCTGGGTCATTTCTTCGTTCCTCCCTGTTCAAATTGGTTTTTTTGGCGAAATCCCGGCTTTGCTTCACAGTAGTATATAGCGACTTGAATAAATGTCAACAACTAAAAGGGAAGTTTTCAACAATTATTTCAACGGAATAACGAATTACTGACAGCAATCCGCGTTATTTTTTTCGTAACCGGCTGCAAGAAAGAAGTTTTCGGGAAAGCGCCGGGTAGTTCCGACGCCCCGGGCTGTACAAGGATGCCCGGTCCGTGGTATAGGCGTCAAGACAAAGACTTTGGCTGCCGGTATCAATCGCCGGCGTATACTGAACTGATGGGTTCCAGGTTCAGGGTTCCAGGGTTCGAAGGTTAAATCATGCTGATTTTTTGAACTTCTTCCACCATGACCTGGATTGACCGCTTTAATCCACTGGGTGCATGGTTTATAAGTACCAAAAAGTCAGTTTTACTCAGACAAGAGCAGCCTTGCTGGCTTTTTGACCCGGAACGTTGAACCCTGAACCGCTCAAACTGGACACAGCGGCCTCCCTCCGGCCTTGGCGGAAACGGTATCTTTAAGCCGTCTTCGGGCCATTACAATAGGGGGTGCCGCCTTTTGCCGCACCGCGGATAGCCGGTTCCAGCCGGCCGGCCGCGAGGAAGTCGATCAAATCATATGACTCCGAAACGACACGTCATCGATTACCAAAAAGAACTCAACGCCGCCCAGCTCGAGGCGGTGATGTTCGACGATGGACCGCTGCTGGTCATTGCCGGTGCCGGCAGCGGCAAGACCCGGACACTGACCTACCGCGTCGCGCGCCTGGTCGAAGCCGGTGTTCCGCCACCGGCCATTCTTCTTCTGACCTTTACCCGCAAGGCTTCGTCCGAAATGCTCGTTCGCGCCTGCCGGCTGCTCGACGACCGCTGTGAAAAGGTTTCCGGCGGGACCTTTCACTCGTTCGCCAATGCCATCTTGCGCAGGTATGCCGCGGCGTGCGGCTTCGACCCCGGGTTCTCCATCATGGACCGCGCGGACGCGGAAAGCCTGATCGGAATGGTCAGGAAAGAACTCGGCCTGGGCGGCAAGAAGCAAGCTTTCCCGCGCAATCAAACTCTTGCCAACATTTTCAGCCGGTCGGTCAACAAGAACCAGAGCGTCGATGAGGTCGTCTTCAACGATTACTCTCACTTCAGCTCGGCCGCAGAGGACCTGACGGGGCTTTTCGCCCAGTATACCGAACGCAAGCGGCAGCTCAATTTCCTCGACTACGATGATCTTCTGGTCCACCTTTACCGCCTGCTGCGGGACCGGGCCGACGTTCGCCGGAGCCTTTCATCGGCCTATCGCTACATCATGGTCGACGAGTATCAGGACACCAATTACCTGCAGGCCGAGATTCTCTACCATCTCGCAAACCATGAGTGGAACGTGATGGCCGTGGGCGACGATTCGCAAAGCATTTATGCTTTCCGCGGCGCCAATTTCAAGAATATCATCGATTTTCCACGCAACTTCCCGGGAGCCACCGTCATCGGCCTGGAAGAAAATTATCGCAGTGTCCAGCCGATCCTTTCCCTGACCAATGCCGTCATCGACCGCGCGGCCGAAAAGTACGAAAAAAAATTGTTCACCCGCCGTACGGGCGGCAGCCGGCCCCGGCTGGTGGACACGGTCAGCGAAAACAACCAATCGCGCTATGTCATCGACAAAATTCACGACATCGTGGCCACCGGCGTGGCCCTGAATCACATCGCCGTTTTGTTCCGCGCCAGTTTTCACTCTTTCGATCTGGAGATCGAACTGGCGCGCGCTCAGCTGCCCTACGTCAAGGTCGGCGGGTTCAAGTTCATGGAATCGGCCCACATCAAAGACCTGCTGGCCCACATGCGCGTGGTCCACAACCCTTACGACAGAATCAGCTGGTACCGCTTGCTGCTGCTGCTGGAGAACATCGGCCCGAAATCCGCCCACGACATCTACGAAGCGCTGGCCGCGGAGCACGGCGGAACCATGGGGATAGCGGCCGCCGTCGCCGGACGCAGAAAAACAGGGGGGCTCGAGCGTCTGGTGGAGCTGTATGCCGCGATCGATTCCCGGCCGATGAGCGTGGCCGAGCTGGGCGAAACGGTCCTGGCCTATTATCTTCCGGTGTTGAAGCGCAAGTACGACGATCACCCCAAGCGGGTAAAGGACCTGGAACAACTGCTGACCATCATGATCCGCTACGATGCGCTGGAGGATTTTTTGACCGACATGGCCCTGGAGCCGCCCTCGGCCAGCGTCGAGGGGTTGCTGGCGCCCGAGGGCGGCGGCGATGAGCGCCTGGTTCTCTCGACCATCCACTCCGCCAAAGGCCTCGAGTGGCACACGGTTTTCATCATCTGGGCCGTCGACGGCCGTTTCCCCTCGGTGCGCGCGCTCGACAGCCCGGCCGATCTCGAGGAGGAACTGCGGTTGATGTATGTCGCCGCCACACGGGCCAGGGAGAACCTCTTCATCACCTACCCGAGCCAGGTGTTCGACCGCGGGGCCGGGCTCTATTTCGGCCGTCCGTCGCGCTTCGTCGACGAGCTGCCGGACAAGATCATCGAGCGCGCCTGTGTCTCCGCGTGGTAGAGTCGATTGCGCAAAAGGAGCGTTCGGAAAGATTACTCGGAGAAATAGGAAACGGTGTAGGTCTGTACGGTCAGCTCGCCGGACTTCCAGCAGTCTCTTTCCAGACCGGCTTTGAGGCACAGGTGCTCTAAAAAAAGCTTTTTATCGGGCAGTTGATCCCAGACTTGCGGCAAAAATGTCGCCGAATGCCAGGCCCTGGAGATGATGAGGCCGTGAACCCCCGGCCGGAGCTTGTCGAGCAGGTCTTCGGCATCGTCATGGGCCAGCACGGTCGGCGCGGAAAGAACGCTGATTTCGATGACGACAGCCGCCAGTTCATCGATCGCCAAGGGCGGGAAGCGCGGGTCGTCGAAGGCGGCGTGGCGCGCATTCTCCTCCACGGCCGACAGCAGCGGCTGCCTGGCTTCGATCGTGCCGATGCAGCCGCGCAGGGCGGCGTTCTTGTGAAGGGTCACGAAGCAGCCGCACGCGTGTTTCAGGGCGGCCGAGACCACGGCCGGCCGTTTCACCGCGGCGCCGTCGATCAGCTCGGCGGCGATGGCGCTGCGCGCCAGTACCAGCAAGGCGGTGCGATCGTCATCGGAGAGATTCGGCATCGGTGCACCGGCAATCGAAACGTTTGTGCGCGAATCGCTGGGGCGCGTTCACCGCAAAAAAAAGGCCCACCAGATGTACCCCCCCAGGGCCAGCAGGGCCAGAAACGCCGAGAGGTACGCCGACCAGTTAACCGTTCGCCTGGCCATGCCGTGTGAATCGACTTCCCCGAGCTTCGATTTGCACGAGGGGCATTGGCTCACCCGCAGCGCCATGTAGGCGTAGCATTCCGGGCACCTTTTGCTCGCATAAACCGGGCTCCTGTCTTTGGTTACGGACGTCATTTCGAAAAAGCTCCCTTGAATTTGACGGCATGAATGGTATTCTACACGATTTCGGCCGGGTTTAAAAACAGAAATTTTTTTACGCCCCTCCGGCCCGATGCGTTCGGGATGCGTTTGGCGACACATCGCGAACGACCCGCCCCTAGTTGATGTAGCTCTTGTCGATCGTGACCTCCCCGCTTGTCCTGAGTTCGGCCAGCCATTCGGTGACGGCCCGGTATTGTTTCTGCTCGATAAGTTTTTGCTTAATGTCCGCTTTTTGCTTTTCGAACTCTTCGCTCGACGGCTCCTCGCGCTCCTCGAAGGCGACGACATAAAACCCGTCGCCCACCTCGAAGACCTGCTGCGGCCATCGGTTGGCGGGCGAGAGCTGAAAGGCCGCCTGCAGGAGTTCCTGGCTGTATCCGATTTGAGGCACGGGGCCTTGACGGTTAAAAAGACCGGTGGTCTCCACCGGCAGTTTCGCGCGCGCGCTTTCGTCGGCCAACGATTTGCCCTCCTTGAGCGCCGCCAGAAACGCTTCGGCTTGCGTGCGCGCGGCCGCCTTCTGCTTTTCCTTGATCACATCGGCCCGCACCCGCGGTTCCACGTCTTTGAACTCCGGTATCTGCGCGTCTTTTTTTTCGGTCACCTGCAGAATGTAATAGCCGTCGCTCAGCTCCTGTACCGGACCGATATCCATGACGGCGAGATCGAAAGCGGCCGCCGCAAATTTTTCGCCGTCGACAACGCCGGCAACCGGCCCTTGCCGGGGGAAAAAGTCGGTTTCCACGACGGCTAAATTCTGCGCGGCCGCGTTTCGCACCAGGTCGTCGCCCTGAAAGGAATTGTCGTAGATCGAGGCCGCGGTTTCGTTGGCCAGCGCCCTGGCGCGTTCGTCGGTCAGCTTGCGGCGGATATCCTCGCGGGCGGCCTCGAAGGAGACCGTGCCCTCTTCGTTGACTTTCTCGACCTTGATGATGTGCCATCCGAACCGCGTCCGCACCGGTTCGCTGATTTCTCCGGCCGTCATCGCAAAGGCCTGATCGGCGAAGGGCTTGACCATGGCGTCCCGGCGGAACGGGCCGAGATAGCCCCCGCTCTCGGCACTGGGGCCTTCCGAGTATTTCTTTGCCAGCTCCGCGAAGTCTTTTCCCTCCCGGGCCAGTTTCAGCACCTGCAGGGCTTTTTGGCGGGTTTCCTCCACCGTTTTTTCATCGGCCTCGGGATCGACTTTGATCAGAATATGCCGGGCTTCGATGGTCTTGGGGGTGTGGAATTCATCCGGGGTGTTGTCGTAATAGGCCCGCAGGTCGTCATCCGTGAGGGCGACCCGCTGCGTGTAGGCTGCGGGATCGACGCGGACATAGCGGGCCTTGATTTCCACCTCGGTTTTATAGGCTTCCTTGTGCGCCTCGAAGTACGCATTGACCTCCTCGGCGCTCGCATCGATATCCTTGAAGTGGTCGTCCGGAAACTTCACGTAGCGCAGGTTCACCCGGGCGTTGTTCCACCGGTACCAGTCCAGGGCTTCGGCGTCGGAAACCTTCACGCTGGTCGTCACGAACCGGCTCAGCTTGTCGACCAGCAGCGATCGCTTCTGGTCGGCTTCGAAGCCGTCCTGCGTCAGGTGCAGGCGACTCAGCACGTATTCGTAGCGCTTCGGATCGAATGCCCCGGCGGTTTGGAAGGCGTCGATTTTAGATATCGATTCGGCCAACTCCTGGTCACTGACGCTGATGCCGAGCTTTTCGGCTTCGGCCAGCATCAACTTCTGGTCGATCAGCTGGTTCAGGGCCTGCTCCTTCAGGCGCAGGCCCTTGAGGGTCTCCTCGTTCAGGGTGCCGCCGAAATTGCGGCGCACCTGTTCGACCAGATTGTTGTACTGGCGGGTGTACTCCTCCAACCGGACCGGGGAACCGTTGACGGTCGCCACCTTGGCGTCCCGGCGGTCCTGGTACATCCCGTAGCCGAAGGGAATGAAGGCCAGGATCACCGCTCCGAGGATGAACTTGATGATCCAGCTTCCGGCACTTTTTCGCATGAGACTGAGCATTTTTTTCCTTTCTTCACGGCGCGGCGGATAAAGAGAGCCGACGGCCCGCGGCCGTTCACACCCTCTTTAGAGGCGAGACCGGGATCTCGCTGTCAAGCCATCCGGCGTCGTGGGTGTTTTCTGTCATCGGGGGTTTTAGCGTGGAGCGCACGGGAAAAATATCGTCGCCGGCCGCGCGGGGGTCACATGACAATCCCGGGCGGGGGTCCGCTGCGATCGAGCTTGGTTCCGACCGAGGCCGAACAGAACGCGCACAGGTATTCGTATTTTTCGCCTTCGGGCAGAACCAGCAGCAGCCGCTTTCTAACCGGAACGGCTCGGCGGCAGTTGGCGCAGTAAAGCTCCGTGGCGTCGAATTGTTTGTAGGCGGCTTGAGGGGTCTTGGCCCGGGGCCTGCCAGCGGCATGGGGATATGGGGAATTCGGCTTCATCGATCCGGAATTCGGTTTACGGGATTCGGGTTAAGGGTCAATAAACAGAAGGTGACGGTTTATCGCCGCCGGCCGCTTGCCGGTGGCCCTTCCGGTTCAATTTCATAAATAAGGATAATATTTTCAATCCTTCGTTTTGTCAACAGTCCAAGCCCGCGGCAGCATTCGCCGCGCGAAAACGCCATCATCCGGGCAGGGTAAATAAGTGTTGACACACTTTTAGCGACTTGTTAATTTAGCGCCTGTTTGTTTTTCGGGGCTGTAGCTCAGCTGGGAGAGCGCATGACTGGCAGTCATGAGGTCAGGGGTTCGATCCCCCTCAGCTCCACCAGAAAATCAATCGGCACGGCTGACCCCCTCTGGTTGGCCGTTTTTTATTTTTCTGATAGAGATGACATCCGCCCCCTCGCATCCGACCGGCAGGTCGACCGATGCTTCCGGCGCACGCCCCGGCCGCGGACGGTTTTTGGCCCTGGCAGCCGTTGTCATGCTGGCACTGGCTGGTACCGGCGGCGCGGGACCGGCGGCCGAATCGTCCGGTGGCCCGTCGATATCCGGTGTGCCGTCTGCCGAAACGCAGCCCGTTCCGGTGGACCACATCTATTTTGCCGATCGCAGCGGGCGCTATCTGCAGGCCGAAGAGCGCGTGCTCGACGGCACCGAAAAAGGGGCCGAGCGGCGGGGCCGAACGATCGTGGAGGCCTTGATCAAGGGGCCCAGGACCGGCCTGATGCGCACTCTGCCCGCCGGCACCCGCCTGCGCGGTTTTTATCTGGCCTCCGGAAACCGGGCCTTTGTCGATTTCTCCGAAAGCATCGCGGAACAGCACCCGGGGGGGTGTCAATCCGAAATACTGACCCTTTATTCCATCGTGAATTCACTGGTGTTGAACATGCCGGAAGTCTCGACGGTAAAGATCCTCGTCGGCGGCCGGGACGCCGCGACCCTGGCCGGCCACATCGATATCCGCCAGCCCTTCACGGCCGACATGTCGCTGATAAGATAAGATGAGTGAAAAAGATAAAATAAACCGTATCCGCAACATCGGCATCATCGCTCACATCGACGCCGGTAAAACCACGGTGACCGAACGGATTCTGTATTACACCGGCCGCTCGCACAAGCTCGGCGAGGTCCACGACGGCGAGGCCATCATGGACTGGATGGTCGACGAGCAGGAGCGCGGCATCACCATCACCTCGGCCGTCACCACCTGCCGGTGGAAGGAGGCCGAGATCCAGGTGATCGACACGCCCGGGCACGTCGATTTCACGATCGAG
This sequence comes from uncultured delta proteobacterium, assembly GCA_963728055.1. Lineage (GTDB taxonomy): Bacteria > Desulfobacterota > Desulfobacteria > Desulfobacterales > SG8-13 > JARFQH01. Next base: position 92,347 of record CAVSIM010000019.1, on the reverse strand, counting down.
GTCGAACGCTCCCTCAGGGTCCTCGACGGCGCCGTGGGCGTCTTCTGCGCCGTGGGCGGCGTCGAGCCGCAGTCGGAAACCGTGTGGCGCCAGGCGGACAAGTACAAAGTGCCCAAGATGGCATTCGTCAACAAGCTCGACCGGATCGGCGCGGATTTTTTCGGCGCGGTCGCGATGATGAAATCCAAGCTGCAGGCCAATCCGCTCATCCTGCAGCTGCCGGTGGGCAGCGAGGACAATTTCAAGGGGGTCATCGATCTGATCGACATGACCACCATCGTCTGGGACGACGAAACCCTGGGCGCCCGCTACCAGCTCGAGCAGATCCCCGAGTCGATGGCCGAACAGGCCCGCCAGTATCGCGAGCGCCTGGTGGAGGCCGTGGCCGAACAGGATGACACCATCATGGAGGCCTACCTCTCCGATGCCGAAATCTCAGCCGACGCCCTCCAGGCCGCCATCCGCCGCGCGACCTGCGGCCTGAAGCTGGTGCCGGTCCTGTGCGGCTCGGCCCTGAAGAACAAGGGCATCCAGCCCCTGCTGGACGCCATCGTGCGCTACCTGCCGAGCCCGGTCGACGTTCCGCCGATCAAGGGCGTAAATCCCGACACCGACGAGATCGTCACCTGCCGCAGCAGCGATGCGGCCCCCCTGGCGGCGCTGATCTTCAAAGTCGCGATGATGGAGGGCCGCAAGCTGTGCTTCGTCCGCGTCTACAGCGGACGGTTGCAGGCCGGCGACGACATCTATAACCCGTCCTTGAAAAAGGCGGAAAAACTCTCGCGCATATTGCGGATGCACGCCAACAAGCGCGAGCGCATCGAAGCGGCCGGGGCCGGCAGCATCGTCGGCGTGGTGGGGCTCAAGCTGTCTTCCACCGGTGAAACACTGTGCTCGGCCAAACACCCGGTCCTGCTGGAGCGCATCGAGTTTTACGAGCCGGTCATTTCGATTGCCATCGAGCCCAAGACCCATGCCGATCAGGAAAAGATCACCCAGGTGCTGGAAAAATTTCTGGCCGAGGACCCGACCGTGCGCGTTCGCCAGGACGAGGACACCGGCCAGACCATCCTCTCCGGCATGGGTGAGCTTCATCTCGAAATCATCATCAGCCGGATGCAGCGCGAGTTCAACACCAAGGTCAATGTCGGCAAGCCCCAGGTGGTGCACCGGGAGTCCATCGAGACGGAAGCGCAGGGCCGTGCGGTTTTCGACAAGGAGATCGCCGGTCAACGCCAGTTCGGCGAGGTGGCCCTGAAGCTGACGCCGCTGCCGCGGGGCTCGGGCGCCCGCTTCGCAGCGCGCATCGGCGCCGAAACCATTCCGGAAAATTTCATGCCGGCCGTCGAAAAAGGGGTTAGGGAGTCGCTCGAAAGCGGGGTCTTGATGGGCTACCCGGTGGTCGATGTCGCCGTGGAAGTCATCGGCGGCTCTTACCGCGAATCGAACGGGACCGACCTGGCCTATACGGTCAGTGCATCGATGGCCTGCAAAAATGCCCTCAACGAGGCCGGCCCCTATCTTCTCGACCCGATCATGAAGGTCGAGGTCTTCGTGCCGGAGGCTTTCATGGGCGAGGTGATCGGAGACCTGAATGCCCGCGGCGGGAAAATAGAGGCTATCGAATCACAGGCGGGGATCCAGGTCATCAAGGCGGTCGTGCCGCTGGCGCGGATGTTCGGCTATTCGACGGTGTTGCGATCGGCGACCCAGGGCCGCGGGACCTTCACCATGCAATTTTCTCACTTCGACCGCACCTAGAGGGCCGCTTGCCGGGCTCTACCGTTCCTTCAAGGCCGTCAGAATCTTCTTGATTTCTTTGAGGCGCTCCTCCAGGTCACGCCGCTGATCGGGATCCTGAACTTTTTCAAGGGCCTGCCTGAACTGAATCCGCGCGTTGGCATAGTCGTGCTTCAGGTAATAATACTCTCCGAGGTTCACATAGGCCTCGGTCAGTTTTCCCTGCTGCCCGTAAGCCTTGCCGAGAAAATAATAGACCTGACGGGAGACGAACGCCTGATTGCGGAGCCGTTCGAACGCCGCCTGGGCTTCCGCCGGCTGATCGAGTTCCAGGTGGGTGCGCCCCAGGAAAAAAAGGGCCTCGGGCTCCTGCGGATCGAGGCTGAGCGCACTCGCCAGGGTGCCGAGCGCCTCTTGGTAGCGCCTGTCCAGAAAATAGACCCGCCCCAGGGCCGCGAGCACCGAGGGGTTGAAGGCCTCGGTCTCCAGCGCTTTTTTAAGTGCGGCGACCGCCTGCTCCCGTTTGCCGGCGCGGGCCAGCGCCAGCCCGTAGCCGTAATAGGTTATCGCATCGGCCTCGCCACTGTTAACCGCGGCCTCGAATTTGCCCAGGGCGGCTTTTTCGTCGGCGTAAAGCGCCAGGAGCCGCGCCCGCATCAGCCGGAAAGCCTCGGTGTTGACCGGACGCATCGAACCGGAATCCGTTTGCCGGCTGGCGAGATAGGTGTCGATGTAAGCCAGCCGGTCCTCGACGGCCGGGTGGGTCATCAGGTAGGTGGGGACCTGGTCGGACCCGTACCACTGCTTGGCGCGAATTTTATTCAGCACCGAGAGCAGTCCCTGCCCGGTGTAGCCCGCCTCTGTCAGATACCCCATTCCAACCTGGTCGGCTTGCACCTCGTTCGCGCGGCTGAAGGCCAGAGACGCGGATTGGCCGGCGGCCATGGACCCCATCGTCAGGGCGCCGGCCGCCTGGCCGCCGCCGGTCGCTCCCAGCAGCATCCCGGCGGCGACGCCGGCCAGGGTGGCGATGCTGATCAGTTTGGAGCGCTCGATTTTCTGGGAGATGTGGCGCGCGGTGACGTGGGATATTTCATGCGCCAGGATCCCGGCCAGCTCATCCTCGTTGTCCATCGCCGCGATCAGCCCGCTGTAGATGAACACGTGCCCGGCCGGGGTGGCAAAGGCGTTGTAGACTTCCTGGTCGACCACGTAGAAGTGGTAGGGAAACGGCTGGGGCGGCACCTTCGCCAGGATCTTTTTTCCGATCGAATTGACATAGGCGACGATGAGCGGATCGTCGATGATCTCCATCTGTAAATTGAGGTAGGTGAGAAATTCACGGCCCAGGTCTTCTTCTTCCTTGATCGTGATGCCCGCCGCCGGCGGCGGGCCGATCAGGCCCGACAGGACGGTAAACGCCATCAACCCGGCGATAATTTTTTTAATTGCGCGCATACGGCCTCGTTTCGAAACCAGCCGGCCCTGCTGCCGGCGGCTTCAGCGGATTCGTTCGGAACGATCATGCCACACTTTTAAAACCTTTTCAAACCACGGGCGGTATGGTAGGTTCCGGCCCATGGCGCAGATATTTTGCATAGCCAACCAGAAAGGCGGCGTCGGCAAGACGACGACTGCGGTCAACCTCGCGGCCGCCCTGGCGGCATCCGAAAAAAAGGTCCTGCTGGTGGATTGCGACCCGCAGGGCAATGCCACCTCGGGCGTCGGGCTGGACAAAAATCGGATAACGAAAACCCTCTACCACGGCCTGCTCGGAACCGCCGCGGCCCGCGAGCTGATGGTGGACTGCGAGCTGGACACCCTGAAGATCATTCCGTCCAATGTCGAGTTGATCGGGTTCGAAGTGGAAATGATGTCCAACCCGAACCGCGAAACCGCCCTCAAGCATCTGGTCGCCGGCGTCGCCGCCGACTTCGACTATGTCATTCTGGACTGCCCGCCCTCCCTGAGCCTGTTGACGGTCAACGCGTTGACCGCCGCGGACGCCCTTCTGATACCGCTGCAGTGTGAATTTTATGCCCTGGAGGGCCTGGGCCAACTGCTGCAGACCGTCAAGCGCATCAAACAGCACCTGAATCCTCACCTGGTCATCGCCGGCATCCTGCTGACCATGTTCGACCGGCGCACCAACCTTTCCTATCAGGTGGCCGAGGATGCCGAAAAATATTTCAAGGAGCTGGTCTATAAAACCGCCATACCGCGCAACATCCGGCTGAGCGAGGCCCCCAGCTTCGGAAAACCGATCCTGCTTTACGACGCCACCTCGACCGGGGCGCGCAGCTATTTCGACCTGGCCCACGAAATCATGACCGCTTCCGCCGCCAAACCGGCCCGACCATAAATCGATCAGGAATCGCAACCGGACATGCCCAGAGAAAAGACGACCGGAAACGCCGGCAACCCCAACAAACGCAAGAAACTCGCTTTAGGCCGCGGCCTGGAGGCGCTGATTCCGGAGCCCGAACCCGAATCCGGAAAAGACGCGGCACGGGAGTATTTTCTGTGCAACGTCGATCTGATCCGGCCCAACCGCTACCAGCCGCGCCAGAATTTTCCCGAAGACGATCTCGCCGACCTCAGCAACTCGATCAAGGCCCAGGGCATCATCCAGCCGCTGCTGGTGCGCCGCCTCGACCACGGCTACGAGCTGGTGGCCGGCGAACGGCGACTGCGCGCCGCCCGGATGGCCGGCCTGAGCGAGGTGCCGGTGGTATACAGGGATGTCTCCGACGCCGAGCTGCTGGAAATGTCGATCGTCGAGAACATTCAGCGCCAAAACTTCAACCCGATCGAGGAGGCCGAGGCCTACCAGCGTTTGATAACGGAATTCAACCTGACCCAGGACCAGGCCGCCGAACGGGTCGGCAAGAGCCGCTCCGCGGTGGCGAACCTCCTGCGCCTCAGAAACCTGCCGCGGCAAATCAAGGACAGCATCGTCGACGGCTCGTTGAGCATGGGACACGCGCGGGCCCTGCTGGGCGCCGACCCGAAGGCCGCCCAGGTCGATATCTGGCGCAAGGTCATCGCGCGCGGGCTGTCGGTGCGTGAAACCGAAACCCTCGTGCGGCAGCTCAGGGTCGACCGGGCACCCCGCCGGGCGCCGCCCTCTTCCGATGACGTCTATTTTACCGATGTCACGGCCGATCTCGCCCGGCATTTCGGCACGAAGGTCAATATAAAACGCCGCGGCAAGGTCGGCAAGCTCGAAATCGAGTTTTACAGCGATGAGGACCTCGACCGGCTGCTGCATCAGCTCAAGCGATGAGGTGCGGCATCGCCGGGTTTTGCACCGGAAACGCCCGGCGCAGCCGAAGCCGGGGCGCCGAAACCCAACCGGTGCGACGCGGCGTTTACTATGGGCTGGAGCCGGGAGCCGGGCTCGGCTGACGGAAACTGCCATGGCACTGCACATCATCATCGACGGCTACAACCTCATTCGCAACACGGCCGCCCTCAGCACCCTGGACCGCCAGGATATCCAACTCGGCCGGGAAGCGCTGGTTGAGATGCTGGCCGCTTACAAAAAGATCAAACACCACAAGATCACCGTTGTTTTCGACGGGACCGCCGCGCCGGATGATATGCGTCCGCGCGACCGCATCCACGGCATCACGATGAGGTTCTCGCGCGCCGGCGAGACGGCCGACCAGGTGATCATGCGAATGGCGGCCAACGACCGGGAGAAGGCGCTGGTCGTCAGTTCCGATCGGGAAATCATCGCGGCCGCCGCGGCCAGCCGCGCCGCCACGATCGGAGCGGCCGAATTCGAACAAAAGCTATGCATGGCGGCTGCCGGGGGCGACGGGGCGTCTTCGGAGGACGAGCCGATGGGGCAGCCGGATTTTTCCACCCGCAAGAAAGGTCCCCGGCGGCGGGCGCCCAAGAGCCGGCGCCGCAACCGCAGCCGGACCGCCAAACTGTAGAAACTTGAAACTGGATATTTGAAACTGGAAACTGGAAACTCAGGTCCCGTAATCCGCAACCCAAGTTTAAAGCCGACCTCCGAGAACTCGTTAACGATCGGGCACCCACAAGGGGCGCCCCTACGGCAGATTCACCCAAAACACCAGACACCGAACACCGAACACCGAAACACCAAACATAAAACAATTAATTTAACGGTACAGGGTGTAAGGTATAGGGTGTAAGGCAAAAGGCGAAAGGCACACGGCGCACGGCAACAGGTTTAATTCAGATATCGTGAACCCGCAATCCCGCCGCCCGTAACTCGTAACCCGCAGCCCGTAACCCGCAACCCGTAACCCGCAACCCGTAACCCGTAACCCGCAACCCATAATCCCCTGCCAGCGGTCCCACTCCCGCCGGCGGGACATCACGGATCTTTATTCACTCTTGCAGATCTGGACCCGGAGCTGAATGAAAAAAATAGGCGTTATCGACGGCCAGGGCGGCGGCATCGGCAGCACGATCATCAGGAAATTAAAGGAAGTCTGCGGACAGGACGTGGACATCGCCGCCCTCGGCACCAATGCGATCGCCACCGCCCAGATGCTCAAGGCCGGGGCCAACCGTGGCGCTTCCGGAGAAAACGCGATCGTTCAGACCGCCAGGAAACTCGATGTCATTCTCGGGCCCTTCGGCATCATCATCGCCCATGCCATGATGGGCGAGGTCACGCCCGCCATCGCCGGGGCGGTGGCCGGCAGTCCGGCCGCCAAATTCCTGCTGCCGCTGACCCAGGAAAACGTCACCATTGTCGGCGTCGCCCGCCTGCCCCTGCCGCACCTGATCGATGAACTCATCAGCCTGCATCTGCACGATTTTGCCTCCTGAACGGACATCAGCCTCGCGATGAAGATCTTGATCGCCAAGACCGCCGGTTTTTGCATGGGCGTACGCCGGGCCGTCGAAATGGTCATGGACACCGCCGGTGAACTCAAGGCCCCGATTTACACCTTCGGGCCGCTGATCCACAATGCCCAGGTCCTCGATCTGCTCGACGGCAAGGGCATCCGCGTGTTGACCGACATCCCCGCCCGTGGTGCCGGGACCGTCCTGATCCGGGCGCACGGGGTCCCGCCCAAAACCAAGCTGCAACTGAAAAAAGCCGGTTTCACCGTCGTCGACGCCACCTGCCCCAGGGTGATCAAGGTCCAGAGCATCATCGGCCGGCATGCCAAAAAGGGATATGCGTCGATCATCATCGGCGACCAGAACCATCCCGAGGTCATTGGTCTGCTCGGCTATGCCGGTCGCGACGGTCACGTGGCCGGCAGCCTGCAGGAACTCGACGCACTACCGCAGTTCGACCGGGCCATCGTCGTGGCCCAGACCACGCAGAACACCGAGTTCTACGCGGCCGTAAAAAAGTGGGTGCGCGAAAAACACCCGGCGTACAAGATATTCGACACGATCTGCGACTCGACCGAGCGCCGCCAGGCCGAGGTCAAACGCCTGTCCGCCGCGGTCGATGCAATCATCGTCGTCGGGGGCCGCAACAGCGGCAACACCCGGCGGCTGGCTGAAATCGCCGCCGCGTCGGGCAGACCCACCTACCATGTCGAGACCGAGGAAGATATCGCGGCCCTGGACCTCAAGGAACTGACGGCCCTGCAATCGATCGGGATCACCGCCGGGGCCTCGACGCCCAACTGGATCATCAAGCGTGTCTACAAGGCGCTGGAATCCCTGCGATACAAGCGGGCCCACGGCTGGCGGCGGGTGCTGTTCGCCCTGCAGCGCAGCCTGCTGCTCACCAACGTGTACGTGTCCGTGGGAGCGGGCTGCCTGAGTTATGCCTGCACCCGGCTGCTCGACATCCGGCCCGTTTCGCCCTTTGTCGCCATTGCCGTTTTGTATGTGCAGTCCATGCACATCCTCAATCACCTGACCGGCCGGCAATCCGACCAGTACAACGATCCCGAGCGGGCCTCTTTTTATGTTCGCTACCGGGTGTCGCTTTCCATCCTGGCCCTGGCCTCCGGCGCCACCGGTCTGCTGCTGGCATTCACCTTGGGGATACAGCCGTTTCTGATCCTGCTGGTGATGAGCCTTTTAGGACTCACCTACAACCTGCCGGTCATACCGGGCCGCGCCCGCTACAGCCGCCTGCGCGATGTTCCCGGATCCAAAACCCTGTTGATCGCCGCGGCCTGGGGGGTGGTCACCACGCTGCTTCCGTCCCTGTTCAATGCGGGGCTGCCGAAACTCGAAATGGCGCTGGTTTTTGGGTGGTCGACCGGCCTGGTGTTCGTGCGCACCGCTTTTTTCGACACCCTGGACATGCAGGGCGACCGGATCGTGGGCAAGGAAACCATCCCGATCCTGCTGGGCGAAAAAAGGACCCTGAGACTGCTGAAAATGGTCCTGCTGATCCTGCTGACCGCTTTGCCGGCCGCCGCCCTCATCGGGTTTCTCCCCGTCCTGGCCTATGGCCTCTGCGTCTGCCCGCTTTTCATCGCCGCGGTGCTTCTGGTCTACGAGCGCAGGCTCATGATCCCGGGCATCCGGCTGGAATTTTTACTGGAAACAAATTTCATCGTCGCCGGCCTCGTCACGCTGATCTGGGCCGGTTTGAGTCCGTAGGCCCGTTGGGTCCGTTGGGTCTGTTGGGTCCGTTGGGTCTGTTGGGTCTGTTGGGTCTGTTGGGTCCGTTGGGTCTGTTGGGTCTGTTGGGTCTGTTGGGTCCGTTGGGTCTGTTGGGTCCGTTGGGTCTGTTGGGTCTGTTGGGTCCGTTGAGCCGGTTGGCCGGTTGGCCCGTTGGCCCGTTGACCCAGGCAACCGGTCACCCGCCCGATCCCCCGGTAGGGGCGGACCTATGTTTCCGCCCTTCCAATCGATTGCCCCGCCGGCCGGGGTTCCGCCCGTTGGCCCGTTGACCCAGGCAACCGGTCACCCGCCCGATCCCCCGGTAGGGGCGGACCTATGTTTCCGCCCTTCCAATCGATTGCCCCGCCGGCCGGGGTTCCGCCCGTTAGCCGGTTGGCCGGAAACCGTTGACCGAGGCAACCAGTCGCCCGCCGCATCCCCCGGTAGGGGCGGACCTGTGTGTCCGCCCTTATAATCGATTGATCCGCCGGCCGGGGTTTAGCCCGTTGGCCGGTTTGCCTGTTTGAATTGCTGCGGCGTGAATCGAAGCGATGAACAATAGAAATGCGAAACTCGAATTTCGGATCCCGGAGCCGGAGTGAGACGTGGTTGGTGTTTAGTGTTTTGTGTTTGGGCAATGCAATCGCAGGGGTGCCCCTTGTGGGTGCCCGATTGTTGACGCGGCGTCGGTAAATCATAGGTTGCGGGGTGCGGGGTGCGGGTTACAGGTTTCGAGTTACGGCTTGAGGGTTTACTGAAATGCTTCGATCAATTCAACCGTGAACGCTGAACGGTGAACCTTTAAACCTCTGTGTTTCGGGTTCAATTGTCGATATCAGATCAGTTTCGAATACCTATTTGCTATTTTCAAGTTTCGAGTTTCTAATCGCGTTGCGCATTACGGGATACGAGTTGCGGGATGGTCTCGTTGAAGATTTTTTTTCTGGACGCCCGTCACTGCGGTTCATCCAAGGTTTTTACGAGCCGCGGGGCTGTTTCTTTTTTCCGCCGAGGGTCGGCTCGCTGCCGTTCAGCAGCCTTCTGATGTTTTCCCTGTGGCGCCAGACGATCAGGGCCGCCATCAGCAGGGCGCAGGCGAAAAAGACCGGCGAGTGCGACTGCCAGCCCGCCGCGACCGGCAGGACGGCCGCGGCGGCCAGGGAGCCGGCCGACACGCGCCGGGACCAGGCCACGAGCACGAGGAAGGCGCCCAGGGCCGCCAGAACCGACACCGGCGAAATGGCCAGGAAACAGCCCGCGGCCGTGGCGACGCCCTTGCCGCCGCCCTCGAGCTTGAGATAGAGCGGAAAAAGATGCCCGGCGAAGGCGGCCAGCGCCACGGCCGACACGAAACAAGCCCGCAGGATCGGATCGATTCCATCGATCTGAATCGCCAGGTGCACGGGAACGGCGCCTTTCAGCACATCGCCGGCCAGGGTCAGAAGCCCCAGCGGCGTGCCGGCCAGACGCCGCACGTTGGTCGCACCGATATTCCCGCTGCCCTGCCGGCGGATGTCGACCGACGTGAACAGCCGGGTCAGAACCAGCCCGAACGGGATCGATCCGAGCAGGTAAGCCGCCAGCGGAAGCCCGATCAGCACTGTCGGCGAAGGATGAAGCATAAGTTTGACATTACGGGCGCGGTGTCGATGCGGCGGCGCCGATGCGCGGGTGTCGCGACGGGCTCGGCGGCCGTCGCCGGTGCCGGCGACCTTGTTCTTTTCGGATCACTTCTTGCGCAGGTCCTTGAAGCGCCGGGCCTTGACATCGTAGCGCGGCAGGCGGCCGTGATCATAGAACTCGATCCGGTATCCCAGGTTGGTTTTCAGGCGCAGCCGGTCCTTGAGATCGACCTCGATTTCCCTGACGCGCTCTTCCTGGTGGGGCATCAGCTCGACCTTGAGTTTAATGCGGTCGATGTCCCCGAGCTTGTCCACGATCACCTCGTACTCGTCGCCCAGCCCCGGCGTGCTCCGGATGACCTCTTCGATGGCCGAGGGCGCCAGCAGCACGCCCTTGACCTTGGTGATGTCGTCGGCGCGGCCCACCACTCCGCCCTTGATCAGCCGAAACGTGCGGCCGCAGTCGCAGCGTGCCGCGTCCCATTCGATGATGTCCTTGGCGTCGAACCGGACGCACGGCTGGGCGAAGCGGTCGAAGGCCGTGATCACCATTTTGCCCCTGCGGCCCGGCTCCTCGATGATCGCCCCGGTCTCGAGGTCTTCGATCTCCACCAGGAAAAAGGCATCGTTGACGTGCATCCCGCCCGGCTGGTGGTCGCACTCGAACGACCAGGCCCCGATTTCGGTCGCCCCGGCATGATCGTACACCCGTGCGTTCCAGGCCGCCTCCATGCGCTGCTTGGTGCCGGGAATGCTGGCGCCCGGCTCGCCCGCGCAGGTGATCCGGCGAATGCCGAGTTCGGCCGGTTCGATGCCCATTTTGGTTTTAGCCGTGTCGGCCATGCCCAAGACGTAGGTGGGGGTGGCCATCATGGCCGTCGCCTGCAGCTCCTGTATCTTCAGAATCCGGGCCTGGGTGTCCAGCACGCCGCCGGGAACCACCTCGCAGCCGATCTTCTCCGCGGCGTAGTGTCCGGCCCAAAACGCGACGAACACGTTGTAGCCAAAAGGGATGAACACCCGGTCGGCCGGGCGGTAGCCCTGCGCCCACAGGATGTACGACCAGCACTCGGACCACCACTCCCAGTCCTGCCAGGTGTCGGCCTGGTAGACGGGCTGGCCGGTGGTGCCGCTGGTCTGCCGGAACTCGGTGACCTCCTCCAGCGGAACGCACAGCGCATCGCCGTATGGAAACGGGTCCTTGCGCTGCACGTCGCGCATCAGCGATTTTTCCACCTTGGGAATGTGCCGGATGTCCTCGAAGCGGCGGATGTCCTCCGGCCGGATGCCGGCCCGATCGTAAAGGCTGCGGTGAAACCGCGAGTGGTCATAGGCCCATGTGAAAATGCGCTTGAACTTCTTGAACTGCAGCGCCCGCAGGCGTTCCGGGTCCGCCAGTTCCAGCAGGGGGTTCCAGTAAGGTTGATCGGCGATCATGTGCCTCCGTCGTTGAGCCGGTGTCGTTTGATGACAGGTCTACAAAATTGAGTTCTATCATTTTGAAGCTGGCGCGGATACGCTTCAGATTCCGATCGAGGGCCGGAATGGTCTGACCCAGTGATTCCAATCTGTTCAGCGAGGAACCTATGATGTCAAGCTCCGCATTGACCTTGCTTATGATGTGATCTCCGTGCATAAAGTAACTCCAGAGTGTGAATGAAAAATTTCAATGGGCGGCACCCGTTGGCCTAAGAATTTTTTTAGAATGTTGCGGGAATTTTTTCCGACTCTAGTTTGCCGATAAACGATTGTCAAGGCCGTTCGAAAGGGCAAAGAAATGGCATCCTGTATCTGATTTTCTGCAAAGGGGCTTTTTAGTTCATCCGTTGCGAGGCAATGAAGGAACAGCGATAGCGGTCAAGGCGCGTAAAAGGCCGGCGCCAATATTTACAGCCCTTTTTTAAGGAAAGGAGAAGGTGGCATGTCGCGAGTCTGCAAAATGTACCTAAACGGTGAATGGGTCGACGCCCTCGGCGGGGACCTCTACGATGATGCCAACCCGTACACGGGCGAGGTCTTCGCAAAGGTCCCGGCCGGTAAAAGGGCCGACGCCAAGCGGGCCGTCGATGCGGCGGTGGCGGCTTTTCCCGGCTGGTCGCACTCGCTGCCGGCCGAGCGTCAGGCCCTGTTCCTGAAGGCGGCCGACATTCTCGAAAAAAAGCAGATGGACATCGTATCGATCCTGGCCGAGGAAACCGGCTGCACCTTTGGTTTCGCGATGTTTCAAACGATGTTCACCCCGGGGCTTCTGCGCGAAGCCGCGGGCCAGATGCACGGCGCCGTCGGCGAGATCATTCCGGCCGATCTGCCAGATCTGCATGTCAACGCGCCGGATCATAATCGACAAGTCCGTCGCGGCGGAATTTACTGAAAAATTCGTCCGGAAGGTATCGGCCTTCAAGGTGGGGGACCCGAAGGAACACGACACGATCATCGGTCCGCTGGTCAACCGGCGGCAGCTCGAGCAGGTCAAGCAGAATGTCGAAGCCGCTGTCCGCGACGGCGCCAAGGTCCTGTGCGGCGGCAGGAGCGAGGGGCCCTGCTATCACTCCACGGTCCTTGACAACGTGAAGCCGGGATCGACCTTTGCCTGCGAGGAGACTTTCGGACCGGTCGTCGCGGTGATCGAGGTCAGCGGGGAGGGCGAGGCCGTCGCCGTCGCCAACGACACGCCCTACGGTCTGACCGCCGCGGTCTTCACGCGTGATTTTTCGAAGGCCATGGCCCTGACGGAACAAATCGAATCCGGCATCGTGCACATCAACGACCAGACGGTGCACGACGAACCCCAGGTCCCCTTCGGCGGCATGAAAGACAGCGGCTGGGGCCGGTTCGGCGGCCGCGCGGCCCTGGAAGAGTTCACCGAACTGCGGTGGATCAGCGCGCAGCTCTCCAAGCGGCAATACCCCTTCTGACGGCGGGTGAGTCGATTGAGCTTGTTGAGAATATTGGGTTGATTGTGTTTAAGATTTTGTCGGGTTTGTTGGGTCCGGGCAGGGGCGAAAAATCTTTCGCCCCTGCCCGGACCGCTATCGATGGTGTGTTGACCGCCGGGATGCGGCCTGCCCCGTGCCCCTGCGGTCGACCGTTGAACCGATCGTGATTCTCGGCGCCCCGGCGGGTTATCCTCCGGTGTGGTTGAGGCGCCGAGGGGTGGAGAGACAGATGACCGAGCCCGTGAACCTGCCGATCGAAGACGTCCTCGACCTGCACACGTTTTTGCCGCGCGAGGTGCCGGACCTTTTGGATGACTACTTCGAGGAATGCGTGAAAGCCGGCATCTTCGCGGTGCGGGTCATCCACGGCAAGGGCGGCGGAACGCTCAAAAAAAGAGTGCAGGGCCTGTTGAGGCGCCATCCGCGGGTGGCCGGGTTCACGGATGCACCGGCCGATGCCGGCGGCTGGGGCGCCACCCTGGTGGAATTGAACCGCAGAACTTCAGGGTGACGTTCCGGAAATCAGCATCATCTGACCCAGGAATTTTGCACTGAAGTATTGCAGTTTCTTCTTCGATCAAGCTGGATGCCAGCAGCCAGCGGCTGGGCTGAACCGTGATTGGAAACTTGATCCTTGAAACTCGAAACTGGCAAAAAAGATTGCAAAACCATTTAAGGTATAATTGAACCTTGACCCCTGAACCCCTGTTGGTTCAGCCTGCGACCCGCCGGGAACACCCCCGAAAACCTTTATCTTCAAGCCCGTGGCAGCCGGCGCGGCCGCTTACAAGCGGCCGTACCGGGCATAGTTTCTGAGAACCAGCCAGGCCTTGGCATCGAACTTCAGCGCGGGATCGGCGCAGAGCCGCGCCGCCTCCGCGGCCGAGGCCAGGATGACCTCGATCTGTTCGATGCCTTCGTTGCCGGCCGCAGACGGTTCGCCCTCGCAGTCAACGGTCACCATGGCGACCGATTCGTCGGTCATGCCGGCCGAGGAGTAAATAGGCGGGCCGATGTCTATGACCCGCGTGACCGTCAACCCGGTTTCCTCGTGAAGCTCGCGCGTGGCCGCCGCCGCGACCGTCTCGCCCGCGTCCACCAGCCCGGCCGGAAACCCGTACTCGTCTCCGGCCAGCGCCACCCGATACTCGCGGGTGATCACGATTTTGTCCTGCCCGGTGTGCCGGGCCACGATCACCACCGCATCCGGTCGGGCGAAGCGGCCGGTGACGCACTTTGGCTCACGCCGGCGGGAAGCGATCTGCCAGCTGCGTCCGCCGCCCTCGGAATCGACGAGTTCGACGTTGAACAGGTTGAGCCACTTCTCATCCGTCAATCTGACCGCGTTTCCGATGCGCATTTTTTTCGCGTGCCTCACGGCTCCGTTTCGCCCCGGTCGGCCGGGTAGCTGCCGAGAATTTTCAAGGAAATGGTCAAATCCTCCAGCTGCCTGAGAACCCCGGCCACTTTTTCGTCCGTGTCCGAACCGATGAAATCCAGGAAGAAACTGTAGTTGCCCGGGTCCGAGCGCAGCGGCATCGAGGCGATGCGGGTCAGGTTGATCCGTGATTCGGCGAAGAGCCGCAGCACCGCATACAGCCGGCCGGCCTCGTGGGGGGTGGCGAAGACGAGCGAGGTCTTGTCGCCGCCGCGGCCGCCGGCCTCGCGCGAGAGCAGCAGAAAGCGGGTCGTGTTGGCGGGACCGTCCTCGATGCCCGCGTCGACAATCTCCAGGTCGTAGAGTTCGGCGCAAAGGGCGCTGGCGATCGCGGCGGCGGCGCGCGGATTTTCGCGCGCCAGCATTTTCGCCGCTCCGGCGGTATCGTAAAAAGGGCGGGCCTCGAGTTTGTTGCGCATCAGAAAATTCCGGCACTGCGCCAGGGCCTGGGGATGGGAGTATACGAGGCGGATCTGGCGCAGATCGATGGCCTCGGTCGCCAGGAGACAATGCTTCACCACGACCTTGGCCTCACCGATCACTTTCAGGGTCGTGGTCGTCAGCAGATCGTTGACCGGTGTAACGGCGCCTTCCAGAGAGTTTTCCACCGGCACCACGCCGAAGTCCAGATAGCCCTCTTCCACCCCGCGGAACACGTCATTGAACTCCAGGCAGGGGATAAAGGCCGCACCGGGCACCAGGCGCCGGGCGGCGACCTCGCCATAGGCGCCGTGTTCGCCCTGGAAGGCTGTCAGCTTGCGGTCCTCCTCCTGCAGGCGCTTGCTCTCTTCGATGATGGTTTTGAGCAGCTGCCGCGTGAAGGAGCGTTCGACGAGATCCAGGTTCAGCCGTTCGGCGCGCGTCAGGACGTCGGCCTCGCGCTGCGGGTCGCTGACTGACTTCTTGAACTTCTTCGAGCGCAGCGCAAGCCCCATGCGCTCCTGCAGCAGGACCAGAAGCTCGCGGTCGATCTTGTCGATCTTGCGCCGGATCTCTTCCAGCTTCACGTGTTTGCCTTTTATATTTTGTCTGTTGGATAGGGGGCGAAAAATTTTTCGCCCCTGTGGCACGCTTCGGAAAGGGAGATGCCTATCATGTTCTCAAACCACATTCTATGCTGAAGTAAAAAGAAAATTCCGAATATCGACGGTTCCAGAGAGCCCTGGTCACTGCTCCGCCACACGGATGGACGATGTGGGCCTGCGCCAGTCGAGGTCGGCACCGATGTCCCGCAGAGCCTCGATCGCCCGGTCGATGTGCCGGCCGACCGTGTCGACGCCGTGCGAGTCATCGCCCGGCACCGCCGGGATGCCGAGTCCGACAGCCTGTTCGAGGATCGATCGCGTCGGGTACGGTTCGGCGGCCCCTTTGGCCAGGGCGCGCACGTTCACGTCCAGAATCGTGCCCAGCGAGCGCACGAGTTCCAGGTTGCGGCGCACGCGCCGCTGGACCGACGGCAGCGCGATGGTCTTCACGTAGGCCGGGTCGAAAATCCGGACCAGATCGAAATGCCCGACGACCTGCGGCCGCACGGCGGCCAGAAAGCGATGCTGCAGATCGAAATACCGGCAGTAAAAGGCTTCCAGGCCGCCGGCCGCCGCAACGGCCCGGGCATACTCGGCCGGGGACGTGTCGAACCCGATGTCATCGACGTGATGCACCGAGCCGACGATGTAGTCGGGCTTGAAAAACCGCTCCAGCCGGCGGACGAGGGCGACCGAACCGCTCCAGGCTTCGGTTTCGAAGCCGACATAGAGCTGAACGGAACGGGCGTATTTTTGCTGCAGGTGCCGGGCGGCGGCGATATAGCGCTCGAACCGGCGGTAGAGCCGGCCGGCGCTCAGCCCGGCCGCGATTTCTTCGGGATAGCGGAACCGGTCTGCGGCCGGCGGCATGTGCTCGGTGAGGCCGACCCACTTGAATCCCGCATCAATATAGGCGCGCACGATGTCTTCGAGCGAATCCGCGGCATGGCAGCAGAATTGCCCGCTGTGGCCGCCGTGGACCGATACCCGCTGCACTGGATCCATACGACCGTCCGGTGCCGGCGGCGGAAAAACCGCCGTGCGGCAGCTTTACACCTTGTACTTGCCGAAGTCTTCCGGTGACAGGTTCTCCAGGTAGTCGGCCCACTTCTTGCCTTCTTCGCTCTCGTCCAGGACTTCGACTTCCTCCTGGCTGATCTTGGATTTCTCCATCACCTTGTCGTCCACGTAGATCGGCGCATTGAACCGCAGCGCCAAAGCGATGGCGTCGCTCGGGCGGGCATCCATGTCAAATGCGCCGTCGGGCGATTCGAAGTAAATGCGGGCGAAAAAAGTGCTCTCGCGCAAGTCGCACACCTCCACCTTGGAAACCGCGATCTGCAGGCGGTCGGTGAAGTTCTTGAAAAGATCGTGGGTCATCGGGCGGTCGAACTTGACGTTTTGAAGGGCCGAGGCGATCGAGGTGGCTTCGAGCAGGCCGATCCAGATCGGGACCGCCTGATCGTTTTCGATCGACTTCAGGATGATGATCGGCGTGTTGGATGTCGGGTCCATGGTCAGACCGGCTATGCTTACCTTATGCAGCATAACTCTTTTCTCCTTTCACGGCAGCCGGCGCAAAGGCCTCGTTCGCCAACACCCCCCAGAGGGAGTGCGCCAATGCCTTTTCCACCCTCACTCGGACCAGCCGGCCCTTGAGATTTTCGCCCGACGGCGCGGGGCGCGCGGCCCGCTCGAAGTTAACGATTTTGTTGCAAGACGTCCGACCCGTCCACTGCGATCCGCCGCGCACCGGCCCGCCTTCCTCAGCGCCGGAAAACGAAGATCGGCCGTTGATGCCTTCGACCAGTACTTCCGGGACCGAGCCCAGCAATGACCGGTGCTTGGCCAGGGTGATCCGGTTTTGTTCCTCCAGCAGGGCCTGCAGACGTGCCGTCGACTCCGGTTCGGAAACCTTGCCCCCGAAGCGGCCGGCCGGCGCCTCGGGGCGGTCCGAGTATTTGAAGGCGAACAGGCTGTCGAACCCGACCGTCCGGATCAGATCCAGGCTCCGTTCGAAATCCGCCGCTTCCTCGCCGGGAAAACCGACGATGAAATCGGAGGAGATCGCGATGGGCGGGCAGTGGCTGCGCAGTTCGGCGACTTTTTCCAGGTAGGACTCGCGCGTGTATCGGCGATTCATCCGTTTCAGGACCCGGTTCGAACCGGACTGCACCGGCAGGTGAATGTGCCCGCAGAGTTTCGGCAACTCCCCGAACGCCCGGCACAGGTCGGCCGACAGGTCCTTGGGGTGCGAGGTCGTAAACCGGATGCGCAGCAGGCCGTCGATCGCGTTGACGCGGCCGAGCAGTTCGGCAAAGCCGCACAGGCCTTCCTTGACGCCGTAGCTGTTGACATTCTGGCCCAACAGGGTCACTTCGCGCACCCCCGCCGCCACGAGCCGCTCGATTTCCGCAATGACGTCCCCGGGCCGGCGGCTGGCTTCCCGCCCGCGGACATAGGGAACCACGCAGTAGGTACAGTAATTGTCGCAGCCCTGCATGATGGTCACGAAGCGGGTCACCGGGCCGGTTTGCGCCAATTGCGGCGACGTTTCGAGCGGTACGTCGAACAGATCGGCGGCGGCGGCCGGGCCGACATCCACCAGCCGACCGGCATGCGTTTCGCAGCTCTCGACGATGCGCGGCAGGCGGGAAATCGCCTGGGTGCCGAACACAAAATCGACAAAGGGGGCCCGCGCCATGATTTTTTTACCCTGCTGCTGGGCCACGCAGCCCCCCACCCCGATCAGAAGCCCCGGCCGCTCGTCTTTAAGGCGGCTCAACCGCCCCAGGAAACTGAACACCTTTTGCTCGGCCTTCTGTCGGATGGCGCAGGTATTGACGATAATCAGGTCGGCCGCGTGCAGGTCGGCGGTCCTGCGATAGGTCAAGGGCGCCAGAACCGAGGCCATTTTCCCGCTGTCATAGACATTCATCTGGCAGCCGATCGTGTGTATGTAGAGTCTTTTTACTTTCATGTTTTGACATTACGGGCCGGTCGACCCGCCGGGACCGGCACGTCGCAAGCATGGCCGCCCGGCGGGCACCTGGTTTTCGAAGCGATAAAACGACGGCGGGTCCGAAAACAGCCAGTCGTCCGCAGCCACGGCCGCAAGACGGTGCTGTCGTGCGGATATTCAAGCAGGCCGCGCGGCGGGTTCGATCAAAATCGTCTGTTTCAGGTCCGAGACGATGCCGTCGACAACCCCCTCGCAGCCGGGAGGAATGCGCAGCACCACCAGGCCCGCGCGCGGATCGAGGGTCGAGAGCGTCCCCACGCCGTCATAGGACTCGATGACGAACTTGATGAAGGCGATTTCGCGACGATCGACCCGGTAGTATTTCGTCAGGCACTCCATTGGCGATAGCGGCAAGGAAAGCGACTCGGCCGGCACCTGCCGCCCGCGGAACCCGAGTCCGGGCCGCGGCCGGGCCGAATTTTGGTAAGCGTTCACCGGGCACCGCACCGGCTATGTTGTCGGGCACTTGACGTACGAAAGTTATGTCTGCTTACCCGACGCCTTGCATCTGCCGCACCCTGCAAACGCTTACAATCAGGGCTTGAAGTGTATCGGGCTTTGCAACCCTGTCAACGGTCACGAATCTTCTGTTCCCGAGTATAACCATATCCCCCCCGCATTGCAAACAGGAAATCGGGTGTTGTCTGCCCGGACCGGATCGTCTAAGATATGAATTTTCCGGCCGCGATGGCCCCTTGCCGGCCCGTTTTCACCCATGGCGGATGCGGTCGCCCTGCATCACGGTGCCGGCGCGGCTGAGCGTGAAGCCCCGTGAACAAGCGGCGCGGACGTCCCTGAACCGGCAGATAATAGCGGTCGCGGCCCCCGCGCCAGGTGGGGCACCGACACCTCCGACAGGCAATGCGTCCCAAGGTGACCATGCAAAAACGTTGGCATGTCCTTAAACCCGATCCCGACCGTGTCAAAGAGCTGAGCCGCCGCTTGAGGTGCTCCCCGCTCGTGGCCACCCTTCTGGTCAACCGCCGATTGCACGCCGGCGAAGATGCCGCAAGATTCCTCGAACCGTCCCTGGCGCACCTGCGGCCGCCTTTCGGACTGAAAGGCATGCCGGCCGCGGTCGAACGGGTGGCGCGCGCCATCGTCACGGGCGAAAACATCCTTGTCTTCGGTGATTACGACGTCGACGGCGTCACGGCCGCGGCCGTTTTGTTCGACTTTTTGCGAAACGCGGGCGGCAGGGTCTCGTATTACATTCCGCATCGCATAACGGAAGGCTACGGGCTCAAGCCCGACCACATCGACCGGGTGGCGGTGCCGGCCAAAATCGATCTCATCGTCACCGCCGATTGCGGCTCCAGCAGCCACGCGGCCGTCCGGCGGGCCGCCGCCGCCGGGATCGAGGTGGTCGTCACCGACCATCACCGGGTGCCCGACCCGCTGCCGCCGGCGGTGGCGGTGGTCAATCCCAAGCGGCCGGACTGCGCGGCCGGTTTCGGGCACCTGGCCGGCGTCGGCGTCGCCATGGCCCTCGTGATCTGCCTGCGCGCGCATCTGCGCGACAGCGGCGTCTGGCAAGGCCGGGCCGAGCCGAATCTCAAAGACCTTTGCGACCTGGTCGCCCTGGGGACGGTCGCCGACGCCGTGCCGCTGGTGCTCGAAAACCGGATTCTGGTCGCGGCCGGCATCGAGCTGATTCGAGCGGGCAAGGCCTGCACCGGCGTCATGGGCATCCTCGAGAACTGCCGCACAACCTGCCGGGACGTGACGGCCGAGGACCTCGCCTTCAAAATCGTTCCGCGCCTGAATGCCGCCGGCCGCATGGACCACGCCCTGGCGGCCGCCCGGCTGCTGCTGACCAAAACCCCGGCGCGCGCCCGGCAGATCGCGGCGTCGCTCGACGAGCTGAACAATCGGCGCAAGGACACCGAACAGGCGCTGCTGCGGGAAATCGGACAGTACCTGGCGGATCATCCCCGTGAACTCGACCCGCGCGCCCTGGTGCTTGCGGCCGAAGGCTGGCACGAGGGCGTTCTCGGCATCGTGGCCGCGCGCCTGGTCGAACGGCACTGCCGCCCGGTGGTCCTGATCTCCACCCGCAACGGCATCGGCAAGGGCTCGGCCCGCAGTGTCGCCGGCTTCAATCTGTACCGGGGCCTGGCGGCCTGCGCCGATCGGCTGGAAGACTTCGGCGGCCACGGCATGGCGGCCGGCCTGGGAATCAGGACCGACAACATCGCCGCTTTCAAGGCCGACTTCCAGCAGGCGGCCGCGGCCGGCGGCGAGTGCCTTCCGGAGCCGGAACTGTGCATCGACTGCGGGCTCGATTTCGAACGGATCACCGCCAAATTGATCGACGACATCGAGACCCTGCAGCCGTTCGGCACCGGCAACAGCCAGCCGCTGTTCATGGCGGCCGACGTCCGGGTCGACCGCAGCCGGCTCGTCGGCGGCCGGCACCGGCGGATGCATCTGCGCCAAACGCCGGCCGGCCGGTCCTTCCCCGCCATTCAGTTCAACATCGATCCCGCCCGTCCCCTGCCGGACCGCCTGGGCCAAATGGCCTTCCACCTGCAGTGGAACCGCTGGAACGGCAAAAAATCGGCCCAGCTGGTCATCCGGGAAATTCTGACGACGACGCCCTGAACCGGCCGCCGCGAGGGTGGCGACCTTTTTCGGGCGGTGCGCTGAAACCCGCTTGTTTCCTGCCGTTGGCCTTGGAAACAATGGAAATTCTCCGGCGCCGGCGTGCATATTTTCCTTGCATTTCAACGCCGCTGTCATTAATATAACCGAAATTCAATCGGGCTCCCCCGCTGCAACAGGAGCCGTCATTCATAAAAGGTGGCAACATGTCGAAAGTTTTCCGGCCAAGCACGAGGGAGTCCTCCATTATTTCGAAAATCGAATCCTCCAAGGAACACGTTCGCCGCTTGGCCCTGCAGGGGATAAAAGACTGCCAGGAACCCCTTTCCAACGCCATCGCCATGAAGCTGGTCGAGGAAAAACTGGTCGAAACCAAAAGTAAAAACTCGCTGGAAGAGCAGATCGCGCTGTGCCTCGACAAATTGAGCCAGGCCGAGGATTTCGATATCGATTTCGCCACGGCGCCGATTCGCAACATCGTGCCGAATCCCCACGTGGTCAGCCTTTACGTCACGGCTTTCGTCCTGGAAAACCTGATCAACCACAAGGATGTCATCGACATCTACGGGTCCGACGAAGAAATCTACCTGTGCATCCATCAGCAGGTCAAAAAGTATCTTCCCTGAAATGCGTCCGACATTTTGTCCCCGGCTGGTCAACGGTCCTTTCGACGACCCGGGACTCTTCATTCCATTTCAGTTTCAAAATCGTGCGCTTCTTTTCGACCTGGGTGACATCTCGGTGCTGTCGGCGCGCGACATCCTGAAGATCAGCCACGTCTGCGTCTCCCACACCCACATGGATCACTTCGCCGGTTTCGACCGGTTGCTGCGCCTGTTGCTGGGCCGCGACAAGACGCTCGCCCTTTTCGGGCCGCGCGGTTTTCTTAAAAACGTGGAAGGCAAACTGGCCGGCTACACGTGGAACCTGGTCGACACCTACACCGGCAGCCTGGTCCTGGAAGCGGCCGAAATCGATGACGGCGCGATTCACCGCCGCCGGTATCCCTGCCGGAACCGGTTCGAGCCCGACGGGGCGGCAACAACCGCCGTGTTCGACGGAACCCTGCTGCGGGAATCCGGCTTGACCATCGGCGCCGTTCAGCTCGATCACGGAATTCCCTCGCTGGCCTTCGCGCTCCAGGAAAACTTCCACATCAATATCCGTCCGGACGCGCTGGCGGACCTGGAATTGCGCCCCGGCCCCTGGATCCAGGACCTGAAAACGGCGCTTTACGGCAACCGGTCCCCCGACACCGACATGGCGGCCGAGGACGCCGGCAGCGGACGGCCGAAACATTTCCGGTTGGCGGACCTGGCGGATAGAATCGCCATCATCACCCCCGGCCAGAAGGTCGGTTACGTGGCGGATGCGGGCTATACCGCACGAAACGCCGAACTCATCGAGGCCCTCGCCCGCCGGGCGGATCACCTGTTCATCGAAGCGGCGTTCATGGACGAGCACCGCGACACCGCCCGGCTGAAACACCATCTCACCGCGCGCCAGGCCGGCTCGCTGGCGGCCCGGGCGGAAGCAAAGCGCTTCACCCCCTTTCATTTTTCACCGCGCTACACCGATCGGGGTCATCTGCTGGAAGCCGAAGCCCGGGCGGCATATGCGGCGGCGCGGCCGCCACCGGGGCCGTGAAAAATCATCGGGGCCGAAATCAGGCTAAACTTGCCAAAGCGGTCAAATGGGCATAAGGATAAAACGAAACGGCAAACGAAAAGCGGAGGAAGACATGGCTAAACGCACGGTGGTATTGATGGTCGGGCTGGTGTTGCTTTTGGGATGCGCGGGTTCCGCCAAGAAGATGAACCATCTGCAGGTCGGCATGACGCGGGCGGATGTCATCGAGGCCCTGGGTCCACCCGACAGCACGAGCGCCAACCTGTATGTCGAATACCTGAAATACGGCGCCTGTGCCGAGGGGATATTTTCCACGCCTTACTATGTCCGGCTCCAGGACGGTATCGTGACCGCCTACGGCCGCTACGGCGATTTCGGACTCGGGTATTGATGGCCGGTGGGTCCGTTGGCCCGTTGGCCCGTTGGCCCGTTAACCGGTTTGGCCGGTTGGCCGGTTGGCCGGTTAACCAGTCCGATGGATCGAAGCGGTCAATCCAATCGTCGACGCTCAAGAGTTTCTTCTGCGATCAAGCTGGATGCCGGCAGCCTGCGACTTCGCTGAACTGTGATTGGAAACTTGATATTTGAAACTCGAAACTGGCAAAAAAGATTGCAAAACAATTTAAAATATAATTGAGCTGAACCCTAGAACCTTTAACCTTGAACCTTTAACCTTCAACCTTTAACCCCTGAACCCCCGGGTTCAGCATACGACCCACCGAGAACACCCCCAGCACCTTTAGCTTATAGCCGGTAGAACCCCCCGATGGTGTCGACCACATAGGCCAGCTGGTCCTCGGTCAATTCCGGGTAGATCGGCAGGGCCAGGGTGTGGTCGGCGGCCGCTTCGGAGGCCGGGAAGTCGCCCCGGCGGTAGCCCAGGTAGGCGAAACACTCCTGCAGGTGCAGCGGCACGGGGTAGTAGACCTCGGAGCCGATGCCGTTTGCCTGCAGGTGCCGCCGCAGGTCGTCCCGCTTTTCAGGCACCCTGATGACGAACTGGTTGAAAACGTGCCGCCCCTGCCTTTCGACCGGCAGCCTGATCCGGTCAAGGCCCGCGGCGGCAAAAAGGCGCCGGTAGGTGCCGGCGTTTTTACCGCGCAGGGCGCTCCACCGATCGAGGTACTTCAGCTTCACGGAGACGACGGCGGCCTGGAGGGCGTCGAGCCGGAAGTTTCCGCCGATGAGCCGGTGATGATACTTGGGCTTCGACCCGTGAACCCTGAGGACCGTCAGCTTCTCGTACAGCGCTTCCGAACCGGTCGTGACGATGCCGCCATCGCCGAAAGCGCCCAGGTTTTTGGACGGGAAAAACGAAAAACAGCCGAACGCGCCGTACGCGCCGGCCCGCCGACCCCGATACTCCGCACCGATGGCCTGGGCCGCATCCTCGATGATCACCAGATCGCGGGCCGCGGCGATCTTTCCGATCGGCTCCATGTCGGCGCACTGACCGTACAGGTGCACGGGCATGACCGCCTTGACCCGTTTCGCCTCGGCCGCCGGCAGGGCGTCCAGGACGCGCTCCAGCGCTGCGGCCGACAGATTGTAGGTGTCGGGGTCGATGTCGGCGAAGATCGGCCGGGCACCGGTGCGGGCGATCGAGCCGGCGCTGGCGAAAAAGGTGTACGGGCTCGTGACGACCGCATCGCCGAACCCGATGCCGGCCGCCATCAGCGAAATCAGCAGCGCATCCGATCCGGAGGAGACCCCCAGCGCATACGGGGTGGCGCAGTAGGCCGCGATCTGTTTTTCGAGGTCCGCCACGCGTGCGCCCAGGATGAACTGCTGGCTGTCGTAAACCTCCGCGGTCACCTTGAGAACCTCGTCGCGAATGGCGCCGTACTGCGCCTTCAGATCGAGCAGCGGTACCTTCATGTCCACCCTTTCACCTCTCAGCCGGCGCTGAAGGGCGCCACCTGGATGACGACCAGCGGCTCCGGGCCGGGGTTATCGATGTGCAGCGTCTCTTTTGCCGCCGCGCGGAAGATGTCGCCGCATGCCAGCACCTTCCCGCCGATGCGACCGGTGCCCGCCACCACCGTCAGGCTGAAGGCCGGACCGGCCGCCAGCGGACAGGTGCTTTCGGGATCGATGTCCAGGCGGGCGACTTCGGCCCTCTGCCGTCTTTCCAGCAGCGTCCGGCTGCCCCAGGGGTGAAACACCGTTTTGTGGCGGATGGTCTCTTCGCGTTTTTTCTCCTTCAGCCGCGCGACGATCGCTTTGACGTCGCGGCTGTTTTCCATGTCGGAGACGAAGATCGCATCCGGGGTCTCGACAATGACCAGGTGATCGAGCCGGTTGGCGGCGATCAGGCGCTCGTGCGCCATGATAAGGCAATTGCGGGTATGCTGGGCGATCACATCGCCGTCGAGGACGTTGTCGTCCGGGTCCTTGGGCAGAAAATCATAGAGCGATTTCCAGGAGCCGATATCGCTCCAGCCGAAGTCGGACGGCAGCACGACGCCCTTGCGGGTGCGCTCCATGATGGCGTAATCGATCGAGATGTCGGGCAGCCGCAGGTAATCGGCGGCTTCGAGCCGGTCACCGTAAAGGTCGAGTCCCGCCATCGCCTCCAGCAGTTTGGGCTGGTACCGCCTGAATTCTTCCAGGATGACCGAGGCCCTGAAGGCGAACATGCCGCTGTTCCAGAAAAAATTGCCTGCGGCGAGGTATTGCCGCGCGGTCGCCAGGTCCGGTTTTTCCACGAAGCGCCTGGTTTTCAGCGCCCCGCCGGCCATCTTCTCGCCGCCTTCGATATAGCCGTAGCCGGTTTCCGGGTAGTGGGGCGTAATGCCGAAGGTCACCACGTGGCCGCTGTCGGCCAGGGCGATCGCCGAGCGCAGCCGCTCGTGAAAGGCCGCCGTGTCCTTGATCACGTGGTCGGCCGGAAAGACGGCCAGAATCGCATCTTCTTCCTGCTGCAGGATTTTGAAAACCGCCAGCGCAATGGCCGGCGCGGTGTTGCGGCCGCAGGGCTCGCTGATGATCTTGTCGCCGGCCGCCATGCCGATTTCCCGAAGATGGCGGGCGACATCGTGCCGGTGCTCGCCGCCGCACACGATCCGGATGGCATCCGCGGCCACGGCCGGCAGCAGGCGTCTGACCGTTGCCTGAATCAGCGAATCGCGGCCGATGAACTTGACCAGCTGCTTGGGGCTCAGTTCCCGCGAAACCGGCCAGAGACGGGTGCCGACACCGCCGGCCAGCAAAACGGCATAAACGGGCGTTTCAATTTCTGCCATGGGGTCGGTATCCTTTGTGACCGTTGCGGTAGGGCGCGGGGCCCGGCGCCGCGGCGGCGATCGCACTGCAGATCGTCTCGACGGCGCTGTAGCCGAGCAGCCGGTTGACCTGGCGGGTCAGCGGCGCGCCGGCCCGCAGTCTGATCCGCTCGGGCAGGCCGATCAGCGTTTCGGTGCCCCGCGGGTCGCGCAGATGCAAATAGGCCCGGCACGAGCCCGGGTGCTGCAGGAGAGTTTCCTGGAGCCCGATGAGCGCCTGGCGATCGGTGCGCGCCGTGTCCAGGTGAAAATGAATGCTGGCGGTCCAGGTTTCCTCGGCCCGGTCCATGGGAATGATGGCGTCGGCCATCACCTTGACCGACTGCTCGTCCTTTTGCAGGCGCCCCTGAACCAGCACCGCCATGTCCTCGTGCAGAATATCGGCGGTTGCGGCGTACAGCGCGGAGAAAACGACGGTTTCGACCGTGCCGTGCATGTCCTCGATGGTCACGAAGGCCATCGTGTCGCCCCTCTTGGTCTTGATGGTCTTGACCGCGGCGATGATGCCCCCGATTCTGACCACCCCGCCGTCGGTGCCCTCCTTGATGCTCAGCGCATTGACGTTGGTGAACTTCTCCAGCACGGCTTCGTAGTCTTTCAGGGGGTGGCCGGAGATGTAAAAGCCCAGGGCCTCCTTTTCGAAGATCAGGCGCTGCCGCTCGTCCCATTCCTGAATCTGGGGCAGCTCCGGCATGTTGATCGCCGGCTTGTGCTCGCCCAGGTCGAAGAGGCCCAGTTGCGGATCGTTTTTTTGCTTCTGAACGCGCTGCCCGTATTCCAGGGCCTCCTCGAGGCCCGCGGTCATCTGGGCGCGCCGCGCGCCGGTGGCATCGAAGGCCCCGCACTTGATCAGGCTCTCGATCACGCGCTTGTTCACCCGTTTCAAGTCGACGTGCTCGCAGAAATCGAACAGAGACGAAAACCGGCCGGCGCTGCGGGCCGCGATGATGGCCTCGATGGCGCCCTCGCCGACGTTTTTGACCGCCACCAGGCCGAAACGGATCGCATCGCCGGTGACGATGAACTCCTTGTCGCTCTCGTTGATGTCGGGCGGCAGCACCGGTATGGCATGGCTGCGGCACTCGGCGATGAATTTGACGACGCCGTCGGTGGAGTGCATTTCACTGGTCAGAAGCGAGGCCATGAATTCGACCGTGAAGTGCGCCTTGAGATAGGCCGTCTGGTAGGCGATCAGCGCGTAGGCCGCGCTGTGGGACTTGTTGAACCCGTAGCCGCCGAACTTGTCGATCAACTCGAAAATCCGCACCGCCTTGTCCTCGGCGATGCCGTTGGCCACCGCGCCCTTGACGAACCGTTCGCGGTGCCGGGCCAGCAGTTCCTTGATCTTCTTGCCCATGGCCTTGCGCAGGTCATCGGCCTCGGCCATGCTGTAGCTGGCCAGCGCCGCCGCGATCTTCATCACCTGTTCCTGGTAAACGATGACCCCGTAAGTCTCGGCCAGGATCGGCTCCAGCTGCGGCAGTAGATAGTTTACTTCCTTGCGGCCGTGCTTGCAGTCGACATAGTCTTCGATCATGCCGCTGTCCATCGGGCCCGGCCGATACAGGGCCACCAGCGCGACGATGTCGTTGAAGCATTCGGGCTTCAAGCGCACCAGCAGGTCCTTCATGCCCGAGCTTTCGAGCTGGAAAACCCCGGTCGTGTCACCGGCGCACAGCAGCCGGTAAGTGTCCGGGTCGGTCAGGTCGAGGGCCTCTACGTCCGGTGGGACCCGGCCCTGCCGTTTGATCAGCGCCAGCGTATTTTCGATGACCGTCAGGTTGCGCAGTCCCAGAAAATCGAATTTCACCAGCCCGATCTTCTCGACGATCTTCATGTCGTACTGGGTGATCACCTCGCCTTTTTTCCCGCGATACAGCGGCAGATAATCCACCAGGGGCCGGTCGGAAATCACCACGCCGGCCGCATGCGTGGACGCATGCCGCGGCAGACCTTCCAGGACCCGGCAGACCTCGATCAGATCGGCCACGTCGGCTCTTTCGGCCGCCATCGCCGCCAGCCGCGGCTCTTCGGCGAGCGCGGCGTCCAGGCTGATCCCGAGCCGGTCGGGCACCATCTTGGCGATCGCATCGACCTCGCGCAGCGGAATGTCCAGGGCGCGGCCCACGTCGCGGATCACCGCGCGGGTCTTGAGTTTTCCGTAGGTGATGATCTGGGCCACGTAATCGCCGCCGCCGTACTTCCCGACCACGTACTTGAAGACATCCTCGCGGCCGTTGATGCAGAAATCGACGTCGATATCCGGCATGCTCTTGCGGGCCGGGTTGAGGAAGCGCTCGAAGATCAGCCCGTACTCGAGCGGATCGAGACCGGTGATCCCCAGCGCGTAGGCGACCAGGCTGCCGGCCG
This sequence comes from uncultured delta proteobacterium, assembly GCA_963728055.1. GTDB lineage: Bacteria > Desulfobacterota > Desulfobacteria > Desulfobacterales > SG8-13 > JARFQH01. The sequence goes on along the minus strand of CAVSIM010000019.1, from coordinate 64,107 downwards.
CCGAGCCCCGCCCCGGACCGACCGGAATCCGGTTTTCCCTGGCATAGCGGATGAAATCGGCCACGATCAGAAAATATCCGGGAAACCCCATCTCCTTGATGACGCCGATTTCGTAGTCGAGCCGATCCTGGTAGTCCTTGACGTCCACATCCGGCTTGCGGGCCTCGATCTGCCGCATCACGGTCTCGAAACCCCGGCGCACCCGCTCCTCGAAGTACTCGGCCTCGCCCTTTTTTTCAGGCGCCTCGAATTTAGGGAAGTGATAGGTGTCGAAATCGAAGCTCAGCTCGCAGCGCTTGGCGATCAGGGCCGTGTTCTCCACGGCGCCCGGGTAGTCGGCGAAAAATTCGCCCATCTCCGGCGGCGATTTGAAATAGAGCTGGTCGGTCCTGAATTTGAGCCGCTCGGTGTCGTTGACCGTTTTGCCGGTCTGGATGCAGAGCAGCACGTCGTGGGCGCGCACATGTTTCTTGTCGAGATAGTGGCAGTCATTGCTCGCCACCAGGGGAATCGACAGCCGCCGGCTCATGTCGCGCAGGCCCTGGTTGACCGTCTCCTGGATATCGATCCCGTTGTTTTGGACTTCGAGGAAAAAATTGCCCTCGCCGAAGAGCTTCAGGTACTGCCGCGCGGCCGCATCGGCTTCCTCCATGCGGTTGCGGCGGATCAGGATCGGTATCTCGCCGTGCAGGCAGGCGCTCAAGGCGATCAGGCCTTCGTGGTGGGCCGCCAGGATCTGTTTGTCGATCCGCGGCTTGTAGTAAAAGCCCTCCAGCTGCGCCGCCGTCACCATGCGGCACAGGTTGCGGTAGCCTGCCATGTTCTCGGCCAGCAGGATCAGGTGTGTGAGGCCCTTGTGGTCCTGGGGCGTCTTGTCGGTCAGCCGGCGCGGGGCGACGTAACATTCGCAGCCGATGATCGGCTTGATGCCCGCCTTGCACGCTTTTTCGTAAAATTCGACGGTGCCGAACATCGTACCATGATCGGTCAGGGCCACCGCCGTCATGCCGAACTCGGCGACCCGCCGCAGCAGGTCGGGAATCCGGATGGCGCCGTCGAGCAGGCTGTACTGGGAGTGCACGTGCAAATGGACGAAATCGGATGGATTGGTGGTGGACATCGGCTGCTCGCGGCTCGGAGATGGGTTGCGGGTTGCGCGTTACGGGTTGCGGGTATGGTCGGGTGTTTTGTGTTGAATGCCAAACACAAAATACCACACACCGGATATAAACCTTATTCCAGCCGGTAGTTGGGGGCTTCCTTGGTGATGATCACGTCGTGGACGTGACTTTCGCGCATCCCGGCGGCGCTGATCTTGACAAAGCGCGCCTTCTCCCGCAGCTCCTCGATCGTGCGGCAGCCGCAGTAGCCCATGCCGGCCTTCACCCCGCCGATCAGCTGGTGGATATTGGCCGAAAGACTGCCGCGGTAGGGCACGCGACCGACGATGCCTTCCGGGACCAGTTTGTCGTCTTCGGCCTGTTCGGTCTGGTAATAGCGGTCCTTGCTGCCCTTTTTCATCGCCTCGATCGATCCCATGCCGCGGTAGACCTTGTAGCTGCGTCCCTGGTAGAAGATCTGCTCGCCCGGGCTCTCCTCGGTGCCGGCGAAGAGGCCGCCGATCATCACCACGTGAGCGCCGGCGCCCAAAGCCTTGGCGATGTCGCCGGAAAAGCGGATGCCGCCGTCCGCGATCAGGGGCACGCCGCTCTTGTTCGACACCGACCGGCAGTTCATAATCGCCGTTATCTGCGGCATGCCGATGCCGGCCACGATGCGGGTGGTGCAGATGGAGCCGGGGCCGATGCCGATCTTCACCCCGTCGATGCCGGCGGTGATCAGGTCCTCGGCGCCCTTTTCGGTCCCCACGTTGCCGGCGATCAGCTCGATATCCTTGTGATCGCCCTTGAGCCGGACCACGGCGTCGATCACGTTCTTGGAGTGGCCGTGGGAGGTGTCGATCAGGATCACGTCCGCGCCGGCTTTCAGCAGCGCCTCGGCCCGCTCGCCCATGTCCGGGCCGACGCCGATAGCCGCGCCCACCCGCAGGCGTCCCATGCCGTCCTTGCAGGCGTCGGGATATTTTTTGATCTTCTCGATATCCTTGATGGTGATCATCCCCTTGAGGCGGCCTTGCTGGTCCACCACCAGGAGCTTTTCGATCCGGTGCCGGTGAAGCAGTTTCTTCGAATCCTCCAGGTTGATGCCTTCGGTGACGGTGATCAGGTTCTCCTTGGTCATCACCTCCGAGACCGGCTTCTCCAGTTCGGTTTCGAACCGCAGGTCGCGATTGGTGACGATCCCCACCAGCTGGTCCCGGCGCGTCACCGGAACCCCTGAAATCCGGAATTTTTCCATCAGGGCCAGCACCTCGGCCACTTTCTGCTCCGGCCGGATCGTCACCGGGTCCACGATCATGCCGCTTTCGGACTTCTTGACCTTGTCGACCTCCATGGCCTGGCTGTCGATGCTCATGTTGCGGTGAATGAAGCCGATGCCGCCTTCGCGGGCCATGCTGATGGCCGTTTCGCCCTCGGTGACGGTGTCCATGGCCGCGCTGATGATCGGGATGTTGAGCGACAGGTTGCGGGTCAGGCGCGTCCGGACGTTGACATCCTTGGGCAGCACATCGGAATAGTTGGGAATCAGGAGAACGTCATCGAAAGAATAGGCTTCTTCCGGCGGTATTTTGATCATCGCGCGGGTCCTTCCGTAAAGATTATCTGGGGCGTGAAAGTATCAAAAACCCGGTTTTTTGGCAATCATATTCTGTGCGCCGGGTTGACATCGGACGGCCCGGGTAATAAATAGTCTCCCCATGCTGATCGACATCAACCCTGTCAACCCGCAGCCGCGACTCATTCGCAAGGTCGTCGAGATCCTGCTGAAAGGCGGCATCGTCGCCTATCCGACCGACACGGTCTACGGCATCGGCTGCGACATTCTGAACAAGAAGGCCATCGAGAAGATCTACCTGATCAAGCAGCGCCAGAAGTTCCAGCCCTTCAGCTTCATCTGTTCCGGACTGACCAACATCAGCCAGTATGCCAAGGTCTCCAACTACGCCTACAAGACCATGAAACGGCTCCTTCCGGGACCCTACACCTTCATTCTGGAAGGCTCGCGCGCGGTGCCGAAAATGATGTTGACCAAACGCAAGACCGCCGGCATCCGCGTGCCGGACCATCCCATCTGCCTGGCCCTGGTGACCGAACTCGGCAACCCGGTCATCTCGACCAGCGCCACCCGGCCCGACGGCACCATCATGAACGACGCCTCGCTCATCCACGACTTTTACGGCGCGCGCCTCGATGCCGTGATCGACGGCGGACCGGTCCCCGGCCACCCCTCGAGCGTGATCTCCCTGATCGACGATACGCCGGAGGTCATCCGCACCGGGCAGGGGGACGTGGATCTCTTCGAATAAACTAAGCGGGGCCGGCACCCATCGGCTGCCGGCCCCGCGATTTTTTTTGGCTCGGAAACGACGGCTACTCTTCGTTCAGCTTCTCCTGCAGGTTTTCACGCAGTATTTCGCCGAAGGTCGATGTCGCCGGCCGCATGTTGCTGACGTAGTCGCTCAACATGCCCTGCTCGTCATCCATCTCGAGGCGTTTGATCGACAGGCCGATGCGTCTCTCGTCGGTGTTGATGTTCATCACCTTGGCGGTGATCACATCGCCCACGTTGAACTTGCCGACCGGCGTCTTGATCTTTTCCTTGCTGATCTCCGAGACATGCACCAGCCCCTCGATGCCTTCCTCCAGCTCGACGAAAATGCCGAAGTCGGTCAGGTTGGTTATGGTGCCGGTGATCTCCTTGCCCACTTCGTAGCGCTCGGAGACGGTGTCCCAGGGATCGGACTGCAGCTGCTTGACGCCCAGCGAAAAACGCTCGTTGTCCTTGTCGATGTCCAGCACGATCGCCTGAACCAGGTCGCCCTTCTTGTAGATTTCAGAGGGGTGCTTGATCCGTTTGGTCCAGGAAATGTCCGAAATGTGGACCAGGCCGTCGATGCCCTCGTCGATGCCGATGAACAGGCCGAAATCGGTGATGTTCTTGATCTTGCCCTCGATGGTCGTTCCAATCGGGTATTTCTCGCTGACCAGGTCCCAGGGGTTGGGGGCGACCTGCTTCATGCCGAGCGAGATCCGGCGGTTGTCGGGCTTGATGTCGAGCACGATGGCATCGACCCGCTCCCCGACCGACACCACCTTGGAGGGATGGCGGATCTTGCGCGTCCACGACATTTCCGAGACGTGGATCAGCCCCTCGATCCCCTCCTGCAGCTCGACGAAAGCGCCGTAGTCGGTCAGGCTGACCACCCTGCCGTTGACGCGCGAGCCGACCGGGTATTTCGCGGCGGCCAGGGTCCAGGGATCCGGCGTCAGCTGTTTCATGCCGAGCGACACCCGCTCCTTTTCGATGTCGAAGTTCAGGACCTTGACCTTGATCTCGTCGCCGATCGAAAACAGCTCCGAGGGGTGTTTGACGCGGCCCCAGGATATATCGGTGATGTGGAGCAGCCCGTCCACGCCGCCCAGATCGACGAAGACGCCGTATTCGGTGATGTTTTTGACCACCCCGTCCAGGATTTTGCCCTCTTCGATGATCGCCAGCGTGGCGGTGCGCTTCTTTTCGCGCTCCTCTTCCAGAATGGCACGGCGCGACAAGACGATGTTGCTGCGCTTGCGGTTGTACTTCAGGATCTTGAACGTGTATTTCTTGCCGACCAGGTCGTCGAGGTTCCGGATCGGGCGCAGATCGGCCTGCGAGCCCGGCAGGAAGGCCGGCACGCCGATGTCGACCGAAAAACCGCCCTTGACCCGGCTGGTGATGACGCCCTCGATGATCCCCTCGTCGTCGTAGGATTTCTTGATCTCCTCCCAGACCTTGACGTTCTGGGCCTTCTCCTTGGACAGAACGACGCGCTCCTCCTCGTCATCCCACCACTCCACCATCACCTCGACCTTGTCGCCGATCTCGGCGTTGATGTTGCCCTTCTCGTCTCTGAACTCGTGGAGGCGGATCTGGCCCTCGGACTTGTACCCGATGTCCACCAGCACGTGATCCTTGTCCACCGAAATGATGCGGCCGGTGACCACCTCGCCCTCGGCGAAGCGTTTGAAGCTCTCCTCGTACATGTCCATCAGGCTTTCCATGGAGTCGCCCGATTTCTGCCCATCCGCCTCCGGCTGTTCTTCGGTAGTCTCCACCGGCGTCGCCGGCGCCGCGTCCGCCGCCTCGGTCGGTGTCGCCGCCGCCGTGTCCGCCGTCTCGGTCGGTGTCGCCGCCGCCGCGTCTGCCGCCCCGGTCGGCGTCGCCTCCCGGAGACCGGCCTCGGCGGCCGGTTCGTTGTCCGACATCGATTCTTGACTGAGTTGCCCCGATTCCTCGTTTTTGCCCAAATCTTCCATGAAAAAAAATACCCCCTTAGCCTATTTTAAACCCCGCCCCCGTTTAACGGTTGCATAACCTATGATTGCTAACAGAGATGAGGACAAAACACAATGATTATTTAATACCGTCATCGATCGGCGGCCGATCTTTTTATGTGCGCCAGCATGACCGCGACCACCTCCCTGGCCGGCAGATCGGCCGAATCGATCCGGATGGCGTCCGCCGCCGGCTTGAGAGGCGCCGCGGCGCGGGTGCTGTCGTTGCTGTCACGCCGCAGAAGGTCCCGCTCGACCTGCTCGAGGCTGATGCCCGTATCGTGGTTGAGTTCCCGGTAGCGCCGCAGGGCCCGGACTCTTTCGGGGGCATCGAGATAGAACTTGACCTCGGCCTCCGGAAAGACCACCGTGCCCATGTCGCGGCCTTCGAACACGGCGCTCTTCTCGCGGCCGATCGCGCGCTGCACGTCCAGCAGAAAGCGCCTGACCACGGGCCGCGCGGAAATCGCCGAGGCCAGCATGGTGATCTCGGGCGATCGCAGGCGGCCGGTCACATCGCTGCCGTTTGACAGCAGCCGCGGCCCGCTTGCGGTCTGTTCGTAGCGCAGGGTGAGGCCGGCGCACAGTCTTGCCAGCGCATCGTCGTCCTCCGGATCGATTCCCGCCGCCTTCACCGCCAGGGCGACGGCGCGATACAGGGCCCCGGTGTCGACGTAGCGGCAGCCCAGGCGCTCGGCCAGCAGGCGGCTGACGGTCGTCTTGCCGGCCCCGGCCGGGCCGTCGATCGTGACGACGATAGGTTTCATCTCGCGTTCAGCACGCGCCCGAGCGCGGCGACGAACCGCTCGTTTTCGGCCGGCAGTCCCGCGTTGACGCGGATGTAGTGCGGATAACCGTAGGAGCGCATCGAGCGCACGATGACCCCCTCGGTCAGCAATTTCTCGAAAACGGCATCGGCATCGGTGCGCACGTCGATCAGGAAAAAGTTGGCCTGGGTCGGAAAATACCGCAGACCGAGATCGTCCAGCCGGGCGAACAGGTAGTCGAGTCCCGCGTGAACCAGCCGGATCGTCTGCTGCAGGAAAGCCTCGTCATCGAGCGCCGCCGCCGCTCCGGCCTGCGCCAGGGAGCCGGCGTTGAAGGGCTGCCGGACCCGGTGCAGGATGGCGGCCAGCTCGGGCGGCATGATGCCGTAGCCGATACGAAGCCCCGCCAGCCCGTAGGTCTTCGAAAACGTCCGCAGGGTTACCACCGGACGGCCGCAGGCGAGAAAATCGAGTCCCGCGGCGCAGTTCGGCACCCGCACGAATTCGATATAGGCCTCGTCGAGCACGACGGTGATGCCCGGCGGCAGGTCCCGCAGGAAGGCTTCCAGCGCGTCGGCGCGGATGACGGTTCCGGTCGGGTTGTTGGGGTTGCACAGGAAAACGAGCCGGGTGCGCGGTGTCACGCGGCGCAGCATGGCCTCCAGGTCGATGGCCAGCGCATCGTTCAGCGGAACGAAAACGGGCCGGGCGCCGACGCTTTGCACCGAAATGGCATACATTAAAAAGGAGGGGCGCGGCATCAGGGCCTCGTCCCCGGGCTGCAGCAACGCCCGGCTGAGCATGGCGATGACATCGTCGGAGCCGTTGCCGAGCACGATCGCGTCCGCCCCGATTCCGAGTCTGGCGGCCAGCTTGGCCGTCAGGGCAAAACCGCCGCCGTCCGGATAGCGGTGCAACTGTGCGAGATGAGCGCCGATGGCCGCGAGCGCTTTGGGTGAGGGTCCCAGCGGGTTCTCGTTCGAGGCCAGCTTGACCGAATCGCCGATGCCGTACTCGCGCTCGAGTTCTTCCAGCGGCTTGCCCGGTTTGTATGGCTCGATGGCCAGGATGTAATCGGGTATGGATAGATTCATGTCTACTGAGAGCTGGGTCTTGTTGGGTCTGTTGGGTCTGTTGGGTCTGTTGAGTCTGTTGGGTCTGTTGGGTCTGTTGGGTCTATTGGGTCTATTGGGTCTATTGGGTCTGTTGGGTCTGTTGGGTCGTGTTGAGCCGGTTGGCCCGTTGGCCCGTTGGCCCAGGCAACCGGTCACCCGCCCGATCCCCCGGTAGGGGCGGGCCTGTGTGTCCGCCCTTCCAATCGATTGCCCCGCCGGCCGGGGTTCCGCCGGTTGGCCCGTTGGCCCGTTAACCCAGGCAACCGGTCACCCGCCCGATCCCCGGTAGGGGCGGGCCTGTGTGTCCGCCCTTCCAATCGATTGCCCCGCCGGCCGGGGTTCCGCCCGTTAGCCGGTTGGCCCGTTGGCCCGTTAACCCGTTGACCCAGGCAACCGGTCACCCGCCCGATCCCCCGGTAGGGGCGGGCCTGTGTGTCCGCCCTTCCAATCGATTGCCCCGCCGGCCGGGGTTCCGCCGGTTGGCCCGTTAACCCGTTGACCCAGGCAACCGGTCACCCGCCCGATCCCCGGTAGGGGCGGACCTGTGTGTCCGCCCTTCCAATCGATTGATCCACCGGCCGGTTCGCGCCCGTTCGCCCTTTGATCCCGCTGCGGCGGACCTGAACCGGTCTGGAGGGGCGAAAAATTTTTCGCCCCGAACGGGACCTCGCACCGACCCCTTACGCCGCCGCCTTGCAGCCCTCCTCGACGGCCGCCATGTTCAGGGGGATCAGCTTTTTCTTTTTTGAAAATTCGGTTTCGACGCAGGCGCGCAGCGTCTCGTTGCCGACAATCTTGCTGCGCGCGACGAAAGCGGCCAGGGCGATGATGTTGGCCGAGCGCACGCTGCCGAGCTTGACGGCGATGTCGTTGACCGGCACCTTCAGTTCGTCGACGTCGCTGCGGCCCGAGCCGATGTCGATCAGGGAGCTGTTGATCAGGATGACGCCGCCGGGTTTGACCTGCGCGGCGAACTTTTCGAGCGACGGGCGGTTCATGGCCACCAGGTGCATCGGGTTGCGGATGATGGGCGATCCGATCAGCCGATCGCTGACCACCACGGTGCAATACGCGGTGCCGCCCCGCATCTCGGGACCGTAGGAGGGCACCCAGGCGACCTCGCGCCCCTCTTCCATGGCGGCATGGGCAAGGATCTTGGCACTCAGCAGAATGCCCTGGCCGCCGAAACCGGCAAACATCACTTCACTTTGCATGGACCTCTCCACCTTTATTTGCTGCGCTGATCCAGGCGATGCCCCGATTCAATCGGGAGTCTTCAATTCTCCCAGCTGATAGTAGGGCAGCATGGTTTCCTCGGCCCACTTCAGGGCTTCGACCGGCGTGAGCCCCCAGTTGGTGGGGCAGGTGCTCACCACCTCGACAAAACTGAAGCAGGTTCCCGCCAATTGATATTCGAAGGCCTTTTTAATCGACTTTTTGGCCTTGCCGACGTATTTGGGTTTGATGACCGTCTGGCGGGCGATGTAGGCCGGCGTCTGCAGGGCGGCCAAAAGTTCGCTCATCTTGATCGGCATGCCGACCTCCTCCACCCGGCGGCCGAAGGGCGAGGTGGTGGTCCGCTGGTTCGGCATCGTGGTCGGCGCCATCTGCCCGCCGGTCATGCCGTAGACGGCGTTGTTGACGAAAATGACCGTTATCTTCTCGCCGCGGTTGGCGGCGTGAATGATTTCCCCCATGCCGATGCTCGCCAGGTCGCCGTCACCCTGGTAGGTGAACACCACCAGGTCGGGCCGCACCCGCTTCATGCCGGTCGCCTGCGCCGGCGCGCGCCCGTGGGCGGCTTCCAGGAAATCGAAGGTGAAGTAATTGTACATCAGCACCGCGCAGCCCACCGGCGCAATGCCCACCGTCCGGTCGTAAATGCCCAGCTCGTCGATGACCTCGGCCACCAGCCGGTGAATGACGCCGTGGGTGCAGCCGGGGCAATAGTGGGTCGCCTGCTCGGACAGCGCCAGCGGTTTCTGAAAAGTCTTGCCCATTTTTATCGTGCTCCAATGTAGCGTTTGGGTTGCGAGAGCAGCGCCTGGTTCCCGGCCGCGATGAGAAGAGCCGCTATCCGTTTGCCAGTGATTTGACGAACGCCATCACCTCTTCGGGCGTCGGCACGTCCCCGCCGCATTTCCCGTACCAGTGAACCGGCCGTTGGCCCTTCACCGCGCGCTCGACATCTTCCACCATCTGGCCCATGCTCATTTCGATGCTGGCCGCCGCCCGGCAGCTTTTTTTGGCCGCCGCCTCCAGGACCGCCGCTTCGGGAAAGGGAAACACGGTCCGGGGGCGGATCATCGCCACCTCGAGCCCGCCATCCTTCAACTGATCGATCGCCGTGCGGCACACGCGGCTCATGGTCCCGTAGGCGACGATGAGAATGCGGTAATCGCCGTCGGTGTTGTAGGCCTCGAAGCGGATCTCCTCTTCTTTCATTTGATCGTACTTGGCTTTCAGCTTCAAGTTGTTCTCGTTTAACATCACCGGATCCAGATACAGGGACCGGATGATGTTGCGTTGCCCGCTGCCGCGGGTTTTCATGCCGTTGACGGCCCAATCGTTCTTGTCCGCGGGCGCCGTCTTCAGGTGATCGGGAAATTCGACCGGCTCCATCATCTGGCCGATCAGACCGTCGCCGAGAATCATGACCGGATTCCGGTATTTCTCCGCCAGCGGAAAAGCCGTCATCACCATCTCCACGGCCTCCTGGACGCTGGCCGGCGCCAGCACCAGCAGCCGGCAGTCGCCGTGGCCGATCCCCTTGGTGGCCTGCAGGTAATCGGCCTGGGAAGGCAGGATGCCGCCGAGACCCGGACCGCCGCGCATGATGTTCACGAACACGGCCGGGCACTGGGCGCCCACCATGTAGCTGATGGCTTCGCTCATCAGGCTGATGCCCGGACTCGAGGACGTGGTAAAAACCCGCTCACCGGCCGCCGCGGCACCGAAAATCATGTAAGATACCGCCACTTCGCTTTCGCCCTGCAGGAAAACGCCGCCCATCTCCGGCAGCCGCCGCGACAGGTATTCGGCCACTTCGGACTGGGGGGTGATCGGGTAGGCGAAGTAATTCAGGCACCCGGCCCGAATCGCCGCTTCGCCGATCGCCTCGTTTCCTTTCATCAACACCTTGCTCATCGGTTCACTCCATTCATTTGGTCTCGGCCATCATTTGGACCCGGTCGGCGCATCGGCCTCCTCGCTGATGGTAATGGCCACATCCGGGCACATCGTGCAGCACATGGCACAATAGATGCAGTCTTCCGGACGGGCGCGATAGGCGGGAAAGTACCCCTTGGTGTTCACCTGTTCGCTGATTTCCAGCACGTTTTTCGGGCACACCGTGACGCACAGCCCGCAGCCTTTGCACCGGTCCTGGTCGATGACGTGGATATAGGTCATGGTCGTACTCCTTAAGATATCGCCGCCGCATTTTTCCAGGGCGGCACGAGCTGTCGCGCAATGCCCAGCACCGGGCAGTCGAAGCGCTTGCGGTCGATGTGCGGCAGCAGATCGACCGCGGCGGTGACAAACGTCAGCGGCAATCCGCTCTCGCCCGCCAACCGCCGCATGAATGCGTAGCCCTGCAGGATGTCCTGCGCGGTGGTTTCGTCGATCAGGTTGGCGTTTCCGATCCAGCCGGTCACCGCCAGGCGGGCGGCCGCCTCGATGTCCCGCCGCAGCTTGAGGCAGCCGGAAATGCTGCCCGTCTCGGGCCGCAGCGGGTTGACGACCTGCAGCATGCGGCAGGAAATCCCGTCGAAAGCGGCCGCCAGCGTCGACAGGGCCCTGGCGCCCACCGGATCACCCCCGGCATCGATGAGATCGAGCCGGCCGGGGCGGCGGATCATGCCGGCGATCGAGGGACTCAAGATCGGCAAATCCGCGTGCAGATACTCTTCAGGCGGCAGAAGGACCTCGACACCGATACGGGTAAGGGCCCGGCGGGCATCCCGGGTGCGGAAATAGGGGTTGACCAGGTCCAGGTCCGCCAGCCGCACCTTCAGGCCGCGGCGGCGACGCTCGACGGCCAGGTTCACCGCAATTTCGGTTTTCCCGCTGCCATAGTTGCCGACAATGACAACGAGGCCCTCCAGATCGATTTCCATTGTCCTCTTTGGCGATGCAGCCACCCCCGCCGGTGGATCCGACCACCGAAGAGCGGCAAAAAGACACAAATTTGCTTTTTAATTTTATTTCAAATCTTTGTCAAGTTGTCCGCCGAAATTTCTTCGGTCTCCTCCGGGCCTGCTTGACTCGGGTCCCAAACGTGGTATGCTCGCCTTCGGTCAACCGGCTGCGGTTTTCTCCGCGATCTTTTTCGGGCACGTCCGCGTGTCATTCATATAACGTCGATTTACTATTTCGCGAGGCCCGTAACCGCCGCGCGAGAAAAAAGGACACCGCCGATGTTTGTCGTGTGACGTCGGGCGCCCAGCGATCTATCATGCAACGCGTCATAACCGGACTCGAAACTCTCTGCCGAACCCCACCCGCCTGGCTCGAGGGGCGGCGGCTCGGTCTGCTCTGCAATCCGGCTTCGGTCGATCCCGATTTGCGCCATGCCCGCGATGTGATCGCAGGCCGGTTTCCCAGCCGGCTGACCGCGCTCTACGCCCCCCAGCATGGCTTCCGGGCCGAGAAACAGGACAACATGATCGAGTCGGCCGATGACGTCGATCCGATCCTGAACATCCCCGTGTTCAGCCTCTACGGCACCACCCGGATTCCGACCCGCGACATGTTCGCCCCGATCGATGTGCTGCTCGTCGACCTTCAGGACGCCGGCACACGCGTTTATACGTTTATTTACACCCTTTCCTATTGCATGGAAGCCGCCCGGGTCCATTCAAAGAAGGTGGTGGTCCTCGATCGGCCCAACCCGGTCAACGGGCAGATCCTCGAGGGCAACTGCGTCGCCGCCGACTGCACCTCCTTCGTCGGGCGGTATCCGTTGCCGATGCGTCACGGGCTGACCATCGGGGAGATGGCGCTGCTGTTCAACCGCCATTTCGGCATCGGGTGCGACCTGGACGTGATTCCTCTGAAAAACTGGCGCCGGGCGATGCACTTTTCGCAGACCGGATTGCCCTGGGTGCCGCCCTCTCCCAACCTGCCGACGCCGGCATCGGCGATGGTCTATCCCGGCCAGGTGCTCTGGGAAGGAACCAACGTTTCCGAGGGGCGCGGCACGACTCAGCCCTTCGAACTCTTCGGTGCCCCGTTCATCGAACCCCACAAGATTGCCGCCGCAGCCGCCGCCCGGCTGCCCGGCACCATCCTGCGGCCGGTCACTTTCGAGCCGACCGCCAACAAATGGTGCGGGCGCCCCTGCCACGGGTTCCAGATTCACGTCACCGATCCGCTGCGCTACCGCCCGTATGCCGCCTCGCTGGAACTCCTGCAGGCGGTCATCCGGCATCACCGGCCGGAGTTTGCCTGGAAGCCGCCCCCCTATGAATACGAATACGAGCGGCTGCCGATCGATCTGATCATCGGTGACCGCGCGGTCCGGGAGCGGGTCGAAGGCCTGGAGCCGATCGCGGACATCGCCCGGTCCTGGCGCGCGGCGCTGGCCACGTTTGCCGACCTGAGCCGCACCGTTCACCTCTACGATTGAGCCGATGAAAAGCCCCGACTCCGACCAGCTCAAATGGCGCCGCATGCGCTTTAAAAACAACAAGGTCTGGCAGGCCATGGACGCCGAGGGTCGACCGCTGCAAAAAAACGGCAAAGTTCTGATCAAGTATCAGCTGGAACACGATTACGAGTATTGGGTGAACCCCGCCAACCTCGCGGCGCTCGACGCCCCGGCCGAAGCCCGGGCGGCCCCTGCCCGCCGGAAGTCGGAAACCAGGAAAAATACCACATCGGTCCTGCCCCCGGCGGATCCGAACACCGTTCACATTTACACCGACGGCGCCTCGTCGGGCAATCCCGGTCCATCCGGAATCGGGGTTGTGTTGACGTACGGGGAAAAGACGAAGGAAATATCGAAATTCATCGGCAACACCACCAACAACGTCGCCGAACTCGAAGCGATTCGGGTGGCCCTGGCGGAATTGAGGAGCAAAAACCTGCCGGTCAGGATCTACACGGACAGCAGTTACGCCCTCGGCGTGCTGTCGCTCGGATGGAAGGCCCAGAAAAACAGAGACCTCATCGCCTCTATCCGCACGATGCTGACGGCGCTCACGGACGTGACCCTCATCAAGGTTCGCGGCCATGCGGGGAATGCACAAAACGAACGCGCGGACCGGCTGGCGAGGGCCGCCGTCGCGACCGGCGGTCGAGACTAACATGCCGGCACCCGTTTTCGAGGGGGGACTTCCGATGGGCCTTGTAGAAGGTGCCGCAGGTGCAAGGCGTCGGGCGCGCCGGCGGACTGGTGTACGTCAAGTGCCCGACAACCCCGCCGATGCGGTTTCCGTTCTAAGCGTTCACAGGGTGCCGCAGGTGCAAGGCGTCGGGCGCGCCGGCGTACTGGTGTACGTCAAGTGCCCGACAACCCCGCCGATGCGGTTTCCGTTCTAAGCGTTCACAGGGTGCCGCAGGTGCAAGGCGTCGGGCGCGCCGGCGTACTGGTGTACGTCAAGTGCCCGACAACCCCGCCGATGCGGTTTCCGTTCTAAGCGTTCACAGGGTGCCGCAGGTGCAAGGCGTCGGGCGCGCCGGCGTACTGGTGTACGTCAAGTGCCCGACAACCCCGCCGATGCGGTTTTCGTTCTAAGCGTTCACAGGGTGCCGCAGGTGCAAGGCGTCGGGCGCGCCGGCGTACTGGTGTACGTCAAGTGCCCGACAACCCCGCCGATGCGGTTTTCGTTCTAAGCGTTCACAGGGTGCCGCAGGTGCAAGGCGTCGGGCGCGCCGGCGTACTGGTGTACGTCAAGTGCCCGGCAACCCCGCCGATGCGGTTTCCGTTCTAAGCGTTCACAGGGTGCCGCAGGTGCAAGGCGTCGGGCGCGCCGGCGTACTGGTGTACGTCAAGTGCCCGACAACCCCGCCGATGCGGTTTCCGTTCTAAGCGTTCACAGGGTGCCGCAGGTGCAAGGCGTCGGGCGCGCCGGCGTACTGGTGTACGTCAAGTGCCCGACAACCCCGCCGATGCGGTTTTCGTTCTAAGCGTTCACAGGGTGCCGCAGGTGCAAGGCGTCGGGCGCGCCGGCGTACTGGTGTACGTCAAGTGCCCGACAACCCCGCCGATGCGGTTTTCGTTCTAAGCGTTCACAGGGTGCCGCAGGTGCAAGGCGTCGGGCGCGCCGGCGTACTGGTGTACGTCAAGTGCCCGACAACCCCGCCGATGCGGTTTTCGTTCTAAGCGTTCACAGGGTGCCGCAGGTGCAAGGCGTCGGGCGCGCCGGCGTACTGGTGTACGTCAAGTGCCCGACAACGCCGCAGATGCGGTGCCCTGTGAACGCTTAAAAAAAGAGAGCCCCACCACGGCGGCAGAGCTCTGTCGGTTACACGGGGCGATCAGGCTTTTTTCAGGCCTTTGATTTCATCTTTGAGTTCGTCGATTTCCTTCTTATATTGCTCAACCTCGGCCTCTTTGACCGATGAGGACTCGAAGGCCGGCTCGTCTTTTTTCCAATTGTCCTTGAGTTCATCGAATCCGAGATAAACCGCCAGTCCGCCGCCGAGCAGGAGCATGATTGGAATGATGCCGGCCAGGACCATCAAGAATTCGGTCCACCATACCCCAAGTCCGATCAGCCCCAGTGCCGCCGCAACCGCCCCACCGATCAACGTTTTCATAAAAATCCTCCTCGTTTTTTGTGTTCACGCCAGATATTGTTGCTATTTTTGAGCCGCCACTCTAATACCGCTGACACCGCAGGTCAAATAAAAACTTGCGGCCGATACCGTTTCTTACCGCCCCCCAAAGATAACGCGTCGTAAATAAAAGAAAAGACTTTCAAAAAGCCACCACGGACGACAAAACTGAAGCGGTTCCTAACACAGTTTGACAGCCAAGACAAGTCCCTTTGAAAAGTCGCCGCCGCCGCGGCCGTGTTTTTAAGCGAAGACCGCCCGCGCGGCGGCCGGCCGCGGCCGCCAAATAAAATATTGCAAATCGGCGTTCATTTTGCTAAAAATTTTTATTTTTAATTGTAGGTAGTTACCCGTATGACCCAACCAAAATCACCGTCGCCCCTGCGCCCGCCGGGCGCCGCTTCCGGCCGGACCGGCAGCGGCACGACGGATCACTACAGCTGTTTTCTGCCCCGCAGGCTCGGCCGGCTGCGGGCGCTGCTGCTGAAGATGTTCTACTCCGGCATTGCGCTCAGCGCGGATCTGACCGCCGTCATCGACCAGATCCCCAAAAACGCCATCATCGTCTACATCAACAAGAACAAGAGCCGGTTCGAATACCTGTACTACCACACCGCCTTCGCCCGCCGGGGCTATCCGGTTCCCGAAATCGGGCTCGACTACCGCCCGGTGTTGTGGCAGCCCGTCGGCCGGCTGCTCAAGATCTTCTGGTCCCAGCTTTTTCATTTCCTGGGCAGCCTGTCACTGCAGGACCCCTACAAGAGCGGCTACGTGCAGGACGAGCTGCTCGGCGGCAAGGCCGGGTTCCTGTCTCTGGTGGACAAGGGCGAATTTTACCGGCGCTTTCTGCGCTCCAAGATCGATCCGCTCGAACACCTGGTCGAGTTTCAGAAAAAGACCGACCGGCCGATTTATCTCGTTCCGCTGCTGATGTTTTTCAGCAAAAACCCGTATCGCTCCAATCCGACCCTGATCGACATGATGTTCGGCCCGGAGGGCAAGCCGGGCACACTCCGACGCCTGGTGACGCTCTTCCGGAACCCGGGCCGGGTTTTTACGGAAATAGGGACGCCCGTGAACCTGATGGCGTTTCTGTACCGGGCCGAAATTTACGAAAAACCCACCGTGTACCAGTCGCTGTACCTGCGGCGTTTTCTGCTGCGGCAGATCAACCGGCATCGCCAGACCATCACCGGGCCGGTTCTAAAGAGTCCGGAAGAACTCAAAGAAAATATCTTGACCGCCGAGCGGTTCCAGGAATCTCTGACCAAGCTGGCCGAATCGCGCAATACCCCGATATACAAGCTTCGCAAGGAAGCGGCCGCCAACCTGAGCGAAATCGCCGCCAAATACAGCACCAACGTGATCAAAATCGCATCGGTCATCGTCGGCTATATCGTCGATACCATGTTCGACGGCGTTTCCTTCAACAGCGACGGCCTCAAGTACGTCAAATCGGCCTCTCAAAACGGTCCGCTGGTGTTGATCCCATGTCACAAGAGCCACATCGACTATCTGATTCTCTCCTATATCCTGTACCACAACAACATGCCCTGCCCGCATGTCGCGGCCGGCAAGAACCTGTCCTTCTGGCCGATCGGGCCGCTGTTCCGCCGGGGCGGGGCTTTTTTCATCCGGCGCAGCTTCCGGGGGGCCGTTCTGTATGCGCGGGTTTTTGCGGAATACCTCTATAAACTGCTCGAAGAGGGGTTCAACGTCGAGTTCTTCATCGAGGGCACGCGCAGCCGGACCGGCAAGATGATCCTGCCGAAGCTCGGATTTCTGTCCATGCTGTTCGAGGCCTTCCGCAACGGCGCCTGCGAAGAGATGATCTTCGTTCCGGTCTTCATCGGCTATGACCGCGTGCTGGAGGAAAGCTCTTACATCAACGAACTCAGCGGCGGACAGAAGGAGCCCGAAAATTTTCGCCAGGTCATCAACGCGCGCCGGTTCCTCAAGAAGCGCTACGGCAAAATATACCTGCGTTTCCACGAGCCGCTGTCCCTCACCCAGCTGCTGCGCGACCAGGGCCTGAACATCCACGATATCTCCCCCAAGGAGAAGAACACCTTCTGCCGCAACCTGGGTTTCCGCATCGTCAACGCCATCAACAAGCAGACCGTCGCTACCGCCCACGGCCTGTGCGCATGCGCCATTCTCAACATTCCCCGGCCGCGGTTTGCGCGGACGCATCTCAAGCCGGTCATCGAGCTGTACCTGCGCTATCTCGGAACCCAGAGGGCGCAGTTGGCCGACACCCTGCTGATCGACCAGGAGTATGCCATCGACAATGCGCTGGCCTCGTATGTGCAGCGTAAATTCATCGAACCGATCGCCAAGTCGAAAGAGGACGTGGCCGCCGAAACCGAATACACGGTCAACGAAAGCCAGCGCACGACCCTGGAGTATTACAAGAACAACTGCGTCGCCTTTTTTATTCCGGCGGCGTTCACCGCCCTGGAGATCCTGCATCTGGACGCCTTTCAATTCGCCGCGGCCGACATCCACAACGGCTACCGCTATTTGCAGCACCTCTTCAAGAATGAATTCGCCTACGACATCGACCTGAACCCGGAATACATCGTCCGCAAAACGCTCAAGATTTTCATCGACGACGCGATTCTCATCCCCCACCAGACGCTGCCGGACACTTACAACATCACCTCGGCCGGCTTCAGAAAACTGAAGCTCTTCGCCGCTTTTCTGACCACGTACTTCGAAACCTACCTGGTGGTCCTGAATCACTTCCTGTGGGCACCGCCGGACGGGTTGAACCCCAAGGAGCGGTTGAAGAAAATAGAAGCCCGAGGCCGGCGGATGTACAAACGCAAGGAGATCGGGCGCCGCGAATCGCTGTCGCGCGTGACCTACGAAAACGCCGCCGATTTCTTCATCAGCCAGGGCATCAAAAGCTCGGAAGATATCGAGAAAACCGAGCCCTTCGCCGTCGCCATCAACCGCTATCTCAGCCGCCTGCACTGACGCCGGCGTGCAGCCGGGGGAAAAAGGCGGCTTCGATCCGGCGCGCCGGTATGGTGAGACCATCCGCTATGAAAGCCATGATTCTGGCCGCCGGCTTCGGCACCCGGCTGCGGCCCTACACCGATTTCAGGCCGAAAGCCTTGTTCACGATCGCCGATCAACCGGTCCTCGACCGGATGATCCGGCAACTCGTGGCGGCCGGCTGCAGCGCCATCGTCGTCAACACCCACCACCTGCACGATCGGATCGAGGCGTTCGTGGCCGCTGCAAAGTACCCGGTTCCGGTCCGCACCCGCTTCGAGCCGGTGATCCGCGGCACCGGCGGCGCGATGAAAAACGTGGCGGACTTCTGGGACGACCAGCCGTTTATGGTGGTCAACAGCGACATCGTGACCGACATCGATCTGGCGGCGGTGTACCGGTTCCACCGGCGGCACCCGCACCCGGTGACCCTGGCCCTGCACGACGCACCGGCCTTCAACACCGTTGCCCGCGGCCCGGACGATTTGATTACCGGCTTCGGCGGATCGGGCCCGGGCGCCCCGGCCGTCGGCGGGCGGCTGCTGGCCTTTACCGGCATTCAGGTCCTCGATCCCGATGTTCTCGACCTGATCCCGGCGGGCGTCTTTTACAGCAGCATCGACGCCTACCGGCACCTGATCGCCGCGGGCAGGGGCGTCAAGGCCTTCATCGCCACCGGACACGACTGGGCCGACATCGGCACGCCCGAACGCTACCGTCAAACGGTTTACGACCAGATGACGCCCGGCGCGTTCGCAAAGGCTTTTCCGGACCGTCCCCCGCACCCCATAAACCGCGACCCGCTGGCCGGTGACGGCTCCGACCGGCTCTGGTACCGGCTGACATCCGGGCCGTCTTCCCTGATCCTGGCGGACCACGGCCTGCGCACCGGCCCGCGGACCGCCGAAGTCGACGCCTTTGTCGCGATCGGCCGTCACCTGCGGGCGGCCGGCGTCAACGTGCCGCAAATCCACCTCTGCGACCGGTGTGCCGGACTGGTCTACCTGGAAGACGTCGGCGACGAGCACCTGCAGGAGGCGGTCCGGCGCATCTCACGCGACGAGGACCTGATAACCCGCTATCGTCCGGTCATACGGCAGTTGGTCAAGATGGCCTTCGCCGGCGCCGAGAACTTCGATCCGGCCTGGACGTACCAGACGGCGACGTACAGCCGCGAGGTCATCCTCGAAAAGGAGTGCCGCTATTTCGTGGAGGCTTTTTTGAAAACGTACCTGGGGCGCGGCGATTCTTTCGCCGATCTGGCGCCGGAGTTCGACCGGTTGGCCGACCGTGCCCTCGCCTTCGGCCTCATCGGGTTCATGCACCGCGACTTTCAGTCGCGCAACATCATGATCACTAAGGAAACCGGCGTCATCATCGATTTCCAGGGCGGCCGCCTGGGACCGGTCCAGTACGATCTCGCATCGCTTTTGATCGACCCGTACGTCGATTTGCCGCAGACCGTTCAGGACCGGCTGTCGGCCTATTGCCTGCAGCGGGTCGCGCTGCTAAAGCCCGTCGATCCCGGCCGCTTCCGCCTGGGCTACCACCACTGCTGCCTGACCCGTAATCTTCAAATCCTGGGGGCTTTCGGCCACCTGAGCAAAGTCAAGGGCAAAACCCGATTCGAGGCCTACATACCGACCGCCGTCCGCAGCCTTCACCGGCGGTTGACCCGCGACGCCGAAAACGAGTTCCCGCGGTTGAGCGCCATCGCGGCCGAAATATACGACGATCTGTGCCTTTAATAACCCGCAACTTTTTCGTAAAGGAGACCCCGTGATGGAATCGATCGAGGTAATGGTCAACGGTCTGCCGGGCGGCATGGCAGAGACCGTGGCACGGATTGTGACGCGTGACGGCCGGTTCGGGTTGGTGCCTTTTTCGTTGACCGGACCCGAAATCGAGGCGGAGCACATGCGTGTGGGGGACATCGAGGTCAGGCTCGTCAGGCCGGAGGCGCGTGCTGACGCGTTGCCGCGGATCGAGGCGCTGATCCCGGCGTTCATCAGCGTCGACTTCACGCACCCGTCGGCCGTCAATCAAAACGGCGCGTTTTACTGCCGCAACGCGCTGCCGTTTGTCATGGGCACCACCGGTGGAAACCGCGACCTGCTGGCGGAAACCGTCCGGAAGTCGTCGACGGCGGCGGTCATCGCCCCCAACATGGCCAAGCAGATCGTCGGCTTTCAGGCGATGATGGACTATGCCGCCCGCTCGTTTCCGGGCCTGTTCGAGGGCTACCGCCTCGAGATCAGGGAAAGCCACCAGAAGGGCAAAGCCGACACCAGCGGCACCGCCAAAGCCATGGTAACGTACTTCAACGATCTGGGCATCCCGTTCGCCGAAGCCGATATCCTGAAGGAGCGCGACCCGGACAGGCAGAAAAACGTCTGGGGCATCCCGCAAGACTATATAACCGGCCACGGCTGGCACACCTACACCCTGACCTCGGCCGACGGCACCGTGCGTTTTGGCTTCACCCACAACGTCAACGGCCGCGAGATCTACGCCCGCGGGACCCTGGATGCCATCGTCTACCTGCACGGCAAGCTGCGGCAGGGGGCAAGCGGCAAGGTCTTCTCGATGATCGACGTACTGAAGGGAGCGTGAGGCGCCTTAAAGGAAGGTCCATTCCTCATTACGAATTTCGTCAAAACTAAAGCAGTACATCGACGGCGTCACCGACCTCGCTTGCGGGGAGGGCAAGGCCGAGGATAGCCCCAGCGACCACTTCATTTTACTGCCAATAGCCCACAGAAACCGGGCGAAAAGCAATTGTCAGAGGCTTTAAACCCCTTCCGATCAGTGGAAATCATTTTGACCGCCGGGCCGTGGAATACGACCGCAACGTGCGGCGGTTCTGAAAGTGAACGAACGCTTGCATCACTGTTCACGTAATTCGCAGCCCAACACACGATATTGGCTGCCCGGGGTGATCCATGGCTGACATTTTTTCAACGGAGGCAATAAATGCATTTTAAACAAAGGCCAGCCATGAAAAGAAAAACGAGCGAAAAAGAACCCGCCGGAAAAAAAACGATCGCTAGTGGCCGACCAGGGCATGCGGCATTCAAAGAAACCACGGAGGAAAAGTTTCCGATTATCGGGTTAGGTGCCTCGGCCGGCGGCCTTGAAGCGTTGCAATCCTTTTTTTCCGCAGTTTCCGAAAACAGCCACATGGCCTATATCGTCCTGGTCCATTTGCCTCCGAAACACCCAAGCATGATGGCCGAGCTGCTACAAAGAAATTCGCGCATACCGGTTTTAATGGCACTGGACGCTCAAGCCATCGAACCAAACCGCGCCTATGTCATCCCGCCTGATAAAGAACCAACTGTATTTAAAGGAAAATTCCAGTTAATGGATTTGGTGAAAAAAAGAGCCCCCTTGCCCATCGATTCCTTCTTGATCTCTCTTGCCTTGGATCAAGGCAGCAGCGCTGCCGCTATCATTTTATCAGGCACGGGAACCGACGGCACTTTAGGGGTCAAAGAAATCAAGTCACGAACTGGATTGGTCCTGGTTCAGTCATTAGAATCGGCCGGCTATGACGGAATGCCTAAAAGCGCCCTTGGCACCGGTTTGGCAGACATGGTGTTAGCGCCCGCAGAGATGCCTCAAAAACTTTATCAATATTACAGGTGGTTAGGAACCTCCTTCCGGCCGGAGCGGGTTCCCGCAGAGCTTGCAGTCACAGATGATCACCTTAAATGGATGAACAAGATTCTGTCTATTATACGCACTCAGCTCGGTCATGATTTTTCAGCTTATAAGACCAATACCCTGCTCCGCCGCATTTACCACCGCATGGGCCTCAATCAGATCGAAAGCCACGAAACCTATGCACGCTACCTTTACGAAACCCCCCAAGAGGTACAAGTTCTGTTCCGGGAACTCTTGATCGGGGTGACCAACTTTTTTCGCGATCCGGAGTCCTTCGAGGTTCTTAAAAATCGCATTCTACCGAATATTTTCGAACAAATGCCGAATGGATCTACGTTCAGGGCTTGGATTCCAGGCTGCTCCACGGGTGAGGAGGCTTATTCGCTGGCTATTATTTTGCGGGAATGCCTCGAAAGGTCGCCCGCGCAAATAAGCCTGCAGCTGTTTGGTACCGATATCGACAAATATGCCATCGAAAAAGCCCGCGAAGGTCTTTTTCCGGCCAGCATTTCAGCCGAGGTGAGTAAAGAGCGTCTGAACCGCTTTTTTGTACAAGAAGGAGATTTTTTCCGCATAAAAAAGGAAATCAGGGACTTCGTTGTCTTTTCGGTGCAAGATGTTCTCATTGACCCACCTTTTTCACATTTGAATCTTCTTTGCTGCCGCAATCTGATGATCTATCTGATCACAAAAGCGCAAAAAAGGCTCCTGCCCTTGTTTCATTATACCCTTTCTTCAAATGGCATCCTGATGCTGGGGTCTTCGGAAACAATCGGCGGATTTACGGAGTTATTCGATGTACTCGATAAAAAATGGAAAATCTATAAACGTCGGGAAGTTCCCGCGACCATGCGCCAAATAGTTGATTTTCCAAGCGGTCGCGCGATTGAAAAACAGGCCGATAGTATTTCACCAGGATTACCGGCTTATCGAAAAACAAACGTTGCCCAATTGACCCAAAAAGTTGTCCTTGATCACTTTTCCCCGACTGCGATTTTAGTCGATGCAAGAGGGCAAATCCTGCACATTCAAGGCCGCACCGGAAAATATCTTGAAGCATCCAGCGGGCCCGCCTCGCTGAACATCTTGGATCTTGCAAGAGAGGGGCTTCGCATCGCTCTTTCCTCCGCCCTACGCGCTGCAAAATCTTCAATGAAAAATATAACCAGAAAAAGAATCGCCGTGAAAATAAACGGGAATGTCCAGACAATTAATCTGCATGTCTGTCCGCAAAATTTGCCGGACGACCTGGCTGGAAGTTTCCTTGTGGTATTTGAGGATATCGAGATCGAAAAAATAACATCTGGCTCAAAAGCGAACATTCCGAAAAATTCGGAATCGTCCTCTTTAATCGCCGAATTGGAAAAGGAACTGCGGATCAGTCAGGAGAGCCACCAGACGGTCATTGAAGAGTTGGAGTCCAGCAACGAGGAGCTTAAATCAGCCAATGAGGAGCTGCAGTCCTCCAATGAGGAACTCCAGTCCACTAACGAAGAGTTGGAATCCTCGCGAGAAGAGCTGCAATCTTTAAACGAGGAGCTGCAGACGGTAAACGCCGAACTCCATAACAAACTGGAGGATCTATCAGCGGCTCACGATGA
Source organism: uncultured delta proteobacterium (assembly GCA_963728055.1). Classification (GTDB taxonomy): domain Bacteria; phylum Desulfobacterota; class Desulfobacteria; order Desulfobacterales; family SG8-13; genus JARFQH01. Next base: position 40,738 of record CAVSIM010000019.1, on the reverse strand, counting down.
TATGCACAACCTTTTAAACAGCATGCAAATAGCAACGATTTTCGTTGATAACGCCCAACGTGTCAGGCGCTTTACTTCGGAGGCTGCCACCATTGTCAATCTTATTCAAAGTGACATCGGGCGTCCTCTCCAGCACATGACCACCAACTTGTCTTATGCGGGAATAGTGAACGATTTGACGGAAGTGTTGGAAACTCTTTCACCTCGCGAAAGAGAAGTTAAAACAACCCAAGGCAAATGGTTTAACATGAGAATTATCCCCTATCGTACAATTAGCAACCGAATCGATGGGGCTATTATAACCTTTGTAAATATCGATGATCAAAAAAAGGCTCAAAAGATGATCGAGGAGAGCACGTGGCAGCTGGCGCGCTCCATATTTGACATGAACCCCAAGCCGATGATGGTGCTCGATAAAGACGCCAAAATGGTTATGGCAAATACGGCTTTTTCCAAGATCATGAAAATATCTCAAGAAGACATAAAAACAAAGAGCATATTTTCCCTTCAAGAAAGCATGCCGGATCAAATGAAATTAAAATTCATGTTGGAAAATGCATTTTTAAATAAAAAAGATTTTAAAATCGACGATTTTGAGCTTAAAACCCGGTTAGGGAAAAAACGGTTTCACATCAATGGCCGGATCATTGGAAGTGCCGCTGATTTTCCCTGCCGGCTTCTTTTGGAATTTGTAATGAAACAGTGAAAAAGGAAGGCGAAAAAATGCCGAAGAGCCAGATTCCATCAAGCAAGTTCGAACAGCTTCGGAAAAAGGCGCAGGAGCTGCTGCTGCTGCGGCAGCAGCCCGATTTGGCCTCTGAAACCTCCGGTGACGTTCTGGATATCATGCATGAGCTTAGCATTCACCAGGCGGAGCTTGAAATACAAAATGAAGAGCTTATCCGGGCGCAGCAGGTCATCTCCGAACTTCACCGGGAATATGAAGACCTTTATGAATTTGCTCCTTGCGGCTATGTGACGTTAACCTCAAAAGGCATCATCAGCCGGATCAACCTTGCCGGAGCAAATCTTTTAGGCAGAACAAGACAGAGCCTTTTGCATTCCGGCTTCTCACAGTTCATCGCTCCAGGTTTTGACGAGGCTTACTGGCAAGCCCGGAAAAAAGCCTGTGACAGCAAAAAAAAGCAGAGCATGGAGCTTCTGCTTAAAAGGGATAAACAATCAAACTTCTGGGTTCAAGCCGAGATTCAGGCCGATTTGAATGGAGCCGGAGGGGTTAACCAGTTTCGAGTGGTGCTCATTGACATCGATGATAAAAAGACTGCCGAACGTTCCTTGAAGGATAGCGAGGAGCGCTTTCGGGACCTTTTTGAAAATGCACCCGTAGCCTATCAGTTGATGGATAAAGATAGCCATCTTATTGCAGTCAATGAAACCTGGCTGATAATGCTGGGGTATTCACATAAAGAGGTCATCGGCAGAAATTTTACCGAGTTTTTGCATCAGGATTGGAAAAATAATTTAAAGGAATACTTTTCCGTAATAAAAGTGGCCGGAGACAGACTTGAAACCGAGCTTGTCATGCATAAAAAAGACGGCGCGGACATCCTTGTCTTGCTTAAATGCAAAATGGGTGAAAATATTCGCGATAGAACCACACAGATCCACTGCGTGTTCTATGATATAACCGCACAACGAAAAGCCGAAGAAGATAAAAAAATCCTCGAAGGTCACCTTTTGCAAGCTCAAAAAATGAAGGCTATCGGCACTCTCGCCGGAGGCATTGCGCATGATTTCAACAATCTTTTAATGGCCATTCAAGGAAGAGCCTCTCTTCTTTCAATTGACCTCGAATCTACTCATCCTTTACGGGAGCATGTGGAGGCAATAGAAGAGAGCATTCGAAGTGCCGCGAGCCTCACCCGGCAATTGCTCGGCTTTGCAAGGGGCGGTAAATACGAAGTCAAACCTGTGTGCATCAACGATCTGGTGGCTACAAGTTCCACCATGTTCGGTCGAACCTGCAAGGAAATTCGGATTCACACAAAAGCGGCCACGAAATCCCTTGTGGTGGATGCAGACTACCGTCAGATAGAGCAGGTATTGCTGAACATGTTTGTCAACGCCTGGCAGGCCATGCCCGATGGCGGCGAACTATCTATTGAAACATCGATTGCAGACTTAGACCAGTCGGACTGTTCACCGGACAAAATCGAACCAGGGCGCTATGTTAAAATTGCGGCGACCGACACCGGTATCGGCATGGATGAAAGCATACGCCAGCAGATATTTGACCCTTTTTTCACAACGAAGGAAAAAGGCCACGGCATTGGTTTGGGGCTTGCGTCGGCTTACGGTATTATCAAGAACCACGGGGGCATGATCAAGGTGACAAGCAAAGTTGGTCGCGGCAGTACGTTTACCATTTTTTTGCCTGTATCCAAAAGCGCCCCGAAAAAAAGGGTTCTCTTTCACGAAAATTTAATAAAGGGTTCTGAGACCGTTTTGCTGGTCGATGATGAAGATAAAATAATCGAGGTGACCAGGCCCATGCTGGAGTTTTTAGGCTATTTTGTCATAACGGCTCAAAGCGGTGAACACGCCCTGGAAACGTTCAGGCTAAAAGCCGATAAAATCGACCTGGTTATTCTTGACTTGATAATGCCTGGAATGGATGGAGGCCAGGTGTTTGACCGTATCCGGGAAATAAATCCGAAGATGCGGGTCGTTTTGTCCAGCGGCTATGCTTTAAGCGGACCGGCTGAAAGAATCATGAAACGCGGATGCAGCGGGTTTATTCAAAAACCATATAACATTACAGAACTGTCGCAAGTTGTCAGAAAGATACTTGATGACGGCAAGGACTAGTATGAGGGCTCAGCATAGTGACAGGCATAACGCGAGTGAATCTTACGACACTTGGTCTATTGAAAGGGAGGCGAAAATTTCTTGTTAACTCCGAAATCTGCAAAGGAAGCTTTAAAATTCATGCCGAACAAGATAAGGGTACAATCGTTGAAGTTCACATTCCGCTCTGATAGTATTCATGGTTGTGAACATTTAAATAAATAGATACTCAGATAAAAAGTTGTTTCTTCAAAAAAAAATTGCCATAAGTGTTGACCCTTAATTTAAAAAAACATTTACTTTACGTTTATCGGGCTTGATTTTAGGAACCGGTCTTCTTGCTCTTTCGCGCAGCAAGTCTTTTTTTAAGAGACCGATATTTTTTCGATTTGCCTTCCAACCCACATCAAAAATGTCCCCAACCAATGGAAGGCTTCCAATCGCCGCGTCCAGAAGAACGTTTCCTACCATTTTTATCCGCGATTTTTTTGTAGCGCCCATGCGCCACGCCTGCCAAACTATGTATGCCGAAAGCGCGGTTGTGACCGCATCTCCGACTCCCGGCACAAGACCAATCAAGCCGTCTATTCCAAAACGCCAGTTTGTTCCCGGTATATGAAAGCGATCATCGGTTAGATGTGCCAGGCGATCTATCCGATTGAACATATGCTGAATTTCCCTATTCTCATTATCTTGCAGCATCAAACGGCAACCTCGCGTATGGGCAGATGAAAAAGATCCTCACAATTCTAACGATTATTATTAATTTTTTATCCAAGTGTGGTACGCGGCAATAGGGTAAACCATTTATTTTCCGCTCCGTTTTATTGAAGAAGCCCCTCACTGCCGGCTTTGATATCCCTCTTCGACGCCTCTTCGGCGAATTAGCGACGCCTCGTTCCTTGGAACCAGGTCACCCCATGCCTTTTAGATCACGGTAACATCATTTATGGATTTTTTAGTTGAGGTTGGATTCATCAAATTTATTCTGATCGATCAAGGTTGGGGTGGTATAATCACGCAGATACTATCGATAACCTATTGATCGGTTTACCTATCAGCATCAATGTAAATCAATCGAATAGAAGCTTCTATACAGTTGGGATGTACCCATGTCCAAAAATGTTTTGATCGCAGACTCTAACGCATTGTTCCTGAAAGCCATGAGGGATGTTTTATCTCAGTTGGGCTTCGATGTAGCTGCGACAGTGACCAAGGTATCTCAGGTAACTACAACCGCGCAAAGCACTAAACCTGACCTTCTAATTTTTGATTATTTTATGTCAACACGGAACGGAGCGGGATTTTCGGATCTTATAAAGTTAAAAGAACGGCTGCCGAATATTAAAATTTTAGCTTTGGGCTACAACTGTACGTTTGATGAATTCATGGAAAAATATGGCAAGTTCGGATTTGATGGGTACTGGAATAAATATGATACCCTGAAAAATCTAAAAGACCAGTTGGAAAGGGCTTTAGGGCAAAGACTCAAGTGAAAATAAAAAGGTGGTTGCTATTGGTCACTCGAAAGGTCCACGCGCCAGAATGACATAAAAATACTTAACGAAAACAACCCATATTACAAATGAATCCATTTAAGAAATATTATGATGGTATCAAAGAAGTGGCTGTAATCGGCAATTTTTTGCCACGCCAGTGCGGCATCGCCACTTTCACCACACACCTGGTTGACGCCATTTCAGCAGAATTTCCTGAAATTAAATGCTGGGCGGTTGTCATGAATGATATACATGGAGGATATCAATATCCCGAAAAAGTGAGGTTTGAAATCAACCAAAACAAAATAAATGATTACAGGAAGGCGGCTCAATTTATAAACATCAACCAACCCGATGTTGTTTGTGTTCAGCATGAATACGGTCTGTTCGGCGGACCAGCTGGAAGCTATCTTCTAAACTTACTGGCAGACCTTCGGATGCCAATTGTTACGACATTGCATACAGTTTTAAATAATCCTTTACCGGAACATCTATTTGTTATGGGCAGGCTGATCGAACTATCAGATAAACTGGTTGTGATGAGCCATAAAGCTTCCGTAATACTAAAGGAAATTTATGGCGTTCCAGGGGAGAAAATAGATTTCATACACCACGGAATTCCTACACGGCCCTTTATTGATCCTGACTCAAACAAGGAAAAATTCGGATTAAAAACCAAAAAGGTCTTATTGACATTTGGCTTGCTTTCACCCAATAAAGGTATCGAAAATGTGGTGCTCGCGCTTCCAGAAATAATAAAAAAACATCCCGATGTCGTCTATTTGATTCTTGGTGCAACCCATCCCAATATATTAAAATTTCATGGAGATGCTTATCGTACTATGCTGAAGCATCTTGTGCAGAAACTCGACCTTTCTTCACATGTTATTTTTGAAAATCATTTTGTCGGACTCGAAGAATTATGCGAGTTTTTGAACATCGCCGATATTTACTTAACTCCTTACCTGGACGAAGCTCAGATTACATCCGGTACCCTTGCTTATGCCATGGGTACAGGAAACGCTATTATTTCGACACCTTATTGGTATGCGGCTGAAATGCTTGCCAAAGGGCGCGGACGAATAGTGCCGTTCAACAATCCGGATAAAATCGCGGAACACGTAATTGAGCTTTTAGACAATGACATTGTCCGATACGCTATCCGCAAGAAAGCTTATCTATTTAGTCGCAAAGCGGTGTGGAATGAGGTGGCCCGAAAATATATTCAAGCCTTCAGGGAGGCACGGCAAAAAACTCATTGGACAGACTTGCTTCCTGCCCTCCAGAATTGAATTCTTAAATTGCTCTACAGCCTGGAAATTTTGGCGCTGCTTCAGTAATGTCATACCATATCCGATAATTATGGTGGTTATTTGCAAATCGAAATGTTTAATGATGCAGCGCCCCGACGAGATCACCTTGGAGATTGCAGAAGGGTTTTAATCAACCTCGACCTACAGGTTAAATCAATCGATAATACAGTTTTCACCTTATTGTGAGGTCTTTCCGCTCCGGTGTAATGGCCATTCAAAAGCATGATGGCTTTTTAGAAAGTAGGTAAAGCCTTTCGTCCGCACTCTGACGAAGGGGAACCAAAAAAAGGTTGTCAACGAGTGGTTACTTAAACAAAGACCCCATAAAAAAAGGAGAGGACTGATGGCAAACGAATTCTTGCAATTATTAAAAAAAGACCATGAGAAGGTTAAAGGAATTCTCGAAGAAATTAAAAATAAATCGAGCCGGGCAGAAAAATCGAAAAAAGATCTTTTTATGAAGTTAAAGCAAGAACTTGTGCCTCACATGCAAGGTGAAGAAAAACACTTTTATCCCGCCCTAAAGGGAAAAAAGGAAGCAAAGGATGTGGCTTTAGAGGCATTGGAGGAACATCATGTCGCTGAAATGGTGCTAAAAGAACTCGACGGGTCTTCAGTTGGCGGTGAGGAGTGGAGTGCTAAGCTAAAAGTCTTTAAAGAAATTGTGGAGCACCACATTCAAGAGGAGGAAGACGAAGTTTTCGATGCCGCCGAGGATTCACTTAGTGAAGATGATTTTGATGACATCATGGAAGCGTTTAACAAAGAAAAAGAGAAGGTGAAAAAGTCCATAAAATAACCTGTTGTTTAAACGCCCACTATTTCGCATTAAACCCGATAGCGGCCGAATAGAAATGCCAGGCATTGAATAGCCTTGACAAATTGCCGATTTTGCAAATGATGGGAGGTTTTGATATCATTGCAGTTTGACAATTTTGACTCAATGTCCTGGCATTTGCGTTTTTTTTTTATTTCACACCACCTCATCTATCAGGATCAGCAAATTTAAGGGCCACTTTTTGGAATTCTTCCTCGATTTCAAGAAACGCACCGAACACCTGCGGGTCGAAACTGGCGGCGGCGCATCCGGTGATAATCTCGACCGCCTCCGCATGCGACAGCGCCCCTTTATACACTCGTTTGCTGGTCAGCGCGTCATACATGTCGGCCAGGGCCATCAGCCTGCCCGATAGCGGAATGTGCTCACCCTTCAAGCCTTGCGGATACCCGGAACCGTCCCATTTTTCATGATGGGTATGGGCGATTTCCCGGGCGATTTTTAAAAACGACCGGCTCCCCAGCCTGTTTTGAATAGAAGCGATAACATCCGCGCCAATTTTTGAGTGCCTTTTCATCTCCTCGAACTCCTCAACCGACAATCGGCCCGGTTTTAAAAGGATGCTGTCGGAAATTCCCACCTTACCGATGTCATGCAATGGGGCGAATTTATAAAGCAGATCGATTGTCTCATCGGTTAATTGGGATCTGTAGGCCGGGTGCTTTCGAAGGGCTTGGGCCAGAAGGCGGACATATTCCTGAGTGCGCTTGATGTGGCCGCCAGTTTCCGGGTCCCTTGTTTCGGTCAATGAGGCCATGCTTTCGATGATGGCGGCCTGAGATTGTGCCAGATCGCGCGTTTGCTGACGTGATTTTCGCTCTTCGCGCCAGAACTTGAGCAAATTCAAAGTGGCAAAATTGCCGATCAGTACCAGAAGCGGCAGGATCGGTGAAAAAAAAATGCCCTTTGCATCGAAAAGTCCCAAGGAAATGAAAAATATTCCCGCAGCTCCGATTGCAACGAGCATCACGCTGCGCATCGCCCCGGCTTTACCGGTGGCAAACACGTAAAAGATGCCGCAAAGAAGCGCCGCAATCAGCTCGAAACCGGGCGCTATGGCGGGCCTCGAGATAAAATCGGCCGTCAGCAGATTGTCAGCGACGGCTGCATGCACCTCAACACCCGGATAAAGCGGATCTGTCGGGGTCGAGCGCAGCTCCTTTAAGCCGATCGCAGAGGTGCCGACAAACACAATCTTGTTTCTTATGCTCTCCTGCGGCACGCGGCCGGCCAGTACCTCGGCGGCCGAAACATACCGGTAGGCCTTGGCCTTGCCGCGATAATTGACCAGCAAATCCCCACGGGAACTGAGCGGAACGAGCATGCGCCCCAAAATAAGGGCGTAGTCGTCAAAACGCCTGATCAGTTTTACTTTTCCGATATCGTCGGCCTGCATGACGGCAGCAAGCGCCAGGCTTGGATAAAACCTGCTCTTGTATTCCATTACAAGAGGAACGCTTCGCAGGATGCCGTCCGCATCCGGTGACACGTTGAAAAACCCCGAAAGGCGCGCTTTTTCGGCGAGCAGGGGCAGATTGCAGGTCACAAAGTCGGCTCTCAAGGGAAAATGACCCTGTGAAACGAAATCCCTTGAGTCTGCCTGATTAAGCGGGTGCAGCCGGCAATCACAAGAAAGGGCGGGCGGTTCGAAAAGGAATTGATACCCCAGGACCGCCGGGCTTTTTGAAATGGCTTCGGCCAGCAGACGATCGTTGTCCGGGAAAGGCTTGTTCAAACGAAAGTCGATCGACAGGTTCAGGTCATTTTCAAGACTCGCTTGAATGGTGGCCAGCGAAGTTCTGTCTTTTTCGGCGAACATCATGTCAAGGCCGATCGCTGCCGCTCCCGCCCGGCTTAGCTGGTCCAACACTGCGGCAATTTTATAGCGCGGCCATGGCCACTGCCCGTGCCGCCGCAGGCTGTCCTCATCGACATCGACAATTAAAATCCGCTCCGACACCCGGCCGGGTTTTACCCGGATCAGAAATTCATCGTAGATCTTGCCGTTAAAGTACGCCAGAACGGTGGGCATCAAAAGGGCGATCAGCGGCAGGGCGAAAGTGACGATCAGCCCGGAGAAAAGAATGAGTTTGTAGCCCGGCAAACCGGTTTTTTGCCGGGGGCCGGAGGCGGTTTTTTCAGCTGACATGTTACTGGGGTTTAGCGTATTTGAGTACCAGCACGACGCGCCTGTTCCTTGGCTCCTCGACCTCATCGGCGGTAGCGATCTGAGGCTTGCTCTCGCCTAAAAAGGAGATAAGGATCATTTTCGTGTTGATGCCATTCGAAGTCAGCTCATCTTGGAGAGCCAAGGCCCGCCTGCGGGAAAGCTGCCGGTTGTAGTTTTCGGTACCCACCCGGTCCGCATGACCGACCACGTAAATTTCAAGTGGTGGCTCCGACATCAATTGCCCAATGGCCCCGGGCAGGGCATCCCGGGAATCGGGCATAAGATCGGTGGAATTCCTGCGGCAATAAAAGGTCTGTTTTTTAAACCGAAAGCGCTGCGAGGGTTCGGCCGCCATGGCGGGGGAGAACCTGGTTTCAAGTTCTGTTTTTTCCATGAGCCGGGAAGAGCCAAGCGCGCGGTAGGGACTGCCTACCGTAACCGCGTGATAGGGTTCATCGACGGAAACGGTGCCTTTGGTGGTCTCGATCTGGATTGTGCCAACCTGGCCTTGATCATCCGGCAAAAGAACGATCAGACTGCGGCTGCCGGTGCAGCCCGCAAGTGCGGCCATAAAGAGAAAGAACATGGCTATCGGCAATATCTTTTTCATAATGGTTTAACCTCGATCACAAATTTGGTTCCCCTGACACCGATTGAGGCCGACGGTGTTATAAAACTCACCGAATCGGAGGAAAGTTTTGCGATCAAACCGGACATATAGGCGGCGGTGCCCTTAAAAAGGTGAACGACAAAGGCAAAATTTGAGCGGTCGGGATCAAAGACATACTCATCGATGGTAAGCTTGCTGACTGGTCCTAAAGATAGCGTGGTTTCATCATTAAAAAGGATTCCGATTGCGCCATCTGTCCCCGTGCTGATCGAATCTTCATTTTTAAGCCGGACACCTTTTGCCGCAATAATTGTTTTAGAATCCCGCTCAATGGTAACCGCACCATCAACTTGAGACACTTTGGCCACATAGTCATCAGCGCCCAAGGCGAGCTTGTGGCTGAAGAAAAGACAGGTAAAAAAAGCCAGAAAAAGTGCCGGGTTTTTATAGGAACTTTTTGACCACAGCATGGCTGCTCCTTTTTATTTGAATCGGGTTGTTATAACGGCGGAGTCTGGATCAAGCTGGAGAGATGCAATAAATGTGCAACCTTTTTTACTGGACGAGAATGGTCACGGGAGCGCTTTTTAGGCTGAGTTCAGCGGTTTTAAATGAGAGGCGCGGTCTTCGGCTTGGCTATCTACAATCGGATCGGCTCTTTTTTGGCAGGGAAGTGACGATTATTGACACATGGAAGCTGCCCTTCTTTTATGTTTTTAGTAAAATGGATAAGCTTCCGGTCGAGACCATTCCAGCATTTAAAAAAAACAGTCAGCGGCAATTTTTCAAAAGCAGTTGCCATCATTTTGCCTGGAAAAGGTCTATGATGTCCGACAAATTTAATTCGGCGGTATCCGGCGGACTGACCTCGATCTCGTTTTCATCGCCTAGTTTAACCTTGCCCTTTTTGATAAAAAATCGGCATCTATCTTCCACGCTCGGCGTTCGCCCACAGTAATCCCTCAAGTAATAACAGTTCCGGCATATCAATCGAATAATCTCCTGAATGAGGTTCAGCGATAGAGTTCCTGAATTAAGTCCTACAACAAGCATGCCAAACCCCATCAAAAGATTGGTGCATCGGAAATTGGGGGAATTCAGTTGTATGTTTTTGAATATTTATTTAGGCAAGAGGCACTTGTAATGAGGGGAAAAGCGATTCTGAATTATCGGGGCCGGACTTGACCAGCCCCTTAATAGGGGATCAAAACGGTGCCCCAAACCGCTTTTTTAAAGAGGGATGGAAATATCGATGCTTGTTCCTTTTCCCGGAGTTGAACAAATATCAAATTTTCCTTTGCAGATTTCAACCCGTTCACGCGTGCCGTGAATGCCGTAGCCCATGAGGGAATTCGAATTTAGAAGCGTCTATAGACTTCAGGGCAATGATTCTGGTAAGGATCAAGGGAAAAGGCTGCTGGTGGAATTCGCCGACGACCGATACCGGCAGCCAAAATCCTTGTCTTAAAGCCTGTAAAACCGTATTTACCATGATTAAAATAACCTGGAAGCGGCAGCAAAAAGGTAGTGGCCATGACATCTGTTATTAAATATTACGAGGGAATCAACTCGGTTGCCGTAATCGGTAACTATCTGCCCCGCCAATGCGGCATCGCCACCTTCACCACGGACCTGGTTGAAGGCCTGTCAGCGGAAGCTCCCGACATTAACTGCTGGGCGGCGGCAATAAATGACACGCCCGAGGGATATCCTTATCCGGATAAAGTGCGCTTTGAGATCAACCAGAACAAATTGAGCGACTACAGCATGGCGTCTCAATTTCTCAATATCAATCAGACGGATATTGTCTGTGTGCAGCATGAATACGGTCTTTTCGGCGGTCCGGCCGGCAGCCACCTCTTAAAACTTTTGGCTGACCTGCGCATGCCGGTGGTGACCTCGTTACACACGGTTTTGAAAGACCCCGCACCGGAATATCGTGCCGTCATGGGCAAGCTGTCCGAACTGTCTGACAAACTGGTCGTGATGAGCCACAAGGCCGCTGATTTCCTCAAAGAGATCTACGCGGTGCCCGAAGAGAAAATTGTCTTTATTCATCACGGCATTCCGGACACGCCCTTTATCGATCCCAGCTTCAACAAAGACAAGTTCGGTGTGGAGGGCAATAAGGTCCTGCTCACATTCGGCCTGCTTTCCCCCAGCAAGGGCATCGAAAATGTATTGCTGGCGCTTCCGGCGGTCATCAAAAAACACCCCGATGCGACCTATATTGTCCTGGGGGCAACCCATCCGCATATCTTGAAATTGCACGGGGATGCCTACCGTATCATGCTACAGCAGCTCGTGCGCAAACTCGATATCGGCGCGCATGTCATTTTTCAGAATCGTTTTGTCGAACTCAAAGAATTGTGCGAGTTTCTCGGCATCGCCGATATATATATAACTCCCTATGTTGAAGAAGCCCAGATTACCTCCGGAACCCTTGCCTATGCCATGGGCACCGGCAAAGCCATCATTTCGACACCGTACTGGTATGCCACAGAGATGCTTGCCGAAGGCCGTGGCCGAATTATCCCCTTCCACAATCCGGATGCCTTGGCGGAACAGATCATCGACCTTCTGGACAACGATGTCGAACGGCACGCCATGCGCAAAAAGGCCTATACATTCACCCGTGAGGCAGTGTGGAAGGAGGTTGCCCGGAATTACCTCCAGGTGTTCAGTGAAGTACGGCAAAACCGCACCCGGTTTCCCCGGCCACGGCATTCCTACGTTGAAAAGATCAAGGCCATCACCACTTTCGAGCTGCCGGAGATCAAGCTCGATCACCTGAAAGCCTTTACCGACGATACCGGCATCTTGCAGCATGCCAACTATACCATCCCGGATCGCACCCATGGCTACTGCACCGATGATAATGCCAGAGCGCTGCTGGTTGCCGCCCTGGGTCAAAGATACCTGCCGACAAACGGCTTGGGCCTTGATTCCCTCAGCGGCCATTATCTCGGATTTCTTCTGTATGCCTATAATGAAAAAACTGGGCGCTTTCGCAACTTTATGACATATTCGCGACAGTGGACAGAGGAGGTCGGTTCCGAGGATGCGCATGGTCGGGCGATCTGGAGCCTCGGCAAAGCGGTGGCTTTTCTTCAAAATCCCGGGCATCTCGCGATGAGCACGACCCTTTTCAACAAGGCGCTGCGAGCCGTCGAGAATTTTAGTTCACCCCGCGCCATCGCTTTTTGCCTGGTGGGAATGCACGCCTACCTGGATAAATTTTCCGGCGACAGTGATGTGCGCAGGGTCCGGGAAGCTTTGGCCGACAAGCTGTTCGATCAGTTTAAAAACCATGCAACCGACGGTTGGCCCTGGCTTGAAAAGGCGTTGAACTACGCCAACGGCAAACTGCCCCATGCGCTGCTGCTGTGCGGCCAGCGGATGCAACGCAATGACATGATCAATATGGGACTCAAATCCCTCAAGTGGCTGATTACCATTCAAACCGAAGACGGGCACTTTGTGCCCATCGGCAGCAACGGATGGTATGAACAAGGCGGCCCCAGAGCCCGTTTCGATCAGCAGCCCATCGAGGCCAATGCCATGGTCGAGGCTTGTGTGGAAGCCTTTAATATCGCACGGGATAAATCATGGTTCGACAATGCCGTCATGTGTTTTAACTGGTTTCTCGGACACAACGACCTCAACTTGCCGCTCTATGATCCCAAGACCGGCGGCTGCCGGGATGGATTGATGGCCGACGGCATCAACCAGAACGAAGGCGCCGAGTCTTCCCTGGCCTGGCTGCTTTCGCTGATGACATTGCAAAAGCTTTATGCCGACGAAATTTTAAACCAGCCGTCGTCACAGAAAACAAAATAGGATTGGGGACGAAATAAAAGGATCAGTCATGCACATTGCCATGCTCTCGCCGATTGCCTGGCGTACGCCGCCGCGGCATTACGGGCCCTGGGAAAACGTGGCCTCCCTTTTAACCGAAGGGCTGGTCGCGCGTGGTCACGATGTGACCTTGTTCGCCACCGCTGATTCGCAGACCAGCGGCAGGCTGCATGCCGTTTGCCCGCAGGGCTATGAAGAAGACCGCTCACTCATACCAAAAGTCTGGGAGTGCCTGCACATTTCAGAACTCTTCGAGCAGGGCGATGCATACGACATCATCCATAACCACTTTGACTATTTGCCGCTGACCTATACCAGCCTGACCACCACCCCGGTGGTGACCACCATTCACGGCTTTTCATCGCCCGGGATTCTGCCGGTTTACAAGAAATACAACGGCAAAGCGTTCTATGTTTCCATCAGCGATGCCGATCGATCACCGGATCTCGATTATATCAAAACCATCCATCACGGCATCGATATCAAACAGTTTGATTTTCAACCGGCCCCGGATGACACCATGCTTTTTTTCGGGCGTATTCACCAGGACAAAGGCACTCGCGAAGCCCTGAAAATCGCCACAGCCTGCCGCAAAAAGCTGATATTGGCGGGCATTATCCAGGATCATGCTTACTATGACCGGTATGTCGCCCCTCACATAGACAACGACACAGTGGTTTATATCGGCAGCGTCGGACCCGTTGAGCGCAGCCGGTTGCTGGGCAAGGCCTGCGCGCTGTTGCATCCGATACAATTTGATGAGCCTTTCGGTTTGTCCGTGATCGAATCCATGGCCTGCGGTACGCCCGTGATCGCCTTTGACAGGGGCAGCATGCCTGAAATTATCGAAAACGGTAAAACTGGTTTTTTGGTGGGCAGCGTGGATGAAGCCATCGAGGCTGTCGCACGGGTAAATGACATTGACCGGGCAGACTGTCGTGGCCATGTTGAACGCCGTTTCACCGTTGAGCGCATGATCGATGACTACATACACGTCTATGAAACGATCATACGGAACAGACCGCTATGAAAACGCATACTCCCATAATCACACGGTTTAAAAAAAACCCCATCCTGACAAGCAAGGATGTGCCGTATCCGGTCGCAACCGTTCATAACGCCGGCATCGTTAAACACAATGATCGTTACATTATGCTTTTCAGGTCGCATCTGCTCAACGGGCGCTCCGTCATCGGCAGGGCCGATAGTAAGGATGGCTTTTCATTTACGGTTCATCCCCAACCCTTTCTTATACCTTCTACGGATAATCTTTTTAATGAATATGAGACCTTTGGCGTCGAGGACCTCAGAATTTGCCCCATAGAGGGAGAGTACCTGCTGACCTACAGCGCCTATTCCCGTCACGGCGTTCGGATTGCTCTGGCGCGCACCCGGGATTTTGAAAAAGTTGAACGTATTGCGCTGATCACCCAGGCCGACTTTCGCAACGTGGTCATTTTCCCCGAGAAGTTCGGCGGCCGGTATGCCCGTTTGGACCGGCCGCATTCGGAAATTTCACCCTGGTCGATCTGGATTTCCTATTCTCCAGACCTCGTGCACTGGGGCGACTCCCGGGTGATCATGAAGCCGGTGACCTATCACTGGGATGAGATGAAAATAGGGCCCGGCGCACCGCCATTTAAAACCGACAAGGGCTGGCTGCATATTTATCATGGGGTTTTTAAGACCATGTCCGGAACGGTGTATCGCCTCGGCGTGGCACTGCATGACCTTAAGAATCCGGCAAACATCATCGGCGTTTCCGATCAGTGGATATTGCAGCCCGAGGATCCTTGGGAGGTCAGTGGCTATGTGCCCAATGTTGTCTTTACCTGCGGAGCTGTGCCTGAAGACGACGGTACGGTAAAAATATACTGGGGCGGCGCGGATACGGTCATGTGCGCCGGCACGGCCGTGATTGATGAACTGGTAGCGCTGTGCCTCTCGGATTCCCGGCCTCCACTGTAGATAAAGATTGCCGGCTGATCGCAAACCGGAAAATCAACTTCGCGGATGGGCTGGAATTGAAGATTTACCATGATGAACAGACTGACGATGCAGTGTATTGAATATTAGTCGACACCTAGGACAAGCTGATATGCCTTCTAAAAAGAGCCAATTGCTGAAAGTTAAAAGAAAAGCAAAACAGATTAAAAGGGATACCTCACGGGTGATCACCCGGCTTCATCTTCCCGATGAGCGGTATCGTATCCCCAAAATAATTGACCGGATAATGAGCCTGCCGGATGCGAAGGCCGAAAATCTGCTTGCGCAGATAATGGTTGACTTCTCAGGAAGGCACGAAGACATCGGGCACATTTTTAAGCGGCATCTGGATGTGGTGAAGGATTATCTTCCGCGGGATACACCGCTCAGCGATGTTAAAAGGGCCCTCATCGGGGCTTACTTTACAAAGGAGTATGCTATTGAATCGGCCGCTCTATTCAACCCTTCCATCGTTCCCCATCCTGATCAAAGGCATCTGGAAAAAGGCTGCTTGCGCTTTGTCATGAGTCTGCGGGCTGTCGGCGAGGGCCATATCTCATCAATTGTATTTCGCAGCGGCGTCCTTGACCGGCACAATCGGTTTCTCTTCGACCCGATCAGTGATTTTGTGGAAACGCCGGATCTTCAATTAGACCCGGTTTACAAGCGCAATCCTTTCCAGCTCAAGCTAAACGAAATGGGGGTCAGCAATGAGATAACCGCCCATATTCTTAACCAGCTGCCGGAAGATTTTACTTATAATGAATTAATAGAAAAAATTGGAATACTTCGCGTAAAACCGCAATTTTCTGAAGCGGACCAAAACAGAGCCTTCAAGGCCATGAGTTGGCTTGCACGTTCCAATTATGAGGTGAGTTTCCACGCCGATCATCGCATATCCGAACGGGTGATCTTTCCCGTTTCGAAAAACGAAAGCAGAGGCATTGAAGATGCCCGGTTCGTTCAATTTTTCAACGACAACGGTGAGAACGTGTATTTCGCGACCTATACCGCCTATAACGGCACGATTTTACCGCAGTTGATCGAAACAAAGGATTTCATCAAATTCAACATTTTAACGCTCAACGGCAAAGCCGTACAAAACAAAGGCATGGCGCTTTTCCCGCGCAAAATTGGCGGCCGCTATGCCATGCTCTCGCGCCAGGACGGTGAAAACAATCATATCATGTTCTCGGACAATATCCATTTCTGGCAAGAGTCCCAAATCATCCAGGAGCCTGAACACCCATGGGAATTCATTCAAATCGGCAACTGTGGTTCACCTCTCGAAACCAATGAGGGCTGGATTGTGCTCACCCATGGTGTCGGACCTATGCGCCAGTATTGCATTGGTGCCATACTGCTCGATCTTGAGAATCCAACCAAAATCATCGCCCGCCTGGATGAGCCGTTGCTGGCCCCGCATGAGAAAGAGCGCGAGGGATATGTCCCCAATGTTGTCTATTCGTGCGGTGCCATAATTCACAATAACGAGCTGGTCATTCCCTACGCCATGTCCGACATCAATTCCGGCATCGCAACGGTTGCGGTCAACGAACTGCTTGACTGCATGAGCGCAGTTGCTTAGGGCCTCAAAAAGAGTCTTGATTTGATTTTATTTCCGTAAGCGGAGTTGGATGTTTTTTTAGAGATATCAAGGCACGACGCATGGCAACAGAGTCCCGCAACTTCTGGGCCCAAGGTCTTTCGGCGCGGGCCCGTTGCCATGCCGTCTGCTTTTTTAGAATGGCGATAATATCAGCTTTCATCAAAACGTTGTCCATGCAAATTATATAACAGTTTCACGCGAACCCTTCAAGGAGTTTGATATCTTTAATGAGGAGACCGCTCGAGATACTCCAGGTGCTCGCGCGCGCCCTCGTAGGTCGGGTCGTGTTCGAGGATTCTCCTGAACTGCTCCGCCGCCTTGTCCGGCCGGCCGGTTTCTTCGTAGGTCAGGCCCAGGTACTCCCTGAACTCCGGCACATCGGGCGCGATACCCACCGCGGTTTCGAATTCGCTCACGGCCGCGCCGTCTTCTGATACTTTCTGGTACGCCAGCCCGAGGCCGAAGTGATTGTCGGCGTTTTGCGGGTTGAGCGCCAAACCGGCTTCAAAGGCCGCGATGGCTTCCTCGGGCCGATTGATCGCCAGGCAGGCCTTGCCCAGGTTGTGGTAAATCTCGTCGCTGCGGTAGCCGGCCCGCACCGCTTCCCGGTAATACGCGACCTCGCTTTCGATTTCCCCCAGTTGACCGTAGGCGTAGCCGAGCATGTAAAGGGCCCGGGAGTTTCCCGGCTCCGCGCGCAGCACCTGCTCGTAGAGACGGATGCCGGTGAGGTAGTCCCCTGCTTCCAGGGCCGTATAGGCCCGCCGGGCGTCGGCATTCTCGACCTCCGGCGCTTTTTCGGCCACCCTCGGCTGCAGGGCGGGACGGGTGCAGCCGGCGGCCAGCAGCCCGAGTCCCAGGCAGGCCAGGGCCGTGAAAAAAGCGGCGATCGAGCGGCGACGGCAAACCCATGTTACTTTAGCACCGGTTTGCAGCATGGCCTCACAGCTCCTCGAATCCCCAGTGCGGAAACGTCAGCCGGTAGCTCGCGATCCTGCCCGGGCTGTTTTCGCGGCTGGCCACCAGCCACAGCGAACTCACCCGCTCCTTGGCGGAAATCGGGTCGATGGGGTTCCAGTCGGGCAGCAGGATCATGGCGTTGTCGGCGCTGTATTCGATGTCGCCCGATTCCTTGAAGGCCCCCAGGTCCGGCGTGCGGGCATATTGCCCGCCTTCGCCGCGCGAGAGTTCGGAAACAACGAAGAAGGAAACGTTCTGCTCGTCGCGGATGGCCTCCATGTGACGCAGCCACGAGTCGATGCCCGTGCGCCGGTCGGAGAGGTCCTTGAAGGGCAATTTGTGGAGGCTGTCGATGACCACGACCGTGCTGTCCGTGCGGGTTTCGTGCTGCAGGAAGTCGACCTGGCGGCGCATGATGTCCGGGTTCAGCTTGCGATCGGTCACGACCTTGAAGTACTGCAGGAGCCGGCCGAATTCACTGCGGATCTCCTCGATCCGCCGGCGCGCGGCCTCGTCCGGATTCTGGCGGATCTCTTCCGCGGTCAGTCGAGCCAGGCGGCTGAATGTCCGGGTGTAGATTTTCCGGCGGCCGTTCTCGAAGTCGTAGTAAATCACGGGGGTCCGGCGGCGGGCCATTTCGGTCGACACCTGCATGAAAAAACAGGACTTGCCGGCCTTGGGCGGCCCGCCCATGATGTTGATGCCCTGGCTCCCGCCCAGGGCGCAATCGAGTTTGTCGAAACCGGACCTGACCCCTCCGGCCGGATCGTCGACCTTCGAATCGAATTGCTCGAAAAATTTCCGGTGCTCCTTTGCGGGCGACACGAAGGGTGAAAAAGCCCTGGCCGACCGGATCAGCTCCGCCACCGCCGACCTGAATGACGGCCCCTTGTCGCGCGCCAGATCGCAAAGGGTATAGCCGCGCCTGGCATGCGCCGGCCACGTGAGGATTCTGACCTTGAAACCGATGCGGGTCGCGGCGTCACGGGCCGCCAGCTGCGCTTCGGGCGCATTGGCGACCGCAATGAACACCTGCTTGACATCCGCCAGGTGTACGGCACCGACATGCTCGAGATCGCCCGCGGTTGGCACGGCGATACCCGGGTAGCCGAGTTCCCTGAGGGCCAGCAGGTTGTCTTCGCCCTCCACGATGAAAAGTGCTCCGCCCCGGCAGCGTTCGATCTCGGGGGTGTCGAAAATCTGAAAATCGCCCGTGAAAAAGTTCTTGTCGCCGTACCAGAAGTTGTCTTCCGGCCGGCCGGGTAAAATGCAGCGGGCCGCGTAGCAGTTGCCGTCCTCCAACAGGTAGGGATACACCAGGTACCGCCCGTTGAAGCCGATTTTCATCTCGTTCACCACGGCCGGCGACACGCCGAAATCTTCGAAGTGGGCGTATTCGCCGGCGGTCATCAGGGAAGTGAACTTGACGATGTCCGCCTTGAGATTCTTGATCGGGTAGGCGATGTCGCGCACGAAGGGGTCGCGGTCCGGATCGTACCCCGGAACTTCCTGCGGATCGATACCCGTCAAGCGGGCGAAGTGAAGGGGAAATCCACCCGGGCGGCAGCGGTTCAGGCACCTGAAGTAGCCGGCAAAGTAACTGTCCGGGTTCAGGTAAACCACCAGGGTGCCTTTCCCGCCGTTTTCGTCGGGCTTGCAGAACGGGCAGGGCGCCTTGAGAAAAGAGTTGTCCAGCACGGCACCGGGTATGTGGTCGCCGTAGAATGTCCTGATCTGACCCGCTGTGTCCATGGATCGATTCCCGCTGAAGGATGAGCCCGGGTCCTGGCAGCCCGAAGCGATGCGTGTGTGTCAACCAGAGCCTGAGGGGAAACCGGAGTGCTGGAGGACGGAGAAACTGGAAGGCTGGAATACGGGAATGTTGGAAAAAATGACTGCTGGAATGATGGTGATGTTAATGGAATATTGGAAAATGGGAATACTGGAATATTGGAAAATGGGAATACTGGAATATTGGAAATGGGAATACTGGAATATTGGAATATTGGAATATTGAATTGGAAATTGGAATAATGGATTGCCTGGGTAAGAACGGAAATTGTTCTTTGCCGATTTAGTACGGTTCTCAAAAGCGCCTATTCCTCAAGCCCACAAGTCCCTTGTTCCAGCGCTCCAACATTCCATCATTCCAGCCTTCCAAATTAAAGCCCATTGTTCCATCATTCCAGCGTTCCATCATTCCACCATTGCCCCATTCCCCATACTGACGTTCCAGCTTTCCAGTCTTTCCAGCGTTCCATTACGCCAGCACTCCATCACTCCAACCTTCCATTGTTCCACCATTCCATTGCTCCATCATTCCATCGTTCCAGTCTTCCAATCTTTCCATCTTTCACAATCCTACCATTCCACCGTTCCAACATTCCATCATTCCAGCGTTCCATCATTCCACCATTGCCCCATTCCCCATACTGACGTTCCAGCTTTCCAGTCTTTCCAGCGTCCCATTACGCCAGCACTCCATCACTCCAACCTTCCATTGTTCCACCATTCCATTACTCCATCATTCCATCGTTCCAGTCTTCCAATCTTTCCATCTTTCACAATCCTACCATTCCACCGTTCCAACATTCCATCATTCCAGCGTTCCATCATTCCACCATTGCCCCATTCCCCATACTGACGTTCCAGCTTTCCAGCGTTCCATTACGCCAGCACTCCATCACTCCAACCTTCCATTGTTCCACCATTCCATTACTCCATCATTCCATCGTTCCAGTCTTCCAATCTTTCCATCTTTCACAATCCTACCATTCCACCGTTCCAACATTCCATCATTCCAGCGTTCCATCATTCCACCATTGCCCCATTCCCCATACTGACGTTCCAGCTTTCCAGTCTTTCCAGCGTTCCATTACGCCAGCACTCCATCACTCCAACCTTCCATTGTTCCACCATTCCATCATTCCATCACTCCCGCACTCCATCACTCCAACCTTCCATTGTTCCACCGGTGCATCATTCCCCCATTCCAGCATTCCAGTTCTTCTGCGTTCCACCGCTCCCAAGAACCAGTTTCCTGCGAGAAATAAAGCTTTTTCAGGTAATTATAGAAGAAAACCACAGAAAGTGTCAAGTCGGGGAAAAGAACACGGGAGTAAATCGGACAGCAGCAGTCGGTCCGCTGCCGCCGCATTCACCGGCGCGCAAGTGGTCTTGCGTGCACGCCGATGGTCCACGTCCGGCCGGGATGAATGCCGGGAACCGGGCCACAGGCGGCGCGGCCGCCTGAAAATACGTCCTTGAAGCTTAGGCGCGTTGAACGATTTCGTACGTTTTTTCGAGGGCCTGGTCGAGGTTTTCGGGCTGCGTGCCCCCGGCCTGGGCCATGTCCGGCCGGCCGCCGCCGCTGCCGCCCACCATGGCCGCCAGCTCTTTGACGATGTGTCCGGCGTGGTACCGCCGATCGAGGTCTTTTGTCACCAGGGCGATTAAAAAGGCCTTGCCGGCGGCGGCGGCCCCCAGGACGACGACCCCGGAAGATATTTTTTCCCTGAATTGGTCGGCCAGTTCGCGCAGGACCGCCGGACTGTCGGCCGCCACCCTCTTGGCCAGCACCCGCACGCCGTTGACGGTGCGCACGTCGTCTGCGGCGCCGGCCGCCGACAGGCGCGTCAGTTTGGATTTGAGCCCTTCGATTTCCTTTTCGAGGGCCTTGTGCTCGGCCATCAGCCGGGTCACCCTCTGCGGCAGGGCCTCGGGCGCGTCCTTCAGCAGGCGGGCCGTCTCGCGCAGCAGACGGTCGGTTTGCCGGCTGTGTGCCAGGGCCGCCTTGCCGGTCAGGGCCTCGATGCGCCGCACGCCCGAGGCCACGCTCGATTCGCCGATGATCTTGAACAAGCCGATGTCGCCGGTGCTCGCCACGTGCGTCCCCCCGCACAGCTCCTTGCTGAAATCCGCCAGCGACACCACCCGCACCCGATCGCCGTATTTCTCTTCGAAAAGAGCCATGGCGCCGGACTTGAAGGCCTCCTCGGCCGCCATCTCCACGGTTTGGGCCGGCACATTGGCGAGGATGTGATCATTGACCAGTTCCTCGATGCGGCTGAGGGTGTCCGGATCGATCGGCGAGAAATGGCTGAAGTCGAACCGCAGCCGGTCCGGGGCCACGAGCGAGCCGGCCTGTTTGACGTGGTCGCCCAGTACGCGGCGCAAAACGGCGTGAAGGATGTGCGTGGCCGTGTGGTTGCGCCGGGTCGCGCGCCGTTTTTCGTCATCGACGGTCAGGGTCACGATTTGGCCGGTGTGGATCCGGCCCGATACAATGCGTCCCTTGTGAATGATCAGGCCGGTGGGGTCCTTGAGGGTGGCGCTCACCTCGATATCGAGATCCGGTCCGCCGATGCGCCCGCTGTCACCGACCTGTCCGCCGGCTTCGCCGTAAAAGGGCGTTTCCGCGGTGACGATGTCGATGTCGCTGTCCGCCCCGGCCACATCCACGGCATCGCCGTGTTGAACCAGCAGGAGGACCTTGGACGTGGCCGTGGTCCGGGTGTGCCCGACGAATTCGACCCCGACGCCTTGCGAGGTCAGTGTTTTGTAGGCATCGCCGATTTTGGCGAAGGTCGCCTTGGACCGCGACTGCGCCCGCTGACCGGCCATCGCCGCCTCGAAACCCTCCATGTCGAGGCGGATGTCTTTTTCGCGGACGACGTCGCGCACGATGTCGACCGGAAAACCGTAGGTGTCGTAGAGCTTGAAGATGACCTGGCCGGGAACCTCACTGCTTCCGGCGGCCTCCAGGTCGGCCAGGGTGTCGTTGAGCAGCCTAAGGCCGGTATCGAGCGTCTCGATGAAGCGCAGCTCCTCATTTTTGATCACGTTGGTGATGAATGCGCGCGCCTCCATCAGTTCCGGGTAAGCGGCCTGCATGACGTCGAACACCACCCCGGCGGTCTGGTGCAGGAAGGGGCGGTTAAGGCCGATGGTGCGCCCGTAGCGGACCGCCCGGCGCATGATGCGCCGCAGCACGTACCCGCGCCCCTCGTTGGAAGGGAAAACGCCGTCGCCGATCAGAAAGGCGGCCGCCCGGCTGTGGTCGGCGATGACCTTCAGGGCCACATCGGTCGCGCCGTTGTGCCCGAACTCCTTTTCACACAGGGCCGCCGCTTTTTGAATGATCGGAAAAATAAGGTCGATCTCGAAATTGGTGGCCGTCTCCTGCAGGATCGACACCATCCGTTCGAGACCCAAGCCGGTATCGATGCTGGGCCTCGGCAGCGGCGTCAGGGTGCCGGAGGCATCGCGGTTGAACTGCATGAACACCAGGTTCCAGATCTCCAGGAACCGGTCACACTCGCAGCCCAGGGTGCACTCCGGGCGGCCGCAGCCATGGGCGTCGCCGCGGTCCAGGTGGATCTCGCTGCAGGGGCCGCAGGGGCCGGTGTCGCCCATGGCCCAGAAGTTGTCTTTTTCGCCGAAGCGCCTGATCCGCGCTTCGGGAACGCCGATCTGCCGGTGCCAGATGTCGTGCGCCTCGTCATCGTCGAGGTAAATCGACACCCAGAGTTTGTCTTCCGGCAAGCCGTAGCCGTTGGTGAGCAGGTCCCAGCCGAAATCGATCGCCTTCTCCTTGAAATAATCGCCGAAGGAGAAGTTGCCCAGCATTTCGAAAAACGTGTGATGCCGGGCGGTGTAGCCCACGTTTTCCAGATCGTTGTGCTTTCCGCCGGCGCGCACGCACTTCTGGGCGGTGGTTGCCCGGTTGTAGCCCCTTTTCTCCTCGCCCAGAAAGGCCCGCTTGAACTGGACCATGCCGGCGTTGGTGAACAGCAGCGTCGGGTCGTCCTGGGGCACGAGCGACGAACTCCTGACCGCCTCGTGACCGTGTTTTTTGAAATACTCCAAGAATTTATCGCGCGCCTCGTTGCCCGTCATTTGTCGCTCTCCGTTTTCGGCTTTCCGTCCTTCGGTTTTTCCTCGGCCGGTTTCTCGGCCAGTCCCACCGCTTCCCTGACCTTCTGGAGGGCCGCGGCGTGGATGTCGGGATTGTCGGTCAGAAATCTTTTGACGTTCTCCCGGCCCTGGCCGATCCGCTCACCCTCGAAGGAGTACCACGAACCGCTTTTTTCGATCACGTTGACCTGCACCCCAAGATCGAGCAGGTCGCCGGTTTTCGAGATGCCCTCCCCGTAGGTGATGTCGAATTCGGCTTCCTTGAAGGGCGGCGCCATCTTGTTCTTGACCACCCGCACGCGCGTGCGGTTGCCGGTGGTCTCCTGGCCCTCCTTGATCGCCCCGATCCGCCGGATGTCCAGGCGCACGGAGGCGTAAAATTTGAGGGCGTTGCCGCCGGTGGTCGTCTCCGGGTTGCCGAACACGATCCCGATCTTCATGCGGATCTGGTTGATGAAGATCACGCAGGTGCGGGTTTTGCCGATCGTGGCGGTCAGCTTGCGCAATGCCTGCGACATCAGCCGCGCCTGGAGCCCCATGTGTGAGTCGCCCATTTCGCCTTCGATCTCGGCGCGGGGCACCAGCGCCGCCACGGAATCGATCACCAGCACGTCGATCGCGCCGCTGCGAACCAGCATATCGGTAATCTCAAGCGCCTGTTCGCCGGTGTCCGGCTGGGAAACCAGCAGGTCGTCGCAGTTGACGCCCAGTTTCCGGGCATAAATGGTGTCCAGGGCGTGCTCGGCATCGATGAAGGCGGCGATGCCGCCCAGTTTCTGCGCCTCGGCCACGGCGTGCAGCGCCAAGGTCGTCTTGCCCGAGGATTCCGGCCCGAAAATCTCGACCACCCGGCCGCGCGGCAGACCACCGACGCCCAGCGCGAGATCGAGGGTCAGGGAACCGGTCGGAATGACGGGCACCTTGACGACCGGACTGTCACCGAGCTTCATGATCGCGCCCTTGCCGAACTGCCGTTCGATCTGGGTGATGGCGGATTCAACCGCCTTGGCCTTTTCCGTACCGTTGCTCATCTTTTCCTCCTCGAAAAATTTTTCGCCCCTGCGGGGACAAGTTTCCGCCGCCGTTTGCGACCGTTCATCCGGGTGGCGCCTTGCCGGTGTAATCAGCCGCCAAAACCGGGCCGGCCGGCGGTTCGCGCACTCCTATACCAGCGCACCCCGGCTTTCGCACCGCGCCGGGCCGGACAGCTTGGCCTGGTGCAGTCCGGTATACACCGCGCCGGTCGGCCGCAGGTCGCTTTTGAACAGCACCACCCGGTCGACCACAAAGGGGTCCGACGAAAAATCGCATCCGGCGTCCAGCGCCGCCCGCACGCGCGACGACGCTAATTTTTTCTTCACGCGCCCGAGCGTCAGATGGCCCGTGAAGGGGCGGCCCTCCGGCGGAAACCCGATCGCCGCCAGCCGTTTAGCCAGAAGGCCTTGCAGCGCCGTGAGCTGCGCCAGGTGCCCGGCCAAACCGGCCCAGACGACGCGGGCGCGCGCGGGGTTCGGAAAAACACCGACGCCTTTGGCTGCCAGCTGCAGCGGCGAAAACCCGCGCGCAACCTCGGCCAGAACGGCGGCGATGTCCGCGATCCGGACCTCGTCGACCAGGCCCAGGAATTTCAGCGTCAGGTGAATGTTGCCGGCCGCGGTCCAGCGAACGTCGAGGCCGCGGTGCGCCAATCGCTTCTGCAGGCCGTCTATGGCCGACTGGACGTCCGCCGGAAGCTCCATGGCTATAAAGGATCGGATCGGGGCCATCGATCATAACACCGTGACGGCATGAAGGCAGAACACCGTGGCACCACGCGCGCTGGTCACCGCGGCGGCGTGAAGGCCGGTCACCGCGGCAGCGTGAAGACCGGCTCGGTCAGATAAAATTTGCCCTGCAGGATCCTTTTCTTCAGTGTCTCCGCTATTTCGCGCGCGCGCACGATGCTCGAAAGGGGCGCGGTCGGCACGTCGCGGCCGTCGAACCGGATGGTGCCGCTCTTCAGCTCGGCATAGCTGACCTGCCCGTGGCTCCTGGAAACCCCGGCGGGATAGTCGATTCCGTAGTCGACGATCTGGGTGAAGATGTCCTCGTCTGAAATGGCCGTGCAGCGCGCGATCTCTTCGTTTAACACCGGGATCGGGACCCCCAGGCCGACCGCCAGCGAGCAGCCGTAGCCCTGGATGCTCACCCCCTTGATCCACTTGGCGCTCATCTTCTTCATATCGCCCATGACCATCAGGGTCCCGGCCGGCGACACCGGGATTCCCTGCGGGGTGCGGGCGACCGCGGGCTTGTGCTGGGTGCCGTGCCAGGCAACGTAGCCTTCCCCGCCGCCGAGAAACACGCGCGTGCCCATGCCGATGGTTTTATAATAAGGATCGTTGAACAGCGGACTCAACTGTCCGGCCGAGCAGTAATTGGCGTTGCCGGCCCGCGGCTTGAGGGTCCCCATGTATGTGTAAACGATTTTGTTCGACAGGTTGACCGCGCAGTTGTAATTCTGATAGCCGTTGCGCGGATTGCACAGGGTGGCCTGGGGCAGGGTCTTGAGGGTGATTTCTTTTTCGAGTGTCCGGCCGGGGTAGCAATCGGTCCCGTAAGCCGTCGCCTTGAGGAAAACGGTCTTGCGCTCCAGCAGGTCCTGGATGACGTGTCCGCCGCCGTAATTGAACTCGCCCGGGTGAACCTTGTTCAGCGGATCGTCCTCGCACGGTTCGGTGGCGCCGATGTAGCAGTCCACGGCCGCCAGGCCGGCATAAGCCGGCACGTTGTTCATCCAGACCCGCGAGGCCTTGATGCCGGGCACCGCGTGGCCGAAATTGATGAAGGCGCCCGACGAACACATCGGGGCGAACGTGCCGGTGGTCACGACATCGACGTGCCGGGCCGCCTCCAGCGGGCCTTCGTTTTTAACGATGTCGATGATCTCCTCGGCCGTTGCGACCACCACCTCGCCGGCCTTGATCCTGGCATTGATGTCCTTGATTGATTTGTCGACCTTGTGACGGCTCATTTTCGACTGACCTGCCATACTCGCCCGCTTCTTTTCTGCGCCGATACGGGCCCGGGCGCGGACGACGCCCGGCGCTGCATGCACCCCCGTTCGGCGATCAATTGATTTTCGTTGGCTTTCAGAGGGTTGTCCCCGCGTTTGGCCCTGTCGCGGAAATTGGTTAAATACCAGTTAAAAACCTGATAATCAAGGCAAAGTTTTTCGTTCCTTGACTTTTAAGCGGTCGCGCGGTACTATTTTTACCTGAAATTTAACCGATTTTACTGTTCGTGAACGGATTTTGCATATCGTGTCGAAACGAAAAACCAGGACGCTTAAAATCGTTTTCGCGCTCTTCATCGTCACCTCCGTCGCGGTGCTGGCAGTCGTCTATTTCAACTACCGCCGCATCCTCGACCAACCGGAAAAATTCATCGCCGCCATTCAGCCGGGGATCGACATGGCGATCGACGAGGTCCACCAGACCGCCACCCGCGACGGCAAAAAAGAGTGGCAGCTGGATGCGGCCGCGGCCCGGTATCTCGAAGCCGAAAAAAAAATCCGTCTGGACAGCCTGACGATGACATTTTTCCTCGACGGCCAGCCTCCCATCCACCTGACGGCCGACAATGGCGTCCTGGAAACCGAGACCCGCGACGTTGTGGTCACCGGCCATGTCGTGTTGAAGAACGAAGATTCACGGCTCCTGGCGGATGCACTCGACTATCGCCATGACAAACAATTCCTCTCCTCCCGAACCCCTGTCGAAATCATCGGCGACGGCTACCGCCTGGACGCCGACAGCATGGCCCTCGAACTGGACAAGAAACGGGCCGTCTTCAAGGGCAACGTCAAAGGCACCTTCAGTGAGGATCTTTCCATGTAAGTGTTCGATCGGCCGTATCCTCACGTATATAGTCCTGTCTTTGGTCGGCGGCTGGAGCTGGGCGGCGGCGCAGGTGGAAAATCCCGCAGCGCCGGCGCAGCCGATCACCATCACGGCCGACCAGCTGGTGAGCGACGACACATCGAAAACGGCCGAGTTCAGCGGCAACGTCAAGGTCATCCGGGGCGAATACACCCTGACGGCCGACCGGCTCGTGGTGAGCTACCGGGGCGGCGAGCGCGCCGCCACCGGAAATCCCGTGGGCCGCGCCAATATCCGCCAGGTGGTGGCCGAGGGCAACGTGCGCATTTTTTCGGCCGACCTGACGGGGTCCGCCCAACGGGCGGTCTACGATGCCGGGCAACGCACCCTCGTGTTGTCCGGCGAGGCCTCGAAGGTGGTCAGCGGCGCGGCTTCGGTCAGCGGCAGCCGGATAACCCTTTTCCTCGACGCGGCCCGGTTCGAGGTGTCCGGCGGCCCAACGGAAAGGGTCAGGGGCGTGTTCGAAAGGCCCGGAACCAAGTAATTCGATGTTGGACGTTCGATGTTCGACGTTCATCTGGACATTTTTTTCATGCACTTTGGTGGCCCATAGGGCCATGACCGTTTTGTCTGAAATTGGCAATGCTCCTCCAGCCTGCGAAAAGTCAAGCGGGCGGAGGGCGACCGACGACTATCCGGCTGATCGAACCCCTATGACCGTATTGTCTCTGCGAAACCTCGGCAAGATCTACAGCGGCCGGACCGTGGTCGACTCGGTGAGCCTGGATGTCGCCAGCCGCACGGTCGTCGGTCTTCTCGGGCCGAACGGCGCCGGAAAAACGACGACATTTTACATGACCGTCGGCATGGTCAAACCCGACGCCGGCAAGGTTCTTTTGAACGAGGAGGACCTGACCGATTATCCCATGCACCTGCGCGCCCGCAGGGGCGTCGGGTACTTGCCGCAGGAACCCTCGATTTTCAGAAAGCTGACGGTGCGGCAAAACATCCTGGCCATTCTCGAAACCCTCGCCCTGCCCAAGGCCGAGCAGGCCGAACGCGCGGAACTGCTGCTCGGGGAACTCGGCATCCGGCACCTGGCGGACCAGAAAGCCGCCGTGCTGTCGGGCGGTGAAAAAAGGCGGCTCGAAATATCGCGGTCGCTGGCCACCAACCCGAAGTTCATGCTCCTCGACGAGCCGTTCGCCGGCGTCGATCCGCTGGCGGTCATTGACATCAAGAAGATTATCGGGCATCTTAAAAACCGCGGAATCGGCATCCTGATTTCCGACCACAACGTCCGCGACACGCTGCAGTCCTGTGACACCGCCTGCATTCTCAGCGACGGCAAGGTGGTCGTGGCCGGGACCCCGGAGGAGATAACCGCCAGCGAAATCGCCCGCAAAATTTACCTTGGAGACGAATTCACGCTTTAGGAAATATGGCACTCGAACTCAGACAACAGCTTAAACTGACCCAGCAGTTGATCATGACCCCGCAGCTGCAGATGGCGATCAAGCTCCTGCAGCTCTCGCGCCTCGAGCTGATGGACACCATCCGCCAGGAACTCGAGGAAAATCCGGCGCTCGAGGAACTGCAGGATGCGCCCGGCGACGACCGCCTTCTGGAACCGGCCGAACCGGTTGTCGAGGACGCCGCCACCACCAAAGAGGTCACGATCGAGGAAAAGATCCACGACGATATCGACTGGAGCAATTACCTGGACGAGTACAACACGCCGGGCCGGGTCAACTACGAGGGCGAGAGCCGCGAAGCCCCTAAATACGATGCCTTCATCGCGCGCAAGGAGACGCTCAACGACCACCTGCTGTGGCAGCTGCTGATGACCTCGCCGAGCCTGGAAGAGGAGAACATCGGCAGCCTGATCGTGGGCAACCTGAACCAGGATGGCTACCTGGACGTCTCCACGGAGGAAATCGCCCGCATCGCGGGGGCCGAGACGGCCAAGGTCGAAGAGGTCCTGGCGCTGATCCAGACCTTCGATCCGGTCGGGGTGGCCGCCCGTGACCTCAGCGAATGCCTGATGATCCAGGCCCGGCACCTCAAGATCGACGATCCGCTGGTCACCGACATCATCCGTCATCACCTCGGCAATCTCGAAAAGAGAAATTACAAGGCCATCGTCCGGGCCCTGAAAGTCGGCATGGACGACATCGTTGCGGCCGTCAACGTCGTCAAGAGCCTCGAACCGCGGCCGGGGCGCGAATATTCCGACGACACGCCCCAGTACATCACCCCGGACATCTACGTTTACAAAATGGACAACGACCTGGTCATCGTGCTCAACGACGACGGCATGCCCAAGTTGCGGGTCAACCCGTTTTACAAGAAATCGATCGGCACCAAGGAGAGGGTCTCGGGCGAGGCCGAGAGTTACATTCAAGACAAGCTGCGATCGGCCGCCTGGCTGATAAAGAGTATCCACCAGCGCCAGAAGACGATTTACAAGGTCATGGAGAGCATCCTGCAATACCAGCGGGACTTCTTCGAAAAGGGCATCGCCCATCTGAAGCCTATGGTCCTGCGGGACGTCGCCCAGGACATCGGGATGCACGAATCGACCATCAGCCGGGTGACGACCAACAAGTACGCCTATACCCCGCAGGGAATTTTTGAGTTGAAATATTTCTTCAACAGTTCTATTAAGCGCGACCACGGTGGCGCGATCGCCTCGGTCAGCGTCCAGGAAAAAATAAAACAGATCATCGCCGGCGAGGACCCTCACAAGCCCTTCAGCGACGATAAGATCGCCAAACTGTTGAAGGAATCTCACATCGACATCGCCCGCCGCACCGTTGCAAAGTACCGTGAGATGCTGAATCTACTGCCGTCGAGCAGGCGCAAACAGATTTAAGGAGTCTTGGCATGCAAGTCTCGGTCACCTTCAAGAACCTGCCGCCTTCGGAGCATTTGAAAACCTACGTCCGGGACAAACTGGACCGGTTCGATCGTCTGTTCGACAATCCGGCCGAGGCCAGCGTGGTCCTCTCGGTGGAAAAATTCCGCCACATCGCCGAAATCAATATCACGGCCGACCGCCTCAACCTCATCGGCAAGGAAGAAATCAATGACATGTATTCGGCGATCGACATGGTGCTCGACAAGCTCGAAAAGCAGTTGAAAAAAGGCAAGCAGAAGACCCGCGAGCGGCGCAGCGGCGGCAAGGCCAGCATCAAGGACATTCCTGCGGACTTCGGCGTCCATCCGGGCGACGACGATCACCGGCCCCGGATCAAAATCACGAACATCGACTACAAACCGATGGATGTCGAAGAGGCCGTGATGCAGATGGATCTGCTGGACGATAGCTTTTTGGTTTTCACCAATGCCCAGACCGACCGGGTGAATGTCCTGTATCGCCGCAAGGACGGGAATCTCGGCTTGATTCAACCCAGCACTTGACCGGCCCCCGAAGGATCCGTGCGCGCGGTGCGCCGTGCCGCCGCCGACCCGGTTGCGCGGCCCGGCGCGAATTCTCAAGCGAATGGTAAACAGACTATGAAAATCCTGGAAGTACTGCCCAAAGAAGCGATTCTCGCCGATCTGAAGGCGCAGGATAAAAAAGGGGTCCTGGAAGAACTCGTCGAACCCATCTCGCAGCTGAAGGACGTCAACCGCGAGGAACTCGTGCGGGTGCTGATGGAAAGGGAGCGGCTGGGCAGCACCGGGATCGGAAGCGGGATCGGCATTCCCCACGGCAAGCTGAAGGACCTGGACGCATTGGTCCTGGGCTTCGGACTCAGCCGCAAAGGGGTCGATTTCGAATCGATGGACAACCGCCCCACCCATATCTTTTTTCTGCTGGTGACCCCTGAAAACTCGACCGGACTGCACCTGAAACTGCTGGCCAGGATATCGAAGATCCTCAAACACGACCCGTTTAGAGAAAGACTGATGAAGGCTACCGATCGCGAGGAGATCTTTGCGATTATAAAGGAGGCGGATACCGACTTCTAGCCGTAGGCTCCAAGATAAGGATTTTGGCTGTGTTATCGGTCGTCGGCGTATGACTTATACAGCCTCCTCCGTCTGGCCTTGCCAAAATCATTATCTTGAAGCCTACAGTTTCCTTTCAGAAATGGCGTTTTTCCCCTGGTCGGCCGGTCGTAGCGGGCTTGACCAGAGAAAAAATGACTCAACTATGAATCGGACACTTACGTAGGTTCCCATCGGTTTTTTTGAGGGAATGCTGAAGGACACTATCTCGTTTCCGTTCAGAAATGGTTTATTCCGCAGCTTCGGCGTCGATCGGCGGAATCGATTGTGCGGCGTACCAGAACCGTCCATCTCGGCACAGTTACTTGGTTTCCTTGAACAATCGAGAAATTGCACATTTCTGTATCGGCAGATGCACGATATTTTCTCCCTTCACTCGCGGTCCGATCCGGAGCCCCCCGGTACCGGTAACAGTCTTTTGACCAACCCATGAAAAAGCCGAAAATCATCATCGTCACCGGCTTGTCCGGCTCAGGGAAAAGCACCGCATTGGCCGCTCTGGAGGATGCCGGTTTTTATTGCGTCGACAATATGCCGGTCTCGCTGTTGCCGGACTTTCTGGAGCTGCCGAATGTCGGCGAGCCCGAGACGCCCGGCTTCGCCTTCGGAATGGATTTGCGCGAAAAAAGTTTTCCGGGCAGCCACCGAGCGGTTTTCCAGGATGCGGCCGGCCGCGGATTCGACCTCAAAACCGTTTTCCTCGAAGCGGACGAAGAAACCCTCCTGCGGCGCTACAGCCAGACCCGGCGGCATCATCCGGTCGCCCGGGGCGAAGGGTTGCTGGACGGCATCCGGGCCGAACAGCGCCGGATGATATCGTTGAAAAAATCGGCCGAGTACGTCCTGAACACCTCGCGGTTCACTGTCCATGAACTGAAGGCGGCCATCAAAAATATCGCCAAGGATTTGATTACCCTGGCGCCGATGCGCATCCAGGTCATTTCTTTCGGATACAAGCACGGCATCCCCGGTGACGCGGACCTCGTCATCGATGTCCGGTTTCTCGCCAATCCTTTTTTCGTGCCGGAATTAAAGGATCTCGACGGTAAAACGGCGGCCGTCAAACAATTCGTGCTGCAAAATGAGGATGCCCGCTTATTCCTGATCAAATATTTTGATTTGCTTGACTATCTGATCCCATTGTACGAAAAGGAGGGCAAGGCCTACTTGTCCATCGCCGTCGGGTGCACCGGCGGCCGGCACCGTTCGGTCGCCATCGCCGGTCGTCTGTTCGAACACATTCAAACCGCGGGCAGAGAGGTCGCCATCGCCCATCGCGATATCGATATATGTTAACGACGCCGGAAAAATCGGGAACAAAATGATTGGAATCTTAATCGTAACGCACTGCGAACTCGGCAGCGCCTTGATCGAGGCCGCTGAATTCATCATCGGGTCACCGCCCGAGAACACGCTGTCCATCAGCATCGATCTGAATGAAGATGCCGAAAAATTGAGAAAAAAAATATCGGACGGCGTCAAAAAAGTCGATCACAATCAGGGGGTGCTGATCCTGACGGACATGTTCGGCGGCACACCCTCCAACTTGAGCTACACCTTTCTCGAAGAAGGCCGGGTCGAGGTGCTCTCGGGCGTCAATTTGCCGATGCTGGTCAAGGCCTTGAACTCCCGCGGCAAGCAGGAACTCGCGGAGCTGGCCGGAACCGTCGAGGCTTTCGGCCGCAAGAGCATTTCACTGGCCAGCGGCATATTAAAAGGCAATAAACGGGGGTGAGCACGCCGGGCTTGTCGATCGCGGCGCTTGCCGAAGTCCATATCGATGAAATCATCACCATCGAAATGGCATCCTTCAAGCAGCCGTGGCTGCCCATGTCCTTTTACGATGAACTGTCCAGCCGGGATGCGCTGGATGTCGTCGCGTTGCATCCGCGCAGCGGGCAGGTCCTCGGCTACGCCTGCATGCGGCTGGTTGTCGATGAAGTCAACCTGCTCAAAATTGCCGTTGCGCCCTACTGGCGAAAACAAAACGTCGGCACCCGGCTGCTGGAAAGCTGCCTGCGGTCGGCGCGGCAAAAGGGAGCGAAGAAAGCGTATCTCGAGGTGCGCCGATCCAATTGGGCGGCCCGCAACTTTTACTGGAAGTTCGGCTTCAGGCTCGTCGGCACCCGGCCCCGATACTACCTGGATACCGGCGAAGACGCCCTGTCAATGATGATAACACTGGAGGAGACAACATGAGCGTAAAATTGGGAATCAATGGTTTCGGACGAATCGGACGCATGGTCTTCAGGGCCTCGCTCAATCATCCGGATGTCGAAGTGGTCGCGGTCAACGACCTCACCGATTCGGCCACGATGGGCCATCTGCTGAAATACGACTCCGTGCACGGCACGCTCGATCGGCAGGTCGTCGCCAAGGACGATGCCATCGAGGTCGACGGGAAAGCCTTTGCGATCACGTCGATCAAGGACCCGGCCATGCTGCGGTGGAAGGAATTCGGCGTGGACGTCGTCGCCGAGTGCACCGGTTTGTTCAGGGACCGGGAAAACGCCGAAAAGCACCTGGCCGCCGGCGCCCGCAAGGTAATCATCTCGGCCCCGGCCAAGGACCCCGATATCACCATCGTCATGGGTGTCAACTCGAACCGCTACGATCCCAGGCAGCATCACGTCATCTCCAATGCCTCGTGCACGACCAACTGCCTGGCCCCGGTGGCCAAGGTGCTGCTCGAAAACTTCGGGATCCGCAGCGGCCTGATGACCACCATTCACAGTTACACCGGCGACCAGCGCCTGCTCGACTTCCCGCACAAGGACTTGCGCCGCGCCCGCGCGGCGGCCCTGTCCATGATTCCGACCACTACCGGCGCCGCGCGGGCGGTGGCCCTGGTGCTGCCGGATTTGGCCGGCCGGTTGAACGGCCTGGCGATCCGTGTGCCCACCCCCAATGTCTCGATCGTCGACTTCGTGGCGACGGTCGAAAAATCGGGGCTCACCGTTTCGGATGTCAACGACGCCCTGAAAAAAGCGGCCGGGGAATCGTTGCGCGGCATTCTGGATTACAGTGACCTGCCGCTGGTGTCGTCCGACTACAACGGCTCGCGGTTTTCATCGATCGTCGATGCCCCCACGACCTACGTGGTCGAGAACATGGTGAAGGTCCTGGCCTGGTACGACAATGAAACCGGCTATTCGACCCGCATGGCCGACCTGGCGGCGCTGATCGGATCGCAACTGTAAGGAAAGCCGAGCCATTGACCCGCCATAAAAAGCAGGCCTCACCCGGCAAAACCGGCGACGGACGCGCCCCGTCCCCCCAGCCGCCGATACCTTTCGTCTTTTTTCCGGAGTGGCGGATGTATCGCGGATTTCCCTGGCCGATATGGGCCGCGGGCTGGCTGGCGATTTTCAAGGCGCTTCTGTGGCTGGCCACCGATCCGATGGTCCCGAGCCCGCTGGCAGAATTGATGACCGCCAAATTCATACTCCTGCTGGTCCCTTTTCTGCTCGCGGGCATCGGGGTCTGGAACCTGCGCAAATGGGCGGTGTGGACGCTTCTGGCCGCCAGCGTGCTCGACCTGCTTTTTTTCGTCGTCTTTCCGGATGCCGCCCGCATCATCGCCGGCAGCGGCTTCATCGGGCTGGCCATCGTTCTTTTGACCGGGGTCGGACCGCTGGGAGATGTCCTGATTCTCGCCGCAACCCCCTCGATGTTCAAGCACGCCGGTCAAAACGATCGCTTCCGACCGCTCGCGACCTCCAGTAGCGGCTGAGAGCGATATACCACCAACATCAAAAACGGCTTGCATCAGCAACCGATAGGAGAAGGCCATGACTGCACGCATCCCCCTGATTGCCGGGAACTGGAAAATGTACAAGACCGTCTCCGAGTCGATTCAGACCGCCAAACGCCTGAAGGAGCTGGCCCAGGACGCCGCCGGGGTCGAAATCATGATCGCCCCGGCGTTCACGGCCCTGGTGCCGGTGGCGGAGGCCCTCGAGGGCAGCCGGATCGCGGTCGGAGCGCAGAATGTCCATTGGGAAAAGGAAGGCGCCTATACCGGCGAGATTTCAACCGCCATGCTGGTGGCGGCCGGCTGTCGCTTTTGCATCATCGGTCATTCCGAACGGCGCGAATACTTCGGTGAATCGGACGATGCGGTCAACAAAAAAATCGCCGCGGCCCTTGCGGCCGGACTGGTTCCGGTGATGTGCATCGGAGAATCCGAAAAGCAGCGCGAGGCCGATCAGACTTTTTCCGTGCTTGACAAACAGCTAAAAATAGGGTTAAAAGGCCTTTTTGCCGACGCGCTGCGGCCTTTGGTGATCGCTTACGAGCCGATTTGGGCCATCGGAACCGGGAAAACGGCGACGAGCGCGCAAGCCCAGGAAGTCCACCGGTTCCTGCGGTCGACTCTCTCCGAACTGCAGGGCGATGTCCTGGCGCAGGGCACCCGGATTCTCTACGGCGGCAGCGTGAAGCCCGGCAACATCGCCGAGCTGATGGGCATGCCGGACATCGACGGCGCGCTGGTCGGCGGCGCCAGCCTCGATGCCGAGACCTTCGGCAGGATCGTTCACTATCAATCGACATAATACTGTTTTCACGAAAGAAGTCATGTCAAACGTATTGATCATTATACACGTCGTGGTCAGCATCGCCCTGATCTTGATCGTGCTTCTTCAGACCGGCAAGGGCGCCGACATGGGTGCGGCATTCGGCGGTGGTTCCAGTCAGACTCTTTTCGGCAGTTCCGGCGCCTCCACCTTTCTGGGCAAACTGACGACGATCGCCGCCATCGTTTTTATGCTCACCTCCCTGGCCCTGGCGTATTATTCGAGCAGCCGCGCCCGAAGCTCCATCATGATGGAAAACCCGCCGCCGGTCGCCGCACCGGCGGTACCCCAGCCGGGAGCCACCGCACCGGCCGAGGGGCAGGCCCCTGCGGCCGAGGCCGTGAAGCCGTCCCCGGCGGCGCCGGCAACCACGGAACCGGCGCAGTCACAACCGGCGGCGCCGCAGAAGCCGGCCGCCACCGACAAGGCCCCGGAGGCAGACAAAAAATCCCCATAGCACCGCGCAGACATATCGTGCCGAAGTGGTGGAACTTGGTAGACACGCTATCTTGAGGGGGTAGTGGCCAAAAGCCGTGCCGGTTCAAGTCCGGCCTTCGGCACCATTTGAAATTGTAAGCCGCAATCCCTTGGGATTGCGGCTTTCTTTTTATTGCTTTAATGTTTTCCGATATCATGCGCTGATTTCTTCCCGCAAGACATCGTCAACAAGCGTGCCTCGGACAGGAACGCTCGAATGCGTCATACCGTAACATGCAGAGTGGGAAAAGCCATGCAGTTCTTCTGGAGGTCATCCCGCAATGGCTAAAGTATCCATAACATTGTCGCATCAATTCCGAGAGATTCTTGCATGGGAGAGATCGTTAAGGTAACGGCTGCCATCCTCGAAAAAGACGGTCGTATATTAATCAGGGGGGTCATACCTGGCATGATGTGTTACTGCCTGGATGAGTGAAGCAATCTGCCTCGCCATTTGACGGTGGACAGATTACGTCTCCCATGGGTTGAACAGCTGAACACCACTGGGTTCCATATCGGAAATATTTCTGGTTACGACGGTCATTTTATGGAAAATGCCCTGAGATGCAATCAGACAATCAATCGCAGGTAGGGTTATCCCTTTTTTTTCGCAAGCTCCTAAGATCTGTCCCCAAACACGGGCGGAACCTATTGTTATTTCAAGTATCCTGTTCTTGAATCGTTCCTGCAATTCATTGTTTAGCCAGTTCTCTAACTGTTGTTTCTTTTTTCGCCCGGTCGGCAATTTAAATATTCCTTTCTGTATTTCACCTATCGTTATCACGCTCAAAAAAAGGCTTTCTTCGTCTTGTGATCGTATCCATTCGATCACGCGAAGATTCGGCTTCGTTTTCACCAATTCTGAAATCACACACGTATCCAGGAAATAATTCAAATCATCACCTCTCGGGCACTGTCTTTTCTGCGTGTCAGGTCCAGATCTTCACCCCGCAGTGGTGACTTTTGAAAAAAATCGACAATATTTGTTTTGGGTCTCACTAAACTCTGGTACTGTTCAACCGACATGATGACGACGGCTTTTTTGCCACGGCGGGTAACAACCTGCGGTCCATCCCGCAGCGCCTTGTTGACAATTTCACTAAAACGGTTTTTTGCATCTTGCAACTGCCAATGTTCCATATCATCACCTTTCACTATTGAGACCTGATCGGTCTAGCCTGTCCGGATAGTATGCTGCATTCCCTCGCAAGTCAAGCGGCACGGTTACAAAACTCACTTTTCTCGGGGTTATGTGGCAGATTCATGGCTACACCCTTCACCTCGCTTCTCGCGCTTAGTTTGTCCTTGCCGTTTTTACCGTATGGGGACTATCGGTTGCAATCCATGTCTCTCTTTGAAAAATATCAGCTACCCAAATGAGGAAGAGCCGAAAATGCTGACGATTGATTTCGGTTTTCGCGAGCTTGAAATTTTTTGCAAGGTTGTCGAAATGGAAAGTATTTCTAAGGCTGCCGAAAAAGTTTTTCTGGCCCAGGCATCGGTCAGTGAAAGGATCGCCTCTCTTGAAAAAAAGATTGGCACTCGGTTACTCGACCGCCTGGGCAGAAAAGTGGTTCCCACTGCTGCCGGCGAACTTCTGCACAAACATGCCACCCTTTTTCTGGAAATGAAAGAGACGGCCCAATTGGAGATAGAGAAATTTCTGGGACTGGAACGGGGAGAGATATCCATGGGCGGCAGCACCATTTCCGGAGAATATATTCTTCCGGATCTCATCGGTAGATTCAACAAAAAGTATCCGCATTTATCGGTGAAACTGACAATCGCCGACAGCGGTGAAATCGAAAATCGCGTCTTGGCGGGCCTGCTTGAGATAGGCGTTATCGGCGCAAAAACTCTACACCCAAACATTTCATGCCAAAAACTCTGGAAGGACGAACTGGTTCTTGCCATTCCTGTCCAACACCCGTGGGCTCGGCGAAAGGCCGTCTCCCTGAAGGAACTTAAGGAAACACCGTTCATACTGCGGGAAGAAGGCTCTGGAACCTTGAAGATCCTGGAAACCTATCTGCGTGAATCTGGTGAAGACGGCACCAACGCACTTCAGGTCTCCGCTCGCTTCGGCTCATCGACGGCTGTCAAAGAAGGTATCAAATCAGGTCTTGGTCTGTCTATCCTCTCGGCAAGAGCCATTGACACGGAGTTGAAGGTTGGAATCCTCAAAGCTTTGAAGGTCAAGGGACTTTCGATGTCCCGAAACTTTTTCCTGATCCGGAACAAGCGTCGGATCGCTTCACCGTCGGGTCAAGCCATGCTTAATTTTCTTCTGACAACCGCAGGGAGATAGATGGACCTTATTGACGATGAGTGACGGCTATGCCTTCTATCAACCCTAACGGTCAGAAAGATCAATCACGATCTCCATTGTGCCCTCGAGTAATCCTTTCACCATCAGGCTTCCGGCAGTGCGATAACCGGTTGCGCCTCAGTCTATCGGGAAAACCTTGATATCGTCTCAATTCTATCGGAATATCCTGTTTGACATATCGGTAATTGTAGTTTAACAGCGCTGTAAAAATTAATGACAGGTGCATTCTCATATCAGCGCCCAGGATGTACGGGGGTAATCTTTATATTCTTGCAGGGGAATTTTAAGCAGAAAGCATGGTATGTCTGGTTGCATCTACAATTATACTCGATGGATTTTGGGCGGCATGTTCATTTATGCCGGCAGCACCAAGCTGCTGGAGCCTAAAGCTTTTGCCGTGCTGATAGAGGCTTTTGGGATCGTTCCTGAAGGTCTGCTCATGCCGGTGGCGGTTGGTTTGCCGCTGCTGGAGGTGATTGCCGGTCTCGGCCTGCTGTTCGACATCCGCGGGAGCCTGGCGCTGATGACCGGTTTGCTGGTGCTATTTATGGCGGTGCTTGGTTACGGCATCTGGATGGGACTGGATGTGGACTGCGGTTGCTTCGGTCCTGAAGACCCGGAAACCGAGGCATTTCACGGTCTGAGGCTTTCATTGTTTCGGGACTTGGCCATGATGGCTGGAGTCAGTTTTATATATGGCCGGCGCCGCTATCGTGCCATACGGCCGGCGGGCGTCATGGTTGTTGCAAATCAACTATTCAGCAAAAGGAAAAAAGAAGATGCGTATGGGTAACTCTGTGTTGAAAATGTTTCTGGTCGTGGGACTGATGGCGGCGATGGCAACTCCTGCCGGGGCCTTTCTGGATGACAAATTCGAAAAGGAGGTGGCAAAGGAAGCCGATGCGGTCAAACTGGTTCGTGATGTTCAGCGCGGCAGCTACGATGTGGTGACCACCGAAGAACTCAAGAAGTGGATCGATTCCGGAAAAGAGATTCTGGTCGTCGATACCATGCCCTATGAGGACAGCTATAAAAAACAGCATGTTCCGGGGGCGGTTCAGTTTCTGTTCCCCATACCGGACATGAAGGAATGGGATACCAAGGAAACCGACGGCAAGACCCTGGAAGATTTCAAAAAATTGTTGGGCGATAATACAGACAAGCTGATCGTGATCTACTGCGGTTTCGTCAAATGCACCCGCAGCCACAACGGTGCGGCCTGGGCCGTCAAGCTCGGCTACAAAAACGTCTATCGCTATCCTGGCGGGGTTTTTGCCTGGAAAGGGGCGGATTTTCCCATTGAGAAGGCGAAGTAAGCAATCGGGCGGGTTATATTGATGCCAATGTGGTGCAACCATCACGACCCTCAGGCGGAGGCGTTGATCGCACGGATTAAAAAGCGTGCAGAAAATCTGTACCAAACCCGGCAGCTGCTGTGCACCGAGGCGGTTGTAGTGACCTTGAACAAGGCCTTTAACGGCGGCCTGAGCGACGCTCAGGCCGTTGCCGTTGCGGCTCCGTTCAGCATTGCGCTGGGAGATAGCGGTTGCATTTGCGGCGCTTTGAGTGGCGCCGTTTTGGCGTGCGGCCTGTTGGTAGGAGGCGATCAACCTTACCATCACCGCCGGCGCATGCGCAAAAGTGCCCGGCAACTTCACGATGTGTTTAAAGCCACCAATGGCGCAACCTGCTGTAGAGTTCTCTCTAAACGTGTCCGTCATGATCGTCAGGCCCACTTCCAGCAGTGTGCGCGTTTGACGTCAAATGCGACAGAAATGGCCGCGAGGTTGATTCTATATCGAAGACCTGGGCTCATCCAGTGCTCCGGAATTGGATTTCTCCATAAGATGGATACCAAAATCGGTGCCATGATGGCGCGGCTGCTTCGGATTGCTTGCTTAAAATTGTAAA
>CAVSIM010000018.1:0-211373 GCA_963728055.1 uncultured delta proteobacterium | reverse complement strand
GAAATCCGGATAGACCCTAAATAATCCGGCGTTAAAGATATGTTACCATGATAAAAACTACGGCAAAGGCAGGGCGCTGCAGACCGGTTTTGCAACAGCTTCCGGTGATATCATCGTGGTGAAGGATGCAGACCTCGAATACGACCCAGCTGAATATCCTGTGATCCTGAATCCGATCCTGTCGGGAAAAGCTGAAGTTGAATAATAATGGAGAATAATATGAGAAGCTCTATTAAACCAATGGGCAAACAGTGATTCCAGCGGAGATCAGGCGGCGCTTTAAGCTGGATTCTTCAAGAAAGCTGGAGTGGAACGTCTATCAAAATTATATCAGAGTCGTGCCTGTCGCAGCAGATCCGATCGATGCATTTCGCGGAAGGGGAAAAGGCGGTTCGGTAGAGTGGCTTATTCAGGACCGTAATCTGACAGCGTGAAAATGAATTAAATCCTTTTGGATAGTCTTTACGATATTTTTGATCAATCACCAATTCTTTTTCTTTATGCAAGAGGCGGAAAAATATTATTTTTTACAGTCGAATAGCATTTGATGGCAGTGCCAGGGATCAATTGCCTCGAAAAATGGCTGGATGAAACGAGGAAATGGATAAAAACCATATGAGTATGAGGTTACCCGATTGAAACCGAGACTGTAAAGGTAATATCGGAGTGCTTTGTAGGTGAATACGACCAAATGCCGATCGGTTGGGCTTGCATCTTCGACATGTGAAATGCCGGTATCCCTGAATCGGACGGCCGTATTTTTTCGAATTAATGCGGTCGAATCCGGATGCGGCCCAGATGAAGGCATATTCCCGAGAACCAGTAGAATAATATTGAACCACGCACTCAGATTCGGAGTGATCAAAACCAGTCGTCCGCCTGGCTTGAGCACACGATAGGCTTCTTTTATAAACTGGCAGCCGTTCACGAGGTGTTCCAGCACTGAAAGTCCGAATACACATCCAAAAACCCGATCTTCGAAAGGTAATGGTCTGTTCAAATCAGCGCGAACCACCTGAAGCCCTTTCTTTTTCGCCTTAGCTGCTTCTGCAGCATCCCATTCGATTCCAAAATAGTTTAATGACGACAGCTGATCGGATGCCGACGCGAGGAGTTGGAATTGACTGCCGTTACCGGTGCCGCAGTCAAGATACAGCGTCTCTGGCGTAAAATCTTCGAGAAGCAGGCTTTTTGCCTTTTGATATGCCCTGTTCATGACATCTTTGTAAAGGGTGTTCAGATATTCATGAATTGCGGATTTTATATTAATCACCGATCCCTCCACACTTGAATAAAGATTTGCTCCAGTCGTTGGGCGAGTTCCTTCCAAGAAGGAGGGGTCAAATAGCCGGTGCTTTTATCCGATAGCCTTCTATCGAGCGCTTTCATCAGAGAGTTTACGTTTCCCGGCTCGTAGAGCCATTCCGGATGCCCGGCGAACATGTCGGCCAGGCTGCCAATTTTTGCGGCAACAAGGGGTATGTCGCACGCCATGATCTCCCCCGCTTTCTGGGGATAGCAATATTTTCCGAATGCGTCGTCTTTCACGCAGATGACCGCTACATCCAGGGAATTCAAAAAAAGGGGGACCTTGTCTAAGGGGAGCACGCCGAGGTCATGAATGCGAGGATCCTGTGGAATCGGTATGTCCCGTGGACCGGCCACTGCCAAGTGCAACTCTTGGTTCGAAGCCTTCAGGTGAGTGAAGGCTTCGAAAAGACTTTCGATGCCGCGGTTTTTGTGGAGCGCACCGGCGGTTCCAACCAGTCGGCAGTTTTCCGGCAACCCCAAATCTTTTCGGCAGACTTTCTGTCCAGAGGTTTAAAAAGATCTTTTCTCACCGCGTTTTCCAGGACGAAAATCCCTTGATGCTTGCCGTATGTTGTTACCAGGTCGGTCAAAGGCCGGCTGATACAGGTGACGGCAGCGCATTTCCGCACGGCTGTTCGGTAGAGTTGTCGAACAATCGGTAAGTTGGCGGCAAGGTAATACTCAAAGTTATCGTAAAGATCGAAAATGAAAGGCTTGTGACAGGTGATAGACAGGAAATGAGCGATCACTCCGTAAAACGAATCCGAGCAGGCCCAGATGATGTCGGCATCCTCGGCTATTCTTCGTGCCTTGGCAATGAAACGCGCGAGGCCAACCAATTTGGATCGGCCGGCGTTTATGCTCCTCCACTGGACCGGTCCATCGGATATCCAACCTTCAGTCCGCGGACGGTAGCTCAAACAAAGCCCAGTGACCCTGTGACCCATCCGAGCCAGCTCCAGCGGTATTTCACGAAAGCGCCCGAAACGGTCGTCCAACAAATCTTTGACATGTACTGGCTTTTGGTCAGCACTAAAATCCGCAAAATTTTTTCCTTGTTTTAAAGATCAATGCTGATGATACGAAGATATTTCTGCGAATCCGAAACTATTGGTGTCGGTATCTCAGATTACGATACGGAAGGTAAAACGATCTGAATACAAGTTGAGCCAAACGCCAGAGTACGCGATCTTCATTGATTTTCTGGACTTTTCGTTCTTCCCATAGTCGTCTATCCATAAATGCATCATTCGTCCCGATACCATTTCCGCCCATCAGAACCACTGGAAAATTACCGAAGCCAACATTGCATCTAATTTTTAAGGCCCGGTAAAAAAAGTCGTAGTCCATTGCAATTTTGAATGATGTATTAAAATCACCTATTTCATCAAAGACCTTACGTTTGACGAAGCAGCCTTGATGAGGAAAAATGAATTTAAATCGATCGTACCATAAATGGCGAATTGGTTTTCGGAGTTTGCGGCCTTGAGTCGGGTGGTCGAGAAAGACAGGGAAGCTGTAAATATCCTTGTTTGATTTTTTTATGAAAGCACCTACTGAGGTAAGGGTATCAGGTCTAAGAAAAACGTCATCGGCCTGCAAGACGATTATGTAGCGGCCATTGGCTAAATGTAGACCTTTATTTAGAGCATCTGCGATCCCATTATCTTTTTCAGATAGCCATTTTAGGGTATATGTTCCTGAAAATTCCTCTAATATTTTTAGTGTTTTATCTCGGGACCCACCGTCACAGACGATATGCTCAAAGCTTAATTCCCCTTGATTTTTCACCGATATAAGCGTTTTGCGAATAGTAGATTCGGCGTTCAGCGAAGCAGTAAGTATACTGAAAATTGGCTGTCGATTCATTGTTCATAATGTTGGATATAGTGTTATTAATTCTTTTATTTGTGCGAATTATGTTTAAGTCTCTATACGGAGTCACCATGGTCATGCAACGATTTGTTATAAAGTTCCAAGTGAAGGTCAACAGTCCGGTGGATGTCATAGTTGGTAACGGCTCGTCGGCGAGAGTTCGCAGATAGAATAGCTTTTCGTTCCTTGCTATCGATGACCCAACTGATTCCTTTTGCTAAATCTTCAATTGAGAATGGCTTGGCTAAATAACCTGTTTTTTCATGGACAATTAAATCCGTTAGTCCGCCAACATTGAAGGCCACACAAGGGATTCCGCAACACATGGTTTCGACTACAGTATTGGGAAGGTTGTCTTCTCGGGAAGGCGCTACGAAAACATCACAGGCGGCATATACCAATGAAATTGATATTTCGTCGCGCAGGGTTCCGATATAGTGAACCTTCAGGCCCATGAGGGTCTCCATGGAAGAACTTTTAGCCCCAAACACCACAACTTCAATTCTGTTTTCGAGATCATTGGCTGAAAGATGTTGAAGAGCCGGTAAAAGATACTGAAAACCCTTCCGTTCGTCATTTAGGGCATCCATTGCTCCGAACAGGACTAATGTTTTATCATATGGCAGGCTAAGTAGTTTTCTAGCAAATTTTTGGTCTGTGGGCTTAAAGCGTTCGGTATCGATTCCGTTTGGAATGATTTTGCAATGAGTTTTTTTGAAGAGGGAGCTTTTAGAAGCTTGGGATTTCATCCATCGACAAGGTGCAATCAGTTGAAGTTTAATATT
Organism: uncultured delta proteobacterium; assembly: GCA_963728055.1. Taxonomy (GTDB): domain Bacteria; phylum Desulfobacterota; class Desulfobacteria; order Desulfobacterales; family SG8-13; genus JARFQH01. Next base: position 207,402 of record CAVSIM010000018.1, on the reverse strand, counting down.
TTTCCATGTTTTAAATTTGCGCTTCCATGTCCATCTTGAAAGGTCCCAATTTTTTTTTGAACCTAAAGTAGGACAATAACCGCATAAATGACTAAATCGATTGCAGCCGCCAGTATAATGACATCCACCGGTGAAGGGCCAGTTGTCATGTAGAGTCCAAACGATTGGTATTTTAAAGTGAGAAAGGCTATTAATATCAAGAAAACCACGACAAATCCAATGCAGGTGTATAATGTCAGGGTTAATTTTGTCTATTATGCGTTCTAGACGATTAGGTAACCACTGAAGGTGAAAAGGGTTTTTTGAATATCGAGGGAAAAATAGTTTTGGTAAATGGTCAATTGTAGGTCTGACAAAAGATAAAGCTTTATATAAGTTCTTTTTTGGCCCATGAACTTCAAAATTATCGCTGTCTTTATATTGAACTAACATTTCAGAAGCAACACCATCTGCAATTAAACCGCAGTGTAAACGATATGCAGCGCGTGCGGCTCCGCCGACAAAGTCAGATGTACTCAAATGAAGTATCTTCATGCTAATGTTATAGTGCCAGAAAATGAAATATTTAAATTAAAGAGTTTCAATTATATAATGACCTTTCGCTAATTTTTTCGTCACGTTTGCATTAGTGGGGATATTTATTCTGGACAAGTATATATTTAACTTGTTCGTTTTAGTGCTTGTAAAAATTCATTAGTTTATTTAGCTTATCGGTATAAACATTTAATTTCGAGTGTATTCTGCTATGATCAAAAGTAAAAGCTGCATCAGTATTACATATAATTTCAGCGGTTATCTGATCATCTTGCAGTGAAATATATCTCTTTTCATAAAAGCCGTTTGTATCTATGTCCTTTAAAAAACTGCTTATCTTGCCCTTTTTAGGTTCTGTATAGTCAAGCACATAGTTTTTGCCGCTTACTATCGTTTGAATCACTACCGAATGAAATCTCATGCCTATATTAAAATAGGCCTTTTGGTAAACTTGAATCGTTTCTTTGAGACTTAAATTGGCATTATTTACTGTGATATTTTCACATTTTAAACCGATTGCGATGGTATTTAAAAAAACTCTATCGTCACCTCCCACATAAAAATAGTGCATTGGTATCATACGAATTTCTCGGTCTTTAAAATTATGGGATAGAGCTCTTACAAACTGTTTAAGATCTTTATCTATATTTTTGGCGTTTCCGTCTTTAACGTATGAAAGTGGAAATTCTCTTAAATTAACTGCGATGTAGCTTTCCTCATTTTTATTTATAGCTTTCAAGTTAAACTGCAAGACACACTCGACTGCTGGGTCTATGGTTGCATGTATTCTCTTAGTAATTATTTTTTGTTCCTTACATATCTCTTCTATACTATTTTTTGAATTACTATCTCTTAAAATAATCAAGTCACTATGTTGAACTATTTGAGCAACAGATTTTCTATATTTTTTATGAAATAGTGGTCCAATACCGCATCCTAAAAGAGCGGTTTTAATGCCTTTACTTTTTGCTTTTTTAAAAGCATATTCCAACATAAAGAGCTCATCCAAGTCCATCAAAGGACCACCCCCCATAGCTACAAAATCCGATCTATTTATAGCATTATCAAGCGCTTTTATGTTTTTAGAATTAAAGATTTCAATATTTAAATCTTTTTTAACGATCTCTTTGTAAAAAGAATAATCCTCATTTAAAGTTCGAAGACTAAAAAATGGATACAGACTCCCGAGGTGAACTACAAAATTGTCAAAAGATTTGTTAAAAAATGATATAAGCCCAGCTAAAATCGCTCTATCACCTATAGTTTCAGTTCCGTACCACCCAACAACTGTTATTTTCATTACATAAGCTTTGCTTTGATTTGATATATTTTCATACTTAAACGCTGTTGAATAAAATATTTAAAAAAGATTATCAAATTACGTAGTTCTGGCTTGCCATTATAATCATGAATGCACCCATCACAGAAATCTCTTACAAGACTTTTACGATACTCAATATTATTATCGTCGAAAAATATTTTTTTACCTATACTTTTTCTAAGACTTCCTATCGAATCGCTTGCTACTGCACAATAGTAAAGTATACCTCTCGAATCAAGGGTAACGCCCTCATCTTTCCATGTGCATCCTAAAAGCCTTTTGGGTTTCTCACTGTTGAGCCAATAGAAAATAGAAAAATATTTAAATTTTTCTGACAAAATTTTGCACTGATACATTTTATAATGAAAAAACTCTTTTGCGCTTTGGCGCAAAGGGCTATAAATCACAGAATACTGGTTTCTAAGTTTATCACTTTCTATTCTTTTATTTTCGATACCTAGCCTATATTTAATTTTGTAGTTGTTAATTCTTGCAAAAGTATCAAGCTCTATCAAATTATGAATATTTTGCTTTACTATTGTGCACCCAATATCATAGCTATTACAATATTTATGTTGGTTTTTAATGATCTCATCTATCGTAAAAGTGGTTTTAACAAAAGCATTCGGCATTCCCCTTACAATATTGTGGATATCTCCAAATCCATCTAAAGAAATAGAGACATGAAAATTTACTCTATTTTTACTACACGATTTATAGATTTCTTCAATAAGCTTCAACAGAGGTCTTGAGTTAAATCCATTTGAAATTAGATTAAGACTTTTTATTTTTGGCAGTTTTAGAATCTCTTTTGTATAGTTTGTTAATTTTGGCACAAGAGTTGGCTCTCCACCATTAATGCCGACTGCCTTGACCTTCTTAAAAATATCGTCACCGATAAATATTTTAAACTCTTCAAAAGATGCTTCATTAGAATAATCCATTTGCCATATATTGCACATCACACATCTGCTGTTACATTTGTATGTTATAGGGAGTTGGATAACCTTTGGATATTTTTTTTTATCTCCTTTAATTTTATTAAGTGATGAGGTAATAAGAAACGTGAGTGAATTAAAAACATGAAAAATTATTTCATATGAATTAACAAAATTTTTAATAAAAGTTTTCATGTATCAGGATTATTCTATTTGAAAAAAAAAAGTTTTAAAAAAAGAATTGGAACAAAAAATGCTTTCATTTTCATAATCAATTGTTTTCTTAATACAATATTAAAAACATCATAAATTATATTTATTATAAATAATGAAAATAGCGTTGCATATGCAGAACCTACAACTCCAAATTTAGGAATAAAAATCAAATTAAGGAAAACATTTATTGAAACACCATAAAAAACTCGGTAAAAATTAATTTTTGTTAAGTTCTCAATTATCAGATATCTGCCGAACACCGAACTCAAAAAAACAAACACTCCTGCCCATGTATGCACCTTAAGCACACCTCCCGCCTCGCTATATGCTACTCCGTATAATAGATTGACCAGTTTGTCGGAAAAAAAAGTCATGGGAAGTGCAATACCTATAGCTATCCATACCATAAAGGTATAAAGCCTCTGCAGCCTTTCGTAATAAAGAGCCTCGCTCTGCTTTTTTGCATTTATGATAGAGGGAAAAAGAGAAGATGGTATCATCACAGGTAAAAAATACCAAACTTCACTTAATCTTACAGCGGCAGAATAGATTCCTACCTCATATTCACCCAATATCTCTTTGATCATAACTTGATCAATACGCATATGAAACATGATGACTATACTTGACAGAATGAGCGGCCACGAGTCTTTTAGTAAACTTTTCGCTTTCCTCAGATCAAAATATTTATAAAAGTTGGTGTTCTTCTGATTTCGGTAGGCAATAAAAAGGCTGATAGCAAGAGTAACGGTATCAAACAGTGATAATATAACAAACCAAATGAGTTGGCATTCGGTCAGCACCAGGTAGATTTTTAATAGGGAAGAGATTGCCAGTTGGATAACTTTGCAGAAAGAAACATATTTTGCCAGAACTTGGGATTGGAAATAAAACTCAATTACCTCAAAGCTTTGAAATAACAAGCCCGCAGCAATTATGAAAATATAAAAATTGGTGGTTGCATCGCTGGAGGTGAATGTTGTCGCTACAGCAATAATTGCAATTACCACTACCGATCCCGCCACTTTAAGCCAAAACGCAGTCCCTAAACAGACATCACGCAAGTGTGGTTTATTAACTATCTCATGAACTATAATGCCATCTAACCCAAGCTTGGCAATCCCACCAAAAAGTGCAGTAAACGCCAGTATATAACTAAACAAGCCAAACTGCTCAGGCCCCAAATAGCGTGCCACCCAAATACCTACAAACAGGCCGGCTATCATTCGAATCAACTGTTCGCCCATCATCCACGATGTGTTTACGAAATAACGTCGGAATCCAGTGTGGTTTAGTATATTGTTAATCTGTAACATTACTATTATTCTTGATGAAAAAGGGTTTATATTCTTCACCGCCTATTCTAAAGCAATCAAAATTCATAATTTTTTTTATTCTGCAAGTATTATCTTTTTTCAATATCACTATTTTCCCAGATGAGCAGTTGTGATCTAAATTTAAGGTTTTGAGACATTTTTTGATATTCTTGCTGGCCCAACACAAGGGTACGGATTTTTCGTTTGATATATCGTTCTGTTTTTCTAATGAAATCGTTTAAGTGGTATTGATCGATATCACCGACCAGTAACAAGTCAATGATTCCAGTATCCTTTCCTTCCGCATAATCGCCGATGAGATAGGCTTTTTCGAGATTTCCCAAACGTTGGACGATGCTGTCGATCACCTGGTCGATGCCCATCACCTTGCTGACCATTGACTTAAGTTCCGGAAAAAGCGAATGCTCGGTATTGGCCATGTAAAAGACCTGGCGGCCGGATTTCTCGGTTTTTAGAAGCTTTGTTTTTTTAAGCTGGTTTAATTCTTCACGGACGGCGTTGGTGGAAACGTCGAACTCCTTTGCCAACTCACGCAGGTAGGCCTTGGTTGCCGGATTGAAAAAAAGCCGCACCAAAAGTTTGATGCGGGTTTTCGATGATATGAGGCCGGTCAGTAAATTATCCAATATTTATTCACCGCCCGTGCTTGCATCCCGCTTCGCGGGGCCAGCGTGTACTTACAGTAACAGAACGCAGAGGGGTTTAACTTTATGAAATCCGCCATGATTTTTGGTGCCATCTCCAGGCCGAGGAGATAATGGCGTCCAATTCGGGATATTGCGGCTGCCAACCCAAAACCTTTGCGGCCTTTTCGTTGGAAGCGATCAGAACCGCCGGGTCGCCCGGTCTTCGGGCTGTTGCCTCATATGGAATTTCGCGGCCTGTGATCCGGCTGGCGGTGTCGATCACTTGCCGCACGGAATATCCCTGGCCGGTGCCCAGGTTGATGAAATCGCTTTTGTGGCCTGACAATAATTTTTCAAGCGCCAGGACATGCGCAGCGGCCAGGTCCGTGACGTGGATGTAGTCGCGGACGCACGAACCGTCCTCGGTGTCGTAGTCGGTGCCGAATACCTTGATTGATTTTGAACGGCCGGCGGCTGCATCGAGGACCAGGGGGATGAGATGGGTTTCCGGGTCGTGTTTTTCGCCGGTCTCGCCCTCCGGGTCGGCGCCGGCGGCGTTGAAATAGCGCAGGCTTATGAAATTAAAAGGGTAGGCGGCGCTGTAATCCTTCAGGATTTCTTCCACCATGTACTTGGTTTTGCCGTAGGGGCTGATGGGCTGTTGCGGGTGATTTTCGTCTATGGGTATCCGGACCGGAATGCCGTAGGTGGCGCAGGATGACGAGAAGATGAACTGTTTTATACCATAGGTAATCAGTGCGTCCAGCAGGCTGATGGTCCCTTTGAGGTTGTTTTCGTAATATTTTTTTGGATCGGTGACCGACTCCCCGACATAGGCAAAGGCCGCAAAGTGCATGACGGCCTGTATGCGGTGGTGCTTGAAGATTTCATCGAGCACCTGCCGGTCGCCGATGTCGCCTTTATAAAAAGGACCCCACTTGACGTTCTCCCGATGACCGTAAACCAGGTTGTCGAGCGTGATGGGGGTATGGCCGCGCCGCTTGAGTTCCTTGCAGCAGTGTGACCCGATGTAGCCCGCCCCGCCCGTTACCAGGATGTCCATGCGGTTATCCTCGGACCCTTGAGAAGGTGCCCATCGTTTCTTCTTAAGTACTGTCGACGGGCACGAGTTAAAAGGATTCGGGTGTTTGTTGTGGGGTTTGTTGCTTGTTGCCCTCCCCCAGCCCCTCCCGCAAGGGGAGGGGAGTTTGTGGAGGGGAGTTTTCGTGCTTTAAATTTTCGGATTATTATACATTAAAGCTGGTTAATTGACAAGAAGTGAGTAGCTTTGCTGCTCGATATGTGCTTAAAACCCTATCTATCAGCCAGAATATGGATTTTTCGTCGTGTCTGGCCCGATTGACATCCGGTGGGCATTGCGTATTTTACAGAACCACAAGCTGTGGTATGGAAGCCCATTCTTATAAGGCTTTTGAATTCGGGGATGCTGCAGACCCTTGACCGGTGGGCGATAAGTGAGGATCATCTCCGGACAAGGGATAAAAGAAAGTACTTTAGACAGGATTGACAGTATCAAATGGATCTTTATTCGAAAAAGGCTGCTTGTGGAGAGGCAAAGATTAATCGAGAGATGAATATAAGATGAAGACCCTGATATTTTTATATTTTATGACCGCGGTGCTGTTGGCCTTTTACGGGATCAACTGCCACGTCATGATCCATCTGTTTAAACGGCGCTTTGCACGCCGGCGGATAGAAGACCGGGCCGTTATTTCTGAATTTTACGGCGGGCCGATCCCCTTGAACGATCCGCAGCCATTTGCATCCCAGCTGCCGACGGTGACCACCCAACTGCCGATCTTCAACGAGTTGAACGTGGCCGGGCGGTTGATCGACGCGGCGGCGGCCATGGTGTATCCGCGGGGCCGGCACGAAATCCAGGTGCTCGACGACTCGACCGACGAGACGCGCCGGATCGTGGCCGCCAAGGTGGCGGAACTGCGGCAAAAAGGGGTGGATATCAAGCACGTCACGCGTCCCGACCGCAAAAACTTCAAGGCCGGGGCGCTGCGGTACGGGCTCGAAAGGGCGTCGGGCGATTTTCTGGCCATTTTCGACGCCGATTTCGTGCCGCCGCCGGATTTCCTGTTGAAATCGATCCCATTTTTTATAAAGGATGCGGGAATCGGGTTCGTGCAGGGCCGCTGGGGGCATCTGAACCGCGACGAGAGCTTTATCACGCGGCTGCAGTCGATCGGCATCAACGGCCATTTCATGGTCGAGCAGTCGGCGCGCAACTTCAGCGGGCTTTTCATGAACTTCAACGGCACGGCCGGCATCTTCAGGAAAACGGCCGTGATCGACGGCGGCAACTGGCAGGGCGACACCCTGACCGAGGACATGGACCTGTCCTACCGGATCCAGCTGGCCGGCTGGCGCTGCCGCTTTTTGATCGACCTGGTCGCCCCGGCCGAGATACCGAGCAACATCAATGCCTTCAAGAGCCAGCAGTTTCGCTGGGCCAAAGGCTCCATCCAGACCGCCAAGAAACTGCTGCCCCGCATCCTGCGGGCCGACGTCAGCGGTTTCGCCAAGTTCCAGGCCTTCATGCACCTGACCCACTACGCGATCCACCCCTTGATGCTCTTTTTGACGGTGATGGCCCTGCCGGTGCTGCTCGGCGGCCATCCGCGGGTGACCGCGGTGCTCTTTTTCGCGTTCGGCAGCCTGCTCGTCTTGAGCTGCAGCGGCCCCTCGCGGCTTTACATGGTGGCCGAGCACGCCCTGGGCAAATCACGGCTGAAAACCCTTTTGTTGATGCCGCTGATGGTCTGTTTCGGCTGCGGCCTGGCGGTCAACAACTCGCGCGCCGTGCTCGAAGCGCTGATCGGCCGTAAAAGCGAATTCATTCGAACGCCAAAGAGGGGATTTTCCAGTGCGAAACGCTACCTGCCGGCCCGCAGCAGCCTCTATCTGACCGAAATAGGGGTGGGGGTGTGGTGCCTGGTGGGCATGATCACCTACTTTTTCACCGATCACTTTCTCGTCGGCCACTTCCTTTTCCTGTATGCGGCCGGATATCTCACCATCGGCATTCTCTCCTGGCGTCACAGCATCGACCCGGCATGAGGCGTTTCGCTTTTGTCGGCGGCAGCCTCCTTTGGCTGGCGACCATGGCGGGCATCGCCGCCCTGGGTCCGCTCGGCCGGCATCCGGTCGGCGCGGGTATTTTGTATATAACGGCGTTCGGCTGCCTGCTTCTGATGGTGCGCCGGTTCCCGGACACCATGTCACCCCCGAAGGCGCTGGGCATCGTTTTTTTATTGGGAACAGCCGCCCGGCTCTTTTTCTTGTTTTATCCGGTCGGAAACGATGTTTTCCGCTACGTCTGGGAAGGCTACGTCCAGAAATTCGGCGTCAACCCCTATCTTTTTGCGCCGGACGAGCCGGCCCTGACGGTGTTGGCACACGCCGGACTTCAATCCGTGTGGGAAAACATCCCCCACAAAAACTTGGCCGCGGTTTACCCGCCGCTCTCCCAGCTTCTCTTCAAGGGCCTTGCCGCCCTCAAACCCGATCCGATGATTTTCAAGCTCTGTTTCATCGGTTTCGATCTGGGCGTCATGGCGGTGTTGGCGCTGATCTGCCGGATCAGAAGAGTGCCGTTTCAGCGCCTGCTGTTGTATGCCGCCAATCCGCTGGTGATCGTTTATACGGCCGGGGAGGGGCATCTGGACGCGGTGCAGGTGTTCTTTCTTTGCCTGGGACTCTACCTGCTGTTCAGGGGCCATGCCGCCGCCGCCTTTTTCGTTGTCGGCCTGGCCGTCATGACCAAATACCTGGCAATCGTGGCCCTGCCGTTTCTTGTCACGCGCCGAAACTGGAAGGCTTCGCTGACGTGCCTGCTGCCGGCCGCTCTGTTTCTTTTCTACGCCGACGCCGGCCGGCACCTTTTTTCGGCCCTGTGGCGATTCGGATCGACCCTGCATTACAACGACTTTCTCACGTCCATCCTGCGCCTCGTTCTTCCGGACCCGCTGGCGGCACCGATCGCCGGATTGCTGCTGGCCGGAATGCTGGCCGGGATTTTTCTGGCGGTTCCGGACAAACTGCGCAGCGTCTACCTGGCGATCGGCGTCACGCTGGTCTGCCTGCCGACGCTGCATCCCTGGTACCTGATCCTGATCGCCCCGTTTCTGGTCTATTACCCCTCCGCCGCCTGGATTTATCTGCAGGCCGCCGTAGCGCTCACTTTTCCGGTTCTGGCGGTCGAACTGGCGACCGGCATCTTTCAGGAAGTCCACTGGCTCAAGCTCTTCGAATACGGCCCGTTTTTTGGGCTCCTGGTCTACGGGGTTTTCAGGGACGGATTTCTTTTTCGTGACAGCGCCCGCTATGCCGTGCCGCAAACGGTCTCGGTCATCGTGCCTACGCTGAACGAGGCCGACAATCTGGCCGGCTGCCTCATCTCTTTGAAAGAGCGCCGCAACGTCTCCGAGATCATCGTGGCCGACGGGGGTTCGACCGACGCTACCGTGAGGGTGGCTCTCGACTTCGAGGCAACGGTGGTCTGCGGCCCGAGGGGCAGGGGGCTGCAGATTCGCGAGGGGGTCGCGGTAGCGACCGGCGACCTTTTGATGGTCCTGCATGCCGACAGTGTGCTGCGTCCCGGCATTTTAGCGGACGTTATAGACGGCCTGCGCCGCGACCCCTATGCACCGGGCGGGGCGATCGCCATGCGTTTCGAGGCGGGGGCCGCCGGTGCGCGGCTCATTTCCGCCCTGAACAACCTGCGCACGCGGCTTACGGGCATCGCTTTCGGCGATCAGGCCCAATTCGTGCGCCGGCCGGCGCTCGAGGCCATCGGAGGGTTTCCGGACCTGATGCTGATGGAGGACGTGGAATTGTCGCTGCGTTTGAAGGAATTGGGCCGGCCGCTTTTTCTCGGGCAGGGGGTCACGGTGTCGAGCCGGCGCTGGCAGGGCGTGGGGGTCGGCGCCAAGATCATGCTGGTCGTAAAACTCCTGGGGCGGTTTTTGCTGGAACGCCGGTGGGGGGAGGGGAGGGGGGAGGATCCGATTATTACTCAGCTTACTATCGGCTTTGAGATGGGCTTTTTGGACTGCGCTATCGGTCGTCGGCGTATGACAAAGTGAGGGGTTCAGGTTCAAGGTTTAGGGTTCAAAGGTTCTAAAATGCTGATTTTTGAACTTTATTCTCCGTTACTTGGATTGAACGCTTTAAACCATCGGGTACAAAGGTTTTATAAGCACCATAAAGTCAGAATTATTCAGAAATGAGCAGGTAAAGGTGTTTCAACCCAGAACGTTGAACCCTGATCGTTCAACCTGGGATACAGTTTCCTGCCTCTGGCCTTGCCAAAAAGCCCGTCTCAAAGCCGATTTAGTGGCTGAACGTAAAGCCTTTTCCCCCTCCCCCAGCCCCTCCCGCCAGGGGAGGGGAGTTTTTGGAGAGACTCTATTTACGGGAAAAGGAATTTGGACTGCCAGTGCGTCCCTGCCTTTGCCATTGGTAAGACCTTGATATTAGAGTCTATGAGGCAGATTTATCCATGCGATTATCTTCAATGGGCGACTGAAATCGAAGCTTGACAGACATTATAATGCCCATTAGAATGATAATAACAAATGGGAAAGGACAAGCGATGGAGACGGCCGTAAAAACGAAACGCATTACGATATTAGGGACGCCGGAGTTCAAGGATTTTTTGGCTCGGGAAGCAAAACAGGAGGGGCTGAGTTTATCGGAACTCGTTCGACGCCGGTGCGAAAGAAAACCTCAAAACCCAGACGAGGAATTGTTGGCGGCACTGGTTAAAGAGGTCAGTGCGGCGACGGTCAGGGCTAAATTATCTTTGGAAAAAGGGCTGGCGGATGCGGAAAGGGTGATGGCTGAAATAAGGAGGAAGGTTTGAGCACGTTAACGGACGTCATGGCGGCGATGAAGGATGTTTTGCTGTTGACCGATAAAGTTGAGCGCGCCGGAACGGTGCTCTCCGAAATAGCCGCCGAGGTGCGTGATCACGATCGTCGATTGGTTCGCCTGGAAACGATAGTTGAAATCGCCAGAAACCAGCCTCGGATATCAAAATAATCAAGAGGAGAATGAGTGGCCCAAATCAGACGCACCTTTCTCAAAGTGGTAACGACAAGCGAGAACACGAATTTTGTCCTCCTCAATTTGATTTACCAATCGGTGCTCTTTATCGATGCGACGGGACCAGCAACCGGCCAAGCCATGCTTGAGAGGTTCAGGCTTGCCAGTGCCGGTAAACGGATTACGCTGAACTTCCTTGATCAGTTTGTTAATGCGAAGCGCCGTATTACGGTTTTGCTTCACCCACCAAGCTAAATCTTCGAATCCGGCTTGGTCAAACTCCAAGTTTTTTGCGGGCTTCATCAAAAGGAATGCCTTTCTTGCGGTTTTTAGCGTCCAACAACCGTTTTTTCATGGCTATAAAGGTAGGCGGTCTCTTTCTCGGACTGGATCTCCTGCCAGAGGTCGATAGGCACAATAACCCCGGTAATAGTGTTATTTTCATCGGCGATGTATTGAATCTGGCCCATGATGGTCGCTCCTGTTTTCAAGTTCTAAATCAAGTTCTTTTATCAGGCCGGAGAGGGAATATTCCGCCATACCGCTCTTCTCACCTTCTATTAATGCTTGCCGTAAAGCAAGGATCTTGATTTCCCTTTCCTCGAGCAGTCTCAATCCGGCCCGCACCGCCTCGCTGACCGAGGCGTATCGACCGCACTATATTTACTGAGAAATGAATGAATCGAGGTGTTCTCCAAGGGTTAGGCTTGAATTTTTCTGCATTGCGCCACCTCCATCTGCAGAAAAATACCAATATATCATGGGTTCGTTTTTGGGAGGCTGAAATCATTTTAAGTTTGACATTTACTAAAAATTGTCATACTTATGCTAAAAAAGTTTAACTTATTATTGAGGATGTCATGCAAAGTGTACGCGTGTTGGCCAAAGGCCAAATTGTTATACCGGCAGCCTTGAGAAAAAAATATGGAATCGAGCCGGGTGCTCAACTGAACATTTTCGAATATGGCTGCCTCATTCACATCGTGCCTCCATCGAAGGATTCGGTGGCGAGCGCCATGGGCTGTCTGCCTGATCGTCCCTCTCTAACAGAAGAATTGCTCCGTGAACGAAAGAAGGATTTTGCCGCGTGATCCCCGCTTATCTCTTTGACAGCCATGCGTTGCTTTCTTTTTTCCAAAACGAAGCTGGCGCGGAGATCGTTGCGGACGTCCTAAAAGAAGCCCTTCGACAAAATACGAACACGCTGATTTCTGTTATAAATCTTGGTGAGATCATTTATCTGACTAAAAGACGGTTCGGAGAGGAAAAAAAGCTGGAAATATTAGGGCGTATCCACCAGTTGGGCCTACAGGTGCTTCCCGCGCCGGATTCCTTAGTGTATCAAGCAGCGGAGTTCAAGGCTGAATACCCAATCGCTTATGCGGACTGCTTTGCCTTGGCTTGTGCCATTGAACATTCCGCTGTTCTGGTGACTGGCGACCCCGAGTTCAAGCTAGTAGAGCACTTGGTGACGATTCAATGGATACGGTGATATAGATTTTCAGATAATGCGTTTGGGTTCGAAAATGTACCGAATTCGGCCCATGAGTGTCGCTCCTGCTTTCCTTATTTCATGTGACCGTCCACATCCATCCGTTCGTGGAAAATGCGCACAATTATTACGATATTTGTCAACGAGATCAACTGGTAATGAAAAGAAACGATCAGTTACGAATAAGGTTCTAACGGGAAAGTAGGAATTACCACACTATACGCGGGGGAGGGTAGTTTGGGGGTGAGTGAAACTACCCAACAAAGATGGTGAATCCTCGCCGATGTTGGGTTTCGCTCTGCTCAACCCAACCTACGATGTCATTATCGATAGACCGGTAGAATTTTATTACTTAACACGGGCATCTCTCATCATCAAAACTCATCATCAGAGCGCCTGATATTGACATATCGAATCAATGGAAAAATGCAGTCACCGCAAATTCTTCAGGGGTTCAGGCACTTTTCACTTTAGCTCACTTCAGGCACTTTATCCTTCAACCTTTCCGCAATCGCCTGTAAAGCCAGGATATAGCCGATGGCGCCGAGGCCGACGATGCGGCCGGTGACGATGTCGGCGATCGTCGATTTTCTGCGAAACGACTCGCGCTTGTAGGTGTTGGACAGGTGGACCTCGACCATCGGGATATCGAGCAGCAGCAGGGCGTCGCGGATGGCGATGCTGGTGTGGGTGTAGGCTCCCGGGTTGATAATGAGCCCGGACGCCTGCCCGATGGCCTGCTGGATCGTATCGACGATCCGGCCTTCGTGGTTGGATTGAAAGGTTTTCAGGGACAGATTCAGCCGCGCGGCCTCATCGGCCAGCAGCTTATCGATTTGCTCGAGCGTCCGGCGGCCATAGACTTCGGGTTCCCTGCGGCCCAGCATGTTCAGGTTGGGACCGTGAATCACCAGAATAAGGGGTTTTTTACCGGCTTTTGCGGCCATCACGCCCCTCCCAGTTGTTTTTTGAAGCGGCCGATCACCTGCCGATAGTCCTTCTGCCCGAAAATGGCCGACCCGGCCACGAACACCTCGGCCCCGGCCGCCGCCACCTCGGCGATGTTGTCTTCCTTGATGCCGCCGTCGACCTCGATCAGGGTTGCCAGGCCGCGCTCGTCGATCTGGCGGCGCAGGCGGCGGATTTTCTCAAGAGAGTTGTCGATGAAGGCCTGGCCGCCGAAGCCCGGATTGACGCTCATGATCAGGATGTAATCGGCGTATTCCAGGACCCAGTCGAGGGCCGCGAGCGGCGTCGACGGGTTCAGGACCACACCCGCCTTGGCGCCGGCTTCCTTGATCTGCTGAACGGCGCGGTTCAGGTGCGGGCAGGTCTCCGCCTGCACCGAGATCCAGTCGGCGCCGGCCTCGGCGAAGGCCTCGATGTAGCGGTCGGGATTTTCGATCATGAGGTGGACGTCGATGGGCAGGCGGGTGATCTGCCGCACGGCCGCCACCACCAGGGGCCCGAAGGTGATGTTCGGAACGAAGTGGCCGTCCATCACGTCGGCATGGATCCAGTCGGCCCCGGCCGCTTCCACCGCCCGAACCTCCTCGCCCAGCCGCGAAAAATCAGCCGAAAGAATCGATGGTGCAATTATTCTCTTCATTTCTACTCCTGAAATAAAAAGTTTTTGAGCCACAAATGAGAAATTTCCTGCAAGATCAAGGTAATCGGTGGGATTGCGCGGAGGCATACTCGTGTATGCCGCACAAGCGATGAAGCCGATTGACGCCGAAATTGCGGGAAAGGGCCGTTTATGGACAAAAACTACCAGGTGTCATAGACTTCCGTTCTTACCAGCCGCTCGTCATCGTAAACCAGCAGCGTCGCCGGTTTGTCTCCGGGGATAATCAGCCAGATGTCTTTTCCGGGTCCGACAAAATCATCGAAGATATCGCTGGTGAGCCCGTCGCGGTTCAACTGCACCCGTATATGGCGTTTCAGAAACCCGTTGTCAATCCGGTAGTGAAAAATTCCGCTGGCGGCCGTGCCGGCCTGTTCTGCCGTGCCGCCGGCTTCCCTGCGGCGGTTGATCACCAGGTTGACGTCATCGCCCGCGCTCACCCGGTATCCGGCCGGGGGTTCCTGCTCCAGAACGCTGCCCATGGATCTGTCTTTTTCAAATCGGTTTTTGAACTCGCCATGCGCCAGATGATATTTTTCGATGGTCAACAGGGCGTCTTCAAGCGACAGTCCCCCTAAATCCGGCATCTTGTAAGCCGCGGACCGGGGTCCCGCGCCGACCAGCAGGTCGACACAGGTGCCGCGCCGGACCGCGGTGCCGGATGCGGGAAACTGGGCAATGACCTCGTCCTTTTCGGCGCTTTCGTCGAAAACACTCGCCAGGCTGCCCCGGCACAGGTCCTGCTCTTCGAAGATCAGCCGTGCCTGCTGAAGCGGGAGCCCGGTCAGGCGCGGCATCGGGATCATCTGGGGCCCCTTGGAAAAGATGATCTTGACGTCGCGGCCCTTCTTTATTGCGGACCCGGGCCGCGGGTCCTGGAAAATGACATGGTTTTTAGGCATTTCAACCGTGTATTCGGATCCCTTGACCTTGGTGTTGAGCCCGAGTTCGGTCAGCGATTCGAGAACGTACACTACATCCTTGCCGATGAAATCCGGTACGATGACCGTCTCTTCGCTCCTGATGATAAAGGAGAGGGTGACGTAAGCCGTGATGCCGGCGGCAGCGACGAAAAGGGCGCCGAACGCAGCTATTTTCAAGAGCCGGGCCATCATGACCGGCGCCTCAGGCGGGCCGAAAAAAAACCGTCCGTGCCGTGGCGATGCGGAAAGGTTTCGAGAAATCCGTCGCGGACAAGCGGACTGCCCGCCGGATGGGGCACATGGTCGGCGGCGTTTTCCAGCCGGTAGTTGCGGTGTTTTTCGAGAAAGGCGGTCACGACCGCCGCGCCTTCTTCCGGTTCGCTGCTGCAGACGGCATACACAAGGACGCCGCCGGGTTTGACCTTCAAGGCCAAACGATCCAGAAATTCGGCCTGGCGCCGGCCATAGCCGGCAAGCATGTCTTCATCAACGAGCCATTTGGCATCCGGGTTGCGGCGCAAAACCCCGAGGCCGGAACAGGGGGCATCGAGCAGGATGCGGTCGTAGGGTCCGAAACGGTCGGGCCAGCGGCCGCCTGAGAGATCCAGGGTGTGCGGCCGGACGATCGAGACTCCCAAGCGGTTCATTTCGGCCGCGAGCAGTTTCAGCTTGGCCGCATTGACATCCAGGGCGGTGATGGTGCCGCTGTTTCGCATCGACTGCGCCATGTGAGCGGTTTTGCCGCCCAGGCCGGCGCACGCATCCAGGACCGTTTCCCCCGGCTGCGGATCGAGCAGGATCGTGACGAGCTGAGCGGCTTCGTCCTGAACCTGTAAAAGCCCCTGAACAAAGGCTTCGAGTTCCTCGATGGGTTTTTGAAGGCGGCTCAGGAGGAGGCCATCGGGTGCCAGCGCGGCGGGCTGAGCGGGTTGCCCGTCGTCGGCCAGTTTCCGCAGGAGCTGCGTGCGCTTGATCTTCAGGGTGTTGGCCCGCAGCGTGACCGGCGGGATGGTGTTGACGGCCTCGCACAGGGCCACGGTTTCATCGATACCGAAACGGTCCAGCCAGCGCCGCACCATCCACGGGGCAAAAGACTTCGCTGCCGCCAGCGCGGCGACCGGGTCCTTTGCGAGCACGGGGTAGACGATCTTCTCGTGGCCCGCCGCGGCCTTGCGCAGCACGGCATTGACGAACCGCACGATCCACTTCGGGGCCAGGGGCTTGGCCAACTCCACGGCCGTGTTGACCGCGGCCGACACCGGAATGCGGTCCATGAACATGACCTGGAAGAGCGCGATTCTCAGAATGTTCAGGATATCGGGTTGAATTTTGTCCAGCGGGGTGCGGGAAAACGTGCCGATCACGAAATCGAGCCGGCCGCGCCAGCGCAGGACGCCGAAAACGATCGCCTGCAGCAGGGCGCGGTCGCGCTGCCGGGCCAGGGGATGCCGTTGCCGGAAGTCCTCCAGGATCGCATCGAGGGTTCGCTGCTGCCGGTCCACCGCGCCCAGGATCTGCAGCGCCATGCGCCGCACGACCAGCGGATGGTCGGGGGAGGGATCGGCGGGCGGTTTTAGGGCATCGATGGGCATGGGAGAAGGAAAAAAGGTTAAAGGTTAAAGGCAAGAGGGCTAAGGGCAAAAGGCTAAAGGCAAAAGGAAAAGGGTGCAGGGTGAAGGGTATAAGGTTAAGGGCAAAGGGCGAAGGGCAAAAGGGTTAAGGGCAAAGGGCTAACGGCAGAAGGCTAAAGGCAATAAGTGCCAGGTTGAGGGTACAAGGTGTAGGGTTAACGGTATAAGGCTAAAGGCAATAAGTGCCAGGTTGAGGGTACAAGGTGTAGGGTTCACGGTAAAGGCAAAGAGCAAAAACAGGTTCCAGGTTCTATTGAACTGTTTCAATGCGGCATTGTACCAGAAAGTCGGAATTATTCAGACATGAGCAGTTCAAGGGCTCTTTAAAGAGTTGAACGGGAAAACGATCAGTCTTCATTTCTCCCAGCACTCCAATCTCCATCCCTCCAGCACTCCAATACTCCTCTAGCTTCCAGCATTCCAGCTTCCCAGCATTCCCGCATCCCAGCTTCCATGCTTCCCAGCGCCGCAAGGGCGGTGTCAGGTTCTGCATTGTTACAACTTTGTTGGCGGCGTCAGCAACCGTTCATCGAACCGATAGTTTTCAGGCTTCCCGATGGCAATCTCACAGAAATCAGGGTGGCTCGGGTTGAAAAGAAAGTTTATTTCGCCTGGTATGAGAGAACTGGGAACGGCGAACACGGCGGATTTGCCTTCCTCGATCCACAGGGTGCCAAGCTCTTTGGTTTTGAAGGTCGCTGGATATTCTGACCAGTTTGGCGGAAGGTCTTTGGTGCGAACACGCTGCACGAGCTTTTCGTTAAATGAAGCCGCAATGGCCAGGTAGCGTTTGGTTGCGATAAGACGCGTGGGCACATTGACAAGGATCTCAAGGGTAGCGAGAGAAAGCGAACTTGCGGTATAAATGATACGCGTTCCCTTTTTATTCCACCGACTCGAGTGCGTCAGTCCGCCTTCGCCTGTAAAGGCGGCATGGGCCCAATCGGCAGAGACAATCCGCCAGGAGATGATATTCACGAAAAATCGCCGTGCTGAATCCGGCCAAGAATTTCCTCGACTTCCCGCGCCCCGATTTCTGTCCCGCAATAGTCAAGCGGCGTCCGGCCCGACAGGGCCAGGAGCGGCTCGCGCATCCAGGTCGACGCGGCCGCGGATCCGCCAAATACCGTGACCGCGCCATTGAACACGTTTGCAACACGGTAAACCCGTTCGGATTCCTGGGGCGTCAGTCTGCCATCCTGTTTGCGCCTCCGCAGCGTGCGCAGGGCGATTCCCGTGACCCGGCAGAGATCATCGATGGCGATCCCCATAGCCTTGGCAAGGCCCCGGAAATTAGAAACCGGCACGCCCTGCTTCAGGACGGCAATCAGTTCCGCTGCATTTTTCGGTCGTTTTCCGGCTGGAATGTGGAAATGGTCCCGCTCGGGAACTTCTTCGGACAAGCCCGGAGATGCATCCGTCTGCCGGAAGCCTGACGGGGTCCAGACGAGGAAACTTTCGAATGTCACGGGCACGCAGGCATCGGGAGTTTTTCGGCGGGCCGTTCTAATTGCCATAATATTCTCCTGTCACTAAATGGTGCCAATTGACACAAAAATTAGCGCCAATTACGTCACGTGTCAAGCGGAATCGCACCAGGTAACCAGTGAGGCAAAGGGTTCAACTTGCGCCCATTTCAGGATCGGGACGGCGGAAAAACTGCTGAAGATTAACGGCTGCTGTCGAACCTCGTGCCGGCGGGTAGGACGTGGCCACGCAGATACTCTTCGACCGGAAGGCGGTTGCCGGATTCTCCCTGGACTTCCAGCAGGCAGATCAGCCCCTTGCCGGTGGCAACCCTGAGTTCATCGGGAAATCCGGGGACGATCGTTCCCGGAGCGGCGGCCGGCCCGTGGGACGGCTGGACCGCGGCCTTGAATAGTTTAAGGCGCTTGCCATCGTAAAACGTGAACGCCCCCGGCCAGGGGGTCAGACCGCGAATGCGGTCGTAAATGCGGTCAGCCGGCTGATGCCAATCGATGCGCCCGTCTTCTTTCTTCAGGATCGGGGCCAGGGTTGCGCGGGCGTGCGGCTGCGGCTGCGGTGTCAGGCGTCCGTCCGCCAGCCGCTCCAGCGTGTCAGCAAGGACCCGGGCCCCCAGAACCGCCAGCCGGTCATGCAGGGTGGCGGCCGTGTCTTCAGGCCCGATCGGCTCCGTGGCGGCTAAAAGAATGTCGCCGGTGTCCATGCCCTCGTCCATCACCATGGTGGTGATGCCGGTCTCGGTTTCGCCATTGATGATCGCCCAGTGGATCGGGGCCGCGCCGCGGTAGAGCGGCAGGAGCGATGCGTGGACATTGATGCACCCCGCCGGCGGGATATCGAGGAGCTCTTTCGGCAGGATGCGACCGTAGGCGACAACGACCATCAAATCCGGGCGCAGCCGGTCTATCGTTTCGATGAATTCCGCGGTTTTGATCTTTTGCGGCTGAACCACCGGCAATCCCAACTTCAACGCGGCCGTTTTGACCGGCGGCGGATTGACGCGCCGGCCCCGGCCTTGCGGGCGGTCGGGCTGGGTCACCACCTGAATCACGCGGTGGCGGCTGCGGTACAGGGTCTGGAGGCAGGGGACCGAAAATTCCGGCGTGCCCATGAAAACGATGGTGTAGGAACGAGTCATCGAATCACTTCTCGCGCAGCATCTTGTTGACGCGCCGCTTGTAGAGTTCGCGCTTCAAGGCGCTGATACGCTCGATGAACAGCGTGCCGTTCAGATGGTCGATTTCGTGCTGGAGCACGATCGCCAAAAACCCTTCGGCCTCCACCCGCAGCGGCTTGCCCTCCCGGTCCACCCCCTCCACCAGGATGCGGGCGGCCCTCTTGACATCGGATCTGAAATCGGGAACGCTCAGGCAGCCTTCGTTTTCGGAAATGACCTGGCCGTCGCTTTCGACCACCCTGGGATTGATGATGACCCCGTAGCGGTGGTCGTTTTCTTCCGGTTTGTCGTCATAGACCAGCACTTGCTTGTCGCTGCCGACCTGGATGGCGGCCAGCCCGACGCCGGGGGCTTCATACATGGTGTCGGCCATGTCGGCGATGAGCTTTTGAATGATCTCGTCGATATTTTCGACCGGCCGGGTCGGCTCCATTAGAAATTTATCGGGATAGGTCAGTATTTCGAGCTTGGTCATCAACATACCTCATTTAAACTTGTCGCGGCGGCCGTTCGGCCACCTGACGGATGTTCACCCCGCTGATCCAGGCCGAAACGAGGCCGACCAAAACGACCGGCAGGATTTGGACCGCATGGTTGGCCAACGTGAAGCCGGCGGCCTGGTTTTCGGGCACGCCGAAAAGGAGCATGGCGAAAATCCCGCCCGCTTCCCACAGGCCCCAATAGCCCGGCACGGATGGCAGGGCGATCACAAAACAAATGATCACCATCACGGCCGTTATTTCGCTGAATGTCAGGCGGATATCCGGACACCCGATGGAGAAAATATAATACGACAGTGCCGTGAAGAACCACACGGCAAGCGAATAAATAAGACACATAGTAATGCGTTTGGGCGCCTTGATCAATGCCATGCCGGCCGCGATATTTTCGATGACGTGAACCGCCGGTCGGCAGATTTTTTCCCTGACCCGGTCGCGAAAGGACGCCGAGGCAAAAAAAAGCAGGCGGGGTGCGGACAGGACCAGCCGGTTTCCCAGCTGCCTGGTTGGGCCGAGGCCGACCAGCAGCAGACCGGCCACCATCAGGGCGCCGAGTTTCAACATGCCGTTGAATACGGAGATAAGGACCTCGTAATCCAACCGGTACTTTCCGAAGGTGAAACTGTAGTCCGGATCGATTCTGACGAAGGCCGAAACCGCCAGGAACAGCATCAATAAAATGACCAGGTCGAAGATCCGCTCCACGGCCACCGTGGCCAGTCCGGTCGAGAGCGGCACGGCCTCCTTGCGACTCAGGACCAGCGGGCGGGCCACCTCACCGACGCGCCCCGGCAAGACACAGTTGATCATGAAGCCGATCATCAGCGGGTGAAACGCCTGCCAGAAACCAACCCGGTAATGCGAGGCCAGGATGAAGCGCCATCTGGCCGCCCGCAACCCGAAGGCCACCAGGATCGCGGCCACCGTGGGGATGATCCAGACATAATTGATTGACGCAAGGTATGCGAGGAGTTCTTGGACGGGAACATTGCGGAAGGCGAAATAGAGGGTCGTCAGCGAAACGGCCGAGCCCAGAAGCAGCGAAATGCCTAATTTTTTGTTCATTCTCCTTGTTCGATTCCGTTGAGTTGGATTGTTTCCCGGAAGCTAAAAAGTGTCCATCCATAAATGGCCCTTTTCCGCAATTTCGGCGTCAATCGGCGGAATCGCTTGTGCGACATACAGCAGTATGCCTCCGCGCAATTCCTTGATTTTCCTGAACTTGCGAAAAATTGCACATTTCTGGATCGGAAACTTATCAGTGCCCCAAATGCAACCGCGGATGGGCATGAGTTAACCGTGCCTTTCCTTTCGCCCTTAGCCCTTTGCGTTTAGCCCTTTGCCTTCAGCCTTTCACCTTAACCCTTCGCCTTTTGCCCTCAGCCTTTTGCCTTAACTTATACCTTAAACCCTACACCCTACACCTTCGCTTTTGCCTTCCGCTTTCCGCTTTCGCCCTTTCCTATCCGTCATCCGTCCTCCGCCATCTGTTTTTCGCCTTTACCTCTTTCCCTCAGCCGTTAGCCTTATGCCTTTAGCCTTTTGCCTTACACCTTGTACCTTAAACCCTACACCCTACACCTTTTTTATCCTTTCGCCTTTATCCTTTCGCCTTTATCCTTTCTCCTGTCTTTTCCCTCTGCGCGTGCACGGCCTCCGTCAATATCGTGCGGGCTTCGATCACATCCTTTTTAATCTGTTCCGCAAGCGCCGCAATCCCGGAAAATTTAAGCTCGTCCCGGATCCGTTTGATAAAGTTCACCCGGATCTTCTGGTCATAAATATTACGGTCGAAATCCAGGATATAAACCTCGACGGTGAACAGGTGGTCGTCGAAGGTGGGGCTGTAGCCGATGTTGGCGACCCCGTCGAATTGCTCGTCCCCGCACAGGACCGTCACGGCGTAAACCCCGGTTTTGGGGCACAGTTCGTCCTGAAGGGTAATGTTGGCCGTCGGAAAACCCAGCAGCCGGCCGCCGCGGTTGCGACCGGTGGTGACGGTCCCGCGAATCTGATAATAGCGGCCGAGCAGCGGATGGACTTCGTGCACGCGGCCCTCGTTGACCAGCTCCCGGATGCGGGTGCTGCTGATCCGTCCCTCGGGGTCTCTGATGGCCTGGATCCAGTCGGACAACAGCACTTCGAAATCGAAGAGTTCGGCGAAGGTTTTCAGCAGTCCGACCGTGCCTTCGCGATTGCGGCCGTAGGTGTAGTCCTTGCCGACGACGATCGCCGTCATCCCGATTTTGCGGATCAGGACATCTTCGACGAATTCACGCGGCGTCAGAGCGGCAAACTGCCGGGTAAAGGGAACCACGATCAACACGTCGATATCGAGCCGCCGGATCAGGTCGATCTTCTGGTCCAGGATCGTGATCAGCGGTGGATGGTTGGCGCCGTTCAACACCCGCATCGGGTGCGGTTCGAATGTCATCGCGACCGAGGTGCCGCCGATCGCCTCCGCTTTTTCGACGACTTCGTGAAAAAGGGCCTGGTGACCCAGGTGCACCCCGTCGAAATTTCCGATGGTGACCACGGCCCGCTTAAAGGGTTCGCCGATGTCGTCCAGACTTCGAATGATTTTCATATAAATTTTCGTTCCGGCTTGCGAAATCCGCTTGACAGTTTCGGTAAAGAGGGATAATTATTCCAACTTTGAAAATAAAGCAATCCTTTTAGCGTTTCAAGCCGAAGTGGCGGAACTGGTAGACGCGCTAGGTTCAGGGTCTAGTGGATGTACGTCCGTGGGAGTTCGAGTCTCCCCTTCGGCACCATAAAAACAGAAAGAGCTGTAATCCTAATGGGTTACAGCTCTTTCTGTTTTAGCCGGCTGCGGATAGGTTGCGGATGGTTCGGGGAGTCAAGCTGGTTTACAGCACCTCTACTCGTTCCGGAAATGCCATGGATGTCCACAGTCATTTTGATGCTGGAATGATCCAGTGGCTCCTTCACATAGCCTGGGCTCTCCACACGACTCGACAAAAGACTATCATAGGTGCGGCGGACAGCATGAATCCGCATCCCCCCGATTCAAGCTCATAGATTCCGGCATTCCACAATGGATCCACAGGTGGGCTGAACCAGCAGAAACGCAAGGAAACGGAACCAGGATTAAGCATCACGGTTTCGGTAAGAGCTTTACGCTGAATTCCAATTCCCTGCGTAATCTGAACATCGTCATTCTGATCGAGGCTGCAATACCAGTTCTGAAATAAAAATCGGGCTGCATCCAGGCGATTATGTTGCCGATGGACAGGTGGACGGAGTGTTGTCTTTGCCTGGATCAGTCCGGTACCCGGCTTGTCCTGTTGGGGAAAGATTTCAAACCCCGCCATCAAACGGCTTTGAAGTAGCACCTGAAAGAGGCCAGATACAGTCTTGCCCCCATTTATTCCCTCTCGGCCGTGATGATAATTTTCTGAACAGTCGGAATGCAGGATCTCTCTTAACGGGTGTTGCCCAGAGGTGGGTGAATGAAAATAATCGATACGGGGGAATTGAGGTCCAGAATGACGGGCCCGGGTTCGGTGCTGATCGACATCCGCTCTGTCGATGCCTACAACGGGTGGACCGTCACCGGTGAACCCCGTCGGGGCCACATCCGCGGCGCCCGCAGTCTGCCCTTCAAATGGCTCAACTATATCGATTGGATCGATATCGCCCGATCGAAAGGCATTTTGCCGCGACACGCCCTCACTGTGTACGGCGACGATCAGGACCACATCCAGCAGGCGGGCCGGGAATTCGCACGCGCCGGCTACGACGATATCGCCGCCTACAACGATCTGGTGAACGGGTACATGGCGGATCGGGATCTGCCAATGGACCACCTGGTCAATTACCGGCATCTGGTTCCGGCCGAGTGGCTGGACCAATTGCTTAAAACCGGTCGTGCACCGGAATATGACAACCGGCGATACGTTTTGTGTCACGCCCACTATCAAAACCGCGCGGCCTATGACCAGGGACACATTCCCGGTGCCGTGGATCTCGACACCAACACCCTCGAATCCCCCGCGACATGGAATCGCCGTTCGCCCGCGGAACTGAAAGAAGCATTGGAAGCACTTGGGATCAGCCACGACACCACCGTTATCCTCTACGGCAGATTTTCCTTTCCGGACAACAACGACCCCTTTCCCGGCAGCAGCGCCGGTCATCTCGGGGCCATGCGCTGCGCGTTGATCATGATGTACGCCGGCGTGCGGGACGTGCGCGTGCTGAACGGCGGGTTGCAATCCTGGCTGGACGCCGGATTCGAGACCACCACGGAGCAGAGCCCGAAAAGACCGGTGGCCGAATTCGGTGCGCCGGTTCCCGGGCGTCCGGAGCTGATCGTGGACACGCCGGAAGCCAAGGCGATTTTGAGGGACAGCGACAAGAACCTCGTCAGTGTACGCAGCTGGGATGAGTTTGTGGGCAAGGTGAGCGGGTACCATTACATAGAGAAAAAAGGTCGCATTCCGGGCGCCGTTTTCGGCAACTGCGGCAGCGATGCCTATCACATGGAAAACTACCGCAATCTCGACCACACGACGCGGGAATATCACGAAATCGAGCAGATGTGGCGGGAAGCCGGCATCACGGCCCATAAGTACAACGCTTTTTACTGCGGCACCGGTTGGCGCGGCAGCGAAGCCTTCTTCAATGCCTGGCTGATGGGCTGGCCCCGCATCTCCGTCTACGACGGGGGCTGGTTCGAATGGAGCCGCGACGATGACAATCCTTACGAAACCGGGGAGCCTTGAATCTCTTGAATGCTTACCTAGGCTTCAGTGAAGCGGGCGTTGAGCGCAGCCTTTCCCCCTTCACCATACAGGACCATCTTTCCGCGAACGCTGACGATGCGGCGATCAGTCAGATCATCGCGGGATTGAGGTCGCCTCGAAAACAGATCTCCAGCATCTATTTTTACGATGGCGTCGGCTCCAAACTGTTCGAGCGGATCACGCGGCTGCCCGAGTATTATCCGGCGCGCACCGAAAAAAAAATTCTGCGTCGCATCGCGCCCGTCGTCATCGGCAATGCCGACCGGCTCGACATCGTCGAAATAGGCAGCGGGGATTGCTCCAAGATCTCGATCCTGTTGAACGCCATGCCCCGCCGACGGCTGAAGAACATCCGGTACATGCCGCTCGATGCGAGTCCGGACGCCATTAGGGAATCGGCCGGCCTGTTGCAGCAAACGTTTTCCGGCATCAAAATCCGCGGCATGGTCGTCGATTTCACGCGCCAGATGCATCTCATCCCCCGCGGGGAAAACCGGCTGTTCTGCTTTTTCGGCAGCACCATCGGCAATCTTTCCGTTGAGCAAAAAAAACGTTTTCTGAACGACCTGAGCCGGGCCATGGAGCCGGGAGATGCACTGCTTTTAGGCGCGGACATGGTCAAACCGGTCCGTGTCCTGGAAAGGGCCTACAATGACAGTCAGGGGGTGACGGCCGCCTTTAACCGCAACATACTGAAGGTGGTCAATCGGCTGGCCGGAACCGATTTCAATCCCCTGGCGTTCGATCACCTCGCATTTTACGACCGGCGCTGGAAGCGTATCGAGATGCATTTGAAAGCCAGATATGCCATGCGCATTTCCTGCCCGGCGACTTCTGAAAGGATCGAGATCAACAAGGGCGAATCCATTCACACGGAAAATTCGCACAAATTCACGCTTGCCGATCTCAGCGATTCGGCGGCTGCAGCCGGTCTGCGCCTTAACCGTAGTTTTATGGATGACAATCGATGGTTTATGCTCGCGCACTTCATAAAAAGGTGACCAAGACACTGGACCTGTCCGAAATTCGCGCTCAATTTCCGATCCTCGCCCGCCAGGTCTACGGACGGCGGTTGGTTTATCTGGACAACGCGGCGACGACCCAGAAACCCCAATCCGTATTGAACCGGGTGGTCGAATATTACACCGCCTCCAACAGCAACATCCACCGCGGCGTGCATTTTTTGAGCGAACAGGCCAGCGGTTTGTACGAAGCGGGCCGTGAAAAGGTTCAGCAGTTCATCCATGCCGCCTCCGCATCTGAAATCATCTTCACCCACGGCACCACGGACGCCATCAACCTCGTGGCGGGGTCGTTCGGAGATGCTTTCGTCACCGCAGGCGACGAGATCATCGTGACCGAGATGGAGCACCACTCCAACCTCGTTCCTTGGCAGAACCTATGCCTGCGCCGGGGTGCGCGCCTGAGAATCCTGCCCTTCGACGACGACGGCGAACTGGCCCTGGATCAGCTTCAGGCGCTGATCTCGCCCACGACGAAACTGCTCGCCCTGACGTACGTGTCGAACGTCCTCGGCCGGATCAATCCGGTCAGGGAAATCATCGGTCTGGCACATGCGCACGGCGTGCCGGTGCTGATCGACGGCGCCCAGGCCATCGCGCATCTGCCGGTGGATGTACAGGATCTGGGTTGCGATTTTTTCGCTTTTTCCGGCCACAAGATGTACGCCGAAACCGGGATCGGCGTGCTGTACGGCAAGCGCCGGTGGCTCGCAAAGATGCCGCCCTATCAAAGCGGCGGTGGCATGATCGGCAGCGTGGATCAGGAGGTTTCGACCTATGCCGACCCCCCGCAGAGATTCGAAGCCGGCACGCCGCACATCGCCGGGGTGGTGGGGCTTTCCGCGGCGATCGACTTCATCCAGGAAACCGGGTTGGCGCGCATTGCCGATCACGAGGCCGACCTGTTGAGTTATGCCGCCGATCGACTGGCGAAGATCGACGGCGTGACCCTTTACGGCCGCTCAGCGCCGCACTGCGGCGCCGTCTCGTTCAACCTGGCGGATCTGCACCCCTACGATGTCGGCGTGATTCTGGACAAGATGGGGGTGGCCGTTAGAACCGGCGCGATGTGCGCCCAACCGGTGATGCGGCATTACGGCATCGAGGGAAGCCTGCGGGCGAGCGTTGCCGTGTACAACACGCGCGAAGAAATCGATCAGTTGATCGTCGGCCTGGACAAGGCCCGGCAGCTGCTTGGGATGTGACAAAAATGGATATCGACGAGACGCAGAACCGGATCATCGCTGAGATGAACGCGAACAAATCCTGGCTCGACAAATATGAATATCTGATCGGGCAGGGCCGCCGGCTCGATCAGATGGGGGAGGACTTCAAGGTCGATGCGAATGCCCTCAGCGGCTGCCAGTCCAAAGTGTGGCTGCAGGCTGTTTACAGCAATGGAAATTTACATTTCAGAGCGGACAGCGACACCTCGATCACCAGGGGCATGATCGCTCTTCTGCTGCGGGTGCTGAATCACCGCCGGCCCCGGCAGATCCTCGGCGCCGATCTTTATTTCATCCAGAAGACCGGCCTCGCCTCCCACCTTTCTCCCTCCCGCGCCAGCGGTCTGCAGGCGATTGTCAATCAGATGAAGCGGCATGCCGGAGATCTGGCAGCGCCGCAAAAAACGACCTCGGCCGATGAATCGGCCTCTTGAGCTGGAATCGTTTTTTTTTCATCGGTTCGATTCAAGCGCAAACGACCATCATCGAGAAACCCGTGACGCCGCATGCGCTTCCAACCTAATCGGCCTGCTGATCGAGGTTTCCAGCGTGTGTGGCAATGGCTTGGTGCCCCCGGCAGGAATCGGACCTGCGGCACATGGATTAGGAATCCATTGCTCTATCCACTGAGCTACGGGGGCTTAGAAAGGCATGCTGAGGAAAGTAATCCGCAGTTCAACAATCCGTTTTCGTGCAAATTTTAAAGCCAGATATACCAATCCGGCGGGTTTTGCAACTGTCTGTTTTTTGGTACTTCTGGCCACCAGGACTGTTGGATGAGAAGGGTATTTCCCAGTCGATTACAGGAAAAAAGGGCGGGGCCGATGCCGAGAAGATCGTTAGCAGCCAATGGGTGATCCATCGAATCTGATCCGCCGGGCGGCGGGAGCAGGCAGTGCTCCGCCACCCGGACCGACGGCGGGGGCAACCGCGAAGGTGAGAGGACGTTTTTCAGGCGCTCAACTCCTCGAGGCGCCGTTTGGCGGTATTGATGACCTCGGGGTCGCGGTCGTTTTCAATGACCCGCTGCAAGAGGGCCTTGTCCTTTTCACCCGCGACGGCTTTCTTGCGGACTTCGGGATTCGAATGGGCGATCTTGGGAAGAAAAAGGTCTCTGAATGCCATGGGTATCCTCCTTTCCGGGGTGAGTGTGACATCACAACATCGCACAAAGGAGGACGGAAATGAAAACATTCGTATTCGCAGCACGTTGAGCTTGCCGAATCTCTGCATTTTTTCGATAATTGCAAAGCAGCGAGTGCGCTGAAAACCGGTGCGTAAAGAGTCGAAAGAAGATGCGGCCGGGAAATCGATCCCGGCAAAAGCGGGAGCGCTGTCGTTCGAGCCGTCTCACTGAAATACAAGAGTGAATGTTTATGCCGTCGTGTTTTTTAGTCCTCCTTTAAATATCTGACTATCGTTAACATGATTATTTCACTTTTCAAGTCAACCCCTAACCGGAAATATCCGGCATCCTCTGGTTGTTTCCGCCTGCCCGGCGCGTGGGACCCGGCTTTAATTGCGTGGGTTTCATTTTCATCAAAAAGCTCCACTTAGCCGGTTGGGTCTTCCAGCTTCGGTTGCCGGCTATTTCTTTTACAGGGAACTGAAATTAAGAGATCGCTCGCTGAGCAGCTGCGGATTCAATTGAATCGACCCCCAACCTGTGGTATAAACGTCAAGATAAAGGTTTCGGCTGCTGGTGTCGGTCGCTGAATTCCGAACCGCTCAACCCTGCCGTGGAGACTCGCCGCCTCTTCGGGCCTGCCAAAATCTTTATCTCAAAGCCTGTTGATAATTTTTTTTGTTGCCGCCTCATCTTTGACGTGGCACGAACGGTTTCCTCGAGCGACGCGAATCAACCCCATTGTTTCCATTCACCCGACGTTCAGAAAGTATCGGATCATGCATCTGCGCAAACGCGTTCTAGTCACCGGCGGGGCGGGTTTTCTGGGCTCATTTCTGTGTGAGCGCCTGCTGCGGGAAAATTGCGACGTTATCTGTGTCGACAATTATTACACCGGCACCAAAAAAAACATCGTTCATCTGCTCGAGAACCCTTACTTCGAAGTGATGCGCCACGACATCACCTTTCCCCTTTATCTCGAAGTGGATGAAATTTACAATCTCGCCTGCCCGGCCTCCCCGATCCATTACCAGAACGATCCGGTGCAAACGACCAAGGTCAACGTGCACGGGGCCATCAACATGCTCGGCCTGGCCAAGCGGCTCAAGGCCAGGATCCTGCAGGCCTCGACCTCCGAGGTCTACGGCGACCCCACCGTTCACCCGCAGCGCGAGGACTACCGCGGCAATGTCAACTGCATCGGCCCGCGCTCGTGCTACGACGAAGGCAAGCGCTGCGCCGAGACCTTGTTTTTCGATTACCGCCGTCAGCACAAGACCACGATAAAAGTGGCCCGGATCTTCAACACCTACGGTCCGCGCATGCACCCCAACGACGGGCGGGTGGTGAGCAATTTCATCGTGCAGGCCTTGGCGAACCGCGACATCACCATTTACGGCGACGGGCGCCAGACCCGGTCCTTTTGCTTTGTCGACGATCTGATCGAGGGCCTCGTGCGATTGATGAAAAGCCCGGATGACTTCACCGGACCGGTCAACCTCGGCAACCCGGGCGAATTCACGATTCTCGAGCTGGCCGAGAAAATCATCGCCCTTACGGCCGCCGCCTCGTCCATCGTCTTCAAGCCCCTGCCGCAGGACGATCCGCTGCAGCGCAAACCCGACATCACCCTGGCGCGCGAAAAACTGGGATGGGCGCCGGCCATCGACCTGGAAAACGGGCTGCGGCGCACGATCGACTATTTTAAAAACCTGGACCGGCACGGGTCGATCCGGCAGCAGGGAACCGCCCCCGATGCCCGGTCGGCCACCGCCACCGAAACGGTCCGATGACGGTCAAAAGGAGAACGATGACGGCAAAAAGTGCATTGATCACCGGCATTACCGGTCAGGACGGGGCCTACCTGGCCGAATTCCTGCTCAAGAAAGGCTACCGCGTTCACGGCATCAAGCGCCGGGCCTCCTCGTTCAACACGGCCCGCATCGACCACCTCTACCAGGACCCGCACGAAAAGAACCGGCGGTTTGCCCTTCATTACGGGGACCTGACCGATGCGACCAATCTGATCCGCATCATCCAGGAGGTGCAGCCGGACGAAATCTACAACCTGGCGGCCCAAAGCCACGTTATGGTGTCGTTTGAAACCCCCGAATACACCGCCAACGTGGACGGCCTGGGGACGCTGCGCCTGCTCGAAGCCATCCGGATCCTGAACCTGAGCGCCAAGACGCGTTTTTACCAGGCATCGACCTCGGAGATCTTCGGCAAGGTCCAGGAGATGCCCCAGCGCGAAACCACCCCTTTTTACCCGCGCTCGCCCTACGGCGCCGCCAAACTCTACGCCTACTGGATTACGGTCAATTATCGCGAAGCCTACGGGATCTACGCCTGCAACGGGATTCTCTTCAACCACGAGTCGCCCATCCGCGGCGAGACCTTCGTCACCCGCAAAATCACGCGCGGCCTGGCGCGGATCAAAATGGGCCTGCAGGACTGCCTCTTCATCGGCAACCTGGATGCCTTGCGCGACTGGGGCCATGCGCGCGACTATGTCGAGATGCAATGGCTGATGCTGCAGCAGGAAGCGCCGGAGGATTACGTCATCGCCACCGGGGAGCAGCACTCGGTGCGCGAATTCATCGTCGCGGCCGCCGCCGAACTCGGCTTTAGCGTGCGCTGGGAAGGAAAGGGCGTCGAGGAAAAAGGTTTCGACGCGTCCACCGGCAAGGCCATCGTGGCGGTCGACCGGCGTTATTTCAGGCCGACCGAGGTCGACACCCTGTTAGGCGACGCGTCCAAGGCCCGCCGGAAGCTCGGCTGGCAATCCCGCACCGGTTTTAGCCAGCTGGTCGCGGAAATGGTGGCCGAAGACCTGAGGGAAGCCGAACGGGATGCGCTCTGCCAGCAGGAAGGGTTCCGAACCTTCAACCATTTCGAATGAGAAGGAGATGCGGCCGATGCCCGATGCGCTGAACGCGGCGCCGTCGCCGGGGGTGCTGTCACAAAAAAGCCGGATCTTCATCGCCGGCCACCGCGGCATGGTCGGCTCGGCCATCGAGCGCCGGTTGACCGACGCCGGCTACACCCGCCTGATCGTCCGCGCGCATGCGGAACTCGATTTGCTGGACCAGCGCGCGGTGCGGGATTTCTTCGCCGCCACGGCGATCGATTACGTGGTGCTGGCCGCGGCCAGGGTCGGCGGAATCCTTGCCAACAACTCCCGCCCGGCCGATTTCATCTACCAGAACCTGATGATCGAGGCCAACGTGATCGAGGCGGCGCTCCGAAACGGCGTCGACCGCCTGCTGTTTCTCGGCAGTTCCTGCATCTACCCCAAACACGCCCCGCAGCCGATGCGCGAGGAGGACCTTCTCGCCGGCCGCCTGGAACCCACCAACGAGCCATACGCCATCGCCAAGATCGCGGGCATCAAGCTCTGCGAGAGCATCAACCGGCAGCACGGCACCCACTACCGCTCCGTCATGCCGACCAACCTCTACGGACCTAACGACAGCTTCGATCTGGAAAACTCGCATGTTCTGCCGGCGCTGATCCGCAAATACCATCTGGCCAGACTGGCCGCCGCAAACGATTGGCCGGGCATCGAGCGGGACGCGGCGGTTTTCGGCCCGCTGCCGGACGACATCCGGGAAACCTTAGGGGACCGGGAGGCGGGCGCCGTCGTGCGTCTGTGGGGCAGCGGGTCACCGCACCGCGAGTTTCTCCACGTCGACGATCTGGCCGCGGCCTGCCTGACGATCATGGGACTGTCGGACGAAAGCTATGAACGGCTGTGCCGGGCGGCGCCTGCGGCAGGAGACCGCCGGGCCGAAACCCGATATGGCCCCGGGACCGGCGATGGTTCGCATGAGCCGGCGCCGGTGTCGCACATCAACATCGGCGTGGGAGAGGACCTGACCATCGCCGAGCTGGCTGAAATCGTCGGCGTTGCGGTCGGCTACACGGGCCGCACCGTCTGGGATGCGTCCAAACCCGACGGCACGCCCCGCAAGCTTCTCGACATCTCGCGGCTCAGCCGCACCGGCTGGGCACCCCGCATCACCCTGGCCGAGGGCATCCGCGCCACCTACCGCTGGTATCTCGAAAAAAGCGCCGAAGGGCATTTTCCCGCCGCAAGATAATTGACGCAAGGCGTGATCATTTGTATAGTCGAAATCATTTCTCGGGATCCGCCGCGGCCATAAGATCTCCTGGATATTAATGTTAAACCTTAAATTTACCGCCCGCAATCCGGCCGGCAAAGGCGGGTGCCGTGAAGGATCGGCTCCGAGGCGGCGCTTGTCGGGCGAAACGCTCTGGTCGTCAGCGATGTACCCGCATTGATAGCGGCGGTCCAACGAGCACCTTTTCAAGGGCAATGGCGAAAGGTCGATCGAATTGGCCAACGAACTGAAGGGCAGAAACATCATTCTGGGCGTCGGCGGCGGCATCGCCGCCTACAAGAGCGTCGAGCTGCTGCGCCTCATGACGCGCCGGGAAGCCGCCGTCCGGGTGGTGATGACCCGCAACGCACGGCACTTCGTCGGCTGGATGACCTTCGAGGCCCTCTCGGGCCGAGCCGTCTGTACCGATCTTTTCGAGAAGCCGGACGAAACCTCCTTCCGGCATATCGACTGGGCCACCGCGGCCGATGCGGTCGTTATCGCGCCGGCCACGGCCGATCTGATCGGAAAGCTGGCCAACGGCATCGCCGATGACGCCCTGACCACCTTGATGATGGTGGTCAGGGCGCCGGTGCTCCTCTGCCCATCCATGAATTCCAACATGTATGCCAGCCCGGCCGTTCAGCGCAACCTCGGCATCCTGAGAAGCGACGGGTACTCGATTGTGGAGCCGGCCGCCGGGGACCTGGCCTGCGGAACCGTCGGGCCGGGGCGCCTGCCGGAACCGCCTGAGATCCTGGACCGGCTGATCGCCCGCCTGACGCCCAAGGATCTTGAAAACCGCAACGTGCTGGTGACGGCCGGACCGACGCGCGAGCCGATCGACCCGGTGCGCTTCGTCAGCAACCCGTCGACCGGCAAGATGGGGTTTGCCGTGGCGCGGGCGGCCGAAAACCGCGGCGCGAAAGTTACGCTGATCAGCGGTCCGACGCCGCTGACCGACCCGGTCAATGTCGAGGTCGTTCGCGTTCAAACCGCCGGGGAGATGGCGCAGGCGGTGCTGGATCGTTTCGCCGCCTGCGATGTCCTGGTCAAGACGGCCGCGGTGTCGGATTACCGGCCGAAACTGGCCGCGGGGCAAAAAATCAAGAAGGACCGCGCCAGTCTGTCGCTCGAGTTGGAACAGACCACGGACATTCTCAGGGAAGCGGGTCGGCACAAGGCGCATCAGTTCCTGGTGGGCTTTGCCGCCGAAACCGAGGACCTCCAGAAAAACGCGGCCCAGAAACTGGCCGCCAAGAACCTGGACATCATCGCCGGCAACCTGATCGGCTGCCCCGGCTCGGGCTTCGAATCCGACACCAATCAGGTCACCCTCTTCTATCGCGACGGGGGCCGGGAGGAGGTGGCGGTCATGGACAAATTCGCCATCGCCCATATTTTGTGGGACAGGATCGTCGAACGTGCGCGGTTTCCCCGCCGCGACCGCTCCGACTGAGCGCGGCGCGACCGGCGGCGGCCGGTTCCACCCGCAACCGGAGCACCGTTTACAATCGGCGTGCCTCCGGACGCCATCCCATCTTCGATGCGCAGGATTTCAGGTTGCCATGGATCAACGGCCGGCGGTGCTGACCGCCATAGACGACATTAAACGCGCCCTGCGGCAGATAGAGCGCCTCGGATGGCAAGGCTTGGATGTGTCCGACGGTTCTCTGGCCTCGATGGCGTCCTGGTCGGCGGCCCCGCGCGCATCGGCTTCCGGAGCCTCCGAATCCCTGGAATCGATTCGCCGCGACCTGGGGGAGTGCCGCCGCTGCAAACTGGCGAGCGGCCGCCGGAACATCGTTTACGGCGCCGGCAGCGGCCGGGCGCGGCTGGTGTTCGTGGGCGAGGGACCGGGCCACGACGAGGACGTTCAGGGGCAGCCGTTCGTGGGCGCGGCCGGCCGGCTGCTGACCAGGATCATCCAGGCGATCGGACTCGACCGGGAGTCGGTCTACATCTGCAACATCATCAAATGCCGCCCGCCCGGCAACCGCAACCCGCAGCCCGACGAAATCGACGCCTGCAGCCCGTTCCTGAAACGCCAGATCGCCGCCATCGCCCCGGAGTTCATCTGCGCCCTGGGATCTTTTGCCGCCCAGACGCTCCTGCAGGTCAACACGCCGATTTCGCGCCTCCGGGGGCGGTTCTACGACTGCATGGGGGCCAGGCTGGTGCCGACCTACCACCCGGCCTACCTGCTTCGCAACCCGGAGCAGAAGCGGGCGGTCTGGGACGACATGCAGCTGCTGATGCGGGCCATGGGGCTGCCGCCGCCCGGGCGTCAGGAAGAGACCTCCTGATGACAAGGGGGCACGTCTCGGGCGGGGGCTGCCGGCAGCGCGGTGTCGCCCTTAGTGCCGAAACACTTTTGGTAAGGAGCGGTCCGTCTTGAAAACCGCGGCTTTAATCTTCGTCCTTTTCACGCTGTTCGTGCCGGGGTCACCGAATATCGATTCGGCCCGCTGTGCCGCCGGCGACATTTACATCCTTAAAGTCAATGCCGCCATCGGACCCGGGGTTGCCGACTACATCACCAGCGGCATCGCCACGGCCAACGAGCAGGAGGCCGCCATCCTGATCATCGAACTCGACACGCCCGGCGGGCTGGCCGAGTCGATGCGCGTCATCGACAAGGCGATACTCGCCAGCAGGATTCCGATCGCCGTTTACGTGTCGCCCAGCGGAGCCCGCGCCGCTTCGGCCGGCGTGATGATCACCATGGCGGCCGACATCGCCGCGATGGCGCCGGGCACCAACATCGGTGCGGCCCACCCGGTGGGCGGCGGCGGTCAGGAGATCAACAAGACCATGTCGGAGAAGGTGGTCAACGACATGGTCGCCCAGGCCCGCAGCATCGCCGAAAAACGCGGCCGCAACGCGGCCTGGGTCGAAAAGGCCATCCGCGAGAGCGTGTCGGCCACCGAAACCGAGGCCTTGAAGAAAAATGTGATCGACCTGATCGCCAAGGACACCGACGAACTGATCCGCAAACTCGACGGTCGCGCGATCAAGGACAAGGGGCGCCTCAAACTTGCGGATGCCGGAAAGGTAGTCCTGACCGAAAATCTGCGCGACCGGATTCTGCGCACGATCAGCGATCCCAACATCGCCTACATCCTCCTGATGGTCGGCTTGGCGGGTCTTTACTTCGAGCTTTCCCATCCCGGTGCGATTTTTCCGGGGGTGATCGGCGGCATCAGCATCATCCTGGCCTTTTTCGCGCTCCAGGCCCTGCCGATCAACACCGCCGGCATCCTTCTGATCCTGCTGGCGATCGTTTTCTTCGTCCTCGAAATGAAGATCGCCAGTTACGGGCTCCTGAGCATCGCCGGCATCGTCACCATGGTGCTCGGCTCGCTGATGCTGTTCAAGTCGAGCAGTCCGGAAATGAGGATTTCCCTGACCGTGCTGGTGACCACGGTCCTTCTGGTGTCGGGGTTCTTTGCGGTCGTGGCCGGCCTGGTCTTCCGGGCCCAGGTGTCGCAGCCGCGCACCGGCGCAAACGGCATGATCGGTAAAATCGGGGTGGTTCGCCTGCCGCTCACCCCGAACGGCAAGGTTTTCGTCCACGGTGAATTGTGGCAGGCGACCGCCGGGGTGCCGATCGCCGAGGGGGATCGCGTCCGGGTGGTCGGCATCGAGAACCTGCTGCTGACGGTCGAGCCCGTAGAGCCGGGGGAAAATACTGCTCCGCCTGACGAGGCCCGGCCGCCGGTCGACCGCACCCGCACATGAGATTATTCAGACAAGGAGTGCTGCCATGCTGTATCCACTAATTGCCATCGTCGTCCTGGTCGTTTTTTTCCTCAGCGCCGCCCTGCGCATTTTAAACGAGTACGAACGCGGGACCGTCTTTCGCCTCGGGCGCGTGATCGGCGCCAAGGGGCCGGGTCTCATCATTTTGATTCCCATCGTCGACAAGATGGTCAAGGTCAGCCTGCGGCTGGTGGTGATCGACGTCGATCCGCAGGATGTGATCACCCGTGACAACGTCTCGGTCAAGGTCAACGCGGTCATTTACTTTCGGGTGATCGATCCGGTCAAGGCCATCGTGGAGGTCGAAAATTTCAGCTACGCCATGTCGCAGCTGGCCCAGACCACCATCCGAAGCGTCTGCGGGCAGGCCGAACTGGACGACCTGCTCTCGGAAAGAGAAAAAATAAATGCCGAACTGCAGGAAATACTCGATACCCACACCGATCCCTGGGGCATAAAGGTGGCCACGGTCGAACTGAAGCACATCGACCTGCCGCAGGAGATGCAGCGCGCCATGGCCCGCCAGGCCGAGGCCGAGCGCGAGCGCCGCGCCAAGGTCATCAACGCCGAAGGCGAGTTTCAGGCCGCCGCCCGCCTGGCCGAGGCGTCGGTAATTATCGAGAAGCACCCGACCGCCCTGCAGCTGCGCTATCTGCAGACCGTCAACGAAATGTCGGCCGAAACCAATACGACCACCATATTTCCGCTGCCGCTCGAGCTGCTGACGCCCTTCATCAATCTGTATAAAAAATCGCAGCCCGAGCAGGCGCCGACGACCGTCATATCGGCCGGTCCGAAGCCGTCGCCGGAGGAGCCATAGCCCCGGACAAGCTCCGGATTGGCTATTGACAGGCCGAAACGAATTGGGCTATGAATCCGGATTTCAGCGGATGACAACGGCTGCCGCCGTTGGGAGCCTGCGGGGGTGGTGGCCGGTCAGGGGCCGACGAGGGCTGATTTCCGATGGCAGTGGCGGGCAGGGCCCATCGAGAAAAGCGACGGTCGTGTGGCTGACGGTTTTATCGATCTGAGCGCCGCGCGGCGATGGTCGTGAGCGCGACGATACCGGACCGGCGCTCTCGGGCGGAGGCTTTGCGGCTTCCGCTCTATTCTTTAGTGTCCATCCATGTTGCAAGAGAAAGGAGCGACAGCAAAAAATGGCAGGAAAGAAAAAGGCCGAAAAGGAAAAACCCCTCGACAAGATGACGGCCAAGGAAATGCGCGAGATCGCCAAAACGATTGCGGGCATCACCGGCGTTCATGGAATGAACAAGGAAGAGCTGCTGTCGGCCATCAAACAGGAGCGCGGGATTGCCGACGACAAGACCGGCAAGAAAAAGAGCGGGGAAGTCCGCCAGCTGAAGCAGAAGATCAAAACCCTGAAGGTTCAGCGCCAGGCGGCGCTCGAAGCCAGCGACAAGAAGATGGCCACGATTTACCGGCGGCGCATATCGCGGTTGAAGAAAAAAACCCACGCCGCCGCCTGACCTCTAAGGGCCCGCTCAAAAATACCTCACCATTTTAGGATGTCGATGCATCCCGGCCTTCTGCGTTTTAAAATCTCGGAATATCCAGATATTCCTGCGATTTTACGGCGTGCCGGACGGGCGCCCCGTCACCCGAAAATACCGATCTATTTTTTCGCGAACCCTAAGAGTCGTCAACCCGGTGGATGGACACGCCCATGATCGATCCGATGACCGTGGCCTTCGATGTCGACGGCGTCATTGCCGACACCATGACCCTCTTTCTGGCGTTGGCCCGCCGCGAGTACGGCATTGCCGGTCTCAATTACGAGGACATCACCTCCTACTCTCTGGAGGATAGCCTGGCGATGGATCCCGAGGTGATCCGCACCATTCTCAACCGGATCATGGCGGGCGACTACACGGACCCGCTGCCGGCCATCAGCGGGGCCGGGCCGGTGCTCGCGCGCATTGCCGGCTACCGCAGTCCGCTGCTTTTCGTCACCGCCAGACCTTATCCGGGACCCATTTCAGACTGGATGAGCGCCCTGGTGGGAATAGAACCGGCGGCCGTCCAGGTCGTGGCGACCGGAACCTACCAGGCCAAAACCCAGGTGCTGCTCGAGAGCGGCATCCGCTGTTTCGTCGAAGACCGGCTGGAAACCTGCTACCGCCTGCTGGAGGAGGGAATCGAACCGGTGCTCTACCGGCAGCCCTGGAACCGCGAAGTCCACCCCTTCACGGAAGTCGGCAGCTGGCGGGAACTATCCGAGCTGATCGCGTTTTAGGAACGGGTCGACTGCCCATGGAAACCCGATCGACCGCGGAGCTGATCCAAACCTTCATCGACCTTCTGCTGGCCGAAAAAGGGTATTCCGGTCACACGGCCCGGGCCTATCGCAATGATTTGAGGGAGTTCTTTGAATTCGTCATCACCGCCGACGACCCCGCAGGCCGGGCGCGGCCGATTCAGGACCTGGCCTTCCCCCTGCCGGCGGTGGATCCGCTGACGGTCCGCAGGTATCTCGGACAGCTCCACCGCCGCAACAGGAAGACCACCATCGGCCGCAAGCTGTCGGCCGTGCGGTCATTTTATCGATATCTCCTGAAACAGGGCCTCATCGAGAGCGATCCGACCGACATGATCCTGACGCCGAAACAGGACCATCCGATCCCGCGCTATCTCGGGGTCGACGAGGTCTTCCGGCTGCTCGACGCCATCCAGACCAACGACCTGGCGGGTCTGCGCAACCGCGCTATTTTCGAGACCTTCTACTCCTGCGGTCTGCGGGTCTCCGAAGTCGCGGGCCTGGATGTGACGGCCGTCGATTACGACGGCGGCATGGTGCGGGTTTTCGGCAAAGGGTCCAGGGAAAGAATCGTTCCCATCGGCCACAAGGCCCTTGCCGCGATCACCGCCTACCGCCGGCGGCTGGAAACCGAGACCGGCGTGCCGGCCGCGGCCGGCGGGCCGATGTTCTTGAACACGCGCCGCGGACGGTTGAGCACGCGCTCGATTGCCCGCATCCTGGACAAGCTCGTCCGAGAGTGCTGCCTGATGGTGCCGGTTACCCCGCACGTATTGCGCCACAGTTTTGCGACGCACATGCTCGATGCGGGCGCCGACCTGCGCGCGATCCAGGAACTGCTGGGCCACAAGAGCCTGTCGACCACCCAGAAGTACACCCACGTCAGCATCGACAGGCTGATGGCAACCTATGACAAGGCCCATCCCCGCAAATAGGCCGGCCGGACGAAAGAAACCGCCACCGCGGCTGTTTGCCGGAGTCGCGGCCGGCGCATGCCGCCGGGGCGCCAGGAAAGGTGAACCATGAAAACACGCGGGACCACGATACTGGCCATCCGCAGCAAGGGGCGCACGGTGGTGGCCGGAGACGGGCAGGTCACGCTGCAGGCTTCGGTCATCAAGCATTCCGCCCGCAAGGTCAGACGCATCTACAACGACAAGATCATCGTCGGGTTCGCCGGCACGGCGGCCGATGCCCTGAACCTCTCCGAGCAGCTCGAAGCCAAGCTGGAACGCTACAACGGCAACCTGATGCGGGCCGCGGTGGAGCTGGCCCGCGACTGGCGCACCGACAAATACCTGCGGCGCCTGGAGGCCGTGATGATCGCCGTGGACGAGTCGCGGATGTTCCTCATCTCGGGCAACGGGGACGTGATCGAGCCCGACAACGGACTGATCGGGATCGGTTCGGGCGGCGTCGCCGCCCAGGCGGCCGCCACCGCCCTGGCGAACAACACCGACCTTGCGGCGCGCCGGATCGCCGAGGAAGCGATGAAGATCGCCGCCTCCATCTGCATCTACACCAATGACCAGGTGACGATCGAGGAACTCTGACTTTGGACCGCAAAAAAACCTCTTTTTTTCAGGGTGACACCATGATTCATCTCAAACCGGCGGAGATCGTCGCGGAACTCGACAAATACATCATCGGGCAGCACAAGGCCAAGCGCTCGATGGCCGTCGCCCTGCGCAACCGCTGGCGCCGCCAGCAGGTGCCCGACGAACTCAGGGACGAAATTGCGCCGAAGAACATCATCCTGATCGGCCCGACCGGCGTCGGCAAGACCGAGATCTCACGGCGCCTGTCCCGGTTCACCGATTCGCCCTTCACCAAGGTGGAGGCCTCCAAGTTCACCGAGGTCGGCTACGTCGGGCGGGACGTCGAGTCGATGGTGCGCGATTTGGTGGAGGTGACCGTCACGATGGGAAAGTCCGAGGAAACCGAACGGGTGCAGGACAAGGCCCGGCAAAACGCCGAGGAGCGCATGCTCGATCTGCTGCTGCCGCACGGCGGACAGCCCGAGGCCAAAGCCGGGCCCGTCGTGCCCGGACCCCAGGAGATCACCGCCCTCACGACGGCCGACAAGGCGTCGCCCACGCGCGAGAAGCTGCGCCGCATGCTGCGCGACGGCCGGCTCAACGACCGCTATGTCGACCTGGACGTGACCGACCGCTCGCTGCCGATGGTCGAGATTTTCTCGAACGTCGGCATGGAAGAAATGGGCATCAACTTGCGAGACATGCTCGGCGGGCTGCTGCCCAAGGGAACCAAGCGGCGCAAGGCCAAGGTCGCCGAGGCCATGAAAATCCTGACCCAGGAGGAAGCCCAGAGCCTGGTCGACATGGACAAGGTGGTGCGCACGGCCATCGAAAAGGTCGAGCAGTCCGGCATCATCTTTCTGGACGAGATCGACAAGATCGCCGGTCGCAGTAGCGCCCAGGGGCCCGACGTCTCGCGCGAAGGCGTGCAGCGCGATCTGCTGCCGATCGTCGAGGGCAGCACCGTGACGACCAAGTACGGGCCCGTGAAAACCGACCACATTCTTTTTATCGCCGCCGGTGCATTTCACGCGACCAAGCCTTCGGATCTGATTCCCGAACTGCAGGGCCGTTTTCCGATCCGGGTCGAACTCGACTCCCTGGGGCGCGAGGAATTCTACAAAATTCTGACCGAACCGCAAAACGCGCTGCTGCTGCAGTACCGGGAACTGCTCAAGACCGAAGGGGTGGACATCGTTTTCGACGACGAAGCGGTTCGCGAGATCGCCAAGATTGCCGAGGAGGTCAACGCCAACACCGAAAATATCGGCGCGCGGCGCCTGCACACCATGCTCGAATACCTGCTGGAGGACATCCTGTTCGATGCGCCCGACAACACCGAAAAGCGCATCGTCATCACGCAGGCATATGTCCTCGGACGGCTGGCGGCGGTCAAGGACGACGAAGATTTGAGCCGGTATATATTGTAGGGGAGAGGCGGACGGCTGAAGGCTAAAGGGCTCAAGGGAAAAGGAAAGGCTGGAGGCGGAAGGGGGAAGGGGGAAGGAATAGGGTATAGGGTTTAAGGTATAGGGTTAAGGGACAAAGGCTAAAGGCTTAAGGCAAAAGGCAAAAACAAAAGGCTGAAGGATAAGATTAGGGTTCGGGGTTTCAAGTGCTATTGTTGGATCGGGGCAGAATTCCTATTTGCGAGTTTCCAGTTTCCTAACAACTGTCAACTAACGACTTTCCACGCGCAAATTACGATTCATGAACGAACAGGTTGCCGGCATACTCATTGAATCCCTGCCGTACATCCGGCGGTTTTACGGGATGACGATCGTGATCAAGTACGGCGGTCACGCTATGGCCGACGACCAGCTCAAGGAGGATTTCGCGCGCGACGTGACCCTCCTGAAGTTCATCGGGCTCAATCCGGTCGTGGTGCACGGCGGAGGGCCGCAGATCAATTCCGTTCTTCAGCAGATGGGCATCCAGTCGACCTTTGTAAAGGGCATGCGCCTGACCGACACGCCGACCATGGACGTCGTCGAGATGGTGCTGGGGGGCAAGGTCAACAAGGCCATCGTGGCCCAGATCAACCGCCAGGGCGGCAAGGCGGTGGGGCTCTCCGGCAAGGACGGCGGCCTGATACAGGCCAAAAAGCTCCACATCGTCTGCCAGAACGACGACAACACGCCGCCCGAGATCATCGATCCGGGCCACGTGGGCGAGGTCACCAAGATAGACCCCGCCCTGATCCACACCCTGACCGAACGGGGGTTCATCCCGATCATCGCGCCCGTCGGGGTCGGCGAGAGCGGCGAGACTTACAACATTAACGCCGACATGGTGGCCTGCCGGGTGGCGGTGGCCCTGACGGCCGGCCGGCTGATCTACCTCACCGATGTCGACGGTGTCCTCGATGCCGACGGCACCCTGATTTCCTCCATCGGCGCGGCCACCGTCCGGCAGATGATTGCGGGGGGGACCATTTCGGGCGGCATGATCCCGAAAATCAATTACGCGCTGGAAGCGCTGCGCGAAGGGGTGGAAAAGGTCCCGATCATCAACGGCAAAAAACGCCACTCCCTCCTGCTGGAACTCTTCACCGATAGCGGTATCGGCACGGAGGTGAGAGGGTAGGGGGAAGGGGAAGGGCGGAGGGTGGACGGCGAAAGGCAATAACGGAAGGTATATGGTGTAAGGTTTAAGGTATAAGGTGAAGGGTGGAAGGCGGATGACAGAGGACGGACGACAGAAGAAGGGGGTCGGGCGTGACGGATGAAAGGGCGAAGGCGGAAGGGTAAAGGCGAAAGGCGGAAGGTATAAGGTGTAAGGTGTAGGGTCTAGGGTTAAGGGCTTGAACTAACGAAAAAATGTGGTAAAACGTTTCGAACGGGCGGTAGGGGCACGGCGTGCCGTGCCCCGCGGGATGCGGCTTTACATCGGCATTGATGTCGGGGTCCGGTCCAAGATTACCGATAGGGGTCAGAAACCCTTCCCGACCCCTACAGGGTCAGGCTCAACAGGCACATCCCCGCTGCAGCGGGATCGAACGGGACAAACGGTCCAACGGACAAATTTAACCGGCTAACGGACCAACCGGCCAACGGACAGTCAGATGACCAGTGATACCATCGAAAAAGCCGACACCTTCATCGCGGGGACGTACAAAAGGCTGCCCGTCGTTTTGACCCGGGGCGCGGGGTGCACGCTCTGGGACGAGTCCGGCCGGGCTTACCTCGATTTCGTGGCCGGCATCGCGGTCTGCAACCTCG
The DNA here is from genome assembly GCA_963728055.1 of uncultured delta proteobacterium. Taxonomy (GTDB): domain Bacteria; phylum Desulfobacterota; class Desulfobacteria; order Desulfobacterales; family SG8-13; genus JARFQH01. Next base: position 164,454 of record CAVSIM010000018.1, on the reverse strand, counting down.
GGCACGCCAACCCGGCCGTCGCGCGCGCCGTCGCCGACCAGGCGGCGCGGCTGGTGCACGTCTCCAACCTGTTCTACACCGAGCCGCAGGCCGATGTGGCCGCCCTGCTGGTGGCCAACAGTTTCGCGGACCGGGTCTTTTTCTGCAACAGCGGGGCCGAGGCCAACGAAGCGGCCATCAAGCTGGCCCGCAAGTATTTTCACGACAAGGGCGATACCGAGCGCTTCCGGATCATCGCCATGGACAAGTCTTTTCACGGACGCACCATGGCGACCCTTTCGGCCACCGGTCAGGAGAAGATCCGCAAGGGGTTCGACCCGGTGCTCGGCGGGTTCGATTTCGTGCCCTTCGACGACATCGCGGCCCTTGAAAACAAAATCGACCGCAGAACCGCCGCCGTTCTGATCGAGCCGATCCAGGGCGAAGGCGGCGTGCGCTGTCCCGGCGCGGGCTATCTTGCAGCGGTGCGCGCCCTGTGCGACGACACCGGCACGCTTCTCATCTTCGATGAAATCCAGACCGGCATGGGGCGGACCGGCAAGCTGTTCGCCTACCAGCACTTCGGCAGCGAGCCGGACATCATGACCCTGGCCAAAGCCCTGGCCAACGGCCTTCCCATGGGTGCGATGCTGGCCCGTGAAGAGATTGCGGCGGCTTTCGGGCCGGGCTCGCACGCCACGACCTTCGGCGGGACGCCGCTGGTGACCGCGGCCTCGCGCGCGGTGCTGCAGCAGATGCTCGCAGAGGACATACCCGGAACCTGCCGCCGGACCGGCGCCTACTTTTTCGACCAACTCTTAAAGCTTAAAGAGCGCCGGCCCGTCATCGAAGAGGTGCGCGGTCTGGGCCTGCTGCTGGGCCTGAAGCTGGCCGCGGCGGCCGAGCCGGTGGTGATGGCCTGCCTCGAGAAAGGGTTTCTGGTCAATGGCATCCAGGGCGACATCCTGCGGTTCGTGCCCCCGCTGATCGTCACCCCCCGGGAAATCGATCGCCTGATCGCGTGCCTGGACGAGGTGTTTTTTGAAAAAGGTTAAAGGATAAAGGCAAAGGGCTAAAGGATAAAGTCAAAAGGGAAAAGGTGCAAGGTATAAGGTGCAAGGTATAAGGTATAAGGTTCAAGGTTTATGGTATGAGGTGTAAGGTTTAAGGTGTAAGGTTAAAAGTTTAAGATTAAAGGCGAAAAATACGTCGGTTGGGTTGAGTGGAGAGTATCCAACATCGGCGAAAGTTCGTGATCATTTGTTGGGGTTCGTTTCACTCAACTCAACCTTGAAACAAACTCAATAAACTCAATAAACTAACCCACCGACCTAACTGACCAAACTGACTCAACTGCAAGGAGAAAGTGCGTTGACGGACAACATCAAAAAAGTGGTCCTGGCCTATTCCGGCGGTCTGGACACCTCCGTGATTCTGAAATGGCTGATCGAGACCTACGGGTGCGAGGTGATCACTTTCTCGGCCGACATCGGGCAGGAGGATGATTTCGATCAGATCAGGGAAAACGCGCGCAAGACCGGCGCCGCCAAGATTTACATCGAGGACCTGAAGGAAGACTTCGTCCGGGACTACGTCTTCCCGGCCTTTCGCGCCAATGCCATCTACGAGGGCCAATACCTGCTGGGAACCTCCCTGGCCCGGCCCCTGATCGCCCGGCGGCAGGTCGAAATCGCCCGGCTCGAAGCGGCGGACGCGGTCAGCCACGGGGCGACCGGCAAGGGCAACGACCAGGTGCGCTTCGAGCTGGCCTATCTGGCCTACGAGCCGCAGATCAAGATCATCGCGCCCTGGCGCCAATGGGACCTGACTTCCCGCACGGCCCTGATGGACTTTGCCCGCAAACACGGCATCAAGGTGCCCACCACCCACGAGAAACCTTACAGCACGGACTCGAACCTGCTGCACATCAGCTACGAGGGCGGCGTCCTGGAAGATCCGTGGGCGGCGGCCCCGGAGGATATTTACACGCTGACGGTGTCGCCGCGCGAGGCTCCCGACACGCCCGAGGTCATCGAGGTGAGCTTTCAGGCCGGAGACCCGGTGGCCGTCAACGGCCGCAGACCTGGCGCCGGCGGCCCTGCTGGCCGAACTCAACCGCCTGGCCGGCCGCAACGGGGTCGGGCGAATCGACATCGTGGAAAATCGCTTCGTCGGCATGAAGTCGCGGGGCGTCTACGAGACGCCGGGCGGCACGGTTCTGCGCACCGCCCACATGGCGATGGAATCGCTCACGCTGGATCGTGAGGTGATGCACCTGCGCGACGGGCTCGTTCCGAAGTACGCCGAATTGATATACAACGGCTTCTGGTTTTCACCCGAAAGAGAGGTGCTGCAGAAACTGATCGATGAAACCCAGAAAAATGTCAGCGGAGTCGTGCGCCTTGAGCTTTTCAAGGGCAACTGCCGCGTCCTGGGCCGCAAGTCCGATGCGTCGCTCTACCGGATGGATTTTGCGACTTTCGAAGACGATTCGGTTTACAGCCAGAAAGACGCCGAAGGATTCATCCGGCTCAATGCGCTGCGCCTGCGGATTCTCAATATGGTGTCGAGCGCAAAAAATTCCTGAAGCGTCACATCATGAAAAGAGTCATGGGAACAGGGGAAGTCAATGGCGAATAAGACCTGGGGCGGCCGATTCGGCGAAAAGACCGACCGGCGGGTGGAAACGTTTACGGCGTCCATCGACATCGACAAGCGGCTGTACCCCTACGACATCGAGGGCAGCATCGCGCACTGCCGCATGCTGGCTAAGACCGGCATCATTTCGCAGGACGAGGCCGACGCCCTCATCGACGGCCTGGGCCGGATCAAACGGGAACTGGATCGCGGCGCCTTCGCGTTCGATGCCGGCCTGGAAGACATTCACATGCACATCGAAACCCGGCTGGTGGAGGAGGTGGGCAAGGTCGCCCTGAAGCTCCACACGGCCCGCAGCCGCAACGACCAGGTGGCGCTGGACGTGCGCATGTTTCTGCGGGCCGAAACCGCCCGAACCATCGCTATGCTGACGAGCTTGAGAAAGGTGCTGGTCGAGATGGCCGACGGGCACCTGGATGTCGTCATGCCGGGCTATACCCATCTGCAGCGGGCCCAGCCGGTGCTGTTCGCCCATCACCTGATGGCCTATTACGAGATGTTCACGCGCGATGCCGACCGGCTGCGCGACGGGTTGCGGCGCACCGCGGTCATGCCCCTCGGCACGGCGGCGCTGGCGGGAACGACCTATCCGATCGATCGGCAGGCCACCGCCGGGCTGCTCGACTTTCCCGCCATCTCGGCCAACAGCATCGATGCCGTTGCCGATCGCGATTTCAGCTTGGAGTTCCTCTCGGCCGCCAGCATCTGCATGGTGCACCTGAGCCGCCTCTCGGAAGAAATGATCCTGTGGTCTTCGGCGGAATTCGGCTTCATCGAACTGCCGGACGCTTTCGCCACCGGCAGCAGCATCATGCCCCAGAAGAAAAACCCGGACGTGGCGGAACTCGTGCGCGGCAAGTCCGGCCGTGTTTTCGGCAACCTGATGGCCCTGTTGACCGTCATGAAGGGCCTGCCGCTGGCCTACAACCGCGATTTGCAGGAAGACAAGGAGCCGCTCTTCGACAGCCTCGACACGCTTCAGGCCTGCATCGAGATCTATGCCATGATGCTGCCTCACATCAAGGTCAACCGCCAGGCCATGCGCGCCGCCACCCGGACCGGTTTTCTGAACGCCACCGATTTTGCCGATTACCTGGTCGGAAAAGGGATGGCCTTTCGCAACGCGCATCACTGCGTGGGGCAGGCGGTCGGCTACGCACTGGCCCATCACAAGGAACTCGAGCAGCTCACGTTGGAGGAACTCAGGACCTTTTCGAGCCTGATCCAGGAAGACGTCTTCGAGATATTGACCACCGAGGCGATGATCGATCGGCGCCGCTCGGCCGGCGGCACCGCCACCCAAACCGTGCAGGCGGCCATCGCCGCGGCCAGGGACACCCTGGAAGCAACATGACACCGGCGGCCGATTCGGGCAGACCACCGGCGGCGACGACGGGACGATGCGTCTTTGCGATACGGGCCGCGGCCTGTGACGCAGTCCGGGCCGGCGCGCACCATCGAGCGGCTCATCGATCTTTGGGGGTACCGGCGGTTATGAGCGACACGTGGCGGTCGGGGCTGGCCCTGTTTCTCCTGGTGGTGCTTCTGGCAGGAATTCAGGCGGCCTGCGGTAAAAAAGGCCCGCCGGTGCCGCCGCCGCGCTTCAGACCGCCGGCCGTGACGGACCTCGGCTATACCATAAACGGGAAAAATGTCACCTTGTCCTGGTCGGTGCCGGCGCTTTCCAGCGGCAATGCGGCCGCACCGGTCGGCTGTTTCGTCTACCAGGCCCGGCAGCCGCTGGTGACCGGCGACTGCCCGGACTGCTCGGAGCCTTTCACCCGCGTGGCGGACCTCCGGGTTCAACCCGGCCGGCCGGGCGGTGCTTCCAGGCGCGTCATGAGCTACACGGGCGTCTTGACGCCGGGTTTCATCTACACCTTCAAGGTCGCCTGCACCGCGCGTGACGGCGGCTTGGGCGCGGATTCGAACGTCGTCAATTTCAATTATTGACGATCACCACCCGCTTATCGCCAAAATAAACGGGCCCAACGGGCCAACGGGCAAAACCGGCCAACCGGCCAATGGGCCAAACCGGCTAAACGGATCTCTCATGCATCACTTTCAGTATCGCGGCGACGAACTCTATTGCGAGGATGTCGCCGTCAGAGAAATCGCCGCCGCGGTCGGCACGCCTTTTTACCTCTACAGCCGGGCCACCCTGGAACGTCACTTCAGAGCCTTCGACGGTGCCTTTGCGGACACCGGGCGCGTGGTGTGCTTTTCCGCCAAGGCGAATGCCAACCTGGCGGTTTTAACCTTGCTGGGGCGCCTGGGCAGCGGGCTCGACATCGTCTCCGGCGGCGAACTCTTTAGAGGGCTCAAGGCCGGGATCGCGCCGGAAAAGGTCGTTTACTCGGGGGTCGGCAAGAAGGCGGACGAGATCGATTTCGCCCTCAAGAGCGGCATTTTGATGTTCAACATCGAGTCGCTCGACGAACTCGACCTGATCAACAGCCGGGCCGGCGAACTGGGACGCAAAGCGCCGATCGCGATCCGCGTCAACCCGGACGTGGATCCCAAGACCCATCCCTACATCTCGACCGGCCTGAAGAAGAACAAGTTCGGCATCGATGTCGCGACGGCCCTGGAAGCCTACAAGGCCGCCCGCGGTCTGAAGAACGTCGCCATCGTCGGCATCGACTGCCACATCGGCTCGCAGATCACCGAGATAAAGCCGTTTGCCGATGCCCTCGAAAGCCTCAAGACCCTGATGCGGGAACTGAAGTCTCTGGGCATCGACATCCGGTACCTGGACATGGGCGGCGGATTGGGCATCACCTACGACAGGGAAATGCCGCCGGCCCCCGATGACTACGCGCGGGCGATCGTCGCCGCGCTCAAAGGCCTGCCGGTGACGCTGATCCTCGAACCCGGCCGGGTGATTGTCGGCAACGCCGGCATTCTCGTCACCCGCGCGCTGTACCGCAAATTCGGCGGCGAGAAGAATTTTGTCATCGTCGATGCCGGGATGAACGATCTGCTGCGCCCGACGCTCTACCAGGCCTTTCACGCCGTTCAGCCCGTGGTGTTCGGCACCGACCTGAAAGTGACGGCCGATGTGGTCGGCCCAATCTGCGAAACGGGTGATTTCCTGGCCCGTGACCGCCAAATGGCCGACGTCGCCAACGGTGAACTGCTGGCGGTGATGGGCGCGGGGGCTTACGGTTTCAGCATGTCCTCGAATTACTGCTCCCGACCGCGTGTGGCCGAAGTGATGGTCAGCGAAGGCCGGTTCGAGGTCGTCCGCGCGCGGCAAGGCTACGCGGACCTGGTGGCCGGCGAAAGGCTCCCGTCGTTTTTTGGCGACTGACGCCTGCGGTTGTCCGCAGAATGTTCGCCCGGCGCTCCATCCAGCGCCGGGGGATGCCCCCGGAACCGAAAAAAAGGAAAACCGACACGTGAAGACGCAGGCATCGTCTAAAGACCGCATCCCGTTTTTCAAAATGAGCGGCAGCGGCAACGATTTTATCATCATCGACAACCGCAACCGGATCGTCGCGGACGCCCAGTTGGACCGGTTCATCGCCAACGTCTGCCGCCGCAAGCTTTCCGCGGGCGCCGACGGTCTGATTCTGATCGATACCTCCACACGCGCGGACTTCAAGTGGCACTTTTACAATTCGGATGCCAGCCGGGCCGAGATGTGCGGCAACGGCGCCCGCTGCGCCGCCCGCTATGCCTTCGTCAACGGGATCGCCGGTCCGGAGCTGAGCTTCGAGACCGACGCCGGCATCGTTTCCGCTGCGGTCGTGGCCGACGGCGTCAAGGTAAAGATGACCGATCCGTCGGCCGTGGCGGCGGAAGTGGTCCTCGATCTGGCCGGCGGCCGCCGCACGGTGGCGGCCGTCAATACCGGTGTGCCGCATGTCGTCATCGAGGTTCCGGACCTCGAGACGGCCGATGTCCTCGGCCTGGGGCGGGAAATCCGCTATCACCGGGCTTTTGCCCCGGCCGGCACCAACGTCAACTTCATCAGCCCGCCGGCGGGTGACACCATCGCCGTCCGGACCTACGAACGCGGCGTGGAAAACGAAACCCTGGCCTGCGGAACCGGTTCGATTGCAGCGGCCCTGGTGACGGCCGCCCGTCACGGCACCCTCTCGCCGGTCCGCGTCAGGACGCGCGCCGGCACCCTGCTGACGATCCACTTCAGCCGGCGCGCCGAGGGTTTCCGGGAGGTCTATCTCGAAGGCGACGCCCGCATCATTTACAGCGGCGAGATGTGGCCCGAAGCCTGGGTGTGATGCAGCCGGGACGGCGTTAAAAAGTTCGGTATCCCGTGCCTGAACCAAAAAACCCTTTCCCCCTTTTTCCACCGTTATGTCGTGCCGCAGCCCCGACCCCTGCGCCGCTGTTAGGTGCGGGGGCAAGAGGGGGCGGCCATGCCGGTTGCCGATGAGCGCGCAAACTGATACCGGGAGAGGTGACCGCCACACGGCCATCATCTCCATCGGTTCCAACCTGGGGGACAAGCTGGGCAACTGCCGGCGGGCCATCGCGGCCTTGCAAGCGGTGGTGCAGACGCGGGTCAGCGCCTGCTCGCGCTTTTATAAAACCGCCCCGGTCGATTACCTGGACCAGGACTGGTTCGTGAATGCGGCCGTGAAACTCACCACGCGCCTCGAGGCCGCCCGGCTGCTGGAGGCGCTCCAGGAAATACAACGCCGGGCCGGCCGCCGCGGCGATCCGGTGCGTTTCGGACCGCGCATCATCGATCTGGACGTCATCTTTTTCGATGCGGCCGTGATCGAGACGCCAAAGCTGCAAATACCCCACCCGCGCATGCACAAAAGACGCTTTGTCTTGCAACCGATCTGTGATATAGATCCCGCCATTATTCACCCGGTGCTTAAGCTAGACGTTCGCATGTTGCTGGATCAACTCGAAGACGACCCTCAAGGCGTGGAGCCGCTATGCTGCGACTGCTGATCATTGTCGCCCTGGTCTATCTGCTCTACCGGGTTTTCACCCGCTGGATGCTGGGGCGCTCCCCCCTGTCAGGCAGGACGGTCGATCGCCGGGATGCCGGCGCCATCGACGATGTCATGGTGAAAGACCCGCAGTGCGAGGTGTATTTTCCGAAACGAAAAGCGGTGCAGGCCAGAATTGACGGTCGGGACCTCTTTTTTTGCAGCATCGAGTGCCGCGACAGGTTCCTCGAAAATCACGGACACGGCGACAGTGAACCCGACGAACACGGAAAGGATGGGAGGTCATGAAGTTTTTTATCGATACGGCCAACATAAAGGAAATCAAGGAAGCCGCGAGTATGGGCATGGTCGACGGCGTCACCACCAACCCCTCGCTGGTCGCCAGGGAGGGGCGCGAGTTCGAGCCGTTGATCAAGGAGATCTGCGAGCTGGTCGACGGGCCCGTGAACGCCGAGGTGATCAGTACCGACGCCAAGGGCATGCTGACCGAAGCCCGCAAGCTGGTGAAGATTCACCCGAATATCGTGGTCAAGATTCCGATGACCGTCGACGGCCTCAAGGCGGTCAGGAAACTGACCGACGACGGCGTTCGAACCAATGTGACCCTGGTTTTTTCCCCGATTCAGGCCCTGATGGCCGCCAAGGCGGGCGCGGCCTATGTGAGCCCCTTCGTGGGACGTCTGGATGATATCGCGCACGACGGTCTGCTCCTCGTGGAACAGATTACCGACATCTACACCAATTACGATTACGAAACGGAAATCATCGTCGCCAGCGTCCGTCATCCCCTGCACGTGCTCGAAGCGGCCCTGATCGGGGCCGACATCGCCACCATTCCCTTCAACGTGCTCAGCAAGCTGGCCGCGCATCCGCTGACCGACAAGGGATTGAAAGCCTTTCTGGATGACTGGAAAAAGGCCAAGAAATAACGTGGATGCCACTGTCGGGACCGCCGCCATGAAAACGGACGGGAGAATCAAGGGTTTCTTGAGTCATCCCAACACCCTGACGCTCTTTCGGGTCGTCGCCGTGCCGATCATCGTGATCATGATGATTTACCCGAACCGGGTGTTCACCGCGCTGGCGGCGCTCCTGTTCAGCGCCGCCGCCATCACCGACTACCTGGACGGGTATCTGGCCCGGCGGCGGGGCCTGGAAACGACGCTGGGCAAGGTGATGGATCCCGTGGCGGACAAGCTGCTGGTCTCCTCGGCCTTTATCATGATCACCTCCCACGGCTGGATACCGGCCTGGATGGTGTGCATCATCATCGGGCGCGAGCTGGCGGTGACCGGGCTGCGGAACCTGATCGCCGGGGAAGGCGAAGACCTCTCGGCCTCCTGGCTGGGAAAATACAAGACCGGCTTCCAGATCGCCGCCATCATACCGCTGCTGTTCCACTACCCGCACCTCGGGATCAACTTGCATGCGATAGGATATTTCTTCCTGATCGGCGCGCTCGTCTTCACCGTCTGGTCGGGGGCCGACTATTTCATCCGGTTCCGAAAACTGCTCGAAATGTGAGTTTTTTTCGGTTGACAAAGAGTCCGTTTACCGGTAGAAAATAGCCCCACATTGAGCGGGAATAACTCAGTGGTAGAGTGCGACCTTGCCAAGGTCGAAGTCGCGGGTTCAAATCCCGTTTCCCGCTCCATTTTTTTTAGGCGGCATAGCCAAGTGGTAAGGCAGAGGTCTGCAAAACCTCCATTCCCCGGTTCAAATCCGGGTGCCGCCTCCAATTTCCTCAGATGACGGCCATCGGCCCCGGTTTATTTGGTTGCGGCTTGCGTCCTGTCGACCGGGCCGTTGCCTACCGTTCCCCCCCCTTTTAAAATTTCCGCCGCCCCCGGCCGCCGTCGCGTCCTTTTCGTTTCCGGATCTGTCTGCGCCCTTTATGAATCCGTGGATAGGCACTGTGGCCCCGACGCCCATAAAAAAAACGTCACACATGGGGGGCGATGATCGGAAGTCCGGGTAAAAGCAGGGAAACGCCGGTGGGCCTGCCTCAGAACCGGTAGAGCTTGAAATGAGTTGCCCCGCCGAGCAGGAGATTGATCAGGGCAAAGGTGATGGTGCCGACCGCACTGAGAATGATCATGGCCGGTATCGTGGCGATGGCCAGCTTGACCATGAACACGACCATGGAGCCAAACGGCATTTTAATGTTGGTGACCACAACGTCGTTATCTGATGCCGACACTATGGATTTCCTCCTTTTCGGGGCTGCCGATTGTAATAAAAAAAAGCCGTCACTTTCTTAGACACCTGCCAAGGCCCGCCCACCTGCTGGGCGATTGTGTATTTTACCAGCGCCGGATGGGGCATCGCGGCCGGGACGCTATGGTAAAAGTCCCTTTGGCCGTATGGGTCTTCCTGCAGTAGATCCGCGATTGCCCGTATTTGTCTAAATGACCGTACAGGGTAAAGGCATGGGTGCACCTGTGACCAAAGGGCCGGCAGAGGGGCCACTTGAGAAAGAACCTGTCCACAAACGCCTGGCTGAAAGCCATGTCCTCTCCGCGAACCATGAATGGCGTCCTTTCGAAAAGCCGGTGATGGAAACGTATATCGGGAAAGACAGCGCCCGCGGCAATCTTGGCCCCGAGGGCCGTCCGAATGACCCTGTCGTTCGATCCCGGGCGTCACGGGCTACACATATCCGAAACAGCGCTCAGGTCAAGAACGAAGTGAACGACGGACCCGAAGTTGCCGGAATATATGCCGCGGACATCCCGATCGAAATTTTCAGCCGACGGGCACCGATAACAGGCAGGACTTCCGCTGACGCTTTGCGCCTTTATTTCAAGGCGCGTCGGTGTGCACCGGCTCCTGGGTCAAGGGACCCAGGACGGCTGGGTTCAATCCCGCAGGCCCGGGCCTTCACCCGCCGGCCACCCGAGGAAATTATGCACAACTTCTTGAATAAATAAAGGATTATCGCGTACGCGCTTTCTGGTACGGCTCTTGTATTGGCACGGTGTATCTTCTGCTGACATCAAAGCGAGGGGAGGGAAGAAATGAGCCGACATCAGGGAGCCGTTGCGAAGCGTCAGCGAAAAAACCGCCCGTCCGTCGTGATCCGGACGAGCCTCTACGAGTTGACCGAGACGGTCATCGACAGTGTCGGAGCGGATGAAACCCAAACGGTCACACCGGTGCTGCTCGAACTGTTGGCTGCCTTTTGCCCGGCCGTGCGGGTGGTCGATGCCTGAATCACGGATGGTTTTTCAGAAATTTGGCGATTTTCAACTCCGCCAAAGGGGCGCTCGACCACTTGCTGACTCTGATCCACCCGGTCCGCCTTTCCGCAGCGGCGCGCCTGCCGCTTGTGCTTCTTCTTTCGAGACCCTTGAAAAAGAAGCGCTGGATCTGCATTTTCCGGCGCCTGTCCTTGCCCGAACGTCGTTCTAAAAACGCGCGATTGACGATCATCATGGAGGACCTCCTTCAGTGAAGGGGTGCCCGACCCCGAATGAAATTTTGCGCAAAACGGCCCATCCAGAAACCCCGGTGCGTCGCGCCCGACATTAGCGCAGGACCACCCGGCACGTCAATCCGCCGGCCCGCAGATCGATCGCCTGTTCCGCCGCCTGATGTCTGCGCGTGAATGCGCCGACGTAAAGCCGGAAGCCGGCGGCGGCGTCTTCCACCGTGTAGGCCGAAACACCACCGGCTTCCAGGCGGTTTTTCACCTCGAGCAGGGCGTCCTTGTCAGGATAGTCACCGATCAGGTTGGCAAATCTCGTCCGCTTGACAATCGCCTGCGTCAGCTGAAGCGATTCTCTGGCGCGCCGTGCCGCTTCAACGGAAGGGTATTGGCCGCACATAACCCGCCACCATGACCCCGGCCGGCTCCTCAGATTCACATTCACCAGGTACGGTTCCAGTCCTTTTTTGCGGAAATCGGCCGCGGCATTGCGCGCGTTTTTCAGAGAGCGGCAGCTGGAGAGCTGAAGCGAATACGGCAGCAGCCGCGGCGCGTCGGGTGTGCCGGCCGCAACCGACGACAGGCGAACCGCTGGGGCCGGCTCCGTGCGGGGTGGCGTTTCCGCTGCGGGCGCGGCGCCGTTCGTCTGAGTCGCCGCTGCCGCTGCGGCCGGAATGCCGCTAAAGTCATTTCCGGTGAGAAGCGCGTTGACGACCGGCGATTCCCCTGCAGGGCTGTCGGAGGAAAGGGCGGCATCGTCGCCTTTGGCCGATGCCATGAAATCAGGTTCGGTGGCGCCGGCGCCGAGGCCCGGGGTGCCGCCGAGGTCCGTATCCCGCCAACGATCGAGGACATGTAGAAAAACGGCGGTCAGCGGCCATTCATCGGCCGCGGTACGCGCGACGTCTGTTGGAGCGGCGGGCGCCGGATCACCAGCCCTCGCCGGCGCGGTGGCGCCCGGGGACGCGGGTGCATCCTTCAAGGCCGCGGAAAGCGGTTCGATTTTTTTTGAAACGACATGAGAACCGGCGGCGGCCGACAGGGCGGGGGACGGGCCGATTTTTTTGCAAACGATCAGCGGCCGGTCGGAAAAACCGGCCGGCGACGGGTCGGTGGCAGGATCGGCCAGGCCGACCGGGTGCAGCCCCGAAACCGGCACGAGTATCAGAAGGGCTGCGGCCAGCCACACCCAAACGGACGGAAATCGATTTTTCACGGGCTCCGGCATTAGGTCATCACCCAAACTGATCGGATCCAGGTTAAGCCCTGCCGCTGGCCTGAAAAGCGGCCGGTTCGACAGGTGCCCGCCATTCCTTTTTATGGCTTCGTCAGTGAATAAAAGCACTTTCTGAGTGATTTTGCAATTTTTTTCGCAGGTCTCACCCGACCCCGACGAGGCGTTTGCATCAAAGATGCTTGTTTTTTTTGTTAAATAAACCTATGGTTTCCGACAGGTTCAAGCGGGTTGCGATCGGAAACAAGGACACAGCGTGGCAACGAGAGAGTTTAAAAAAATGGAAGATCGAATCAAAATAGGGGTCAGCACGTGTTTGCTGGGTGAAAATGTCCGCTGGAACGGGGGGCACGCGCGCGATCGTTTCATCACCGACATCCTTTCACACTATGTGGATTTCGTTGCGGTGTGCCCGGAGGTGGAAGCCGGATTTCCCACACCCCGGGAAACGTTTCGGCTCGTCGGCGACCCGGCGGATCCGCGCCTGGTCACCTCGAGAAACAAGGTCGATCACACCGATCGGATGCGCCGATGGGCCGCAAAGCGGGTTGCGGAACTGGAAAAGGAGAATCTTTGCGGATTTATATTCAAAAAAGATTCACCCAGCAGCGGCCTGCTAAGGGTCAAGGTTTACTCCGACAAGGGAATGCCGGTGAAGCAGGGGGTCGGGATGTTCGCCCGGGCCTTCACGGAACGTTTTCCGCGCATTGCCGTCGAGGAGGACGGGCGGTTGAACGATCCGGTGCTCAGGGAAACCTTCATCGAACTCCTCTTTACCCTCAAACGCTGGCGCGAGGCCCTGGCCCGAAAAAATGACATGGCCAACCTGGTCGATTTTCACACCCGGCACAAGCTGCTGCTCCTCGCCCACAGTCCGACGCACTACCGGTCCATGGGCAAGCTGGTGGCCGGAGGAAAATCGCTGCCGGCCGGAGAGCTTTACGATCAATACGAACGGCAGCTTATTGACGCCATGCGTCTGAAAATGACGGTAAAGAAAAACGGCAATGTCCTTTATCACCTGCTGGGCTACTTCAAGCAGGAACTCTCGACCGACGAAAAGCAGGAGCTGCTCGACATCATCGATCAGTACCGGCGCGAGGTCGTTCCGCTGATCGTCCCGATCACCCTGATCAACCACTACGTGCGCAAGTATCGGCAGCCGTATCTGCAGCAGCAGGTGTACCTGAATCCGCACCCGATCGAACTCAAACTGCGCAATCATGCCTGAAAACGAGCGTCCGCGGCTGAAAAGTAACCCGTATGCCTCATCTTTCGAATCACCAGTCGGTGGAACCGACCCGCATCCACCCGCTCAACAGCAAAGAAATGACCGCGGGCGACTATGTGCTCTACTGGATGCAGCAATCCCAGCGCGCCGAAGACAACCACGCCCTGGAATATGCCGTGGAGCTGGCCAACCACCTCGATCTGCCGGCGGTGGTCGCCTTCGGGCTGACAAGCACATATCCCGAGGCCAACCTCAGGCACTACCGTTTCATGCTCGCGGGCTTGCGTGAAACGGCCGCCACCCTGGCGCGGCGCGGAATCAAAATGGCGGTGCAGGCGGGATCGCCGCCCGACGTGGCCCTGAATGCGGGCCGTCGCGCAGCCGCCATCGTCTGCGACGGCGGGTATGTGCGCCTGCAGAAGGCCTGGCGCCGGACGGTGGCCCGCAAGGCCCCCTGCCGGGTTGTGGCGGTGGAATCCGACGTCATCGTCCCGGTGGCGGTGGTCAGCGACAAGGCCGAACATGCCGCCCGGACCCTGCGGCCCAAAATTCACCGGCACCTCAAGGATTACCTCAAGGAAATCCGATCCGTACCGGTAGAACGGCGCTCCATGGGCCTTGACGCACCGGAGTTGACGCCGGCCGTGGACCTCGAGCAGACCGATGCGCTGCTCTCGCGGCTCGACATCGACCGCAGCGTCGCGCCGGTCGACCGGTTTTTAAAGGGCGGGGCCGCCGCGGCCAGGCAGCGCTTCGAGGATTTTTTGGAAAATCGCCTCAAGGCGTATCCCGACCATCACAACCAGCCGCAAACGGACGACGTCTCCCGCATGAGCCCCTATCTTCACTTCGGCCAGATCTCCCCGCTCTACCTGGCCCGGCGGGTAAAGGCCGCAGACGGCCGGTCGGTGGGCCTGGCCTCCATCGAGGCGTTTCTCGAGCAGTTGATCGTGCGCCGGGAGCTGGCGATCAATTACGTGAACGCCACGCCGAACTACGACACCTACGACGCCATCCCCGCCTGGGCTTCGCAAAGCCTCGAAGCGCACCGCTCCGACAAGCGCCGGCACCGCTACTCCCGAACGCAGCTGGAGGAGGCCGAGACGCACGATCCCTACTGGAACGCCGCCATGCGGGAGATGATGCACACGGGGTTCATGCACACCTACATGCGCATGTACTGGGGCAAGAAAATACTCGCGTGGAGCCGGAGCCCGCGCCAGGCTTTCGACACCACGCTGGCGCTCAACAACAAATATTTTCTCGACGGTCGCAACCCGAATTCATTTGCGGGGGTGGCCTGGATCTATGGCGCGCACGACCGCCCCTGGCCCGAACGGCCGATTTTCGGCAAGGTCCGCACCATGACGGCCGCGGGTCTCGAGCGCAAATGCGACATAAAGGCCTACGTTGACAAAGTGAATGAAATGATCGGAATAGAATCGGAAAGGTGATTCTGAAAATTGGATGTCGAAGCGACCATCATCGGGGCGGGCGTCGTCGGCCTGGCGGTTGCGGCCCGGTGTTCGCACCGGTATAAAAATGTTTTCGTGATCGAGAAAAACGACCGGTTCGGCCAGGAAACGAGCAGCCGCAACAGCGAGGTGATTCATGCCGGGATCTACTATCCGCCGGACTCGCTCAAGGCCCGCTTGTGCGTGGAGGGCCGGCAGATGCTGTACGCCTTGTGCGAAAAAAAGCGGATTCCGTTCCGAAAATGCGGCAAACTCATCGTGGCGACCACACCGGTCGAAGAGGGGCTTCTGGCGGCGATCCGGGAAAAAGCGCTTGCCAACGGAGTCGCGGACCTGCAACTCTTGAACGCGGCCGAGGTGCGCCGGATGGAGCCCGCCGTCGACGCGGTGTCGGCGCTTTTTTCGCCGTCGACCGGCATTATCCATTCCCACCGCCTGATGCGCCATTTTGCCGCCCAGGCCCAAAAAAACGGTGCCCGGTTCGTTTACCGCTGCGAGGTCAAACGGGTCGAGCCCCTGGCCGGACCGCGCTACCGGCTTCACGTACGCTATCCGGACGGAGAGACGGAAAAATTCACGACCCGGTGCCTGGTCAACTGCGGCGGCCTGGAATCCGACCGGATCGCCGCCGGAATGGGGATCGACATTCGCGCGCACCGCTACGAGCAGTTTTTCTGGAAAGGGGAGTACTTCAGCGTGGCCCCGTCCGGCAAGGCTCTCGAGCATCTGGTCTACCCGGTCCCGCTGCCCAACAACGAGGGCCTGGGGATCCACGCCACCTTCGATCTGAGCGGCAGGGTCAAGCTGGGCCCCAACACCGTGTTTCTGCCGCAGCGCACCGTCGACTACAGCGTGGACGCGGCCCACCGGCCGGATTTTTTTACGGCGGCGCGGCGCTATTTAAAGTCGCTGAAGCTCGAAGACCTGGCGCCGGACTATGCCGGAATACGGCCGAAGTTGCAGAAACCGGGCGATGCGGTCAGGGATTTTATCATCCGGGAGGAATCCGACAAGGGGTTGCCGGGCCTGGTCAACCTGATCGGCATCGAGTCGCCGGGATTGACCGCCTCGCCGGCGATTGCGGCGTATGTAGCGGGTTTGCTGCCCTGAAAAAAGGGCGAGGAAAGCTGAGATGTGACTTATTTTTCATAAATTTCGGTCTTCGATTCCACAAACCGCCTTCCCCCATCCGGCGGCTTTCCCACAACTATTCCAAAACACGGCACAAAATTATTTTTACGGCTTTGGTACAGATCGTGCTTACTCGCAGGGCGAGCTTGGGGGTTAACCGGATCACCGACCACTGAAAGAGTCGCAATGGAATCCAAGACGATCGAATGCCGACATTGCCGCCAACAGCATGTGCTGCGGCGTGATTCTCAAACGGGTATGTGGGAACTGGCGTTTGGACACGCTGCCATCAGCAATTCATCATGGGAATATCTGAAGGAAACCTGGCTGGATGTCCATCACGGCCGCTGCCGGGAAAAGGCCGACGCTTTTGACATGGGCGCCGGTGCCCTGGAGGCCGTCTGAGCGTCCGGCCGCAGGATGGGACGCGTCGGCGAGGATGACCGGACTGCCGCCCGGCTCGCCGGGGCACGGCACGGGGGACGGGCACTCGGCCAAAAGAGCGCGGGTGGTGACTATCTGGTTTCGGTGATCAGCATCGTGGCCGGATCGAGCATCAGGCCGGTTTGTTCCGAGGCGTTTTCCCGGCCTTTGAGGGCCATGATGTGAACGTCCTTGTCCTGGGGCTGAAGCTGCAGAATCACGTCGAAGAGATCCACCAACCCGGTCAACTGGGTCGGGACGCCTTTTTCGTCCGGTCTTTCATGACGGTGGGTACGCACGGTGAACCAGGCGTGACAGCCGCGCCGCCGCGTCAATTCCTTGAGTTCGGCCAAGGGGGTTCGCACGTTTTGGTCGAAGGGCAGGCCGTCGATGATGATCACATGCGGCGTGAAGATATTCTGCTCCACCAGGTCCGTGAGTCGCTCGTCCAGCTTGGGCACGCTGAACCCCTCCACGCGAAACGTCATGATGAACCGGTGCGGCAGCAGGGCGTCCCACAGCTCGTTGGCCGGTTTGACGTTGTATTGACGGGCGATGTGCGTGAACACCTCGGTATACCACACGTTGACCTTCTCGACCGGGTCTTCTAAGCTGATGTGCAGGACATTCCAGCCCTCCAGCAGGGAGTTGAGGGATATCTGCACCAGCAAAGCGGTCTTTCCGACACCGGCCCGCGCCAGCACCGCACCAAAACCGCCCACCGGCAGCGGGCTGTATTGGGGATCTTTCTGCATGAGCCGCAGCGGATTGCGCAGGATCAGGTCATTTTTGAGCATGGTCAGGCTCCTTTCCTTGAGATAAACGATCTGCGGTGGCCTTGACGGCCGCCGCGCGGCGACCGCAGCGCCGGCGATGGCGCCGCGCTGACGGCCGGCATAGGTCACGGCGGCGCCGGGCATGACGCCGCCGGTGAAAAAATGACCGGTCTTTTTATGCCCCCTCGTTGCGCCGGCCGCACGATCGCTCTGGGGCTTGATCCTTTTTTGCATCGACAGCACAGTGTATAGGGCTCGCTCAAATAACTTACCGTTTTCGGATGTCGATGCATCCCGCCCCGCTTCCGGTGTAAAATCTCGGGATTTCCAGATATTCCTGCGATTTTAGCCTTGCTGGACGGACGCCTCGCCACCCGAAAATACCAACTTAATTTTTTCGCGCGCCCTAAGCCACCTTTTTGTTTTCGAGCGCTTTCTTGGCGAGTTCCTCGGTGATCGACTGCGGCACCTGCTTGTACGTGGAAAACTCCATCGTGAACTGGGCCTTGCCCTGGGTGAGCGAGCGCAGAACCGTCGAGTACCCGAACATTTCGGCCAGCGGGATCTGGGCCTCGATCACGCACATGACGCCTTCGTCCTGGGCGCCGAGAATCATGCCGCGGCGCTGGTTCAGGGAGCCCATGACCGGTCCCTGAAACTCGGTCGGGCTTTCCACCACGACCTTCATGATCGGCTCGTGAATCACCGGGTTGGCCTTCTGATAGGCTTCCATGAAGGCGCCGCGCGCCGCCGCCATGAACGCCACCTCGGAGGAGTCGACCGCGTGGGAGGCGCCGTCGTCGAGCACGACCTTGACCCCGGTAACCGGAAATTCCAACTTCGGCCCTTTTTTCAGGCAGCCGCGAAACCCCTTCTCGCAGGCCGGAATATACTGGGTCGGGATGGACCCGCCGAACACCTGGTTTTCAAAGACGAAGTCCTGGTCCGCGACCGGCTCGAGGTAGCCGGCCACCCGTCCGTACTGACCGGCGCCGCCGGTCTGCTTCTTGTGGGTGTAATTGAACTCGGCCCGGCGGGTGATGGTTTCGCGATAGGCGACTTGCGGCTGGCCGGTTTCCACGGCGGCATTGTATTCGCGCCGCATGCGCTCCACGTAGACCTCCAGATGAAGCTCGCCCATGCCCTCGATGATCGTCTCGTTCGTTTCCTCGTTGACGAAGGTGCGAAAGGTCGGATCCTCTTTCGTAAAGCGGTTCAAGGCCTTGGACATGTTGATCTGGGCCTTGTTGTCCTTGGGCACGATCGCCAGGGATATGACCGGCTGGGGAATGTACATGGAGGTCAGGCTCAGGTTGATGCCGGGACTCGCGAAGGTGTCACCGGAGGCGCAGTCCACGCCGAACAGGGCGCCGATGTAACCGGCCGGAATCGACTCGATTTCTTCCATCTGGTCGGCGTGCATCCGCACCACCCGGCCGACCTTTATTTTGCGGCCGGTGCGCATGTTGACGATGGGCGCGCCCTTGGCCAGGGTGCCCTGGTAGACGCGCACATAGGAAAGCTGGCCGTACTGACCGTCTTCGAGCTTGAAGGCCAGCGCCACCAGGGGCGCTTGCGGGTCGGAAACGAGCTTGACGGGAGCTTCGTCCTTTTCCATGTCCAGGGCTTCGTTCTGCACGTCGGCCGGGCAGGGCAAATACCGGGTCACGGCATCCAGCAGCGGCTGGACGCCCTTGTTCTTGTAGGCCGAGCCCATGAAAACCGGGGTCATCGCCCGCGCGATCGTCCCCCGGCGAACCGCCTCGACGACCAGCTCCGGGGTCACCTTTTCCTCCAGCGCCGCTTCGGTCAATTCGTCCGAAAACATGGCCGCCGCATCGATCAGGGCCTCTCTTTTCTCGAGCGCCAGCGGCAACAGGCTCTCGGGGATCGGCGCTTCGCGCAGGTCTTCACCGGCATCGCCCTCGAAGTACAGGGCCTTCATGCCGACCAGGTCCACCACCCCCTCCAGGTCCGCTTCCAGCCCGATCGGCAGCTGCATGGCCACCGGCTTGTGACCCAGTTTGTCCGCGAGCTGCTGGATCACGCGCTCCGGATTGGCGCCGTTGCGGTCGCACTTGTTGATAAAGGCGATGAAGGGCACGTTGTAGCGCCGCATTTGCTGATCGACGGTGATCGACTGCGACTGGACGCCGCCCACGGCGCACAGCACCAGGACCGCGCCGTCGAGAACCCTCAGGGACCTTTCGACCTCGATGGTGAAATCGACGTGGCCCGGCGTGTCGATGATATTGATCTCGTGCCCCTTCCACTGGCAAAAGGTGGCGGCCGAGGCAATGGTGATCCCGCGCTCGCGTTCGAGTTCCATCGAATCCATCGTGGCGCCGATGCCGTCCTTGCCCCTGACGTCGTGAATGGCATGGATGCGGTGGGTGTAATAGAGGATGCGTTCCGTCAAGGTGGTCTTGCCGGAATCGATGTGCGCGCTGATGCCGATGTTTCTGACGCGTTTTTGGTCATTGATCATGTCGTTCTCTCCTGAAAGTGCTGTGTCGATGCCCCGATCGCCCGCGCCTTGCGCCGGTGATCCTGTGCCGAAAAATCCCGCCCCATGCGCCGGCAGAAAAAAAGTCCTTCACCTGGAGGGCGGCGCCCGATGAAGGACCCGGCTAAAAACCAGAGCGGGGACCAGCCGCGAAAAAATGAGCCAATCCCCGTGGAGGCAACAATTAAACCGCTCATTATAATTATTTTGAGATTCGTGTCAAGAAATTTTACCGTTGGCGGCGATTTCTTCTAAACTGGCGGGTCACCGGGCGCTGCCGCAGGAGCACGTAGGTGGCCCCGGCGCCGCCGTCGCACAGGCGCGCGCTCGCATAGGCCATCACCCAGGTGCGCCAGGTGCCGCTGGTCAGCCAGCGCCGGACCATGGTCTTCAAGACGGGGGGGCCGGGCGATGACAGGCCGCGCCCGTGAACCACCAGCACGGCGCGTTTGCCGGTGCGGATCGAGGCCCGCAAAAAAGCGTCGACGGCCCGTCGGGCCTCGGCAACGCCCAGGCCGTGAAGGTCGATGTGGTCCTGGATCGAAAACCGGCCGCGGTGCAGGTCCCGCGTCGTCAGGGGGTGGACCCGGTGACCGACGCCTTCCTGGTACTCCGGTGTGGCGGCAACGCTGAACCCCTCGCCGGATTGAATCAGTCGTTCGAGACGCCCCAACACCTCACACCGTCGGCGACACGGTTTGTTGCGCGGGGAGCCCGGCCCGGCCCGCGCGATGTCCGGACTGAACTTGTCCTGCGTCAGCGGCGTCACACCGGCCATGGCATCGATAAAAAGGCGCTGCTCGCGGGCCGGGTCCGGCGGTTGGCGATCGGGCTCGACGGTCCCGGGCGGGTTCGGATCGCAAAAAACCGGTAAAGTTTTTTTGTCCAACAGCCGACTCAACTGTTTGAAGGGCCGGTGGGTGCCTGTGCGCCTGTCGTCAGCCATCGCAACGTGCCTTGTCGTCAACCGGCAGTTTTCTTCCAATGGTGAGAAAACATAAATATGACGCCTAAAAAGTCACTTTGCAACCGGGACGGGATGGGATCACCTTTCGCAAAGATATCGGACCCGGGCGGTTTCCAGCGGGCCGCGGTGGTTTGCGCGATTCCGGCGCTCGATTTATTTTTATAGATTTTTCCAAGTGTTAAACTCTGTCATCGACCCATACGCCCTGAAATATATCTTGATAAAACGCGTCATAATTTGATATTATTACATGACATAGTATGTTGTTTGTAATTCATTTCTAACGGGGAGGCGGCCACGTGTCATATTCGCTCGGACAGGTACAGCTGGAAGGAATCGAGGAGGTCTTGCAGCAGGATCTCATAGATGTCGGCGTGAGCTGTGTGTTCATCATCGACATGGCGGGCAACATCATCGCCAACTGCGACGACGGCCAGAGCCGGCACGACGTCTACTCGCTGGCCGCCCTGGCGGCCGGAAACTTCGGAGCCGTCAGCGCCATGGCCAAGATCATCGGGGAAGGGGAGTTTTCACTTCTTTTCCACAAGGGCAAAAAGGAAAATATTCATTTCAACAAAATCATCTCCGAATTTCTGATGATCACCATTTTCAGCAACGACATTTCGCTCGGGTTTCTGCGCCTCAGAGTCAATGAATCCGTCGAGAAAATAAAGCACGCCCTGGGAGCGATCGAGGTGCCCTGATCCTTCGGCGCGATTTTATTTGTCAGCCCGGATGAACCCATCGCTACAACTTGCAGGTACACGACTCATGGCATTCGTCAATCCCAAAAAGAAAGAAGTCCAGGTAAAAATAGTTTACTACGGCCCCGGCCGCGGTGGCAAGACCACCAACCTGGAGTACATATACGACAAGTTCAACAGTCGCATCAAAACCGAAATGGTCACCATCAAGACCCATGGCGACCGGACGCTCTTTTTCGATTTTCTGCCCTTCGACATCGGTAAGGTAAACGGCTACGACGTCAAAATCCAGCTGTACACCGTGCCGGGCCAGGTCAAGTACAATGCCACCCGGCGCCTGGTCCTGAGAGGCGTGGATGGAATGGTGTTCGTGGCCGATGCCATGACGGTGCGCAGAGAGAAGAATATTTTGTCGCTGAAAAACCTGCAGGAGAACCTCGCCAATTACAAAAAAAGCATTTTCAAGGTCCCGCTCGTCCTGCAGTACAACAAGCTCGATCTGGCCGAGCAGGGCATTCCGGTCCTGCCGGTCGAGACGCTCGAACAAGACCTCAACTCGAAACTCAAGACCGCCTCTTTTCCCGCCAGCGCGCTGGTGGGCACCAATGTGGTCGCGACGCTGAAAAAAATCATCGCGTTGACGATGGCATCGATCGTGAAGGACCTCACGTAGCGGTCGACTACGGGTTCAAGAGGCACTGCAATGGACTTGCGGCACATGGGGACCGCAGGCGAAACGGGGGAATGAGAATGGAAAACGAAACGCCCGAAGATCAGTTTTCCGAAGAAGTCGAGGACCGGCTGGAGAACCTCTTCGGCGATGAAGAACCGTCCGGGGTCGTCGACGTCGACAGCGCCGGCATCGTGCCGCATCCGCTCAGGGAACTCAAGACCGTCATCTTGTCGATCGACTGGGAAATCACCACGGAGGCCATGACCAGTTTCGTCGAGCAGGTCGCCGTGCTGCAGGACCGGTATGCCGATGACAGGATCGTGCTGGTCTTTCTGCAGCTGCTCGGTTCGATCGGCGAGTACATCCGCGCCCATCTCGGAAAATCGCACCCGGATGCGTTCAAACTTCTCACCTCGCTGTTCACCGAACTCGAGAACATCGTGCGCTCCGCGGACCTGACCGAGACCGAGAAGAAAAAGATCCTGGCGGTCGAACTGGACAAGTACAAGAAATTAAAGAGCCGGCTCGCGCCCTCAAGGCCCCCCGTGGCTGCCAAAGGCCCGGTTCCGGCCGCCGCCGTCCGGGCGGCGCCCGGCGGTCCTCAGCCGGAGATCCTCAAGGCCATCGAGGATCTCAAGCGAGTCGTCCGGCAGGAATTTCAGGCCTTGAGAGAGGAAATCAACGAGTTGAGAACGGAAATCGGCGCCGGTTCGAGGCCATCGGATCGAAATCGGTGACCCGTCCGGGGACGTGCGACATCCGGTGGGGTGACATCGGTAAAGGAGTATGAATGCTTGTCGTTCCAAAGGAAAAACCGGTCTGGACCAACCTGAACACCTATTACCTGAAGGTCGACAAATTGATCGAGCACTGTCAGGGGGAAATGGGGGCCGGTGGCATTCGTTTCAAGTCGGCCCAAGCCCGGGGCGTCGTCTATTTCGATCCCGACGACATCGTGAACGGGTATTTTTCGGATAAATCCGGCGAACTGCGCGGAGAAAACGCCGTGAGCCGGCTGATGCAAGCCGATTCCGCCTACAACTTCAGCGTCGATATTTATCACGTTCCGCACCAGGACGTTTATTTCTGGGCCGGAACGACCGCGGCCGAAAAAATCTACGAGGACCTGAGCACGGAGTTCACCGACCTCAAGGGGCTGATCAGGAAGATGAGCGCCGAAAAATTGTGCGGCTACATCGATGTCCTGGTCGCCGGCGGGCAGGAAAGCGGCCTGATATTTTTCGGCGGCGGCGAGATGGTCGGCGGCTCTTTTTCCTGGGGCCCGGTGGCGGGCGATGCGGTAAAGGCCGCCAGCGGGCTGCTGGTCGAGAAAACGAAAAAATCCGGCGGGGTTTTTCACGTCTGCCGCATCCCGACCACCACGGGACCACCGGCGGCATCGCACGCCGAGAAGCCGCAAGGCCGGTCCCGGGACGTCTTGCGGATGCTCGAAGAATTCCTGGGCATTTTCGAAACCCTGCACAACACGCAAAAAGACCGGCAATCTGATTTCAACAGCCTCATTCGGAAAAAATTCGTCGAAAATGCGGAACGCTTCACCTTTCTCGACCCGTTTGCCGGGGAATTCGATTTCAGCGATCGCAAGATCAGCTTCAGCGGCGATGCCGGCGAGGCCGAACTGGCCCAGGGCATCATCGTCTCGACCACCGAACTGGCCGAGGAGATCGGGCTGCGGGACGAATTGCGAAAGTATCTGGCGTCATGGCAGCAGAAATACGAAAAAAAACTCGATCACCTGGGCGTCCGCCGGGGGTAACCGCGGCCCGCGGACCGGATCCGATTCCACTCACGCGCGAGCGTGCGAGAGACTGCAAAAATGATAGCGAAGGTTCTGATCGTCGATGCGGACCGGGAACTAACGACCGGCCTGAAGGATAAATTCGCACCGCATGCGAACCTGTTTACGGTGGTGACGGCCGCCGACGCGCAGGAAGCCGGCGAGACCCTGCGGCAGGCGGTGATCTCGCTGGTCGTTGCCGATCTTGACCTGCCCCTGCGCGAGGGTGTCGGGCTCCTGAAGCATGTGATGGAATACTACCCCGATATTCCTGTTTTCATCACCCCTGGCGCCGGCACGCCCGACATGGAGCGGCTGGCCCGCCAGGCGGGTGCGGCGGCCTACATCCCCAAGCCCTATCGGCCGGAACACCTGGCGCGCGAGATTTTGTCCCTCCTGGGGGGCGAATCCGACGGGGGGACGCTGCACGGGGTTTCATCCGGCATTTTCCTGCAGCTGATCGAAATGGAGCAAAAGACCTGCACCGTCCGGCTCGAAGAAAAAAACGGGGGCCAAACCGGAATCCTGTTCTTCCGCGACGGCGAATTGCTGGATGCTCGGGTGGCCCAATGGCGGGGGAAACCTGCCGCACAGCGGATTCTGACCTGGGACAAGGTCACCATATCGATCCAAAACAAATGTCCGCGCGTCAAAAACACCGTCGACAGCGAGCTTCAGCCGCTGATCCTGGAGGCTGCCCGCTTGAAGGACGAGGCCGCGCCGCCCGAAGACCCGCCCCGGGGACCGGATGAACCGGCCGGGCCGGCGGACGCCGCCGAGAGCACGCCCATCGATGCGATCGGCCGGATCCGGCGCGCCCTCGAAGAGCGTATCGGCCGCGCCGGCGGCATCGAGGACATCTATCAGGACAACTCCTGGAACGGTTTCATCCACCGGCTCGCGGCGCTGGGCGTCCATTTTAAAAACGGGCCGATGAAGCTGTGTTTCGTCGACCGGGGGACTCCTCGGGCCACATCATCATTCCCGGTCAAGAGACGACGGTCATCAGCGTGAGTCCCAAATCGCCGCATGACAGGATCATCCAGGTTCTGAACCCTTGAAGGGCGGTCGGCCGGCGGCGGCCGGCCGCAGGAGCACCTATCAATGAAGAACGTATTCAGCGACATCGTCGGCATGGAAGGCGTCAAAGGCGCCATGCTCCTGTCCTTCGACGGGACGATTCTCTTCGAAGATTTTCGCGGCAACGGCGCCGCTGCGTTCGAAGCCCACGATCGACAGGGGCTGCTGGCCGCCCTCGACGGCGTGCGCGAAACCGACGCGGTGTATCAGGGCGGCCGCATTTACATTCGCCGCAGCGACATCGGATTTCTTCTGGTCACCATGTCCGACACGGCATCGGTGCCCATGCTGCGGCTCAATTGCGACATATTGCTGCCGTCCCTCAAGCCGACGGCGGAATCCAGGGGATTGAAGCGGTTTTTTCACAAATGATTTTTCTCGCCGTTATCTTCCGGCGCCCGCCCGGCGACCGATGTAACGTCAAGATCCGGAGTGTAACCATATGACAGCCGGCCACGCCAAGGCTCCATCGGAAGTCGACGTGCGGATCAACGAAGCGGAAGTCTGCCGCTCCATGGGGCTCTATGATGAATCCCTGACCATCTACGAGCAGATTCTGACCGGTCTGGCCGACGCCGAAGGTGATCTCGTCGATACCGTCAAGGCCCGCATCGACGAGATCCGCAGCGGGATCGCCGCCCGCGAGCAGACCGAGGTCAAGCGGGTTTCGGCCAAAGACATCAGCATGCTCAAAAAGACCCTTTCGAGCCAGGATGCCGGTCAGGACGGCCCGAGCGGGCAGACGCTGCAGGACAGCGCCGCCAGTTTCAAGGAACTGGGGCTCTTCAGCGAAGCCATCACCGAGTACGAGAAGCTGATCGTTCAGAGCTACGCCCCCGAGAGCATCGCCGCCGATTTTGCCGATTGCCTTCTCAAGCTGCACTCGCCGGACAAGGTGATCGAGTACATCACGAAACTGGTCGGCGATCAGCGCCTGGCCAAGGAATACAGGGCCGCGGTCTTGTATCTCTTCGGCCAGGAGATGGAGAAAAGGGATCACAAGGACCCGGCCCTCGATCTCTACAAAAGCGCCCTGAAGGCCGATCGGACCGATACCGAAATCCGCAAGCGCCTGGAAGGGCTGACGGCCAGCCTGGCCTCCAAGTCGAAATACGACCTGCTGCTGCGCCAAAACACGGTCACGACCGATCAGCTGCAGAAGGCCTTCGCCTTGTCCAAGAAAATGAACAAGAGCGTCGAGTTCGTTCTGATCGGCCAATACGGCATCCGGAAATCGGACATCGGCAAGTCGTTTTCGGCCTATTACGGGTGTCCATTTCGGGAGTACGACCCCGGGGTTGCCACCCCGCACGAGCTTCTCAGCAATCTCAAGGAAGCCTTCCTGATCAACGAAGGCTGGGTGCCGCTGAACTGGGACAAGGATTTCGTCGAGGTGCTGGTCGACGATCCGCGCGACCTGAACAAGACCGACAACATCAAGACCCTGTTGAACACCCCGAAAATCAATTTTTCGGTGGCGACCAAGGAAGACATCGAGGAGTTCGTCAGGCGCTTCTTCGACAAAGACCACACGATCGATGACGACACCGGCGAGGACAACCTCGACAACTTCGACATCATCCCGGATGTCTCCTTCGAGGAAGAGGAAGACGACGAGCCGAGCGACGAGGCCGACGAAAGCTCGAGCAAGGTCGTCAAGCTGGTGGACCAGTTCATCATTGCCGCCTACCGCAAGAACGCCTCGGACATTCACATCGAACCGTCGCCGACCAGCAAGGCCACCACCATCCGTTTCCGGATGGACGGCGTGTGCCAGGAGTACCTGAAGGTCCCGAATTCCATGGCGCGCGGCATCCTCTCGCGCGTCAAGATCATGTCCCAGCTGGACATCGCCGAGCGCCGGCTGCCCCAGGACGGTAAAATCAAGTTCAAGCGCAAGGGCATTCCGGCCTTCGAGCTGCGGGTGGCGACCCTGCCGACCACGGGCGGATTCGAGGATGCGGTCCTGCGTATCCTGGCCAAGGCCGGAGCGATGAAGATGGAGGACATGGGGCTGACCGAAAGAAACTTCAACGTCCTCAAGACGATCACCAAAAGGCCCTACGGCCTGATCCTGTGCGTGGGGCCCACCGGCTCCGGTAAGACCACGACCCTGCACGCCGCGCTCGGTTCCATCAACGATCCGGGCATCAAGATCTGGACGGCCGAGGATCCGGTCGAAATTACCCAGGCGGGCCTGCGGCAGGTGGAAGCCCGGCCGCGCATCGGCCTGGATTTTGCCAAGATCATGCGCGCCTTTCTGCGGGCCGACCCGGATGTCATCATGATCGGTGAAATGCGCGACCAGGAGACCGCCGCCATCGGCGTGGAGGCATCGCTGACCGGCCACCTGGTTTTTTCAACCCTGCACACCAACAGCGCGCCGGAGACCATCACGCGCCTGCTGGACATGGGGCTCAACCCGCTGAATTTCTCCGACGCCTTTCTGGGCGTACTGGCGCAGCGGCTGGTGCGCAGGCTTTGCAGTAACTGCGCCAAGGAATATAACCCGTCGCGCGAAGAGTACGAGGAAATCGTTTCCGATTACGGCCGCAAGGCTTTCGAGAAAACGGGCATCCAGTTCGATTCGGACCTGACCCTGAAGGGTTCGGGCAGCTGCGACCTGTGCTCGGGAACCGGTTACAAGGGCCGCCTGGGAATTCACGAGCTGATGGAAGGCACGCCGGCCGTCAAGCGCATGATCAAGAAGCAGGCCTCGACCGAAGAAATCTTCGAACAAGCCTCCAAAGACGCCATGACCACCTTGAAGCAGGACGGCATTTTGAAGGTTTTCAAGGGCATAACCGATGTGCGCGAGGTCCGGCGCGTTTGTATCACATAGCCGGATAACGGTATGATCATTGGATCACCAGAGTGGCAGGATGTCATCCGCGCCGGCGCCGGCCGGCTGGGCGTCGACCTGCCGCCGGCCGCGCTCGACCGGTTCGCCGTGCACGCGCGTGAATTGCTGCTCTGGAACGACAAGGTCAACCTGACGGCCATTACCGACCCCCTGGCGGTGGCGGTCAAGCACTACATCGACGCCATTGCCCCGGCGAACCTGATCCCGCCGGCGGCGCGGGTGCTCGATATCGGTGCCGGGGGCGGCTTCCCGGGCCTGCCGCTCAAGATACTGCAGCCGGCCCTGACGCTGACGCTGGTGGACGCCGCCCGCAAGAAGGTCAGTTTTCTCAATCATGTCGGCCGGGTGCTGGGTCTGACGGGGTATCGCGCCGTTCACCTGCGGCTCGAGAAGGTAAAGCGCGCCGGGGAGACGAAGGCGCGGACGGCTGCCGGCGGGCTGGGCCCCTTCGATGTCATCGTCAGCCGCGCCCTTTCGTCCCTTGAAGATTATCTGGCCCTGGCCGTGCCGCTCGTCGCGGACAAAGGCCTCATCCTGGCCCTGAAAGGCCGCATTTCCGCGGCGGAGGCGGCGGCCGCCCGGCAGTTCCTGACGACCATCGCATCTGCGGGTGAGGCCGGCCCCGGCGTGCCCGGGTTGGCCGTCCACCGTTACCGGCTGCCGGTATTTGACAGCGAGCGGAGCATCGTAACCGTCCGGTTCACTCGAGGCGGCGGCGCGTGATCTGTTGCGGCACGCTTATGCTCTTACCGGGTGCAGTCCCCGGGAGGACGCGTTGCGGCAATGCCGGAAAAAAGGGGGCCGGGCCGTGCGGCGTCAACCGCCGGCGCTTTTTGACACCGGATCACTCCGCCGGCAGTTCGACGAACCGGACATCGATGGTGTCGCCGCGGGCGGTCAGAACGGCCACCGTCGGCAAACGGTCCTGGCGCGGGTGCGATGCGCTGCCGGGGTTCAGAAACACGACCCGGTCTTTTTTCGTCAGCGCGGCGCGGTGGGTGTGACCGCTGATGACGACCTGGATGCCGGCCGCTGCGGGGTCCAGATCGAGCTGCGCCAGATCGTGCAGCACATACAGCGTCACTTTTTCGACGACGACAAGGGCGGTCACCGGGATGTCCTCGGCCCACGGCCCGCGGTCCATGTTTCCGCGTACCGCCTTGACGGGCGCGATTGCCGCGAGCCGGTCGATGATTTGCGGCCGGTCGATATCGCCGGCATGGACGATCAGGTCCGCACCGGCAAACGCCTCGATGACGCGCCGATCGATGTGCCCGTGGGTATCGGAGATGACGCCGATACGAACGGGGGGGGGCGCAGGATTTTGTCGGACAGGCGCAGGCATGTCGATTCCTTGATTCAGGGGGTCCCGAACGGCGTATGCGTATCAGGATGCACCCGAAGAGTCAAACCGCCATATACCAACTGACCCAAACAAGCGAGAGAACAGCATGGACAGATTTCACCCCAGCACCTTGCCGAAACCGGCCGTCGAATCACTGGCTTTCGATACGTCACATACGCTGCCTGCGGGGCCACACGCACCGGCGGCCCATGACGGGATGCTGTCAAAACTCATCCGGCAGCAGGGGCGCGGCGCCGAAAATCCCCACGAGAGGGATTTCCGGCGGCAGCTGCGCCGGGCCCTCTCCGATCTGAAGGACCGCTCCGACCGCGTGCTTGAAGAAAATCGGCGCATGGCGCAGGCTCTCGCCGACCTGCAGCAGGGCCAGGCGCATCTCGTGGAGCAGCTGGCGCTGCATCAACAGCGCGAAGAGCTGGCCGTAATGCGGGAACGGCAGGACGGCAAACGAATCCGGGAACTCGAAAACCGGCTGTCTTTACTCCTCCTGGCGCCCCTGCAGGACCAGCCGATCACCATCGCCGCGCCGGCGGCGCAGCGGTTTGCCATTTGCCAGACAAAGCAGTCCGAACCGGCCGCCGAAGAACCGGATGACCGGGCATCGACGGTCGCAGCGGAGGCGTCCGACCCATCGCCCGCAGCCGATCGGGACGATGTCGGCCGCGCCGTTTCGCAGGCTTTTCCCGCCGGTGAGAACCCCGGCGTCGATTCACCGCCGGACGGCCTCGCCCACCAAGCGTCTTCAATCGACGAATGGGACGCTTTGGGAGAAGTGCCGCCCCTGGACCTGCAACCCGCGGACGAGGCGCGGACGCACGCCGGTCGCGAACGGCCGCAGCAGCCGCCAATCCTGGAGGCGAGTCTCGAAGAGGTCGCCGCCGAACCCGATGCGGAGTCCGATATCATCGATCTGCTGCACGAGATCGATGCTGCGGACAGGGCGCAAGACCCTCTGGCGGCCGAGCTGCAGGACGCTGCGGACACGGCGCCTGACGGGCCGGACGGCGAAGAGAGCGTGGTGAACGAGACGACTGAAAGCTCTTCCCTGAACACCCATTATGTCCTGGAGGCGCCGCGCGGGGCGATGCTGGCAACCGAAACCGCGGATCCGCCGACGGACGAGATGCCGGTGGAAACCGATTCGATCATCACGCTTCTGGATGAAATTCACTGCGACCGCGCGTCGCACGGTCCCGTGCCGGCCACAGATTTGGAAAAATGTGAATGGCCGGAGCCGGTGGACGTCTCAACCCCGCCGCTTGTCGAGGAGCCTGTGGTCGGTGAGGGCGGCGGCCCTGCGGGCGACCGGGTCGCTGCGGGCGCCGTGGAGGATTGCCTCGAGAACCTCGAAGACGCCGATACGAACGCGCTCGAGGTCATCGACCTCACGAAGGAGGCGGTCGGCGGACAGGCACCCGGCCCCGCGGCGCGGCCGGGAAGCGAACCGCCGGCCGGTCCTGCGCCGATGTTGGCGCAAGAGGCCGCCCGCAAAGAATCGGGGGATCCAGGCGGGCCGTCGCCCGAAACGAAGGGGAAATCGGCGCGGGCCAAAGTTCTTTTCGGGCGGGGCAAGCTCGCCTGTCAAAGAAAAGACTATGTCAAGGCGATCGACTTCTTCAACCGTTTTCTCGACCTCGTGCCCGATGATCCGCGCGGCTGCTATAACCTGGCCATTTTGCACTACCGCATGAAAGAGTACCGCCGGGCGGCCGCCCATGCCCGCAAGGCCCTTGACCTCGGCTACTCGAACGCCGAACCCATCATGGCGAAAATAACCCTCAAGTCGGCCTCCGTTGCGGCCGCGGAAGCCGCGGGCAAAAAAAGCGCTTCGGATGCGCTGCTCGAAACCGAAACGGTGCACCACATGAGCCTGCCGGCCGCCGCCGAGGCCCAAGAAGACCGCCAAACGACGGCGCGCGGCACGGACGCCGCATCGGCCGGCACCGGCGGCGGCCTGCTGCGCCACACGGTCCTGGAAGATGATCTCCTGGACCTTTCGCCCGGCGGGCCGGCGAGCGGTGCGGCCCTCGATCCGCTGCTGAACGACGAGACGGCGCTGATGGAACCGGCGGGTGCCCGGCAGGCCCCGACCCCCCTGCCGCCGGTTGCGGGAAATCGGGACGCCGGCGCCGCGGCCAGACGCTTTTTTGTCGACGGCATGCGCGCTTACCGAAAAAAGGACTACCGTGCGGGGCTCGCGCATTTCAGCCGTTTTGCAGCCGTGCGGCCGCAAGAGGCCAAGGGGCACTACAACCTGGCGATTATACACTACCGTCTCAAAGACTACCCCAAGGCACTGGAATGCGCCCGGCGGGCGCAGGAGCTGGGCGCCGGGGCGGCGCGGGACATCGTAAAGAAAATCGAGACGAAAACGGCTTCGCGCGGTGCCGTCGGTGCGCACGCGCCGAGCGGTCCGGCAGCGCGCACTCCCGGCGACCCCTCGCGCCTTTCGGCCGCCGACAACCGCGCCGGAACCGGCATGGCGGATACCGCCTCGATCTGGGGTGCCGATGAACTGGAGGAAGAAATCAACCAGGTGCTCATTTCAGCCGCGGCGGACGACCCTCCCAACGGTAGAGGTGAAAAGGAAGACGAGATTCTTTTCGAAACGACATTCGGCGGCGAAAAGGAGTCAGCCGGCAAGCCGGCCGAGGGCCAGGTGACCGCGACGATGACGGCAGAGGAGCCGGAGGGCGTCTTTCAGAACGAGCGGCTCAAAAATATATTCGATCTCGGCCGGGCGGCGGTTGAAAACAAGGACTACCTGAAAGCGATCCAGCATTTTTCGAAGGTGACGCGCCTGGCCCCCAACGATCATAGAGGATATTATCATCTGGCCGATGTGTCGTTTCGCCTGCGGTTCTATGAAACCGCGCGCGAGCACGCCACGCGTGCCAGCGAACTCGGCTCGGCGGCCGCCCGCAACATCTTGGGTCAGATCACCGCCCGGCAGCTGCCGGCCTGAACCTCCGCGGTGCATCACCGGCGGGGGGACACGGCCGCCGGTCGAACCGCGCACAGGCCCCGTGTCACAGGCTTGAAGCTGATATGGAGGGCGGCGGGTCGGACCGCATAGAATCCGGCCTGAAACCGGCAGATGTCTTTTCCGGCCGGCTGCCGGCCGGTGGCAGGCGACCGGACCGTTGGCTTTTTTTTCTTCATCCGGCCCCTGTTTATTTCACACAGATCTGTTATATCCTGATAAAGGTCGTTTTAAAGACATAAAGGAGGGCAGGGTGATGAAAATAGTCGTGGGCTATGATGGGTCGGGGGCCGCCAAGGATGCGCTCGACACCGCCAGAAGATATGCCGCGGCCCTTGGCGCATCGGTCAGCATCGTCACCTCGATGGTGAAGGGCACCGAAAGCGAACAGGAAGAGATCCTGCAGGCCCAGCGCGGACTGGACTATGCCGAGTCTCTTTTTGCGGCCGACAAGATCGCCTGCGAGACCCATCTTCTGATCCGCGGCCTCTCGCCGGGGGAAGACCTGGTCCGCTTTGCCGGGGAAAACGCGGTCGATCTGGTGGTGGTGGGGGTGAAGAGACGATCCAAGGTGGGCAAGCTGCTGATGGGGTCGACGGCCCAATTCGTGATTATCAAGGCCCCCTGTCCGGTTTTGACGATCAAGTGACGCGGCCGGACCCGCCCCTCTTCAAGGGGCGCGGCTTGGATGGATCGGACGGAGCCTGTCGGGAAAAAGGGGAGTCGATCGGTGGCGGCAGGGCCGTCAGGCGGCGCGCCGCCGTCGCAATCGGATTTCGAGCCGTTCGACCGCCAGCGAACAGCTGAGCGTCAGCAGCAGATACAGCGCGGTGATGGTGATCCATATCTCGAAGGTGAAGTAGGTGGTGGCCATCAGTTCCATTCCCTGAAAGGTCAGCTCCTGAATCGAGATGATCGACACGATGGCCGAGTCCTTGATCGTCGAGATGAATTGGCCGGCCAGCGGCGGTAAAATGCGCTGGGCGGCCTGGGGCATGATGATGTGGCGCATCTGCTGGGTCTTGGTGAAGCCGAGGGCGGCCGCGGCCTCCCACTGTCCTTTTTCGATCGACTGAATGCCGGAGCGCACGATTTCGGTGATGTAGGCGCCCTCGAAGACGGCCAGTGTCAACACGGCCGAAAGAAATGGCACCAGCAGGGCCGGCGGCGCGAAGAACAGGCTCAGCAGGTTGCGGCCGGGCT
This sequence comes from uncultured delta proteobacterium, assembly GCA_963728055.1. Classification (GTDB taxonomy): domain Bacteria; phylum Desulfobacterota; class Desulfobacteria; order Desulfobacterales; family SG8-13; genus JARFQH01. Next base: position 131,046 of record CAVSIM010000018.1, on the reverse strand, counting down.
CCGGCAGGTTGAACAACAGGGTTTCGATGCCGAGCGCCGGCAGGATCTGGTCACCGATGAAGAAGTAAAAAATGAACACCAGCACCAATGGCGGAAGATTGCGCACAATCTCGACGTAGGTCCCGCCGATCAATTGGTTGAACAGTCCGCCACCGGTCCGCAGCAGCCCCATGACGATGCCGATGACCGTCGCCAGCAGCGTGGCCCAGAGGCTCAGGCGGATGGTGTTGAAAAGGCCGAGCACCAGAACGTTCGGCTTCCAGCCGCCGCTGGCCCCATCGAAACGGAACAGGTACTGCGGGATGGCGCCCCAGTGCCACGTGTAGTTCAGGTGGGCCTGAACCCGGTACGCGAGGGTGACGCCGGCGGCCGTCACGAGCAGGAGCACGACGACATCCAGTAGAGATATTCTTATTTTTGTCCGTAGCACCGTTTACTTCACTTCTTTCTCCCACTCCTTGGTGTTGAACCAGTATTGTTTTCGTTCTTTGAACCAGCCTTCCGCTTCCACCACCCGGATCCAGTTGTCGAAAAAATTCAGCGTGTCGACATCGCCTTTGCGAACGGCAAAGCCGATCGGCTCCCGGGTGAAGTTCTCGGCCAGCGGCAGAAAAAACATATCCGGATTCTCCAGGGCGAGAAAGGCCGGCAGCGGCGCCGAGGAAACCAGGGCGTGGACCCTGCCGCTGCGCAGTTCCTGGATGACCTGCGACTCGTCGTCGAAAAGCTGGAGCTTGGCCTGCGGCATGGATTTCCGGGCGGCCATTTCGGCCGTGGAGCCCAGGCGCACGGCGATCTTGACGTCGGGCTTGTTGAAGTCCTCCAGACTCTTGAAGCCGGCGGCCAGCCGCTTGTGCGCCACGAGCGACATTCCGCTGTAATCATAGGGGATGGTGAAGTTCACCTTGAGATTGCGCTGCGGCAGGATGCCCATGCCGCCGATGATGACGTCGAACTTGCCGGTCAGCAGCGCCGGGATGATCCCGGCCCATTTGGTGGGCACGAATTCGACTTTAACGCCGGTGTCCTGCGCCAGGCGGTTGGCGACATCGATTTCGAAGCCGACCAGCTTGCCGGTCTTGTCCTTCATGGCCCACGGGACAAAGGTCGACATGCCCACCCGCAGCACGCCCCGCTGGAGCACGTTTTCGATGGTGCTCTCCCCGGTCAGTTCCTGCTGGACCTTGCCCGCCCAGGCGCCCTCGCCCAGCCCGGTCCATATCAGCAGTCCGACCATCGCTATTCGTAATGTCCAGCCGTGATTCATGATTCCGCTCCTTTCGATGATGTAAGACACGGTTGTGTGGCCCGGGAACCCGCGCACGCCGTCCCGGGCATCTGTAGTCTTCAAATGCGGCCATCGATCCCGCCCCATCTCACTCCGCAATTTTCAGTCTTTTTTCCAGGGTGTAAACCGTCAACGACAGGCTCATCGTCATCACCAGGTAAATTGCGGCTATCGTGAACCAGAGTTCAAAGACCAGATAGGTCCGGGCGATGATGATCTGGCCCTGCATGGTCAGATCATAAATGGCGATCGTGCTGACCAGGGCCGAATCCTTGATGAGCGAGACGGCCTGGCTGGTGAGCGGCGGCAGTATTCTGCGAACCGCTTGCGGCAAAACGACAAAACGGTAGGTGTGCCACCGGCTCAACCCGATGCTGAAGGCGGCTTCCCACTGGTGCCGCGAAACCGACACGATCCCGGCGCGGATGATCTCGGAGATGTAGGCGCCCTCGAACAGGCTCAGAGCCAGCACGGCCGATGTAAACGCCCCCATGCCCAGGGCCGGCGACAACACGAAATACATGAGGAAAAGCTGCACCAGAAGCGGCGTGTTGCGCATCATTTCGAGATAGCCGCGCGAGAGCCCGCGGGCGGCAAAAGAGTGCGAGAGCCGCAACAAGGCGGTGATCAGACCGAATAAAAAGGCCAGGAGCAGGCTGAAAAAGGTGATCTTGAGGGTGACCAGGAGGCCGTCGATCAGCGGGCCGGCCGTCAGGCGGCCGTTCTCGAGGCTATAGAGGTAGGAGGGGACGCGGTACCACTGCCAGTTGTAGCCCAGCCCCGCGACACCGCGGTAGATCAGCCAGCCCAGAGCGCCGATGACGGCCGCGTATTTGAGCAGATCCGGCAGAAGATGGCGCTGGAGAAACGGGAAACGGCGGTCTGAAGGGCTTCGATGTCGGGATGGCGGCATGGGCTGTGATCTTCAGGTGTTTTGACCCTTATCTGCCCGGATTGAACAGCAGCAGTTTACAGTAGTATTTCAGCATGAGGTTATGAAGATACATCGCTTGCACCTTCCCCGCTAACCGTTTCGGCGCTCGCCCGCGGCCCGGCCGGAGCCACGGCCCGGACGTGGTGATCTGTCCCGCACTGCAGCCGGCGTGACCGCGGCGCGGCAGTTAACCGACTCGCCCGACTTACCACATCGAGGCCGCATTCGCAAATGCCGAAAACCGGGATTCACCCCCCTCGGCCGGTCAGTTGACCAGGCTCTGGATGGGGGCCGGGATCCGGCCGCCGTGCCGGATGAAGCGGTTGGCCCCGCGCGAATTGTTCACCGCCATGATGACGGACTGACCCAGCAGCCCGCCGAAATAGGCCGTGTCGCCCGCCTTTTTCCCCGGCACCGGGATCAGCCGGGCGGCCGTCGTTTTCTTGTTGATGACCCCGATCGCCATTTCATCGGCGATGATCGCCGCCAGGGTTTCATCGGAGGTGTCGCCCGCCAGCGCCACCATGTCGAGGCCGACCGAGCAGACGCTGGTGATCGCCTCGAGCTTTTCGAGGCTCAGGTGCCCGGCGGCGGCCGCGGCGGAGATGTTCAGGTCTTCGCTGACCGGAATGAAGGCGCCGCTCAAGCCGCCGACGTGCGAACTGGCGAAGGCGCCGCCCTTCTTCACGGCGTCGTTCAAAAGCGCCAGGGCGGCCGTGGTGCCGGGAACGCCGATCGCGAGCAGGCCGAGGCTCTGGAAGATTTCGCCCACGCTGTCGCCGACGTTGGGGGTCGGAGCCAGGGACAGGTCGACCACGCCGAACCGGATGCCGAGCTTCGCCGCCACTTCGCGGCCGATGAGTTCGCCCACCCGGGTGACCTTGTAGGCCGTGCGTTTGATCAGCTCGGACAACTGTCCCAGGTCCAGGTCGGGGTCCGCGGCCAGGGCGCGGTCGATGGCCTTCTTCACCACCCCGGGCCCGCTGACGCCGACGTTGATGACGGCATCGGCCTCGCCGATCCCCAGGTAGGCCCCGGCCATGAAGGGAATGTCCTGCGGGATGTTGGCGAAGACGCACAGCTTGGCGCAGGCGATGCCGTCCCGGCGCGCGGTGAGGCTGGCGGCGCGTTTGATCTTCTGACCCATCAAATAGACGGCGTCCATGTTGATGCCGGCGCGGGTGGAGGCCACGTTGATCGACGCACACACCCGGTCGGTGCCGGCCAGCGCCTCGGGAATGGCGTCGATCAGGGCGCGGTCGCCCTTGGCGATCCCTTTTTCGACCAGCGCCGTAAACCCGCCGATGAAATCCACGTTGACCTCCCGGGCCGCGCGGTTCAAGGTGTGCGCGATCTCGATCATCTGGGAGGATGAAAACGGCGCCGCCGCGACGGCGATCGGGCTGACCGATATGCGTTTGTTGACCACCGGTATGCCGTACGTGCCGCCGACCCTGTCGCAGGTCCTGACCAGGGGGCCGGCCAGGTCGCCGATTTTGGACAGGATGTTGTCCTGGAACCGTTTGAGGTCGTGGCTGGCGCAGTCGAGCAGATTGATGCCGAGCGTGACCGTGCGCACGTCCAGGTGCTCGCTCTCCAGCATTTCAAGGGTCGAGAGTATTTCTCTGTCGGTCAGCATGAGGGTTCTTTCGTCGGGGTTCGCGGTTGTCGCCGAAGGGTTAAATGCGGTTGATGGTCTCGAAAATGTTGCGGTGCTGAATGCTGATCTGCAGGTTCAATTCGCCCGCCTTGGCCCGCAGGTCGGCATACAGCCCCTGCTGATCGATGTCGGCCGGAATGTCGACTTCATAGATCATGATATTGCTGTTGGGATCCTGGCCGCCCTTGAAGACCGCCTGCAGACGGGTCACGTTGACCCCGTAGCGGGCGATGATTTCGGTGATGGCGGCCACCAGCCCCTTGCGGTCCGGACCGCGGGTGGTGATCACGAACGGCTCGCTGGCGGCGATCGCAAAGGCCGGGCCGCCCGTCTCGAGCGGCTTGACGAACACGTGGTGATTGAGCGGCGTCAGGCCTTGCGCGAGATAGTCGCGCAGGTCCGCGAGCGGCTGTTCCTCCGGCAGGACCACGATGAAGATGCCGCTGAATTCGGACTGCAGGATGGTCTGGCTGACGTTTTCGATGTTGCAGTTCTTTTCGAACAGCATCCGGGTGACGGCGGCGATGATGCCGGGCCGGTCGGGCCCCAGGACCGAGATGACGGCCTTTTCCATATTTCGTCTTTTCTGTTTAGAGAATCAGGCAGTCGGCGACGAGTTCCCAGAGGTATTTGACCGTCAGGTGCTCTAAACCGTAATGCTTCTTGATGTTGTTGAACTGCCCGTGGCAGCTGTGGCAGGGGACCACGATCATGTCGGCGCCCGCGGCTTTGATCTGCTCCATTTTGCGGCGGCCGTAAAACACCCGCTCCTGGTGATAGCCGGTGGTCAGGGCACCGCCGCCCCCGCCGCAGCAGATCTGATGCTCGCGCGACGGGTAGAGATCGACCCAGTTTTCGAGGCACTGCGAGAGAATCCAGCGCGGTTCTTCGTAGTACCCGTGGCCGAACAGCTTTTGCGCCTTGCGGCAGTAGTTGCACGGATCGTGGTAGGTGGCCAGCACATCGAAGCGTTTCCTGTCGAGCTTGATGCGGCCTTTTTTGATGTAGTCGATCAGCAGATCGAAGACCGTGTAGGTGCCGATCTTCTTCAAGATGTCGGGATACCATTTTTCGAGACCAGACCTGGTCGCCAGATAGGCGTGCCCTCACTCGGGCCACATCAGATTTTTGATCTCCAGCTTTTCCAGCTGCGCGACGATGCGCCCGGCCATGATTTTCATGGCCTCGTCGTCGCCGGTGAAAAACCCCCAGCTGGTGCCCTCCCAGGCTTCGGAGGTGATGGTCCAGTCTTCCCCGGCCGCGTGAAAGATCTTCCACCAGTGCTTCAGGTCTTCGGTGTGGGTGTTGACCAGTTTGTTGTGAATGGTGGACAGGATGTTGGCGCCCTTTTTGTCGATCGGCAGCTTGAAATCCTCGAAGCCCGGTTCCTCGGCGATTTCGGCCGCCACGTCCTCGACGATGAAGACGAAGTCTTCGGTCGGCAAACCGAGGTTGTTGCCGGTCTTGAGGGCCGCCTCGACCCCCTTGTGCAGGATGCCCGGCACCTTGTCGCGGTCGCGCAGGCAGCGGATGGCGCGCATGATGTTCGGGATATCGATCTGCATGGGGCACAGGGCTTCGCACTTGGCGCACATGGTGCATATCCAGGGCCAGCGGGCCTCGACGACCTCCTTTTCCTGCCCGAGGGCGACCATGCGCACGATGCTGCGCGGGTCGAAGCCGTCGATGCCGGAAGCCGGGCAGGCGCTGGCGCACAAGCCGCAGGTCAGGCAGACATCCTGCGCGTACGGCCAGGAGTCGAACCGGCCGGGGGCGAAACGGGCCCCATCGATCGTCGGGTGCGGGGTATCGGTCATGTGTCACCTCTGCTTCGCATGGTATTGACGTTCTGACAAAACCGGCGGGTCACATCGGCATACTCGGTCGGCATGTTGGCGGCCAGGGTGGCGATCTGGAGGCGATCGCCGCCAAAGCCCATCTGCTCCAGATGGTCCGCCAGATACTCGACCCGCCGCCGCGCGTGCCGGTTGCCGGTTTCGGAATGGCAGTTGTCGATGTGGCAGGTCAGGACCAGAACGCCGCCGGCGCCGGCGGCAAAGGCCCCGAGGATGTCGCGCACGGAAACGGCCCCGGCACACGGCACCGTTATGACCTTCAGCCCGTCGGCCGCTTGCGGCGCGCTGCCGCCGGCCAGCAGGCGGGCGCGGTCGGCCGAGCGGGCGCAGCAGAAAACCACCACGCCCGGCTCCGCAGCGGGCCGGACGGCGACCGCGGCGGCGCTTCCGGGCCTTTCGGCGGCGGGAGGCGTCCCCAGCCGGATGGCGCCGCGCGGGCACTCCGCCACGCAGATGCCGCAGCCGGCGCAGGCATCGGCCACCACCGCGATGCGGTCGGCCTTGGTGACGGCGCCGTACGGGCACAGGCGGTAGCAGGTCAGGCAGTGGATGCACTGGCCGGGGTCGATCTCGGCCGCCGCCAGCGGCGGCTGTCCGTCCCACCCGCAGAGGCCGAGTACGGCCCGGGCGCCGCAGGCCGCCTCGCGCTCGAGGTCGGCCGGCGCCATGACGGCCCGCGCCGGTCCGATCGCCAGGATGCCGCGCCGGTTGGTGTAAACCGGCAGGCGGTGGACGTTTACGGTCTGCAGGAAGCCCGCCGGGCTGCGGTGCACCCCCAGCACGGCGGCGAGATGTTCCAGGTAAGGCGCGGGGACGATGCGCTCGTCGACGACGGTGACATCCGCCGCCAGGCGGACGTCCTGGCCGGTCACCTCGTCCCTGAACCCGATCACGACCCCGTCGTCCGCGGACTGGGTCACGGCCGGCTGCGTGTCGCTGAACTTGAAGAAAAGGGTGCCGGCCTGCCGGGCATCGCGGTAAAGGGCTTCGAGACCCTCGCCGGCCACCTTGAGGTTGCCGGTCAGGACGTGGCCGCGGGCGCCGGAAACCTTCTGCAGCTCGAGCGCGCAGCGAAACACCTCTTCGGCCGTCACGGGCGTGCTCTCCTGCCGCAGGCCGTGCAGGAAGACGATGCGGCGGTTTGCAAATCCCGCGGGATTTGCCGCCAAATCTTTTTTGAAGTCCGAAAGCGAGCGCACGGCCGCTGCGGCCCGCAGGCGGTACAGATCGAAATTGGGCCGGCGCCGGGCGTCCTCGGCCACGACGATGGTCGCCGCCCGCTTGACGTGCGTGGTCCCGTCGTGCGCCAGCCGCGCTTCGAAGCGGCCGACAAAGCCGTGGCAGGCCAGGAGCCGGGCGCCCGCCAGACGCTCGATCGTTTTGCCGCCGGGCCCGCCGGCCGCCGGGTACGGCCGATCGCCGGCGGCATCATCCGCGGCGGCGATGAGGACATCGCGGCCGGCGGCCGCCAGGAGACGGGCCACCTCGTCCGCGCAGCATCCACTGCCGATGATCAGACTCGGGCCGGTCAAAAGAACACCTCCCATTTGAAGTCGACACCCCGAACCATAGGCTTTACGATAAAGGTTTTGGCTGCCGTTATCGGTTGTTGGCGTAAGATGATAGATGGGTCCAAGGTTAAGGGTCCAAGGTTCAGGGTATAGGGTTCAAGGTTCACGGTTCAGCTGCGCCGCTGGTTGCCATCATCCGGCTTGATCGAAGAAGAAGCGTCATGGCCGCCCCGCAGATAGGCCGCCGCTGCCCGCGCCGCGGAATCACCGGCGCCCACCGCTTCGGCGATGCTCATCGGTCCGCACACCGTCCCGGCGGCAAACACACCCGCGGCTGACTGCGGCCGGCCGGTCGCCGCGGCCGGAACGAAACCGGCGGGGCCGATCGGCAGACCGGCCATGGCCGCCAGGTCTATGGCATCCCCGGCCGGGGTGATGCCGACCGAGAGAACCAGCATGTCGAACGGCACTTCGAGGCTCTGCCGGCCCTGGCTGTCGTAGTAAACGACCGTCAGGGATTCGTCGGCGGCCTGGAAAACATCGCCCGGCAGGGCACGGATCATGCGAAAGTCCCGGCGGATCTCCTCATGGACGCCCTGAAACCGCTCGCCGAAGGTTTGAATGTCGATGTAGAAAAAGGTCATTTCGGTGGCCGGCCGCCGCATCTTGATCAGGCGCGCCATGCGCAGGGCCGACGCGCAGCAGACCTTCGAACACCACAGGTGGCCCAGGCTGGCATCCCGGCTGCCGACACATTGCACGAAAGCCATGCGCGCCGGTGCGGCGCCGTCCGACGGCCGCAAGGGCACGCCGTGGGCCCGCAGCATTTTCTCGAGTTCCAGGTTGGTGACGACATTGGCAAAACGCTTGTAGCCGTAGGGCTTGTTTTCGGGATCAAAGGGCTTGAACCCGCAGGCCAGGATCACGGCCGCGGCCGTGCGGGTTTGGCCGGCAGGCCGCCCGTCGCCGGCTGCACCGCCGATGAGCGCCTCGAACCCCTGCGTCCGTGAGATCCGCTCGACCCGGCTGCCGGTCAGCACCTCAATGTTGGGGTCCGCGACCGCCCGGCTGATTCTCTCCATCACCATGCAGGCGCCGCACGCGACGCAGGCCGTGGTCGCCTTGCAGGCATACTGGGCCGCAAAGCCTCCCAGGCCGGCTTGCTTTTCGACCAGGACCGACCGGATGCCCAACTGCGACAGGCCCAGGGCCGCCGAGAGACCGGCAACGCCGCCGCCGATGATCAAGACCTCTTCTTTTGACGCCATCACATCACTTCTCCTGTCATCTCTCCTGCGGGTCGGCCGCGTGACGACGACGTTCCGCTGCACGTCCGGCCATGACCGGCGCGGTTGCCGGCCGCGGCTGCACGTGTCGCAAAACGCCCCGGCCCGAAACGATTTACGTTACGAGACGACGCTTGTAATCGGAAACGATGGCCGCCACCCGCCGCGTCATGTCCGCGGCCAGCGATTCGGCCGCCGCATTCGAAATCGTGGCGACGTCCGCGGCGAGGCCCTGCGCCGTTTCCTCGTCGATGCCGGTGGTCTTGTCGATCAGGAAGGTGTCGATCTCGCCCTCCTCGAGCAACAGGCCGCAGGCGCCGACGGCACCCACAAACTCCTCGTCGACGAAAACCGGCACCACGATCTTGACCAGACCGGCGTCGCATTCCTCGATCGCCGCCCGGCGGGTCTGCATGGCCTGGGCGGCGATGTTCATGTGCGCCACCGCGCAGATGAAGCTCTGCCCCTTGTCGGTCGCCTTGATGGCCGGGCACAGCCGGTTGACCCAGGCCTTGAAGTCCGAAATGCGCACCCCGGAGGTGTCGAAGACATTGACATCGACTCCATAGCGGTTGTGGAGGTCTTTTTCAAGCGCGATCCATTCCTCGAGCGGCAAAATGTCGATGAGTTTCATTGGTGCTCCTTCGTCGCGGTTGGTCGGTTGGTCGGTTAGCCCGTTGGCCGGTTGGGCCGGTTGGCCCGTTGGCCGGTTAGGCCGGTGGGCTCGTCGTGGCCCGCCGGCGGCGGGATTGAACCCGTAGGGGCAGGCCTCGTGCCTGCCCTTCAGCCCGTCTAATGGGCACCCACAAGGGGTGCGCCCCTGCCTCGTGACCTGAAAACGATGCACGGCGCCCGGATGGGGGGGTGCGAACGGTGGCCGACAATCTGATGGGGTAAAAAAATTCGCCCCTGCCGGACCTCGGGCCGACCCCCATGTCACCGGCGGTTAACGCCCCGGATCGCAGGGGCACGTCGCGCCGTGCCCCTACAATTTAAATCCCGATGGCCGACGCGACGGTTTTTCGGCCGCCCGCCGCCCGGTGGCGTCCAGCCACTCGGCCAGGCGGCGCAGGCCTTCGGCGGTCGAGACCGCCGGACGGTAGCCCAGGTCGCGGCGGGCGGCGCCTATGTCGAACCAGTGGGCCGTCGCCAGTTCTTCGGCCACGAAACGGGTCAGCGGCGGCTCGCTTTCCACTCGCAGGAGCCGGTAAACCGTTTCCAGCAGAAACCCCAGCCGGCGGGCGGTCCGCCGGGTTATTTTTTTTCGCACCGGCGGCCGGCCGGCGGCGGCCAGGATCGCGTTGATCATCTCCCAGAGACAAACCGGTTCGCCCTGGCTGATGAAGTAGATGCGGCCCGACAGCTCCGGCCGGGCCATCAGGCACTTGGCCGCCGCGATGTGGGCGGCGGCGGCGTTGTCGATGTAGACCGTGTCGACCCGGTTGCATCCGTCGCCGATCCGGCGCAGGCGCCGCGCGCGCCCGACGATGCGCGGAACGAGGTGGCCGTCGCCCGGGCCCCAGATCAGGTGCGGGCGCAGTACGATGGTCTTCAGCCCGCTGCGGGCGGCCGCGACGACCTCTTTTTCGGCCAGGGCCTTGGTGTGCGGATACGGCGCCGGATGATGTTCCGGATACGGCATCGACTCGTCGACGCCTTGCATGTCCGTGCCGTCGAAGACGACGCTGGGCGAGGACGTGTGGACCAGGGCCTCGACGCCGCCGGCGCGGCAGGCGGCAATGACGTTGCGGGTGCCCCGCACGTTGGCGTGGTAAAAATCCGCCGCGCGTCCCCAGACACCGGTCTTGGCCGCGACGTGAAACACCACGGCGACATCGCGGCAGGCGGCGGCGACGGCCCGCGCATCGCCGATGTCACCCGGCCGCTGATCCACGCCGGCGGCCGCCAGCAGCGGGGAAGGTCGGCGCGAAAAGCTGCGCACCAGCGCCCCTTCCGCCAGCAGCCGCTGGACGACGGACCGGCCCAGAAAGCCGGAGCCGCCGGTGACCAGGCACCGCTTATTTTTTAACTCGTCCACTGGGTCCATAGCCTCGGTCGGAAGTCAAAACGTCACTGAACCTTAAGCCCGGCGGTTTTTTGGGCCCAGCGGGCCAGTTTTTCCCGGAAAATTTTGGCGTTGTGGCGGATGTCCACCGGAAATTTTCCGGGGTAGAGCACGGTCGTGATGTTGCGCGTCAGGTCGCTGCCGTGGGCCAGTTCCAGGAGGTCACGGGTCAGCCGGTTTCTGTCGATCGGCCCCTGGCCCGGCTCGAGTTCGATGCAGATGACCGGGGTCTGGTTCGGAGCGGTGCCGATGCCGACCAGGGCGCTGCGATAGACCAGCGGGTGGGTGTTGAAAATCGCCTCGCAGGCAATGGTAAAATGGGTGGTGCCGCCGCAGACCACCCGCTGACCCTTGCGGCCGTAGTACCAGATGCGGCCCTTTTCGTCAAAACGGCCCAGGTCGCCCATGCGGTGCCAGAAGCCGTCACCGTCCTCGATCTTTGCCAGTGCATCGGCGGCGGGGTCTTCGAAATAGTGCCGGGTGACCTGTTCGCCCCTGACGATGATTTCTCCGACGGCGCCGCTGCCGGCCGCCAGGTCCTCGGACCAGGTGGCGATCGGTGCGTCGTCGATGACGATGATGCGCGCCTCGACCCCCGGCAGGGGCACGCCGACGCAGATGCCCCCGCCCTTTTCGCTCCGGGGGCGGGTGTCGGTCAGAATTTCGCGGCCCTCGATCGCGGCGACCGGCATCGCTTCGGTGGCGCCATAGCCGGTGTGGATTTCGGCCTCCTCTCCGAGCAGGCCGGTGAACTGTTCGATGTTGGCCGGCATGATCGGGGCGCCGGCCGAAATGACCCGCTTCAGAGACGGCAGGCTGATGCCGTTTTCACGGCCGTAGCGCCCCACCCGATGCAGCAGGGCCGGGGAGGCGAACATGTTGGTGACCCCCTGGTCGGTGATGGCCGCGATGATTTTCAAGGGGTCGACCTGCGCCGGGCGGGTGGGGTCCATGTCCGGGATGACGGCCGTCATCCCCAGGGCCGGGTCGAAAAGCGCGAACAGGGGAAAGGTCGGCAGGTCGATCTCGCCGGTGGAAATGAAGAAGTGGGTCTTGATGGCCGCGATCTGGGCGGCGAAGATGCCGTGGGTGTAAACGGCGCCCTTGGCCGGACCGGTGCTGCCGGTGGTGAACAGGATGGCCGCGGTTTCATCGCGGGTGGTTTGGGCCGCCGGAAAGGGCGCGCGCCGGACGCGGGCCAGGTCCGCAAGCCGCCGGCCGCCCGGCAGCCACCGGCGACCGACGGTGACCCAGGCCTTGACCGAACCGAAGAAGCGCGGAAACAAAATTCTTAGCACATGCGCCGCGGGAATGCCGATAAAGGCTGCCGGGTGCGACTGCCGAAAGCAGGCCGCCATGCGCCGGAGCCCCATGCCCGGATCGACGACCACCGGCACGGCACCGCTTTTGAAAAGGGCGAAAATCAGGGTGAAGAAATCGAGGCCCGGCCGGACCATCAGGATCGTGCGCGTCCCGCGGGTGATGCCCGCGCTTTGCAGGCCCCAGGCCAGGTGGTCCGATTCCTGGTCGAGCTGCTGAAACGTCAGGTGGGTATAGGCCACGTGTCCACGGCGATCACCGCCACAGGGGCAGATCACCGCTTTTTTGTGCGGCTGGACCCGCGCCATGCGTTTCAGGAAAGAGGCGACGTTGAAAACGGGGTCGGTTGCCGCGTCCTCGATGGGCAACGCGGCATCGGCCGGGGTCCAGACCGGCGGTTTGGACTGCGGGCCGCCTGGCGGCCTGTCGATAGGCGGTCCGGCCGCGCTCGGGTCGAAAAGATCGATCCCGCCGAAAGGGTGATCAGAATCCATAAAATCGACACTCTTTGCTAAGTCTCGTCCGTGAGCGGATGCCGGTGCAGGAAGCGGCCGACCAGACCGGCGATGCGGTGCGGGGCGTCCTCGAGCAGGTAGTGTCCGGCAGCGGGCAGCCGGTGTACCTCGGCGTCTGGAAAACGCCGCCGCCATTCCCGCAGATAGTCCGCATCGAAGACAAAATCGTGCGCGCCCCAACAGATCAGCACCGGCAGGCCGCCGAGCCGGTGGAGGTTTTTGTCCACGAAATCGACCGCACCGTAACTGGGGTCGGCCGGGCCGAGCGGAATGTCGCGCACGAACATCAGCGTGGCCAGGCGGTTGTGCCGGCAGTTGTACGGGGCCGCCAGTCCGGCGCGCACCGCGGGTGCCAGCCGGCGCCGGGGCGCCATGCGCAGCGCGGCGCGCACGAAAAGGTTGCCGTCCAGCACGGCCGGGCGGGCCAGGCCGGGGACGTCGCGGATGATCCGCAGCTGCCACGGCAGCCTTTTGCCCTCCGGCGGCGAAAACGCGGCCGTGTTGAAGATGACCAGGCGGCCGATCCGCTCGGGTTGTTGCAGGGCCGCGGCCAGGCCGATAACCCCGCCCCAGTCGTGAAGCACCAGGGTCACCTTCCGCTGCAGGTCGAGATGGGCGAGAAGATGCGCCAGGTCCTCGATGCGGCTTTGCAGGCGGAAATCGTAGCGGCCGGGCCCGGGCTTGTCCGACAGGCCGCAGCCGATGTGATCCGGCACGATCGTGCGATAACCCGGCGAGAGCGCGTCGACCAGGCCGCGGAAAAAAAACGACCAGGTCGGGTTGCCGTGCACCATGAGCACCGGATCGCCGGCGCCTTCGTCCAGGTAGTGGTAGCGCAGTCCCCGGTGTTCGATGAAATGGGACTGGTAGGGATAGAGATGCCGCCAGGTCGACCGGTCGATGGGTTTGTGCGTGCCGGATCTCAACCGTTTCACCATTCGATGCCGAGCATCAGGCAGTTCAACCCGCTGCCGATCCCTAAAAATCCAATGCGCTCACCCGTCTGCAGCACCCCGCGGTCGGCGGCGATGGCGGCCGTTATCGGCAGGGAGACCGAACCGATATTGCCGAGATACCGGTAGGTGCTGAAGTCTTTTTCGGCCGGCACGCCGATGGCGGCCAGAATGTTTTTCTGATGCGTGCGGCCGACCTGATGGCAGATGATGCGCTCGGGCAGGTCCTCTCCCCAGCCGAGTTCGCTGCGGAAGGCCTCGAAGGTGTCGTGGCCCAGGCGGACCCCGTTGTTGAGAATTCCCGTGGCGTCGGTCTCGATACAGGGCCGGCCGGAGAGGGTGTCGTTCGGGGCCGCCCAGCGGCACAGCCGGTGGTGCCGGTTGGCGTGCCGGAGGGTGCCGCCGATCAGCCGGTGACCGTCGGGCGCCAGGCTGTCGGCGGTCATAAGGACCGCCACGGCGCCCGAGCCGCCGGTCAGGGTGGCGATGTTTTTCCTGAAAAAATCCATGTCGCACGAGGCGTTCAGGTGCTCGATGGTGGCGTCGATGACCGCGCGCGAGGTTTCGCAGGCCGTGACCAGCCCGGCCCTGATCTGGCCCAGTTCGATCGCATTGGCGATCAGGACCATGCCGTTCAGGACGCCCAGGCAGGCGTTCGACACGTCGAAGACCTGGGCCTGCGGCGGCAGGTTCAAGCCGTGCGAGACGGCGCAGGCGGTGGCCGGCTCGATGTTGTCGCGGCAGACTCCGCCGTAGACCAGCAGGCCGATCTCTTCCGGGGCGATGCCGGCGGCCGCCAGCGCTTTGCGTCCGGCGCGCACGGCCCCTTCGGCCATGGTGAAGTCCGGGTCCCAGAGCCGCCGTTCGCGGATGCCGGTCAGCGTTTCCAGCTGGCCCCTGGAAATGTGCAGGGTCTTGTAAAGCGGGCTCAGGCGGTCCTCGAGGTCCTCGGAGGAAATCACGGTAAGCGGCAGTTCGTATCCGAAAGAGGCGATGCGGACGCGGGTGAAACGCATATTTTTTCCCGGGATATTTTTTCCTGAGAAAAAAATATCCCGGGAAAAAATATTAATTTTTAATTTTTAAACATGTCCGTGGCTGTAAGCCACTTCGGTGCATAAAAATGACGCGTCGGAGGCGCCCCCCTTATTTCTCGACGTCATTCTGCGTGCGAGTTAGAGCGGTGTGATTTTCACACCGAAGTTTTTCATGCGGTAGATGGTCAGGCCGTCGACCTTGAGCAGGCCGTCGGCGCGCAGGTCCGGGGTTGGGCCATCGGTCACTGCTGTGATCTCGGCTTCGACCTCCACCAAACGGTTTCCGGGCACGATCTGCCCGCGGTATTGCCAGTTGTGGGCGCGGCCCAGCGGCTGCTCGAAGCGGTGGCCCTCGACCAGGTGCGGCCAGCGGCGGATGGCGGCAACCTTCATCAGCTGCAGCAGCGACTCGATGCCGAGGGAACCGGGGCAGACCGGGTCCTGGTAAAAGTGCGCCTTGAAGAACCACTCCGCCGGATCGACGCGTTTGGAGGCCCGCAGCCAGCCGAGTTGGTGACGGCCGCCGTGCGGCTCGTGCATCTCGATGCGATCGATCATCCGCAAGGCCTTGGCCGGCAGCGACAGGCCCGTTGGCGGTGAAAAATTCGGGTCGGCGGGCGTCAGCGGCGCCATGTCATCGAGAGTTTCCGGTGTAAACTCCGACGGCGCGTCCGAGGCCGATGCAAGCACCCGTTTCGAATCCGCCGGGATGCCTTTTTGGTCCGCCAGGGCCTCGGCCGTGAAGAAACCGAAGACCGTGGTGCCCTCGTAAACCAGCCGCCTTCCGCGCAGCACCTTGAATTCGAAGGCCTCGATGATGATGTCGCCCGAGCGCGACACCTTCGTCAGCCGGCAGCGGACGCGCAATGTCTGCGGGACGGCCGTAACCTCCCGGTGCTGGACCGCCTGGCCGTCCAGGTTCCGGAAGTGCAGGTCCTTGCGGCTGTGAAGCGCGGAGCCCAGGTAAGCCGCCAGCCACCCGCAAGCCTGCAGGGCGATTTCGAGCAGCACGCAATACGGCAGGCGATCGGACCGGTTGGCCTTGAAATACCAGGCCGCGGGGTCGATGTCGAGTTCGGCTTCCGCCCAGCCGCCGGGCGCCAGCTGCCAGGCTTGCGGTTCGGCCGCAACGATCCGATCGATAAACGCGTAGGGCGGCGCCGGCAGCCGGGCCAGGAAACGATTTTTGTCGAAGGGTTCGTAGGGCCGGCCGAAGGCCTCCGACGGGTTGCCGGTGGCAAACGTCAGCAGGTGCTGGCGGGTGAACAGAACCCGGGGGGGCCCTTTTTTTTCCGACGGTTTTTCCGCGTCTCGTCGCCGACCCCAGAAGGCCGCGAGCGATTCGGGGTCGAGACCGGCCATGCGCAGCGTCATGTCCGTGAAGCGCACGATGCAACGGCCGTCGGCATACATGTGGGCATCGGCCAGGGCGTACGGCTCGGGGCCGCAGCCGATCTCCTTGATCTCCACCTCGTAGATCACCCGGCGGGTTTGGGGCGTCACCGGGCCCCGGCACTGCAACACGCTCTTGACGCCCGTCACCGGCGCGTAGTGCACGTCCGGAAGGCCGGTCACCCAGCCCAGGCGCTGGAGGAAGACCCGCAGCGCGTGGGCGCAGCACTCGTACATCAGGGTGCCCGGCATGGTCATGTCGTCCACGAAATGGCAGGTCAGAAACCAGTCGTCCGGATGGATGTCGGCTGCGGCCCGGATCGATCCGAGACCGAAACGGCCGCCGCGCGGGTCGAGGCGCTCGATACGGTCGATCAATTTCATCCGGCCGCCCGGAAGCCGTAGGGCGGGAGGCAGGGTGATGCCGTCGAACGCCGGTCCGAAGGCGGCAGCCAGATCGCCGGCCCGCAGGGCATCGAGCGCCGCTTCGTCGAAGCCGGCCGCCGCCTGCGGCACGAATCCCGTGAGGCGGTCGTCGCGCCGTCCGCTTTGCGCCGCGCGGTCTGCGGGCCGGCGGACGATGCCGCCCGAGTTTTCGATCTCCTCGGGCGTGAAGAAGCCGGCACAGCCGCCGGTCATCGTGATCAGGGGCCGGCCGTCGATCGTGCCCTCGAAGCCGAAAAAAAACAGCCAGGTTTCGCCCTGGCGGATGAATTTTTCGATGGTGATCCGATAGCGGATGGTGTCACCGGGCAGCGGCAGGTCGCGATGAAAGATGACGCCGGCATCGAGCAGCCGGTACACCCGTCGACCCTTCACGGCCAAATCGATGCCCAGGTACGCGCACAGGAACAGATCGGCCTGTCCGGCTTCAACGGCGATGCACACCGGTGCCCGGCCGCCGTCGAGATACCAGGCCCCCGGCCGCACATCGTGTTCGGTGACCAGGTGTCCCCCCGTGAGACTGCGCCGCCGGCCGGCGATGGAAAGGATGCGGTCCACCAGCATCAGCGGCTCGTCCGGCAGCCGGACCCGCGTCGGGTAGGTGTCGAGCGCGGCAAAATCGGGCCCCAGAACCGTTGCGGCGCGGCCGGTGGCGAATTCCAGGCACTGGTCGCGTGTAAAGGCCGCCGCAGTCTCGCCCCCGACGGGCAAGGACGGGGGCGGTAAACCCTCTGTGGAACGGTCCGTGCAGTGGCCGGCGGCAGCCAGCGCTTCCAGCAATTGAACCTGGCCGGCCGCATTTTCGGCATGGGCCTGGCCGAGTTCGATCGAAAAATCGATAAACCGGCGGTGCGCCGCGGCGGTTGCGGCCGTGCTGTCAGTGAATGCCGCGATCAACTGGGAGGATGCCGGATTGAGGGGCATCGCCGCCCGCTCGAACGGGGCCGGCACCGGTTGACCGGTTTCGGGGGCCGTCCGCCGAGCCGCCGCCGCAATCGCCGGCCGCGGGGGGGACGGCGGCCTGGAAGGGGGGTTTGGTGCCGGTGCGGCCGCCGCCGTTTCCCCGGGAGCCCCGGGCGGCGCTGCCGAGGCCGGAGCGCAGGCGACGACATCTGCCGCCGGGTGCGTATCATTTCCCGCCGGAGCGCAAAAGACCGGCACGCCGCCGCCGACAACGATTTCGATGACCTCGCCCGCCGGCCGCTCATCGCGCGCCGGGGCCGTTGCCGGCCGCCGGTCGGGGGCAAAAAGAGATGTCAGCTCGGGCGCGGCATCGGCCAGGACGACCGCGCAACTGTCGCCCTCGCCGGTCGTCACGCCCACGCAGGCCCGTCGCCGCCCGCCGTCGGCGCCGGGGGGCCAATCCTGTGCGGCGGTTGGAACCCGAAAGACATCGCGCCGCAGGTCCTCAGGGCCGGGTCCGCCCCAACCCGCCACGGGCGGGATGATTTCCCGGTCAAGGCACAGGGCCGTCTTGACGATCGCGGCCAGCCCGGCCGCCGCACCGGGATGCCCCAGCCCGGGCAGGGTGGCGCCGATGGCGCAGGGGCGGCTGCGGCCGGAGAAGACCGCTTCCAGCGCCCGCATCTCGGCCCGGTCCCGCTCCGCTATGCCGCTGCCGAGCGTTTCGATGAAATCGATCCGGTCGGCCGGGATGTCGGCGTCGTGCAGGGCCCGCTTCAGGGCCCGGCCGTGGGTGTCGGCCGCGGCGTCTGCGCCGGTGCGGCCGCCGGCATGACCGAGGCCGACGACCTCCGCGTAGGTGCGGTTTTTGGCGGCGGACGCCTGATCGCGCCGCACGAGGACCACCGCGGCGGCACCGTCCGCCGGCAGGCTTCCGCCGCCGCCGCCGAAGGGCCGGATGATGTCGGTGCGCGTATAGTTGCCGGCCGTGCTGCCGGCCAGGACCTGCCGGATGTCGGCGGCCAGGTCGACGGCGCCCACCAGCACGGCATCGGCCTCTTGGCGCTGCAGCAGCCGCACGCCGATCTCGAGGGCGCGCAGCCCGCCGGCGGCTGCGGCCGAAACGGTGAAGCTCGGTCCGCCGCAGCGAAATTCGCGCGCCACCCGGCTGGCGACGATGCCGCCCAGGGCGCCCAACGTGCGGCTGGCGGTCAGCGGCGGACCCGCAGCGTCCTGGAGCGCGGTGCACCAGGCCGCGGCCGCCCGGTCATCGAGGTTCGGATAATGGTGCCGGCGCCAGGTCTGAACCTGCTCGAACAGCCACCACCGCAGGTGGAAATTGGTGGCTTCATAGTCGAAATCCAAACCGATGACGACCCCCATGCGCGGGCGCTCGATTCTTTCGGTCAGGCCGGCGTCGGTCATGGCCGCCGCGGCCACTTTCAGCATCAGCAGGTGCTGGGGCAGCAGGTCGGGAATCTCGCGCGGCGGGATGTGAAATTCGGTGATGCCCACCGGCAGGCGCGGCATGAAACCACCCTTTGACGGCAACGGTACGCCGCTTTTCCGCAGCAGGTCCTCGCACCCCTTCCAGCGGGTCGCGGGCGGGTCCGCGACGATGCGGCGGCCGCCGAAAACGCTTTCCTGAAACTCGTCCAGCGATGCGATCGACCCGCAGGCCAGCGCCATGCCGACCATGGCCACCGGACCCGCCGACCCGGCACCCGCGGGGGCGGGAATCTCCCGTCTGTTTCCGTTACCGGGATGTCCAATTGTGCTATTGTTAAACGATTTTAATTTATTAGGAATATATTCTTCAAGTAATATATGACCATTTATGCCGCCGAAACCGAACCCGCTGACCGCGGCGCGGCGCGGGATGCCGTCGCCGCGCGCGCGCCAGGGCTCGGCCGCGGTCTGCACCCGGAAGGAACTGCCGATCAGGGGGCTGTCCGGCGGCGGGGTCGCGAAATTGAGCGAGGGCGGCAGGATTTTTTCGTTCAGCGCCAGGAGGACCTTGATCGTGCCGGCGGCGGCGGCGGCGGTCAGAAGGTGACCGATCATGGATTTGACCGAGCCGATGGCGCAGCGGCCGGGAACGGCGCGGGCGGACTTCCAGAGGCGGCACAGGCTGCGCAGTTCGGTGGCATCGCCGACCGGCGTGCCCGCTCCGTGGCATTCGATCAGGTCCACCGCATCCGGCGGCCAACCGGCCGCTGCATACGCCGCCCGCATGGCGCGCAGCTGACCTTCGGCGTCCGGCGCCAGAAGATTGCCGTGCATGTCGTTTGACAGGCCGATGCCGCGAATCAGGCCGTAGATCCGGTCGTTGTCCGCCAAGGCATCCGCCAGGCGTTTCAGCACGAGAATTCCGGCGCCTTCACCGACCACCAGGCCGTCGGCGCTGCGGTCGAACGGGGCGCAGCGGCCCGAAGGCGACAGGGCCCGCAACTGGCTGAATCCCACTTGGGTGAACAGGCAGTCGGGCCGCGAGACGCCGCCGGCCAGCATGGCGTCGGCGCGGCCGGCCGCCAGTTCATCGCAGGCCAGTTTGAGCGCATATAGCGAGGAGGCACAGGCCGCATCGAGGGTGAAGGCGCCGCCGCCGAGTCCCAGGGCCCGGGCCAGCAGCGCGGCCGGCAGGCTGGTCACGTGGTCGGCGGCCCGCCGGCCCGCCGCTGGCGGGCGGAAGGTGCCGGAACCGAAGAGGTGCCGCTCGATGAGGCCGCGGGTGAGATCGCGGGTCAGGGCCGAGGCCGTGTCGGTCGGCAGGGCGATGGCCGCCAGGATGACGCCGGTCCGGCGCCGGTCGCAGCTGATCGGCGCCGGAGCCGACAGCGCCGTTCGGCCCACGGTCAGCACCAGGCGCAGCATCGGATCGAGATCGGCAAGGAGGTCCGGCGCCAGATCGAAACCGGCCGGGTCGAAGTCCAGCGGTTCCAGAAAGCAGCCGCGGCGGTGAAGGGCCTTGTCGGGCGCCGGGGTGCGGCTGACCATGCGGCCGGCATCGGCGATCCACCGGTTTGCCGGAACCTCGCTGCCGGCATCGAACCCGGCGACGATGTTGCGCCAGAAGGCCGGCAGATCGGCAGCGCCCGGAAAAATTCCGGCCATTCCTACCACGGCGATCGGGGCGTGTTTCGTCATGCGGCAATTACGGCGACGGCCGGTCGTCGAGCGAGGAACCGGGGGCGGGGGACGACGGGCGGAGACGGGCGCCGGAAATGAGGCCCGCAACCGGAACACCGACGTCAACATCGACCGGATACCCTCGGATTGGCGGGTGTGAACGCCGGCGGGCGACCGGCCGGCAGGTGGCGATATTTAACAGTGGCTCTTTCATAAGAGGCTTAATTAACCACAAAAACTCCTGCCGGTCAACCGTCAAAAAAAAATGCGGCCCGCCGCGTCCGCCGGCAGCGTAGCCGTTCCGGGCGGCGGCGGCCGCGGCCGAAAAAAAGGAAAAAGGGCCCTTCCCGCCGGATGCGACTTGCCTAAAACAGCCGCGAATGATAAATTGGATCATTTACCGAAACAAAACCCCTTGTCGGTGCCGGGCGCCGTTCTGATCTGTCATGGTAAAAAGAAAATGGTTTCTGTATAGCCTCTACGCCGTTGTCCTGGCAGTTTTTTTCGTCTATTATCTTTTTCCGGCCGAGCGGCTGAAGACCTTCGTCGTCCTGCAGGCCGACCGCATTTACCCCGCCGGCCGGGTGAGCATCGGCAAGGCCAACCTGGTGTTTCCGCCGGGCGTACGCCTGTTGAACGTGCACGTGGATCATGCGGACGCCCCGGTGCTGTTCGCCGACGATGTGACGATCTATCCCCACATCGAGAGCCTTTGGGGTGACCGCAAGGTTTTTTCTTTCAAGGTGACGGCCCACGAGGGGGTGGTCACCGGAACGGCGGAAATGCAGGAAGATCGGGTGGTGAGCGTCGATGCCGTGGTTGCGGGCATGAACCTGAGCGGCATTCCGGTCCTGCAGCAGCTGTCCGCCGGGCGCGTCGAAGGCATCCTGGATGCGACCGTCGCCTATGGGGCCGGCGGCGATAAACCCGAGACGATGAATGCCGCCGTTGACATCCGGCAGATGGCCGTCGGGCTGACGCCGCCGTTTCTGAATCTCGACCGGGTCCGTTTCGAAAAAGTTCACGCCGATGCGGTGCTGCGCCATCGGCGCCTCGAAATTTCGCGGGTTGATTTAACCGGCGACCAGCTCGCGGGCACCCTTGCGGGAACGGCCACGTTGACCCCGGACCTCATGCACAGCATGGTCGACGTGAGTGGCACCGTCATGCCGCAGAAACAGTTTCTCGACCAGTCCGCGCTCCGGATTCCCGGCCCCTTCCTGGCGGGCCTGAAAGCCAGAGGGGGGCTTCCAATCCGCATCAGCGGCCCGCTGGGTGCGTTGCAGCTGACCACGAATTAACCTTTTCAATTGGTCGATGACATGTACAAACAAATTTTCATCCTGTTGAATCTGCTGCTGATCGGGGCGATCGTCTATTTTGGCGTGAACACCTTTTTTACGGTGAGTTCCGCGCATCTGGACCAGGCACCGCAGACCGTCGATACCGGAACGGCGCCCGTGGCGCCCGAGCGGGGGAGCCAGCGCCCGCTGTCCGACTACAATCCGGTCGTCGAGCGCAACCTCTTCGACACCAAGGCGACCGCCGAAGCGACGCCCAAGAACGTGGATGTCGACGACCTGGAACAAACGAGCCTCCAACTCAAATTGTGGGGCACGGTGACCGGCCCGCCCGAGGAAGCCTATGCCGTCATCGAGGAAGCCGGCAAAAAAGAACAGAACCTCTTCCGGATCGGCGATGCCATCCAGGAGGCAACGGTCAAGATGATCCTGAGAGAAAAAATCATCCTGAACGTTCAAGGAAAAGATGAAGTCCTGGAGATCGAGAAGGCCGCCGGGCCCGGTGGGAAGGGGGGCAGGGCCGTTGCCGGGCGTTTCGTGCCGGCGCAGGGCATCGACCAGGCGCCGGTTCGCACGCAGAGAATAACGCTGCGGCGCAACCAGATCGAGAGTGCGGTTCAGGATGTCGCGCAGCTGATGGACCAGGTCAACATCCGGCCGCATTTCTCCCAGGGCCAGCCGGACGGCATGATGTTCTCGCGCATTCGACCCAACTCCATCTTCATGCGCATGGGGCTTCGCAACGGTGATATCATTACCGGTGTCAACGGACGGTCGATCGCAACGGTTGACGATGCCCTGAGTTTCTACGACGGGCTTAAATCGGCCGAAAACGTCACCGTCGACATCAAACGCGGCGGCCGGCCGCGCACCATAGAGTACAACATCAAATAATGAGATTGCCGCCCGCCGACCGCCGATTCTTACGACTCACCGACGCCTGTCGTCTCGCACTATGAAATGGACGCCTTTTTTTTTGCTGCTGGGCCTGCTGTCGGCCGTCACGGCGCTTTCCCCCCCGTCCGTGGCCGCCGCGGAAAGCGGGGAAACCGCCGCCGAACGGCTGGTCACCCTGGACCTGAACAACGTCGACATCACCGTTTTCATCAATCTTGTCGGTGAATTGACCGGCAGGAATTTCATCGTCGACCCGCGGGTGCACGGCAATGTCACGGTCATCGCCCCCAGCCGGATTCCGGTCGCGGACCTGTACCGGATCTTCGAATCCGTTCTCCAGGTTCACGGCTTCAGTGCCGTGGCGGCCGGTCCGGTGGTCAAGATCGTTCCCGTGGCCGAGGCCCGGACCATGAACATCGATACCGGGCCGGCGGCGCGGCCGATGCCCGCCGGCGATGAACCGGTCACGCGGGTCATCCGGCTGGCCCACGCCGATGCCGATGACGTCAAGCGTCTGCTGACGCCGCTGGCTTCGCGCAATGCCGTCATTGGTGCCTTGGCGGCCGCCAACGAGCTGGTCATCACCGATGCGGCCGCCACCGTCCGGCGACTGATGAAAATAATTCACGAAATCGATGTGGCCGGCAACCGGCGTGACCTGGCGGTCGTGCCGCTGGAATACGCCAACGCCGCCAAGCTGGCCGAGTTGCTGCCCGGCCTGTTTGCATCGCGTTCCGCGCCGGTCAGGGGCCGGCCGACCGGCACGGCCACCTTCGTGGCCGACGAGCGCACCAACCGCCTGGCGGTCGTCGCCCCGGAGGCCGACCTTTCCGGGATCAAGGAGCTGATCGCCCTGCTGGACCAGAAAACCCTGCGGGAAAGGGGCAAAATCCGGGTGTATTACCTGAAGAACGCCAGGGCCGAAGATCTGGTCAAGGTCCTGCAGGATTTGCCCGGCAAGGGCCGCGACGCCCAGCCGGCCCCGGGCGCCCGGCCGGTTTTGTCGCAGGCGATCGGTGCTTTTGCCGATGCCGCGACCAACAGCCTGATCCTGTCGGCCGAGAGCGGCGAGGAGCTGCAGGCACTCGAAGAGGTCATCTTCCGGCTCGACCGCCCGCGGTCGATGGTGCAGGTCGAGGTACTGATCATGGAGGTCAATGCCCTTGACGATCTTCGTATCGGTGTCGAGTGGACCGCGGTCGGTGAGACCCGGATCGACGGCAAGGATGCCGCGGTCGGCGGCGGTTTCATTCAAGGAAGCCAGGAATCGGCCCTGCCGGGATTTGTGACCGGCGCTTTTCCCACCGGCTTCTCCGTCGGGGTTTTCACCGAAGCCATCGACATTGCCGGCGTCAAATTCAACAATCTGACGGCGCTGATCCAGGCCTTTCAGCAGGAAAAGGACGTCACCATCCTCTCCACGCCGCAGATCCTGACCACCGACCAGGAGGAAGCCAAGATCAACGTCGGCAAAAACATCCCCTTTCAGACCAGCACCTCGACCACCTTCAACGAGTCCTTCAATTCGTTCGAGTACCGCGACGTCGGCACGATTCTGAAGGTGACGCCCCAAATCAGCGATAACGAAACGGTGCGCCTGGTCATCGGCCTGGAGGTCTCGGCGCTCGAATCGACCACCGACTTCAGGCCGACCACTCTCAAGCGGACGGTCGATACGAGCGTTCAGGTCAAGGACAGCCAGACGGTGGTGATCGGCGGGTTGATCGAAGACAGCCCCTCGCAATCGCAAACCAAGGTGCCGCTGCTGGGGGATATTCCGCTGTTGGGCCGGCTCTTTACTTACGAGACGCAGTCGCACCAGAAAACCAACCTGCTGGTTTTCCTGACCCCGCGGGTCATCAGAAACCGGGCGGACGCACGCCGGATCGCGGAAGAAAAGGAGGCCCGGCTGCAAACGCTGCAAAAAGACCGGGAACGGTCGCAAGGCCTGCCGGCGGTGCAATGAATTCTTACAACCGGGAACAATACGAGGCCCTGGAAGTGGTGCGGCGCCACCTGGCCCGCTGCAGCGCCGCCGAAAAGTCCGCGCTGGCGGCCGGTCTGGACGACTACCTGCGGTTTCGACGCTCGGTCGAGGATTTCCTGCAGACGCATTTCGCGGCGATCTGCAGCCAGGCCTGTTACCGGAACCGGCTGAGCGCCTGCTGCAACCGTGAAGGGATCGTCACGTTTTTTGCCGATGTGGCGATCAACGCGGTGATGTCCACGCCGCTGGAAGCCGACCGCCTGGCGCAAGCGCTGACGCGCGGCGAAAACCAGATGAAATGCGTCTATCTCGGCCCGGCCGGCTGCCTGTGGCGCGTGACGCCGATCGTGTGCGCCATGTTCCTGTGCGACCGCGCCGAAAAGGCGGTGTTCGACGACCGGCCCGACCTCAGGCGCCGGTGGGATGAATTGAGTGAGCAAAAGAAACGGTTCACCTGGCCCGACCGCCCGGTTCTCTTCGACGACCTGGAGACGATTTTCATCGCCGCCGGCCACACCTCCCCCCTGATGTACCTGCACAACTCGCCCGGGCTGATCAGGGTGAAGCGACGAGCAGTGGAACTTGGGTCGTTTCGCTCACAATTGGAATAGGGGAACAATGGAATGATGGAATGATGGATCGACATCCCTCTCGGAGCGGTTTTCCATTAAGAAACCCGCTGTTCTCCTGTAAAAGGGTTTCGAACCAAAATGTTACGGTAAGTTTGGCCATCGCTTAGATCTTCGGCAAGGATCACCTGGCATCCGACTCTCTCTGCCGCAGATACAATCAAGGCATCCCAATATGAAATTTGGTACGTTTTAAGTGCGGCGACGGCCCGGTTCACCATCGCCAGATCGATCTCTTGAACAGGCAGTATACTGATTGTGCTGATGATCTCTTTTGCTTCATCGGTCGTCATGGGCTCAGGGATGTGTCGAGTGACGACAGTAAAAAATTCGCCCAGTACCTGCACAGATATAAAGAGGGTTTCCTGTCGGATGCCATCGGCAATCAACTCCTGAGCCATTTTTTGCTTGAGGGGCGCCCGCTGATCGTAAGCATAAACTAAGATGTTAGTGTCCAGAAATGCTCAATCGCTCATGCAGGTCCTCCCTGGACCAATTCCTTTGTCCCATATCTCTGCTTGTCGTTCTAAATGTGGCTTGTTTTCGTCAGAAAACCAGACGGACCTACTGAAGAGATAAGGACTCGATCTTAAGCCCTTCGATCTTCTCGAAATGTCTGATGTTGTAGGTGGCCACTGAAAAGCCGAGCGAAAGGGCGGTAGAGCCGATGATGAGGTCGTGGGCACCGATCTGAAGGCCTTTCCGGCTTAAATCAGACCAGAGTTCCGCATATATCCTGGCAGCCGAGATCTCAAAATTATATAGGGGAAACAGTTCGATGATCTTTTCTACGTAAGCACTTCGTTTTAAACGTCTTTTGATTGTATCCGCTCGATGAACCCCGTGGAGAAGCTCGGCAGCCGTGATGGTGCTGATGCCGAAAACCTCTTCTTCCCGCCGCTCGGCAAACCGGCTGACGTCAAGTTCCCGTCTTTCGCCTTCGACAAGAAAGCTTCTATCGAAGATTACTCCCATAGGTCTCCTATCGGCATAACCGGCTGTTTTTTCGATATCTCTTCAAGGTCCAATGCAAAGGTATCCCTTTCTTCTTCGAGTTTTGGCAATTTTTTCAGCAAGGATTTCAGGTCGCCCAAAGTCATCGGATTTTTTACTTCATCAACCGATCGCATGGACGCAATCGGTTTTCCGCCCCTTTCGATAATATACCGAGTCCTTTTGAATTTTATTGTATTGAGCAGTTCAGAGAATTCCCTCACGGCCCGGGTCGCGGATATACGTTTTTCCATTTTCTCACCTATACGTTTATATGAAAATCATATTATATGATGTCGTTTTGTTCTGTCAATAAATTTTAAATTTACCTCGGGTATACATTGTCGGAAATCCCGCACGCTGGGAATCGGACAGGGAAAATCCCAATGCGGTAGGGGCGGGTTTGAAACCCCGCCCCTACGAAACCCGCCCCTTTCCTGAAATCAGGTCGTCAGTAAACTGTGGACATAATTAACCATCGTCACCGCGTCAAACACGGGCAGGCCGGTTATTCGCCGGACTGTATCGGCATATGGCGGCATGTTGGTGCACTCTAAAACGATAGCCCCGACATCCGGTTGCTCATTCATCAATCGATGCGCGGCCGAGTGCATTTCCCGGCGGCAGGCGGCCTCGTTCAGGGTTGATTTTCCGTCGATAAAAACCGCGCTGAACTCCTTTGCCCCTTCCATGCCGATAATGGCCAACTGGTCATCCGTTATGCCGACGCCCGCCAGATGAGCGGTAGTCAGCGATGGCCTGCGTGCGGTGATGATGCCGACTTTCTGCTTGCTGCGCACCACCGCCTTGGCCAGATGCACCTGCAACAAGCTTGACGTAAATACCGGCACCGGGAGTGCTTCCACCAACCGCTGGTGAAACAGCGCCAAGAAGCCGCAGCTGGTGGCAATCGCCCTGACTCCCCGGGCTGCCAATTCCTGCCCGGCAGCGATGAAGTCTTCGACCACCCCCGCATCGGCATCGATGACTATTTTCCGGGGGGAGGCACCCCTGACGGTTTGGTATAAAACCGGAAAAGAGAAGGTTTGCGGATTGCCAATATCACCTTTTATTCTTGGAAAGGTGGTCTCCAGCATGAGAATGCCGACAAGCGGCTTATTCCCGCTGCTATCTGTAGGGTCAATCATGACAGGGAGCCTTGTGCCGGTTTATAGGTCAGTCCGGGCTGAAAGGCCATCTATAGGCTTTAAGATAAAGATTTTCGCTGCCGGTAGCGGTCGGAGGCGTATCGCGATACAGCTGCCGGCCTCTGGACCTTGCCAAAATTCTTCTCTCAAAGCCTTACCTATTTTTTGTCGACATTTTCGCCAGGGCCCCCAGGGAGACCGATTTTACCGGCGCACGTGCTGAAACAGATCCCACATGCGCAGGTGATCCCTTCGTAAAGGCGCTGACAATGTCGAAAAGGATCGGTCCGCACATGCGTGCCTGGCAGTAGCCCATCCCGCATCGGGTAGCTTTTTTCAAGCTGTTCATCGTGCCGAACCCTTGGCTCAACTGCCGGCGGATCTCACCCATGGTGATCTCTTCACAGCGGCAAATTATCGTCTCGTCACAGATATCCGCATAGCATTCGGGCGACAATCGGCACAATTGGTTGACAAAACGTCCGTATCGGACCTCTCGACGCCGCTGACGCGCCAACGGGTGGATGCCGGTTTCATAGCGCTGCCGATCAACCCGCTCCATTTTAAGAAGAATGTCCCAGGCGGCGAGTTGTCCCTCGATGAGCGATTTGCCGGCCCCCGCGATGCCGGTGGTCTCGCCCGCCGCATAGATATCGGGCACCGACGTATTCATGGACGGGTCCACGTCCACAAACCAGCCCCCCTTATCGGCGTCATAGGATACGGCACATCCCGCTTGCTGCGGCAGCTCGATGTTGGGCGAGAAACCATGGCCAACCGCCAGTGTATCCGTCGAACAGACCTGCTCGGTTCCCCGGATAAGGCCGCCGCGGCCATTGACCCGCGCCGCAAGGACGGCTTCCAGGTGCCGCCGCCCGCGGGCTTCGACAATGCGGAAGCCGTGTTTCACCGGCACCCTTGCCGCGGCCAGCCGCATCAGGTAAGCGGCGCCCTGCAGAAGTTTGGGCCAGACGGCCAATCCCGCGGTGAAGGCCTTGATTTTTCCGGCAGCTGCACTGTGATCGAGAATAGCCTGAACGCCGCCACGATAAGTTAAGATTTCCGCGGCCAGGGCGAACATCAAGGGACTGCAGCCGCCAATCAGTGCGTTTCTTCCCGGAAGGATACCAGAGCTTTTTATCAGGATCTGGGCGGCCCCGGTCGTCATGACACCCGGCAATGTCCAGCCTTTGAAGGGCAGATGCCGTTCGCGCGCACCGGTAGCCAAAACAATCGTATCCGCTCGATATTCCGCTACCTGCTCCCCGGGTTCTTCCAACAGCACGGTGCGTTCCGGATAGATTCCCAGCACCTGGGTGCGGTTGAGAACCCGCACGTTGCGTTTTTTCAGGTGCTGCGCCAGCTGAATGCCCCGGCGCTTGAGACGATCGGGCTCGAATCGCCTGCGGATGCCGGTGGAATGCGGTGGCTGGCGCAACAGCTGCCCGCCGGGGTGGGAATTGTCGTCAACCACCAGAATATCGAGACCATGTCTGGAAAGAAGATCGGCAGCGGCTATCCCCGCAAGCCCGCTGCCCACGATGATAACCTGATACCGCTTACGCATCGATCCGAATCTCCATCCGATCTTCGACCAGGGCCATGCAGGCCCGCCGGTTGGGCATGCCGTCAATGGTAACCAAACAATCGTAGCACACCCCCATGCCGCAGAAGATGCCCCTGGGCTGACCCGTCTTGACCGTTTTGCGCAGCTGGTGGTACCCGGCGGCAAGCAGGGCCGCGTGAACGGACTCGCCTTCGAATGCAGGGCAGGCGCGTCCATTGACGAAAATCGTCACCTTATTGCCGCGCACCACCGAGGCAATCCTCAGGTCAACCATGGGCGGCCTCCGGTTTTGATCTTTCGGCATCAAAGCGGCTCAGCCGGAAGTCATCCAGCGGGAAATCGCTTCTTCCCGTGGCGATCAGCTGCGCGATCAATTCGCCGGTGATGGGCGACAAAGCGATGCCGTCACCCTCATGCCCGGCGGCCATGATGAAACCGGGAACCTCCGCCACCGGACCGAGAATCGGCAGTCCGTCAGGGGTGTAGGGACGCAGGCCGGCAAAGGCCCGGATGACGTTAATTCGCTCTAACGCCGGAATGATGCCGACTGTTTTTGCGGCGATGGCCTGCAGGCCGCTGGTGGTCGTGCGCCGGTCGTAGCCGACAAATTCACGCGTGGACCCCAGCAGAAAATTGCCGTTTTCGGTTTGCTCGATGGAGACACCTTCACCAATTCCTCGGGCGATCTCGGGATTGTACTTGGCTGCAATATATGTCGCGGAGATCATGCAGTGCTTGATCATCGGCGGGCAGGCCTCGGTGACGACGATCTGCCCGCGTCTGGGTTTGATGGGAATGGTCAGACCCACCATGCTCCCGATTTCAGGGGCGCAGGCGCCGGCCGCATTGACGACCACGTCGGTTTCAATGCGCCCGGAATCCGTTTCCACCGCCGACACTCTGCCGCCGGCGATATCGATGCCGTGCACCGCCGATTCCGTAATCAGCCGGGCTCCAAGGTACTTGGCTCCTCGTGCAAACCCGAGCGTCAGGGCGATGGGATTGACCTGACCATCCAGGGGCGAATGGGTGGCCCCCAAGAGATGTCGTGACAACCGGGGTTCCAAGCGGCGGACTCGATGCCGATCGAACAGGGTAACCTCCAGGCCGATCTGCCGTTGCGCCGTAACGAATTGCGTCATGGCCGCCATTTCGCTTTCTGTTTCAATAAGAACCATGCCGCCGGTTGCCCTGAATTCAACCGGCACCGGCAGGCTGCGGGCCAGGCCTTCGAACCGACGGCGGCTCTGGATGGCGAGTTCGAGATGGATGCCCGGCTTTTTGGATTGCAGGAACACCAAGCCGTCGCACGCCCCGGAACTGCCGGAGGCGATGTGGCCTCTTTCCAGCAGGGTCACGCGAAACCCGCGTTTGGCAAGATGATACGCAATAGATGTCCCGATGACGCCGCCTCCGACAATGACGACATCAGCTGATTTCAGGTTCACGCGTTGGATGACCTTTGCCGTTCGTTTTTGTTAACGCAGCGTGACGGGTTTACCGGCTGCAGCATTATGGAGTCAGGCAGGTTCATTCGCGGGCGGACACACTTTCCCGTGCCGATTGGCTTAATTCCCGGTTGTCACCGGACTCGGCCTGTGTCGCTGGGCGAAGATCCAAAATGAACAGGCACCGAACATCGCGGTAACGGCCATCAGGGTGACCGGCTGAGCGACCAGGTTCCGGTGCGCCCCCAATGTGAAAGCCCCTGCGGCCAGCACCGCCAGGATCACTCTCGGGATCACGGTGAGTCGCCTGACAAAAAAGCCGGTGATGGACGCGGAAAGCAGTATGACACCAGCGATGACCATCAACACCAAAGAGACAATCTCGACAGGCCCTCCTTTTAGTAAAAGGGCTTGGTTATAGGTGAAAACAAGGGGGATGCAAAATGCAGGCAAGGCCAGCTTGAAGGCCTCGAATCCGGTCTTCAGCGGTTCGGACCCGGCAATCGAGGCTGCGCAGTAGGCCGGAATGCAAACCGGCGGCGTGACTTCAGCCAGTATCGCATAATAGAAAACCAGCAGATGAGCCGGCATAAGGTCGATGCCAAGGGAGACCAGAGCCGGTCCGCCGATCGTGACCGCAATGATATAGGCCGGGGTGCACGGCATGCCCATACCCAGGAGCAGGGAGGTCATCATGACCAGCAGCAGGGCCGGAAAAAGGAATCCTCCGGACCAGCGGCTGATGACCGCGGCAATGCCGAGCGCCAATCCGGTGTGGGTCACGATGGCGACCACCATTCCGGCGCCGGCACAGGCCAGTGCGATCATAATCATCTTCTCTCCGGCGGACCTCAGCGCCTCCAGGAGCCTGCGGGGCGTCATGGCGGTTTTTTTCTTGAAAAAGCTGATCACAAAGGAAGTCACGATGGCTCCCATGGCGGCGATGAAAACCGAATACCCGTAGATGAGCATTGCAATCAGGCACACCAGAGGCGTCAGCAGGTAGGCATCTCGCAGGATGACGGAGAGCGGTACCATCATCTCCTCTTCCTGAAGGCCCTCTATGTTTTGTTTAACGGCGACAAAGTGGACCCTGATGATAAGACTGGTGTAATAGAGCACCGCCGGCAAGGCGGCCGCCATGCAGATTTTCAGGTAAGGGATGCCCGTGATTTCCGACATGACAAAAGCGCCGGCACCCATGATCGGAGGCATGTACTGCCCGCCGCTGGATGAAACGGCTTCGACCGCTCCGGCGAATTGCGGCCGGAAGCCGAGCCGTTTCATCATGGGAATGGTGAAGGTACCGGTGGCGTAGACATTTGCCGCCGCCACGCCGCTGATGGATCCGAAAAAAGCGCTGCTGATCACCGACACCTTCGCCGGTCCCCCCCGGCTTTTACCGGCCAGCCGGCAGGCGAGATCGGTAAAAAATTTGCCGGTTTCCGTACTCTCCATAAAAGCGCCGAAAATGACAAAAAGGGCAACGAAGGTGGCCGAAATGCCCGTAATGGAGCCATAGATGCCCGCATCGGTAAGCAGAAACTGCATTTCGATGAGATCCGACAACGGCAGGGGTTTGGAAAAGAAAACACCGCTGAGATAGGGCGCCACATAAAGGTATCCCAGGAATACGACAATCAGGATGCTCATGGCCGGCACCACGGCCCGCCTGATCGCCTCGATAAGCAGCAGGATGTTCAAGGCCCCCAAACAGATTTCCAAAGTGGAAAGGGGATCGATAAATTCCAGCCGCATGCTCAAGGCATCGTTGTTGACGATCAGATAAAGCGGGGGAAGAAGCGCCAGAAATGCCATGATCCAGTCATAGAAGGGGATGGCGGCGCCTGAGGCACGTTTGGTGGCCGGAAAGAGAATGAAGGCCATGGGCAGCAGGAACAGCAGATGAACCCCGCGCTGAATTCTCGCCTGCATGACACCGAAGGTTGCCGTATAAATCGCAAACACCGAGACCCCGGTCAACCAGGCGCCAACCACTCTTTTTTTCCAGCCGGATAATTGCCTCAACGGTAGGACTCCTTTCCCGTGCCTGCCGATCCCCGATTATCTGTCGCAGGGTCAAAGGTACGGGCCTTACATGCTCTGCAGGCTTCAAGATAAAGGGTGTGGCCGCGACATCGGTCGTCGGCGTATGACTTATACAGCCGTCTTCCTCTGGCCGTGCCAGGGTCTTAATCTCAAAGCCTATTAAAAACACGGTCATGAGACATGCAAAGCCGGGGGCTATTTCTTGTATCCGGCCTCTTCGTAGAACTTCGCCGCACCCGGATGCAGGGGAACCGCAACGTTGATCCATCCCTTTTCCGGGATAAATGTCTGGTTGGCATTGTTGATCTTGTGGAGTTCATCCACATTCTGACACAAAATTTTGGTGATGGTGTACGCCACCTGATCCGGCACATGACTGCCAATCAACAGTTCGCCGGTGCTGACCACGGTCGAAACATCGCCGGCCTGGTCCGCGTAGGTGCCCTTCGGGATGATCTGTTTTCCAGAAGATCTCGGCAGGGTCCCCAGATCTTTTGCGAGGGCATCGATGCACGCGTCTGAAACCTGGAGCAGGGTGCCGGCGCGGCTGACCAGCATTTCCGTGACGGCCGAGGCCGGCAGCGCGAGATGGGTAAAAACGAAATCGACATGCCGGTCTTTGTAAAGGCTGACCATATCGGCGTAGTTGGCCTGGAATACCTTGCCGCCCGCCCGGTCTATGTCCTCCATAGAGAGCCCGTAACATTTCAGGATATTTTCGATCAGGGGCAAATCGGATGTGCCCTTCATCGGCAGGGCAACCTTGATGGCCTTGCCGCCCTTGACCATGTCCGCCATTTCGGAGACCGTCTGAACCCCTTGGTCCTTGCTGGCCACGAAATGAACGTAGTAGGTTCCAAAGATTCCGCCTATGGATCGGACATTCGGATTGGGGGCTTGAAAAAGAGGTGCCATGCCGCTTAGGGCCATTTTGTCCACAAAGGTTATTCCCCATCCCAGGTCGTCCTTGCCGCTCGACACCCGGACAGGGTTGACCAGACCGCCCCCCGGGACCACTTTCAGGGTCAGTTTGGGCTCCTTTTCCGCAATCAGTGCGGCGATGCCGCCGGCCTGAACATACCATCCACCGCCCACACCACCCGCCACCCAGGTGAGGGTCGTCGGACTGAGGTCTTCTGCCCGCGTTTGGTTTGGAGCGGCAACCGCCAGCCCGACAACCAGCGACAGGACCACCATCGTTTTGAAAAATGTCGACTGCATGAAAGCCTCCTTCTGTGGTGTTGATTGACTGTAACGTCCACTCAATTCGACGAACGACCACCCGATGCCCGTGAAGATGAGAATCAGCGGCTTGTCGATCGGTTGGCACTCCGGCGTAAGTAGCGACGAAAACATCGCGGCCGAAGTGATCGCGAAAAAAAACTATAAAAATTGAAAACTTAACCTCGAAAATCGATTTTTCTATAGATTAAGCCCGAACCATAATCAAATGTTTTTTTTACGCAACATTATTTTCGTGCTGGTGGCTGACGGTGCCGATCGCTTCATTTTATGTCAAAGTGCAGACGACAAGTCGGCGGGTCTTTTGCCGCAGGCGGTTTTAACGCGCAAAACTTCGGACTCTTGAGTTTAATCTCAAGTGTGGCGATCTCCGCTCTGAGTCCATGTCGCTCAGTATGGTTGCTATGGCATCTTGTTCGTTCTTTGTGGCGGGAGGGATACCTTCATTTCGGTAAGTGTGCCCCGCGTAATATTAGGGTGTATTGCCGGCATTCACCTCTATACGGATACTGTCAGCAAGCTTTTGCCCTATGTAATGTTGAAGGTAATGCTGGAACGCTCCAATTCTTGAGCACGTCGGACTGCTGCAAATCAGAAGCGGGGCATTTCATCAATGAAGATCCTGGCACATGGCTGATGCGGCTTAATGAAGGTAAGTTTGGCGGCAGGTGTCTCCAGACCGTAAATGCAGATTCGACCTTATTGAAGAGTTAGACGCAAATAGTCATTAATCTATATGAATGCACGGCTATGCTGAGCGGCTGTTAAGCGCGGATCTTTTTTGGAAAGGAACCTGGGGTGTCGCTTTCCAGGATGGATATCCAGCCCATCGGATTTACTGGATGCGTGCGTGGTCCTGCCGGCCTAAATCGTGGAAATCGTGCGGTTGCAGCTGGCCATCATGGTCGCCGGCGGAAATCCAAAGAACATCAAATCCCTTGGCGACCTGGCCCGCGACGATGTGGCGGTCAGCATGCCCAACCCGAAGACGGAAGGCGTGACGCGCAACATCCTGGAGGCCATGCAGAAAGCCGGCGGTGAGGATCTCGTCAATGCCGTCCTGCAGTCGAAGAAGGAAAAGGGCACGACCTTCATCACCCGCATTCACCACCGCGAAACCCCCATGCGCATCCTGGCGGGGCAATCCGATGCCGGGCCGGTCTGGTAAACGGAAATCAAATTTCAGCAGATGATCGGAAACGGGATCGACGGCGTGGAGATCCCGGAAGAGCACAACGTCAGCGGAACCGCGGCGGCCGCCTTCAGGCAAAACCTCCTTTGCTCCAAACATCCTGATCGCGCGTCAGGCCGCCGCCGCTCTGAAAACCTTTTGCAGCGCGGGGTCCATCACCGCTTCGCAACCGGTCATCCGGGCCACCACGGCGCCGTCCCGATCGAGAAAGGTGACGTTGCCGTGCATTTTGTGCGTCCCGGCCGCCGTGACCTCTAAAACCGCCGTGACGCCTTCGGCCGGAAACCGGCTGCGGTACTGGCGGTAGGCGGCGCAGTAGCTCGGCAGCGCGGCGGCGCCTTTCTCCTCGAAGCACCAGATCGTGGCCATCTGAAAGGCCGCATCCAGAGCCAGCGGATCCAGCAGCCATCTGTTGCGCAGCGGTTCCTTGACCCAGGCCGAGGGCGCCGGGGCCGCCGCTACATCGGCCACCATGCCCGCGGCGGACAGGTGGCTGATCGCGCGCAGGCCGCGCATGTCGGGACCGTGAAACAGAATTTGGTCGTAGACTTCCGCGATCGACCGGTTGTAGGGCCGCCGGGCCAAGCTGGCCGGGATGCGGTAGGGCGGCGCCGGCGCCAGTTCGTCGGCCAGGATGGCCCTGGCCCTCGAATGGATCACCTCCACGGTGCCGTTGACGCCGTCGCGCAGTTCCAGGGGCACCTCGAACGCCCCCCGGCTGGGCCGCGCTTTTCCGGCCATCAGCCGGATGTGTTTGGTTTCACGGTCGAGCCTGATGCCCTTCAGGACACGCACGTCGTCCAGGCCTTGCAGCTGCAAACCCGGATTGCCGTGCAGGGCGCCGTGGGCGAACCATTCGGTCATCAGCGCCAGGGGCACCACGGCGGTTCCGCCGATGACATGCGAGCGCAGGACGGGATGGTTGCCGAGGTCCAGGTCGCGATGGAAGGTCATGGACAGCTCGGACGTGGCCTCCGCTTCGCCGGCCGCGGCAGCGGCGGGTTCGGCCGTCGGTGCCGGGCGGGAGTCGGTGGGGGGAATCGCGGCGCCGACTACCACTTCGATATCCGCGCCGTCGGCCCGGCCCATCTCCGCGACCAGATGCCGGGCACCGCCGGCGACCGGGATCAGGTCGACGCCGCGCCGGCGAAATTCGCGCCCGAGGCCGGCCGACACCATGCCGCCTTCCCAGGGCCCCCAGTTGAGGGCCTTGACCCGGCAGTGCGGAGCGCTTGCGGCAAAGCGGCGGGCGATCTTGTTCAGGGCCTCGTTGGCCATGGCGTAGGCGGCCTGGCCGCGGTTGCCCAGCCGGGCCGTGACGGAGGAAAACAGCACCAGATGGCGCAGCGCGGCCTCGTCGGCTGCGGCCAGCAGGTTTTCGAGTCCTTTGACCTTGGTGTCGAAGACGCGCGCGAAATCTTCCGGCTTCTGGTCCACGATCAAGCGGTCCTCGATCACGCCGGCGCCGTGGATGATCGCCCTGACCGGCCCGTGGTCGGCCGCGACCGCGAAGATGCTGTCGCGCACGTCGTCACCCTCGCGGACATCGAGGCGGTAATAGTGGGCCGCGGCACCGCTTTCACGTATGGCTGTCAGGGTGGCCGCAATCTCGCGGTTGGCCATGTGCCGCTGGAAGGCGGATTCCAGTTTGGCCGGGGTGGCGTCGCCGCCGAATTCATGCGTCAGGATCGCCCGCTTGAGGGCGCCTTCCCCGGCCAGTGTCTGCAGCCAGGAGGGTTCCGGCTGCGGGGCGGGCGAGCGGCCCAGCAGGATCAACGTCGGCTGCAGGCGTGCCAGCGCGATGGCGGCGGCGGCCGTCACCCCGCGGGCGCCGCCGGAAACCACGACGACATCGCCGGTTTCAAGGATGCGCTGCGTGGACGCATCCGCCGGCATGGGGGCCTCTTCCAGTGCCAGCGACCAGCGGCCGTTTTGGGTCAGGCCGATTTCGACCGGATCCTGCGGCCCGCGATGAAACAGGGCGTCGGCCACAGCCGCGGCCAGCGCGGAAAGATCCGGCCAGTCCGGCGCCACGTCGACGGCCCGGCAGCAAACCCCTTCCCATTCGAGAGCGGCGGTTTTGGCCAGGCCGGCCAGTGCCCCTTGCAAGGGGTTTGGGATGCTTCGGCCGTGAAAGCCGAAAGCGCCGTCCATTCTCGTCACCGACGCGAACACGGCCCCCCCGCCGGCGGCCGCCTGCACCAGGCCGGGGCCGAAGCGGCTCGCCAAGCCGAACAGGGTTTTCAAATCGCCGGCGGTGGTCGGGGTCTGGGCCGGGGAGATCAGAATAAGGCCGCCGGCCGCCGAAACGTCCGCCATGTTTTCAATGTGATCCGGGGGGATCAGGGCCGTTTCGATGTGCCGCCGGGCCAGTTCCGCGGCCAGTGCGGCCGCCAGTCCGCCGTCGTCCTCGGTGAGGAACACCTTGCGCCCGGAAGCGATCGTGATCTCTTTTCGATCCGACGACGGGGCCGCGACGATCTTGACGACCTGGCGGCGCAAAGACGCGCCGTCCTCCGCCGGGGGTATCACCGCAGCGGCCGCCCCGGTT
This sequence comes from uncultured delta proteobacterium, assembly GCA_963728055.1. Taxonomy (GTDB): domain Bacteria; phylum Desulfobacterota; class Desulfobacteria; order Desulfobacterales; family SG8-13; genus JARFQH01. Next base: position 93,749 of record CAVSIM010000018.1, on the reverse strand, counting down.
GCGGGCGAAGCCGCCGGGGCCGCGGTTTCCGGCGGCGGCGCGTCCGGCAGGGACGCGTGACCCGTCGTTTTGAGATATTCGGCGATTTGGGACAGGGTTTTGAGGCGGCCCATGTCGGCCGGCGACACGCTGGGAAGTCCGGGCAGTTTTTCCTCCATGGCCGAGAGGATTTCCACCCGTTTGATCGAATCGATGCCCAGGTCGGCCTCGATGTCCATGCCCGCATCGATCATTTCGATCGGATAGCCGGTCAGTTCGCCGACCACCTCGATCAGGGCGTTCATCACATCGTTGGGGTCTTCCTCGGCGGGAGGAGACGCGGCCGCGGCAGGCTTTTCGCGGCTTTGCGCGGGTGCGGGTTCCGGGGACCGGCCCCGGGGCGCGAGCAGCAGGTCGGCGACCTGGCCCAGGGTTTTCATATTTCCGATGACCGCCGGGGCAATGGCGGGCAGGCCGGGGACCCGTTCCTCGATGGTCGAGAGTATCTCGACGCGCTTGATGGAGTCGATGCCCAGGTCGGCCTCGATGTCCATGTCCGGCTTGATCATTTCGACCGGATAGCCCGTCAAATCGGAGACGACCTCTATCAGAACCCGTTGCAATTCCGGCGCGGTCGGCGATCCCGACGCGCCGTCGCCGAACGGCGCCGCGTCGTGCGGGCCGGGCCGGGCGTCATTCTCCGCCACGACGGCAGAAGGTGGTATGTCGGCCGCCTCGCCAAAATGAGGTTCCGAACCCGGAACTTCCTGCAGGCCGGGCGCAGACCGGGTGCCGAATTCCGCGACGGGCGCGGGGGCGGCGATGGGGGGTGCCGGTCTCTTGTTTTCCGGGAAAATGGGTGCTTCGCCCGGCCCGGTCGCGGCCGCCGCCAGGTGCCGGGTGTGGTCCAGCATGGCCTGCAGCGTGCGACCGGCCTGGATCTGGGCGTCCAGGAATTTCTGGTGCGTTTCGGCAGTCTGCTGTTGCAGTGCCTGCATCGAGGTCATACCCTGCTGCAGGGTCGCCAGGGCCTGGCCAACCCAGGCGACATCGGTCGTCGCGGGAGCAGGCGACATCTCGGCCGGGGCATCGATTGGTTGGGGAAAACCGGGCTTTTTAATCATTGTCGTACTTTCAATGTCAAGCGGCGCGCGACCGTTCGGTGCCTTTTCCGCAAGCGCAGCGGGAGCGGTTGACGCCACTTTGTCATGCAGCTCAATTTCACGGGCCGTCGGCGATACAGGCGGTCGGCGGCGATTATTAGCGATGGGGGAGCGGGAATTCGCTCCGGTCAAGGGAATCTGCATCAGCGGTTTGCGGGCGCTTTGGCGCGCCGGTGCGTCTTCCCAGCGGCCAAGCTCGACCGGATGCCCGCTGGCCGCCAGTCGGCACAGGGTGCGGGCCAGGTCGCCGAGACCGGAACGTTTGCCGGCCGATGCATCGACCGCCAGGGCCTCGAAGGTTTCACCGGCCAAAATGTCGGTCACCAGGCCGGAGAGGATGCTGCGGGGACCGACCTCCAGAAATGTCCGTATCCCGGCGGTGTGAAGTTGCTTGATTTCGTCGACAAAAGCGACCGGCTGCCGCAGGTGATCGCCCAGCAAGGCCGCCGCGCGCTCGGCATCGGCCGGATAGGGGGCGCCGGTCGTGTTGGAAAAAACGGGGATCGCCGTCGGCGCAAGGCTGATCGATCGCAGGGCTTTCCGGAAGGGCTGGAGGGCTTTTTCCATGTACGTGCTGTGAAACCCCGCGGCCACCGGAAGGCTCACGCAGCCGTAGCCTTTTTTATGGCAAAGCGCTTGGGCGGCCGCCAGCGCGGCGCTGGAGCCGGCGAGCACGCCTTGCCGCGGGGCGTTGCGATTGGCCAGGACGATATCGAGCCCGTGGGATTCGACGAGCGCCTCGATGTCCGCCAGCGGCGCCTGAACGGCCAGCATCCCGCTGGCGGCGGCGCCTTGGCCCGAACCGGCGGCGGCCATCGACCGGCCGCGGGCGATGGCCAGGGCGATAAAGGCCCGGCGGTCGAGCCACCCGGCGGCGTGCAGGGCGGTCAGTTCGCCGAAACTGTGACCGGCGGTGGCATCCGGCCGAACGCCGAAGCCGGCCATCACCGCCAGCATGGCGAGGCTGACCGCGCCGATGGCCGGCTGGGCCATATCGGTGCGGCGCAGGGCGGCGGCCAACAAAGCGGTCTCCGGCGCAGACGGTGCCGGAAGCGGATAAACCGTGCGGTTCAAGCTTCCCTCGTCGTCGAGCGCGCGATCGGCGGCGGCAAAGGCGTCGAAGGCCTTCGGGAATCGGCAGACCAGATCGCGGCCCATCCCCGGATACTGGCTGCCCTGGCCTGGGAACAAAAAAGCCAGCTTTCCGGCCGGCTGGCCTTCACCATAAAACAGGCGCGGGCGGTTAGCGGGGGTTTCGATCCCGCGGCCGTCGATGAACGATAGGGCCTCCTGCAGGAAATCGCCGGGCGGCGAATCCGGCAAACGATCGCCGGCAGCCGGCTCGGTAATCCACAGCAGGCGGCAGGCATCGTCGGCGCAAAACGCCTTTCGCGACTGGAAAGCCGCGTGGGCCGGCGGCATTCCGTCCTCAATTTCGCTTTTCAGGCGCAGGATCTTTTGGTGCAGCGCGGCCTTTGAAGCGGCGGATAGCGCGACGATGTCAACCGAACCATCCCAGGCGGCGGCCGTTTTTGCGGGCCCGTACTCTTCGAGGACCACATGAAAGTTACTGCCGCCGAACCCGAAGGCGCTCACGCCGCAGCGACGCGGGTGGCCGGGTCGCGGCAGCCACGGCCGGCTGACGGTGTTGAGGTAAAACCGGCTGGTATCGATGCCCAGCTCCGGGTCCGGCTGCTCGGCTTTCAGCGTCGGCGGCAAAATCTTGTGATGCAGGGCCAGAACGCTCTTGATCAGCCCCGCCGCGCCGGCGGCGGCCTTGGTGTGACCGATCATCGACTTGACCGAGCCGATGGCGCAGTCCGGTTCGGGGGTTTTGCGGTCACCGAACACACGGGCCAGGGCCTGAAATTCGACCTTGTCGCCGACCCGGGTGCCCGTACCGTGCGCCTCGACCAGCTCAACGGTATTCGGGTCGATGCCGGCGTTCGCATACGCGTTTTGCAGGGCCAGGGCCTGGCCTTCGGGCCGGGGGGCGTAGATGCTCTGGGATTTGCCGTCGCTGGCACTGCCGATGCCGCGAATGACGGCATAAATCCGGTCGCCGTCCTTTTCGGCGTCGGCCAGCCGTTTGATCACCAGAAGGCCGACACCCTCGCCCAGGACGGTTCCGTCGGCATCCTTCGAAAAGGGCCGGGCGTCGCCGGTGGGGGAGAGGATGCGCGTTTTGGCAAAACACATGTGCATGAAAATGTCGTTGAGCGTATCGACCCCGCCGGTGACCACCATGTCGCTGCGGCCGGCGGCGAGTTCCAGCACGGCCATGTGGATCGCGCTCATCGAGCTGGCGCAGGCCGCATCGACCACGCAGTTGGTGCCCCCCAAGTCGAGACGGTTGCAGATCCGGCCGGCGACCACGTTGCCGAGCAGGCCGGGAAAAGAGCCTTCCTGCCAGGAAACGTAGGAATCGGATATGCGGGCAAGGACATCCTCAATCGTTGCAGCCGACACGCCGGCATGCTCGAGCGCGCGCCGCCAGTGGGGAAACCCCAGCCTGGCCCCCAGCGGGATGACCAACTCCTGGGTGCCGGTGACCCCCAGGATGACGCTGGTTTTCGTGCGGTTAAACGCTTTGCCATCGCCGTAGCCGGCGTCGGAGAGGGCCATCTTGGCCGCCATGAGTCCCAGCAGCTGCGAGGTGTCGGTCGCTTCGAGCAAGGCCGGCGGAATCCCGAACTCGGTCGGATCGAACATCACCGGCGGCAGAAATCCGCCGCGCTTGCAATAGGTGTGGTCGGGAGCGGCGGGATCGGCATCAAAATAATCCGCGGCCGGCCAGTGGGTCGCGGGAACCTCGCCGATCGCGTTTTCAGCATTGAGGATCAGGCGCCAGAAATCTTTCAGGCCCGGCGATTTCGGGAAAAAACACCCGATGCCGATGATGGCGACGGGTACCGCGTGCGGGTATGATTGAGTATCGTCGGTCAACTGTCAACCCTTTGGCGTCTCGATAAGTTTCTGCCGGAGTACGGAAAACGAGGCACGAAGAACCCAACTGCGGGGAATGGCGGACTCGGAGATATCCGGCACAGAACCCGTTATCGTTTAAATTGTATCTAAAGCGAATGACCATTTATAGTACATGACCGGGGCAATTGCAAGGGATTGACGTCTCTGCTCAAACTTGTCATATTGGTATAACAACACAACAAGGAAATTATTTGCTTCGTTTTTTTACCAGTCGCGAACTATCGGAAAAACTGTCGACCCCCATGGCCAAATGGAAAAGGTGGTCGCGCGAGTTTTTGCCGCCCGATCCGTTGGGGGGGCTGCAGTCCGGCGTCGCCCGGCAGTTCAGCGTGGATGAAGCCCTGACGGTTTTCACGGGCGGTTACCTGGTTTCCGAACTGAAGTACGGCATTCCGGCCGCCAGACAGATTTGGACCGATCTGCACCCTTGCCTGAAGCAGATCGGTTTTTTCGCCAACAGCCGCACCGATCGACGATTATTGTCCGGATCGACCGCACCGATCCCCGATTACGCCGTCCGCATCTACCGCGATCACTCCTCTGCGCCCGGTACGGCGCGGTTTTATTATGTGCTGCAGGAGACTTTATCCGTCACGTTCCAGGAAATCAACGGCCGCACGGTCCATACGATGCGCTATATCGAGGAGCACATCCCGCCCTCGCCGGCAGCCTTGCCGCAGCGGCTGAGCCATTGCACCCTGAATATTTCTTACCTCTCCGATTTTTTCGCCGCGGCCGTGGGGGTGGATAAAGGGCATTTTCCCATTTTAAACGGGCGGCGTTGAGCCCCTGTCGAGCAGGGCCGCGAGGTCCTCCGGCGGCAGGGGACGAAATGCGCCGGCGGCGGGCGGCAGGACGAGCCCCTGCGACCTCAGCCAGTTGAACCGTGTGGTCACGGCCGCGCCCAGCAGCAGGTTGAGGGCCACCGTCACGACCGTGCGGTTTTCGGGCGCGGCGAGAAAGCTGCCGCGCGTCCATTCGTTGAAGGCGCCCATCGCCGGGCCGCACCAGATCTGATAGTCGATTTTACGGGCCGGGTCGCCGCTGTTGGCCCAGTTCGAGGATTGACCCAGATAAGAACGGAAAACCAGCGCCATTTTGTGCTTGGGGTCCCGCCCGGCGCGCTCGATCTCCCGCGGGTCCCTCAACCTGAAGAAGGCCTTGGTCTGCTCCCATTCCTGGTCGAGTCCGCGGCGGAAAAAATCGCGCTCCAGGACCAGCCGCTCCTTTGCCGGTATGTCCTCCAGCGCGTCGCAGCGGCAATAGATATCGTAGAGTTTGGCGGCGCGAAAGGGAAACAGGGTGCCGCGTTTCAACACCTGCACCTTGACGTTCATCTCGAACATGTCGGCCGCCGGCGCCATGGCCACGTCGGCCTGGCTGGCTTCGGCCAGCATCGCGCGCACCGTGGCCGACGTGCCGGCTTCGATGCAGGCCTGGTTGACCGAGCCGGTCAGAACGAAGGCGGCGCCCAGCGCAAAGGCCGCCGCCACGGCCGCCGGGGTGGCGATGCCGCCGCCCAGGCCGACGCACAGGGGGCGATCGTAGGCGAAGGTCTCTGTCATCTGGTCCCTGAGGGCCAGGATGGTGGGCAGCAGGGAAATGGCGGGCTGGTTGTCCGTGTGGCCCCCGGAATCGGCTTCGGCCGTCATGGTGTCGGCCACGGGAATGCTTCGGGCCAGCTCGGCTTCGGCCGGCGTGATCAAGTGCCGGTCCAGCAGGTGCCGCAGGATTTTATCCGGCGGGGGCGAAAAGAATTTGCGGGCGACTTCGATGCGCGAGATCTTGGCGGTCACGTGCCGGGGGCAGACGATGTGTCCGTCGGGGCCGCGACGAATTCCCTTGACGCGGTAATACACCAGGGGCGGGGTGAGATCCAGGTAAGCCGAGGCGCTGATGCGGCCGATGGCGTGCTTGAGGTAGAGATCGACCGTGGCCGCTTCAAGGTCGGGTTCGTTCGGGCTGTGGATGAGGTTGACCCCGAAGGGCAGGTCGGCCAGGTTCCGGCGCAGGGCGACGATGGCGGTTTCGATGGCCTCCAGGGGCAGGCCGGCGGCGCCGAAAAACCCGATCATGCCGGCCCGCGCCGCGGTTTCGACCATTTCGACCGACGTGATGCCGTTGGCCATGGCGCCGATCACATAGGGATAGCGCAGCCGCAGGGAACGCTTGAGGTACGGATCGCCGAAATCCGCGGGGTGCAGCGCCGGGACATAGCCGAGCACGGGAAAGCCGTCCGATGGGCGGCCGGCCTGAGGCCGGCTGTCTCCGAGGACGATCCGGCCGCCGCGGCCGACTGCCGGCCGCCCGTCGACCGCGACCACGCAGACCGGTTCGCCGACGCGGCGAATGGCTGATCTGAGGGCCTCGACGCCCGTCTCCGGCGGTTGGTCGGCGGGGGTCCACCAACCGATCGGGGGCGCGGCCAAATTCGGTGTCTGCATGGATATCCGTCGTCTTCCGGGCGCAGCCGGCAAATCGGTGTGCTGTTTACGGGTCGATGGGCCGCAAAGCCGTCATTTCACTGCGGTTGAAGCCGTTTTTATTACGTCGAAGCGCCGACACGTGTCAAGCGATTTAGCCACGACGCACCTCATTCGCGCGGGTGGAATTTGTGGTGCAGGTACTTGAGGTGATCGCGGGCCACGTGGGTGTAGATTTGGGTCGTGGCGATATCGGCGTGACCCAGCATGGTCTGAACCGCACGCAGGTCGGCGCCGCCTTCGAGCAGGTGGCTGGCAAAGGAGTGCCGCAGCGTGTGGGGCGTGATGACTTTGGTGAGCCCGGCCTGCCGGCCGTAGCGTTTGATCAGCTTCCAGAAGCCCTGGCGGCTGAGTGGTTTTCCGGCCCGCGCGACAAACAGATAGACGCTGAGGCGGCCCTTGAGAAGCGTCTCGCGCGGCCCGGCGGTGTAGCTGCGGATTTTTTCCTGGGCGTACTGGCCGATCGGCACCACGCGTTCCTTGGCGCCCTTGCCGAAAACGCGGACGTACCCGCCGGTCAGGTTGACATCCTGGAGCTTGAGGCCGATCAGCTCCGAGACGCGCAGGCCGGCGGCGTACAGCAGCTCCAGCATGGCCGCATCGCGGCTGCCGGCCGCCTTGGCGCCCGCGGGCGCATCGAGCAGGCGCTTGACCTCCCCGATCGTCAACACATCCGGCAGCTTCAAACCGCTCTTGGGCAGATCGATCAGACGCGACGGGTCACTGACCAGGATGCCTTCCTGCACTAGAAAGCGGTAAAAACCGCGGATGGAAACCAGGTGGCGGGCCCGCGAACGGGCATTCAGCTCATCTGCGCGCATGGCGATGAGATACTTGAGGATCAGCGGGGTGTCCGCTTCGGAAACACCCTCCTGACCGCCGGCCGCCAGAAACCTCATGTAGCGGATGAGGTCGCTGCTGTAAGCCTCCAGCGTCTGAGCCGCCAGCCCCTTTTCGACGACAAGAAAATCCAGATACCGGTCCACCAGCGTATCGCCGGATGCCTGCATGAGACGGCCTTTCCTGTTCAGATTCGCCAGGCGGCCGGATCGAGGCGGTTGAGCACCTCGGCGCCGTCTTCCCGCACCACGACCATGTTTTCGAGACGCACGCCGCCCCAGTCGTTTAGGTAAATTCCGGGTTCGACCGTCGTCACCATGCCCGCCTCCAGCACCGTATCCTTGAGGGGGCTGAGGCGGGGCGCTTCGTGAATGGCCAGTCCGGTGCCGTGGCCCAAACCGTGGCCGAACTTGCCGCCGAACCCCTGTTTATCGATGTAATCGCGGGCGATGCCGTCCACCGTCCGCGAACTGACGCCGGCCCGGATCGAATCGATGGCCCGGTGCTGAGCCTCGAGCACGGTCTGAAACACCCTGTCGAAGGCGGCGTCCGGCTCGCCGATGACAACCGTGCGGGAGATGTCCGAGCAGTAGCCGTCGAGACGGGCGCCCCAGTCGAACAGGAGCGGTTCCCCGGCCCGGATCGGCCGGTCGCCCGGAATCGCATGCGGCAGGGCGCTGTTGGGTCCGCCCGCCACGATGGTTGGAAAGGAGAGGCCTTCGGCACCGGCTTCCCGCATCTCTTTTTCCATGATCCAGGCCAGTTCTTTTTCGGTCATGCCCGGTTTGATTCGGGCGGTGCAGGCCGTGAACGCCGCCTCGGCTATCGACAGGGCCCGGCGCAGGGTGTCGATTTCGCCGGGCACTTTGATGATCCGCAGCCGTTCGACCAGGTCCTCGACCGCCTCGAGGCTCACCGCCAGACCGGCTGCGGCCACGGCCGCCAAAATTTTTTGGTGTTGCCGAACCGACAGGCGCACGCTTTCGAAACCGAGGATCTTCGTGCCCAGCGACGCCAGGAGCGCGGGCAGCTCTTCGGCCAGGCTCTTCTTGTAGCACACGATTTTATAGAGAGGGGCCTCCTGCTGCGCCTGAAGCTCGTAGCGCGTATCGGTCGCCAGGATCAAATCGGTGCGGCTGACGAGCAGGGCACCGGCGGATTCGTCGAACTGGGTGTCCTGGCCGGTGAAACCGCTCAGGTAGCGGCGATTTTCGTCCGTGAGCACCAGCAGGGTATCGAATTTCGTGCCGGACATCAGTTCACGCAGACGCGCGATGCGTTGGGCGATCAAATTTTCCACGACACTCTCCTCATGGGGTTTTCGGATGGGCGGTGAGCGGTCAATGGCGCTAAAGGAGTATACCACATCGCGGCCGGCGATCAAGGTGGCCGCTGCCGGCGCACCTGCCGGCACATGAGACGGGCGGGGATGAGAACTCAGCCGAGAGGGGCGTGAAGCCGGGCCTGGATCACGCGCAGGGACGGATGCGCTGCAAACAGGCGCCCCTTTTTATACCTCCACGTTTAATCTCCCACCTTAAATCTTCCCGGTTGTCCGGCCTCGCGGCTTGATTCGCCGCCGCCGCCGTAAAGGCCGCCGCGATGGCGTATTGACATGGCGGCATCCGCTCTGATAAAAAAATCACAGGGCCGTCCGGAGCCTGTCGGAACACCCGCCAATCAGTTACAGCCCGGTTATCGCAGTCATGCACAAACTCAGCGCCGATCCTTATGAACAGTACATCCGGGGGTTGATGGACATCAGCCGCGCCATCACCTCCGATCTGTATATCGAAGACATTCTCAAGCTGATCGTCATGGTCACGGCCAAGGTCACAGGGGTCGAGATCTGCTCCATGTGGCTGATCGACGAAAATTCCAGCCCGGTCAAAATCCGCCTCAAGGCCACCCAGGCCATCGATCCGGATTACGTCAAGGATCGCGCCCTGAACCTCAACGAGGGGGTCGTCGGCTACGTCGCCACGACCAAGAAGCCGCTGACGATTGCCGACGTTCTGCAGGAGCCGCGTTTCAAGGAAAAGGAGATGGCCGCCAAGCTCGGGTTGGTGTCGATGGTCAGCGTCCCGCTGCAGGTCAAGGACGGCAAGGTCATCGGGGTCCTCAACTGCTTTACCGCCGAAGCGCACACCTTCACCCAGACCGAGGTCAACCTGATGTCGACCGTCGCCAACCAGGCCGCGGTGGCGATCATGAACACCGAATTGATGGTCAAGACCCAGGTGATCCAGGAGGAACTCGAAACCCGCAAGATGGTCGAAAGGGCCAAGGAAATCCTGATGAAACGGCGCAACAAGAACGGCGAGGAGGCCTATCGCTGGCTGCAGAAGCGCAGCATGGACATGCGCACCTCGATGCGCCGGGTGGCCGAAGCCATTCTGCTTTCCGAGGAAATCGAATAAGACCCCCCTGATCAGTGTCTGAACGGCAAATCCTTTTTCTCCCTCCCCCGGCCCTTCCCGTCAGGCGAGGAGAGTTTTCGGTCAGGCTGAACTGAGTTCGCTTCGCTCACGATTGGAACAATGGAGTGATGGAATGATGGAATGAAGGAACATTGGAATGTTGGAACGATGGAATGAAGGAACATTGGAATGTTGGAACGATGGAATGAAGGAACATTGGAATGTTGGAACGATGGAATAATAGAATGATGGAATGATGGAAAATGGAATGATGGAATGATGGAATGTTTGGAACATTGGTGTTCCTTTTTTCCATAATTCCAATATTCCATCATTCCATCATTCCATGTAGGCGGCAATAAACTGTGCCGCTAAAACTGCATGATTGAGTTATGCTATAGAAATTCCGAGACCGAGACGTAATCAGTGCCCATCCACGATCGATTCGTTTAGCCATTCCTGACTTCTATCCATCTTTTAATCCACTGGCCACCCACTGCCGCCGCTTTCGGCAATATCTGTTTTCGCCCCCCTGTATTCGTCAAGCTTAAAAAAGGCCCGATTTTTAATAAATAATCTTGACATTGTTGTTTAGTAAAACTAAAAGGAACCGCAATTTGATAACTCCTCGATTCGCACAACGGCGTGCGAATCGGGGTGCGATCGGGTACGGGACAAAGGCGTCTTTTTCATCCGGGAAAAGGCGCCTTTTTTTATTCACGCACTGGAAATCGAGGAGACCGCCATGAACCTGCAGCAACCGAATTCGAACGAGGCCCTGGAAACCAAAAACCGCTCCCGCAGTGTCGCTCCCCAGTCCGGCATCTGCAGTCGCTGCATCGACGGCTGCAAGGGCAACTGCGACTTGTTCAAATCGACTTTCCGCGGACGGGAGCTGCTCTACCCGACGCCTTTCGGTAAAGTCACGGCCGGTGCGGACAAGGATTATCCGGTGGACTACTCGCATTTGAACATCATGGGCTACGCCATCGGCGCCGAAGGCATCGAAGCCGATCCGGACCATGCGATTTTCCCCAAGGTCGACACGACCGCCTGGTACGGCGCCACCGAGAAGGTCAAGATGCGGATTCCGATGTTCACCGGCGCGCTGGGGAGCACCGAAATCGCCCGCTCCAACTGGGAACACTTTGCCGTCGGCGCCGCCATCACCGGCATCAGCCTGGTCTGCGGCGAAAATGTCTGCGGCATCGATCCCGAGCTGAAGATCGACAAGAACGGCAAGGTCAAGGACTCGCCCGAAATGCGGCGGCGGGTGGAGCAATACCGGCGGTATCACGACGGTTTCGGGGACATCATGGTCCAGTTGAACGTCGAGGACACCCGCCTGGGGGTGGGCGAGTATGTGGTCGAGAAACTGGGCGTCGAAACGATCGAACTCAAGTGGGGGCAGGGCGCCAAGTGCATCGGCGGTGAAATCAAGGTCGATACCATCGAACGCGCCCTGGAGCTTCAGAAGCGGGGCTACCTGGTCACCCCCGACCCGTCGAACGGCTCCAACGTCAAGGCTTACAGGGAAGGCGCCATCAAGGAATTCGAGCGCCACTCGCGGGTCGGCTTTCTCGATCAGGAGGAGTTCATGCGCGAGGTCGACCGGATCCGCAAGCTGGGGGCCAAGCGCGTCACCCTCAAAACCGGCGCCTATCCGATGCGCGAGCTGGCCATGGCGATCCGCTGGGCCTCGGATGCCAAGATCAGCCTGCTGACGATCGACGGCGCCCCGGGCGGCACCGGCATGAGCCCCTGGCGCATGATGAGCGAGTGGGGGATCCCGGCCATCTATCTGCACTCGATGGCCTATGGCCTGTGCCTGCGCCTGGCTAAAAAGGGCGCCTGGGTGCCGGACATCGCCTTTGCCGGCGGATTTTCCTCGGAAGACCACATCTTCAAGGCCCTGGCGCTCGGCGCGCCGTATTGCAAGGCCGTTTGCATGGGCCGGGCGCTGATGATCCCCGGCATGGTCGGCAAGAACATCGGCCTCTGGCTGAAGGGCGAAGACGGCGGCCTGCCGTCGACCGTATCGAAATACGGCAGCACCAAGGAAGAGATCTTCGTTTCCTATGCGGAACTGAGGACCAAATACGGCAAGGACATCGAAAATTTCCCGCTGGGGGCCATCGGCCTTTACAGCGCGGCCGAGAAGCTGCGGGTCGGGCTGCAGCAGCTCATGGCCGGCGCCCGCAAGTGGCGGCCGCACCTGATCACGCGCAAGGACCTGGCGGCCCTGACCGAAGAGTCGGCGCGCGTGACCGGCCTGCCGTATATCATGGAGGCTTACAAGGAGGAGGCCCTGGCGGTCATCGACGCCTGATACGGCCGCTTAAACTCAAATACCACCCGTAAAAGGGGCCGTTTTGATAGTCATTTTCACCGCAGAGACGCTGAGCCCGCAGAGGACTTGCATAATGTCCCCTTCGGGGAATGGGAAAAAATCCCTCGCCTTCAGGCGGTTGAACTTGAGTTGACTCACCACACCGGCACGGTGGTTTCGACCGCCGTGCCGGCGCCGCCCCGGCGGCCCGATCGACGCGCAGTCGATTCGACGCCGGGTCACGTTATGTTGACCCAGATCATGCGGGCGGCACCCGTTCCGGTGTTTTTCCATTGCGACGGGGTATCGGCCTTCAGGTACACCGTGTCGCCGGCCGCCAGCGTTTCGACGCCGCGGCCGGTCCTGACCTGCAGTTCTCCGGCCAGCACGTACCCGAACTCCTCGCCCTTGTGGACGAAAAAATGGAACGGCAGGCTGGTTCCAGCGGGAATTTCGATCAGGTAGGGCTCGGCCTTGGCCTCGAAATCGACGCCGGTCAGCCGTTTGCCGGACACGCTGTCGCGAGGCAGGCCGGGAAACTTGTGGGCGACGGCCGCGGCGGCCGCAAACACGCACGGGCACGCGGCGTCGGCGGCGTCTCTGAAAAAGGCACTCACATCGATCGACAGCACCTCGGCCATTTTGAATAGAGCCGGAAGCGACGGGTAGATCAGGTTGCTCTCGACCTGGGAAATCGTGCTCGGGGTGACCCCCACCAGTTTGGCCAGTTCGGTTTGCGACACCCCCTGCCGGGTGCGCACCGCCTTGAGACGTGCGCCCAGATCGATCCGGCCCGCCGCGCGCGCCGCGGTGTCGAAGGTCACCTCGCGCTCCCTGGACCAGTAGGCAAACGGTTTGTCGATCGTTTCCAGCGCACGTTTTTCGGCCTTTAGAATCGTCAGCGACGTCTTGCCCCGCTTGATGGCAAGATCGATCGCGACCTGGGCGATCTGGTTGATCCGGGCGCGCAGCCGCTGCGAGTGGGCCTTTTTTTCGATGATCCAGTAGGCGACCGTGTTCAACTCGTAGAGGCGCGGGCAGGAATGGGAATAAAAGTTGACGATATGGTCCTCGCCGCCCCAGAGTTCCTGCATGCCGGTCAAGCTCTCGAAAACAAGATAGACATCCTCGCCGAGGCGTTCGCCGTGGGCCCCGTAGACGGCCTCCATGACCTGGTGGTCGTTGCGCGGGTCGGCCACACGGATGATCCGGCAGGCCGGCCGGTTCGATTGCCCGCGATAGAATTTCAGAAAGACATCCGAGCCGGCACCCTTGCCGTACGTAAAGCAATCCAGGATCGTCAGGGTGTCGCTGTCCGCCAAAGGGCCCAGCTGGTCCAGCAGGTTCTTGGGCGACCGGTCGAAGCTGACATAAATCAGGGGCTTTTTGCGCCTCTGAGCGGCCAGGATGAAATTGAAGCAATAAACGGCGGCCAGGCTGCCGGCGTCGTCGTACCACACCACGTTGTCGCCGATGCGGAGCCCGCCGAGCAGCCGGTCCAACTGGTCGATTCCGGTCGTCACCGACCTGATGTCTTGATCCATCGGGAATACCAAACACCAACCATTAAACAGCCGGGCACCCACAAGGGGCGCCCCTACGGTCGTATCATCCAAACACCCATTACCAAACACCGAATATACCCATACCCCGCAACCCGCAACTCGTACCCCGCAACTCGTACCCCGCAACTCGTACCCCGTACCCCCGCAACCCGCAACTCATAAAGATTATCCCCCCGCCTGTCAACCAGGCTGTCGTCCACCGTGGCGATGCCGGCGAGGCTCAGAGGTTGTCGGCCAGGGCGAGCTGGTTGGCCGGCACACTGATTTTAAGCGCTGGTTGGATCAGGTCGTGGTGACTGCGGACGAAGGGGACATACACGAGCCGGCAGCTTTGCGGCGCGACGGTGATGGCCGCCAGTCGCGGAAATACGGCCTTGCGGGGTTTGACGAAGGCGGCCAAGGTTATTTTCAGGCCGTCGGCGGCGTCGGCGCTCGGCAGCGTGACGGGGTGCAGGTCGCCGCCGGGAAGACCGGCGGCCGGCTCGTCCTGCGGCTGGGCCAGCGTCATCCGGGTGGCCAGGGGCAGGTAGGTCTGCGGCCGGATCTTGAAGGCCGGGCTCCAGAAGTGGAAGGGACGCTCGCGGCGGTCCGGGCGCGGGACCACCGGCAAATTGGCGGCCGCGACCAGATCGCCGAAGGTGTCCAGCGCAAGGCCGGTGATCGCGGGCCGCGTGCGCCAGAAGGGCAGATAGAGGAGCGACTCACGGCTGCCGGCCGGCGGCGGAAGATGTCCGACATCCAATCGCTCCAAGCGCTCGCCGCCCGGCTTCCAGGCCGAATCGCAGTTGCGGCAGGTCAGAACGAGCGTGTCCGCCGGCCCGTCCAGGTTCCACCCGCAGGCCGGGCAGAGGGTCGCGAGAAACCGCAGGTGCCAATCGGACGGTCCGGCGCCGGCCAGGATCGCATCGATATCCCGCGGCGCCTCCTCGCCGAACGGCTCGTTCAGGACGGCATCGTAGAGCCGGTCGACGGCATAGAAGGGGGCATACACCAGGCTGACCAGTTCACCGACATGCGCCTGGTGATAAATCGGCTGCGGCAGCGGCAGGCTGAAGCTTTGCTTGAAGGTTTGCATCACCTCGTCGAGGGGCAACTGAACGGGCAGAAAGCGCCCTTCGGCCTCCGGGGTGACAAACCGCAGCTTGAGGGCCTGGCTTCTGAAACCCAGCGAGGGCGGAAAATGCCGCGACGCGGCGGCCTGATGGCTGACATCGATGAATTTATGGCGCACGCCGCCGCGGACGCAGGAAAACAGCATGCCCTTGAACCGCCAGTAGGGATAGTAGTAGAGGACCCGGCCCGGCGGGGCCCGACCCGGCAGCAGGTAGCGGAAGCCGCTGCCGGCCGACAGGTAGGATGTGACGCGGCAGAATTCGCAGGTGAACAGACGCTCGGTTTCGGTCAACACGGCCGGCGCGCCGCACTGCGGGCAGCAATGGTCGATCAGAACGTTAGAGTTTTTCACCGCACTGGTTGCAAAACAAAGAATCGGTCAGGTTTTCCGCGCCGCATGCGGCGCAGGCTCGGGGCAGGGGCCGCTGGTCCACCGCCTGACCGCAGCGCGGACAGAATTTCGCCCCCGGCGTCAGATTCTTGCCGCACGCGCGGCACTGATCGAAGACGACCTGCTGATGGCCGCACTGCGGGCAGAATGCGGCCTCGACCGGCACCGCATGCCGGCATTCCGGACAGTCGGATACGGCAGAGTCCGATGTGGCCGGCTCGGGAGAAGGTCCGCCGGCGAAGTAGCGGGCGAACATGGCCGGCAGCATCAACCCCAGGCCGGCCCCCATCCCCGCGGCGGCACCGGCCGATCCGTCGCTTCCGGCGGCCTTTTCCATCGCCATGGCCGCTTTCATCCGCATCAACTTGTCCATGTCCTTGAAAGCGCCCATGCGGCTGCGGTCGTCGATAGCCTGCTGGACCTCGGGCGGCGGGGTTACGGCGTCGATGTACAGATGGGTCAGCCGGATCCCGAAGTGGCTGAAGTCCTGGCGCAGGCGCTCGGCAAGGCCCTCGGAGAGCGCATCGTAGCGCGAGGGCAGGTTCAGGATCGAATCGAGGCTCTCGCCCATCAGGTCGTTGAAGCGCGAGACGATGACCCGATTGAGATACTCGGCGATGTCGGTCGTCGCCAGGATTCCCTGGGTGCCGACCAGGGTGTTGATGAAAAGGACCGGCTGGACCACCTGGATGTTGAAGACGCCGAAGGCCCGCAGCCGCACCAGTCCCAATTCCG
Source organism: uncultured delta proteobacterium (assembly GCA_963728055.1). Taxonomy (GTDB): domain Bacteria; phylum Desulfobacterota; class Desulfobacteria; order Desulfobacterales; family SG8-13; genus JARFQH01. The sequence continues at coordinate 77,743 of CAVSIM010000018.1, read as the reverse complement.
AATCCTTGAAGGCCACCGGATCGCGGGTGCCCCATTTCAGGTTGGCGAAGACCTTCAGGTTGACCAGGTAGACCTCGGCCCGCAGCGGGCTGCGAAGGGCCCAGGGCAGGCTGGCGATTTTGGTCAGGATCGGAATGTTGGCTGTCCTGAGGGTGTGGCGGCCGGGCCCGAAGGCCCCGACGGCCTTGCCGCGGTAGAAAAAGATGCCGGCCTGGCTCTCGCGCACCGTCAGCTGGGCCCCGTATTTGATGTCACCGGAGCCTTCCTCCGGAATCCGGTGCACGAGTTCCTGCCCGCTGTCGTCGAACCACTCGATATTCTCCAGAAAGATGATGTTGTTACCGCCCATGGTGCCGTATTCTCCTTTTGGATGTCGCAGGGCGCGCGCCCCGTCAGCTGTCTTGACAGTATATCATTTTTTCAGCTGATACGTCACTATGGCCCGGTTGTGGTCCGCCAGGGTCTTCGAAAACTGGTGGGTGCCGTCCTTTTTGGAGACGAAGTACAGGAAGGGGGTGTCGGCCGGATAGAGTGCCGCCTCGATGGCGGCCAGGCCCGGGCTGGCGATCGGGCCCGGCGGCAGGCCGCCGATGAGATAGGTGTTGTAAGGGGTGGGGGTGGTCAGGTGTTTGCGGGTCAGGTTGCCGTCGAAGTTCTCGATGCCGTAGATGACCGTCGGATCTGTTTCAAGGCGCATGCCCCGCCGCAGGCGGTTGTGAAACACCGATGAGATGACGGGCCGCTCGGCGGCCGCGCCGGTTTCCTTCTCGATGATCGAGGCCAGGGTGAGCACCTGGTGAACCGAAAGGCCGATAGCGGCCGCTCTTTTTTCCCGGGCCGGCGTCACTTCGGACCGCAGCCGATCGACCATCGCCGTGATGATCGCGCGCGCCGAGGCGTCTTTGGGGAAAAAATAGGTGTCGGGAAAAAGATAGCCCTCGAAGGTCGCCGCCGCGATGCCTTTGGCTTTGGCAAACTCGATATCCGTGGCCGCACCGATAAACTCGGCCTGCGGCATCAGGCCGGCGGTTTCGACAATGGCGGCGATCTGCTTCAGGTTCGATCCCTCGGGCACGGTGAATTTGTACAGCCGGACCTTTCCGTTCACCAGCGTGTCCATGATAGCGGCCGGCGACATCGTGGCCGACAGCAGGTATTCCCCGGCCTGGATCTGTTTGTCCTGGCCCTGCAGACGGGCCAGCAGACGGAATTTAAAGGGATGCTCGATCAGATGCTGCGCGTGCAGCAGATGCGCGGTCCGTCCGAAGGTCTGCCCTTTGGCGATCGTGACGATCTCGCCCGGCGACTGACCGTCGCCACCGGCCGGGGTGGCCGCGTAGCGCCGCAAATCGTCATAAGCTATCCACCCCGCCGCCAGGGCCAAAAGACATATCACAACAAGTATGCCGATCCATTTTTTCACGCCGTCCCGTTCTCCCGACCGGTAGTGTGAGGTCAGTTTAAATTTCCTCGCTGGGAAAATACCCCAAAGGGAGGGGGCTTGTCAAAGAAGGCCGAAAGTGGCCGGTAAAAAAATGGACATCCAAATCTAGCCGAAACTGCGTCGCTCGGCGCCGCCATGCTGCCTCCTCCGGGAAATGGAGAGTTCGATGCCGTTTATCCAAAAAACTCAAGAATTGGGAGGTTTGAGCGCAATTCTTGCCTCCATAATCGCTTAAAGTGGACGATCACCCCCTCTTTGATGACCTTTTTCACGTTGCTGACGCCGATGTGGTATTGGACCAGCCGCGATTTTGGGGCGGCCCGGGTGCCGCCACCGTGCTGACGATGCTGCCGCCCGCTCTTTTGTTTTCGATGCCGCCCGGGATGACGATTTAAAGAGCTGTGACTATAATTCTTTCCTATGGTAAAAATAACCGCTAAGATACACAGGCAAGTTCAAGGATCGACAAAGCCCAAGGACGGGAAAGAGACTTTATAATGACGAATCCAAAACTCAAGCAGCACCTCATCAACCGCGACTGGTGCAAGGGCTGCGGCATCTGCGTCGAATTCTGCCCCAAAAACGTGCTGGAACTGGACGAATCGGAGCGGGTGGTCGCCGCCCGGCCGCAGGACTGCATCTGCTGCCGGCTGTGCGAATTGCGATGCCCGGACCTGGCCATCGACATCGAAACCGAATAGGGATTTATGAACCATAACATCAAGTTCGTTCAGGGCAACGAGGTGGTGGCCGAGGCCGCGCTGTATGCTGGGCTGGGCTTTTATGCCGGCTACCCCATCACCCCATCTTCTGAAATCGCGGAAATCCTCTCCAAGCGCCTGCCCGAAACCCGCGGCAAGTTCATCCAGATGGAGGACGAGATCGCTTCCATGTGCGCCATCATCGGCGCCTCGCTGACCGGGCACAAGGTCATGACCGCCACCAGCGGTCCCGGGTTTTCGCTGATGCAGGAGGCCCTGGGCTACGCCGTGATGACCGAGATCCCGTGCGTGATCGTCAACGTCATGCGCGGCGGTCCCTCGACCGGCATCCCGACCCACGGCAGCCAGGGCGACGTGAACCAGGCGCGCTGGGGGACGCACGGCGACCATGCGATCATCGCCCTGACGGCCTCCACCCACCAGGACATCTTCGAGGTGACCGTCACGGCCTTCAACCTGGCCGAAACCTATCGCACGCCGGTGATCCTCCTGCTCGACGAGGTGGCGGCCCACATGCGCGAACGGCTCGTCATCCCGGAAAAAGGCGAACTTCCGCTGGTGGAGAGGCTGAAAACCTCCGTCAAGGAAGGGGTCGACTATCATCCCTACCTGCCGCGCGAAGACGGCCGGCTGCCCATGTCGGATTTCGGCGGCGTCCACCGCTATAACGTCACCGGCCTCTATCACGACATGTGGGGGTTTCCCTCCAGCGAGCCGCGGGTGGTGCACGGGTTGATCCGGCACCTGGTCGACAAGTTGGAGAACCGCGTCAACAAGCTGGCGCGCTACAAGGAATTCTTCATGGAGGACGCCCGCATCGTCCTGATTTCGTACGGGTCCGCCGCGCGGTCGGCCCTGCACGTGGTCAAAAACCGCCGCCTGCGGGGCGAGCGGCTCGGCCTGCTGGAACTCCAGACCCTGTGGCCCTTTCCGGTCGAGATCGTTCGCGAGAAATGCGCCGACGCCAGGGCCGTGATCGTGGTCGAGCACAACATGGGGCAGGTCATGCAGCTGGTGAAAATGGCGGTCGAGAAGCCCGACAAGGTCTTTCTGGCCAACCGCGTCGACGGCACCTTCATCACCCCCACCGACATCCAGAATATCCTGCGCCTGATTCAGGGAAAGGGAGTCTAGCCCATGTCCACCAAGTCCTATCTCAGGGAGCGGTTTTTTCCTCACCTCTGGTGCCCGGGCTGCGGTCACGGGATTGTCCTCAACGGGCTGCTGCGGGCGGTCGAGCAGCTGGGGCTGAGCAAAAACGACATCGTCATGGTCTCCGGCATCGGGTGTTCGGCCCGCATTTCCGGATATGTGGACTTTCACACCCTGCACACCCTGCACGGTCGCGCGCTGGCGTTTGCGACCGGGGTCAAGATCAGCCGCCCGGAGCTGACGCTGCTCGTGCCGATGGGCGACGGCGATGCCCTGGCCATCGGCGGCAACCACTTCATTCACGCCGCGCGGCGCAACATCGACATGACGGCCATCGTGATGAACAACCGCATCTACGGCATGACCGGCGGGCAGTTCTCACCGCTGTCGGGCTGCGGCATCAATGCCTCGACCGCGCCCTGGGCCACTATCGACCCGGCCTTCGACGTGGTCGAGCTGGCGCGGGCCGCCGGGGCGACCTTCGTGGCCCGGACCACGGCCTATCACGTCAAGCAGATCACCGATTTCATCCGCCAGGCGGTCGAGCACAAGGGGTTTTCGGTGGTTGAAATCCTGACCCAGTGCCCGACCCATTTCGGCCGCAAGAACAAAGAGGGCACGGCGGTGGACATGCTCCGGCGCTACCAGGAGGTCACGACCCCGATCGGCTCCAAGGCCAAGCAGGATAACCCGGGGCTGATCGAAAGGGGCATATTCGTCCAGAAAGACATGCCGGAATACTGCGAGCAGTACGAGCGGGTCATCGAACGGGCCACGAGGGGATAAGTGACGATGGAAAGATGCAGAATGGTGTTTTCGGGTTCCGGCGGCCAGGGTGTCATCACGGCCGCAATCATCATCGCCGAGGCGGCGGTATTATACGAAGACCTCAACGCGGTGCAGTCGCAGTCCTACGGCGCGGCCGCCCGCGGCGGCGCCACCCGCAGCGATGTCATCGTCTCGGATGCGGTCATCCATTTTCCCAAGGTCATCCAGCCCAACGTGCTGGTGTGCCTGACCCAGGAGGCCTACAGCTCTTTTTATCCCATCATTCGGCCCGGCGGCCTGCTGCTGACCGACAGCCGCTATGTCAAAACGGAAAAAAAAGTCGATGCGCGCCAGGTCGAACTGCCGATGTACCGGTCGGTCGTCGAAAAAATCGGCAAGCCGATCGTCTTCAACATCTGCATGCTCGGCGCCGTGGTCAGCCTGACGCAGCTCGTCAAACCCGAATCGATCATGCAGGTCCTGGAGAGCCGGATTCCGCCCGGTTTCCTGGACATGAACCGCCAGGCGCTCGAACTGGGAATGGAACTGGGGCAGGGGCACCCGTCGTAGAAAGTCCCGCGGGGCGGCGGATGGCCAAGAGCCGCGGTTACAGGTTCCTGACGGCCCGTACGTACAGGGGCGCGCTGAAATCCTGCCAGGCGACGAACCCCATGTCGGTGCTGACGTACCAGGCCGCCGTGAACGAGCGCCGGTCGCAGCTCCACAGCCAGGGGCGGCCGGGCGCGAACACCGGCGCCAGGCACTCGTCGCCGGCCCGCGGAATCTCCGTGAGCAGGGTGATCAGTTCATCGATCGTTGGCAGCCGCCAGTCGCGGCATCCGGCGAAGCCTTCGGCGTTCAGGCGCCCGATGTAGGCCCGGGCCGCGTGCCAGGACATCTGAAAGGGCGTGCCGGCCTGCTGCCACATGCGCCGGGCTGCGCGGTCGAGCACGGTTTCGGCGGTCAGGCGCTCGAAACCGTGGGGGCGGTGTACCCGCGGCCGCCGCAGGTGGTCGATGGGAAAGCGCTGCGGCGCGTGCCGCGGATCGACCTTGAGGCAGCGGCGGCGCAGCGGGGCGGCAGGGGCGGCGATTTCCGGCTGCCGGTGGCCGCCGTCGTTTTCCCGCAGGCGGCAGAGCCGTTCGTTTTTTTCCTTCCAGGAGTCCTCGAGCGCATCCAGCGCCGCCAGCATTTCCGGTGCCGATGAAAAGCGGTCTGTCACGCGCGGGGCCGTGGCCGTGCGGACAAAGTCATCCCAGGCCTCGTCCAGATCGGCATTGAACCGCGCGGCCGGCCGGTAGCCTTCCAGCGGCAGAACCCCGGTCAGCAGGCGGTAGAAGGTCAGTCCCACCGCATAAAGATCGGCCCGGGCGTCGACATCGTCGGGGGCGCTTTCCTGCTCCGGCGGCGCGTACCAGGCCGATCCCACCTTGAGGCTCGGCGGCCCGCCGAATTTCTCGCCGTGCAGCTTCGAAAGACCGAAATCGCAGATCTTGATGGCATCCCGATCGGTGACCAGCAGGTTGGCCGGCTTGATGTCGCGGTGAACGATGCCGGCATGGTGCAGGCAGGCGAGGCCCTGCAGGGTCTGGCGGGTATACCGGATGGCCTTTTCCACCGGCAGGGGCCGCGAGGGCTCGTCGGGACGGCTGCTCTCGCCGGTTATCACCCGCAGGCTGTTGACGAAATAGGCCATCAGGTAAAACGGCCGGCCCGCGGCCTCGTCGAAGTCGAATATCTCGACGATGTTCGGATGCCGCAAGCCGGCCATGGTGACGGCCTCGGCCACGAACATCGCCCGGATATCCTCCATTCCCATCAGCCTGACCAGAAGCGGGTCCGGATCCAAATGCTTGAGGGCCAGGATCTTGCCGATGACCGGATGCTCGACCTTGTAGATCCGGCTCATGCCGCCGCGTCCCAGGAGGCCGCGGACGATGTATTTTCCGATCGTTTTCACATCGATCACCGGCACCACAGCCGGTTGGCGTGGGCCCGCGGCAGTCCGGCGGCAATGATTTTTTCGGCCGCGGCCGCGATATCGTACCGCACGAACCGGACCTCGAGCGTTGCCGCGGCATCGTCCCAGATGACGTACTTGGCATCCGGCGTGCCGTCGCGCGGTTGGCCGACGCTGCCGGCGCACACGATGGCGCGCCCGCCCGGCTGCAGGTGGATTGTTTCGGCGCCGAGCGCGGCTTCGGTCAGCCGGCGGCCGTCGCAGGTGATCAGGGTCAGGTCATGGGTGTGGCCGATGAAACAGATTCGTTCCGCCATCGATCTCAGAATCCGGCGCTTTTTACCGGCGGGCACCTCGAAGTGGTAGGTGGAGACGGATTCCGGCGGAAAGCCGTGGACGAAGCGGCAGCCGTGCGCCGACAAAGCGACCGGAAAAGCGGCCATGGCCCGCAGTGATTCCCCGGAGAGCATGGCCGCGGTCCGGACGAGGGATTTCCGGGCCAGGGGGTTGAACCATTCGAGGCGTTCTGGCGCCAGCACGGCCCGCTCGTGGTTGCCCAGGACCGAGGCGATGGCGTGCCGGTGCAGCGTCCGGATCACCCGTTCGGGTTCGCCGCCGTAGCCGATGGCGTCTCCGAGGCAGAAAACGGCGTCGGGCGCCCGGGCGTCGATGTCGGCCAGAACCGCCGACAGCGCATCCGCGTTTCCGTGAATATCCGAGATGACGGCCAGTCGCATGCGCGGTTGCCTTCCTTCGTCCCGGCGGGTGTTTGTGGCGGCCGGACGGCGCCTTACATCAGCCGGAAGTACCAGCCGATGAGTTGGGGACCGACGAAGACGTAAGCCAGCGCGCCGATCGAGAGAAAGGGGCCGAAGGGCACGGCCAACTTCATGTTCTGGCGGGTGGCCGCCATGATGGCCAGGCCCGTGAGCGTGCCCACGGCCGAAGAAACGAAGATGGTGAACAGCACGCCCTTCCATCCGAGCAGGGCCCCGATCATGGCCAGCAGCTTGATGTCCCCACCCCCCATGCCCTCCTTGCGGGTCAGCAGATGGTAGACCAGCGCCACCAGGAACAGGCTGCCGCCGCCGATCGCGATCCCCAGCAGGGCCTCCAGCCAGGTCATGGACGGCAGCGCCAGGGCGGCCAGGAAAAAAAGGAAGATGCCCGGCAATGAAATGCGATCGGGAATGATGCGGTGATCGATGTCGATGAAGGTGATGACGATCAAAACGCAGGCAAAGGCAAAATAGATCACGGCGTCGAGCGAAGCGCCGTATTTGAGAAAAAGGCCCAGGGCGAGGGTGCCGGTGAGCAGCTCGATCAGGGGATAGCGGATCGAAATCGGCGCCCGGCAGTGACGGCAGCGGCCGCCCAGCCACAGAAACCCGAGCAGCGGGATGTTGTCGTAAATGCGGATGGGCGTCTGGCAGCTCGGGCACATGGAGCCGGGAAAGACGATCGACTTGGCGGCCGGAACGCGGTAGATGCAGACGTTCAGAAAACTGCCGATGCACAGCCCGAAGACAACGGCGATCAATCCCAGCGGCACTTGATTCATAGGTGGAACGGTTACCCAAACAGCGGTTGTCAGCGGCCAAATTTCCGATGCCCTCACACCGATGAAGCATACCGGGGATGCCAAAAAAAATCAAGGTTGTTATTGCCAAAGATCATATATACGTTATAATGCAAAGTTTATCCAAGGAGCCGCAATAATGGATTTTCCGTGTCGGCCATGGATTTCAGACCGGAAACAAGGAGTTTTTGATGGCAGAGACAGACAAAGATGATTTGATCAGCATCCTGGACGAGGAAGACGCCGTGGCGGATATCCCCCTTTCTCTTCCGATGATGCCGGTGCGGGACATCGTCATATTCACCGACATGCTGCTGCCGCTCTTCGTGGGGCGGGAAAAGTCGGTGCGGGCCGTCGACGACGCCGTTGCCAAAGACGGTTTTCTGTTCCTGGTCACGCAGAAGGACCCGGCGACCGAAAATCCGACACCGGACGACATATACCGCACCGGTACCATCGGGCGCATCCTGCGGATGCTCAAGCTGCCCGACGGCCGGGTCAAGACCCTCGTGCAGGGCATCGCCAAGGCCAAAATCGTCCGCTACATCGGTAAAAAACCGTTTTACCGGGTCAAGGTCGCGCTGATCGAAGAGAGCGCGATGAAGGAAGTGACGGTCGAGGTCGAGGCCCTGATGCGCAACGCGCGCGAACAGTCCGAAAAGATCCTGGCGTTGCGGGGCGAGATGACCGGCGATGTGAGCACGGTCCTCGACAGCATCGAGGACCCCGGGAAACTGGCCGACCTGGTGGCCACCAACCTCAAGCTCAAGATCGAAGAGTCCCAGCAGCTGCTGGAGATATTCGACCCGGTGGAGCGGCTCAAGGCCGTCAACCGGTTCCTGATGAAAGAACTCGAACTCTCGACGATGCAGGCCAAGATTCAGTCCGAAGTCAAGGACGAGATCTTCAAGAACCAGCGCGATTACTTCCTGCGCGAACAGGTGCGCGCGATCCACAAGGAACTGGGCGAGCAGGATGAACGGGTCCTGGAAATAGAGGAGTACCGCAAGAAGATCAAGCGCGCCAAAATGTCCAAGGAAGCCGACAAGGAGGCGCTCAAACAGCTCCGCCGCCTGGATCAGATGCATCCGGATTCGGCCGAATCGGCGGTGGTGCGCACCTACCTCGACTGGCTGGTGGAAATGCCCTGGAGCAAGACGACCCGCGATGTCATCGATATCAAGGCCGCCAAAAAGGTCCTGGACCAAAACCACTACGGCCTGGACCGGATCAAGGAGCGCATTCTCGAGTACCTGAGCGTGCGCCGGCTAAACCCGGAGATGAAGGGGCCGATCCTGTGCTTCGTCGGCCCGCCCGGCGTCGGCAAGACCTCGCTGGGGCAGGCCATCGCGCAGGCCCTCAAACGCAAGTTCGTGCGCATCTCGCTGGGCGGAATCCGCGACGAGGCCGAGATCCGCGGACACCGGCGCACCTATATCGGCGCACTGCCGGGGCGCATCCTGCAGGGGCTCAAGCAGTGCGGCACGCGCAATCCGGTCTTCATGATGGACGAAATCGACAAGCTGGGGGCCGACTTTCGCGGCGACCCGTCCTCGGCCCTGCTCGAAGCGCTGGACCCGGAACAAAACGCGGCCTTCAGCGATCACTATTTAAACATGCCCTTCGATCTGTCCCAGGTCATGTTTATCCTGACGGCCAACCTGACGGACACGATCCCCTCGGCCCTGCTGGACCGCATGGAGGTCATCAACCTGCCGGGATACACGCAGGAGGAAAAGCGCGTCATCGCCCAGCAATATCTGATTCCGCGCCAGATGAAGCAAAACGGCCTCAAAAACCGCAACCTTATTATCAGTACCGCGACGCTGGACCTGATCATCGCGGAATACACGGCCGAGGCCGGGGTCAGAAACCTGGAGCGTGAAATCGGCTCGATCTGCCGCAAGGTGGCCCGCAAGATCGCCGAGGGCCAGAAGGGCCAGTTTTCGATCAGCCGCGGCAACCTGCACAAGTACCTGGGCGTGGCGAAGTATTACCCGGAAATGGATCAGGAGGAGGCCCAGATCGGACTGGCCACCGGACTGGCCTGGACCCAGGCCGGCGGCGAGGTGATGTACGTCGAGGCCTCGCTGATCCGCGGCAAGGGGGAACTGATCATCACCGGCCAGCTGGGCGAGGTGATGCAGGAGTCCGCCCGCGCGGCGGTGAGCTATACGCGTGCCAACATCAAAGAGTACGGCGGCAAGGAAAATATCTTCGACAGCGTCGACACCCACATCCACGTGCCGGCCGGCGCCATTCCCAAGGACGGGCCTTCGGCCGGGATCGCCATGGCCACCGCCCTGATCTCGGCCGCCACCGGCCGCTCGATCCGCAACGATGTCGCCATGACCGGTGAGATCACCCTGCGCGGCCGGGTCCTGCCGATCGGCGGATTGAAGGAAAAATCCCTGGGCGCCATCCGCTCCGGGATCAAAACCATCATCATTCCGTCCAAGAACCAGAAAGACCTGGTCGAGATCCCCAAAACCATCCGGCGCAAGGTCAAATACATTTCGGTCGAGCGGATGGACGAAGTGCTGTCCGTGGCCCTGGAGGCGGCGGCGCTGCGCACGGTCCGGAGAAAAAAGACGGGGGCCGCCGGCTCGCGCAAGCGCCGTTGACCCCGGTGGTGCACGCCAGCGGACGGTATATGCCATGAAGATCCTGGCCGTCGATACGGCCACCACCACCTGCAGCGTCGCGGTGACCGACCGGGAACGGCTCCTGGCCGAAATCAATCTCGGCGACTCCAGGACCCATACCCGCCACCTGGCCGGCATGGTGCGCGACGTCTGCCGGCTCGCGGGCGTGGCGGTCGGTGCGCTGGACGGCTATGCCGTGGTCAAGGGCCCCGGATCTTTCACCGGCCTGCGAATCGGGGTCAGCACCGTCAAGGGCCTGGCGGAAGGCGCCGGTCGCCCGATCGTCGGCATTTCGTCTCTGCGGGCCCTGGCCGAGCAGTCAGCCGCATCCACCGCGCTGGTGTGTCCGCTGATCGACGCCCGCCGCAGCGAAGTCTACGGGGCCTGCTACAGCCTGTTCGACGGTGTCCTGACGGAGAGGGATCCGGCTCGCGTCGCCCCGTTGGACCGGGTGCTGCGCGGCATCGATGTGCCCTGCACGTTCATCGGAAACGGCGCCGAACTCCACCGGCCCGCGATTTGCGAGAGGCTTGAGGAAAATGCGCGCTTTGCCGCAACGTCGGCCCACGCCCTTCGGGCCGGCACGGTGGCGCGGCTGGCCTGGATACGGCTGACGGAAGGTGACAGCGACGACATCGCCGATTTGGTTCCGGACTATCTGCGGAAATCAGACGCCCGGGTTCACCCCCGGCCCCGGCAGTGAGTTGCCGGCAGCCGGTTCGAGACGACAGGTTGACGGGGGCCTGCGATATCTGGTAATTGTAAAGTTTTTGTTTAAGAAGATACCCGATCGGCACCATGACGGGAAGAGGATCGTGCGATGACTGATTATACTTGGCCGGATCGCCCCCGCCCAACCGCTTTTCCGGTGGCGAGACCCGGGTGGCCCCTGATCGGGGGCTGCGCATTCGTGACCGTGGTGCTGGCGCTGCTCGAGCTGACCGTGCCGGCCCTGGTCGCCCTGGTGCTCACCGTTTTCGTGGTCTATTTTTTCCGGGACCCCGATCGGATCGTTCCGGGCGCGCCGCGAACGGTGGTCTCGCCCGCCGACGGACGCGTGATCGCCGTTGAAACCCTGGGCCAGACGCCTTACTATGAAGGGGAGTGTAAAAAAATCAGCATCTTCATGTCGGTTTTCAATGTGCACGTCAACCGGATTCCGCATGAGGGCACCGTCCGCAAGATCGCCTATCATCCGGGAAAATTCATATCCGCCAATCGCGACAAGGCGTCTTCGGATAACGAACGCAACGCCATTTTCATCGAAACCGGGGAGGGGCAGGCCATCACCGTCATCCAGATCGCCGGGCTGATCGCCAGGCGCATCATCTGTACCGTCGGACCGGATGAACCCGTTCGCCGCGGCCAGCGTCTCGGCCTGATCTGTTTCGGCTCGCGGGTCGAGCTGTTCGTTCCGCCGGCGACCGACATCCGGGTGGCGGTCGGCGACCGCGTGACCGCCGGCAGCTCCATCATGGGAGTTTTAGCATGAAACGACGCAAGAAAACAAAGGGGGAACGCCTGCGGCGCGGCATTTACATCCTGCCGAACATCTTCACGTCCCTGAACATATTCTTCGGGTTCTATTCGGTCATCGCCGCCATCAACGGCAAATACCTGGCCGCCGCCCTGGCGATCATCATCGCCGCGGTCTTCGACCTTCTGGACGGCAAGATCGCGCGCGTCACCCACACCACCAGCAAATTCGGCGTCGAATACGACTCGCTGGCCGACCTGGTCTCTTTCGGCCTGGCGCCGGGCCTGATGATGTATCTCTACGCATTGAAACCCCTGGGGCGGATCGGCTGGCTGGCGGCTTTCCTGTTCATGGTCTGCGGGGCGCTGCGTCTGGCCCGCTTCAACACCCAGGTCGGCACCGTCGGCAGCGATCATTTCGTCGGGCTGCCGATACCGGCCGCCGCGGCCATGAACGCCACCACCATGCTGCTGTGGCACCGCTTCGGCTTCGCCGTGGAACCCTACCGTCTGTTCATCCTGGTCATGCTCTACGTTCTGGCGTTTCTGATGGTCAGCAACATTCACTACAACAGCTTTAAAAAGGCGGGGCCTTACCGCAAGATGACCTTCAACGTCCTGGTCGCCGTGGTCCTGGTGCTGATGTTCATCGCGGCCGAGCCCTCGGTCGCCCTCTTTGCCCTGAGTGTGGCCTATGTCGTCTCCGGTCCCACGAGCGCCGTGTGGCGGCACGTGCACCGGTTGAGGACGGCCGGTGAGAAGCCGCAGGACATCGGGGCGGAGCGGACCAGCCCGGAAAACCGGACAAATCCTTGAGATCGGAGTTGCCGCACGCGGTTTTTTTCGGATGCAGCCGGCCCGGTTCACACCAGCCGACCGTGTTGCGACGGCCTTTCACGACCGCTTTACCGGAGGTGACGGCCTGTCTTTTTATCGTTGCGGACACTCATGGTGAACCGAAGGGGAGCGCATGGCCAAGACTTATGACATCGCGGTTATTCCCGGTGACGGCACCGGACCGGAAGTGGTCCGGGAGGGCCTGAAAGTTCTCGAGGCGGTCTCCGACAAGTGCGGCTTCAAGCTGAACTACAGCTTCTACAACTGGGGCGGGGAGCACTACACGACAACCGGCGTCATTTTGCCCGAAAATGCCCTGGACACCCTGTCGAAAGCCGACGCCATTTATCTGGGGGCCATCGGGCACCCGGACGTCAAGCCCGGCCTGCTCGAAAAAGGGATCCTGCTCGAAATCCGCTTCCACCTGGACCAGTATGTCAACCTGCGTCCGGTAAAGCTCTACGAGGGCGTCGCCACACCCCTCAAGGACAAGGGGCCCGATGATATCGACTTCGTCGTCGTGCGCGAAAACACCGAAGGCCTGTATGCAGGCGCCGGCGGATGCCTGAAACGCGGGACACCCGATGAGGTCGCCGTGCAGGAGTCGATCAACACCCGCAAGGGCGTCGAGCGCTGCATCCGGTTCGCGTTCGATTACTGCCGGCGGCGCAACCGGCGCAAGAAGCTCACCCTGTGCGGCAAGACCAACGTGCTGACCTTTGCGTTTGACTTATGGCACAGAACGTTTTATGAGGTCGCCGAGGAATACCCTGACATTCAGGTCGATTACGCCCACGTGGACGCGATCTGCATGTGGATGGTCAAAAATCCCGAATGGTTCGATGTGATCGTCACCGACAACATGTTCGGCGACATCATCACCGATCTGGCCGCCATGATTCAGGGCGGGATGGGTATTGCCGCCGGGGCCAACATAAACCCGGCCGGGGTCTCCATGTTCGAGCCGATCGGCGGGTCCGCCCCCAAGTACACCGGAAAAAACATCATCAACCCGATCGCCGCGATTTCAGCCGGCCAACTGATGCTCGAAACGCTCGGCGAACGGCAGGGCGCCGCGCTGATCGAAGCGGCCGTGGCCAAGGTCCTGCGCGAGGATATCGTCGAGGTGTCTGCCGGCAAAATGGGACGGTCGACCACGGAGGTCGGAGACCTGGTCGCGGACTTCATCCGCAGCGCGTGATTTGAAGCCGGCAGCGGCCGGCAAAAAAGACCTGATCGGTCAAAGTCAAGCGAGGACGATACCCGAATGGCTGAGAAAAAGGTGACCGTCGCGGTGGCCGGTGCCACCGGAGCGGTTGGAAATCAGATGATCCGCTGCCTGGAGGAACGGAATTTTCCGGTCAAATCGCTCCGGCTGTTGGCCTCGGCGCGTTCGGTGGGCCGGGAACTGCGCTTCCGGGGAGACCCGATCCCGGTGCAGGAGCTGACCGCGGCGTCGTTCAAGGGTGTCGACGTGGCTCTTTTTTCGGCCGGCGGCGACACGAGCCTGGCCTTCGCCCCGCGGGCGGCCGAAGCCGGCTGCGTGGTGGTGGACAACTCCAGCGCCTGGCGCATGGACCCGGCGGTGCCCCTGGTGGTCCCGGAAGTCAATCCGCACGCCATCGCCGGTTATACGGCCAAAGGCATCATCGCCAACCCCAACTGCTCGACGATCCAGATGGTTGTCGCCCTGAACCCGATTCACCGGGCCTTCGGCATCCGGCGCATTGTGGTGTCGACCTACCAGGCCGTTTCGGGCACGGGCAAAAAGGCGGTCGACGAACTGCTCGACCAGACCCGCGCCATGATCAACTTCCTGGGCTACGAGAAAAAAATATATCCGCACCGGATCGCCTTCAACTGCCTGCCCCACATCGACCGCTTCCAGGAGAACGGGTACACGAAGGAAGAGTTGAAAATGGTCAACGAAACCCGCAAGATCCTGGAGGACGATTCCATCGGCGTCACCGCCACGACCGTGCGGGTGCCGGTTTTTTACGGACACTCGGAATCGGTCAACGTCGAGACCCGCGAAAAGATCTCCGCCGCCGCGGTGCGCGAGATGCTGGCGCAGGCCCCGGGGGTCGCGGTGATCGACGAGCCGGCGGCCGACCGCTATCCGCTGGCCACCGATGCCGCCGGGCAGGACCTGACCCTGGTCGGCCGCATCCGCCAGGACGAATCGATCGCCAACGGGATCAACCTGTGGGTCGTTGCCGACAACATCCGCAAGGGCGCCGCCACCAACGCGGTTCAAATTGCCGAGATCCTGGTCAAGGATTATTTATAATACGTAATTTGTTTCTGTAGAATTAAGTACAACCTTGAGGGGGGCACCTCCACCCGGATGAACGGTTGCAAACGGCAGCTGAAACTTGCCACCGACGGGCTCTAAGACCGGACCGGGCCCGTAATTGAGTAATGATATCTTATTCGGCTTCAAGGATGAAGCTTTGAATCGGCATCGACATCGGGTCCGGCCTAAGATCCCGTAAGCGGCTTCAGACAGTCAGCCACCGTTCGCAACCGCCCATCCGGGCTCCGGCGCATCGTTTTCATGCATCGGGGGCGGACCGAAGAGCCATAAACGTTAAATGTCATTTTTTTTATCCGTTCAGCTGGTCTATCGATGACCGGTGACGGTTTTTTATTTCCGCATCCGGCCGACCGGAGGCGCGAAAATCACCCAACCATTTATTTTCAGCGGAGCGTTATGCAAGTGAACAAGATCCCGATGACACCCGAAGGCCACGAAAACCTGAAGAGCGAACTGGAACGGCTGAAGCGCGTGGAGCGACCCGCGAACATTCGCGCCATCGAGGAGGCCCGCGCGCACGGGGATCTGTCCGAAAATGCCGAGTTCGCGGCGGCCAAGGACCGCCAGAGTTTTCTCGAGGGCCGGATCGCCGAACTCGAATACAAGGTCGCCAATGCCGAAATCATCGACATCCGCAACCTGTCGAAGGAAAAGGCGGTTTTCGGCAGCCGGGTCGTGCTGGAAAATACCGACACCGGCGAAGATGTCGAATACCAGCTGGTCGGCCCGGACGAGTCGGACGTCGAAGCCGGCCGGATTTCGACCTCCTCGCCGCTGGGAAGCGCCGTCATCGGCAAGAAACCCGGTGACGAGCTGACGATTCAGGTGCCGGGGGGCAAGCGCACGTACGAACTGGTTGATATCCTGTAGATGAACCGATGCGAATGCGGCAGCGATGGCGCCGCCCGACGACCCGGTGCACCCGGCCGGACGGATGAACCAAACATGGAGGTGTCACTGTGGCGAGAATCACCGTTGAGGATTGCCTGAAAAAAGTATCGAACCGATTCCTGCTGGTCAATATGGTGGCCAAACGGGTCAGGCAGATACGCGAAGGATCGGAATACCTGGTCAGCGCGCCGAAAAACGAGGACATCGTCGTTTCCCTGCGGGAAATTGCGGCCGGTAAGATCAAACTGACGCCGGTGGTCCCGGAGCTGCCGGAAACAAAGAACGTCGCGGCACTGCCCGAGGGCGCACCCGAGTCCGAACCCGAGGTAGAGCCCGAGGTAACATCAGACGAGCCCCCCCAGGACATCAGTGAAACCGCGGCCGGCGAATAGGTCTTGCCGCCCCCCAGCCCCACATACCGCAAAATAAACCGGAATCTCGGCCGGGCCATTCATCGCCACGACCTGCTGGCCGATGGCGACCGCATTCTGGTCGGCCTCTCGGGCGGTACGGACAGCCTGGCCCTGATGTGGTTTTTACACGAACGCCTGCGGCGCATCCGGATTGACTACGAGCTGTTTGCCGTCTATCTCGACCCTGGTTTCGACGGCGGGTTCGGCGAGCGGCTGGAAGACTATTGCCGCGCGGCCGGATATCGGCTAAGGATGGAGCGCACCGATTACGGGGTGCGGGCGCACCGTGAGGAAAACCGTGAAAATCCGTGTTTTCTGTGTGCCTGGAACCGGCGCAAGCGCCTGTTCGAAATTGCGGCCGAACTCGGCTGCCGCAAACTGGCCCTGGGGCACAACAAGGACGATATCATCGAAACCCTTTTCATGAACATGTTCTACGCCGGCGAAATCAGCACAATGGTGCCGCATCAGCGGCTTTTCGCGGGACGCTTCACGGTGATTCGCCCGCTGGCCTATGTGGATGAGGGCCTGATTCGGCGGTTTGCCGCGGAGCAGGCTTTTCCGGACTTCGTCAACACCTGCCCCAGTGCCGCCGTTTCCAAGCGCCGCGTCGTCAAAGACCTCTTGGAGGGGCTCTATGCGAGCAACGACAAGATAAAGGGGAACATCTTCCGGTCGCTGAGCCGCGTCCGGCCGGACTATCTGTTCACGTGACCAACCGCAGCGACAGCTTACCCGGCCGGAAGCGGGCGGGGAGAATCGGCACGCATATGCGAGATGTACAAAACGAGCGCGACCACCGCAACATTCCGATCGACAAGGTCGGCATCAAGAGCCTGAAATATCCGATCACGGTCCTGGACCGCGAAAACGGCTCTCAGAATACGGTGGCGTCCATCAACATGTACGTCGACCTGCCCCACAAGAACAAGGGCACGCACATGAGCCGCTTCGTCGAAATTCTGCACCTGTTCAGGCCCGAGGTGTCCCTGAAGCGTATTTCCGACGTGCTGGAACAGATGAAGGAACACCTCAATGCCGCTTCGGCCCACATCGAAGTGACCTTTCCCTATTTTATCGAAAAAAAGGCGCCTGTGAGTTCGGCGCCGGGCTTGATGGACTACGAGTGCCGCTTCCGGGGTTACAGCGACCCGGCGGGCCGGGTGGATTTGATGGTCGAGGTGACCGTGCCGATTTCCTCGGTCTGCCCCTGTTCCAAGGAAATCAGCGAATACGGCGCCCACAATCAGCGCGGCCAGGTGAAGGTCTGCACGCGGTTCAAGAAATTCATCTGGATCGAGGACATGATCCGGCTCGTGGAGGAAACGGCCTCGTGCGACGTCTATTCGGTCCTCAAACGCGTCGACGAAAAATGCGTGACCGAGCGCGGGTTTTCAAACCCCAAGTTCGTCGAGGACATCGTGCGCGACGTGTCCCAGCGCCTGAAAGACGATGACAACATCACCTGGTTTTCGGTCAGCGCCGAAAACTTCGAGTCGATCCACAACCACAGCGCCTACGCCCACATCACCAGCGATCCCGACAAATAAGATACTGGGTGGTATCGCTGACTTGAGCCCTCCTTTTCAGCAAATCAGACACAGTGAAATTGGTGCGTGTTTGGGATTTTTTTAATCCGAAATAGGTATACACATATACACTTGACATATATATACTTTTGGGCCATCCTCAGAGTAAATAACAAAAGGAGGCCCAAGGCCATGGAAGAGGTCACTGCACTCAAGGTAAGAAATAACCTCGGCGAAATACTTGACCGTCTGAATGCCACGGGGGAACCCATTTTGGTGTGTAAGGGCAGGAAGTTACGGGCGGTTCTGGTTACCCCTCAGGATTTTGAAAACCGCTTTATAGACTACAGGATCGAGGAGAGCAAAAAGCGTTTGCTCGATCGAATTCACTCCTTAAAACAAAAGCGGAAGGAGCCGGTCGCAAGCATTGATTTGCTCAGACACTTGCGAGGATACGACGGATGATCTGGGTTGTGGATGCCTCGGTGGCGGTTCGCTGGTTTCTCGAAGATGAGGCGCATGCTTCTGCGGATGATGTGTTGAAAGAAGTCATTGAGGCCCCCGGAAAATTTGCGGTTCCGGAACTCTTCGCCTTCGAGGTCTATGCGGTTCTGCAACGCCTCCACCCCCTCGGACTGACCGCTTTCCGGAAAGGCGTCCTGCCGCTTCTTCAAGGCGGGCTGCTGAGACATCCCATGACGGAAGATCTTGCAGTAAAAGCAAACCGCTTTGTCAAAAAAGGCCTCAGCGGATATGACGCATGTTACGCGGCTTTGGCTCTGGACTTGAAGGGCTGCTGGCTCACCTTCGATAAAAAAGCCCATAAAATGATCGAGAAAGACAAGATTTCCTCTCTGCTGTCGGAAGGCCTGCCTGACGGTTGGGCGCGGCACTAAACAACCGACCTTGTGACGGAAGGGCCGTCAAACGGCAGTCAAATTCAATTCTGCCTTCTTACGATCCCTATTCCAAGCTTTGAATCAACCGGCGGGTGACCTGTTCGGCCGAGCGGCCCGGCGAGTTGACCAGGACCACGAACCGATACAGGCTGCGGTCGGGGCGTTCGAGATAGCCGGCGCGGGTGCTGACGCCGTGCAGGGTGCCGGTCTTGTAGTACTGGCGGCCTTCGCTGCGCATGAGCGTGTGGTAGGGCGCGAAGGCATCGAGCACCGTGCGCATGTCGCGGGCCGTGATGCGGTTGGCGCGCGATATGCCCGAGCCCTCGCTGATGCGGATGTCTTCGAGTTTGAGGACGTCGCGGGCGTATTCCCGCGCTGCCCGCACCCCTTTGTCGAGTGTTCCGGGCGGGCCGTAGCGCCGGGCGCCGGCGGCAATCAGGATCTGGTTGGTGGTGAAGTTGTTGGAAAAGGTCAGCAGCTGCGAAATGGTTTCGCCGAGCGTGAGCGGCGACCGGTGGCGATACACCAGGCGGTCGCGGCCGGCACGGACGGTGCCGGTGGCGATCGTGCCCGTAACCCGGACGCCGGATTCACGCAGGAAGTGTCCGAACAGATGACCGCCGTAGAGCGTGATTTCGTCTTGCTCGTGCGACAAAACGATCCGGCCTTCGCTGAGCCCCGCCGATGCGATCCGCCCGTAGACGACGGGCAGAAGCGGAGTCTGGGGTTCGGCGCTGATGAAGGCCCCGTTTTCGCGCCTGAAGGACACCGTGTTGAAATTGACGCACAACGCGCCGTTTGGGGCATCGTAGGGCTCGGTGGAAGCGGAGATGCCCGGGATCACCAGCGGCTGGGCGAAGTAGGAGGCGTCCAGGACGATATCGTTGACGTGCGGCAGATCGGGGGCGAGGCGCCGGGCGATATCCGCCAGCACCTCGGACACCAGCCCTGGGTCGCCGTAGCCCTTGATGGTCAGGTTGTCGGCGTCGTCGCGATAAAATTCGGTCGTGAAGCGGTAGTCGGGCCCGAGGGTGTCAAGGGCGACCAGGGCGGTGAAGACCTTGAGCGTCGAGGCCGGCACCAACGGCCGGTTTTCGTTTTTGGACACCAGCACGCGTCCCGCGGCGTCGGTGACCAGGATCGCATCCTTGGCGCCGATCATTTTTTTGACGGCATCCAGGCTGCCGGCCGTTGCGGGCCGCATCGACGGCCCGACGAGCAGCAGCGCGACCCCCATGACCATGATTATTTTCCGCATCTCTTTCCTCAAAACATCACCCAGCGTGCGGCGCTTTTCTCATCGATCCGCTCGCGTCAGGTCGATCGCCAAATCTGATCGAACTTCTGACGGCTCAGCCGCAGGTACTCGCGGTCGGGCGTGAACACCTCGAAGGTCACGGTGCCGTCGTATCCCGTTTTTTTCAGGGCGGACACGATCTTGGGAAAAGCAATGGTGCCGCAGCCGATCGGCAGGTGATTGTCCTGCTTGCCGAAGTTGTCGCTCACGTGAAGGTGGCCGATCCGATCGGCGAAGGCATCGATAAACTTCATGGTGCGCGTGCCGCGCCCACTGCCGATGTTGGCGTGGCCGGTGTCCAGGGTTAGCATCAGGGTCGGGAAACGGCGGAAAAATTCCCTGAATTCGGCGACCTCGACCCCGAAGCGGCTGCGCGGGAACATGTTCTCGAGACAGAGGGTGACGCCCAACTCCGCGGCCCTTGAGTCGATGGCCGCCAGGCTCGCCCAGGCGTGACGGCGGGCCGTTTCGATGGCGTAGGCGCCCATGCCGGAGATGGCGGCCGGGTGGCACACGGCTTTTTTCACCCCGAGCGCGGCCACGGTCTCGAGTGACGCGAGCACTTCCGCCAGAGAGGCGCGGCGAATGCTGTCGGTCAGGTCCGCGAGCCAGACAAAGGTGGGCAAGTGGCAGACCAGCTGCATGTCGTGACGTTTGAGAGCGGTCAGCAGCCCGGATTTTTGATCGCCGATCGTCGTATGGTGCGCGGCCGGGGAATCCATGGCCAGCTCCAGGAAGTCGAAATCCAGGACCGCCAGGGATTCGAGTTCTTCCAGCACCGGGATGACCGGAAAATTCATTGCGCCGTAAAGCATGCCACATCGTCCTTGGCGCGGGTCTGCGGCAGATCGATCGCGCCTGGTTTTCAGTCGCCGAAGGAAATCCCCAGGTCCCGGGCGGTCAGGATGGTGTCGCAGTCGGGGGGAACGGTCTTCATGCGCTGGGTGCCCTGGTCCAGGGGTACGTAAGCCACCGCCGGCGGATCCAGGATGACCATGATGCCGGACTGGCCGTGATCGAGAGCGCGCACGCTTGCGGCCCCGAAACGCAGGGACAGCAGGCGGTCGAAGGAGGTGGGTGTCCCGCCGCGCAGCAGGTGGCCCAAAACGACCGTGCGGGCTTCCTTGCCGGTCAGGGAGGCCAGTTCCGCGCACACCACCTGGCCGACACCGCCCAGCCTTTCGACCTGGCCGGCTGTCTTGCCGGCCGCCACGGTGTGCCGGCCGCCGATCGGCCGGGCCCCTTCGGCCACCACGACGATCGAAAACGGACGGCCGCTGCGCTCCCGTTCCATCACTTTTTCGGCGACCTTGTGAATGTCGAAGGGAATTTCGGGAATGAGAATGGCATCGGCGGTGGCCGACACCCCGGAGTTCAAGGCAATCCAGCCGGCGTAGCGTCCCATGACCTCGACCACGAAAACACGCCGGTGGGCCTCGGCCGTCGAATGCAGGCGGTCGATGCACTCGGTGGCGAAATGCACGGCCGTGTCGAAGCCGAAGGTGATAACGGTTTTGTCAAGGTCGTTGTCGATCGTCTTGGGCACGCCGACCACGCGCAGCCCCTTGTGGTGAAGCGCGCCGGCGATGGCCAGCGAACCGTCGCCGCCGATGGCGATCAGGGCATCGAGCCGGTGACGGGCGAACGCGGCGATCAGCTCGTCGGTGCGGTCCGTTTCCACGATCCGGCCATCGTCGGTGAGGGTCGGAAAGCGCAACGGATTGCCGCGGTTGGTGGTTCCCAGAATCGTGCCGCCCAGGTGCGTGATTCCGCGCACCGCATCCCGACCTAACGGCAGCAGACCGCCCTGCGGATACTGCTGCGGCAGCAACAGGCCGTTGTAGCCATCGCGAATGCCGACACAGTGCCAGCCCCGGTTGACGGCCGAGAGCACGATGGCCCGGATGACCGCGTTGAGCCCGGGCGCATCACCGCCACCGGTGGATATCGCGATTCGTTTGATGGATGGCGACACGCGCGTCTCCTATAGCAAGATTACGGAACACGATGGCCGTTGGAATCGGCATCAGGTGTCCGGATCGATTATTTCGCGAAGTTTGCCGGAACATTTGAAGGTGACCACCCGTCGCGGCCGCAACATCATGGCGTCGCCGGTGGCGGGGTTGCGACCCCTGCGCTCGGATTTTTCCTTGACACAAAATTTTCCGAATCCGCTGATCAGGACATCCTCGCCGGATGCCAGGGTGCGTTTCATGATCTCCAGCAGCATCTCGACGGTGTCGGTGGCTTGTTTTTTCGAAAACCCGTTGCCTTCGGCGACCGCTTCGATTATTTCGGCCTTCGTCAATGCCATGGTTTACCCTCTCCCCCGGTGCGAAGTTCAAAATATTTTAAATTTATATCAAGAATTTAAATCGGTTACAAGTATTAATATCAGGACGGCGCCGGTGATTGCATGGGGGGACGAGAGGAGGAAAATTTTTAACTATCAAAAATCATTATTAAAACAATCAAATGGTCCGAAATGCTCCACCGAAAAATGAGAATCGCGCAGAAATTTTAAATAATTACGGAACCCTATCCCCATATGCCGCCGGGGTTCCGGCGTTTGGCACCGCCTCTGAAGAGACTTCCGGGAGATGCGGGGGCGACCCGTGCACCAGCGCGCAGGACGCCGCCCGCTCCCTTTGCCGGCGGAACATCGCGGTCAACACGACCGTATCTGGACCGCGGCAGGACCCACGTCAGCGACGACATCGGAAAGGCGAGTCCGGCTATGCTTTGCGCCGGGTCGAAAAGCCAAAGCGCCCGTCACCCTTGTGGGCGGTGACGGTGTCGAGGCGCCACTGCCGCTTTTCATCCGTCGATTCGTTACGCAGGCCGCACATGTGGGAATGGCAGACCGGGCAATCGTCCTCGATGCAGGCGTCCAGGTGGATCAAGGCGCTGGCCCGCCCGCCGAAATGCTCGATCACAAGGGCTTCCACCTTTTTGGCTTCCGCGTGGGCGGCCTCCAGGCAGCAGTCCCGCGGCAGTACCAGGTGCATGTCGATATGGGTGTGATCACCGGCCTTCCAGGCTCGCAATTGATGGATGTCGATCCAGTCGGGCCGGCGATTTTCGATCAGCATGTCCGAAAGGCTTTGCAGGACCGACGGGTCCGCGGCATCCATCAACCCGTGAAACGCCTGCCGCACGAGTGCAAATCCGGTAACCAATATGTTCAGCCCGATCAGGCAGGCGACCAGGCCGTCTATCCAGTGCCAGCCTGTCCACATGACCAGCCCCAGGCCCACCACGACCCCGGCCGAGGTGTAAACATCCGTGAGCACGTGGCGCCCGTCGGCCACGAGCGTGATGGAATCGGTTTGACGGCCGGCCCGGACGAGTCCCAGGCCCAGGACCAGGTTGACGATGCTCGTTGCCACCAGGATCATCAGACCGGCATCGAGGTACGCCAGCGGTTGAGGGGCCAGCAGACGGGCGATGCCGGTTTTGAAAATCCCGAACGCGGCCACGATGATAAGGGCCCCTTCGAAGCCGGCCGAGAAGAATTCGATTTTGCCGTGCCCATACGGATGGCTCTCGTCGGGCGGTATGGCGGCCATGATGATACTGCCGATCGCAAACGCGCTGGCGACGACGTTGATGATCGATTCGAGCGCATCCGAGAGGATGGCCGAAGAGCGGGTGAGGCGAAACGCATAAAACTTGACCGCCATCAACGTCAGGCCCACGGCGAAGGACAGACCGATGTAAAACAGGCGGCGGCGCTGATCAGTTGCCATGGGTGTGTCAGCTTGCAGAAAGGGGGTCATTTTTAGTTCTCAAAAAAACCGACGCCGCCCAGAAGGTGAGCGCCTCCACCGTAATGGCACGGCGCGCCGTGCCCCTACGAGAGGCCGTCAGTCGCCGTCTGCATTCGCTCATCCGGGCTCCGGCGCGTCGTTTTCAGACACCTTTGCGGCCTTGGCGTTTGGGCGATTATTCGATGACACCGATGTGGTTCTTCGATTCAACAATCTTAAAAAAAAGAACATGCCGTTCCAACAGTCAACAGTCAATCTTCGCGTCGTTATGTCAAATCGGCAGCCCGGAGACAAGCGGAAAGAACCTCATCGCGTGCGAGGTTGAGGGTCACGGCAACAAATTCGTTAGTTCAAGAGGCGGACGGGGGGTGGAGCTGATAGATGAAGTAGGCGGCCAGCAGTTTCTTGTATTCCTGCAGGACCCGGACCACATATTCCGCATCCGTCCACCACGGCAGCGGCGGCCGCGGAACGGGATCGACCGGGTGATAATAAAACTCGAAACGGCCGGGCCGGCTGAACTGTTCGAAGGCGATCTGGGCCCGCCGCATGTGATAGGCCGAGCTGACGATGATCGCCGATGTGAGGTTCAGATCGCCCATGATCCGAACGGTCTTGATCGCCTCGACATAGGTGCCGCCGAACCGGTCGATCAGCGGTTCGTCCGTGGGCGTCGACCTTCCGATGAAGACCTTGTCATCGGGCAGGGCGTCCTGCAGGCCGTAGTGGCGCACGGCCCAGGGCCAATCGATAGCGGCATGGCGCAGGGGCAGGATGAGGAGGCCGCCTTTGCCCTGGCGGAGCAAGGCCGAGCCCGCTTCGATGCGTTCCTTGTCTTCCTTCGCCAGTCCGGCCAGAACGACGACGGCGTCGGTTTTCCGTCCGGGGGCATCGCTCTCGACGCGTAAAAATTTTTCTCCCCGCAGGCAGAAAATTCCGACGAGCAGGCCCGCACAAAGGCAGAGGACGATGAAGATGTTGCGGTGTTTTTGTTTGAGCATCCGAAAACCATGGTGGCCTTGCCGCCCGCCCTCCGGACGAAACGGCGCGTGTTATCCGGGCGACCGGTAAAAAGAAGCGGCGGCAGGAGAGCCGGCCGGCATGCCGGAGCTCCGCCGGGCGCAAAAGGACCGGGTTTTATTTTAAATCACATCGAACCGGATCTGCAAGGGTTTTACGCGCAGCCGCACTTTCAGCGCGCTGCCCGGTTGACCGCACCGGTCGTGTGTTGGTATGGATATCCCGACCCGAGTCACGTGCTTTACCTTCGCTGTCGCAATGGCCGCCGGGCACGCGACCGGCGGTCGGCGGCCGATGGCGCTGACTGTCGGCCGCAGGTCGGACGGCGGGACACCGATAAAGAGAAAAGGGGAGGGACCATGGTGAACATCGAGACGCATCAGAGGATCGACCAGCGGCTCTGCGGCCATCCGCTCGCCGCCGGGCCCGGCGCCAGCCGCATCGAATTGGAAACCACCGCCGACATGATCGTCGACGCGTCGGGCCTGGTGCATGGCGGGTTCATATTCGGCCTTGCCGATCATGCGGCCATGCTGGCGATCAATCACCCCCACGTCGTGCTGGGGGCCGCCGAGGTCAAATTTTTGAAACCGGTCAGGTCCGGAGAACGCGTGCTGGCCGAGGCGCGCGTGGAAAGCGGTTCGGACCGCAAAAAAATCGTGGTGGTCACCGTCGCAAGAGACGGGGAAACGGTTTTCAGCGGGACCTTTACCTGTTTCGTGCTCGATCGGCACGTGCTGGCGTGACAGCCGTGCGCGCCCACACCCTGCCGCCACCGTGGATCGAGGCCGGCGCGCAGGGCAAGCGACGACGCCTTAATTTATGTCCGGATTGAAAATCTATACCGGCAACCGGCTCGAAATTTTGGCCGACCGGCTGGCCGAGGTGGTGCGCGGGCCTTTGGCAACGGCCCTGGAAACCGAGACCGTCATCGTTCAGAGCCGGGGGATGGAGCGCTGGGTGTCGATGGCGCTGGCGCGCCGCAACGGCGTGAGCGCCAACATGGCGTTTCCCTTTCCGAATGCCTTCCTGGACGAGATGTTCCGGCGTTTCCTGCCCGAGCTGCCCGACCCCTCGCCGTTTGCGCCCCCGATCCTGGCCTTTCGGATCATGACCTGCCTGCCGGCCTTTTTAAAGCGGCCGGCCTTCGCCGACCTCAACCGCTATCTGGCCGATGACGTTCAGGGGGTTAAGCTCTACCAGTTGGCGGTGAGAGTGGCCGATCTCTTCGATCAGTACCTGGTGTTTCGACCGGACATGATTCGCCGGTGGGAGCGGGGGCCGGCCGACGAGGCCGGCGACAGCCTCTGGCAGGCCGAGCTGTGGCGCGAACTCGCCGGCGGCAAGGAAAAAATTCACCGCGCCTATCTGCACCGGCAGTTCCTGATGCGACTGAACTCGCGGGCGCCCGGACGGCAAGACCTGCCCTCGCGCATCTCGGTCTTCGGCATTTCCTATCTGCCGCCGTTCCACCTCGAGGCCCTGGCCGGGATCGCCCGCCTCCGGCCGGTCTATCTCTTTCTCCTGAACCCCTGTCGCGAATACTGGGCCGATATCATGAGCCGGCGCGACATGCACCGGCTCATGCAAGAAAAACACCGCCGCCGGCTCGCCGCCGATGACTTGCACATGGAGCAGGGACACCCGTTGCTGGCCTCCCTGGGCACCCTGGGCAAGGATTTCCTGTATTCGATCAGCGCCCTCGATACGCCGATCGAGGAGTGCTTCGTGCCGGTCGAAGAGCGCAGCCTGCTGTCCCGCCTTCAAGCCGACATTTACTATCTGCGTGACCGCCCGGACCCGGCCCCCGCCGGGCGCGGTGCGGCGGCGGCATCCGATACGACGGCGGGTGGCGCCTCGATTCAACTTCATGCCTGCCACGGGCCGCTGCGCGAAATCGAAGTGCTTCACGACCGCCTGCTGGCCCTTTTCGAGGCCGACCCGGACCTGCGGCCGCGGGATGTCATCGTGATGACACCGGATATCACCGCTTATACGCCGTACATCCATGCCGTTTTCGACACCCAGGCCGACAGCGGGCACCGCATACCGTACAGCATCGCCGACCAGGCTCCCGGCGGCAGGCCCGGCGTACTGCGGAGCTTCCTGGGCCTGCTCGATGTGAAAGGCAGCCGCTTCGAGACGACCCGCATTCTCGACCTGCTGGCCGCACCGGGCATCAAGGAACGTTTCGGCCTGACGGCGGCCGACCTGATCACGATCGAACGCTGGGTCACCGAGGTGAACATCCGCTGGGGGCGCGATGCCGCCGGGCGGCGGCGCCTCGGTCTGCCCGGCCTGGCGGAGAACACCTGGCAGGCCGGCATCGACCGCATGCTGCTCGGCCATGCCATGCCGGGCGACGATCGCGTCCTGTTTGCGGGCATCCTGCCCTACGATCATATCGAAGGCGGCGAAGCCCTTGTCCTGGGGCGGTTCGTCGCGTTTCTGCAGCACCTCTTCGAGTGGTCGGAACGTTGCGAGGCGACTCTTGCCCCTCGCGTCTGGCACGACGTTCTGACCGGCCTGCTGGACCGGTTTATCGCCGTCGACGAGGATGACGAACCGGAGGCGCAGCACCTGCGCCGCTGCCTCGAAGATTTCGGCAACATGGAAGATGACGCCGGTTTCAGTGCGCCGCTGGCGCTGGAGGTCGTGCGCTGCCATCTCGAGCGGCGTCTCGAAGGTATGCACGGGGCCGGCGGGTTCATCGCGGGCGGCGTGACGTTTTGCGCCATGCTGCCCATGCGCAGCATCCCCTTCGAGGTGGTCTGTCTGGTGGGGTTGAACAGCGGGGCGTTTCCGCGCGACGACACCCCGCTGGGATTCGATCTCATGGCGCGGTTTCCCCGGCCCGGTGACCGGTCGCGGCGCCGGGACGACAAATACCTGTTCCTGGAAGCACTGGTGTCCGCCGGCCGGGTATTCTATATCAGTTACGTGGGCCAGAGCGTGCAGGACAACAGCGACATCCCGCCCTCGGTGGTCGTCAGCGAACTGATCGATGCGCTCGAGAGCGCCTACGGCATTCCGCCGGCCGAACTGGTGGTCCGCCATCCGCTGCAGGCCTATTCGCCGCGTTACTTCGACGGCGGCGACCCGGCGCTCTTCAGCTATTCGGTCGAAAATTTCCAGGCGTTCGCCGGAGCGGCTGCCGCCGATGGCCCCCGGCCGTTTTTCAGCGGCCCGCTGCCGCCGCCGCCCGCGGAATGGCAAGACCTGCCGGTGGAGCAGCTGGCGCGATTCTACGCACAGCCGGCGCGTTTTCTCGTGCAGCAGAGGCTCGGTATTTTTCTGGGGGACTCGGGTATTCTGCCGGCGGACAAGGAAAATTTCACCCTGGGAGCCCTCGCGGCCTACCGGATGCGGGAGGACCTGATGACGGTCCGGCTCGCCGGAGGCGACCTGTCCGAACATTTTTTTGTCCAGCGGGCCAAGGGCGACCTGCCGCAGGGGATCGTCGGCCGGCTGTCCTACAGCGACCTGAAAAATCAGACGGAGGAGTTCGCCGCGCGGCTGCTCGAGATCACCGGCGATCGGCCGGCCGAAACGCTTCCGGTCGATCTGAAGATAAACGGTATTCGTCTGGCGGGAACGCTGGAGGGGCTGTATCCGCAGGGGCGCATTCAGGTCCGGTTCGCCCGGCGCCGGGCACGGGACTACCTTTCGGCCTGGGTGCACCACCTTGTCATGTGCGCGGCGAAGGCCTCCGGGCGCGTTCCGGTGACCATGCTGGTGGGCGCCGATGGCATCGCCCGCTTGCGACCGGTGGACCGACCGGAGGCGATCCTCGCGGAAATCCTGGCGATTTTTTCGGAAGGGCTGTGCCGGCCGCTGCCCTTTTTCCCCGATCTGTCGCTGCTTTTTGCGAGGCTGGTGACCGAAAACGGCCGGCCGGCGCAGGTTGCCGCCGAAACGGTCCGCAAAGACTGGATCGGCAACGATTTTAAGCCCGGCGTGTCGCAGGACCCGTATTACCGCTTGTGTTTCGGCGACGGCGATCCGTTCGACGCGGAATTCGAGGAACTGGCGGAAAAAATCATCGCCCCGTTGCTGCGCCACGTCGAAGACGTGCCCTGAAGACCTCTTCGGGCAACCGCCCGGCATCCGAAAGTCGTTTTCGACCTGCGGCGGTCCGGCTCAGGAGGAGTGGATGTCGCGCGTGATTTTTTCCACCGCGTCCGAAGCGGTTTCCATGATGCCGCCGAGATCCTTCTCTTCGAGCGCCAGGCGCTCCATGACGGCGTCATCCACCATGTACAGGACCGCGTCGATGCCGGTGGCGATTTGCCCGACCATGTTCATGGCGGCCGCCATGGTGGCGATGGTGTCGGCCATCGACACGATGGCGACCAGATCGTCGTCCGCCGCCTCGTTCGGCCGGTGGTGAAAGCGGATCGCCTGGGCCAGGCTGTCCGGAATTCGCCAGTGCTGACAGATGTCATAGCCGATGTCGGCGTGATCGAAACCGAGGATCCGGTTTTCGGCGCTCAGGAAAGTTTTGTCGCCGGCGGCCATCAATTCATCGAACAGGCTCTTACGGTTCAATACCGGCCGGTCGAGCACCAGTTTGCCGACATCGTGAATGAGACCCACCGAAAAGGCGTCGTTTTCCAGGTGCGGATGGTGCCGCCCGGCAATGATTTTCGATCCGAAGGCCACGGTCATGGAGTGGCGCCACAGTTCCCCGGAGTCCATCTCGTAACCGTAGAGCCGGTTGCCGAGCAGGCTCGATGTGCCGGCCAGCGTGATGAGTTCACCCAGGGCCTTGTCCCCCAGGACGACCGCCGCGTGCTGGATGGAAGAGACCTTGCCGCTCATGCCGTAGTAGGCCGAGTTGGCCATCTTCAGCACTTTGGCCGCGATGGCCTGGTCGGTTTCGATCAATTCGGCCACCTGCTTGGTGCTCGAACTGGGGCTGTCCATGATTTCGTGGGCCTTGAAGACGATCTGCGGCATGGGCGGCAATTCGTCCATGTTGCGCAGAATCCGCTTCTTGAGGTCCTCGGCGGTCTGGCGGTCATCGTGCGGCGCGGCGGCCGGCTCGGTGCGCGCGGGTGACGGCGTTGCGGCTGCTGCGGCTGCTGCGGTTTTCACTGCCGCCGGGGTCGCCGAGCCGGCCCCGTTTTCCAGATCGAGTTGGATCCGGCTGCCGCAGTTCGGACAGGGGAAGGCCAGTTTTTTCGCGGCCGGAAGCTTGGCATCCGCTATGGCGTAAGTTTTGTGGCAACTGCCGCACGAAAAATTCATCGTTTCGATCACCTCGACTCCGGCCGATCATGCCCTCGGTGAAAGGCATTCGGTCCCGGATGAATAGCGGAAATATCAGGAACAACATATCGATGAAGACCGGGATCATCCTCGCGGCGCCCCGTCCGGGCGGCTACAGGTGAAACCACTCGGTCAGGCGCTCCTTGATCAGCCTCTGATCGATCGGCGCACCGGCGGGCGTCAAGAGCCCGACGCGCAGCGAGATCTTGGCGCCGTCGCCCCACGGCCACCAGACCGCGAAAAGGGTGTGGTCGCAGGCGACGGTGAAGATTTTCTGGCCCGGTATGATGCCGAAGACCTCGTTGACATAGCCCTGGAAATGCCGCGGGGCCCGGTCGATGGACGCAATGTCCCACTGGGTTTCGAATTCCTGCGTCATGGGAAAGTAGACCAGGTCCATGTCGCCGCGGTCGAAGACCACCAGGGCCGTGCCGAACACCTCGTCCCAGCACCAGGCGCAGCGCGACGGCAGATTCAAGCTGATCCTGGTGCAGATTTCCCCGAATTTTTGCTGGGTTGTCGACATCATCGCGGGTCACCGTCTGACGGAATATGCCCATAAAATGAAGCGCGTGCGCCCGCAGTCTGCGGCGGGTGCAACCGGTCGCAGGCAAAGTTTGCAGGAACCGTGCCGGATTGTTCGTCAAGGAATAACCAATTATGACAAATAGATAGGGAATGAAGCGTCAAACGGCAGCGGGCCTTCCGGCCGGCAGACTTGACGTCGTACCGAAGCCGACGTCAAAACTTTGACCCGGTCAAGAAATGACTGGCCGATCAGGCGCCGGCGGGCATGTCAGCGGGGACCGGGCGCGGAGGTTACTTGCGGTGCCTGCGGAAGCCCGCCACGATCCAGAGGATGCCCCAGAAGAGGGCGACCGGCGCGGCACCGGTGTAAAGATAGGGGGAAAGGTCCTGCTGCCAGGGTTTGAAATAAACCGCCGTCAGGAAAAGCCAGACCAGCGAGGCCAGGATGGCCGTGCGCAGCGGCCCGGAGAGTCGCGGGCGCGGGCGGCGGTTCACCCGGCCGTCGGCCGCCGCGGACGGCCTGCGGGCGGCCAGGCGCGGCAGGAAGAAAATGGCCAGCACGATCAGAAGGATCAGCAGAATTTCCTGCAAACCTGAAAACATGAGCTTCCTCGATGATCCGGCGCCGCTGAAGCACCGGTCTGCGCGTGGGGAGGCGTTTCTTTTTACCAGTCCGGCCGCTGCTGCTTACCACAGGCGGTGGGTTTTCGCAAACCGCGGCCGCTTGCGGGTGCAGCCGCCGCCAGGCCGCGGAAGGGCGTTTTCACTGCCGGCCGAATGTGGTAAGAACGGCGGGAGCGGACACCTCTTATTATGAAACCCTTCGATCCGAATTCAGCGCCTCTGAGCGGCACGACCCTGATCGAGGCCAGCGCCGGGACCGGCAAGACCTACACCATCGCCGGACTGTTCGTGCGCCTGGTCCTCGAACTGGACCTGGCGGTCGACCAGATCCTGGTGGTGACCTACACGACGGCGGCCACCGCGGAGTTGAGAACCCGCATCCGCAGCAGATTGA
The DNA here is from genome assembly GCA_963728055.1 of uncultured delta proteobacterium. Classification (GTDB taxonomy): domain Bacteria; phylum Desulfobacterota; class Desulfobacteria; order Desulfobacterales; family SG8-13; genus JARFQH01. The sequence continues at coordinate 46,207 of CAVSIM010000018.1, read as the reverse complement.
TCCAGACCCGGCAAGCCCTGGCGCGCGGCCGGAGCGAGGATCCCTTCATCGGCGGCCTCATCTGCGCCAGCCCCGATCCGGGAGCCGCCGCGGCGCGGCTCGACGGCGTGCTGGCCGATTTCGACCGCGCCGCCATCGTGACCATTCACGGCTTCTGCCAGCGGCTGCTGCACGAGCACGCCTTCGAAACCGGCACGGTTTACGATGCCGAGCTGATGACCGACCCGACGATGTATACCCGCGAGGCGGCCGAAGACTTCTGGCGCAGGAACATTTACGATGCCGCCCCCGAGCTGGCCGGTTTTTTACTGGCCGAAAAAAAGGCCGGCGGCCCGGAAGTCTTTTACCGCCTGATAGACGCGGCCGGCATTCCGGACCTGGACGTGTTGCCCGAACTCGCCGAGCCGCGGTTGACGCGCCTGGAAGAATACCGGCGCCTGTGCCGCCGCCTGGCGGCAACATGGCCCGGCGCCCGCACGCGGGTGGGTGAACTCCTGGCGGACCCGGCTTTGAACGCCACTATTTACGGCAGCCTCAACACCGACCGCCGGGCGAGCGGCCTGCGGCCGCGGGATATCCGGATCGCCGCGCTGACGGCCTCCATGGATCGGCTGTGCGCGGCGGATGCCGCGGAATTTCCGTTGTTCGGCGGTTTCGAGAAATTTTCTTGCGCAAACCTGCGGCGGGCGACCAAGAAAGCCTGCACCACGCCCGAGCATCCGTTCTTCGATCTGTGCGACCGCCTGCGCGAGGAGCACGAGGCGCTGAAAGCCGAAATGGAGCGCTATTTCCTGTACCTCAAGGGCGCTTTTTTACGCGAGGCCCGCGCCGCGCTCGTCGAAAAGAAAAGGCGGCACAACCGCATGTTCTACGAGGACCTGCTGCTGAGCGTGCGGGACGCCCTGCAGGCGCGGCGGCCGGGCAGCGACGGCCTGATCCGCGCCGTGCGGCGGCGGTTCAAGGCCGCGCTGGTGGACGAATTCCAGGACACGGATGCGGTCCAATACGAGATTTTTTCGCGGCTTTTCGACCGGCCCCCGGCGATTCTTTTCCTGATCGGGGACCCCAAGCAGTCGATCTACGGTTTTCGCGGGGCCGACATCTTTTCATACATGGCCGCAGCCGAACAGGCCGCGACCCGCTGCACCCTTTCTGAGAACTGGCGTTCCGAGGCCGGGATGATCGCCGCCGTCAACACGCTTTTTTCCCGCGTCCGCCGGCCGTTCGTGTACGAGGAGATCGGTTTTGCGGCGGCACGGACCGGTGCCGGAAGAGAGGTCGCGCCGGCCGGGGCCGAACCGGCGCTGACCCTCTGGTATCTTCCGTCGCGGCCGGACAAGCCCGTCGCCAAGGGCGCCGCGACCCGCCGGATCGCGGCCGCGGTGGGCGATGAAATCGCGCGGCTGACCACGACCGGGACGACGCCGCTGCCGCCGGCCGACATCGCCGTTCTCGTGCGCACCAATCGACAGGCGCGGCAGATCAAAGAGAGCCTGGCCCGGCGACGCATTCCGTCCGTGCTTTACGGGGCCGGCAACATCTTCGAGACGCCCGAAGCCGCTGAGATCCTGCGGGTGTTGACCGGGGTGCTCGACCACGGCCGGGAAGACCGCTTCCGGGCGGCGCTGGCCACCGACATGCTGGGGGCCACGGCGGCCGAAATCGATTCTGGCGCCGCGAGCGAGCGCCACCTGGAGCACCGGCGGGTGCGCTTCAGGGAGTACGCCCACGAGTGGAGCCGCTACGGGTTCATGCGCATGCTGCGCTGGCTGATGGCCCGTGAAGGCGTGCGGCCCCGCTTGCTGGCGTACCCGGACGGCGACCGCCGCCTGACCAACCTGCTTCATTTGGCCGAAATTTTGCACCAGCAGAGCGTCCAGGGGCAAACCGGCCGGTCCGGGCTGCTCAAGTGGCTCGCCGACCAGCTCGACCCCGAAACGCCGCGCTCGGATGAGCACCAGCTGCGGCTCGAAAGCGATGCGCGCGCGGTGCGCATCGTCACCACCCACCGCAGCAAGGGACTGGAATATCCCGTCGTGTTCTGCCCTTTCGGCTGGGAAGGCTCGGAACTCTCCGCCGCGCGCGACGTCGTCTGTCACGAAAAGGGGCCGCCGCGGCGCCGGGTTCTCGACCTGGGTTCCGACCAGCTCGCGCAGCGCCGGCGGCTGGCTCAGCAGGAGACGCTGGCCGAAAACCTGCGGCTGCTCTACGTGGCGCTCACCCGCGCCAAGAGCCGCTGCTACCTGGTGTGGGGCCACATCAACACCGCCGAGACGTCCGCCTTGGCCTATCTTCTGCACCGCCCGCCGCACGATGGAGACGACATCGTCATCGCCCTGAAAACCCACCTGGCCGGGTTGACCGACGACGATCGCCGGTCGGACCTGGCGCGGCTGGCCGCGGCGTCCGGCGGCAGCATCCGGGTGTGCGACATCCCGGCACGACCCGCGGCTGCGCCTGTCACACCGCCATCCGCCGCGGCGCCGCCGGCCTGCCGCACCTTCGGCGGCGTCATTGCCCTCGACTGGCGCATATCGAGCTATTCGGCCCTGGTGTCGCACCGCAGCCGGGATGCGGAATCACCCGACCGCGATGCCGGGCGGCCGCGCCTGCCCGCCGGCGACGCGGCGTACGACGCCGACGCCCCGCGCGCGGAATCCCGCACTATTTTCACTTTTCCGACCGGCGCCCGCGCCGGCATCTTCTTTCACGAACTTTTCGAGCGGATCGACTTTACGCAATCGTCCCCGGAAAACCTGGAACCGCTCATCCGCGCCCGGCTGCGCGCGCACGGGTTCGACGCCGCCTGGACGGCGACGGTCAACAAAACGATCGAACGCGTTTTGTCCGTTGCGCTGGCACCCGGCATTCCCGGACTGGCCCTGCAGGCAATCGGACCCGACCAGCGGCGCAACGAAATGGAATTTTATCTGCCCGTCAATCCGGTCGGCCCCCGCCGGCTGAGGGACATTTTTGCCGCGCACCCGGCCGCCGGCATTCCGAGCCGCTTTCCGGCTGAACTCGAAAAACTCACCTTCGTCCCGTCGCGCGGGTTCATGAAGGGCTACATCGACATGACGTTTTATCACGGGGGGCGCTACTATCTTATCGACTGGAAGTCCAACCACCTGGGCCACCGGGTGGCGGACTACGATGCCGGAAATCTCGCGACGGCCATGAACGACGACTGTTACATCCTTCAGTACTGCCTCTACACCCTGGCCTTCAACCGTTATCTGCAGCTGCGGGACCCGGGATACCGCTATGAACGCCATTTCGGCGGCGTGTTCTACATCTTCATCCGCGGTATCGATCCGGCGGAGGGGCCCGTGTACGGCATCTATCACGACCGGCCGGATGCCGGCCTGATCGCCGCTCTCGACCGGGCCCTGGTCGCCGGCAGCCGCAGGATGGACCGCTGAACCCGAAACGGGCCGGAGCGCCGATCGCGGGCCGGCCGGAGCCTGACCGGAGTCTGAACTGATGCGCGGCACCGACCTGACAGCCCTTTATCGCAGCGGTCAGCTAACGGATATCGATGTCCATTTCGCCGGCTTCATCGAGCGCCTCTGCGGCGGCGGGTTTTCCGATGTCGCCCTGGCCGCGGCCCTGGTGAGCCGTGCGGCCGGGGACGGCCACGTCTGCATCGATGTGAAGCAGCTCGCCGGTGCCGAGCTGCTGCGGCCGCGGGAAGGAGGCCCGGCGCTGACCTGTCCTTCTGCCGCCGACTGGATCGGACACCTCGAAAACTCGCCCGTGGTCGGTCGTCCCGGTGACCGGCGCCCGCTGATTCTGGACGCTTCCGGCCGGCTCTACCTCTACCGCTATTTTGCTTACGAGCAGGGCCTGGCCGCCGCCATCCGGCGACGGACGGGCGCGGCCGCGCTTCCGGCCGGCTGGAATCCGGCGGCCCTGCGCGCGGCTCTCGACCGCCTGTTTCCGGCCGACGGGCCGGACGGCGACATCGACTGGCAGAAAATCGCCGCGCTGGCGGTGCATCTCGCGGGGTTCTGCGTTATCACGGGCGGCCCCGGCAGCGGCAAGACCCATACCGTCGCCAAAATTCTGGCCCTGCTGATCGAACAGACGGCCGGCGCCCCGCTCGACATCCAGTTGGCGGCACCGACCGGCAAGGCGGCCGCCCGGCTCGGTGAATCTTTGCGCGCCGCCCGCGATTCGCTGGCCTGCCGCCCCGACGTGCGGGAGCGGATACCGGTCGCGGCCCGGACCATTCACCGGATGCTGCAGCCGGTTTCCGGCACCCCCTTTTTTCGCTATAACGCCGGCAACCGGCTGCCCGCGGACATCGTCATCGTCGACGAGGCCTCGATGGTCGATCTGGCCCTGCTCTCGAAACTGGTGGCGGCCCTCGGCGAACGGACCCGGCTGGTGCTGATCGGCGACAAGGACCAGCTGGCGTCGGTCGAAGCGGGCGCCGTTCTGGGCGACATCTGCGACCACGGCCGCCCGCATCGGTACTCGCCGTTTTTTTGCCGCGCGGCCAAAGAGGCGACCGGCATGGCGCTGCAGTCCGGCCGCGGCGGCCGGTACGAGCCGGGCGGGCTGCAGGACGGCATCGTCAACCTGGTGCGAAGCTACCGGTTCGGGGAGAAAAGCGGCATCGGGTCCCTGAGCCGGGCGGTCAACCGGGGGGATGTCGACGGCGCCCTGCAGCTTCTGAAGGCCGGCCGCAGCCGCGATATCCACTGGCAACCGGTGGCCTCCGCCCACGAGCTTCACCGCCGCCTGTCCCCGCACCTTCGCGAGGGCTATCGCGAGGGTCTCACCGAAGGCGACCCGCGCCGCGCCCTGGCGCATTTCAGTCGTTTCAGGGTCCTGTGCGCCGTCAACCGGGGCTCTTGCGGAGTCGCCGCCCTCAACGGTCTAACGGAACGGGTGCTGCGCCAGGCGCGGCTGATCACGGCGGCCGGCGGCCGTTTCGACGGCTGGTATGCGGGCCGGCCGGTGCTGGTCACCGCCAACGATTATCGGCTGGGGCTTTTCAACGGGGACATCGGGCTGACGGTGGCCGCGGACGAGGGCGAAGGCCGGCGGCCGGCGGTCTGTTTTGCGGCCGGCGGCGATGACCTGCGCTGCCTTCCGATCGACCGGCTGCAGGGCCTCGAAACGGCGTTCGCCATGACGGTTCACAAGAGTCAGGGGTCGGAATTCGAGCAGGTGCACCTGATCCTGCCGGATGTCGACGGCCCGGTGTTGACGCGCGAGTTGATTTACACGGCCGTGACGCGCGCCCGATCGAGCGTAACCATCTGGGGGCAGGAAAAGATATTGGCGGCGGCGATCACGCGCCGGATCGAGCGGCGGTCGGGATTGCGCGAAGCCTTGTGGGGCAGGGCGGAAGCCGGCGGCGGTGCCGCAAAAGACCCAGGGCCGGCTCCGCCGCCCCCGGCGGAGCCGGAGCGGTGAGCGGCGGTCCCGCACACCCGCGGGCCGGGTCATCGGCGGCCGGGAGACCGCCACCCGCTCGATGGTTGGGGCGTCGCATGGGGGTCAGTTCTTTTTGTTGCAGGACACCGAGGCCGAAAGAGCCGTCTGCACCTGAGCCAGGAGAAGGCAGTCCTGTGAACAGGCGGGAAAGGCGGTTTTTCTCTGGTCGCAGTCCCGGCAGGGACTCTTGACGAGATACCCGAGATCGAAATCAAACTGGCATTCGCGGCGTTCGCTGGATAGAGAGGGGGTCGTCATCGAGCCGTCCTTTTTCACTGGTTCGTCATATTTATGATTTACAATGTAATGCATATTTATATCATGACCGCCGCCACATGACAAGAGGACGACCAATGGAACGCGCCGGGGGGTGACGCCCACTCGCGCCGGACAGACCGGCTGCCCGCACGCCTCAATATGTCCCCCTTGAAAAAAATCCCGCTAAGACCCTGTTTTAAGAGAGACTTCCAAAGTCGTCGCTGAATTCCATGAGAGTGAGTTTCAAGATGGTGCTGGATTGAAAACTCCCCGACCAGGTGGGAGGGGTTGGGGAGGGGGGATGTAACTGCGCGTTGACAATAGCGGCGCCGATGCCTAAACTGGCACGATTTCAAGCGGCTAGACATAAATGGGGGTATGTCAGGTGCGCCGGATGCGCTGCCGGTCATCCGTCCGGGGCCGTGTGGAGTTTGGCGGCGTTTTGCCACGGGGCGGGAGAATCACATGCGAATCGGCCAGGGATACGATGTTCACCGGCTGGTCAGCGGGCGTCCGCTGGTGCTCGGCGGGGTCAGAATCCCCTTCGCCAAGGGGCTGGAGGGACACTCCGACGCCGACGTTCTGGTACATGCCGCCTGCGACGCGCTGTTGGGCGCGGCCGGTGAAGGGGACATCGGCCGGCATTTTCCCGACACCGAGCCCGGCTACCGCAACATTTACAGCATTCGCCTGCTGGAGTCGACGATCGCCATCCTGCACAACAAGGGTTTTTCGGTGGTCAATGTCGATGCGACCGTCTTGGCCGAAGCGCCAAGGCTGCAGCCGTACCGCGCGGAGATGCAGGCGTCGATGGCGCGCGCCATGGGCCTCGATCCCGGCCGCGTCAACATCAAGGCCACCACGACCGAAGGGCTGGGCCCCGTGGGCCGCGGAGAAGGCATCGCCGCCCTGTGCATCGCCCTGTTGTCCGGGAGTCCAGACGCGGCCTGACAGTCCGGCGATCAAACACCAGTGACATCCAGGCTGCCCGAGATTTCATCGGCGACTCCCACAGCAGACCGCCATCAGCACCCATCGCGTCAGAATTATATTTAGTCTTTTTGTTTTTAATTTAATATTTAATGAAATAAAATATAATGTCTTTGTTTAACTTAATGGCGCCCTACGGCCCCAGCGGCGACCAGCCGCAGGCCATCGAAGCCCTCTGCCGCAATATCCGCGCGGGCACCCCCTGGCATGTCCTGCTGGGGGTCACCGGATCGGGCAAGACCTTCACCATGGCGCACGTGATTGCCGAACTGGCCCGGCCGACGCTGATCCTGGCCCCCAACAAAACTCTGGCGGCGCAGCTCTACAACGAGTTCAAGTCGCTCTTCCCGGAAAACGCGGTCGAGTATTTCGTCAGCTACTACGACTATTATCAGCCGGAAGCCTACATCCCGGCCAGCGACACCTACATCTCCAAGGATTCCTCGATCAACGAGATGATCGACAAGATGCGGCACTCGGCCACCCGCTCGGTCCTGTCGCGCCGCGATGTGATCGTGGTGGCCAGCGTCTCGTGCATTTACGGCCTGGGCGCGCCCGAGGACTATCTGGGCCTGCGGATCGATCTGGAGCGGGATATGGAAATCGGCCGTGACCGGCTTCTGCGGGATTTGGTGGCCCTGCAGTACGAACGCAACGATCTCGATTTTCACCGCGGCGTCTTTCGCGTCCGGGGCGACCGCATCGAGTTGTTTCCGGCTTACGAAGAGGACCGTGCCCTGCGGATCGACTTTTTCGGGGACCAGATCGAGGCGATCTCCGAAATCGATGCGCTGCGCGGTCTGGTCGTCAAGCCCCTGGAGCGGACGACCGTTTTTCCGGCCAGCCACTACGTCACCTCCAAGGTCACGCGCAAGCGCGCCATCGAAACCATCATCGCCGAGTTGAAGGGGCGGATCGAATTTTTTCGGACGGAAAAACGCTACATCGAAACCCAGAGGATCGAAGAGCGGACCAATTTCGACCTGGAAATGATCCAGGAACTCGGCTACTGCAACGGCATCGAAAACTACTCGCGCCACCTGACCGGCCGGGCGGCCGGAGACCCGCCGCCCACGCTGCTCGACTATTTTCCGGAAGACTACCTGATGTTCATCGACGAGAGCCACATCGCCGTGCCGCAGTTGCGGGCCATGTACCGCGGCGACCGCTCGCGCAAGGAGACCCTGGTCCACTATGGTTTCCGGCTGCCGTCGGCGCTCGATAACCGGCCTCTCAGGTTCGAAGAGTGCCAGGAGCGCTTCAACCAGGTGGTCTTCGTCTCGGCGACCCCGGCCGACTACGAGCGCTCGCTGGCGGCCGACACTCTGGTCGAGCAGATCGTGCGCCCCACCGGGCTGATCGATCCGCCGATCGAGGTGCGCCGTGCCGTCAACCAGGTCGACGACCTGCTGGAAGAGATCCGCCGCTGCCGCCAGATCGGCCTGCGGGCCCTGGTGACCACCCTGACCAAGCGCATGGCCGAGGACCTCACCGAATACTACACCGACCTGGGCCTGCCGGTGCGCTACCTGCACTCCGACATCACGACCCTGGAGCGCATGGACATCCTGCGGGACCTGAGGCTGGGGGTCTTCGAGGTGCTGATCGGCATCAACCTGCTGCGCGAAGGCCTCGATATACCCGAGGTGGCGCTGGTGGCCATCCTCGATGCCGACAAGGAGGGTTTTCTGCGGTCCGCGCGCTCTCTGATCCAGACCTTCGGCCGGGCGGCCCGCAACCTGAACGGCCGGGTCATCCTGTACGCGGACCGGGTGACGCCCTCGATGCAGGCCGCCATCGGCGAAACGGACCGGCGGCGGCGCATCCAGCAGGCCTACAACCGCCAACACGGCATCACGCCGGCCTCGATCGTCAAGGAGATAACCTCTGCCTTCGTTTCCGAAGCCGATGCCGCCGCGAGCCGCCCGGGACCCGGCCGGGTCGCCGAAACGGTGGATGCTTTCGACACCCTGGACGACATCGACCGCGCCGTCCGGGAATTGGAACAGGAAATGAAAACCGCCGCCCGCGCCCTCGAATTCGAACGCGCGGCGGATTTGCGCGACCGGATCCGGTCCCTCAGGCAATTGGCCGTTTTCGAGGGTTAGTGGACACGACAGGCGCCCGTAAATGATCGAAGACGAGCACGACCCGACCGAAAAGGGGCTATCGCGGGGATCGCGCCCGGAACCAAGCGGGCCGGCTGCGGCCGGGACGGCCGCGGAGGCCGGCGGCCCCTCGGGGCGCAGGTCGCTGGACGAGCTGCGCGCCATGCTGCCGCATCTGCCGGGCGCGCCGGGCGTCTACATCATGCGCGATGCCGCCGGAGCGGTCATCTATGTCGGCAAGGCCCGCAGCCTGCGCAAGCGGCTGGCCTCATATTTTTCGACCGCCGAAAAACCGGATGTCAAGACCGGCGTGCTGATCAAGAAAATCGCCGACATCGAAACCATTGTCACGGCTTCCGAAAAAGAGGCCCTGATCCTCGAATCTAACCTGATCAAGCAGCACCGGCCGCGATACAACGTCAACCTCAAGGACGACAAGCGCTACCCGTCGCTGCGGCTCGACGTAACCCACCCCTATCCGCGCCTGTCGATCGTGCGCATGCCCAAAAAGGACGGCGCCCTCTATTTCGGGCCTTATGCATCGGCCCAAGCCGTGCGCCAGACGCTCAAGATCATCAACAAGACCTTCAAGCTGCGCAAATGCACCGACCGGGAATTCACGCTGCGCACCCGGCCGTGCCTGCACTGCCAGATGCAGGGGTGCCTGGCCCCCTGCTGCCGTGACGTGGACCGGCAGGAGTATGCCGAAATGATCCGGGAGGCGGTGTTGTTTTTAAAGGGCCGGGCCCCCGACCTGATCCGCAAGATCAAGACCGAGATGGCCGCGGCCGCCGATCGGCAGGATTTCGAAAAGGCCGCCCGCCTGCGGGACAAGATGTTTTCGCTCGAACGCACGGTCGAAAAGCAGGTTGCCGTGACCACCGATGCCGGCGACCGCGACGTGATCGCCTGCGCCCGCGATGCGGACCTCGCCCTGGTGACGCTGCTTTTCGTACGCGGCGGATTTCTGTTAGGCAGCCGCAGCTTCACTGTATCGGCCCCCTTGGCCGATGACCGCGAACTGATCTCGGCCTTTACCCGGCAGTACTACGAAACGGCGCTGTTCATCCCCGAGGAGATCCTGCTGCCGGTGCGGCCGGAAGAGGCCGGGTTGATAGAGGAGTGGCTGCAGGCGCTGAAGGGCAGGCGCGTGGTTCTTCACCGGCCGCGCCGCGGCGAAAAAGCCCGGCTGCTCGACATGGCCCTTCAAAACGCCGCCAAGGAACTCGCGGAGCGCCTGGCGGCCGCCACCGAGCGCGGCGATCTCCTGCAACGCCTTCAGAAGCGCCTGCAACTCGAGCGTCTGCCGCGCCGCATCGAGTGCTTCGACAACTCGAACCTGGCCGGCACCGCGGCGGTGGCCAGCATGGTGGTCTTCGCCGGCGGCAAGCCGGAGAAAAACGCCTATCGCCGCTACCGCATCCGCGAGGTCAGCGGTCCCGACGACTACGCCAGCATGAGCGAAGTGCTGCGGCGGCGGCTGAAACCCGAGGCGCCAACACCGCCGCCCGACCTGCTGATCGTCGACGGCGGCAAGGGGCAGCTGAACATCGCCCTGGCGGTGGTCGCCGACCTGGGGCTCGACGGCCGTTTCGATCTGATCGGCATCGCCAAAAAGGATGCGCTGCGCGGCGAGACGGCCGACAAAATCTTCACGCCGGGCCGCGCCAACCCGGTCAATTTCGGCCGCGACGCCGACCTGCTGCTCTTCATCCAGCGCATCCGCGACGAAGCCCACCGATTCGCCATCGCCTACCACCGCAAACGGCGCGGCAAGAATGCCCTTGAATCGGCCCTGGACGACATACCGGGCGTGGGGCCGGCCAGGAAAAAGGCCCTGCTGAGCCATTTCAAGAGCGTGCGCCTCGTGCGGGAGGCGTCGATCGAAGACCTGTGCGCCGTCACAGGCATCGACCGGCGGCTGGCCCAAAATATAAGGGAGCACCTGCATGCCGCCGGTGCCCCCTGATGCCTCATCATCTTGATGTTGAACGTTCGTAGTTAATCTGTTCACAATGTTATTCGGCGGTTGAAAATTGCCGCCGTACAAGGGCACGACACGCCGTGCCCCCACGAATGCACCATTAAACGGCATCGACATCGGTTCAGGTCCAGGATCGTAGGTCACAAACTGCCCTAACCGACTCAACTGACCAACCGACCCAACCGACTAATAGGTCAACTTCTTCATCGCGTCCTTCAATTCCTGAACGGCGGCGGCCGAGCGGTTCAGCGCCTCCTGTTCGTCGGCCGTCAATTTTATCTGAACGATCTCTTCGATGCCTGCGGCACCCAGCTTCACGGGAACGCCGATAAAAAGATCATCGATGCCGTATTCGCCTTTCAGCAGGGCGGCGCACGGCAGAATTTTTTTCTTGTCCTTCAGAATCGACTCCGCCATTTCCACGGCCGCCGACGCCGGGGCATAGTAGGCGCTGCCGGTTTTGAGCAGGCTGACGATCTCGGCCCCGCCCGTCCGCGTGCGCTCGACGATGGCCTCGATGCGGTCCGGCGGCAGCAGTTCGGTGATGGGAATGCCGGCCACGGTCGAAAAGCGCGGCAGCGGGACCATGGTGTCGCCGTGTCCGCCCAGCACGAAGGCGTGCGTGTTTTCGACCGAGACCTTGAGTTCCATGGCGATGAAGGCCCGGAAACGAGCCGAGTCGAGCACGCCGGCCATTCCCAGGACGCGCTCCTTCGGAAAACCGCTGGCCTCGAAGGCGACATGGCACATCGCATCCAGCGGGTTGCTGACGATGATGATCACCGCCTCCGGCGACAGTTTGGCGACCTGTTCGGTGACCTTCTTCATGATGCCGGCGTTGGTGCCGAGCAGATCGTCGCGGCTCATTCCCGGTTTGCGCGGGATGCCGGCGGTGATGATGATGATTTTCGAGCCGGCCGTGGCGTCGTAGGTGTTGGTGCCGGTCAGATGGGCATCGTGCTTTTCGATGGGCGCGGCCTCCGTCAGGTCCAGGGACTTGCCCTGCGGGACGCCCTCGATGATGTCGACCAGCACCACATCGCAGAGTTCCTTTTCGGCCAGCCGCTGAGCGGCCGTGGCGCCGACGTTGCCGGCGCCGACCACGGTCACTTTTTTGTCCATGACGCACTCCTTTCGGAAAAGTTGAGGGTGTAAAAAGAGACTCTCGCTTAAAAGAGACAAAGAGATCGAAAGATTGCAGGGATCCGAAATCGTTAACACAATCTGGATGAATGTCAACATATTTATATCCTTCCCGATATTGACACAAACCCGCAAAACAGGCTATGATCATAAGGTTAAAATTCATCTTATCATCCGAAACAGCCTGGAGTCGCCTCAATGGCCATCGTCAATCTCAAGAAGCGCGAAATCGAGTGTAAAATCGTCTATTACGGACCGGGACGCTGCGGAAAGACCACGAACCTCGATTACATCTTCAAGGCCTATAAAAAACAGGTGTCGGGCGAGATGGTGTCGATCAACACCGACGGTGACCGGACCCTGTTCTTCGACTTTCTGCCCATGGAACTCGGCAAGTTGAGAGGCTGCGATGTGCGCGTTCACCTTTACACCGTTCCGGGGCAGGTGCAGTACACCTCGACCCGCAAACTCGTGCTGAGGGGCGTTGACGGCCTGGTTTTCGTGGCGGACTCGCTGGAGGTCCGGCGCGAGAAGAACATGCTCTCCCTCAAGGACCTTCATCAGAATCTTAAGGATTACGGGCTGAACATCCTGAAGGTGCCCCTGGTCATGCAGTTCAACAAAAGAGATCTCGCCCGCGAAGGCATCCCCCTGATGCCGATCGAGCAGATGGAACATGAACTGAACCGCCAGCTGAAGGTTCCCACATTTCAAGCCAGTGCCGTCAAGGGCGAGGGGGTCGGCAAGACCCTGCAGGCCTGTCTGAAATTGACGCTGCTCTCCTTGAAGAAGGAGTTGAGCTGGAACGATTGATTCGCGCCCATGAGCATCGGCCTTGCATTTTCAGGAAACCTTGATTTTCTCAGCCTGGGCGAGTTGGTGCAGATTATCGGCAACAACGGCGGCAGCGGCGTGCTGCGCATCGTGAGTAAATACGCCCCGTCGCCGGGCCTGATTTACTTCTCCAAGGGCGACCCTCTGGATGCCGTCAACGCGCAGCTGACCGGCCTGGAAGCGCTCTATTCCCTGTTCGGCTGGACGCAGGGCGAATTTTCCTTCAGCCAGGAGACGGTCGAGCGCCAAAATGTCATCAACAAGAACCGTATGGAAATCATTCTGGACGGTTCGCGCATGGTCGATGACGGCAAGGTCCCGGTCCTCGGCCCGGTATCCTACCGGGAGGGTCCCGGTACGGCGGTCGGCGAAAGACAATTGCCCTTGATCAAGGGGCCGTTTGTCGACTATATGTACGTGGTGGACGAGGAGGAATTCTACGAAGGTGACGAGATCGTCATCGAGGGCAACTACGGCAACTGGATGTGGGTCGTGCTGGAGGGCATCGTCGAAATATCGAAGCAGACGCCCACCGGTCCGCTGAAGATCCTGCGCCTCAGTGACGGCGCCTATGTCGGCAGCATCTCTTCTTTCCTGACCGAGAGCAGCGTCCGCCGCACCTCGGCGCGGGCGATGAGCCGGGTTCAGCTGGGAATGCTCGATTCGCACCTGCTGGCCACCGAATACGCCGCCATGAGCCCCGAGCTGCGCGAGGTCGTCAAGAGTCTCGACAAGCGCCTGAATCAGGTGACCGACCAATTGGCGCGAATCCATGCCCGCGAGGAGAAAGCCGACCGCCTGCTGCTCGACAAGCGGCCGGTGATCGAGCAGGGCCAGGACGAACGGCGGGCCTTCACGATAACGCGCGGCCGGGCCACGATCGGGCGTAAAACCGAATCGGGCCTCGTGCCGCTGGCCGAGTTGGTCAAGGGCGATTTCTTCGGCCACATTCCCTTTCTTAAACTGGGCCATGAACCGCACGCCGCAGCGGTTTTCGCTTCCTCCGATCTGAGAATATCGCCGCTGGACGCCGCCGGGCTGGTTGCGGAATACGAAGGCCTGCCCGACTCGTTTCGGCACATTATCGAAAATCTGGCGACCAGCATTTCGGTCACCACCATGATTGCCTGTGAGCACCACAAGAACCTGTACCCCGAAACGACGTCACAAACCACATAACCGGCCGATCGAAAGAGCGTACCCATGACAAGCGCAGACAAGAGAAAATTCACTCGCATCAACTCCCTGAACCTGTCGTATGTGCTGGTCGACGGCGCGGGCGAGGCCGACCGCCAGACCATGGGCCGGACCCTGGACGTTTCCGAAGCCGGCATTCGCCTGGAAACCCACCTGCCGGTCGAGGTCGGGCGCCACCTGATGCTGTCTCTCGGTCTCGAGGACGACGTCGTCGACATCAAGGGACGCGTGGTACATGCGGGGAAAAACGATGCCGGCAAATACGAACTCGGCATCGAGCTGCTCGAACCGGATGCGGCCGCGCGCGAGATCCTGAAAAAATTCATACAGGCCTTCCGCGAAAACCACGGGCCGGCCGCCTGAAAGGGTAGCACAGGATAGGGGTGAACCGCCTGTTTTTATCTCCCACCGGAGAGGCGATATCCCGGCGGCCAAACCCTTAAAGGGAAACTCGAGACTGGATACTTGCAAAAAGGAACGCTGAACGCTAATAAAGTTCAACGCTTAAATGAAAAGGAATTGATGCAGGGTTTTCAGTCATTTCAAACCAGACACGAAACACAACACACGAAACACAACACCCCAAGCACATCCTAAACCCGCAATCCATAACCCGTAACCGCCACCCGCAATGAATCATTACAGGACGAACACAGAGCCTCATCATCGACCGGGCACCCACAAGGGCCGCCCCTACGGCCGCATCGCCCAAATACCGATTACCAGACACCAAACACCGAACATACCCGTGACCCGCAACCCGTTAATTGAAACTTGAAAATGGAAACTGGAAACTCGCAATAAGGAACGCTGACGCTCCGATTTTTAAAGGCCAATGAAATAGATGCAGGGTTTTCAGTCATTTCAAACTAAACACGAAACACCAACCACAAAACACACCTTGAAATTCGTAATCCGCAACCCGTAACTCGCAACCCGCAACCCGCAACCCGTTAATCACATGAAAAAGTGAGGAATAAATGGGAACGCCAATAGTTGAAACCAGTTTTCCAGGCCTCGACCTTCTGAAAAGAGGCAAGGTGCGCGATGTCTACGATCTCGGCGACCACCTGCTGATGGTCGCCACCGATCGCATCTCGGCCTTCGACGTGGTGATGCCCGATCCGATCCCGGATAAAGGCAAGATCCTCAACCGCCTGTCGCTCTTCTGGTTCGGGGAAATGCGCGCTTTGGTCCGCAATCACGTCGTGAGCGGCGATGTCGCCGATTATCCGGAAGTGTGCCGGCCGTATGCCGCCGAGCTTCAGGACCGGAGCATGCTGGTGAAAAAGGCCCGGCCGCTGCCGATCGAATGTGTCGTCCGCGGGTATATTTCCGGCTCGGGCTGGGCCTCCTATCGCAAAGACGGCACCGTCTGCGGCATCCGCCTGCCCGCGGGCCTGAAGGAGTCGGACAAGCTGCCGCAGCCGATTTTCACGCCGTCCACCAAGGAGGACGTCGGCCGGCACGATATCAACATCGACTTCGACGAAGCGGTGCGCCGCATCGGCGCCGAAGCCGCCGGAAGGGTGCGCGAGCTGAGCCTCGACATTTACCGCCGCGGAGCCGCCCTGGCCGAAGAAAAGGGAATGATCATCGCCGACACCAAGTTCGAGTTCGGGTACTGCGGCGATGAGCTGGTTCTCATCGACGAAGTGCTCACCCCGGACTCTTCGCGCTTCTGGCCGCGTGCCACTTACGCCCCCGGCGGTGCTCAGAAAAGCTACGACAAGCAGTACCTGCGCGACTACCTGGTGTCGATCAACTGGAACAAGAAGCCGCCGGCGCCCGCGCTGCCCGAGGCGGTGGTTCGGGACACCCGCCGCAAATACCTGGAAGCCCTCGACCAGTTGACCGGCGTCCGGCATGCGTTTTGACGAACGGTCCCTGCCCGTCGAGAGCCTGCGTCTCGAGGATGCGCACTACCGCCTCACCACCTCCGGCCCGGTCGAAACGCTCACCGGGTCGATCGCCGTCCTGGGCGTCATCGATCCCCCGATCGTCTGCGCAACGGCCGGGGGCTATCGAATCGTGGCCGGGTTCCGCCGTATCGAGGCCTGCCGGCTTCTGGGACACGCCGAGATCCGGGCGCGGGTGCTGCCCGGCGACGGCGACGAGGCCGACCGCGTGCGGCTGGCGATCGCCGACAATTCGCTCAAGAGGCCGCTCGGTCCAATCGAAACCGCGCGCGCGCTGAACCTGCTGGCCGGAATTTCCGACGGCGAGGAGACGCTGAGCCGTCAGGCGGCCGCCCTGGCGCTGCCCGACAATCCGGCCTTGATGCGCAAGATCATGTCGCTGACGATTTTGCCCGAGGGTCTTCAGGCGCGCCTGGCAAGCGGCGAGCTGACCTTGGCCATGGCGCTCGACCTGCGGCGGTTCGACACTCGGACGGCCGAAGCCCTGGCGCGCCTTTTCGCCGATCTCAAACTGGGATTGAACCGCCAGCGGGAGATGCTGGCGCTGGTGACCGAAATCGCGCGGCGCGAACAGGCGACGGTCGTCGACATCCTAACCGACCCCGGGCTCGCCGAGATTCTGTCGGCAGCCGATCTCGAGCGCGGACAAAAAGCGGGACGGCTGCGGGAGCTGCTGCGGCAACGCCGTTATCCGGCGATCAGCAGCACCGCGGCCCGCTTTCAGGACCTGGTGCGGGAGCTGAACCTCGGTCCCGGCGTGCGGCTGGTCCCCCCCGTCGATTTCGAGGGCGCGACCTACACGGTGGCCGTCTGCTTCGAGCGGCTCGACCAGCTCCAGGCCAGGGGCCGCCGGATCGAAAAGGTGGTTTCCAGCCGCAGGTTCAAAGAGTTCCTGGGGGAGTAAAGCAGGAGCGCACGCCAATTCGGGAGTCGGGCCCGGTGTACAGGGGACCCTCGGATTTCATCCGAAAAGCGGCCTGACGATCATTTCGACAAAGAGATAGGTGACGATCCCGATGCCCGCCGCCAGCATGGCGACAAGATAGATCTGGTTGGTGGCGTGCCGTCTTTTCTCCGTATCGTCGTAAAATAAAAACTTCCCGCATTTGATGCATCGCAGTTTTTTCGTCTGCAACGTGGTGACGTGGCCGCAGGGGCAGTCGATATCTTTCGGGGGCAGGGGCATGGTCATGTACGCTCACTGGTTTCCGTTGAGGGTCAGGGGCCTGTCGCTCATCGCCGGGCCCGGCCGCTTCCATCTTTTTTTCGTCTCACCGGGTCTCCCCGGCATTGAATCTTCCGAAAAACTCGGCCGTCTCCTTGCGCAGCAGGTAATACGTGGCCAGGGCAAAGAACACGATCACCGCCACCGTCAGCACCTGCAGCTTAAAGCCGACATCCTGGAATGCCAGCAGCACCAGGTAGATAACCAGAATGCCGATGTTGAAAAAGATGCTCAGCGCACGGGCCCAGGGGTTGACGGCGGCCACGAAGTAGCAGATCGCGATGCCGATACCCGCCATTAAGTAGTCGTTGCGGACCAACACCTCACCGGTAAAAAAATTGAAATAAAAAATGAGGTGTGCAAGCCATCCCAGGCTCAGGCAGGCGATGGCTTTTTTCACGGCCGGTGGATACGTCCCGAACTTTATGGTTGTATTGAACATGTCGGTCTTCCCGCCCAAAGCTTTATTTCACGGCCTGCCGTAACCATTCGCGCCATTTTCAGGCGCTTCCCAGTGCCCATTTCATATGTGTGACCCTACTTAATGCATTTGAGATGCATCTGGCAAGCCCCATTATGCCACCATCGGTCGTAAAAAGATTCACAAAATGAGCCGCGCCGCAGCCCCGACGGCCGACCGCCGCCCACAATAAGTCATCTAAGTCTCATAAATCACACAAAATTAAATCATGGAAGCCACCTGAAAAATCAACATAAAAATTTAGACCGTCATCAATTTTTTTCTTGACAAATAGAACCTATCGTTTGTAAACAATTCCAACAACTAAATTGGATTTAGAAAATAATGGGAATCCAAGAACGGAAAGAGCGTGAACGCGAAAGACGCCGCCAGCAAATCATCGTTGCCGCCAAAAGAGTTTTTTCCGCCAAGGGCTTCAACAAGGCCACCATGGAGGACATCGCCAAGGAGGCCGAACTCAGCCCCGGGACCCTCTACATTTATTTCAAGAACAAAGACGAGCTTTACGCGTCGCTTTCCCTGCGCATTCTCAAACATCTCAACGTCCGTCTCGAGCACGTCAAGAACGAAACTTTCAGCGAACACGACGACCGCATCGCCTCTTTGAAAGAGGCCCTTTACGACGTCTACGCCTTCGATCCGCTCATTCTGATCAACATGTTCCACCTTCAATCCAGCGAAACCTTGAAGAGCCTGTCGCCGGAATTAATGGAGGAGATCAAACAACTCAGCCGGGGATCGCTCGGCACGATGGCCGAAATTTTCGAGGAGGGCATTCGCAAAGGGGCCTTCATAGACCGGCACCCGGTGGCCCTGGCCGACATTTTATGGGCGATGTTTTCCGGAATCATCCTGTGGGAGGAAAGCAAACGGATAATCAATCAGGACAAGGATTACCTGAAGCCGACGCTCGAGGCCGCCTTCGAGATCTTCCGGCAGGGGATAACCAAAACGGTTGCCGGCGGCGGTTCACGCAAAAGAAAAACCTGACCGTCGATGCGCTCCGGCAGCGTGAAGAAGCACATGCTGTTTAGGCCGAGATGCGGCCCGCACCGGACTGGTCCGGATATGAAGGTTCCATGGATATTGACAGCACGGCAGAAGGGTTCAACGGGGAAACACGTGTGACCAAAACTTCGGGAAAGGAGGGATGAGGAGAGAGAAGAAGTAACGAGCAGCGTCGGATGATCGTCCGTCATCATTGCAACCACAAGCTTTAAGGAGTGAAATCAATGGCAGAAAAAGAAATCGTCGAAACTTCAGAAGCTCAGATTGCCGTCCACTGGCAGGAAGAAGGCCTGTATTTTCCCACACCAAAGTTCATCGCCCAGGCCAACATGACCGATGAAAAGGTCTACGATCGTTTCAGCCTGGATAATTTCCCGAACTGCTTCAAGGAATACGCCGATCTGCTGACCTGGTACGAGTATTGGGACGAGATCCTGGATACCAGTGACGCTCCATGCTACAAGTGGTTCAAGGGCGGAAAGATCAACGCCAGTTACAACTGCGTGGATCGTCATCTGGCGAAGTACAAGAACAAGACCGCGATTCATTTCGTGCCCGAGCCGCTCGAAGAGGGCTACCAGCACATCACCTATCAGGAATTGTATGTCCGCGTGAACGAATTCGCGGCCCTGCTCAGAGATTTTGCCGGTCTCAAGCGCGGCGACCGGGTGACCCTCCACATGCCGATGGTCCCCGAGCTGCCGATCACGATGCTGGCCTGCGCCCGCCTCGGGGTCATTCACAGCCAGGTGTTCGGCGGGTTCAGCGGCCGTGCCTGCGCCGACCGGATCGTCGACTCCGGCAGCCGGGTGTTGATCACGATGGACGCCTATTACCGTAGCGGGACCCTGATCGACCACAAGCAGAATGCGGATATCGCCGTCGACCTGGCGGGAAAGGACGGGCAGAAAGTCGACAAGGTTCTCGTGTGGCAGCGGTACACCGGCAAGGCCTCCAGCCCGAAAGCGATGGTCGACGGACGCGACTATTTCGTCAACGATGTGCTCAAGGACTACTACGGCGCGCGGGTCGAGCCCGAAAAGATGAACGCCGAGGACCCGCTGTTCCTGATGTACACCAGCGGCACCACCGGCAAACCCAAGGGCTGCCAGCATGGCACCGGCGGCTTCCTGGCCTACACCGCCGGCACCTCCAAGTACGTGCAGGACATCCATCCGACCGATGTTTACTGGTGCATGGCCGACATCGGCTGGATTACCGGCCACTCCTACATCGTTTACGGCCCCCTGGCCATCGCCGCATCGACGGTTATTTACGAAGGCGTTCCCACCTATCCGGATGCGGGCCGCGCCTGGCGCATCGCCCAGGATCTGGACGTGAACATCTTTCACACCGCGCCGACGGCCATCCGCGCCCTGCGTAAAATAGGCCCCGATGAACCCGCCAAGTACAATTACGAATTCAAACACATGACCACCGTGGGCGAGCCGATCGAGCCCGAGGTGTGGAAGTGGTATTACAACGTCGTCGGCCAGGGCAAGGCCGCCATCGTGGACACCTGGTGGCAGACCGAAACCGGCGGTTTCCTTTGCAGCACCCTGCCGGCCATCAAACCGATGAAACCCGGCAGCGCCGGCCCCGGCATGCCCGGCATCCACCCGATCGTCTACGACGACGAGGGCCAAGAGGTGCCGACCGGTTCGGGCAAGGCCGGCAACATCTGCATCCAGAACCCCTGGCCGGGCATGTTCCAGACCATCTGGGGCAATCGCGACCGCTTCGTCGAGACTTACTTCTCGCGCTACTGCAAGGACCCCAAGAGCAAGAGGTGGCAGGACTGGCCGTACATGACCGGCGATGCCGCCGTGGTGGCCGAAGACGGTTACGTGCGCATCCTGGGCCGCATCGACGATGTCATCAACGTCTCCGGTCACCGCCTGGGGACCAAGGAGATCGAATCGGCCGCCCTGGTCTGCGAAGAAGTGGCCGAGGCCGCGGTGGTGCCGGTGGCGCACGAGATCAAGGGCAGAGAGCCGGATATGTACATTGCCCTGAAGCCCGGTTATAAAGCCAGCCCGGAACTGGCCAAGAAGATCTCCGACACCATATCGACCGAGATCGGCAAAATCGCCAAACCGCGGCACGTCTGGATCGTCCCCGATATGCCCAAGACCCGCTCCGGCAAGATCATGCGGCGGGTGCTCGGCTCGATCTCCAACAAACAGGATGAAGGCGATGTCACGACCCTGGCGAACCCTGAAATCGTTGCGGCCATCAAGAAAATGGTCCAGGGATAATCGTCCTCGGTCCCTCAGGTCCGGGTAGCGGGAGTCCTCTGTTACCCGGAGCTGAAAAACCGATCGCCTCGGTTACGGCGTCACAATTTCAAAAAAGGTCATTCTGATTCAGACGCCCGCGCTATCCCAACCCGGTGATACTGAAGAAAGGGCTTCAGCCGCCGGCGGACGTCGGACCGGATTAATGAAGCGCCGAAAGGGGGTGGTACCGCATAGGTGACGTTTGGAATGCTTCGACGTGTCCACATTACAATTTGACAATCAATTGCAGCGACGATTGTACAGGAGGTAGAAATGAGTGGAACCACTTGGGTATACATTATGCTCGGCATCTACATCATCTATTGCTTCTACTGGGGGTTGAAGGGGTACTTCTCCGAGAAAACCTCCGCCGGATATGCCATTGCGGGCCGTTCCATCCCCTTCTTCGCCTTCTTGATGGCGGCGACGGCGGCCTCGTTTTCGGGATGGACCTTTATCGGTCACCCCGGCCTGATCTGGCGTGACGGTCTGGCCTACGCCTTTGCTTCCTTCTACGTTCTCACCATTCCGATCACCGGCACGTTTTTCGCCAAACGGAACTGGCTGATGGGCAAGCGCTACGGCTTCATCACCCCCGGCGACATGTTCGCCTATTATTACAACTCGGAGGCCGCCCGCTGGCTGACGGTCTTAACCGCCTTTCTCTACTCCATGTTCTACTCGGCCGTTCAACTGATGGCCTCGGCCGCGCTTTTTCACTGGGTGGCCGGCGTGCCGGTGACCTTCGGCGCCATCTTCATGGCCTTCATCGTCTGGTTCTACGTCGTCTCCGGCGGCCTGAAGGCCGCCACCTGGGTCGGCGTGCTCCAGTTCATCCTGCTGGTGGGCGGCATCATCCTGCTCGGCTACTTCGTCATCACCTCCGACGCCATCGGCGGCTGGACGGCGTTCGGCAAGAATCTCGCGGCGATGGCGCCCGAGGTCAAGCACCGGATGCTTGAGGTGCCGGCCGTCATCTACCCGGTCCTGGATGCCACGAAATATGCCAAGGCCAACAAGGAGACCGTCTGGACGGCCGTCATGATTTTATCTTACATGTTCGCCCTGATGGGGATCCAGTCCTCGCCGGCCTTCACGCTCTGGAACTTCGGCATTAAAAGCCCAAAGCCCCTGGCTTGGCAGCAGACCTTCATGTCGACCTTCGTGGTCGGCTTCGCCCTGTTCTACTTCACCGCTTTTCAGGGCATGGGCGCCAAGATCCTCCAACTCCAGGGAGTCCTCGAATTCACCAAGGACTCGGATGTCGTGCCGATCCTGATGAAGACCTACCTGCCGCCCTTCGTACTCGGCGTCGTCTTCCTGGGGGCCATCGCGGCGATCCATTCCACGGCCGCGCCGTACATCGGCAGCGGCGGCACCATCTTGCTGCGCGACGTCTACTGGCGCTACATCCGTAAGCAGCAGGCCGGCCATTCCGAGCAGATCTGGGTCAACCGCCTGCTGGCGACCTTCGTGACCGTCGCCGCCTTGTGGGTCGGCATGACCTCCACGGCCGCCCTGGTCATTCTGGGGGCCCTGGCCACCGCCTTCGGCTTCGTGCAGTACGTCTACCTCATGGGGGTCCACTGGGGGTTTCGCTTTCCGAGTATCGGCGCCTCGCTGGGGGTCCTGGCCGGCATGATCGCGGTCTTCGTCACCTATTACATCTGGGTCTATCCGCTCTCATTCCACTGTGCGGGCTGGGGGCTCGGCATCGGTCTGCTGGTGGCTTATCTGTGCCGCGGCCTGGGCATCAAGGACAACGAGGAGACCATCAAACGCCAGAACGAGGTGCGCACCTTCCTCGACAGCATCGACTCGCCCAGTGAATCCGGGCGCAAATGGCGCAACGCCATGAAGATCATCGTGCCGATCTGGTATTTCTTCGCCATCGGCCCGGCCTGTATCCTGGGCAACAACGCCTTCTCGTTTGCCGGGTTCCCGCCCCTGTGGTCCTGGCAGATCTTCTGGTGGATCCTTGGCATCGTCATGATGTGGGCGCTGTGCTTCAAGGCCGAGATGTCGACGACCAGCGAAGAGCAGATCCAGCGCGCCGAGGTCGAAACCAACATCGTTATCAAGGAAGCCTAAACCGACTATCGATTCAAGAGGAGATGAACCATGAAATCTGAAGACCTGTGGATGATCGGCATCGTTGCCTTCTGCATCCTTTTCACCGCATCCTTCGGGTGGGGCCTGTGGGGCTAGCCCTTGGAGCTTTTTGCCTGTAACTGAAATCCGGCCGGAAGACGGTTTCTTCTTCCGGCCGGATGCTCTCGCAGTCATACCTGACATCGATCGGCCGAAAACCGGCACCGGACCGGCGTCCAGCCGCTGACACGCGGGGCGCCGGAATTCATGTTATCGGTAGGGTAAAGCTATAAAAACTTGAGGGGCCCCGTTAAATCTGGTATGGCACGATGGTTTTACGATTCGGCCCAACCAGAAATGTCTCAAATTGTGCTGAAGCAGCGATCTGCCGACCCTGTCGGAAAGCCGTTTCTCAGATCTTAGCCTTCGAGCGGCCTGCAGAGCGAAGGCGCCGCACCGACGAAAGAAACGGTTTGCCCCCACCGGCAGGCTGAAATTGAAAAAAATCGATCCGCGAAGCGATCTGGCCCATAAAAAATGACGATATTTTAAGCGAATCACAAAAGGAGGATCACACATGACCAATCCGTACGATGAGGCTTTCGAGAAATCGATCAAGGACCCCAATGGCTTCTGGGGTGCGGCCGGGGAAAAGGTTCACTGGTACAAGAAGTGGGACAAGGTGCTGGATGACAGCAACAAGCCCTTTTACCGGTGGTTCAGTGGCGGTGAGATCAACACGGCCTACAACGCCCTCGATTACCACATAGATCAGGGCCGCGGCGACCAGGCGGCCTTGATCTATGACAGCCCGGTGACCGACGCCATCAAAACCTACACCTATTCGCAGCTGCGCGACGAAGTCGCCAAATTCGCCGGCGTGCTGGCGGCCCAGGGCGTCAAAAAGGGCGATCGGGTGCTGATCTATATGCCGATGATTGCCGAGGCCGCCATCGCCATGCTGGCCACCGCGCGCATCGGTGCGGTTCACTCGGTTGTCTTCGGCGGATTTGCGGCCAAGGAACTCGCTGTGCGCATCAACGACGCCAAGCCGAAGGTCATCGTTTCCGCCTCCTGCGGGATCGAGGTCAAACGGGTCATCCCCTACAAGCCGCTGCTGGACAAGGCCATCGACACGGCCACCAGCAAGGTGGAAAAATGCATCATCCTGCAGCGTCCGATGGAAAAAGCCGAAATGAAGGCCGGCCGCGATATCGATTACGCCGAGGCTATGGCGACGGCCAAAGCCCACGACTGTGTCAAGGTCGCCGCCACCGACCCGCTTTACATTCTGTACACCTCCGGCACCACCGGCGTACCGAAAGGGGTCGTGCGCGACAACGGCGGCCACGTGGTGGCCCTCAAGTGGAGCATGAAGAACATCTACAACATCGATGCGGGCGACGTCTTCTGGGCCGCCTCCGACGTGGGGTGGGTCGTGGGGCACTCCTACATCGTCTACGCGCCCCTTTTCAACGGATCCACGACCATTCTCTACGAGGGCAAGCCGGTCGGCACCCCGGATGCCGGGGCCTTCTGGCGCGTGATTTCCCAGCACAAGGTCAAGGCCATGTTCACGGCCCCGACGGCCTTCAGAGCCATCAAGCAGCAGGACCCGACCGGGTCCCTGATCAAGAATTACGACTTGTCGAATTTCAAAACCCTGTTTCTGGCCGGCGAGCGGCTGGATCCCGACACCCTGCGCTGGGCCGAGAAAAACCTGGGCGTGCCGGTGATCGACCACTGGTGGCAGACCGAAACCGGCTGGGCCATCTGCGCCAACTGCATGGGGCTGCACCATTTCCCGGTCAAGGAGGGCTCGCCCACCAAGCCGGCGCCGGGCTGGAACCTGCAGGTGCTCGATCCGGAAGCCAAGACCCAGGTGAAGGCCGGGGAAATCGGCGCGCTGGTCGTCAAACTGCCGCTGCCGCCCGGCACGCTGCCCACGCTCTGGAACAATGACCAGGGTTACATCAAGTCCTACCTGGAGGAGTTCCCCGGCTATTACAAAACCGCGGACGCGGGCTTCATCGACGAGGACGGCTACGCCTACGTCATGACCCGCACGGACGACATCATCAATGTCGCCGGTCACCGGTTGTCGACCGGCGCCATGGAAGAGGTCCTGGCCGATCATCCCGATGTGGCCGAGTGCGCCGTGCTCGGCGTCGACGACAAACTCAAGGGGCAGGTCCCGGTCGGATTCATGGTGCTCAATGCCGGCGTCGACCGCGATCACCAGGAGATTATCAAGGAGGTGGTGCAAATGGTCCGCGACCGCATCGGGCCGGTCGCCTCGTTCAAGACCGCCACGGTCGTCAAGCGGCTGCCCAAAACCCGCTCGGGCAAGATCCTGCGCGGGACCATTCAGAAGATCGCCGACAACAAGCAGTGGAACATGCCGGCCACCATCGACGATCCCGCCATTTTGGATGAAATGAAGGACGCCCTGGAGAAGATCGGCCTCGGCAATGCACGCAAGCAGTAACCCTGCGGCATGATGCATGACAGTAGAAGCAGCCGGCACGTCAGCGCAGAGATGCCGGCTGCTTTTTTCGGAATCCGGTTATCAGGATAACCTTATGCCGAAAAAAGTATTGATCGTGGATGATGAGCCCAGCATCATCGTGCCGTTGCAGTTTCTAATGGAACAAAGCGGATATGAGACCCGGGTGGCTTTCAGCGGCGAGGAAGCCATGGAAACGATCGCCGCCGCGCATCCCGACCTGATCCTGCTCGATATCATGCTGCCGATCATCGATGGTTTCGAAGTCTGCCAGCGCGTCCGCGAGAACCCGGAATGGGACGACATCCGGATCATCCTGCTGACCGCCATGGGCAGCGAATCCAACATCGCCAAGGGGCTCGCATTGGGGGCGGACGCCTACATCACGAAACCATTTTCGAACGCGGAAGTCATTGCCAAAGTAAAAGAATTGATCCGCCGGTGAACCGCAGAAACACATTCTTGTGGTTTTTGGGTGCCTCGATCGGCTTTACGCTGCTGGTGATTCTGAGCCTGATCATCATCTTCTGGCGGCAGCTTCCCGCCGTCGACCGGGACTATCTCTTCGAACTGGGCCGCCAGAATCTCGGATTTCTATTCAGCGCCGCCGTTCTTCTCCTGGCCGGATTCGGGTTCGCACTCGACTGGCTTTTCCGGCTGTACATCATCCCGATCGACAAAATCGCCTCGGAAACCCGCCTGATTCATGCGGTCAACCCGTCCCACCGCATTCACATCGAAGGCGTGTACGACATCGTGCGCCTGGTCAACGTCATCAACGAAAGCGCGGATCGCTACGAGGACCTGTTCAACCAGGTTCAACAGAAAGTCGACACCGCCCGGGCCGAAGTCGAGGAAGAAAAGAACATCCTGGCGGCCATCGTGGCCGAGCTGCCCGAAGGGGTCCTGATCTGCAACACCGAAGGCCAGATTCTTCTGTACAACACGCGCATCACCCAATTGTTTTCCGGTGCGACGGCCAACGGCATGGTAGAACCGGCCGCGGAAGCCTGCTCCGGTCGTTTCATCGGCCTCGGCCGTTCCGTCTTCGGCCTGATCGACAAGCACCTCATCGTGCATGCCTTGGGGGAAATTGCCGAAAAACTGAAGCGGGAAGAATCCGATGCGGCGGCCTACTTCGTGGTCTTCGGCCAGGAGCGGCAGCTGCTGAGGGTGGAAGCCGTTCCGGTTCTCAACCATCGGCGCGAATTCACCGGCTTCATTCTTATTTTCCATGACATCACCCGGCAACTCGATTCCGAAAAACAGCTCGACACCCTGCTGCGCTCCCTGTCGCGCAGCACCCGCTCCTCTCTGGCGAGCATCAGGGCCGCCATCGAGGCCATATTGGATTACCCGGCCATGGACAGCCGCCATCTGCAGAAATTCAAGGAAATCATCCACCACGAATCGATCGCGATCGGAAAGGTCATCGACAAAACCACTTCCTATTACTCCCGCCAGCTGCAGACCCGCTACCCCCTGGTGCGGGTGCCGGCCGGTGACATTGTCGCCGCGATGGCCCAGAAGGCCGGGGAGAAACTCGGCCTGGCGGTACGGGTCGAAACAAGCGCTGCCGATACCTGGATTCAAGCCGACAGCTACACCATCGGCACGGCCCTGCTGTTCGTTCAGGAACGGTTGCGGGAGGAAACGGCTTGCGAGAGTTTCGTGTGCCGGGTTGCCCGGGAGGGGCATTTCGCCTGCCTCGATTTCATGTGGCAGGGCAAACCGGTCAAGATGGAAACCATCCGGAAATGGCAGGATCAACCGGTGAGCGTGGCGGACGAGGCGCTGCCCACAACCCTGAAAGAGGTCATCGGGCATCACCGCGCCGAAATCTGGTCCCACTCGATCAGCCCCGGCGGACGGGCGTACCTGCGGTTTCTGTTTCCGGCGACCGATACGGCCGAGGTCGAGCACATCCGCAACCTGACCATTTTATCGAAGAGCCGGCCGGAATTTTTCGACTTCGACCTGTTCAGCCAGCCCGGCCAGATCCCCGAGCTGGACAACCGCAAACTGACCGAGTTGACCTACACCGTCTTCGACACCGAAACCACGGGCCTCGATCCGAAGAAGGGCGATGAAATCATCTCGATCGGGGCGGTGCGGGTGGTCAACAACCGGCTGCTGCATTGCGAATTCTTCGACCAGCTGGTCGATCCCCAACGCGAGGTTCCCCCGCAGTCGGTGAGTATTCATGGCATCAAATCCCAGATGCTCGAGAACCAGCCGACCATCGATCGCGTGCTGCCTCTTTTTCACCGGTTTGCCGATGAAACGATCCTGGTGGCGCACAACGCGGCGTTCGACATGCGCATGCTGCAACTCAAAGAAACCGTCGCCGGCGTCACGTTCGCCAACCCGGTGCTCGACACCCTGCTCCTGTCGGCGGTCGTGCATCCCGGTCACAAGAACCACGACCTGGAACAGATTGCCGAGCGCCTGGGGGTCAGCATCGTCGGCCGCCACACGGCGCTGGGCGATGCCATCGCCACCGGCGAGATCTTTCTCAAACTGATCCCGCTGCTCGAAAGCCAGGGCATCACCACGCTCAAGCAGGCGCGCCTGGCGTCACGAAAATCCTATTATGCCCGGTTGAAGTATTAGGGAAGGCAAAAGGCGCACGGCGGATGGCGAAGGGGAGGGATGGAAGGGATGGGTTTAGGGTGCAGGGTATAAGGTATAAGGTGTGAGGGAGGAAAGAAGGAGGCGAAAGGCGGACGGCTGATGGCGAAGGGGAAGGGAAGGGAAGGGATGGGATGGAAGGGGTAGGAGGGTGCAGGGTGTAAGGTATAAGGTGTAAGGGAGTAAAGAAGAAGGCGCTAGGCGGAGAGGGTGTAAGGAAAGGAAAAGCGGGGAATAGATGGCGGATTGCGGCCAGTGGGTACCTATGGAGGGACTCCCGGCTGCTTTCCGCGGGGCAGGGTGAAGTAAAAGGTCGCGCCCTGGCCCGGTTCGCTCTCGACCCAGATGCGGCCGCCGTGAAAATCGACGATCCGCCGGGTGATGGACAGCCCCAGCCCGCTGCCGGGCGGACGGCCCTTGAGCGTGTGCTTGATCTGCCGGAATTCCTGGAAAATAGTTTCGCAATCCTTGACGCTGATGCCGATGCCGTTGTCCTTGACCGAAACCCGCACGTGATCCGGTGCCACGACCAGTCCGATGTCGATCAGGCCGTTGTCGTCGGGACTGAACTTCACCGCATTCGAAATCAGGTTCACCATCACCTGGATCAAGCGGTCACGATCGCCGGCCACCAGCGGCACCTGATCGGGAATATGGCGGACAAGCCGGATGTGTTTGTCCTTGACCAGGCTTGCGGAAGAGGCGAGGGCGTCATGAATGACCTCTTGGAGATCGATCTCCGCGATCTGCCAAGTCATGCGCCCCGTTTCGATTTTCTGGAAATCGAGCACCTGGTTGATCAGGCGCGTCAAGCGTTCGCTCTCCTTGACGATAATGGCCGTGAACTCCTGGTGCTGCCGGTGCTCGATACCGGGATTGGCATGCAGAATCTCGGCGATGGACCGCACGGATGTCAGCGGCGTGCGCAGTTCGTGGGTGACGGTCGCAATGAATTCGTCTTTTAGCCGGTCGAGTTCCTTCAGGCGTTCGTTGGCCGCCTTGAGTTCGGCACTCGCTTTTTCGAGTTCGTGACTGTACGCGATGACCTGGCGGGTTTCGTCGAGGATGTCCATGACCTCCTCGATGCCGAGCGGTTCCTCCTTGACCGTTTTCGAGACCACCACCCGGGCCGAGGCCGATCCGACGGTGCCGGCCAGGAGTTTCTCGACGTAGCTGACCAGGCCGGCATCGGCTTCCAGTTCGTCTTCCCACTTGAACCGCTGCCGGCCGTCTGCATGCCTGAGAGCGTAAGCCGCCAGTTCCTCTTCGGTGCGTTCCCGGCCCAGGAAACGCTCCAGCAGTGACCTGAGGTCTCCGACCGAGGCCGTTCCCCTCCAAAAGCTCGATCCGTCGGTTTCTCCGGCGTAGCGGTAGGCTTCGACAAAAAGCGTGGCCTGAGAGTGCTCGATGGCGCTCGGCCGGCTGTACAGCGATATCCCGATAAAAAGCGCCGTGTTGAAGAACATGCTCCAGAAAACGGCGTGGGCCACATGGTCGAAGTCCTGTAATCCGAAGAGGGCGAACGGTTTGAGCCAGGCGATGCCGAAAGGGCCGTGCGTCACGAATTGCGGGTCCATGAAGCCGGCCTGCACCAGCGACGGCAGGACCAGGGTGTAGACCCACAGGACGAAACCGGCCAGCAAACCGCTCAACGCCCCGGCCTTGGTGGCGCGTTTCCAGAAAATGCCGCCCAGGATCGCAGGGGCAAACTGGGCTACGGCCGTAAATGAGATCAGGCCGATCGACACCAGGGTGTAGAACTCGCCGACAAAATGAAAATAGGCGTAGCCGCACATCAAAACCAGGATGTTGCTGCCGCGGCGGATGGACAGCAGGATCAGGCTCAGATCGCTGCGCTGCGCCAATGCCAGCGCGGGCAGGCGCAGGAGAACCGGCATGACCAGGTCGTTGCAGATCATGGTCGAGAGCGCTATCGTGGCCACGATGACCATGCCGGTCGCGGCCGACATGCCGCCGATAAAAACCAGCAGCGCCAGGGACTCGTTTTGTTTTGCCATCGGCAGCGTCAACACGAACGTGTCGGCATCCATGGTGCCGGAACCGAATTGCAGCACGCCGCCGAAGGCTATCGGCAGCACGAAGATGTTGATCGCCACCAGGTAGAGGGGAAAGAGCCAAATGGCCTTGTCCAGGTGGTCTTCGTTGACGTTTTCGACCACCATGATCTGGAACTGGCGCGGCAGGAACATGACCGCCATCATGGACAGAAATATGTGGATGCTCCAGTTGGCATAGGTGCCGGCGTGCAACTCGAAGGTCATGAGCCGCTGGAGTTCCGGCAGGGCGCGCGAGCGGGAGAAAATGTCGCCGAACCCGTCGTAGATGCCGTAGGTGACGAAAATGCCGACCGCCAGAAACGCGATCAGTTTGACGATCGACTCGAAAGCGATGGCGGCCACCAACCCCTCGTGCCGTTCGGTGGCCTCGAGCGACCGCGTGCCGAAGAGGATCGTGAAAACCGCCAGGATCAGGGCGATGTAAAACGCCGTGTCCTGCAAAACCGGGATTTCGGCAAAATGAAGCGGAACATGGATCAGCGGATAGTCGTTTATCACCAGATAACTGGTCGAGATGGCTTTGAGCTGCAGCGATATATAGGGAATGATGCCCAGCACGGCGATGATGGTCACCACGCTGCCCAGCGTGGTGCTCTTGCCGTAGCGCGAGGCGATGAAATCGGCAATGGAGGTGATGCGATGCACCTTGCTGATGCGAATGATCTTGCGCAACACGAACCAGCCCAGCGTGGCGACCAGCGTCGGCCCGATGTAGGTCGGCAGAAATCCTGTCCCGCTGGTGGCCGCGCGGCCCACGCTGCCGTAAAAGGTCCAGGCCGTGCAATAGACGGCCAGTGAAAGGGCGTAAATGTAAGGGTTGCTGACCAGGCTCTGGCCGATCTGCGCGTGCCGGTCGCCGATATAGGCAATGGCGAACAGCAGGCCGATGTAGCCGAAGGAAAAAAACAAGATGGTTTCGGTGGTCAGCATGTCGCTTTCAAAATCCGGGACTTCTGCGGCGGCGGCCCGCCGCGGAGCGCATCCTGTTGTGCGCCCGCGTGACGAAGACGATCATGAGTATCAGAAATGCCCAGACGGCAAATAGGTAGAGATACAACAGCGGAATTCCGAACAGAAACGCCGGCAGGCTGAAAAGGGACAGAATCGGGTAATTCAGCAGAAGGCAGCCGAGCAGAAACAGGGCGAACAGGCGGCGACTGATCATCGATTCGGGTGTCATGGGCGGCCTCCCGGGGGCTTGAGGCAAGTCATCCGGCACTTTAAGACGTCTCCCACAGTCCAATTCTTGGCACCGGCAGCCGCACGGGAGGCTGAACCGAGCGAAGAGGCAAACGCTTTTCAATGGCACCCTCACGGGGCCAACTGACATCGCCGGTCAAGTGTGCTATAGGCATTAAGAAGGTTTCAAGTGTCCTATAGCCTGCATTGATAGCGATAGTAACGGGTATAGAGGATGGACGGCCGGGTGTCAACGAGCAGGGGCGCTCCGAGGCTGACTTCACCAATTGGATCGATATGGCCCTAAAAAAAATTTACATCGACCGCGCCGTCGCCGATAACCGCCAGGTGCGCGATATTTGCCGCCGCTTGAATCTGCCTGAGCAAACCGTGACCGGCGCCCCGGAGGTTTTTGCCGCCGTGGCCCGGGCCGCGGACCCGGTGCAGCGCGGCAAGGAGGTTCTCTTCCTGACCCGAAACAAGGGCGCTTTCGTCAAACAGTGCCCGGGGACGCGGCACTACACCTGCTGCGACTACAAAATCCTTCACATCGGCACCTTCTGCACCATGGACTGCGCGTATTGTATTCTGCAGTCCTATTTTCACCCGCCGGTGCTGCAGTACTTCGTCAACCACGAGGATCTTTTTGTCGAACTCGAGCGGCTTTTCACCCGCCGGCGGATCTCCCGCATCGGCACCGGTGAATTTACCGACAGCCTGATCTGGGAAGCCTGGACCGACCTGTCGCAGGTCCTGGTTTCCCGCTTTGCGGCCCAGGACGCCGCGGTACTGGAACTCAAATCAAAGACCATCGCTGTCGAGAAACTGGCGTCGCTGACCCACCAGCGCAAAACGATCCTGGCCTGGTCGCTGAACACGCCGCGCATCATTGCGCGGCAGGAACGCGCCACGACCTCGCTTGCGGCCCGGCTGCAGGCCGCGGCCCGCTGCGAATCGCAGGGGTATCCGCTGGCCTTTCACTTCGATCCGATGCTGATCTACGAAGGCTGCGAAGCCGATTACCGCGCGGTCGTCGAACAGCTGTTCGCCGGCATATCGCCCGACAATGTCGTCTGGATCAGCCTGGGAACTTTCCGGTTTCCACCGGCATTGAAACCGCTCATCGAGGCGCGCTTTCCCGATTCCAATATCGTCTATGGCGAATTCATCTGCGGCCTGGACGGCAAGATGCGCTATTTCAAACCGCTGCGGATCGCCTTGTATCGTAAAATGGCGGGCTGGATCAGGGAGTTTGCGCCGGATGCCACGATTTACTTCTGCATGGAAGACGATGAGGTCTGGCAAAAATCCCTGGGTTTTCTGCCCTCCGAGCGGGGCGGACTGCCGCGCATGCTCGATGAAAGCGCCGTGCGCCACTGCGGGCTCGACCCGCGTGCGCTGACGGCGCGTCAAAGTTAAAATGGCGGCGGCAAAAGACGTGATGCTCAGTTTTCGGCGGGTGCGGCGGTGGGATCGGCGCGCACCATCCCATAGCGTTTCTGGACAAGTGGTAAATATCTTTCGACCATTTCCTCGATAACGGAAAAGAACTGCTACGGCAGCGGGGCGGACTGACGTGCCATGACCGTTGCCCCGTAAATCAGCGGCAACGAGAACGGTGGAGTTAAACGGGTTTATGACCGGGATGCGTTTGGCGAAAAGGTGCGGTGGAACCGCCACCGGATGTCTTTTTCTGCTGTGGCTGCTGGCGGCGGCAAATGCAGCGGCAGTCGAATGGGTGAGCGTCCGGTGGGTCGATGACGGCGACACGATCCTGTTGGCCGACGGACGGCGTGTGCGCTACATCGGCATCAACGCCCCGGAAGTCGCCCACGCGAAGTACGGCCGCGCGGCCGAGCCTATGGGAGACAGAGCCCTGGCCGCCAACAAGGCTCTGGTCTACGGTCAAAAGGTCCGCTTGGAATTGGACCGGGAGGAAAAGGACCACTACGGCCGGCTGCTGGCCTACGTCTACCGCGAGGACGGCCGGTGTGTTAACACCGAGATGATCGCCGGCGGCTGGGCTTACGTCCTTTACAAAAAACCGAATGACCGGCACGGCCAAATCCTCCTGGAAGCCCAGCGGCGCGCCATGACGGCCGGGATCGGCATCTGGAGCCGGTGGCACGAAACCACCGAGGCCATCGTCGGCAATCGTCGCTCGCGGCGCTTCCACCTCGAGCGCTGCCCCGAATCGAAAAAGATCCACCCTAAAAACCGGGTCCGCCTGGCAAGCCGATGGGAGGCTTACTGGCAGGGCTACGCGCCTTCCAAAAAATGCGGCCCTTGAAAGCAGAAAAAGGGATTCGACCGCTCGAATCCCTTTTTTTATGCAACGCGGCAAAGAGCCCGTGCGGGCAGGCTATCAGCCCTTGTCCTTGTTGACCTCCGCGATGATTTTTTCGGCAATCTGGGCCGGCACCTCATCGTAGTGGGAAAATTTCATGGTGTAGATGCCGCGCCCGCCGGTCATCGAGCGCAGATCGGGGGCATAGGTCAAAAATTCGGCCATCGGCACCTGGGCCTTGATGACCTGGTTGCGTCCGGCGCTGTCCATTCCGAGAACCCGCCCCCGGCGCCCGTTGAGGTCGCCCATGATGTCACCCATGTATTCGTCGGGCGCCGTTATGGTGACATCCATGATCGGTTCGAGCAGGGCCGGGTTCGCCTGTTCGCAGGCCTTCTTGAATGCCAGCGAGCCGGCGATCTTGAACGCCATTTCCGATGAGTCCACGGCGTGGAAAGAACCGTCGTCGAGGGTTGCCTTGAAGTCGATGCAGGGAAACCCGGCCAAAACTCCCTTCTGGCACGATTCGATGATGCCTTTTTCGACCGCCGGAATGTACTGGCGCGGAATCGCGCCGCCGACGATGGCATCCACGAACTCGAATCCCACCCCCTTCGGTTGCGGTTCGAGCTGGACCCAGCAGTCGCCGAACTGACCGTGGCCGCCGGTTTGCTTCTTGTGCCGGCCTTGAACTCGGACCTTCTTCTTGATCGTCTCGCGGTACGGCACCTTGGGGATGTTGAGCACGGCTTCGACGTTGAATTTTCGCTTCAGCTTTTCGACCGAGGTTTCGATATGGATCTGACCGGCCCCGGAGAGCAGGATTTCTTTCGTCTCCGCATTGCGGTCGAGTTTCAACCCCATGTCTTCTTCCATCAGCCGGGAGAGGGAGCTGAAGATCTTGTCCTCGTCTCCTTTGGCTTTGGCGCTGAGGGCATAGGAGATCAACGTCGGTATCGGCTGCGCGGTGGCAAAGACGACCTTGCGGTTTTCGGCGCAAAGAGTGTCGCCGGTGGTGGTTTCCTTGAGCTTGGCGACCGCCACGATCGCCCCGGGACCGGCCTCGCTCGCGGGTTTCTGCTCTTTGCCGGCCAGGGTCAGGAGCTGGTTGTAGCGCTCGCGGGTGCGCTTCCGGGTGTTGTAGAACGTCCCGTCGCCCGCCAGGGTGCCGGAGACCACCCGGAAGATCGACAGGCGGCCGGCGTAGGGATCGGCAACGGTCTTGAAAACAAATCCGGCAAAGGGGGCCGCCGGATCGGGCTCGCAGACGACGGACTTTTCGCCCGATTCATCGGTGGCGGTGATCGCACCGCGGTCGGCCGGGGAGGGGACGCTGCCGACGATGAAATCCATCAGCAGGTCGATGCCGATGTCGGCGGTGGCCGAACCGCACAGAACCGGCACGAAAATGCGGGCCAGCAGGCCTTTGGTCAGCGCGGCCTTGATGTCCTCGTCCGTAAGTTCCTCGCCTTCCAGGTAGCGTTCGACCAGGGCGTCGTCGGCCTCGGCCACATTTTCGATAAAGGCCTCTCTTTCCGAATCGACCGCGTCTTTCATGTCGGCCGGGATGTCGATTTCCTTGGCCTTCCCACCGGCTTCATACGCGTAGGCCTTCATGCGGATCAAATCGACCACGCCTTTAAAATCGGCTTCCGCTCCAATCGGCAGCTGCACGACGATCGGTTTGGGATCCAGGATGTCGCGGGCTTCATCGAACGTGCGCCTGAAATCCGATCGTTCGCGGTCGAGCTTGTTGATGAACATAACGCACGGCATGTCGAATTCCCGGGCGAACTCCCAGGCCTGCTCGGTCTGCACCTTGATGCCGTCGACGGCATCGACCAGGAAAATGGCGCAGTCGGCGGCCGGCAGGCAGAATTTGGTTTCGTTGAAAAAATTCTGATCGCCGGGAGTGTCGATGATATTGATCGTGTGCTTTTTCCAGCCGAACTGATGAAAAGAGCTGCTGATGCTCGACTGGCGCCGCAGTTCCTCGGGCTCGAAGTCCATCGCCGTGTTGCCGTCTTCAACCCGCCCGATGCGGTTGGTGACCCCGGCCTTGAACAGCATGACTTCGGCAAGGGAGGTCTTGCCCGAACCACCGTGGCCGACCAGTGCGACGTTCCTCAGTTTGTCCACCATCTCACTCATCTATGTTCCCCTCTCGTTGGTTTATCCTGACGATTCCGCAAAGCGCTTACCCCGGCCCGGAACAGCCGCCCCGGATTTCGGGATCATCCGCCGGCTGCGGGCATGTGAAAGCCGATCCGCTTCGATTGTTACCAAAGAGTGTAAATTAAATTTTCCTACCCTCTTCAACCGCAAAAATCAAGGCCAACTTTCGGGTCCGTTGAGCCCGTTGGGCCCGTTGAGTCCGTTGGGCCCGTTGAGTCCGTTGGGCCCGTTGAGTCCGTTGGGCCCGTTGAGTCCGTTGAGCCCGTTGAGTCCGTTGAGCCCGTTGAGTCCGTTGAGCCCGTTTAGCCCGTTTAGCCGGTTGAGTCCGTTGGGTGCTTTTGCCGGTCTTGCCGAAACCTTTTTCTTAAGGTCAATATTTCGGACTGAGACGATCGGGGTCGGATTGGGAGTGGGAAGGGAAGGGATCTTCGCGGGGGCAAAATCAGACCGGGGGGACCATGGCCTGTCGCCGTTGGCTGGCGAGTCGCTGCAGGTGGATCAAAAATTCCTTGTTGCCTTTGGGTCCCGCGATCGGGGATTCGATCACGGCGCCCACCGACAGCGGCAGGCGGCTGAAAAAGGCGGTCAACTCGTCGATCACCTGTTGGTGCAGCACGGGGTCCCGCACCACGCCGCCCTTGCCGACCTGCCCCTTGCCGACCTCGAACTGGGGTTTGATCAGCGCTATTATGGCGGCGCGGCTCTTCATCAGGTCGATGACGACCGGAACGACAATGGCAAGGGAGATAAAGGCCACATCGATCGTGATCAGATCGAGCGGTTCGCCAATGATGCCGGGCGGCAGGTGGCGGATGTTGGTCCGTTCGATGACCACCACGCGCGGGTCCTGACGCAGTTTCCAGGCCAGCTGCCCGTAGCCGACATCGACGGCGTAGACCTTGCGCGCCCCGTGCCGGAGGAGACAGTCGGTGAAGCCGCCCGTGGAAGCGCCGACATCGAGGCAGATCTTGTCGGTTGCGGCCATCGCGAAAGCCCGCAGTCCGGCCTCCAGTTTGAGCCCGCCGCGGCTGACGTAGGGATGGTCTTCCGTTTTAAGGAGAATTTCATCCCGGTCGGTGACCGCCAGTCCGGCCTTGTCGGCCGGTTTGCGGTTGACCAGGATCTTGCCCGACATGATCAGCGCGCGGGCGCGCTGCCGGCTGGCCGCAAGGCCCCTGGCCAAAACGGCCACATCCAGGCGCTGCTTATCGGAAGCCGTCATGGGGAGCTGCTGATGGGGTATTGGAAATTGACTGTGGAATATGGGACAGGGCCTGACCAAAAACTCCCCTCCCAAGTGGAGTGGCCCGAAAACTCCCCTCCCAAGTGGGAGTGGCCCGAAATCTCCCCTCTCAAGTGGAGTGGGCCGAAAACTCCCCTCCCAAGTGGGAGGGGATGGGGGAGGGGGATGTAACTGCTGAATGTTACTCGCCCCCACCCCGGCCCTCCCCCGACAAGGGTGAGGGAAAACAGGCGGTCGCTTGTTTGGCGTTTGTGAATTGCTCCGCTAACCGGCGTGCCGCATCTTCACTTCTTCGGCGACCGTCAGCTGCCGGGCCGCCGTGGCGATCGCCGCGGCGTCGATGCCGTACCTGGATCTGAGAAACGCCTGCGAACCATGTTCGACAAAGGTGTCGGCGATGCCGATCCGCTTGAACGCGCAGCCGGTCAGTCCCAGATCGGTCAGGCACTCGAGCACCGCACTGCCGAACCCGCCGCTGAGCACGTTTTCTTCCACCGTTATGATCCGCGGAATCTTTGCGGCCAGCTCCGCGATCAACTCGGCGTCCAGCGGTTTGACGAAGCGGCAATTGACGACCGTGGCGGCGATCCCTTCTTCGGCCAGCATGCGCTGCGCGCTGAGAGCGTCGTTCACGGGACGGCCGACCGCCAGGATCAAAACGTCCGCACCGGTGGTCAGGACTTCGGCTTTACCGATCGGCAAGGCCCGCGGCGGCATCGACATCCGCACGCCTTCGCCCTGGCCGCGCGGGTAACGAAACGCAATCGGCCCGTCATGCCGCACGGCCGTGACCATCATGCACTGCAGTTCGTATTCGTTGCTGGGCGCCATGACCACCATGTTCGGCAGGTTGCGCAAATAGGATAAATCGAAGAGGCCGTGGTGGGTGGGTCCGTCATCGCCGACGATGCCGCCGCGATCCAGGGCAAAGACCACGTGATGGGCGTCGAGGCAGACATCGTGCAGGATCTGATCATAGGCCCGCTGCAAAAAAGTGGAGTAGATGGCCACCACCGGTATAAACCCCTCCGTGGCCAGGCCCGCGGCAAAGGTGACCCCGTGCTGTTCGGCGATGCCGACATCGAAAAGACGGGCGGGGTATGCCTTTGAAAAAGGCGCCAGTCCGGTGCCCTCGGGCATGGCCGCGGTGACGGCCACGATCCGTTTGTTCTCTTGTGCCAGGCTGAGCAGGGTTTCCCCGAAAACCTGGGTGTAGGTCGCAGGGCCGCTCTTCGGATCCAGGCAGGCCCCGGTGTCGATGTCGAAACTTCCGCAGCCGTGGAAATAAACGGGATTTTTTTCGGCCGGCAGATAGCCCTTGCCCTTGCGGGTGGTGATGTGCAGCAGCACCGGCTCTTTCAAGTATTTTATGTTGTTCAGAATGTCGATGAGATGATCGAGGTTGTGCCCGTCGATCGGACCGAAATACTCGAAGTTGAACGCCTCGAACAGCATGCCCGGCGTCACGAAAGTCTTGAAGGATTCTTCCGTGCGCTTGGCGAACTGGTAGATGTCGTCCCCGATTTTCGGCAGGGATTTGAGGAACAGCCCGAAATCCTTGCGCAGGCTCTGCAGTCTCTTCTTCGAAAAAGTCCGGCTCAGCAGCGACGACAGGGCGCCGACATTGCGGGTGATCGACATTTCGTTGTCGTTGAGAATGACGATCAGCTGCTTGTCGTTGTGGCTGCCGGCCTGGTTGAGGCCTTCGAAGGCCAACCCGGCGGTCAGGGAGCCGTCGCCGATCACCGCGATGACCTTGGAATCTTCATCTTTCAGGGATTTACCGCAGGCCATTCCCAGACCCGCAGAAATCGAGGTGCTGCTGTGACCGGTCGAGAAGGCGTCATAGGGACTCTCACCGATGCGGGTGAACCCCGACAGGCCATTGTGACGGCGCAGGGTGTGAAACCGATCGCGCCGCCCGGTGATCAGTTTGTGGGCGTAGGCCTGATGGCCGACGTCCCAGATGATCCGATCCTGCGGCGTGTCGAACACATAGTGCAGGGCGATGGCCAGTTCGACCGCCCCGAGGCTCGAGGCCAGGTGGCCTCCGGAAGCGGCGACCACGTCCACGATGACCCGGCGTATTTCCTCGGCCAACTGTTCGAGTTCGGGCCGTGTCAGTTGCTTGACGTCCCGGGGAAGATCGATGTGATCGAGTAGAGTCAAAATAAAATCGGTTCCCGATTTTATGAAGTGCGGCTGCGCCGCCTAAGATTACAAAAGACACGGCCGGCTTGAGAATAGTTTTGTGGAAAGCACGGTCGTGCGCCACATGGGCCTTTATGAATCATTTGTAACGAAGTGTGGCTGCGCCGCTTACGGTTTCCCGCTTTTATGAAATGCGGCTGCGCCGCTTTAAAATAGACGGCTGTGAGTTTCTGTACCTCAAGTCCCGTCGCTTAAGACGATGGGATGGGGCGGGCTTTCGCCTGTAAGGATGTCATCAATCTCGGCCCATAGGGCACACCAAAGTCTTCGCTTGAAAAGGAATTTTTCCCGTTTCCCGCTGGGAACATCAAAATCGGTCTGCAGCGCCTATCGGTTTGGGTTTCAGCGCTTGCGCTCGATGACGTAGCGGGCGATGGCCCGCAGGGGATCTGCCATTTTATCAAAATTTTTAAGAGTTTCCAAGGCTGCGGTCACTTTTTCGGTTGCCAGCGTTTTGGATTTTTCCAGGCCGAGAAGGGCGGGGTAGGTTGATTTATTCTTTGCCCTGTCCGTTCCGACCGCCTTGCCGAGCAGGACCGGATCGCCTTCGACATTGAGGATATCATCGGTGATCTGAAATGCAAGGCCTATGTTCCGCGCATACCGCCGAAGTTGCCGGACCTGATCCGGCGTGCCGCTGCCCACAATCGCGCCGCTGACAACGGCGGCCGCGATGAGGGCGCCGGTCTTCATCAGGTGCAGCTGCTCGAGTTCGGGCAGGTCGATGCGGTTTTGCCCGCCTTCGGCGGCGATGTCCGCCATCTGACCGCCGATCATGCCGGCATGGCCGGCGGCCTCGGCGATTTCATCGATGACCTGCAGTCGGGTGGCGGCCGCAACACCGGCCCCGTTTTCCGGCGCTGCCAGCAGTTGAAATGCCAGGGTCAGCAGGGCGTCGCCGGCCAAAATGGCGGTGGCCTCGTCAAAGGCCGTGTGGCAGGTCGGTTTGCCGCGCCGCAGCGCATCGTCGTCCATTGCCGGCAGGTCGTCGTGAACCAGGGAATAGGTGTGAATGAACTCGATGGCGGCGGCCGTCTTCAGCGCATCTCCTGAACGGCCGCCGACGGCCTCGGCCGCCGCCAGGCACAGCACCGGACGCAGACGCTTTCCGCCGGCCATGACGCAATAGCGCATGGCCGCGGCGATCCGGCCGCCACCGACCGGCGGCAACAAGCGGCCCAGCAGGTCATTGACCTGGTCCTGTTTTGGCTTGAGGTAAGCCTTGAGGTCGAAGGGGGAGGGTGAGGTCATGTCGGTTGCATCGCACACCGAAGGAAAACCTATTTCACCGCAGAGACACGGAGCACGCAGAGACTTGCTCCGGGCGGCTCATCATGTAAAGGTTGAATGATCTGCCGGCAATCGGTATTTTCCGAATGAATTAAAAACCTAAAAAAACCTCCATGTCCTCTGTGCCTCAAAGCGCAGCGGGTGGTGAAATTATCAAAAAATTCATCACTGAATTTTTTCATCCTCGGTCTCAAACGATTGGATAGTGACCTTTCCCTGCCGATCCTGCAGCAGGAGGTTAATCTTTTGTTCGGTTTCGTCAAGCTTTTGGGAACAAAAGCGCGTCAATTGGATTCCTTCCTCGAATTTGCTCATGGCCTTTTCGAGCGGCAGATCGCCGGATTCGAGTTCCTGGACGATTTTTTCGAGCATCTGCATGGCCTGCTCAAACGATTTTTTCGCCATTCTTAAACCTCTCTTTTACCACGCACGTCAAGGCCCCTTCGGCAAGGACGATCTCCAGCGGCTGTTCGAGTGCCACGGCGGTCGAATTCCTCACGATTGCCGCGTCAGGCCGGGTGCGGGTGATGCTGAAACCGCGCGCAAGGATGGCGGTGGGATTCAACGACGCCAGTTTGGTGTCGACTTCCCTCAGCCGCACGTGGCCGTCAGACATGACGTTCAGCATCGACTGGTGTAACAGCCGGGTAGTATCTTCAAGCTTATTTTTAAGTTTTGCTATATAAACAACCGGATTATTGTAAGAAAGTTTGTCAGACCGCCAGGATAACCGTTCGCGGCTTAACGCTACCTGGTTCATCATGGCCCGGCTCAAACGAGTGGCGCTGTCGTCAATCTTCAACCGGTGATCGGTAATTTTCTTTTTCGGATCGACCACACGGGTGCACAGTTTGTCGATTTGTGTGCGGTAATTCTTAATGTACCGCTGCAGGTTAAATATGATAACGTCCTTATATGATAATATTTTACGATAAAGATCCACCTTGACGGGCACCACCAGTTCGGCGGCGGCCGAAGGTGTCGGCGCGCGGAGATCGGCCACAAAATCGGCGATGCTGATATCGGTTTCATGGCCGACCGCCGAAACGACGGGAATATCGGAAGCGAAGATCGCGCGGGCCACCGCTTCCGAATTAAACGCCTGCAGATCTTCAAGCGAGCCGCCGCCGCGGGCCAAAATGATCACATCGACCGTTCGAAGCCGGTTCAGCAGATCGAGGGCGGCGACGATCTCGTCGGCTGCGCCGTCACCCTGGACCATGACCGGCACGATGTCAAGTGGAACGCACGGAAACCGGCGCTTGATGACATGCAGGATGTCGTGAACGACGGCTCCGGTCGGGGATGTGATCAACCCGATCTTTTCCGGCAAAAACGGCAGCGGTTTCTTGCATCCGCCATCGAACAGGCCTTCGGCGGTCAGTTTCTTTTTGAGTTGTTCGAACGCCACCTGCAAGGCGCCGGTGCCTTTGGGCTCGATATATTCAAGGATCACCTGATAGGAGCCGCGGGGCTCGAACACGCTGATTCGTCCCAGGCCGGTAACGGACATCCCATCCTCGGGCGCGAACTTGAGGTGCTGGTTCTGACCCTTGAACATGACGGTCTGGATCTGGGCCGCCGCATCCTTAAGGGTAAAATAAAAATGACCCGATGCGGGGCGGCGGAAGTTGGAAATCTCGCCCGTAATCCAGATGAACGGGAAGTTTTGTTCAAGAATCGCTTTGATCCTGCCCGTCAGCTCGGAGACCGTATAGATGCGCGCGAGGACTTGGGGAGTTTGAGACATTGTTCACCGCTGAGGCGCCGAAGCCGCAAAGTGCCTTTTTTGGCGGGGAGGACCGATTGACTACAAATGGCTGACCACCGGCGAAAACGATGAAGCTGATGCCTGCCGGGCTGAAAATGGTCAGGCAGCCGCCCCGCCGACCATTCCATAACGTCTGATAATATATATTATGTAAACTTTTTGCAGAAAGCCGGAAATCGAGGCTCGTGCAGGCCGCCATGTCATTTGTCGGCATATTTGTTCAGCACGTCCCTCACCGCCGG
This sequence comes from uncultured delta proteobacterium, assembly GCA_963728055.1. Taxonomy (GTDB): domain Bacteria; phylum Desulfobacterota; class Desulfobacteria; order Desulfobacterales; family SG8-13; genus JARFQH01. The sequence goes on along the minus strand of CAVSIM010000018.1, from coordinate 3,629 downwards.
CATTACGTAAATATCCTCGTGGGCCATCCGGCTCAGGCACTGCGCCAGGAGTTTGGTTCTTTTGTGAAGCGGCTTGTGCTTGTCCAGTATAAACTGTTTCTGACCCTTGACGACGCAGAAACCGCTTTTGACCTTGATGCCGGTATTTCTCAGGTTCTGTTCCGACACGGTCACCTGAAGTTTCTCGGCCAACTGTTTAAGTTCGGAATAAAGCGCTTCGGGTCCCATAAATAAATTTTTCTGCGAAAACTTTATGAAGTTTAAAAGGTTACTTAAACCGAATCCTGTTGAAATTTACCGGAACGATGTTATATTAGCCCTAAAATAAATGGATTTCACCATTGTTAATAGCGGCGTCAGCCGCGTTTCATAAATTTGGAACAAAGTTTATACTTGGAGGAGGCTTAAATGGATTCAGTCCCGGTTCGACAAACCCAAACTCAGACCCAGGTCATTGTCAATTCGTTTTTGCGCAGTGTTTACAACTGGATGGCAATCGGTCTGGCATTGACCGGTTTTGTGGCTTTTTATGTCGCCAGCAGCCAGACGATGCAGAGAATCATCTTTGGCAACCCGATCGTGTTTTATGGACTGATCATCGGTCAATTGGTGATGGTTTTTTACCTTAGCGCACGAGTCCAAAAGATGCAGGCCTCGACTGCGACCTCACTTTTTGTGGCGTATGCAGCCTTAAACGGCCTCACCTTGTCGGCGATTTTTCTGGCCTACACCAGTTCTTCGATCGCATCGACCTTCTTCGTTTGCGCCGGAACCTTCGTGGCCGCCAGCGTTTACGGTTACACCACCAAAAAAGACCTGACCTCGTTCGGCAGCTTCCTTTTCATGGGCCTGATCGGCATCATCATCGCCTCGGTGGTCAATATGTTTCTCAGGAGTTCCGGCATGACCATGGTCATCAGCTACATCGGGGTGCTGCTGTTTACCGGTTTGACGGTCTATGACACCCAGCGCCTGAAAAACATGGCCCTGGCCCAGCCGGCCGACCTCGAAGCCGGCGTGGTTCGCAAAGGCGCCATTCTGGGCGCCCTCTCTCTCTACCTCGATTTCATCAACCTGTTCCTGATGCTGCTGCGGATTATGGGCGACCGCAGATAAATTATGAGCCGGGAATGGGGAAATTTCCAGCTCATAATTTAAGATTTATGAATTTTATGAGAAGGCCTGAAGATGGAAAGCTTTCCGTCTTTGGGCCTTCTTGGAATCCGGCCGCCACTTTTATAAGGCTCCTCTTGCTTTCACCAAGGTTTTCAATTTCATTCTTCCAATAAACGCCTCGTCAAATTACCACGTTATGTAAATTATTGTTTTTTCAGATACCCTACTATTGATTTCTTGTAAGCGATGAAATCATTTATGTCTCTTTGCAGTATTCCTACCACTATCTCAGCATCGATTTTATCATAATGATGAACGACGATATTTCTGAATTGTGCCATTTTTTTGAGTGATGAATGAAGCCTATCATCCAAAATGCTGTTTTCATGCAATACTGAAAATGTATCTGAATAGCTTTTGGGAACGCGAAACCCTTGATCCGCGATAATGTGACCGGCAACATCGATGCAGGTTTCTATCATCATCTGCAAGGTTCTTTCGACGATGCGCTGCACCTTCCAGTTATTCGAATACTCAGTAACCGTTGTGGACTTTAACTCCTTGATCTGCTGATGATAACCGTCCAGTTCCGACAGTTTCCGGAGTATCATCACCTCATCGACCATTGAGGTATCTCCTGCGAAGTATAGCCGATTCTTTGATCGAAAAATCAAAATATTTTCTCATCGTCAAAGACTCAACTGCATGGCGTGTAAAAGGCTGTTTATCAACGAGAATCTTTTTTTTCCTTAAAATATTCATGGCCAGCGGCAAACTGGCCGTGTTAAAAATGACCAGGTCAATTTCATCCGTTTGAAGAGCAGCAGTCAAGGATTCGAATATTTCCAGTTTTGTTTCACTGAAACTCTTGTGGCCTTCGAGATAGACTGCAATATCCACATCACTTGACGGTTTTCTGACACCGGTGGCGAGGCTGCCGAAAAGATAGGCAAAAAGAACTCTTGGATGAGAATCCAAACACCTGGCGGCGGCAGGCATGAGGGACAGAATGTTATCCGGTAATCGATTGAATTTGAACATTAAATAAATTTTTCTGGGGAAAAATTTATGAAAACGTGACGGAGTCGTTCTTTAAGCAGGACTTTTTGTTTCACAAGGTCTTGTCAAAACTGCTGTAAAGTATCTTCAGCAGCCAATCAGCTGCCTATGATCTCCTTAATCACCATGGCGATTTTATTGCAAAAAAGATTTGTATCCTTTGTATTAGTGCCTTCGACCATCACGCGACACTGCGGCTGGGTGCCTGAGTAGCGCACTAGTACCCTGCCCTTGCCATCAAGTTTTTGTTCCACTCCCCTGATAGCCGCTACAACATCTGGCAGCGATTCCAGAGGCGGTTTGCTGGTCACATTCACATTGACCAGCACCTGTGGAAAAACCGTCATGATCGTTCTCAGTTTTGATAGTGGCGTGTTGTCGGTTTGCATGATTTCGAGAAGCTTCAGAGCCGTCAGCATGCCGTCGCCGGTTGTCTGATGGTCCAGAAAAACGGTGTGGCCGGAATCTTCGCCGCCGAGCACGGCCCCCTGGTTGTGCATTTCTTCCATCACATAACGATCGCCGACGCCGGTGACGACGTTTTTGATGCCTTCTTTTTGCAAGGACTCCCCGAGGCCCATGTTGCTCATGACCGTGCTCACGACCACATTGTTATTGAGGCGGCCCTGGCGCTTCAGATACCGGGCACATATGGCCAGAACCTGGTCGCCGGTGAGAACGGCACCGGTTTCATCGACGGCAATCAACCGGTCGCCGTCGCCATCGAACGCCAACCCGATATTTGCACCGGTGGCCGTCACCTTTTCGGCCAGGCCCTGCGGGTGCTGGGAGCCGCATCCAGCGTTGATGTTTTTACCATCCGGTTCCACATACAACGCGCAAACATCCGCGCCCAATTCTGAAAAAAGGCTCGGCGCCAGGTAGGAGGTGGCGCCGTTGGCACAATCCAGCACGATTTTTAAGTTATCGAGGCGGCAATCGGTTGGAAAGCAACGCGCCAAAAACTGCTGGTATTGATGGCCGCCCGCCTCGAGCCCGCTTATTCGGCCGGTATTCCGAATCGCTCCGGCAGCGGCGGCAAGATCATCATCGAGCAAGGTCGCTTCGAGTGCATTTTCCATCCCGTCCGACAGTTTGAAGCCCTGGCCGTCGAAAACCTTGATGCCGTTGTCAAAATAAGGGTTGTGGGAAGCGGACACCACGACACCGGCCGCCGCCTCCAGCACCTTGGCCAGGTAGGCCACCCCCGGGGTTGGAATAACCCCGGCCAGGGTGACATCGATACCCATGGAGCAACAGCCCGCCGCTATGCCCGATTCGATCATTTGGCCCGAAATGCGCGTGTCCCTGCCGATCAGAATGGCCGAGCGCCCGGACTTGCCAAAATGATGGCCGAGCGCCCGGCCGACCTTAAGCGCCATCTCGGCCGTCATTGGATATTGGTTGGCCACGCCGCGGATGCCGTCGGTACCGAATAATTTGCCCATGAATCG